>NZ_MJDM01000011.1:0-625 GCF_008452795.1 Klebsiella sp. AqSCr
GCGACAACATCTGGCAAGGCTGGGACGGAAGTCACTGTCGTTCTCAAAATCGGTGGAGCTGCATGACAAGGTCATCGGGCATTATCTGAACATAAAACACTATCAGTAAGTTGGGGTCATTACCCAGGCACAGTTAAGCAAAGAAGATCGCATTTACGTCAAAAAGTCCATTCGCTGGCTTACCCTGAAGCGACCCGGCAACCTGACGCCCGCAGAGCAAAAGGCGCTGGAGGTTGTAAAGCAGGCGATCCCAGCACTTGCCATGGCCTATGACTTCAAGGAAGCCTTCTTCTGCATCTACGACGAACCCGACAAGCAGAGTGCTCAGAACGCCTTTGAGGCTTGGAAGAACAGCCTGCCGCCTTATGGCATGGAGCCTTTCAAAAAACTGGTAAAAACGGTACACAACCATTACGACGACATCTTTGCCTACTGGGATGCGCCGTTCTCACTCACCAATGGCTATACCGAAGGGCTCAACGGTTTGATCAAGATGTCCAACCGGTTAGGTCGGGGTTATAGCTATGAGATCATCCGTGCAAAGACGTTGTACTCCAAAGAAGCGTAAGCGTACAGCGAGAACCGTATTGACGGGGATGTGTTATTCAGTTGGCAGTGTGATGCG
>NZ_MJDM01000022.1:0-31037 GCF_008452795.1 Klebsiella sp. AqSCr
CAGTAGCGTTCACGCATTACAATGAAAACCACCCGCACAGCGCGCTGGGATATCACTCCCCGAGGGAATACCGGCGGCAGCGGACATCGTTAACTTAAGATACAAAAGCTGTTCGGAGATGGAGGGTCAAGATCACTAGACTGGCCCCCTGAATCTCCAGACAACCAATATCACTTAAATAAGTGATAGTCTTAATACTAGTTTTTAGACCAGTCATTGGAGAACAGATGATTGGTAATGCTGCCAACTTACTGATTTAGTGTATGATGGTGATTTTAAGGTGCTTGCGTGGCTTCCATTTCCATCAGATGTCCTTCCTGCTCCGCTACTGAAGGCGTGGTGCGTAACGGCAAAAGCACTGCCGGACATCAGCGCTATCTCTGCTCTCATTGCCGTAAAACATGGCAGCTACAGTTCACTTACACCGCCTCTCAGCCCGGTACGCACCAGAAAATCATTGATATGGCCATGAATGGCGTCGGATGTCGCGCCAGTGCACGCATTATGGGCGTTGGCCTCAACACGGTTTTACGTCACTTAAAAAACTCAGGCCGCAGTCGGTAACCTCGCGCATACAACCGGGCAGTGATGTGATTGTCTGCGCTGAAATGGACGAACAGTGGGGCTACGTCGGTGCTAAATCACGTCAGCGCTGGCTGTTTTACGCGTATGACAGGATACGGAGGACGGTTGTGGCGCACGTCTTCGGTGAACGCACTCTGGCCACACTGGAGCGTCTTCTGAGCCTGCTGTCGGCCTTTGAGGTCGTGGTATGGATGACGGATGGCTGGCCGCTGTATGAATCCCGCCTGAAGGGAAAGCTGCACGTTATCAGCAAGCGTTACACTCAGCGCATTGAGCGACATAACCTGAATCTGCGACAACATCTGGCAAGGCTGGGACGGAAGTCACTGTCGTTCTCAAAATCGGTGGAGCTGTATGACAAGGTCATCGGGCATTATCTGAACATAAAACACTATCAGTAAGTTGGAGTCATTACCGAATATCGGGTGATTTGTATCGGAACTCATTACACCATGCGTTCCGATTAACGCCGCATAGCCAGTTGAACTTTGCTACTCTGTGAAAGGTAGTACCGTCTATCCAGTGCGGATTTAATTAATGGAATAAATGATTATGAGTGATAATGATACAATCCCGAAGAAGTCTACAAGCCAGATTAACAAAGCGGTATTCTTTACATCTGCTTTGCTAATTTTCCTTCTTGTCGCCTTTGCCGCCGTATTCCCGGATGTCGCCGACAAAAATTTTAAACTACTACAGCAACAAATCTTCACGAATGCCAGCTGGTTCTACATCCTTGCTGTGGCCCTGATTTTACTAAGTGTCACGTTCCTTGGACTCTCACGCTACGGTGATATCAAGCTGGGCCCGGACCATGCGCAGCCTGATTTCAGCTACCATTCCTGGTTTGCGATGCTTTTTTCGGCAGGGATGGGGATCGGCCTGATGTTCTTTGGCGTTGCCGAACCTGTAATGCATTATCTTTCGCCTCCCGTTGGCACGCCAGAAACCGTTGCGGCAGCCAAGGAAGCAATGCGTCTGACCTTCTTCCACTGGGGACTGCACGCATGGGCAATTTATGCCATTGTGGCGCTGATTCTGGCGTTCTTCAGTTACCGTCACGGTCTGCCTTTAACTCTGCGCTCCGCACTCTATCCCATTATTGGCGATCGCATATACGGGCCTGTAGGCCATGCGGTTGATATTTTCGCTGTTATAGGCACGGTCTTTGGCGTCGCGACATCGCTGGGTTACGGCGTTTTGCAGGTGAATGCCGGTTTGAACCATCTTTTCGGGGTGCCCATCAATGAAACGGTGCAGGTTATTCTGATCGTGGTCATCACGGGGTTAGCGACGATTTCAGTGGTGTCCGGCCTGGATAAGGGAATACGTATCCTGTCTGAGCTCAATCTGGGTCTGGCGTTGTTGCTCCTGGCGCTGGTCCTGTGTCTGGGACCAACCGTGCTTCTGCTGAAGTCATTTGTGGAAAATACGGGCGGTTATCTTTCGGAACTGGTGAGTAAAACGTTCAACCTTTACGCGTATGAGCCTAAGTCGAGCAAATGGCTGGGGGGCTGGACATTACTGTACTGGGGATGGTGGCTTTCATGGTCGCCGTTTGTGGGGATGTTCATCGCACGGGTCTCCCGCGGGCGAACCATTCGCGAGTTTGTCACCGGCGTGCTGTTTGTTCCCGCGGGTTTTACGCTAATGTGGATGACAGTGTTTGGTAACAGCGCGATCTATCTCATTATGAACCAGGGGGCCACAGACCTCGCCAATACTGTTCAGCAGGATGTGGCGCTGGCCCTGTTTAATTTCCTGGAGCATTTCCCGTTCTCTTCCGTGCTGTCATTCATCGCAATGGCGATGGTCATCGTCTTCTTTGTCACGTCTGCTGACTCGGGGGCAATGGTAGTTGATACTCTGGCAACAGGTGGAGTGGCAAACACACCCGTCTGGCAGCGAATATTTTGGGCCTCGCTCATGGGCATTGTCGCAATTGCGCTTCTCCTTGCCGGAGGGCTAAGTGCGCTGCAAACAGTGACAATAGCGAGTGCATTGCCTTTCTCAGTGATCTTACTGATATCCATATACGGACTTTTAAAAGCTTTGCGCCGGGATTTGACCAAGCGTGAAAGCCTGAGCATGGCGACAATTGCTCCTACGGCTGCACGTAACCCAATTCCCTGGCAGAGAAGGTTACGCAATATCGCGTATCTGCCGAAGCGATCTCTTGTGAAACGTTTTATGGACGACGTCATCCAGCCCGCCATGACGCTGGTTCAGGAAGAGCTGAACAAGCAGGGGACGATAAGCCACATCAGTGACGCAGTCGAGGATCGTATTCGTCTTGAAGTCGATTTGGGTAACGAGCTGAATTTTATATATGAAGTGAGGCTTCGCGGGTATAGCTCACCGACCTTCGCGCTCGCCGCGATGGATAATAATGAGCAGCAGACTGAACAACATAGATATTATCGCGCTGAGGTATATCTCAAAGAAGGCGGTCAAAATTATGATGTGATGGGCTGGAACCAGGAGCAGCTGATTAATGACATACTGGACCAGTACGAAAAACATCTGCACTTCCTGCACCTCGTTCGTTAATAGCAACATGCCGTCCTGGGGGCGGCAATTATTTATCCCGGCCGCAATATGAGGAATGCAGAATGATTTCACGCTGGAAATGGATTCTGAAGCAGACAGTTAAAAAGCTATGGTTCAGGGCAACGTTATTCGCCATTGTCGCGATAATAACGGCCCTTTTATCAATTCTTTTTAAATCAATGATACCTGAGTCGGTTTCCGTGAAGGTTGGTGCGGAAGCAGTCGATAACATTCTGAACATACTGGCATCGAGTATGCTGGCAGTGACCACTTTTTCGTTGAGTATCATGGTCACAGCCTACGGTTCAGCCACTACTAATGTGACTCCCAGAGCTACGCGTTTAGTTGTTGAAGACGTAACCACACAAAATGTACTGGCCACCTTCATCGGTTCTTTTCTCTTCAGTCTGGTAGGGATTATTGCCCTCAGTATGGGAGCTTATGGAGAAAGGGGGAGAGTCATTTTATTCATTGTCACACTGGTTGTCATTGCCTTAATCCTCATCACATTGCTTCGCTGGATACAGCATTTGACCTCTCTGGGAAGGGTAGGTGAGACAACGGCAAAAGTAGAACAGGCGGCCATCGAAACATTTATTGCGAGAGCAAGAAATCCCTGTCTCGGCGGATATCCATGGCTTGAGAACAATGAACAGCCGAAAGGAACGGTTGCAGTTTATCCGAAGAAGATTGGCTATGTTGAATATATTAATATGGTGAAACTTAGCAAGCTGCTGACCAATGATCCCCGTCATGTATACCTCGTGGCGCAGCCAGGCAGTTTCATCCATCCATCCATGCCCGTTTTGTACCTGAGTCAAGGCCAGGAGTCATCAATCAGCGCCGATTTACTTGAGACGATTATTGTCTCGGATGTACGTTCATTTGCTCAGGATCCCCGATTTTGTCTTAGCGTCATGGCCGAAATAGCCTGCCGGGCACTTTCCCCCGCAGTGAACGATCCTGGAACCGCCATTGATGTCATTGGCAGAGGTGTTCGTATACTTTCCACTTACGCGCAGAATAAATCTGATGAAATAGAAGTGAAATATCCTTCAGTTCATGTTGCACCACTTCAGAATAACGATCTACTGGAAGACTTTTTCTCACCTGTCGCGCGCGATGGTGCCGGTATGAGGGAGATACAGATAAGAGTCCTTAAAGGACTGTCTATGCTGAGTAAGGGTTGGCCTGGGATATTTTCTGAGGCCGCGCATAATTTAGCATTTGAAACATTAGAGCATGCAATACGTGCTGACCATATAGATTCTGACAGATGTCTAATAAAATCAATTTATTATAATTTATTTAGTGGTGAAGACTCTAATAAAAAACCATAGTTGTGGGGAAAGTAATTAGGCCGCAGGAAAGATAATGGCAAAAAAAATTCCGAGAATGGGCGTCAGTTTTGTGGCATATGCGGGCGTGTTAATTGCGAGATGTATTAACCTATGGAGAGCAGTTCCATCTATACTCCTGTCAGCCCATGCTGGAAATATTGTTATCACTAGTCCTATCACGGAAAAGTTAATTGTATATTCTAACCCTACGCAGTATTCCGCTTAATGGCTTGCTTCTTTGTGTCTTTTCCCAACAGTATCCGACAATAAAAAGTACGTGAAGTAAACCCAACAAAATAACGCTGTACTGTATGGTCAGTCAATGTATTAGATTAACAGCTTTCGGGTATTTTTCTAGTGCTTTGAAAAAAGGAATATCAGACATTTGAAGGAATTCAGGATGTCAACACCAGTTGCTTTAGAGAAAAATGGAAACGGCTTCCTATTCACTAGATGCAATAGATAGCGGTCCTCGTTATCTGCTGAAGCAAATATTGGAATTGCATTCAACCCTCAACGACTTCTGATTTTCAAGACAGTGTCTACTTGTACATAACACATATCTGCAGCACTGTGCTGAATTAGGGCCAGATGGCACTCCAGCCCCCTGAGGTAGGGACACATCTTCAAAGATTCCAGGTTTTTTCTACTACTTTCATCAATGCCATCTCTGGAAGGCGCTGAGTAGTTATCCGCAGCAACCAGCAGAGTTATGTTGCAGACGAATAATGCTGTCTACCGGATACTGGCAGCCCCGACTCCTCTGTACTATGAGACAAAGCTCGCTCATCTCAGTAAATATTACATTCGCTGTTCCGTGTTTTGCATCAAATCACATCCTGGTTTCTCTGTTATTTAAGCAGTTCAGAACGACTTTTCAGTAACGCTTTCCCCTGCGCCAGCAGCAGGTGATTACACTGCCCTTCAATTTCTACCAGCTGATCGGCAAGCAATTGCTGAGTGTTTGCGCTGAAAGTGCCGGTCAGTTCAATTCCCGGATGGTAAGTTTTCTCGCTTCTTCCAGCGGAAGCGCTCTGGAGTAATACCAGCCCTGAGCATAACTCTGTGGCCAGAACGTCTTCAGATAGTTCACCTGCTCCTGAGTCTCTACACCCTCAAACACAATCTTATCTGCAATGGAGCGGAACATCTCATGCAGTCCGGGAAGAAGATCATATCGTAAAGATTCAGTACCAATAGCACTAGTTAGCGATTTGTCTATTTTTATTTCATCTACATCAAGCGCAGTTACCAGATTAAGATTAGAATATCCTGTCCCAAAGTCATCGATGGCAAACCTGACACCATGATTTTTATATTTATCAATGTGAATTTTCATACCTTCAAAATCCCCTCCTTGACGCTCCGTAATTTCAAGAAGGATTGTTTTATATGGGATGTTATATTCAGAAATTAATCCTAGTAGTTTATCCCTGAATTTTTCTGAATCAAGATCGCTTGGATTAATGTTTACGCTCAAAAATATTTCATTCTGAATAGCAGTATGGATAAATTCTCGGATAGCATGGTTAATGACGAATAAAGTCACATCCTCCTGCAACCCTTCCCTTTCAGAAAGCGGTATAAATACTTCAGGGCTAATATTCCCGAGTCTTTCATCTTTCCATCTGAGCAAGGCCTCAAATCCGCAGATCTGTCCGTCTTCAATTCTGTAAATAGGTTGATAGACCAGCGACAGGGCTTCATTTTTCAAAGCCTTTACAAACCTTGCAGATAGTGAACTATTGAGTTCTGCTCTGTTCATAATGATAATATAAATCATTAAACCGGAAAGTAGTGACACTGTTACTAATAACATTTGTATGCTCCAGTGCTCTGAAAATATCCCCGTAAAATACCCACCTCCTGCAACACAGAGATCATAATGTAGGCTACATGCCCTAAACACTCTAAACCTTAGTGGAACGCTATCATGCCGATCAAGAAGAGGAGCATCAGGTCCTATATTGAAGTAATGCCTGTCATGCTTACTATTTCCGACAACAGCGCTAAAGTTTTTTGAATACATATCAGTTTCGAATCGTCTGAAGACAAATGGTGATAGGGTCACCATAATACCTTCAGAAATATATCCATTGACGGATATATCATCCATAAGCTTAATACCAAAAAGCCACACTCCTTCCCGCGAAGTCCATTTTTTATCAAAATGTTCCAGACTTAAGGTGGGACGTAAACTCCCCCACAGAGCACTACAGGCTAATTCTCCTTTTATGATGTAGCCAACATCTTTAATCAACGGATAGGGCCATACTACAACCCGAAGATGTAGGATATTTTCATTAGTACATGGACTGTCTCCTATATTCAAATGTGACTTTGCAGCAGTCTTGACAGATTCAGTCTGAACCAGGAGCGATTCAGAGCGAACAAGCACATCGGAAGTATAGTCTTTAATTTTATCCCGAAAAATCAGGTAAGATACGCTCTCAGATAATACAAAAAAAATATACCAGCTGAAAGAATCGATAAAGAGAGGACTGATAGATTATGTATCCACTTTCCAGGGCTAATCAAACGTTCCAGCTTACGACTAACCATGCAGATCTCCCCTCAAATTGAAAAGATATAAAGCTATATTTTCGCCAACTTCACTGACCGATTAGCTGGCACTGAACATACTATTCCAGTATACCTATTCTTGCCTTACTCATCCCGGGTATGAATCAAATAATGTGACATGGTTCGGATAGATACTGGTTATGATTTACAGAGATAATTCATGCGTTATTAATAGCCTCGTGAAGGCTCCAGATGCATGGTGCAACTTTTAAGCGATGCATGTAATGCGGTTTTTTACCCACTAGTATAGAACGAATATTCATTTCTTGCTGGGCGATCGCACACTTAGGTGTACACCAAAATAAAGACACTCTTTTTTGAAAAAAACAGAGTAAAATGTTGTGTGACATCGGCATTACAAAACGAAAATTCATGTTATAATCGGGTTATTATTGATAATGTTACGCATTGCAACGTGTAACCGGATATCTGCATTTGGGTGAAGATAGCTTAAGATGGATAAAAAATATGATTTTTCGCTCAGTTATGAAGCCTTAACACGGGTATGTGAAAATGCAATATGTGAACATATTCGCAGAGCAGGTTCTCTGGAAGGGTTAGGTTTCGCACTTGAATATACAAAGGCCTATGCTATCCTGGAAGTATGGTCTCTGCTGGCAGCTGCTGGCGATACATTTCCAGCTCTCATTGAGAAAGACAGAATATATCTGTTGCAACTAATTTCCGGGAAAAATAATATAGAGCTACATTAAATCATAAATTATTTGGCAGAACATCTCCGTTTTTACTTAACGCCCGCCGGAATCACTGACGTGAGGAAAATGAAATTTGTTGTGCAATAATAATTCTGATTATTCTGGTCAGTCGGATTGGCCGTAGAGTTTCAGTATTCTTGTGCGATGACAAGGCGGGATAACTACCGTCATCGCGCCCTGTCTGGAATCAATGACTTCAGTTTTAGATATAAAGAAAAAACAATATACACATTAGATAAAAGTGAGAAAAACTCGTCCTGTATAACATCAGGTAGAGTAAAGCATTTATCATTAACTTACTGAAGACGGAATAACTACATTTATACCCGAAAGCTATTCTCTTTGAATCTACTTTAGATTTCTATTATTTCTGATTGCCATAGGCTTTTTTACAGTACCCTGTGATTTCCTTGACTTCACTTTATATTTTATTATCATCCCATATAATAAAACCAGCGAAATAGACAAAACAACATACAATAACATAAAAATACCTGTGTTAACAATTAAAAAAGGAGATTAGGTCGAGTCCGTGAGTGATTTTAACATATACGCGAATTGATACAACTCATATGTGCTAGCCAGTTTCATCTTTTTCTTTATTTCTTTTATAGGCTTTGTTGAATAAATCAGATTTCGGGTAAGTCTCCCCCGTAGCGGGTTGTGTTTTCAGGCAATACGCACGCTTTCAGGCATACCTGCTTTCGTCATTTTGTTCAGCGCTCGTACCAGGGCCATAGCCTCCGCAACCTGACCATCGTAGTCACGCAGCGTCAGTGAACCCCCGAACAGCTGTTTTACCCGGTACATCGCCGTTTCCGCTATCGAGCGACGGTTGTAATCTGTTGTCCATTTCCACCGCGCATTACTCCCGGTCATTTGCTGATTAGCCACTGCACGGTTACGGTCTGCATATTCACCGGGCCAGTAACCCGCACCTTTTCGGGGTGGGATAAGCGCGCTGATTTTCTTACGCCGCAGTTCATCGTGACAGAGCCGGGTGTCGTAAGCGCCGTCTGCCGATGCTGCCCTGATTTTTCTGTGAGTCTGCCGGATAAGACCCGGGAAGGCTTCTGAGTCCGTCACATTGTTCAGCGACAGGTCTGCACAGATGATTTCATGTGTGTTGCTGTCAACTGCCAGATGCAACTTTCGCCATATACGACGGCGTTCCTGGCCATGCTTTTTGACTTTACACTCGCCTTCACCGAAGACCTTCAGCCCGGTGGAATCAATTACCAGGTGTGCGATTTCACCCTGGGTGGGCGTTTTGAAACTGACATTAACCGACTTTGCCCGCCTGCTGACACAGCTGTAATCCGGGCAGCGTAGCGGAACGTTCATCAGAGAAAAAATGGAATCAATAAAGCCCTGCGCAGCGCGCAGGGTCAGCCTGAATACGCGTTTAATGACCAGCACAGTCGTGATGGCAAGGTCAGAATAGCGCTGAGGTCTGCCTCGTGAAGAAGGTGTTGCTGACTCATACCAGGCCTGAATAGCTTCATCATCCAGCCAGAAAGTTATGGAGCCACGGTTGATGAGGGCTTTATTGTAGGTGGGCCAGTTGGTGATTTTGAACTTTTGCTTTGCCACGGAACGGTCTGCGTTGTCGGGAAGATACGTGATCTGATCCTTCAACTCAGCAAAAGTTCGATTTATTCAACAAAGCCATTTTGGGACTGGATATTCCTCTCTCAACTATCTAAGAGAATTTCCATTTGATGCGATTAAGTTAGACAGAACATTCATTAGTGGTATTGCCCACGTTGCACGGGACTTATCTATTGTAAGAAGCATAGTGTCTCTTGGAAAAGCTTTCAGTTTAGGTATAGTCGCAGAAGGTGTGGAAAATAATGAACAGTTTGAATTGCTAAAAAATATGAATTGCGATGAATTTCAAGGTTATTATTATTCGAAGCCTTTGTCAGGTGATCAACTGATTGATTTTTTGAGGGGCCAAAAAAAATAGGGCTGTATGTCCTATTTTTTCATATACTATCGTTTTCCCTTTTTAATTTCATACATTCTTTCGTCTGCATCCTGCATGATAGCAGAGCATTCAGTATGAATTTCCTCATCATATTCAATAATCCCTGCAGAAAAATCTATGTTGTATTTTTTTTGAGAATTAAGATTGTAGCTGGTAATCCCGGCCCTCAATTTATGAAGGAATTCTTCTGCTTCTTTATAGGTTGACTCGGGTAATAGAACACCAAATTCATCACCTCCTAATCTTGCAACAACGCTTTTTGAACTACTAAGATCTTCCAGCATATCTGCAAAATTGCAAAGTACTTCATTACCTTCTGAATGACCGAAGTTATCATTGATTGGTTTAAAATTATCGAGATCTATGATCAGAACACAGAATGTTTTTTTCTTTTTTTTGGCTTTTCTTAACGATTCATCCGTCATTAGGGCGAAAGAACGCCGGTTACATATACCTGTCAAAGGATCAGTAGTTGCTTCGTTTATTATTCTAAACTCATCCTCTACGATTTCTGCTAAATCTTTAAGCAATAAGAAGTCATCTCTGGTTAATACTCTTGGTTCTGTATCAATAATACATATTGTTCCAGCTATCTCACCATCTGGCAGTCTTACGGGATGCCCTGCATAAAACCGGATATAAGGATCATTTTTAACTAATTTATTTTCTTTGAATCTTGGATCAAGGCTTGCATCGGGCACTATTAATGGTTCACTAAGATCTACTGCTATTGTACAAAATGAATCACTTCTATCTGTCTCTTTTATCTTCAGCCCATAACATGACTTAAACCATTGCCTGTCTCTATCAATTAATGAAACAAGTGCTATTGGTACATCAAAGAGTTTGGTGGCAATCCTCGTCAATCTGTCAAATCGTTCTTCATATTTTGTATCAAGGATCCCCATAGAATATAATGATAATAACCTGTTCTCTTCTTTATGGTTTGTCATAATTTTCATCTTGAGTGGTTATTGCAGGGTAGTGTTGGTTATCGCTATCTTATCAGAATTGTCCTGGAACTCAATAATCCCAATATCTCATAATCATATAAAACTTAACAAGTTTCCAATAAATCATGATGAATAGTGAACTGTTACATCTAATCATCTGTGACCTGAAGCGCTCATTATACACTTCCATGTATTCAGAATGCATAATGATTTGTATATTAAAAATCGCCATAACTTACAATGACTTATTTTTTGTGGCACAATTAAAGCGCATCTGTTCAAATAAATGTAAAGACATTAATGCTTGATCTTCATGGTTTCTTATGAAAACCAGTGGCTGAAGAAACGTATGGCAGTTCTGAATCTGAACAAGACGAGACGGCATGAAAGGTTCAAGAAAATTGTCCAGGAAGGTACATAGTTTCCTTATCCAATATTTTCTACTGAGGGTATATTGTATCAGCTTAAGACAGGAACTGTTGATACAGAACAGAAAAGTTCAACACAGCCTGAATCTGCGCGACGCTAAATTTTTTCCTTCTGGCGAACCAACAAACAGCCCGTTTATAGAGAGATTCTGCAGACGACAAAAGGATTAATCCCTGAAATTGCACTGAATTGTCACCTGAAGATGTGCAGGACAAGCCAGATTACTCTTACAAGGGATACCATCGTAATTTAGCAAAAACACCTAAGACCTAAACGACAGCTAAGTACATAGTGCCGGACGGATCATGATTTTTTATTTAACTTACGGACTTCATTTTTCAGCAATTATCTTTTCTCTTCTGTTGTAAACTTATGAAAGCGTTACGCGAAATCCCGCAAGGTTACAGGGGTGTACCAGGCCGGAAATCGCGTAGCGCTCTCTTCTCTTCTGTTTCCTGCCTAACATGTACATCCTGGCATTACTCCAATTCTCCCAAAAACCGTAAAACAGCCATCAACCCGCGTCATGACTGGCTTCATGGAGGATCTGAGCAGAAAAAGGATCCTTTACGTATTTGGTTTTACCCGCAATAATGCGGGATAAGACAACAAAAAGATCCGCGCGCTGCGATTTATTGTCATGGCAGGATCGGCCCGTCAGGTGCAAAATACCTGTATCCATAAACAGTGCGTGCGCTACGTGAAAAATAACTCATGAACAGCATCATTCCCCTGCAGAATTCACCAGAACGCGTCTCCCTGCTGCCGATCGCCCCGGGCGTTGATTTTGCGACCGCGGTGGCACTCCGGCGGATGGCCACCTCAACAGGTGCCACGCCGGCTTACCTCCTGGCGCCGGAAGTGAGCGCCCTCCTCTGGTATATGCCTGACCAGCGTCACCACATGTTGTTCGCCACCATGTGGAATACCGGGATCCGTATCGGTGAAGCCCGGACGCTCACCCCGGAATCGTTCGACCTGGATGGTCTGCGCCCGTTTGTTAGGGTGCTGTCGGAGAAAGTGCGCGCGCGGCGCGGGCGGCCACCAAAAGATGAAGTGCGACTGGTGCCGCTGACGGATGCCAGTTTTGTGCGTCAGATGGAAAGCTGGATGGTCACCACCCGCCCCCGCCGGCGTGAGCCGTTATGGCCGGTCACGGATGAGACAATGCGCAACTGGCTGAAACAGGCGGTGAAGCGGGCTGAAGCTGACGGCGTGCATTTTTCGATCCCCGTGACGCCGCATACTTTCCGTCACAGCTATATTATGCACATGCTTTATCACCGGCAGCCCAGGAAGGTCATCCAGGCACTGGCCGGGCATAAGGATCCGCGCTCGATGGAAGTCTATACCCGGGTATTTGCGCTGGACATGGCTGCCACCCTGGCCGTTCCCTTTACCGGTGACGGTCGCGATGCCGCGGAGATCCTTCGCTCCCTGCCCCCGGCCGGCTGAGATTGGCACGCCTGGCATGACGTCCTGTATTCCGCTAATACGGAATACAGGAGCAGAGCGCATTCAGCCCCCTCCCTGCTCCAGCACACCAGTCCATCATGCTGATGACTGAACCGCCGTGGTCTTACCCGGTGACCTGCAATCCTGCAGGCATCAACATACCGCAGACAAGACAGGGCACAATGCAGGCATTCTGGCCGTGCATCCCACGGTGCGTTATTTCCTGAAAGCTCAGCGAATCATCCCGTTAAATGCGACAGTCATTGACCATCTGTGGCCCACATTTTTCTGCCATCCGGCTCCCGTTTCCTGATCGCATTTAGCAGCGTGAAGCTGGCGCCGGGTTATACAAACAGCTGCAGTCTCATCCTGCCGGGCTAAATCTGCAGTACACAGGGGAACGGATACCATCAGGTAACATGACCGTCTCAGCATCCGATTGAGATCTTCGTAAGGGGTATAGAGCTTTACTGAAAAATTGACTGTGGCATGTTATCACCCATGAAATAGTGAACAGACCAGGGAATACCCCCGTTAAACCCGCATGCCGTAGTCAATATCTGCGTATCAAGACCCGAAATCACATATTACAGTCAATATTGTTCGATCCGGGCAGACATGATAGAGAATAAATATTGACTGCGGTATGCGTGATGCATATCACAGTCAATGGAATGTCCTTAGCGGCATACGGCAGTCATGATATGCATATCGCAGTCAATTTTCTGGCTTCATCGCTGAGAGGGCTTCAGCCAGTTTAAGAGGATCGATGCCCGCAGCCTTCAGCGCCTTAATGACTTCGTCATAATTTTGCTCTGGCGCCTTCTCTTCTTCCTCATTGCGCGGAACCTTCACAGGGCCACTGATGAGTTTGGGGTTGCGATAATGCACGCTGAAATAGGTGGCTCGGCCACGTTTAAACTCGGTGTAATCCAGATAACCAATATCCCGCAGCTGCTCCATCGCCTTACGCACCGTGTGGTTCTGCGTATAGACATTTGAGGTGAGATTCAGCCGCTCACGCATCCGTTTCATGGAAATAGGTGCAGGATTCTGGGGAAGACTTTCGATGTAGGTATAAAGCGCCTGGGCTGATTCCTTGCGCTGCAGGGCGTCAATGGCTTTCAGCCGCAGCAGTACCCTTCTGTCCATGTGGTAAAGCTCAAACAGCTTAGGTTCAGCCTTGATCTCAACGATATCCTCGTTGATGTCATAATAGGCTGACTGCACCAGATGGGTGGTCCATCCTTTGGTCTCGCTCTGGAACTTCAACGTAACCGAGGCGAGTTTAAACAGGGAATTACTGATGCGATCGCGCATTTTTTTGTTTGAACGACGGGAGTCAAATCCGCACATCTTAACGAATTCGACGAACGACAGTTCCAGGGTGTCACTTTTTACCCCATACTCCGACATGGAGCGAATTATCCCCAGCCAGACTTTAAAATCCGTGTCCATATCAAGACGCGAACCGGTGATCTTAACGTCAGTGTACCCTTCGCTTTTGGCAATGGACAGCTGTACAAGCTCCTCAGTCGCGTCTGTAACGTTTTTCCGGTTCGCCTTGCTCTTCCCTGTTGATTTCAGAGTTGGGACGAAGAGACCGAGTCTCATGAGCGCTACTGGCTGCACGGTACTGGTGCTGTTGACATCCAGCTTAACAACTTCGCCGGTTGTCTTATCAACTTCCTGAAGGTTCAGAAGTAAGCTGTTATTTTCGCTCGTCATCTTGATCCTCAACGGTTATCCACAAAAGGATGTAGTAATACGTATCGCAGTCAACGGATATACATACCTCTGTAAATACCGTTGCATATCACAGTATTAGATTATGCATATAACAGTCAACATTTTACATTCCGCAGTCGATCCAGACAGACGTTAAAGCCAGTTACAGCGCATGCTGGAGCGATCCGGGGATCTCTTTTGGATCTCACTATGATCTCCTTGGGATCAATTATTGGATCGAGACCATGAATAACCCAGATACAAGGCCGGAAGCGCCATACCAGATATCCAGAACCCTGGCCTGATTTTCCTGAATACGCTCTGGAAGATTGAGATCTACAGGTACAACAATGAAACATTGACTGCGGTATGCTGAGTCGTCTTTCCTCTTTCTCGACACAGATGCGGTAAGCATCATACCATAGTCAATATATTACATACCGCAGTCAATTTCATTATAACTGGCTTATCCAGAGCCATCTTTAGCAACCCGACGTACGTGCAATCTGTGAATTCTGTGATTTTCCGCTTCCTCGCCGCTTTCTCACTCCGTGAGATCGCTTACTGCGGCGAGCGGCAGTGATTAATATTGACTGCGGTATGTACTCTTTTGTAATCCCCTGCGTTCTTTGCATCACCCAATGCGGTTCACTTTGCACTTTTTCGTGCACTTTGCGTTTTTATTGTTGCTTTGCAATAAATTCCAAGATTTAATAAAATAATGCAAAGTGAAGATTAAAGGATGTTCAGTATGGGACTCATGGATACACTCAACCAGTGCATAAGTGCTGGTCATGAAATGACGAAAGCAATCGCCATTGCGCAGTTTAATGATGACAGTCCGGAAGCCCGGAAAATAACCCGGCGCTGGAGGATTGGTGAAGCAGCTGATTTAGTTGGCGTGTCATCTCAGGCTATCAGGGATGCCGAGAAAGCTGGCCGGCTGCCGCACCCTGATATGGAAACCCGTGGGAGAGTTGAGCAACGCGTTGGTTATACCATCGAGCAAATCAATCACATGCGGGATGTATTTGGTACACGACTGCGCCGTGCTGAAGATGCGTTTCCGCCGGTGATTGGTGTTGCTGCTCACAAAGGTGGTGTTTACAAAACCTCAGTATCCGTTCACCTGGCTCAGGATCTTGCTCTGAAAGGACTCCGTGTTCTGCTTGTTGAAGGCAATGACCCACAGGGAACTGCTTCTATGTATCACGGATGGGTGCCCGATCTTCATATTCATGCTGAGGACACTCTCCTGCCCTTTTATCTTGGGGAAAAGGATGACGCCAGCTACGCTATAAAGCCCACCTGCTGGCCTGGCCTTGATATCATCCCGTCCTGTCTGGCACTGCACCGCATTGAAACCGAGCTGATGGGGAAATTTGACGAAGGCAAATTACCTGCTGACCCGCACCTGATGCTCCGTCTGGCCATTGAAACTATCGCTCATGATTATGACGTGATAGTTATCGACAGTGCACCCAACCTTGGTATCGGTACGATAAATGTTGTATGCGCTGCTGATGTACTGATTGTCCCTACTCCGGCAGAGCTTTTCGACTACACCTCCGCACTGCAGTTTTTCGATATGCTGCGTGACCTGCTTAAGAACGTGGATCTTAAAGGCTTTGAGCCAGATGTCCGTATTCTGCTTACTAAATACAGTAATAATAACGGCTCGCAGTCCCCGTGGATGGAAGAACAAATTCGGGATGCCTGGGGAAGCATGGTCCTTAAAAATGTTGTGCGCGAAACGGATGAAGTCGGTAAAGGTCAGATCCGTATGAGAACCGTTTTTGAACAGGCTATTGATCAACGTTCTTCAACTGGCGCCTGGCGTAATGCCCTCTCTATATGGGAACCTGTTTGCAATGAGATTTTTGATCGTCTGATTAAACCACGCTGGGAGATTAGATAATGAAGCGTGCTCCTGTCATTCCAAGACATACCACACATACTCAATCGACTGAAGATACTTCATCACCGGCGCCAGCCGCACCTATGGTGGATTCATTAATTGCGCGCGTGGGTGCTATGGCCCGAGGTAATGCTATCTCTCTTCCGGTATGTGGACGGGAAGTAAAATTTACCCTTGAGGTGCTCCGGGGAGACTCTGTTGAGAGCGCTTCACGCGTATGGTCAGGCAATGAGCGCGATCAGGAACTACTTACCGAAGATGCTCTGGATGATCTCATTCCTTCATTTTTACTGACCGGTCAGCAGACTCCAGCTTTCGGCCGCCGGGTTTCTGATGTCATAGAAATTGCAGACGGCAGCCGTCGCCGTAAAGCCGCAATCCTGACGGAAAGTGATTATCGCGTTCTGGTTGGTGAACTGGACGATGAGCAGATGGCTGCATTGTCCCGACTGGGTAACGATTATCGGCCGACGAGTGCTTATGAACGTGGCCTGCGTTATACAAGCCGGCTGCAGAATGAGTTTGCAGGAAATATTTCTGCGCTTGCCGATGCGGAAAACATCTCTCGTAAGATCATTACCCGCTGTATTAATACGGCCAAACTGCCTAAATCCGTTGTTGCCCTGTTTGCACATCCTGGAGAACTGTCTGCCCGGTCAGGTGAAGCCCTTCAGAAGGCTTTTGCAGATAAAGAAGAATTACTGAAGCAGCAGGCTGAGACTCTCCACGATCAGAAGAAAGCGGGACTAATCTTTGAAGCTGAAGAGGTCATTAGTCTTTTAACATCCGTACTGAAACAATCTCCCTCTCCAAGGGTTAATCTGAGCTCACGTCATCAGTTTGCTCCAGGGGCAACAGCATTGTATAAGGGCGATAAAATGGTGCTTAATCTGGATAGGTCCCGCATTCCTGTGGAGTGTATAGAGAAAATAGAAGCCATTCTTAAGGAGCTTGAGAAACCAGGAGTCTGATGCGGACACGCTTTAGTCTACGGTTATCTCCCTTTACTTCATTTCCTTTCTCACAGGCCAGAAAACATAACTGGCCTAAATATTCTCTCTGAGACCACGGTCCCACCTGCATCGTCGGTCAGGTTATCTTTCTGGGACCACGGTCCCACCTGCGTCGTCGGTCAGCTTAGCTGCCTGGGACCACGGTCCCACCTGCATCGTTGTTTAGGTTTCCAGCCTGGGACCACGGTCCCACCTGCATCGTCGGTCAGGTTATCAGCCTGGGACCATGGTTGCATTGATGTCAATGACGAACTGATTTTTGACATGATTGCATCACGAAGAGCGGAATAATCTTGCAGCAGAACTGAAATATCTGGCGATTGAATAGTAATGGATCGGGATTAGAGCCGAGTATACTGAGTACAATTTGTCAAATTTCGCAGTGTATTCGGTTTAATCTCCTCCAGTTTTTAAAGGTCAATTGCTGCCGCTACGCGCTGTTCAGACCTTCGTCCGGCAAGTAACCAATCCAGGCTATTTTCACAACCCAGGGTGAATAACATCATTCCGTCATCAGCATAGCCACATCATGCATTTCGTCACACTGTATGATCTGGGGATTTCAGAGACATTACTTATCACAGGTTATGCAGATGAATAAGACTCAATAGATTGTTTATCCACAGTGACGGGGATATACATGTGGGTAGCTTCTTGAAAGACTTATGATGTAAATCCAGCCTCTTGACTCTCACATTGCCAATATATAGCTCGTGACCTGCTCCCCGTTGATTAGTACACCCCGATGTTAGTAATGTCTTCATAAGCCACATGAGGACATCCCCATGAAGAAGCGTTTTTCCGACGAACAGATCATCAGTATTCTCCGCGAAGCCGAAGCTGGGGTACCCGCCCGTGAACTCTGCCGCAAGCATGCCATTTCCGATGCCACGTTTTACACCTGGCGTAAGAAGTATGGCGGTATGGAGGTGCCTGAAGTTAAGCGCCTGAAGTCGCTTGAGGAAGAGAACGCCAGACTCAAGAAGCTGCTTGCCGAAGCCATGCTGGATAAAGAGGCGCTTCAGGTGGCTCTTGGGCGAAAGTACTGACGACAGACCAGAAGCGGGAAGCCGTGATGTTGATGTGTGATGCGACCGGTCTGTCGCAACGTCGTGCCTGCAGGTTTACAGGTTTATCCCTGTCGACCTGCCGCTATGAGGCTCACCGTCCGGCTGCTGATGCGCATTTATCAGGGCGCATCACTGAGCTGGCACTGGAGCACAGGCGTTTTGGCTACCGTCGTATTTGGCAGTTGCTGCGCCGTGAAGGGCTTCATGTTAATCATAAGCGCGTGTACCGGCTTTATCACCTCAGTGGCCTGGGCGTAAAACGCAGAAGACGTCGTAAAGTGCTGGCAACAGAACGTCTGCCGCTGCTCCGTCCGGCGGCGCCCAATCTGACCTGGTCGATGGATTTCGTCATGGACGCACTTTCCACCGGTCGCAGGATCAAGTGTCTTACCTGCGTCGATGATTTCACAAAGGAATGCCTGACGGTCACTGTTGCCTTTGGGATTTCAGGCGTTCAGGTCTCGCGTATTCTGGACAGCATTGCACTGTTTCGAGGCTATCCGGCGACGATAAGAACTGACCAGGGGCCGGAGTTCACTTGCCGTGCACTGGATCAATGGGCCTTTGAGCATGGTGTTGAGTTGCGCTTAATCCAGCCGGGAAGCCAACGCAGAACGGATTTATTGAGAGCTTTAACGGACGATTTCGCGATGAATGCCTGAATGAGCACTGGTTCAGCGATATCGTTCACGCAAGGAAAATCATTAATGACTGGCGGCAGGATTATAACGAGTGTCGTCCACATTCAGCACTGAATTATCAGACGCCATCAGAGTTTGCAGCACGGTGGCGAAATGGAAAATGTGAAGGTAAACAAACCGACCTTACTAACTCACGGTTGTATCTAATCCTGGGGGCAGGTCACTCGACTAACTTCATAATGGCGCGCCAAAAATTAGTAAAAAATTACCATATGGCTGTCATTGAATTTGTGAAGGTGAGTACCATGCCGACATCGGCAAAGGTACAAAAGAGTAGTATTGTTCCAATGTTAGAGCTAAAGCATGTCTAAAGTAGCAATTGCTGGGATAATGCTAAGGCAGCATCGTTTCTTGTTTACTCATATAAGTGCGTGTAAGGAAGTGAATATATCAAGCCCGGGCCATGGCCCGGCAGGATATATTTGATTACATTGAAGTGCCCTGCAATCATATCTGACGCCACAACTTCCTCTATGGATTAAGCCCGAAGACTTTCTAATAGGCCTCTCTGCGAGGATGAAATTTGTCTACGGATGAGGGGACAGTACAACAAGCAAACAGGACCTCATATTACTGGCTGGAAGCCAAGCTTTCTTTTACCGGGTATTGAATTTTGTTTTACAGTATATGCAAGCGCTTTAACGGGATATCGTCCGCTTTGTGAAAAAAGCGGAAGTAGCTAATCACAGTTTGAGTGGAGCAACTGAATGAAGGTCCTGTTTGTTCTGCGTACCAGACACAATCACTCAGACAGTGGCTTATTTAAAATATGTTAATGAAACCTAAGCAAGAGAACTGAAATGGACAAATTGTTAAATATGCTGCGTTATAAGAGTGAGGGGTCTGATATTGACTTCAAATCTACCCAGTACCGCTTTAACAATGGTTCTGAGGGTAATGACTCCAACTTATTGATAGTGTTTTATGTTCAGATAATGCCCGATGACTTTGTCATGCAGCTCCACCGATTTTGAGAACGACAGCGACTTCCGTCCCAGCCGTGCCAGGTGCTGCCTCAGATTCAGGTTATGCCGCTCAATTCGCTGCGTATATCGCTTGCTGATTACGTGCAGCTTTCCCTTCAGGCGGGATTCATACAGCGGCCAGCCATCCGTCATCCATATCACCACGTCAAAGGGTGACAGCAGGCTCATAAGACGCCCCAGCGTCGCCATAGTGCGTTCACCGAATACGGCGCAACAACCGTCTTCCGGAGCCTGTCATACGCGTAAAACAGCCAGCGCTGGCGCGATTTAGCCCCGACATAGCCCCACTGTTCGTCCATTTCTGCGCAGACGATGACGTCACTGCCCGGCTGTATGCGCGAGGTTACCGACTGCGGCCTGAGTTTTTTAAGTGACGTAAAATCGTGTTGAGGCCAACGCCCATAATGCGGGCGGTTGCCCGGCATCCAACACCATTCATGGCCATATCAATGATTTTCTGGTGCGTACCGGGTTGAGAAGCGGTGTAAGTGAACTGCAGTTGCCATGTTTTACGGCAGTGAGAGCAGAGATAGCGCTGATGTCCGGCGGTGCTTTTGCCGTTACGCACCACCCCGTCAGTAGCTGAACAGGAGGGACAGCTGATAGAAACAGAAGCCACTGGAGCACCTCAAAAACACCATCATACACTAAATCAGTAAGTTGGCAGCATCACCGAAGATCGCGGGCGGAAACATCCAGATCACCGTCACCTCAGTTCGCAATGGAAACGTGAAATTCCAGCACGTTCAGGTGCATTATGAGCCGAACACGATCTATGGCCATGCAGACTTTACTGCGAACCTCTCTAAAGCCCAGCAAACGACGCTGCGGCAGCTCTATGACGGCTGCAACCCGCGCCCGAGGCGCGACCTACTGCGTGGTGGAGCCGATCGCCTGCAAGTCGGGGCGATGGAGTTTCAGTGCTCCCCTGAAGAGCTATTGTCGGGATTGATTGAAACGATCTACGCTATGCGAAACGCCCTACTACACGGCGAAGTAGACCCCGACCCGAGGGTACTGTCTTGCTATGAGCCAGCTTATCGGATCGTAATGCTGTTTCTAGGCTGCGTGAGATAAGCAGGAGATGTACCCTGTGTTCATATTTTTTAGATATGGCATTAGTCATGGCATTGATATTTTATTTGATATTTAATCTAAGTAAATTAATATGATATATAGGCAGTTGATAATAGAGTGGGAGTGAGGCTATTATTTAGCCTATTGTTTTATTTGATTTAGTGAGTGCCATTGATGATATGACTGCATTATCAATGGCATTTTTTATGGTTTAAGGCCGACGCTGAATCGAAGATATAGCAAATACCATGTGACCGTATCAGCAAATGCCATGGTATCGACAACCGGGTGCATTGCAGCGCTGTGCTGATGCCATCGATGCTCGCTTTGATCAGAACCGCTCTCTCGACCCTTGCCCCAGATCGTTAAATATGCGCCAGAGGAGCACCTCGTGATAGAAATTGTGAACAAGACAGCCGCCACTCGGAATCGAAGTATCCATATAGGTGAATAAAGTTTGCGGAAAATACGCTGAGAAAATAGAAAAGCGTCAATGAAGGGACATAGGAATGGCGATTAACGGAGAGAACGGTGTTAGTGCAGTCACCGTGGATGAACTACTCAAGCAAGGCCTTCGGATACCGAACTATCAACGCCCATACAGTTGGGATGTATCGACTGCTCTACAACTGGTGGATGATATCAGCGAAGCTCTTCGAGATACCGAACGAAAAGATATTCCCTATGTTTTGGGTGCAATCATTCTTCACGATGATGGTGAGTATCTCAATGTAGTCGACGGGCAGCAGCGCCTGCTGACTTTGCGAATGATTCTTGCGGCCTTAGATCCGATAAATCATCAAATTTCGATGTCTGGTAACAGCGACACTCCTGTCTCCCTAGTTTGGATAGAGCTTCAAAGGCGCCTGTCGCAGTTGGAAGATAAAAAAGAGTTTTTGGATTTTATCTGTCACAAATGTCAGTTGGTGCGTATTGTGACGGACGATATTGATGAGGCATTTCGTGTCTTTGATTCCCAGAACTATCGCGGCAAACCGCTTGCCCCTCACGACTTGCTCAAAGCACACCACCTGCGCGAAATGCACGATGAGTCCGCTGCTATGAAAGTGGCTGTCGTTGAGGCTTGGGAAGCCGTAAACGATGAGGATCTGGACAGGCTTTTTTCTACTTTTTTATACCGGATATCCAAGTGGTCACGAGGCGAAAGCTCGCTCGAATTTACTATTCGGGACATCGGCATGTTCAAGGGCATTTCATCACGATCCCACAGGTCATTTTCGCCAAATCTGCGATATCACCTTGCAGCACAAGCCGCTATGCCACTTCTAAGTGCATGGTCGGTATCCTCTACACATGATGCACGAAACGCCGGGCGCAGCCGCTTTCAGCTTGATGCCCCGATAATCGCAGGACGCTCATTTTTCGAGATGGTGACATTCATGCTTGACGAATTGAAGATACTGGAACAAGAGGTTATTGACAGAGGTTTCAAAAACTTTGGCCCATCTCAAAGTCGCTACCGCTACGTGTACGAATTGTTCATTGCCGCGCTGCTTTGCTATACAAACAAGTTTGGCGATGAAGATGTAGATGAAGTGCGAAATAGGTTATTCGCATGGGCATATGCCTTGCGGGTCGAGTTACTTCGTGTGCAATTTGTATCTGCTGACAACCGAGCGCGAGGTAAAAACGATGCAAATAAATCGCCTTTTGTTTTGCTACGTAATGCGATGACTGGAAGTGTTGTCCGCAAACTTCCAATAACAAGTAAGCCATACAGCGATAACCACGAAAAGGAACTCGTTGCTTTTATCAAGGGGCTGCAATGAGCAAGAAGGAGTTGAAACCTGAACTGTTAACAGTAGGCAAGTTATTCACTGACAATTATCTGATTCCTATTTATCAACGGAACTATGCTTGGCGGGCCGAACAGATTGAGCAACTTATTAGCGATATTCAAGACTCGGTGGTAGGGGGCCAGGACAACTATTTTCTTGGGAACCTTGTTGTAATCAAGCGGGGTAGAGAGGATGAGTTCGAGGTCATAGATGGACAACAACGACTTACAACCCTCTATCTGCTTCTTACCTTCCTGGAGCAAGACGGTGAGGGTGAGAAGCCGTCGGTTGGCCATGCAGGCCACTTGCAATATGAGTCGCGCGCACGGGCAACTGAGGCCCTGCTGCGAGTAGCACAGGAGGCGGCTAAGGAGCACGTTCGACCGCAGGGCTCCACGAGTAATGCAGATGCTGGCATTCATGAAGGCTACAGCATCATCAATCAGTTCTTCAAACAAAATGAAAACCTTAATCGCTCACGCGAAAAATTCTCCGATTTCTTGCTAACGAAGGTGACTGTCGTCCGTGCCTCGCTGCCACCCAATACCGACCTCAATCGCTACTTCGAGATCATGAACACTCGTGGGCAGCAACTCAAGCAGGTTGATATTGTTAAGGCTCGCCTGATGAGCAAACTGCCCAATCAATATGAACGCGAATGCTTTGCGTGGGTTTGGGATTCCTGTGCTGACATGGATTCTTATGTCCAGATGTCTCTGACCCGTGGTGACACAAGTTTGCGAAACAAAGTATTTGGTGATGAATGGTCCTGGCTGGAGGTGACCAGCTTCTCTTCGCTAATGGAAAGTCGTCCGCAATCCGGCATCAATTCATCAAGGCAATCCTCCGAAGGGGTATCGTTGTCCTTGGATGAGGCGTTGTCAAAATACGCTAAAGAGCTCGAGTCAAATTCCACTGAAGACGAGGGCAACGAGCGGTTTCGTTCGACTATTGAGTTTCCGGCCTTTCTGCTACACGTTCTAAGAATTATGAAAGGCGATGAGGTCGAAGACGAAGGCCTGCTTGACGACAAGCGCCTCATCAAGTCATTTGACGACGCCGTAAATAATGTACCCGATGCTAAAGCCGATTGGGTGCGTAGTTTTGCATTTATGCTTCTCAAGTGCCGCAACCTCTTCGATGGCTTCATCTTGAAGCGTCAATTCACGGCAAACATCGGTGACGATGGCGATTGGTCTCTCCAGCGACTGAAAAAAGGAGGCGGGGACAAGAAGCCAACCCCGACGTACATCCATGTTTTCTCGGCCAGCAATGGAAGCTTAGAGGAGGACGGGAGTGCTGACCCACATACCCGAGATGTATTGCTGCTTCAGTCCATGCTTCGGATTACCTACACTTCTCCGCGAACGATGCACTGGATTACCAAAGTTCTTCGCTGGCTCTCCGTTAAAGCCCCTCGAGACGTGAAACATGCGGATCTTGCCGATTTGTTGAAGGGATATGCCCGCAGCAAGGTTAAAGAGACATTCTCCTTTGAGAAAGATCAGCAACCACAAGGGTTTGGTATCAGCCGTATCGTCTTTTCGTATCTCGACTATCTTCTGTTGAGTGACTCCTCAAAACGAGATTTCAAATTTCAGTTCAGAACTTCCATTGAGCACTTCTATCCACAGCATCCTGACAAAGAACAGTCGGGCGCGGTTGTTTCAGGTTCTAGCCTTAACCTGCTTGGCAACCTCGCGCTCGTAAGCGTCAGCGCGAACTCAAAATTCAGCAATAGCCTCCCCAGAGCAAAGGCCGAAAACTTCAAGGATACAATTGAACTTCAAAGTCCCAAGCTCAAGAGAATGGCGGAAATCACCCGAAATACAAACTGGGACGATCAGCAGATAACAGCACATCATGAAGCGATGGTGACATTGCTTCGTGATGATGTAAGTCTGGTGGAGGCAAGCGGAAGATCCAACCCAGGGCGTTGACTTCTTTGAATAACTGCTTTTGGATGAATATCCTTTGTGGTGTGCAAGTTGTCAGTCTAAAAGCGTTTTGCGTCGGGCGACACGATCAGTACAGTCTCCAAGTTTTCTTACCATGGTATTTTGTATGGTATCGACATGCAGATATAATTCTATTTTATTGATTTTATAGTGTTTTAAGACAGCATTGATCATCGAGTGGGTAACATAGGCTTAATACATTCCTTGCTCCTCGCACCGGAGCACATCACAGATACTGATTGAGATCCACTTCACGCAGCGGCTGGTTTTGACGTTCTGTTATCATTTGCACTAGGTCTTTTTCGTCCAGCTCATCGAGCATTTGTTCATACAGAGCCGCGGGCACACAATAAAAAACAGGGCGGTTGCGGTCAATAATCGCGACCGGGTAGCCGCCGCCGGCACTGGCGGTGGCCACCGGATCGTTTTTAAGTTCGCTGATGCTGGCAGTCACATCACACAGAATGATATTTGTCATGGTCCCCCCCTGAGACAAGTCATCTGTATGATCGGTAAAGTAAGCTCTTGCGGCAAGTCCCGTCTGTCATTTCGACGGTCAGAAACGGGCAACCGGCAGCTCCTTCCAGCGGGTGGTATATGCCGGTGACAGCATCTCCCGTTTCATCTGCCAGTCCGGCGCAATACCCCGTCCGGCAAACCAGACTTTCCCGAGTCCGGAATGATTAATGCCGTCGAGTACCTTCATCAGCGCATCGCTGTGCGGCCGTGGCTGCACGTCATCGAACAGATTCAGCTGCGCGACGCCGTTCGGACTGAAATCATTGAGCATTATCCCCGCTTTTGCGTAGCGGTGGCCATCGAGCCAGATCTCTGTCCAGAGACCTGACCGCAGCCGCGATAATGTCCCGGGTGTCACGGGTAGGGGTGTGCAGTTTTTCCGTGGCCACGTTACCGTAATACGGCTCATTAACCGCAAAAGGGGATGTCTTGATGAAGGTGCTGATATGCCGGCAGTACTGTCGCTCACCGCGCAACTTTTCCGCCGCGCGCTCGGCATACTGGCAGACGGCCTGGCGCATTTCTTCGTAGGTGGTGATCCGCTGCCCGAAGCTGCGACTGCAGACAATCTGCTGTTTAGGCGGCGGCGCTTCCTCCAGTGAAATGCAACTCTCGCCGTTCAGCTCACGTACCGTGCGCTCCAGCACTACGTTGAAGTTTTTCCGGATAAATGTAGGGTTCGTCAGCGACAGCTGTAGGGCGGTGGTGATCCCCATAACGTGCAGCTTTTTCGCTATCCGGTTCCCCACGCCCCAGATTTCTTCCACCGGCTGCAGGCTGAGTAATTTTGCCGTTCTGCGTGGATTATCGGGCGACAGCGCCAGCACCCCCCTGAATTGTGGCCATTCCTTTGACGCCCACTGCGCCGATTTGGCCAGTGTTTTTGTGGCGCCGAAGCCGACACCGATCGTCAGTCCGGTTCCACTGAGAACATGCCCACGCAGCTGCCTGCCAAAATCCTCCAGATCCATACAGTGGCCAATTCCCCGGGCATCCAGGAAACATTCGTCAATTGAGTATTGTTCGACGCGGGGCGACAGCTCTTCCAGCAGGGCGACCACACGGTTACTCAGGCTCGCGTAGAGCTCGTAGTTGCTGGAAAAAACGTACAATTTTTCAGGAAACTGCGCCTCTTTGAGCTGGAACCAGGGGGTTCCCATCTTTATACCCAGCAGTTTGGCTTCAGCACTCCGGGCAATAACGCAGCCATCGTTGTTACTGAGAACGACGACAGGTTTGCCGCGCAAATCCGGCCTGAAAACCTTCTCGCAACTGGCGTAGAAGGAGTTGACGTCAGCCAGGGCGAACATCAGTCTGCCCTCCGGGTTTTATGAATGAAGGCTGTCACCACGCCGAAAATTTGCAGCGTTTCCGGATCCGGGTACAGGGAAGGGAAGTCCGGGTTCATCGCCTGCAGGGCTGGCCGCGGCGTCAGAAGCAGGCGTTTTACCGTAAATTCACCCTCAATTTCCGCGATAACAATATCCCCGTGCCGCGGCTGTTCTGCTTTATCCACGACCAACAGATCGCCGGAATAGAGGCCAATATCAGTCATTGAGTTGCCAATCGCCCTGACAAAATAGGTGGAGTGGCGCCGGTGAATGCAGTACTCATTCAGATCCAGTTCAGACTCAGTGTAGTCTGCTGCCGGTGACGGAAAACCCGCAGGGCATCGCTCTGTGAACAAAGGAATTTTTACTATGCTGGCTTCTGATACTGCAGGAATGAACTTCATCGTTTTTTCCCTCGCTTAAGGCTGTATATATATACAGTGTGCGCCGGGAGACCGGTAAAGATCAAGGGGTGAAAGTCCCCGACCATTGAAGGACCAGCAATCCACAGGGTCCCCGAGTCATGCGTTGTATACCGTGAGGTATGGGGCGAAGCGTTGACAGGGGTGTTGACAGGCCAGCCATTGAGCCACGAAATGTATATTAAATTCCCGGGTGCCGACGTTGTACTGTTTACGGAAGGCAACATCATAGGGTGCGTTACTGCGAGTGCCATATGGACCCGGCGGGGTCTGAGACCCTGGCATGTCAATACGATCTTTACGCGGGAACCGGGAGATCTCCCCTCTGACCATCTGCCAGTGCCGGAGATGGCCCGCACCGGGAAGGCGAGGAGCCGAAGCCGGTGATGTACGGAGAGGAGAAGTCGGACTCGCTCATAGTAGCTGCGAATCTGGCGAACAATCCGCAAGGAGCGGAGTCAGTGGAGCGAAGGAGCGGGGCCAAGGGAAACGCGGAACAGCCACACATGCGCCGGACGCAGAGCCGGGAAAGTATGTCACAGAGGCTGTCACGCGTGCGGGAAGCTGCGAAGCAGCGGAAGAAAGAACGGTTTACCGCATTGTTCCACCTCCTGACAGCAGAGGCACTGGAGAACGCATTCCTCTCCCTGAGCAGGAAAGCGGCTGCCGGAGTTGATGGTGTCAGGTGGAAGGACTACGCCGAAAACCTGAAGGTCAACATAGCAGATCTGCACCGGAGGCTTCATCAGGGTAGTTACAGGGCTCAGCCCGGCAGGCGGCACTACATCCCGAAAGCGGATGGAAAACAGCGCCCGCTCGGCATCGCCTCACTGGAGGACAAAATCGTCCAGTATGCGCTGGTTAAGATCCTGAATGCAGTCTACGAAAATGACTTTATGGGGTTTTCATACGGGTTCAGACCCGGGCGAAGCCAGCACAATGCGCTGGACGCACTGGCCACAGGGCTGGTTCGGACCAATGTAAACTGGGTACTGGATGCCGATATCAGTCAGTTCTTCGACAAGGTAAGCCATGAATGGCTAATCAGGTTCATAGAACACAGAATCGGCGACCAGAGGGTAATCAGGCTCATACGAAAGTGGCTCACAGCCGGGACCTCAGAGGAAGGAGAATGGCGGGCATCGGAGGAAGGAGAATGGCGGGCATCGGAGGAAGGCACCCCACAGGGTGCGGTTATCTCGCCGCTGCTGGCAAACATCTACCTCCACTATGTCTTCGATCTGTGGGCGCATCAGTGGCGACGCCGCCATGCCACAGGCAATGTGGTCATGGTCAGATACGCAGATGACATAGTCATCGGGTTCGACAAGCGAATCGACGCTCAATGCTTTCGTATAGCCATGCAGCGCAGACTGAAGGAGTTCGGACTCACGGTACATCCGAAGAAAACCCGACTGACGGAGTTCGGCCGCTTCGCAGCCGAAAACCGCGCCAGCAGGGGAAAAGGTAAACCAGAAACGTTCAACTTCCTCGGGTTCACGCATATCAGTGGGAAAGATCGTAGTGGCAGGTTCATGCTGATACGAAAGACACGCCGGGACAGGATGACGGCGACACTGAAAGCGATCAAGGACGGACTACGAAAGCGCTGGCATTACTCAATCCCCGAACAGGGAAAATGGCTCAGGAGAGTGGTTCAGGGATACCTGAACTACCACTCAGTCCCGGGCAACTATCCCATGATGCGGAAGTTCAGGATATACGTAACAGACCTCTGGCGACGGGCGCTGAGGCGCAGGAGCCAGCAGGATGATACGACATGGACGAAAGCAAACAGACTGGCAGCCGTATGGCTGCCGAAGGTTCGGGTTCTGCATCCATGGCCTGTGGAGCGGTTCACCGCCAGACACCCAAGGCAGGAGCCCGGTGCGTGAATAGCGCACGCCGGGATCTGTGCGGGGGGTACCCGGTAACGGGTATCCCTACCGCGACATTATTTTGCGGAGGCCGTTTTTTTTCAAGTCATCTTGTTGCCGTTGTCTGTAACCATTTGCTGTTCCTGCAAAAACAGGGAAATTTCAGAAGGATCGCTGCCAGTCCGGAGAATCGTTATCTAATAAAATGTAATATACTGACGTACAGTGCATTTATTCTGAGTGGAGTGATTATGAATACGGGTTTAAGGCAGGTTCTGCGATATGCAGGCGTCCCGGTTGACGCCGCTGAACCGGTGCGCCGGCAATTCGGTAGCCGCCTGATTTTAATCGTGACGGTTGCTCTTCTTCCGCTGTTGATTGTTGACGTCCCTCAGTGGCTATTTGTGCTCTCTCAGATTATCTGGGGAAGCGGTATGTACATTGGTATCTCCGTGGCCAGTGATAAACCAGATCGCCGATAAGCTCAGAACGAGAGGTCTCCCGGGCCGCCTGGTGACGGGCAGCTGATAAACTGGCGCCATGCCATCAACACCGGATAAGGACGTCGCCGGCTTGTCTTTGCCGCCGGCTCCGCTTTGTCCGGCCCCCTCCCTCCGGTCTGCGGCCTTTATACGCAGCCATCGCGTCGCGATGCCAGCTTCTGCTTTTCTCCCTGCGCTCGTAAACCGCGACAGGGGACCTCATGTTGTATCTCCTGCATCGCTTCGGGTAGTGCCGTGCCTTCACTTTAGCCCGGCCGCTGCAGATGCAAGGGTTCGCTGGCGCCGCCATCCTCGCCCGGTCGCAGTTTTTTTAGGAAGCTCGCCGTTCTTCCCGTCGTTTTCTCGCTCAGGTTCGCTCTAAAACCGTCCAGACCAGCTTCGTGCTTTATCTGCGCTGCGGCCTCCGGTGTCGCCCTTGCATCTTCCGCTTTCCGCCGGGCTGTCGTGTCGGCACGGCACAACCCGGTGCCGCAATCTTATGAACCTGTGGAGGTTGCTATGTATCATGCCCGTCAAACCATGCTGAATGTAGAGGAGTCCGACCGTCTCTCGTTCCTGCCGGATCTGTTTGGTAACGATTTTCTGGCCGGAGAGATGCAGGTCTATGCGCTCGCTGAGAAACACATCACCGATTACTGCGGAGGCTTCTGGCATTTCATCCGTATTCCGGAGGGCGGCGGCTACATGATGCCTGACGGTGACCGTTTCCATCTGACTAACCCGGATAACTGGTTTGATCGGTCCGTCAGCGCGGATGCGGCCGGAGTTATCATTACGGCGCTGGCGATCAACCGCCGTATCTGGCTGCACCATGAACGCGGTGATGCTGCCCTGACACGCCACCTGATGCTGCGGGAATCGCAGCTGTGGAATTTCATTGACTCTCATGACGAATGCGCTGCTATTTACGCGGCTCTGGACTGATACTATATCGGGGCGCCCGACGCCCCGTTTAAGGTCAGAGACGGCACGATCTGTGAGGAGCTTACCCGGCTTCGCAGATCGGTGTGGCCGCGCGAAAATCCTGGCAGGCTTCGCCTGCCAGTGAGGCGGTTCGCCACACCTGCGGCGCTGCGTACTGGCCTCACCTCAACAGGTCGCCAGTTAAGGATTAAGAGCGTAATATCTGCGTACCTTTTCTTCTTTTGCTGATTTTGCGTATGTCGCAGTGGAATATTGCCTCTTTTTCAAAGGAGGAGCAGGACAAAGTTGCCGTCGATAAGGTGGCTGCTGATGTTGCCTGGCAGGAGCGCATGAACAAGCCCGTCATGCCGGAACTTGTTGAACGGGAACAGCCTGAACACCTGCGCGAATATTTCCATGAACGGTTCCGCGTACATCGACTGAACAGTCAGCAGCTGCCGCGCGCAAATGCACCCGAATATAATAAACCGGGCGATGATCAGCAGAATTGATTTTCTTACTCAGTGTGTCCAGGGAGGGTAATCTGTGCGTATGTCTCTGATGTTTGCTGCCGTGACGCTTTTAACCGGTATTAACCTGTTTTTTATTCCGTTTCAGCCTGTTCCGGCTC
>NZ_MJDM01000033.1:0-5993 GCF_008452795.1 Klebsiella sp. AqSCr
CCAACTTGTCGTCAAAATCGGTGTTGCAAAAACGGGAGTGACCATAGATTCCGTTTTCCAAACGGAGCCCTAATAGTTAGGACCTACAGCCACTTTTAGTCTGATGAAGTCCGCTGTGTGCCAGTACAGGTAATATCAGTCTGTGTGGGTCAACGTGCAGCAGGTCACGTCGTCAAAATTTGCCCGTCATGTCATCCAACACTCACGGATGGAGACTGATGGGCTTATTAACCGGCAAGCTCAGTTCAAGCTTGCCGGATGACACGCTATCTCGACCATTACAGCTTCAGGACCTGTCCCCCCTCTTGCTCCAGACGTGCCAGATAGCTTGACGAATCCAGGACCTGGTAAGGGAAATACAGGCCCTGGGATACTGGCGGCTTGCCATCTAATCCCACGAGTCGTTCAATAATTAAAGCAATCCCCAATCCGGTCAATGGCGCTGCGCCCCCCGGGTGTACCACTGCATGGCTTGTGCGCAGAGCTTTTCCGGAAAAATCTCTTCCTGAAATATCGATAATAATTTCGGTAGAGAAAGCCCCGCCTTTGCGCCTACTCGAACTGACCCCAATACCAAGGTCAAATTGAACATTGAGTGTGGAGTGACCCCGAGCCCGTAGACAAATCTGCCCTATAGTTTGAGCATAGGAGGAGTCTATGGGCACACCACGTTTTACCCCTGAATTTAAGGAAGAGGCCGTCCGCCAGATCACCGAGCGGGGCTATTCTATTGCTGAAGTATCTGAACGGCTCGGCGTGTCGGCGCACAGCCTATATAAATGGCTCCGGGCTGTTAAGCCTGACAACAGTGGACAGCAGGCACAGGATTTACTGGATGCCAGAACAGAAATTCTCAGGCTGAAAGCACAGCTTAAACGCACTGAGGAAGAGCGGGATATTCTGAAAAAGGCAGCGCGGTACTTTGCAAGGGAGCCCGACTGAAGTATCGCTTTATCAACGATCACCGTGAAATCTGGTCGATCGTTACAATGTGTCGGGTCCTTAAGGTTACCCGTGCCGGATTTTATGTCTGGCTCCATAACCCTGTATCTGCCGGAGAAAAGGATAACCAGCGACTGCTGGAACTCATCCGCGACTCCTATACGCTGAGTGGTGGAGTTTACGGTTATCGCAGGGTTCATGGCGATCTTCGCGAAATTGGCGAAGTGTGCAGCAGAAACCGGGTTGCCAAAATCATGAGGAAAAACAGGATTCAGGCTATACATGGTTATAAAGTGCCACGCGGGAGCCGGGGACGACCGTCACTGATAGCGCCTAATCACGTGCGGCGTGAATTTACTGTAGTGAAGCCCAATCAGGTGTGGGTCACCGACATCACCTACATCCGCACCTGGCAGGGCTGGCTGTACCTGGCAGTGGTTATCGATCTTTTTGCCCGTAATGTGGTGGGCTGGTCGATGAAGCCGACACTGTCGCGCGAGCTGGCACTGGATGCGCTGCTGATGGCGGTCTGGCGACGTAAACCTGAAGAAAACGTCATTGTGCACAGCGATCAGGGCAGTCAGTATGGCAGTGATGACTGGCAGCGGTTCTGCCGGGCCAATAATCTGGTACCGATCATGAGCCGTCGCGGCAACTGCTGGGATAATGCAGTGGCAGAATCGTTCTTCAGTTCACTCAAAAAAGAGCGCATCAGGAAGCGGATATACAAAACCCGGGACATGGCCCGGGCGGATATTTTCGATTACATTGAAGTGTTCTACAACCGTAACCGACGCCACAGCCACCTCGGCGGCGTCAGCCCGGAGGCCTTCGAAAAGGCCTCGCAGTGAGGACAGAAACTGTCTACCGGAGCGTGGTCACTCCATCACCTCTATTCAGGTGGCCAAATTCAGTGTGCCACTACACTGAAACAAGTACTGTCAACCTGACTATACCTGGCTGGCATTAAACTCAAGGTAACGCTCACAGCAGTAAGTGAGCGCAGTCCGCTAAGAGCGAGAAGCGGAAGTTAGGGATCCATGTTTACATCGATGTGTTCTGAATCATATGGAACAGATCACCTGACGTTCTTGTTTTTCGGTTAGTGTGATTTATTTCTCTAAATATTCAATACGATAGCTGTATGCAAATCTATAAATAGCAATTGGTTTAATTTATGTTGTATTTCAGTTTGTAGAATAGAGACTAACCAAATACATAAGGATTGTTCTTTACATGAAAACATTAGTAATTGCCACCACCATTTTAATTGGTACTTTTCTAAGCGGTTGCTCTGTGCAAAATGATAAAACACAGTTTCAAGGCCTGGGTCTGACATATCAGTCCGATGTCAAAAAACTGGATAATGGGAACTACCTCACTGAGGTAGAAGCTGCTCCTGCTGCAGGTCGTATACGAGGCGCTATTGGCACTGCAACAAAAAAGGCTTCTGATTTCTGTAGGGTACAAAATAAATCTATGAAAGAAGTCAGAACTGATATTGATACACACTTACTTGTTAATGGCGTTGCTCGCCTGACGTTTAAATGCGTTTAAATATTCCTACGGTTTATGATTTTTCATAAAACTAAGGTGGCTGTTGTGAAATATGTTCTCTCTGCGCATATTCTTACGGCCACTAGGTGATAATATAGTTATCCCCTAAAAACGTCCCTTTCCCTGTTGGAGATATTCCGATATTCACCTATTTATACCAATACCTCCATTCTTCATTAAGGGCTAAGGAGCGGTTTGCTTGAGCTAGTAGTAACGTCCGTTCCTGGCACAAAGCAGACGTTAAGACTTACAGCATCGGGAAACTTCTGGATGCCGCGTCAGCGGCATGGAGGCGCCAGATGAGGTTACATGTGTCTGTGGAGTCAAATGGCGCCGAAAGCCCGGCGTAGCCGGTTACCGGGCTATAAATTCTGCCACCCTACCCCCTGCCCTGGTTAGCTTTAACCCGCTATCAGCAATGAAGAAATTAAGGTAATCCCTTTTAACCCCGGTGAGCGGGCTTTACGTCGGTTACGACGTAAAGGGCGTGATTTCCGGGGCCTTGGCGGCGGCAGCTTGCTGCTGACGCTTAGGGGGATGTTCTTCAGTTATTTCAGCGACACCAGGGAACTTAACACGGTAGCTGCAAAGCCATACCCGCTTAAAACATCTCAGACGCCTCTGTACGCGGTCGGAGTGGTCCCGACAAGGCGATAGCCGCAGTCGGGGCGTATCTCCGCGTTAGCGGGCCGGAGGGCCGCTTACGAGCGTGTACCGAACAACTAACCGCAGCTCCCCCCACAGCGATGAAGAAGTGTAGTTACAACACCCATCATTAAAAGCGACACTACTCCCGGCCTTCGGCCGGGGGCGGCGGCGCTTTTCAGTGGTGGGGAGGGGCTCCTGGCCGGCAAACCGGCGCCGGTTTTATGATGAACTTCCTTATGAATGCTGTAACTAATTTGGTTCTCCGGTCGGGGCCCGTCGCGAAGCGATGGGAGCTCTCTCTGGTGTTGCCGAACCGGCGCGACCGTCAGGTCGCTGCAAGGGCGGGCATTCTCCGCAGCCTGTCCACAGGGCAGGCGATGAACAGGTTATGTGTTTACAGGATTTATTAAAGGTTCTTTAAAAGAGATACAGAGCTGATGTTTAAAAGGAACCATGCGCCCTGAAAGTCCGACGGCTGGCGCTCTACGAAAATATCGGTTCGCGCTATATGAAATACTCCCTTGCAGTTATATGTGGATAACAGAAATCGGCCGTCAGAAGTGACGCCGGCGATAACATTTATGGCCATGTTGACGCCAGGAAGACCGGAATTATGGTGAGAAATGCAGGCCTGAAGATAAGATAATACGTAGTAGCCGGCCAACAGGCGTGCGAAAGCCTCCGGCGCCGGCCGGATTTTTTAAGGAAGGAATGTTATAGGGGGACAGTGGCCAGTCGCGTGTAGTTGTTCCCGCGCGACAGCAGCATGCGCTCCTGCACACGGCGCTCAACCTCACGCTTCAGCGCTTCTTTATCGCCCATGAAGCGGCCGGTGGCGTATTCGCGGGTCAGTTGCTGACGCACGCGCGTCTCGATGTCATGACGCTGCCGTGATGCATCCCGCCGTGCAGTATCCCGCTTACGGCCGTGAGATTTACGCTCAGCCTGATAGCTGCGAAAACGCTCACGCACAAACCGCCACGCTTTTGCGATCAGTTCGTCCATCTCCAGGGGTTTCAGTTTCTGCTTTTTGCGCTGCAGGTTTTCCCACTCCACACGGCTGCGGCGCGCGGCCACCACAGCCACCTCAGAAACGTCAAGCGCGGAAAACAGAGCCGGGGTGAAGGTGATATCGGTCGGGATGTTACAGCCGATCTGCGGGTCATATTCAGTCTGATAGGTGATGAGCCCCAGCTCGGCCAGAAACTTCAGCGCCCGGGTGGCACGGCTGACTGACAGGTTGCCGCTCCTGGACTCGGTGGCCAGTCCACACTCGATGGCCATATTGGTAATCGAGCGCTGCACGCGATTGGCCAGCGGATCATAGTGAAAACACATTGCCTGCAGTAGCGCGTCAATTGCACGCCGGCGCAACAGGGGTGGCATCCGGTGACGCTTACCCAGCGAACGCAAAAACGCCACATGAATGGAAAAATCAAAACGAGACGTGAAGCCGCCGGCTTTCGCCATCAGCTTACGGCAGAACGGCAGGGTCTTTTTCCCTTCTCGCGGCGTGAAAACCGGGTTCGGGTTTTTAACCTGTGAATAGTGGTTTTGAAGAGGATCAGTCACCGCTTCCTGCGCTTATGTTGCACGGAAGGAGTGAGCACAGAAGGTCTTGAACTTTTCTGGGCATAATTCTATACTCCCTGCATAGAGCAACACGTTCTATGCAGTTTATGAAGGCCCCGTTAATCTTTTCTGTCCGCCAAGATTGAAGAAGATTATCGGGGTTTTTGCTTTCTGGTTCCGGGTAAACATCCACAAAACCAGCTCCCTGCCACCTTACGGCGTGGCACACCAAAAGCTCTAATCTCGCAGCAATTTAACACTCATCGGGTAAAGGCTCAAGAAAGTAAGCCCATTAAGATATGTTTCTGGCTAATGCTTCGCGTTGGATCAACCGGGACAGTACTTCAGCCTGTGTTAACCCATCGTCATGACACATTTTCATCAATATGTCTTTGAGCTGTGGTTCCAGGAACACTTTAACTTCTTTATGGGTGGCCCTTTTCTTTGCCACTGAAGATCGCTGTTTATCAGCATCGCTAAGTGGGTTCCCTTTCCGGTAGGGACGTTTCGATGAGGAAGTAACTCCGTTAACGACCTGTGACATCTCTGCCTCCTCAAGCATTTAACAAAATACCTGGACAAAGATACTACATGTCTTTATAGGCAGCGAGTGCACACATTAATTTAATGTAAAATACATTTTTCCTGTTGGCGCAGAAAAAATGTGTTCAATGTGATCGTTAGTACGATGAATGCCAATCAGTACCGCCATTCCAGCGAGACTGCCAGTGCTGCAGATAGCGTTGAGCTACGACTGGAACATCCCATACGACAAGCACGTTCTCTGAATTGCCCCGATCAGCGGCGCGGGTGTAGTTAAAAGACCCGACTTCAATATTGTGGCCGTCAGCAATGATGACTTTGTCGTGCATGATTTTGTACTGCGACACTGTGCGAACCGGGATGCCGGCATTGACCAGAAGATTCATGGCCGCCAGGCTCGCCTGGTTTTGCTTGCCGGTATTGGCTTTCCAGTCCAGAACCACCTTCACATCGACACCACGCCGCTTTGCCCTGACAAGCGCACCGGCGACTTCAGGTGAGGTAAAGGAATACCCCATCAGCCGGATTTCCTGCTGTGCAGAATCAATAGTCTTCAGGACCAGCTGCAGAGCCGTTCCTTCCGGAGAATATCCCGTCTCGATGCTGGCGGCATACACGGCCGGAACAGGTGCACACAAAACCAGGCTGATAAGCCCCGACAGACAACATTTGCGGAGTGTACGGTTAATTTTTTTCACAGTATTTCCTTAACGGGTGTTTTAAGAAACGCC
>NZ_MJDM01000044.1:0-37597 GCF_008452795.1 Klebsiella sp. AqSCr
GAAACAGAAGCCACTGGAGCACCTCAAAAACACCATCATACACTAAATCAGTAAGTTGGCACCATTACCGATGCTGCCATCGCCGGATTAGGCATGGCTTATGTACCGGAGCGCTATGCACAGCACGGGCTGGATACACAGCGCCTGGTAACCGTGCTGGACGACTGGACAATCACCTCGCAAGGTATCGCACTCTATTTTCCACAAAACCGGCACATGCCCGTCGCGTTACGACTGTTTGTCGACACCGTGAAAGCCACAACGCGCATCTGAAAAGCCCGACCAGGGCCGTTCAGGCGCGGCGAAAGGCCTGAACGCACCTCGTACCACCGTTTATTTGCTCAGTCACAAATAAACTGCGCTTCGCACTGGCGGGCGATTTCCCACAGCCTGTTGCGAATGACCTGCTTAAGTTGCAGCGTGGACTGGGACTGGGGTTGATCACGACGGCTGATCAGCATCACTTCAAACGGCAACGGCTGTGCGACGGGGAGTAATTTTAGCTGTTCGGCATAGCGGCAAGCCGTGAACAGATCCACCACGCCCACACCGCCGCCTGCCAGTACCATATCCGCAATCACCGAGTAGGTTTTAATCGATAACGACACTGCCGGATTCAGCTTTTTATCGCGTAGCGCGCGGTGCAGGACGCGCCCAAGCGGATCCTGGGTCTGCATCATCAGCAGGTTATTCGCGCATAACCATGCCAGCGTAACGGGCTCATGTTGGGGATGATTTGGCGGCAGTAGCGCCACCATTGACGACTGAAACAGCGGTTCCGCCAGCAGCGCTGCATCCACCTGCTGACCAAAGACCAGGGCGAAATCAAGCTGATTCTCCAGGATCATTTGGCATAAGGTACTAAAGTGTTCCGTGACCAGTTCAACGCTGACCGAGGGCACCTGTTGTCGCCAGGTGACCAATGCCGGTGCCAACACCATTTGACCGAAAGCGTGAGCCGCACCAACACGGACGATCTGCCCTTCGCCGCGTCGCAGTTGTTCAGTGAGCTGGGTGATGGATTGTAAGCGTTGGTAGAGATCTTCCACCTCTGGCAGCAGCCGTCGCCCTTCTGCCGTGACGCTCATGCCCTGGATACGCCGCTCAAACAGCGCAAAGCCCAGTTGCTGTTCTGCATGATTCAGCACGCGGCTGATATTGGGCTGCGATACGTTGAGCAGGCGCGCGGCTGCGCTGATGCTGCCGGTCTGTACGATGGCCTGAAAGACTTCTATGTGACGGAGCCGCATCATTATTTACCCTGTGTGGATTCAGCTACCCGCAGGCCGCTGTGATGCACCCTTTTCAGCGCTTCACTTACAGCACCGCCAACGCCTGAATCAAAATTGAAAACCTGAACCATCTGTCATCTCACCCGCGGTACGGGCAAAGAAACGGCCAGCGCCTGAATCTGTCCTGCCTCTGTCGTTATTCCTTACTGCCGATACGATCCGGGCGGGTAAAGACAGGACAACCCCTGCTGCAAAAATTGTACCGTAAAACAGAGGGAGGCGAAGGGACCCGCTACCGCCTTGCGCTGAAATAAGGCGGCGCCGGGCTTATGCAAGGGGAAACAGGTGCAAATCGCGCCGGTATCGGTCCATTTCCCCTCACTGGCTGAATCATTGAAAAGGGTAAAGCCAGGCGTTCGCCCTGCCATGGTGCAGCGGGGAGACGGCCGGGTTATCTCATGTGGATCGACGGTGCCTGGTGGCGGATTGTCGGTCAGTGCGCACGATCGCGCCCGGCGGCGATGTTTCTGAAAAAAGGAAGCTGCAGGGGCGAAGGTTACCCGCCCCTGACCTCATGGCTGTCCCTGTGCTACGACTGGGTACTCGCCAGGTAAGAAAATGCACTGAGCAAGCTGATCAACGTCTCCATCCGCTCTGCCTGATATCCCACGGTAACCGCATCGATGCGCGTGACGCCGGGGATCAGGCTGAACAGATCGGCCAACACGGGTTTACTGGCCTGAAGCTGCATATGATAAGGCGCGGTCAACCGGGTCGTGCGCGTATCGCGCTGATGCTCAAGCGCGGCGCGTGCAGCACTGCCTATGGCACGTTGTGCCGCTTTGGGACTAATGGATTCTGCGCAGGTATGGGAAATGGCGCGTTTGACACAAACGTAGTCAACCGTTGGGTAATACTCTGCTATCCAGCTCTGCAGCTGATCGTCGCCCGTGACCAGCCACAGTGGCGTGCCCTGCTCAGCGGCGGCAGCGGCGTAAATATCGGTTTCGCCCATCACCAGGCCATTGATATGGATACGCCAGAATGCACGGCCATTAATGGTGTGCGCCAGTACGCCGGGTTCGCCTGCTGCGCTGTGATAGCCCACCAGAAATAATCCGTCGAACGTCTGCTGTTCTATGCCTTCAACCATCGACAAGCCGCGCGGTTTGCCCTGCACCAGCCGGGCGCGGGGATCAAGATTTTCTGCCCGCAGGTTGGTCATTTGCGCATGGCTGTCTGCAACGACCACCTCCGTTGCGCCTCCCGCGAACGCCCCCTCAATCGCGGCATTCACTTCCTGTTCCATCAGACCACGGGCCAACTGATATTCCGGGTTGCCGGGTGTGCATTGCTCCGGACGCATAACGCCCGCGATACCTTCAATATCGGCAGAAATAAAAATTTTCATGTGGTTAACCTGTCCAGAATCTGAGTCAGTGAGGGGCGATGGTGACCCCGAAAGCCGGTAACAGGCTCTGCGCTCAACAAGGCATCGAGTACAGCCTGTTCGGTGGCATCTGCCGCGGCGGCAAGCAGCGGCTCCAGCATGGCGTCCTGCGGCGGTTGCGGCAGCGGTTGCGTTGAAAACGCTACGGCGATATCGCCCGAGCCGTGGCCCCAGTAGCTGCCCAGCCGCCCGAGGCCGGCACCGGCACGCTTCGCGATACGCTTCAACTGACGCGCATCCAGCGGCGCATCCGTCGCCATCACGATGATGACAGAACCGGCATCACGTTGCGGTGCCTCTCCTGCCAGCAGCGGTGCAATCACTTCACCGAGTCGCACACCGTCAAGCGTGAGCGCGCTGAGCGCGCCAAAATTCGCCAGCACCAGCACTCCCAGCGTGGCATTGAGCGACGGAATAACACGCGAGGCCGTGCCGATCCCGCCCTTCAGATTAAAACAGCTCATCCCGCGTCCTGCGCCAACGCTGCCGCGGGAAAAGTGCGCTGCGGCTGTATGCAATGCTTCCTGCGCCATCGCCTCACTGATGGCCAGCGCCTGAATATCATTGAGCCAGCCGTCGTTGCACTCCAGGGCCAGCGGGTTCACCGTCGGCAGCGTCCGCCCGAGTTCCGGGTTACGACGGATGGCATCCCGTACCAGCGCGGTAAACAGCGTGCCCACCGCCAGCGTGTTACTGAGCAGAATCGGCGTGTGTAACACACCCAGCTCCTCGACCTGTGTCAGTCCGACCGGTTTCGCAAAGCCATTCAGAACTTCAGCTCCGCACGGCAGCGGCGTGAGATACAGGTTATCACCCGGCGGAACGATAGCGGTGACGCCAGTCTGCCGCTCTCCCTCAGCCAGCGTGACGTGGCCGACGCGCACACCAGCCACATCGCTGATGCGATTAGTGGGGCCGCATGCGCTACGCGGCTGCCCCAACTGACGCTCGTTACGCCAGCGATCCAGCAGCAGTTCGCACTGCAGTTGTTGAAAGTCCATCATCAGCCCTTAAGTTTCGGGTCGAGCGTGTCACGCAGCGCGTCGCCGAGCAGGTTAAACGCCAGCACCGTGATAAAAATCGCCAGCCCCGGAAACACGCTCATGTGCCACGCGCCCGCCATCATCATGCTCCGGCTCATGGCCAGAATATTGCCCCATTCAGGCACATCCGGCTCCGGTCCGAGGCCAATAAAGCTTAAGCCTGCCGCTGTGAGAATACTGGTGCCAATGCGCATCGTAAAATAAACAATGACGCTGGAAAGCGTGCCCGGCAGAATATGGCGCAGGATAATGATTCGGTCGGGTGCACCGGCACAGCGCACGGCTTCCACATAGGCAGCCTGTCTCAATGACAGCGTGGAGGCGCGAACAATCCGGGCAAAGACGGGCACGCTGAACACCGCGACGGCGATGATGACATTGTTCAGGCCCGTTCCCAGAAGCGCCACCACCGCAATGGCCAGCAGCATGCCGGGAAACGCGAATAACACATCAGCACCGCGCATGATCAGCATATCGACCCAGCTACCGTAATAGCCCGCCAGCAACCCCAGCACGACGCCGACAATCATGCCGAGCGTCACGGACAGCACGCCGACATACAGCGAAATACGCGCCCCATAGATAATACGGCTGAGCAGGTCGCGCCCCAGTTCATCGGTGCCCATCCAGTGTGCTGCCGAAGGGGGCGAGGATAACGCCATCCAGTCGGGTGCCATCGGATCCCAGGGAGCCAGCCAGGGCGCAAAGATCGCCACCAGAATCAGCAGCAGGACAAATCCGCCAGAAACCAGCGCCAGAGGATTGCGCACAAAAGCATGCAGGAAATCGCGCCACGGCGAGCGAATAACCTGAGGCGGGTTATCAGTCAGCGATTGATGACTCATCTCGGCTCCTGTCGCAGACGAATTGCCGGATTGACGACCGCGTAAAGCAGATCCACCAGCAGATTAATGACGATAAATTCAAATACAAACAGCATCACCAGCGCCTGAATGACCGGCTGATCCTGCGCTTTGATAGACTCAATTAACAGCCAGCCTAACCCTGGCCAGTTGAAGACGCTTTCCACGACAATCGAACCGCCCAGCAGAAAACCAAACTGCAACCCCAGCATGGTGATTACTGGGATGAGCGCGTTACGCATCACGTGTTTCCACGTCACCAGACGGTTACGCAGCCCTTTAGCTTTCGCGGTGCGCACGTAATCTTCCTGTGCCACTTCAAGGAAAGCCGAGCGGGTAAAGCGTGCCATGACCGCCGCAACGGACGATCCCAGCGTGATGGCGGGCAGGACAATATCGCTGGCCTTGTTAAAGCCGCTGACCGAGAACAGGCCAAAAGGCATCGCAACGAACTGGATTAGCAGCAGCCCCAGCCAGAACGCCGGCATCGAGATACCGCCCACCGCCACGCTCATTAGCGTCCAGTCTTGCCATTTCCCTCGTTTCAGGGCCGCGAATACGCCAAGCATCAGGCCGAGAAGCACAGACCAGGCGAAACCGGCTAAGGCGAGCCACAGTGTGGGCAGGAAGCCCTGCTTAATCACCTGCAGCACCGGTTGCTGGGTGCGGTACGTGGTGCCAAGATCGCCATGTAACAGGCTGTCTATCCAGTTAACATACTGCTGCGGCAACGAGTCGTTGAGCCCGAGGTGCTGACGTGCCGCTTCGACCGCTTCAATCGGTGCATCCGGCCCGGCATAAATGCGCGCCGGATCGCCCGGCAGCAGCTTGATGAAACCGAAAACCAGCAGCGAGACCACCAGCAAAACCGGGATCATCTCCAGCAATCGGCGAATGATGTATGCAAACATGCCATTCCCTGAAATAAAGGTGAAACGGGAAGCCTCACGTGCCGCCGTAACCGGCAAGGGCACGTGAGGGACATCCGCGACTTATTTAAACGACGCCTGAGTAAACAACAGATTGCCATCAGGCAGCATCGAAACGCCGCTCAGGGTGCTGCGTTTGCCTACCAGATTGTCTGGCGTGCCAAGGAACGCCACGGGGGCCTCTTTCCACAACAGCTTTTGCGCTTGTGCATAGGCGATACCACGTTTTGCCGGATCGGCCGTCGCCAGCCCGGCAGCAATCGCCTTGTCGACATCAGGATTGCTGAAATAGGAGACATTGTACGAGGTAGGTACCCAGGATTCGGTGGCGAACAGCGGACGCAGAGCCCAGTCGGCATCGCCTGTAGACGTCGACCAGCCGCCATAATAGAGGTCAAATTCGGCTTTTTTCGGGTCCTGAACGCCCCACAGCTTCGCGTTGCGCGTTCCGGAATCCATCGGTGTCACCGTGGCGCGAATACCCACCGTGGCCAGTTGCGCCTTCAGCACCTGGGCGGCGCGCACGCTGGCGGTCGCATTGGTGACCCAGAGCTTGAGATCCAGCCCATTCGGGTAGCCCGCCGCTTTCAGCAACGCTTTGGCCTTATCCGGCGCATAGTGGTAATCGGGATCGCTCTGCTTCTCATAGAACTGCACCCCTTCCGGCATCGCGGAGGTGGCCGGTTTACCCAAACCGGCAAAGGCCACCTTCAACCACAGATTACGGTCAATCGCATAGTTGATTGCCTGGCGCACGCGGACATCGGCCAGTGGCTTATGCTGCGTATTGATCGCCATGTAATAGAGATAGATGCTCGGATCGCGCTGAATCGCGAGGTTGCTGTCCTGCTTCACCGCCGCGATCAGATCCGAAGGCAAAGGCCAAATGGCATCCACCTGACCCGATTTCAACGCGGCAACCCGTGTCGCATCTTCCGGACTGGGTGAGAAGATCACCTGATCGACTTTGGGCCAGCCCTGCCGCCAGTAACCGTCATACTTCGCCAGCGTGACCGCTTTGCCCGGTGTCCAGTTTACGAATTTAAATGGTCCGGTCCCCACCGGATGCAGCCGCAACTGGGCCTCGTCCGGATACTGTTTCAGAACCGACGGGCTCCACATCACCGCCGAAGGGTGCGCCAGCGTGTTAATAAAAGCACCAAATGACTGATTGAGTGAGATTTTCACCTGATCGGGTGCCAGCACCGTCACCTTATCGATCATTTTGTACAGGCTGTTGCGCTTCAGCCCTTTTTTCTGGTCAGCCAGACGATCAAGGTTCGCTTTGACCGCTTCCGCATCAAAAGGCGTACCGTCCTGGAAGGTAACGCCTTTACGCAGCGTCAGCGTAAATTCCGTCGCACTGTCGTTGGAGGTGTAACCGGTCGCCAGCCAGGGCTCCAGCTTCATCTGGGGATCAAACTGAAACAGGCGCTCAAAGATACCGCTTTGCACCGAGTAGCTGACATTATCCGAGGTATCGTGCGGATCGAGCCCCGTAATATCGGCATACATTGAAATGCGCAGATCCTGTGCCTGCGCGGTCATGACCAGTGTCGTCGTTAAGGCGAGGGCGAGTGAAGTACGGCGGAACAGCGTTTTCATAAAATCTCCTGGTCGTTAAGGATTATCGCAATGCAATGCCGTCAGCGACCCAGTGTTGCGGTGCAACCTGCCGATAACGGGGTTTCGTGACCGTTTCGCCCACCTTTCGCAACGGCGAAGGGATTTCGCTGTCATCAAAACGGCGAGGCTGACGGTTCTCGGGATCTGCCACCGGCACGGAGGCCAGCAGACGTTGGGTATAAGGATGTTGCGGTTGATTAAAGACCGACTGGCGCGGTCCGAGCTCGACAATCTGGCCGAGGTACATCACCGCCACGCGGTTGGCAATGCGCTCGACGACCGCCATATCATGAGAGATGAATATCCAGGCTACGCCCGTTTGCTGCTGGAGATCCATCATCAGATTCACCACCTGCGCCTGAATTGAAACGTCAAGGGCCGATACGGCTTCATCAGCAATAATCACTTTCGGTTTCAGGGCCATCGCGCGGGCAATGGCAATACGCTGGCGCTGACCGCCCGAAAATTCGTGCGGATAACGGCGCGCGTGCTCCGGCAACAGCCCGACGCTTGTCAGCAGCGCATCAATGTGTGGAGAAGCCTGTTCCAGTGAGTCCACCATGCCATGCAACAGCAACGGCTCGGCAATGGTAAACCCCACCGTCAGACGTGGATTCAGTGACGCATAGGGGTCCTGAAACACCATCTGAATTTCACGGCGCAGCGGCTGGAATGCCGTCTCTTTCAGATGAGAGATTTCCTTTCCTTCAAAGTGGATGCTTTCCGCCTCACTGGCGATCAGGCGCATCAGCGCACGCCCGGTGGTCGATTTACCGCAGCCGCTTTCACCCACGATGGCCAGGGTTTCACCCGGCCACAGACTGAAATCAATCTGCTCAACCGCATGCACATGATGCGTATGGGTCGAGAAGATGCCGCTGCGGATGGGGTAATACACTTTTAACCCACGTACATCGAGTAGCGGTTCGCTGTCGTAGCGCGCCGTCAGCTGTTCGTGTTGCGCCACCTGTTGTGCACCCAACAGAGGAAAGCGTTGCGGCCACGCGTATTCGCGCATGTCGCCCAGTTTTGGCACGGCTGCCAGCAACGCTTTGGTATATGCATGCTGCGGGGCGGCAAAAATCTCTGACACGGTGCCCTGCTCGACCACTTCGCCACGCAGCATGACCACAACACGATCCGCAATTTCCGCCACAACGCCCATATCATGGGTGATAAACAACACCGCCATGTTCTTCTCGCGTTGCAACTCACGCAGGATATGTAAAATGCGCGCCTGTACGGTGACGTCCAGCGCCGTCGTGGGTTCGTCGGCAATCAGGAGTTGCGGATCACAGGCCAGCGCCTGAGCAATCATCACGCGCTGGCGCATTCCGCCGGACAGCGCGTGCGGATAGCTTTTCATGACGCGATCGACATCGGCAATACGTACCTGTCGCAGCAGTTCACGTACGCGCGCATGAGCCTGTTTCTTGTCGCACTGATGATGGTCGCGTAACGCTTCGGTGAGTTGATCATCGATACGCAGCACCGGATTCAGTGAGGTCATCGGCTCCTGAAAGATCATCGCCATTTCACGGCCACGCAACGTGCGGCGCTGACTGTCATCCAGCGTTTCTAACGCATGAACTTCTCCGCGGCGATCGCGAAACTGCATGCTGCCGCGATCGATACGGCCGCTGCTCGCCAGCAAGCCCATCACGGCCAGCGACGTGACTGATTTACCTGAGCCGCTCTCGCCCACCACGGCGACAATTTCGCCTGGATAAATGGCGAAACTGATGCCTTTTAGCGCCTGATTCTCACCACTGCGTCCACGAAATGAGACGCTAAGGTTCTGAACAGCAAGCACCGGTGATGCACCGTCAGCACGTGTGGCAGAAGAAGTGAGTCGTGTGTCCGTCATCAATGCCTCGTCGCGTTACAGCCAGATACGGCCATCGGAGTAATTCAAAAAAGGAGAGCTGTCAGCCGCCAGCCAGATCGGGCCATCTAAATCGACGTGCTCTGCGTGCACCGCCACGGGCAATGCCGCTTCCATCGCCAGGGATGAACCCAGCATGCAGCCGACCATGATGCGCATGTTCTGCTTGTGCGCTTCATCGACCATCGCCAGCGCTTCCGTCAGACCTCCGCACTTATCCAGCTTGATGTTGATCATCTCGTAGCGATGACGCAGGCTGGCAATGTCCTCTCGCGTGTGGCAACTCTCGTCCGCACAGACGGGAACAGGATGACGGAAGCGTTGCAGGTCATGATCCTGACCAGCGGGAAGCGGTTGCTCGACCATCGCGATGTTAAAGGCCTGAAGCGCCACCAGCAGGCTTTCCAGATCCATTCCCGACCAGGCTTCATTGGCATCGATAATGAGCGTCGCACGCGGGGCCGCCGCACGAATCGCCGCCACTTTTTCCAGAACCGCATCGCGGTCAAGCTTGATTTTGAGCAGGATGGCACCCCGCGAGACGGCATCCGCCGCCGCCAGCGCCATGTTTTCCAGCGTATCGAGGCTGAGGGTTTCCGCCGTGACGACCGAGCGTGGCGGCGGGCATGCACTTTGTTGCCAGAGCGTTTGACTGGCCCGTGCGGCGTCAAGTCGCCACAGTGCGCAGTCCAGAACATTGCGCGCGGAACCGGCGGGCAAACGGTGTTGCAGATCATCGCGGCTCAGGCCTGCTTCCACGTCAGCACGTACCGCCTCAAGCTGGGCCTGAACGCTGTCTGGCGTTTCATCGTAGCGCGCCGTTGGTGTACATTCGCCCTGCCCAATAAAGCCGTTTTGCTCAAGCGTGACGCGGATAACCGTCACGGCGGTACGCACACCGCGCGAGATAGCAAACGGTCGCGCCAGCGGCAGTTCCACCACGTTGATCTGCACCTGTCTCATCTCAGCCCCGCTCCTGAAGCAGCGCGGCGATGTCATCGATACCAAAACGCACCGGATCGGTTGCCGGTAAACCGAATTCGGCACAGATTTCAGCACAATAGGCGCGCGCGTCTTCTTCCGTGTAGTTTGAGGTGTTAATCGCAAAGCCAGCCAGTTGAACGGACTCACTGGTCACCCGGGCGGCGCGCAGATTGGCTTCCACGCAGTCTTTCAGGCTAACCATCGGTTGATGCGGCAAATGGCGCATATGCGGACGGCCCATTTCATGGCACATCACCAACCAGTGTGGTTGCGCACCGTGCATAAGCCCCATACTGACGCCCGCGTAAGAGGGATGGAACAACGATCCCTGCCCTTCCACGATATCCCAGTGATCATCATCGTTGGCAGGAGACAGGGCTTCTGCCGCACCGGCAATAAAGTCCGCGATTACCGCATCCACAGCAATGCCTTCCCCTGCAACCAGAATCCCGGTCTGTCCCGTGGCACGAAAATCCGCTTTCATTCCGCGCGCACGCATTGCCGCTTCCAGCGCCAGTGAGGTGTACATCTTGCCCACTGAGCAGTCGGTCCCCACCGTGAGTATCCGCTTGCCTGAACGCTTCTTACCGCTGCCAACACTCAGCTTCGGACGCATATGACGTAAATCGAAAAGCGCAACACCAAACGTCTCTGCCAGCGTGACCAGCTCGGGCCCATCTACCAGACGATGATGTAATCCGCTGGCCACGTTCATGCCGGCTTTGATGGCACTTTTCACCGTATCCAGCCAGTGTTCGGGCAGATATCCCCCTGCGTTGGCGGTGCCCAGCACCAGCGTTTTCGCGCCGCGCGCTTTGGCGCTGGCGATATCAAGTTCATCCAGCCCCAGGCTGACCGTACAGCCCGGCAGTTTAATTTCGCCAACGCACTGTTCCGGTCGCCAGATATGAATACCGCGCGCCGTTTTTGCCGCGAGGGGATCGGTAACATCGCCAAGAAAAAGTAAATAGGGTTGTGGGATTAGCATGAGAGTTCTCGTTTCAGACAAAGGTAAGGTTCTGAAACCACTATTTCATGCGTGTTGAAAAGTGACGAATGCTTGTTTGGTTGCGGGGTATAACGGCAGGCTATAGTCAGATAAAAAACTAATGGCAACCGCGTTATTTCAACGAATCAGGGTGAAATCGGCCCCGGTGCCGGGGCGAGTCATATGAAAAGGATAATATCCGCCGGGGAATCCATGGAGAGATATCGCTTTATGTCAGTCAACGGGAAGCAAGGCCGTCTACTTCGACGCTGTCTTTCATAATGCCCCGGCATGGTATCGGGTGCCACGGATAACACGCTTTGGGGCGTGGTGAGGATGTTATCTTTCCTCTCAAAACGCTGTGACTGACAACCGAGAGGAAACGCGGTAATTACAGCTTTCCGGTCAGATACTGTGCTTCACCATCCGCAAAGCTCCAGTCACCCGGCGCATTGGTAATAAAGCTGATCATCAAATCTTTCCCTTCCACCCCACAGTGTTCTGCCAGTTCCCGTGCCAGTTCCGCCATGAAACGCGTTTTTTGCTCTTCACTTCTCGGGCTGGTAAACACCCGGACCATCACCAGACGGTCGCTGCGTTCAAACCCCAGCCCGGTATCCTGGAACACCATCTGGTAATTTTTATTTTCGTGAACAATCTGATAACGGTCACGTTCGGGAACGTTAAACGCGGTGAGCACAGCCCGATGTGCAGCGTCCAGCATTGTTCTGATTTCCGTAGCAGAACGTCCCTCATTGATGTCGAATGTCAGCAATGGCATAAATAAACCCTCGGTTGGTCTAAATCGTAAGTGTATGATGTCGCGCTATGTTGACGACGGCTGTTGAAAAGAAAAAGAGACAGGGCTGAAATGATTATTCGCTATTTTGAACAATCCCGATGAAAGCATTCCGAACGGATGAACTGTGGGTGCATTTGTACTGGCTGACGGTACTCGCTGAAGCGGGAAGTTTTACCCGCGCGGCTGATCGGCTGGAGGTCAGCAAGGCAGCCATGAGTCAGAAAATCAAAGAGCTGGAGAATATGGCCGGCACAGCACTGGTGCAGCGCACTACCCGCAGCGTCCGTCTGACCTCGGCGGGCGAAAAACTGGTGGACAACTTGGGAAGGTGCGAACAAGTTCCTGATATGAGATCATCATATTCATCCGGAGCGCATCCCAGAGGGACATCATGAGCCATCAACTCACCTTCGCCGATAGTGAATTCAGCACTAAGCGCCGTCAGACCCGAAAAGAGATTTTCCTCTCCCGCATGGAGCAGATTCTGCCATGGCAGAATATGACCGCTGTCATCGAGCCGTTTTATCCCAAGGCGGGCAATGGCCGACGGCCCTATCCGCTGGAGACCATGCTGCGTATTCACTGCATGCAGCATTGGTACAACCTGAGCGACGGTGCCATGGAAGATGCCCTGTACGAAATCGCCTCCATGCGCCTGTTTGCCCGATTATCCCTGGATAGCGCCCTGCCGGATCGCACCACCATCATGAATTTCCGCCACCTGCTCGAGCAGCATCAACTGGCCCGTCAATTGTTCAAGACCATCAATCGCTGGCTGGCCGAAGCAGGCGTCATGATGACCCAAGGCACTTTGGTGGATGCCACCATCATTGAGGCACCCAGCTCTACCAAGAACAAAGAGCAGCAACGCGATCCGGAGATGCATCAGACCAAGAAAGGCAATCAGTGGCACTTTGGCATGAAGGCCCACATTGGTGTCGATGCCAAGAGTGGCCTGACCCACAGCCTAGTCACCACCGCGGCCAACGAGCATGACCTCAATCAGCTGGGTAATCTGCTTCATGGAGAGGAGCAATTTGTCTCAGCCGATGCCGGCTACCAAGGAGCGCCACAGCGCGAGGAGCTGGCCGAGGTGGATGTGGACTGGCTGATCGCCGAGCGTCCCGGCAAGGTAAAAACCTTGAAGCAGCATCCGCGCAAGAACAAAACGGCCATCAACATCGAATATATGAAAGCCAGCATCCGTGCCAAGGTGGAGCACCCGTTTCGCATCATCAAGCGGCAGTTCGGCTTCGTGAAAGCCAGATACAGGGGGCTGCTGAAAAACGATAACCAACTGGCGATGTTATTCACCCCGGCCAACCTGTTTCGGGTGGACCAAATGATACGTCAGTGGGAGAGATCTCAGTAAAAACCGGAAATAACGCCAGAAATGGTGGAAAAAATAGCCTAAATAGGCTGATTCGATGTGTTTGCGGGAAAAAAATCGGCCCAGATCCGCGAAATTTTAATCAGCGAGTCAGCTTGGGAAGAAATGACCTGCTTATTCGCACCTTCCTTAATTGTGAGGTCGACATGACCAAAAAAAACATTGTGTATGGACTCTTTCATTATTATTCATTTCGCTTATAAAAAAAACGCTCCCGGACGGGAGCGTAAGCCAGTGACTTCGGCGTCAAATGAGGGTGTGACAAGTGGAGCTGCGGGTTAATTCTGGGTGATCTGGCTGCGATGCTTTTCCGCCTGTTGCTGATGAATAACGGAAGACTGGCCATTATTCGCCTTCTCATGCACAACAGCGGCTTTCTCATGCTCGCTCATTTCGGAAAATGGCTTAGCAGTTTCTTGGGTGTTCTCAGGTTTGGCTTTCATCATTTTTTTATGCATTTCAGCCATGTCCTGATGGGCGGCAGAATTGCCGTTTTGCATCATTTCATGGGACATTGCGGCCTGATCGTGACCGCTCATATCCATCATTTTCATGCTCTCCCCCTGAACTGCACTTTTTTCAGCGGATGATTGCATCTGATGGGCAGGCGCCTGGGCATTATTTACCTGGTCATGCATGTTCATTGTCTCTGCAGCCCAGGCAGATGAAGCGACAGCCATCATGGCAATAAAGGATACAAGGATCTTTTTCATGGTTGGGTCTCCGGTGTTTTCATACCCGAACAATCAATGCTTATAACAGAGAAAGCATTTGATCTCAGGGCTGGTTGATCATCACGCCAGGAACCGGGCGATTGAATTATCACGCTGTCCTGATTTATGGCTGATTATAAAAAACCGCCTCTGTTTATCGCGTGACTGAACGATGACATTTTTGTCACCTTCCGGGTTTCTCCTGAATAACGGTATTAATCCATTAACAGACGCACACTGAACACAATTTCCCGCCCCTGCTGTTCTGCTGACAGCTCGCCGCCGTGAGCATGAATGATCGACCTTGTAATTGATAATCCCAGCCCCGCGCCTTCCGTGTTGTAGAACCTTGATGAGTCTGCGCGATAGAACCGGTCAAACAAACGTTCCAGATTAGCGGGAACCTGGCCGGACATCGTATTCGTAATCATCACGTTCACACAGTCACTGTCACGCTCAATGTGTATCGCTGTACAGGTGTTATCGGGAGAATACTTGATTGCATTGGAAAGCAGGTTACTGAAAGCACGTCGGAGCATATCGCTGTCTCCGGCAACAACGCCCTCTCCTTCAACCGTGATTGTCTTTCCTGTTTCGTCTGCCAGGGGCTCGAACAACTCACGTAATTCATTCAGTTCGGCTGCCAGATCCACATCATGTTTATCCAGCCGCAGCAGACCATGCTCTGAACGTGCCAGAAAAAGCATGTCACTGGTCATTCGTGACAACCTTTTCAGTTCTTCCAGGTTAGCGAATAAAATTTCGCGGTAATGCGAAACATCCCTTTCCTTAGCCAGTGCAAACTGCGTCTGCATCATCAGATTACTGACTGGTGTGCGCAGCTCATGCGCGATGTCAGACGAGAAATCTGACAGTTTCCGGAATGCCCCCTCCAGGCGATCAAACATATTATTGAACTCCTGCATGGTCTCAGAGATTTCCGGCGGAGCCAGATCGGGATTTAGACGCTGATCCAGGCTGTGTACGGTCATGGAGGAAGCCAGACTGGTCATTTCCCGTAGCGGTTTCAGACCAATACGTGTGGTCAGCCAGCCCAGAAAAACAGAAATAAAGACCAGACCGATATTGAACCAGAACAGCCAGGTACTGAGTTTGTCCATAAACAGGGTGTGATACCCAGTATCCGTGGCAACCGTAATGATGACATGTTTGCTTTTACCCTGTTCCGGCGTCACGGCAACCCGCCGCGAGATACTGCGGTACACGGTGTTATTTTCTTCCGTCTGGATCATATAGTCGAGAATATCACCCGACTTATTAAGCAGGACCGCTGGAACAACAGAATTTTTGGCATAGAGTTCAACAATTTTTTCATTTTCCATGTTTTTTATAGAAATGAATAAGCCATTGTGCCCCACCATCGCATCGTTTATTTTTTCTGATAATGACTTAATATCCGTTTTGTTCCTGAACGTCTCTGTTTTAATAAACTCTTCGGTGAGCTGAAGTTTACCTGTCAGAAAATCGCGGTCCTGATTATCGAAATAGCCATTCAGGGTGCTAATCAGGATAAAACTTGATAACCACCATACCGTAAGCATCACCGCAGAAAAAATCAGGCTCAGGCGTGTGGTCAGGGAAATTTTGAACCTCACTCTTCTCTGATCTCCAGGACATATCCGGCACCGCGAACGGTATGGATCAGTTTTGGCTCAAAGTCATCATCAATTTTACTTCTCAGACGTCTCACGGCGACATCAATCACATTCGTATCACTGTCAAAATTCATGTTCCAGACCAGGGACGAGATAAGACTCCTGGGTAACACTTCTCCGGTGCGTTGCAGCAGCAACTCAAGCAGAACGTATTCTTTACCGGTGAGATGGATCTTCTTCCCCGAACGGATCACGGTCCGGCGCACCATATCAACGGTCATATCGGCGATGGTGCAGACTGTTGCGGCCTGCGAGCGTGCCCGGCGCAGTAGGGTTCTTACACGTGCAACCAGCTCCGTAAAATCAAAGGGCTTAATCAGGTAGTCATCTGCGCCAAGCTCCAGTCCTTTCACTTTGTCCCGCACGTTGTCCTTTGCGGTTAAAAACAGGACCGGTTCTTCGTGCCCGGACTCCCTCAGTGCGCTGATGATTTGCCACCCGTCGAGGAAAGGCAGCATCACGTCCAGTATTATCAAATCATACTGTCCCTTCGACGCGGCCCCGAGACCATCGCGGCCATTATTAAAGAGATCGGCCTGATAGCCTTCCTCAACCAGTCCCTGCTGCAGGTAACGACCTGTTTTTTGTTCGTCTTCAACGATTAAAATACGCTGCATGGTCAACTCGCTGATATGAAAGTAAAAATCTCACGCATGAGCTTTGGCTGTCCCCTAGCTGATCTGAGACGGAGCAAGCATTCCAAGCCACGCTACGGCGCCCAGAATGATAATCGCAACAACGAATTCTGTCAGGATGCTGTTTCGCATCAGGGCAACGCTGCGATCATAATTCCCTTCCCTGACCATAACTTCAAGCCGGGGACCCAGGTGAAACCGGTTTGCTGCAGCCAGAAGAAGCATCAGAACAAACAGAGCCGTCTTGGCAAGCAATATCCTCCCCCAGGAACTGTTGAATAAGGGAGTTAAGTTACCCTCAGCAATATACAGATAGTTGACCAGCGCACTCAGGATCAGGGCTACAACAATCACCGTTCCTGCCGTGGCAAATTTTGCCAGGGAGTCAGATATCACAATGACGCTCTGTGCATTATGCTCGTTTCTGCGCATCAGCAGGATAGCAAATGCAACCAGAGCACCTGTCCAGGCACCTGCAGCGCCGAGATGGGTCAGATCGCTCAGTAAATGGAGATAGTAATGCAGACCGTCATGCATAACGGCGTGTCCTCCCCAGGCAAGTGTAGCCAGCGCCACGCCCCCACTCATCGTCATCAGCAGGCAGGACAATACTCTCTTATTAGTGTAAAGGAACAAAGCACCGAGTGTGGTAAACAGGGCACAGAGCCTGACAATCCAGCTAATACCCACATCAGTTTCTTCTATCACCATCTCGATAACATGGATGGATAATTCTCTGAGGTCAGTTACTCCACTCATGGCATTAGATACCAGGAGCATATTAATGCCAGTAAGAATGATGCCTGTAACAACAGCAAAGGTTATAAACGACCTGAAATTAGTCAGGTTATAGGTTTCATGTCTGACACCGCTTATTCCATATATCTGAAAAAATGGCAATCCAAATATTACCATCAAATCCAGATAAAGAAGAAAACGAATAACAATCATAATCAGGTCGTTCATAATATTACTTCACTGTAAAGGTGTAATTACCGGTAATAGGGTGCGTATCTGAAGAAACCGCGCGCCAGTCAACACGATAAGTGCCAGCGGGTAAAGGCTCTCGCGGAATAATGACCATCGATTTAGGGTCAGCGCCTGGCGCCACTTTTGCCGCGACCGGCATCGGAGAATGTGATGACATGCCTTTCATACCCGTCATCGTTAATTTTGCACCTGAGAATTTCACGGTCAGATTTTCCGAGAAATTAAGCTGAATCTTTTCCGGGGCCGCTACGGCTGAATCAGCCTGTGGCACAGAGCTTTTTAATTCCGGATGGGCCATAGCAGAGAAAGCAACGCCCATAACGAGGCCACCTGTAAGAATGGCTTTATTTAAAATCGACATTTTATTTACCTGTTTAGTTGAGTGTTTTATATCAGTGCGTTAAAACCAGATTCTGGCTCCCGCCAGGAATACTACCTGATGGTCTTTCTCACCTTCTCTTTTCGCCATATCGGATGTTTTCCCGTAAAGTTGATTCCAGGAAACGCCTATATAGGGTGCAAACTCACGGCGTATTTCATAGCGCAGCCGGAGCCCCAGCTCTGTGTCAGTCAGTCCCCTGCCGCGACCCCGCGATTCATCATCCTGACTGTAGAAATTCACCTCATAGGATGGCTGGAGTATGAGCCGGTTAGTCAGTAAAACGTCGTATTCTCCTCCCAGACGAAGGGCTGCTTTTCCGCCATTACTGACAAAACCCGTAATTTCAGACTCAAAATTATAGAGTGCCAGCCCCTGAAAACCGACAGCAGCCCAGGTCCGGGCAGAAGCAGGTCTGAAATCCTGCCTGACACCCGCAACCAAATCCCACCATGGGCCAACCGCATGTCCCCAGAGTAACTGCGCTTCAGCCGCCTCCGTTTCCCCATTGCTTCGTTCACCTTCACTCTTTAGCCAAATCCGATCTGTGTCGCCTCCAATCCAGCTGTTAACACTCCAGCTGAAATTGTTGGTGTTATCCGACCGTTGCCATTCCAGTTGATCCAGCAGAACCAGATAATTAATCGCACTGTCGTGAATCGCATGCCCCTGTAAATTGCCGAATGCAGCCTTCCGGTCGGCATCGGTAACAGGCGGAATTGGCGTTCTGCTCTCAGTTACAATGGGCTCCATTGACGTCATCTCAGTGAAATTCTCATCTGCTGGCATCTGCATGGCAGACATGTCGTGCCCGGCGTGGGGATCTGCAGAGACGGAGCCCGCCGCAATAGAAAGCTGTGAGGTAAACAAACCGGCGACCAGAACAGGTATGGCCTTCAAATTTCTCTTCATTCGCATCATTCCTCCACCCGGACTTCACGAAACATTCCCATTTCCATGTGATAGAGCAAATGGCAGTGATACGCCCAGCGGCCAAGCGCATCTGCTGTCACTCTGTAACTGCGTTTTGTACCAGGGGGAACATCTATTGTGTGTTTACGAACCATGAAATTACCGTTTTCATCTTCCAGATCGCTCCACATACCATGCAGGTGAATGGGGTGAGTCATCATGGTATCGTTGATCAGCGTGATCCTGAGCCGCTCACCGTATTTCAGCAGCACCGGTGCGGCATCTGAAAACTTGATTCCGTTAAATGACCAGGCAAACTTTTCCATGTGGCCGGTTAAATGCAGTTCTATGGTACGGCCAGGTTCACGTCCGTCAGGATCCTCAAAGCGGCTTTTCAAATCCGCGTACGTGAGAACCTTTCTTCCGTTATTTCGAAGACCAATACCCGGATCATTTAATTTCGGAGAGACGCTCATCGCCTGCATATCAACCAGTGGGTTATCCGTTTCTGACGCAGGATGACTTTGCATACCCGGCATTCCGGCCATCCGGGAATGATCCATACCGGCCATGCTGCTGTGATCCATGGGCGCGGAGGATGTCCCGCTATCCGGAAGGTCAGCACCGTCCATAGACATCATCTCTCCGCTGTTATCCATGCCTCCCATCTGGCTGTGGTCCATTCCTGCCATATCATGTCCCATTCCCCCCATACCCATATCTTCCATGGTCAACAGAGGACGGGGATCGAGGGGGGGAACGGCAGCACTTAACCCTTCTCTCGTGGCCAGTGTCCCCCGAGCGTAACCGGTCCTGTCCATGGATTGTGCGAAGATGGTATAGGCCTCACCCTGAGGCTCCACAATGACATCATAGGTTTCGGCAACGGCAATCCTGAATTCGTCAACGGTAACCGGGTTTACATACTGGCCATCTGCAGCCACGACCGTCATTTTCAGCCCGGGGATACGGATATCGAAATAGGTCATTGCCGAGCCGTTGATAAACCGTAAGCGTATCTTTTCACCGGGACGGAACAGTCCGGTCCAGTTTTTCAGCGGGGCCTGCCCGTTCATGAGATAGGTGTAGGTGTAGCCACTGACATCCGCGAGGTCAGTCGGATTCATTTTCATTTCAGCCCACATTTTCCGATCGGCAATGGTGGCTGACAGCCCCCTGGTATTCACGTCGCGGAAAAAAGAGCCAACGGTTGGTTTATTGAAATTGTAGTAATCCGACTGTTTTTTTAATTTTTTCAGCAGGCTGTGAGGATTTTCATCGGTCCAGTCAGACAACATGACCACATGCTCACGATCGTAAGCAAACGGTTCTGGCTCCCTGGCATCGATGATAATGGCACCGTATACCCCCTCCTGTTCCTGCAGACCGGAATGGCTGTGGTACCAGTAAGTCCCGTTCTGCTTAACCTTAAAGGTGTAAACGTAGGTATCATCAGGCTCTATGCCCATAAAACTCAGCCCCGGAACACCATCCATATTGGCCGGAAGAATAATGCCGTGCCAGTGAATGGACGTCTGTTCATTAAGACGGTTTTTGACCTTCAGGGTAATGGTGTCACCTTCTTTCCAGCGAAGAACGGGCCCCGGCAGGCCTCCATTGATTGTTTTGGCCTGACGCTCACTGCCCGTGATATTGACGGCCGTTTCACCAATGGTCAGGTCAAACTGAGTACCCTGCAGGGATGCGGCAACTGGCAGGCTCAGACTGGAACGCGCATTGAAACTCCATACGCCAAGACTTCCGGCTACGCCAGAGAGGGTTAACCCCTTCAGGAAAGTTCGTCGAGACGTTTTCAACAGCATGCGCATTCCCTTATTTAAAGTATGGTTACTGACAGAATTCGAGAACCGATTTAAATTAAATTACTGGTTCATCCACTTACAATGAAATGAATCTAGCACACCTTAAGAAACAAATTCATTACAATCGTGTAATGTACGTGGCTGTATTACATTTACGTCATCTTCCCCACAGGTTGATTTTTTTATATATGATCATAAGGACATCTTTTATGTACCTCAGAAGGTAATTACACATGAATATATTAATCACGACCACTGCGTTTACAGCTTTATTTTGTGGGGCAGCTTTTGCTCAGTCCAGTGATATTGCCCATGAAGCACATCGATTTGTTAATAATGCCTCAGCCGTCAGTCATGTGAACTCCTCGACGCATGAAAACTTACCGGACAGGGTTAATAAAAACAACACGCCCTCATTCTCTGAAATGAATGAACATGAAAGGGCCATTGTTGCTCATTCATTTATGAACAACAGCGCGTCCTATGCGCATCAGAAAATGATTGAGGAACATAAAAAAATGCTGTCCGGCAGTGATGCAAATTCAAAGACCTCGTCTTCTTCTTTTAACGAACTGAATGCCGGAGAAAAAGCCGCTCTCGTGCATGAGCAGGTCAATAATGCCGGTGCGGAAGCACATCAGACGCAGGCAAGAAAGCTTCGCGGGCTGTATTCGACCAGGTAACTGCAGGCGGGTTAGTGCTTAGCGTCAGGTGCGCAGCAGGGCTTTACTGACGGGTTACGTAGCAGGACATGAGCCCCATATTGCTCTGCCGTAACCTGTTTCAGTCCCGTTAATCATCACCGTCGGGCTGGTCATACAGTTCCCAGAGCTTCAGGAGCAAACGGGAAACAAGATATGTTACAAAAATGACGACCATCAACGGTGCTCCCGATTAACTGACAGATGACACGCCTCCTGAAAACCCCTAGCATACGCCGCAGTGTTCATGCTAACGGCGAATTCCAGTAAATGTATTCTACCGATGTCGTAAAAGAAAATGCCTACCTTTCAGCCACCCGCTCGGGGCTGGAATCGAACGAGATCGCTACTCTTCAGCGCTCCTTGCCTTCCCGGTTTAATCTGCGGCATTTGAAAAAAAATGAATCATTAAAACTCGTACTGCAAAAGAAAGCGGGAAAATCACGTGTCGTGGCCTATAAATTTACGTCCGGTTCATTTAATTACACGGCGTATCGTATATCAGATAAAAAGTTCTATAACCTTTCCGATACTTCCGGGAAAGGCAGTCTCGATTATCCGTTACCGGCCACAGCAAGACTCAGTTCGCCTTTCAATCCTGCAAGACTTAACCCGGTATCGGGAAAAGTGAGTCCCCATAATGGCATTGATTATTCCATGCCCATGAACACGAAAATAGTCAGCGTCATCGACGGAAAAATCACCCGGGCCGAATACAACAGTACCATGGGATATTTTGTTGAAGTAACGGGAAAAGCCGGTGTTAAAACTCGCTATCTCCACCTCAATAAAATACTCGTTACTAAAGGGGCCAGGGTTACCCGGGGAGACGCTATTGCGTTATCCGGTAACAGCGGACGTTCATCCGGTCCTCATCTGCATTACGAGCTGGTCATCAATAACAATCCTGTTAACTCACTGGCGTTCCGGGCAGCGGCACCCGCTGATAACAAACTTGAACAGCATGCCTTTGCGCATGCCAGAGACTACGAACGATACCTGGACTGATAACGGGGCCGCGACGCGGCCCCGTCTGCCGGATTAATTTTTTTTATCGTTTTCACTTCCTTGATGTTGATGATCTCCATGCCCTCCGTGGCCGTGGAAAAGATGCATTAGCGGGCAGACCAGCAATAACAGATATGGCCAGTAACCTGCCACATGTGACCAGTGTTCGCGCAGGAGGGCAAATGCCGCAATCGCGGCGACAGCAATAAGCGCATAGGTGGTACTTTTCATACCGGACTCCTTCTGTTAGTAACAGACCCTTCATTCAGGGTTATTTCCCGAGCCTGACACTTTTCAGACGCAACGCATTTGCAATGACGCTAACGGAGGAAAGGGCCATAGCCGCCGCCGCAATAACTGGCGACAGCAGTATTCCATACACAGGATAAAGCAGACCTGCAGCTACAGGCACCCCAAGAGCATTGTAGATAAACGCAAAAAACAGATTCTGCCGGATATTTTTCATGGTGATTTCTGACAGATGACGGGCCCTGTTGAGTATCATCAAATCGCCTTTGAGAAGGGTAACGCCAGCACTTTCTATTGCCACATCTGTACCCGTTCCCATGGCTATACCCACGTCAGCCGCTGCCAGCGCCGGGGCATCATTCACACCGTCTCCGGCCATCGCAACCACATGGCCAGACGCTTTCAGTCGGGTTATCACTGCTTTTTTGCCATCCGGCAGAATCCCGGCTTCAACCTCATCTATTCCCAGTTTCCGTGCGACTGCTTCAGCAGTAAGCTGGTTATCCCCGGTGAGCATAACAATGCGGATCCCCGCCTGACGCAAAGCTTTAAGCGCATCCGGCGTGGTTGCTTTCACGGGATCCGAGATAGCTATCAGGCCTGCAAGGTTCCCGTCTGTGGCCACATAGATAACGGTAGCGCCTTCCATCCGCAACGTATCCGCAACGGCCTTTTGATTATCAATAACGATACTGTTTTCCTGCATAGCCAGTTCATTACCAATAACAACCCGTTGACCTTCGACATCGCCTGAGACACCTTTCCCCGACGGGGCATTGAAATTACTGACGGCAGGTATCACGATCCCCTTTTCATGCGCGGCTCTGACAACAGCCATACCCAACGGATGCTGCGAACCTTTTTCCACTGCAGCTGTTACACGTAAAAGAGATATTTCCCCACCCGGACTGAGACTGATAATCCCTGTCACCGTAGGCGAACCTTCCGTGAGCGTGCCTGTTTTGTCGACAACCAGCGTGTCCACTTTTTCAAGACGCTCAAGGGCTTCGGCATTCCTGATTAACACCCCGGCCTGGGCGCCTTTGCCCACCCCCACCATTATCGACATCGGCGTGGCCAGTCCCAGCGCGCAGGGACAGGCAATAATCAGGACCGACACAGCCGCAATGAGACCGTGCGCCATCCTGGGCTCGGGCCCCCAGACAGACCAGATCAAGAAAGCAACAACCGCGATAAGTATCACCAGAGGAACAAACCAGCCTGAAACGCTGTCTGCCATTCTCTGGATGGGGGCACGCGAACGCTGTGCATCAGCGACCATCTGAACAATTCGTGAGAGCATCGTTTCATCACCGACTTTCTCTGCACGGATGATAAGACTACCTGTCTGATTAATCGTCCCCCCAATGACAGGGTCACCCTTCGTTTTGGTAACCGGCATAGACTCCCCGGTCACCATCGATTCATCAACGGTTGTTTTGCCTTCGATCACGATACCGTCGACCGGAATACTCTCTCCAGGTCTGATGCGGAGCTTATCGCCAGGCAGGACATCTTCCGCATTAATATCCGTTTCATGACCGTCATGATCCAGCCGTCTGGCGGTTTTGGGGGCAAGGTTCAGAAGCGCAGTAATGGCGCCTGAGGTTTGTTCCCGTGCCCGCAGCTCAAGAACCTGTCCCAGCAGAACAAGCACCGTAATAACTGCTGCGGCTTCAAAATAAACGGCCACCAGGCCATCCATGTTTCTGAACGATGCAGGAAACCAGGAGGGGAAGACGGTTGCAATGACGCTGTAAACCCAGGCTACGCCGGTCCCCATTGCAACAAGGGTAAACATATTCAGGGAGCGGTTACGTAACGACATTCCGGCCCGGGCGAAGAATGGCCAGCCACACCACAACACGACAGGGGAGGCCAGAAGCAACTGCAGCCATGTGTTGTACTGTGGCGGTACTGTATTCCTCAAGTCGGGAAACAGATGAGATCCCATTTCGAGTACCAGAACCGGAAACGCCAGCAACAACCCCAGCCAGAAGCGTCTTGTCATGTCGTGAAGTTCATCACTCGGCCCCGTGGATGCCGTAGCTACGAGCGGCTCCAGTGCCATTCCACAGACAGGACAGCTTCCGGGACCACTGCGGCGTATCTCCGGGTGCATCGGACATGTCCACACACCTTCAGAATTCTCTTTTTCCGCCTGGTTGTGAGGCTGTTTTATCTGATCAGGGCTGACTTCGTGATGATCGTGGTGATGGTGATGGGAATGTTCACTGGCATCTTCGGTAAGATAACGATCGGGATGGGCTTTAAATTTACTCTCACAGCTGGCGGAGCAGAAATAAAGTTGGTGGTCCTGGTATCGAATGCTGCTGTGCGCCCTGTCGGGCAGGATGGCCATCCCGCACACGGGATCTCTCACCTTATGCAATACGTGGCCCTCGTCCGGGGATAATGTCTGCTCAGAAGCAGTCTGGTTGTTGTGTTGCACTGCATTGTCATTTTTCACAGTAACTCTCCTTATGCATACCGAAGCATCTTCTGTCTTCAGGGTATGTCATGGATGCGATTACCACGAATATCGCCGGCACAGGAGTGCCTGCTACCGGCGTCCCGTTATCAGCCGTTCCGCTGACTATTCGATTCGCTGGAAGACTTTTTTACTTCCATCCGGTGAGAATGCGATAACATCGTAAGCCTCTTTTCGGGCTCCCATCTCCATTCCAGGACTTCCTGCTGGCATACCGGGGGTGGCGAGACCGTATATACCCGAACCAGACTGCATTGCCTTATGTATCGTTGTCGCAGGCACATGGCCTTCAATGATCAAATTACCGGCAACCGCGGTATGACAACTTCGTAGTCCTGCAGGAATAGCATGCTTTTCTTTCAGGGCTGACAGCGCCTGATCATTCATGACGTGAGTTCGTACTTCAAACCCGTCTTTTTCCATCGCTTTGCCCCACAGGGAACAACAGCCACAGTTTTCAGATTTGTACATATCAATCACTTTTTCACTCGCCATCGCGGGTAGTGAAAGGCCGAGAGCCAGCGCCATTAGAACCACTTTTTTCATACTCACCTCTGTATATTATCGATATAAACCCTGACGTCAGGGTGAATCAGTAAAGAAGGACACCCACAGGGGGTGCCCTTTCAGGTTCAGGACACGCTTTTTTTATGTCTGCGCAGCCAGATTAATTTGTAGGCGGCAGGAATAATGAACAGGGACAGCAGCGGAGCCGTGATCATCCCACCAATCATGGGTGCCGCAATACGGCTCATGACTTCTGAACCTGCGCCGGTTCCCCAGAGTATTGGCAGCAGACCCGCAATGATCACCGCCACGGTCATGGCTTTCGGCCGGACACGCAGTACGGCACCATGATAGAGGGCTTCATCAAGACCTTCCGGTGTGAACGTCTCTTTACGGGACAATTCCGGGTGCGCTTCAATGGCATGACGCAGATACATCAGCATGACCACGCCAAACTCTGCTGCCACCCCGGCCAGGGCGATAAACCCGGTTCCGGTCGCCACTGACATATGGAAGCCCTGCCAGTACAGGAACCATATTCCGCCAACCAGGGCGAACGGCAGGCTCATCAGGATCAGCAGGGCTTCGTCAACCCGGCGGAATGCCAGATACAACAGGATGAAAATGATCATCACCGTCATCGGCACCATCAGCTTCAGTTTCTTGTTGGCATGCTCAAGCAGTTCAAACTGTCCGGAGAATGCCACACTGGTTCCCGGTCTCAGTTTCACTTTCTCGCTGATGGCCGTCTTAATGTCGTTAACCACCGACACCATGTCCCTGCCGCGGGCATCAACATAAATCCAGCTGGCTGGCCGGGCATTTTCGGTTTTCAGCATGGTTGGTCCGGAAACGACCTTAATATCGGCGACATCGCCCAGCGTGATCTGCTGCTTCATCGGGGTCAGGATCGGCATCTGTTTCAGCGCCTGCGGACTGTTCCGGTAATCCTGCGGGTAGCGAATGTTAATAGGGTACCGGGCCACCCCTTCAACCGTCTCACCCACCATAGCACCTCCGATTGCTGAAGAGACGAACAGCTGGACATCACCTACCGTCATCCCGTAGCGGGAGGCTTTCTCCCGGTTGATATCGATATCGATGTAGCGCCCGCCCTCAAGTCGCTCAGCCAGGACAGACACCACGCCAGGCACGGTTTTGGCTACCGCCTCGATACTCTGCGCCGTCGCGTCGATATCGGACAGAACAGTCCCGGACACTTTGATACCTATCGGGCTTTTGATCCCGGTTGAGAGCATATCAATACGGTTACGGATAGGCGGCACCCAGAGGTTTGCCAGACCCGGTAAACGGACTGTCCTGTCGAGTTCATCAATAATCTTGTCAATTGTCATGCCGGGACGCCACTGATCCTCAGGTTTGAGCTGGATCGTGGTTTCCACCATTTCGAGCGGCGCGGAATCCGTTGCGGTCTCTGCTTTACCGGTCTTGCCAAATACAGAAGCCACTTCAGGAACGCTTTTGATTAACTTGTCTGTTGTCTGCAGGAGCGCTGCAGCTTCTGCCGGAGAGACGCCAGGCAAGGTCGACGGCATATACAGCAGATCGCCCTCGTTAATCTTCGGCAGAAATTCACCGCCCACCTGACTCAGTGGCCAGATAACCGTGAAAATGGACAAGGCCGCAACCAGCAGGGTTGTTTTTGGCCAGTGGAGGACCCGCAGCAGCAAAGGATGATACGCTTTGATCAGCACCCGGTTCAGGGGGTTACTTGTCTCGGCAGGAATTTTCCCCCGGATCCAGAATCCCATCAGAATAGGAATGACGATGATGGCCAGTGCGGCCGCTCCCGCCATGGAGTACGTTTTCGTGAATGCCAGCGGGCCAAACAGACGACCTTCCTGCCCTTCCAGGGTAAAGATAGGAATAAAGGACAGGGTGATGATCAGCAGGCTAATGAACAACGCGGGTCCCACTTCCACGGAGGCGTCGGTAATCACCTTCCAGCGGGTGGCGTTGTCAATCTGCTCACCCGGATGCTGATGATCCCACTCCTCAAGCCGTTTGTGCGCATTTTCAATCATCACAATGGCGGCATCCACCATCGCACCGACGGCAATCGCTATCCCTCCCAGTGACATGATATTGGCGTTCAGTCCCTGGAAGTGCATGACGATAAAGGCGATACACAGGCCAAGCGGCAGAGAGATAATCGCCACCAGGGCAGAACGTACGTGCCACAGGAACAGAGCACAGACGATGGCCACCACGATAAACTCTTCCAGAAGTTTGGAACTGAGGTTATCAATCGCCCGGTCGATTAACTGGCTGCGATCGTAGGTGGTCACGATTTCAACGCCTTCCGGCAGGCTGGCCTTCAGCGTCTCCAGTTTATCCCTCACTGCCGTGATAACGTCGCGCGCATTTTTACCCGACCGCAGGATCACCACGCCGCCAGCGACTTCTCCCTGGCCGTTCAGCTCGGCAATACCACGCCTCATTTCGGGCCCGGTCTGCACGCGGGCAACATCCCGCAGATAAACCGGCACGCCGTTCTCACCTGTTTTCAGGACGATGTTATTAAAATCATCAATGCTCTGAAGATAACCGCTGGCACGGACCATATACTCCGCTTCGGCCATTTCAACGGATGAGCCACCGGCCTCCTGGTTAGACGATTCAAGTGCCTGTTTCACTTCGGGCAGGCTGATACCGTACTGGGACAGTTTTACCGGATTGACCTGAATCTGGTACTGTTTCACCACGCCGCCAACCGAAGCGACCTCAGCCACGTTCGGGATGGTTTTCAGCTCAAATTTCAGGAACCAGTCCTGCAGAGAGCGCAGTTCTGAAAGGTCGTGTTTTCCGTTGCGATCGACAAGGGCATATTCAAAAATCCAGCCCACACCCGTGGCATCAGGACCGATTTCAGAACTCACACCGGCAGGCAGTTTTCCCTGAACCTGATTCAGATATTCCAGCACGCGGGAACGGGCCCAGTACAGATCGGTGCCGTCTTCAAAAATGACATACACATACGAATCCCCGAACTGTGAAAAACCACGCACGGTTTTTGCGCCAGGTACGGACAGCATGGTGGTGGTAAGTGGATAGGTGACCTGGTTTTCTACAATCTGCGGGGCCTGGCCGGGATAGCTGGTTTTGATAATGACCTGCACATCTGACAGGTCAGGCAAGGCATCGACCGGCGTGTTAATAATCGTCCATGTACCCCAGATGCTGAGAAACAGGGCCCCCATCATGACCAGGAAACGGTTGGCGACAGAGCGCCGGATAATCCATTCAATCATCGTCGTCTCCTCAGTGCCCTGAATGCATATTTACAGGCTGGTCAGACATTGCTGGCATACTGCTTTCTGTTTTTTCAGGGTGGCGCATACGTTCCAGCGCGCCCGTAATATTGGCTTCGGAGTCAATGAGGAACAGGCCACTGACCACCACGGTATCGCCTTCATTCAGGCCGGAACCGATGCCGGACTGTTGCTGTGATTCATGCAGAACGTGGATCTGTTTCGGCACAAACTTGCCTTCATCATCAACAGTAATCACGCGCTGTTCTTTGCCGGTATCGATAACGGCCTGGCTTGGTATCAGCAGCATCTCCTGGCTCTTGGTATTCAGTTTCAGATAGGCATTCATGCCCGGCTTGAGAAACTCATCCTTATTAGAAACCTGGAGACGGACCTGAAGCGTACGGGTTGTCTGATCCACGCTGGGAAGAATGTTCCATTTTTCGACATGGAATGTTTTATCCGGATAAGCCGGTACCGAAATTTCAAACTGCGACGTATCTTTCAGCAGATATGCGATAGATTCTGGCACTGCAGCGCTGATCCAGACCGGGTCCATCCCCTGAATCTGAGCCACTACTTTATCTTTCGAAATATTCATGCCGGTGCGCAGGTCAAACGCAGTAATGACACCATCAATAGGTGCTTTAATGGTAAAACGGGTCTGGATTGTGCGGGTTGAACGCAGCCTTTGAATATCCTCTTCCGGCATACCAGCCAGACGAAGTCGCTCCAGAACCCCTTTTATCTGGGTTGACGTACCGCCTGTACCGGATAACAGCAGGAACTCACTTTGTGCCTCAACCCATTCAGGAATGGTGATATCGATAAGCGGAGTGCCTTTCTTCACATGATCGCCAATCGTCAGGGGATACACTTTTTCGACGAAACCGTCAGAGCGCGCCTGCACAATGACAAACTGATACTCGTTGTAACTGACATTAGCCGGGATTGTCTGAGAATAATTCAGCATTCCTCGCGTGACTTTTTGCGTTTTTAATCCCAGATTCTGAACCTGCGTTGGATCGATACGGATCCCGCCACTGCTTTTATCGCCGCTTTCATCAGCATATTTTGGCACCAGGTCCATATCCATAAAGGGCGATTTTCCGGGTTTATCAAATTTGGTATCCGGTTTCATCGGGTCATACCAGAAAAGTACCTTTCGCTCCGGTGCCTTTTGTTCGGTTTGTACTGTTTTTTGTGATGAGTTTACATACTGCCAGGCAGTAACCGATATCAGCCCTCCTGCTATGAGGCTGCTGATAATTATTGCAGCATATTTTATCTTTAAAGAAGCCATACAATTTCTCGCTGAAAAATCAAAACACCTGGCATATGCGCCCGATCATTCATTCACAGTAATCCCTTAATGAATGTTCAGGCGCACTGGATGTATTCGCTCCGGACTGATAATCAGGATTGCGTAACGTTAATGCTTTTGAGTAAGGAGATATTGCCCTGCTGAATAAACGAGAAATCGACATGGTTGCCGGTTTTCAGGGCATTGATAGCGTCGTCTGCATTAACAAAAGTGAAGCGCATGGTCATTGCAGGCCAGCCCACAGCAGGGATTGCTTCGTGCGAAATGGTAATCTTTTTACTATTCATATCAATGTCTTTAACGACACCGGTGCCCTTGATAACCTGCTGTACCGAAGCATCACTGGCAGCATTCATATCGCCATGCTGATGTGTTTCAGCATGAAGACCGGCAGAAAACATGACAGAGAAGGCACCAAATAAAACGGCTTTAAGTGAATTACGCATTTTTAATTTCCTGATTAATTAAATAAATTTACTCTACCCAACCGCCACCCAGCGCGGTAAACAGATTAATTTCGTTAACCTGTCGGGAATAGGTAAGATCGAGAATGGTTTGCTGCGTAGCGAAGAGGGAACGTTCTGCATCCAGCACTTCGATGTAACTGACAGCACCACTTGCATATAATCCTCTGGCACGCTGGAGAGTTATCTGAAGTGAATCAAGATAACGCTGCTGTGACTCAAGTTGCTGGCTAAGGCTGTCGCGCAGCGCAAGCGTGTCGGAAACATCCTTAAAGGCTGACTGAATTTTTTGTTCGTAATTAACCACCGATTGTTGCTGGCGAATTTCAGCCAGCTTCAGATTGGCTTTATTCCTGCCAGCATTAAAAATAGGAATTTCAATTTTAGGGATAAAATTCCACATTCCACTTCCTGACGTAAACAGGCTTGACAGCTCCGTACTGCTTGCGGAAAGACCACTGGTCAGGGTAATGGAGGGGAAAAAGGCCGCTCGCGCTGCGCCAATATTGGCATCAGCCGCTTTCAGCTGATATTCCGCTTCCATAATATCCGGTCGCTGCAGTAAAATTTGTGAAGATAGATTTGGTGGCAATTTTACTGGTGCGATCTCCCCGCCTTTCATCCCTTTTTCTGACGGAAGTGCGCGGTACGTTCCCAGCACCAGTTGCAGGGCATTGTTTGCCTGAGCCAGATCGCCTTCTCGTTTGGCTATTTCGGCGCGGGTACTTTCGATTTGTCCTCTCGCCTGTTCAAGTGCCAGAACGTTCGTACTCCCGGTCACGAGCTGTTGCTCAACGAAAGCATAGGACTGTTCATAATTTTTCAGCGTTTCCCGCGCAATACGGAGTTGTTCGTACGCCAGTTGCTGGCTGAAATAGCTCTGTGAAACGTTGGAGACCAGCAGGATGTGTACGGCCCGACGGGCTTCTTCGCTGGCAAAGTAGTTCTGGCGGTCAGCATCACTCATGTTCTTAAGTTTGCCGAAAAAATCGAGCTCATAGCTGAGCTCCAGTCTCGCGTCGTACTCCTGTGTGGTCGGCTTGTCACCTTTCAGACCACCGCTGTATGTTATCCCGGATGAGGCATTCAGCTGGGGATAACGATCTGCATCCGTGACGTTGAACTGGGCTCGGGCCTCTTCAACCTTCAGGGCAGCCATTCTCAAATCACGGTTATTAGTCAGAGCTTCACCGATCAACCGGGTAACCTGGGGATCGACAAAAAAGTTACGCCAGCCCGTATCCTGATAGCCATTTACCGCTGGCGTCAGGCTGTTATGGGACAGTGAAAACTGCTGGGGTACCGGTGCTGCGGGCCGCTGATATTCAGGCGCAAGCGACACGCAGCCTGCCAGGATGAATATCATGCTAATGCTGAGTAATTTTAATTTGAACATAACGCTTCTCGTCCAGGCAGACCTGGTAAATGGTTCAAATGAAGTCCAGAGTATTGATAGGGGTACTTTACCTAACGCTCTCTGTTTGCCGAGTGACAGGATAATGACAATGTTGTCATTTTTGCTGTAATCCGTTGATAACGATCGTGGGCGCAATAGAATGACATTAGCAGCCAGCCGGGGAGCAAGATGAAAATATTGATCGTCGAAGACGAAATTAAAACAGGTGAATATCTCAGCAAAGGGCTTACAGAGGCAGGGTTCGTAGTGGATCACGCTGATAATGGTCTTACCGGATATCATCTCGCCATGACAGCCGAGTATGATTTAGTCATTCTGGATATCATGCTACCTGATGTGAACGGCTGGGATATCATCCGCATGCTGCGCACTGCCGGAAAGGGTATGCCGGTCTTACTGCTGACAGCCCTCGGCACGATCGAACATAGGGTCAAAGGACTGGAACTGGGTGCGGACGATTATCTGGTTAAACCCTTTGCGTTTGCCGAACTGCTCGCCCGGGTGAGAACCCTTCTGAGGCGGGGAAACACGATGATCACGGAAAGCCAGTTTAAGGTGGCTGACCTCTCGATTGATCTCGTATCCAGAAAAGTCAGTCGCGCCGGAAACCGCATTGTGCTCACCAGTAAAGAGTTCAGCCTGCTGGAATTCTTCATTCGCCATCAGGGAGAGGTTCTTCCCCGCTCCCTGATTGCCTCTCAGGTCTGGGACATGAATTTTGACAGCGACACTAATGCGATCGATGTCGCAGTAAAGCGACTCCGCGCTAAAATAGACAACGATTACGGGACAAAGCTGATCCAGACAGTCCGGGGCGTGGGCTACATGCTGGAGGTCCCGGATGCATAGCAAACCTTCCAGACGCCCTTTCTCACTCGCTCTGCGGCTGACCTTTTTTATCAGCCTGTCCACGATACTGGCTTTTATCGCCTTCACCTGGTTTATGCTGCATTCTGTTGAAAATCATTTTGCCGAGCAGGATGTCAGCGATCTTCAACAAATCAGCACCACACTGAACCGTATACTGCAGTCCCCGGTGGATCCGGATGATAAAAAAATAAGCAAAATAAAGGAATCAATTGCCAGCTACCGCAACGTTGCCCTTTTGCTCCTCAATCCCAGGGGTGAAGTGCTCTTTAGCTCAGCTCAGGGGGCGGCACTACGCCCGGCAGTGAATTCAGCAGATTTTAGCGAGCACAGCCGCGCACGGGATGTCTTTCTCTGGACGGTGGAGGATCCTGCGGGACCGATGGATACCGGGTCCGAAATGAAGATGGAAACATACAGGATTATCGCCTCCTCTGGTCAGGCGATATTTCAGGGCAAACAGCAGAACTATGTCATGCTGACTGGCCTATCCATTAATTTCCATCTCCATTACCTCGATGCGCTGAAAAAGAACCTGATTGCGATTGCCGTCGTGATAAGCCTGTTGATTGTTCTGATCATTCGAATCGCTGTCCGTCAGGGGCACCTGCCCCTTCGTAATGTCAGCAATGCCATTAAAAACATCACCTCCGAGAATCTTGATGCGCGACTGGAACCGACACGCGTTCCCATTGAGCTGGAGCAACTGGTTATCTCGTTCAATCATATGATTGGAAAGATTGAGGATGTCTTTACCCGCCAGGCCAATTTCTCTGCCGATATCGCGCATGAGATCAGAACGCCCATCACCAATCTGGTGACGCAGACTGAAATCGCACTGAGTCAGGATCGAACACAGAGGGAACTTGAGGATGTCCTCTATTCCAGTCTTGAAGAGTATAACCGGATGACCAAAATGGTCAGCGATATGCTGTTCCTGGCACAGGCAGATAATAATCAGCTGATACCTGACAGGGTCATGTTTGACCTCAGAGCGGAAGTCATGAAAGTCTTCGAGTTTTTCGAAGCCTGGGCCGAAGAACGCAATATCACGCTCAAATTTAACGGGATGCCCTGCCTGGTTGAGGGAGATCCACAAATGTTCAGAAGGGCGATCAATAATCTGTTATCCAATGCCCTGCGTTATACCCCGGAGGGACAGGCAATCACCGTCTCAATAAGAGAGCAGGAGAGCTTTTTTGACCTTGTGATTGAAAATCCGGGGAAACCGATCCCTGAAGAACATTTATCAAGGCTGTTTGACCGTTTTTATCGGGTGGATCCATCCAGACAACGAAAAGGAGAAGGCAGCGGCATCGGCCTTGCGATTGTGAAGTCAATCGTGGAAGCACATCACGGAAGAGTGCAGGTGGAATCAGACGTACGCTCCACGCGTTTTATCTTATCCGTGCCCAGACTGGAGAAAATGATCCCGGAAACCCAATGCTGAAAATAAAGATGTAAATGACAAAGATGTCATTAGCCTGTCATGCAGCAAACAGAAGCCATTCGATATAATTAGTGCAACTTATCAGGAAGGCTGGATTGCTTCATCAATACCCGGCGTCAGAGTACGCCAGGAAATGAATATCCAGCCCTCTTCCGGAGAAATAAACGCTGCCGAACTTGTTTCAGTTATGGAACTGAAAACACCGGTTGTACTTCCCCGGACATCACTAATTCAGAAATGGAGAGTTATCATGAAAAATATCGTATTAGCATCTTTGCTGGGCTTTGGTTTAATTTCATCGGCCTGGGCCACTGAAACCGTGAATATCCATGATCGCGTCAACAATGCACAGGCTCCTGCTCACCAGATGCAGTCTGCTGAGGCTCCTGTCGGGATCCAGGGGACTGCTCCTCGTATGACCGGTATGGACCAGCATGAACAGGCCATTATTGCTCATGAAACCATGACGAACGGCTCGGCGGATGCTCACCAGAAAATGGTGGAAAGTCATCAGAAGATGATGGGAAATAACACGGTATCCACGACCGTCCCGTCAACGTCTTACGCGGCGATGAATGAGCATGAAAGAGCAGCGGTTGCTCATGAATTCATGAATAACGGGCAATCCGGCCCACATCAGGCCATGGCCGAAGCGCACCGCCGCATGATCAATGCAGGCTGAATGCGACGGTAGTATCCGTGCTGTTACCTTTTCCCTGATAGATTTTCCTGAAACAACGTTGCTACATTTTTGCCCCCCGTCAGGGGGCTTTTTTGTCTGACTCAGCTACACTTAACCGGTACCTGTCTGAAAGGAATTATTATATGGGCTATTTGCATTCTAGGGTTGGAATTCATCCATTCTAACCCTTGATTCTTAGTCGGACAAAAAGCTGCTTCTGGTTGGATTTTTCTGTTTTTCACCACCCTGCGAAAATCTAACATTGGTTGGATTCTCAGACGCGCCCTCTCTCGCGTTAATCCAACTCTCCACCTTCTGCCTGCTTCAACAATGTCGGAATGTGCGGTCCATACTCGACCTTGCCTCGTCCTGCTCGAATACCACTGCCAACCTTGCGGGCTTCTTTGTAAGCGTACAGCGTGAACCGTCTGGTCATAATCTGAAGCATCCGACAAAGTGGTGTCCACCAAATAAGTAGTGGGAACCAAAGTGTTAGATATGCAGAAAAATATGACTCCCGGCAGGCGTAAAGGCTGCCCTAATTATTCTCCTGAGTTTAAACAGCAACTCGTTGCTGCCTCCTGCGAACCCGGGATATCCATCTCAAAACTGGCGCTTGAAAATGGCATTAATGCCAATCTGCTCTTTAAATGGCGCCAGCAGTGGCGCGAGGGAAAGCTGCTATTACCTTCCTCTGAGAGTCCTCAGTTACTTCCTGTGACTCTCGATGCCACCGCCGTACAACCAGAACCGCCCGCTGAGGACTCAGAGCTCAGCATCTGCTGTGAGGTAACGTTCCGGCACGGGACACTCCGCCTCAACGGCACTGTCAGCGAAAAGCTTCTGACTCTGCTGATACAGGAACTGAAGCGATGATCCCGCTACCAACAGGCACCAAAATCTGGCTGGTTGCCGGTATTACCGATATGAGAAACGGCTTCAACGGGCTGGCTGCAAAAGTGCAGACGGCGCTGAAAGACGAACCGATGTCCGGCCATGTCTTCATCTTCCGGGGCCGCAGCGGCAGTCAGGTTAAACTTCTGTGGTCCACCGGCGACGGGCTGTGCCTGCTGACCAAACGGCTGGAGCGCGGGCGCTTCGCCTGGCCGTCAGCTCGCGATGGCAAAGTGTTCCTGACCCCGGCGCAGCTGGCAATGCTGCTGGAAGGCATCGACTGGCGACAGCCGAAGCGGTTGCTGACCTCCCTGACCATGCTGTAGGCTTCTTTATCCTGGTTGTCGCAGAATAAGCCTGGTAAAATGCTGGCTTATGAATGACATCTCTTCTGACGACATCCTTCTGCTGAAACAGCGCCTTGCCGAACAGGAAGCGCTGAACCGTGCCCTGCTGGAAAAGCTGGCAGACCGGGAGCGCGAAATAGACCATCTGCAGGCGCAGCTGGATAAACTTCGCCGGATGAACTTCGGCAGCCGTTCCGAAAAAGTCTCCCGCCGTATCGCACAAATGGAAGCCGATCTGAACCGGCTTCAGAAAGAGAGCGATACGCTGACCGGTCGGGTGGATGACCCGGCAGTACAGCGCACTCTGCGTCAGACCCGCACCCGCAAACCGTTCCCCGAATCACTCCCCCGCGATGAAAAACGCCTGCGGCCAGCGGGTTCCTGCTGCCCGGAGTGTGGTGGTGCGCTGAGTTACCTGGGTGAGGATGCCGCTGAACAGCTGGAGCTGATGCGCAGCGCCTTCCGGGTGATCCGGACCGTACGGGAAAAACATGCCTGCACAAAATGTGATGCCATCGTGCAGGCCCCCGCGCCTTCGCGCCCCATTGAGCGGGGTATCGCCGGACCGGGGCTGATGGCCCGCGTGCTGACCTCAAAGTATGCAGAGCACACACCGCTGTATCGTCAGTCTGAAATATACGGTCGCCAGGGCGTGGAACTGAGCCGTTCACTGCTGTCGGGCTGGGTGGATGCATGCTGCCGGCTGCTGTCCCCGCTGGAGGAGGCGCTTCAGGACTATGTCCTGACTGACGGTAAACTCCATGCCGATGATACCCCGGTCCAGGTGCTGTTGCCGGGCAATAAGAAGACGAAGACCGGGCGGTTGTGGACGTATGTTCGTGATGACCGCAACGCCGGGTCAGCGCTGGCACCGGCGGTGTGGTTCGCCTACAGCCCCGACAGAAAAGGCATCCATCCGCAGACCCATCTTGCGGGGTTCAGCGGTGTGCTACAGGCGGATGCGTACGCCGGGTTCAACGAGCTGTACCGCGATGGCCGGATAACGGAAGCCGCCTGCTGGGCTCACGCCCGCCGTAAAATCCACGATGTGCACGTTCGCACGCCGTCAGCCCTGACGGAGGAAGCCCTGAAGCGTATCGGCGAACTGTATGCCGTGGAGGCGGAAATAAGAGGAATGCTGGCGGAACAACGGCTTGCTGAACGTCAGCGGAAAACGAAACCGCTGCTTAGTACCCTGGAAAGCTGGTTGCGTGAAAAAATGAAAACGCTGTCGCGACACTCGGAGCTGGCAAAGGCGTTCACGTACACCCTGAACCAGTGGCCGGCCCTGACGTACTATGCAGAAAACGGCTGGGCCGAAGCCGATAATAACATCGCTGAAAATGCGCTGCGGATGGTCAGTCTGGGTCGTAAAAACTGGTTGTTCTTCGGCTCAGACCACGGTGGTGAGCGGGGAGCGTTGCTGTACAGTCTGATCGGGACGTGCAAACTGAACGGCGTGGATCCAGAAAGCTACCTTCGCCATGTCCTTGACGTCATAGCTGACTGGCCGGTCAACCGGGTCAGCGAGCTGCTACCCTGGCGCATCACACTGCCAACTGAATAACACATCCCCGTCAATACGGTTCTCGCTGTACGCTTAC
>NZ_MJDM01000051.1:0-2786 GCF_008452795.1 Klebsiella sp. AqSCr
TTTGCCAAGTATAACCAGCTGTACCCGGATCAGTTCAGCAAGCTGGAGAAAGACATGATTAACGGCTTCGGTTCGGCCAAAGAGCAGTGGTTCTCCTCTTTTATGCTGCAGGTGGAAGCGAACTGCTCCTGGCACCGCCTGTTCGTTGACCCGCTCAGCCGGGCGATGTACTCCTCCAAAGGCCCGGATTTTGAGTACATGCAAGCGCGCCGGCAGGAGGGGGTCGATATCCACGATGCGGTATACGGACTGGCGTGCCGCAACTTTAAAGACGAAATGGCAGAGCTTGAATCCCGAATACCGGTGAATGACATGGAGGATAAACAGTGATGAAAAACAACACCGAACAACCGGTCAGTACGACCTCTCTTACCTTTCGCCGGATACCTGTCATCGTTGCTCTCGTGCTTTTCGCCCTGGCAACCAGCGCGTTTCTCTCACGCGTGGTTCTGGACTACTCCACGCCGCGGGTGGTGGCTTTTGATATGAAGAAAACGCTCGACAGCTTTATGGACAGTGTGAGTCAGAAGCAGCTGACAGAGGCGCAGTCCAAAGCGCTCTCTGATCGGTTTAACGACGCGCTGGAGAAGAGTCTGGCGGAGTATCAGCAGCAGCATCATGTGGTCATTCTGGTTTCACCTGCCGTGGTTCAGGGCGCGCCTGATGTGACCCGCAACATCCAGCACGACATTGCCCGCCGGATGAAAGGAGAAGAGTAATGATACGACTGAAAGACTGTCTGCTCGCCGCCTGCCTGTTATCGCCGCTGACTCAGGCGGCTGATCTCGGTACCTGGGGGGATTTATGGCCCGTCCGGGAGCAGGACATGCTGCAGCTCATCACGCAGCGTCTGCAGTCGCTGCAATCCTCTGGCCAGTGGGGCCAGACGATGGATGCGTTTAAGCAGCGGGTTATCGAGAACAGTCAGCGTCCGGCGCCGGTGGAAGGCATTAAGCGTGCGGAGAAATACGAGCAGCGCTGGTTTGATCCCAGCATCCGACTGACCGAAGACCTGAAGGACAATGAGGGGCGGGTGTTTGCCCGCAAGGGCGAAGTGGTGAACCCGCTTAAAACCGTACCGTTTGTCCAGACCCTGTACTTCATCAATGGTGACGATGCCGACCAGCTGGCCTGGATGAAGCGTCAGGTGCCGGAAACCCTGATGAGCAAAATTATCCTGGTGCGTGGCAGTATCCCGGACACCTCCGCAGCGCTGGACAGCCGGATCTATTTCGACCAGAACGGTGTACTGAGCAAGCGATTTGGCCTGACGGCGGTCCCGGCGCGGATCACGCCGGCGCCCTCCGGTGAACGGCTGAATATTGAGACCTTCCCGCCCGTCCCGCACCCCTGATCTGGGGCTGCGTTTTATTCAAAAGAGGTAACCGATGCCGATGATACTGGCCTTAATAATCCTGCTCACGATGCTCTTGCTGACGCTAATGTGGTCCACCATCCGTAAGCAGGAGAATGTCATACGGGAACTCAGTACAAGAGAAAGCTGGCTGGAGAGAGAGGTTGAGCGTCTCAGGACCGATAACGAGAAGCTGTACCGCTGGCTGAGATACAACGGTGAAAAGGTTATCGATGAAATGACTTGTGAACTCGATGCACTGTCCGCCGTTCGCCAGACGAACAGGGATTCATACCGTCGCCAGCTTTACCTCTTCGACTGCCTGTCCCTGATGGTGTGGGCCGGGATGGAGGGCGCCGAAGACTCTACACGGGAAAAGGTCCGCAATAAAACCGATGCCCTCCGTCTTGTTCTCAGGGAGAAAACTGACGAATGAAAGCCATATTTTTTTTAATCTGCATCGCGTTCTCAACGTTCAGTGGCCGCGCCGCCGCAGACCCCTCCTGTGAGGGCCGGTTTGTTAACCCGATCACCGATGTGTGCTGGCGCTGCATCTTCCCTCTGTCGCTCGGCAGCGTGCAGGTTGGTAAAGGCGATCTGCCTGATACCAGCAATCCCGGTAATCCCCTGCAGCTGTGTCCGGCGCCGCCACCGCTTTTTGTTCGCCCCGGTCTGGCCATCGGGTACTGGGAGCCGATGGCCATGACGGACGTCAGCCGTTCGCCAGGTTGCATGGTCAATCTGGGGGGCTTCAGTATCAATCTCGGCAAGACCGGCATGGGAACCGCGAGAAAGGACGATAAGCAGGTGAACGGCGCCTTCTATCACGTTCACTGGTACAAGTACCCGCTGACGTACTGGCTGAACATCATCACGTCGGCAGGCTGTCTGGAAGGCGGAGACATGGATATTGCCTATCTGTCCGAGATTGACCCGACCTGGGTGGACAGCAGCCTCACCACCATCCTGAATCCGGAAGCCATCCTGTTTGCCAACCCCATCGCGCAGGGCGCCTGCGCAGCGGATGCGCTGGCCAGTGCATTCCATATGCCGCTGGATGTGCTCTTCTGGTGTGGTGGAAGCCACGGCTCACTTTACCCGTTTAACGGCCAGGTCAGTAATGAATCCAGCCCGCTGCAGTCGTCGGTACTGGTCAGTGAACGTATGGCCTTCAAGCTTCACCGGCAGGGACAAATTATGGAGAGTATCGGGAAGGACAAGGCGGTCTGTTACGAATATCCCTCCCCGATCATCCCGAAAGAACGCTGGCGCTATCAGATGGTGAACATGTATCCGGACAGTGGTCAGTGCCATCCGCTTGGACGCAGCGTGATGCGCTGGGAGGCCGGCAAAAATCCACCCAACTCCCGCAAGAACTATGGCTATCTGATGTGGCGTAAACGCAATTGTGTCTTTCTCTGACAGGAGTCTC
>NZ_MJDM01000052.1:0-3260 GCF_008452795.1 Klebsiella sp. AqSCr
CTGAAAATCCAGCCAGCTACAGGGTCGTTCGCACGAAATCTTATTTATTCAACAAAGCCTCATGAGCTAAAAGGTGAATTCTTTTAACATTTGCAAATCAAATAAGATACACTAACGCCCATATAGTCATGACCGGGTAACATTTTGTACGGGCGCAATCGTTTCTTCTTCATTGCAGCATGTATGGCATTGCTCTCAGTAGCCATGTTGTTCATTGCGCCTGTCATATCTAAATCTTTAGTTCACCATTCCGACTGTGTGAGTTCAGCGATTACGACTGCCATGCCTGAGCATCATGGTATGGCTATGTCAGGAATGCACCACGACATGGCTATGCCGGAACACTGCGAACAAAACCTCACCATGGTTCATCCCATGATGGCGGGACACGCTATGTCCCCGATGGAAGAAATTGCCTGTGGGTACTGTCATTTACTGATTCATCTGCCTTTCGTCCAGTTCGTGCTGACGATAATGCTCTGGCTGATGTTACTCTGCGTTCATCTGTCTCTTCCTCTACAGGCCATTTTCTCACCGATTTTCCGCGCCTGGGCACCTCAGCGTGCCCGCGCCCCTCCTGCTGCTTTTCTTTCTGCGAATTAATTACTCACAAAAACAGACGTAATCTGCTGGCTGTCTCGGGACAGGCAAGCTTGCTTACGCCAGAAAAACAGTAAGGCAAATAATGAAAACTCAACGCTTTGTACGTACCCCTCTTGCAGTTCTGATTATGGCATTCCAGACGAATGCCGTTAATGCTCAGGAGAGTCACGATCACGCAACGATGGAGGATGATTCCGTTATGGTTGTTACGGCTCCTGCCTCATCGCCGCTGGAAGTTGTCACGTCCCCAAAAAGACCTCGTCAGCCTGTCCCGGCAAGTGATGGTTCCGATTACCTGAAAACCATCCCCGGTTTTTCACAGATACGGGCCGGTGGCACGAATGGCGACCCGGTTTTCCGCGGTATGTTCGGATCGCGTCTGCGTATCCTGACCAATAATGGCGAAATGCTGGGTGCCTGCCCGGCCCGAATGGATGCCCCCAGCTCTTATATCTCCCCGGAAAGTTTTGACCTTCTGACGTTGACCAAAGGACCGCAAACGGTCCTTTGGGGGCCGGGTAACTCTGCAGGGACAATTCGTTTCGATCGCGAGCAGCCGCGTTTTGATAAACCCGGCGTACAGGGAAATGCCAGCCTGCTTGCTGCCTCGAACAATCGCTGGGATGAGAATGCGGATATCAGCCTGGGTAGCGAAGATGGATATTTGCGCCTCATGGGTAACAAATCACGTTCCGATGACTATAAGGATGGTAATGGCGATCGCGTCCCCTCAAAATGGGATAAATGGAACGGCGATATGGCGCTCGGCTGGACGCCTGATAAAGATACCCTGATTGAACTGACGGCAGGGAAAGGGGACGGGGAATCGCGTTATGCGGGTCGCAGTATGGACGGCTCCCAGTTCAGGCGAGAAAGTCTGGGTGCCAGGTTCGAAAAATCAAATATCGGGGAGGTATTCCAGAAATTTGAAGCGAATGTCTATTACAACTACGCCGACCACATTATGGATAACTATTCACTTCGTTCACCCGACGGTGGTATGTCAGGAGGTATGTCGGAAGGAATGACAGACAGCGGCATGGGTGACTCAATGGATGCAGGCATGTCAATGGATATGAATATGCCAATGGCGATGGAAGTCGACAGACGTACTGTTGGCGGTCGTATGATGGGCACATGGGAGTGGGCGGATGTGGAGCTGAGAAGCGGCGCCGATACCCAGCTGAATACCCATCGTAATAAAATGGATAACAGCTGGGTCAAAGATGCCCGTTTCCATGATTATGGTCTCTTCAGTGAACTCACCTGGAATACCTCTGATTCAAGCAAGTTAGTGGGGGGCGCTCGCCTTGATCGTGTCCTCGTGGATAATTTTTCCGGGAAAGGCTCCTCAGAGCGAACGGACACCCTTCCTGCCGGGTTTGTACGTTTCGAGCATACCCTCGCAGAAATGCCGCTAATGCTGTATGCCGGGCTTGGGTATACAGAACGTTTCCCGGACTACTGGGAACTGTTTTCCCCCACCTACGGGCCTGACGGCACCTCAGACGCGTTTGATAAAGTGAAAACTGAAAAAACGACCCAGCTTGATATTGGCGCACAGTATTCCGGCAAACGTACAAACGCCTGGGTTTCTGCTTATGTCGGTCACGTAAATGATTTTATCCTTTTCCGCTACGATCCCAACGATGCATATATCAGCCAGGTCGATAACATCAACGCCACCATCATGGGAGGCGAAGCCGGTGTCAGCTATAAGCTGACCGACAGCTGGAAAACCGACGCCAGTCTGGCCTATTCCTGGGGCAGGAACATGGAAGATGGTAAACCCCTTCCGCAAATGCCTCCTCTCGAAGCCCGTCTGGGATTATCCTGGGAAAGTGGTAACTGGAGCAGTACCGGGCTGGTACGTCTGGTCAGTAGCCAGCATCGGGTGGCGATTAATGAAGGTAATGTGGTGGGCAAAGATTTTGACAGCAGCGCCGGTTTTGCCGTGGTTTCCGCCAATGCCGCTTACCGCGTGAACAAGTACTTTAAAGTGAGCGCCGGTGTCGATAATCTTCTGGACAAAGATTACAGCGAGCATCTCAACCTGGCGGGTAACAGTAGCTTTGGCTACTCCACCAATACCTCCGTTAACGAACCAGGAAGAACATTCTGGGGCAAAATTAATGTGACATTCTGACCGGTCCCGGTTCGAAAGGGCCGGGTTGTTTATTCAGAAAATATGAGGAAATTGTTATGTTGAAAATTCTCAAAACTCCGGAAGGGAAAAAGTTTCTTATTGCTGTGGCTTGTGTGTTTATCGTTGCGGTATGCGTGGTGTCAAAAGCCGCGTTCCAGGGCGTGGAAGACCAGTACAATCTGCCGATGGATACCTGGGACACATCCCTGTTTATCATCCAGGGCGCATGGGTGGCCATTTACAGCTTTATGTTCACCATTGTGGGGGCGCTGCCTTTCGGGTTTTACTTTCTCAGCCCTAAAGATGATTCAGAATAACTGAATGCGCGTTTGTTGTTCACAACCGGAACGTAAGCGCATTCAAAAATGTATCGTGTCATTTACACTGGCACGATACATGTCTACTTCGGCCTTTTACTTAACAGTAAAGGTATATTTTCCCTGTGTTTTAGGTGATGCTGCCAACTTACTGATTTAGTGTATGATGGTGTTTTTGAGGTGCTCCAGTGGCT
>NZ_MJDM01000053.1:0-502 GCF_008452795.1 Klebsiella sp. AqSCr
TTACCATAGCGCGGACATCTGAATTGAGCCACAGGCGGACATTACTATTGAGCCATTACAAAATCAGTTCGCATAACAAAGATTATGTTAAATCTAATAATAAAAGACATAAAAATCAATATGTTGAGGCGGTGGCCTGCTACTTTCCCACTCCAGCAACCAGTCATGGAAGCTTTAGAAACAGAGTCCTCTCATGAGTTTGTGATGCCTTAAATCCATGGTGAGCATAGAAACCTTTGGCTTCTTCAGTAAGCGCATGAACCATTATCGCACGAACGCCAATGTTCTCAGCTACGCGATAACACCGTAGAACTGCATCGTGGAGTAAATCGGCACCAACCCCTTTTCCGTGCAATGAGACATCTACCGCCAGGCGAGCGAGTATAATCACCGGTATAGGATCTGGCATGTTACGCCGAAGACTGCCTGTAGCTTCCGTATGGCTTTGTTGAATAAATCGAACTTTTGCTGAGTTGAAGGATCAGATCACGCATCCTCCCGA
>NZ_MJDM01000054.1:0-1649 GCF_008452795.1 Klebsiella sp. AqSCr
CTTTGTCCACACCAAACGACTGATGAATCTTCCCCTTCCCGTCATAGGTATATTTCGTACAATGCGTGTTCTGACCGCCTGAACACATCGATTCTGAACGTGGCCAGCTGATCACATCAATGGGGAACGTTCGTTCAAAGAGGGTCAGGCTTTCACTCACTGCACTCTTGCAGCTATCCCGCACCTTCCCTTCGGAATCGCATTCTTCAATCCAGGGGATCACCAGAGGCTCACCATCCACCGAGGCATTCAGCAGACGACCGTTGGTCGGGATCGTCAGGTTGCCACTCCATTGCCGGGTATTCCGGGCATAATTCAGCGTCACCACCTGCTGATAGGTTCGGTTAACTTTCTGTGTGGTGGCGTTATCCTTCAGGGTCGCTTCCCGTGTGCAAAAATTTTCCACCTGCAGATCACGTTCGCAGGTATGGTTTGTGAACTCACTGCGGTTCACAACCTGGGCGGTACAGGACTGTCCGGTATCGCCGACAATGCTGTCGGCACGGGATTCTGTATCCTTTGCGGCCTGAATAAACGGTGCATCCTGAGATATCTGATCCGGTGGCCGGTTCGTGAACGACTCAGTAATCGCTTTGCCGGTATCTCCCTGGCTGAACTCCAGGGCTGAATCGCTTTTCAGAGAGCTGTCTCCGCTGGCAGTGACGCCGCCATAGTATTTTGCCTGATCAGGGCTGTCGGTATACCCCGGCAGGTTTTGCTCACCACTGAAATTTTTCAGTGAGTTCAGACCATTGCCCTGCACCTGTTTCGCAAAATCCGAACCAGCTTTATAGTCGCTTCCACTGTCAGCACAGGCGGGGGATGCCAGCCAGATAAAGGCGCTCAGGACAAAAAAATGCGCAGTCAGTACGGAAATAACCGTCTTCATTTTTGCCCTCCCTCATCCCTCACCATTTCCGGTAACGCTATGAAGTACGGTCTGTCTTTCATGGCTGGCTCCCGGCGGCATTCGAGGGCGCATCAAGTATTTGCCGGGCCACCTGTGCGCAGTCACCGGTTTGTGCCACTTTCTCCAGCGCCTGTTTGACGTGAATGTTACCGCGTACCACGTCATATCCGGCCTGACACCGTACCACCAGAGACGGCACACTCCGGATGCTGTACTGCGTATATAGTGTCGGGTCGATCTGCACGCCGTCGGTCACGCCATCCTTCACCAGCTGCAGCACCGCGTCAGTGGTGGTCTTCATGTCGTTATTGACGAGCCCACGCAGTGTCGCCGGAATGCCGTACTGCCGGGTTTCGTGCAGCATCCGCTTCAGCCCCTCTTCAGGTATCGAGAAGGAGACAAAGTACAGCGCCCCTTCTGCCGGCTTTTCCTGATTCGCCGCTTTCTGCTGGCTGACCAGATTATCGATAAACTGGCGGTCTGATTTGGGCAGAGGATTACGGTTGATTTGCGCCTCAAGCTCCTGCTGCAGCTGTTTATCCGGATGCTGGCGCAGCTGTTCGCTGAGGTTCTCCTGCTGCTTCAGCCATTCTCTGTCTGTAACAGAGGAGGTTTCAGCCAACACTGCTCGTCCGGTCAGCAAAAGCATGACCATAAACAGATTCATTAATTTCATGAGAGACTCCTGTCAGAGAAAGACACAATTGCGTTTACGCCACATCAGATAGCCATAGTTCTT
>NZ_MJDM01000055.1:0-689 GCF_008452795.1 Klebsiella sp. AqSCr
CAGGCGCTTTTACCAGCCCTGTTAATAAACTGGACTGTGATGGCATCATCATTAATGTGCCAGGTGAACGGTATTATGCGTATATCCATCAGTGGGAATTATACCAGGCGAATAAAAAATGAAAGTAAACGTCGCGAGCGCGGTTAAAAACATTGTTAACTGGGCCTTTCCACTCTTTTTTTTGGGTGGTCTGCTGTATCTTGTTTACGATGATTACAGAGATAACGGTACAGCGACTGAAGAACAGTTATTAATGATTTCTCATGAAATACCCTGTGCCGGTGAGGATTTTCGAACGGCACTCCGTAATAGCCCGGGACCATTAACCCTTCGCGATGCGAAGAAAATTGCCGCTAAATGTAACGAGAAATATAAACAACTTAACGCACTGAACGCTATGAGCAAATAATCAGGGGATGGATATGGTGTTATTTTTTAGAAAATATGGTTTTTTGTTTATCCCTCCAGTCTACTGGCTCATCTATCTGGGAGTCAGGCTGACGTACAATGGACTGGTCGGGGAGTTTTCTCCTGATTTCTTTCAGAGTATTCGACATGATGGTGTCTTTATCATCTGTAGTTTGTGCGTTTTTTATTTTTTCTGCTTAGAGGTGGGGGGTAGTGATGTGGAGTTCTCAGCGAACATTCTGTTCCTGATTGTTTTCTTTCATGTGGTTTTATTATTTATC
>NZ_MJDM01000012.1:0-2103 GCF_008452795.1 Klebsiella sp. AqSCr
AACTTCCCCGGGGCGTCCCGGTCAGTTTTCATCTGGTCTCCAGCAAACTGGTCGGCAATGACATCGACTATGGTCTGCGTGAATTCCGCTGGAGCGGTAAACAGGCTAAAAAGTTTAATGCCATCACCCGCGCCTACTATCTCCGGGCGGCGGAAACACAATTTCCCCTGCCGGACAATCTGGATTTGCCCCTGACGCTGCGAAACTACCGCGTGTACATCTCCTGCTGCGTGCCCCGGAAGAAGAACTCCACCACGCAAATCGTGGAGCTGGAGAATCAGATTAAAGTGTTACGGGCATCGCTCGGCGGGGCTTACATCCCGACGCGTATCCTCGATGCGGCCGGGATGGTCGAACTGATGCGGGAGCTGATTAACCCGGATCCGCATGAGATGTACCGGGTGCCGTACAAGCTGGACCCGTATCAGGACCTGAACTATCAGTGCGTGGATGACAGCTTTGACATGCAGGTCACTGCCGGTCATCTGAAAATTGGCCGCCTGGGGCGGGACGGGAAAGAGTGCGTGACCCGGGTGACGAACTATCACCTGGAGTGTGACCCGGAAATCGCCTTTCTCTGGACCGCTGCGGACAACTACGCCAACCTGCTGAACCCGGAGCTCTCCATCTCCTGCCCCTTTGTCATCACACTGACGCTGATGGTGGAGGACCAGGTGAAGACCCAGAACGAAGCCAACCTGAAATTCATGGACGTGGAGAAGAAAAGCAAAACCTCCTACGCGAAGTACTTTCCGAACGTGATAAACGAAATGCAGGAGTGGGGCGATATCCGCCAGCGACTGGCGACCAACCAGACCTCTCTGGTGTCCTACTTCTTTAACATCACCACGTATACCGCCGATAACGCAGAGGCCTCTCTCGCTACCGAGCAGCAGGTGCTCAACAGTTACCGTAAGGGTGGCTTCCAGCTTATCCCGGCCCGCTATCATCACCTGCGTAATTTTCTGGCCATGATGCCGTTCAAATGCGGCGAAGGCCTGTTCAAAGAGCTGCAGGCGGCAGGTGTGGTGAAGCGGGCGGAGACGTTCCAGGTGGCCAACCTTCTGCCGATTGTCGCTGACAGTCCGCTGGCGCCGGCAGGACTCCTGGCGCCCACCTACCGTAACCAGCTGGCGTTCATCGACCTGTTCTACGAGGGAATGAACAATACCAATTTCAACATGGCGGTCTGCGGCACCTCCGGGGCGGGCAAAACCGGTCTGATTCAGCCCCTCATTCGTAGCGTGCTCGACTCCGGCGGGTTTGCCTGGGTGTTCGACATGGGCGACGGCTACAAGTCCCTGTGTGAAAACATGGGCGGCGTGTATCTCGACGGCGACTCGCTGAAGTTTAATCCGTTCGCCAATATTCTCGACGACGCTAACTTTGACCTGTCCGCCGAGCGTATCCGCGACCAGATGTCGGTGATGGCCAGTCCCAACGGCAACCTGGATGAAGTGCACGAAGGTCTTCTCCTGCAGGCGGTCCGGGCGGCCTGGCTGAGTAAGCGCAACAAGGCGCGTATCGATGATGTGGTGGCCTTTCTCCGGAGCGAGAAAGACAGTGAGGAATACGCCGACTCACCGGGGGTGCGCAGCCGTCTTGATGACATGATTATCCTGCTCGACCAGTACACGGTGAACGGGCTGTACGGGGAGTACTTCAACTCTGATGAGCCGTCCCTGCACGACGATGCCCGGATGGTGGTCCTTGAGCTGGGCGGGCTGGAGTCGCGCCAGTCCCTGCTGGTCGCGGTGATGTTCTCGCTGATTATCTATATCGAAAACCGGATGTACCAGTCTCCCCGCAGCCTGAAAAAACTCAACGTTATCGATGAAGGCTGGCGACTGCTGGACTTCAAAAACGAAAAGGTGGGGACCTTTATCGAGAAGGGCTACCGGACGGCGCGCCGGCATACCGGGGCCTATATCACCATCACCCAGAATATCGTGGATTTCGACTCCCCGACCGCATCGAGCGCTGCACGCGCTGCCTGGGGGAACTCCTCGTACAAGGCCATTCTGAAACAGTCAGCGAAGGAATTTGCCAAGTATAACCAGCTGTACCCGGATCAGTTCAGCAAGCTGGAGAAAGACATGATTA
>NZ_MJDM01000013.1:0-615 GCF_008452795.1 Klebsiella sp. AqSCr
TGCCGGTTGTTCTCTCTGAGTTGTCGCAGGTTCAGCTCAAAAACTCGGATATTGCGACCACTGCGGGTTATATTGCCGTGATGATACCGCCTTTGTCGTGGGGGATCGTGAAGAGTATGGGAGCCGCCTTCTCCAGTGCCTACAGCCATTTTTCTTCTTCCGGGCTTGGTGCAACATCGCAGGCGGCATCCGGCGTGGTGGACGGGAATTACTCGTTTGCCAACATGCAGATGGAGAATGTCAGCGGCTACAGCTGGGGTACCAACAGCACAACGAGTTTCGGACAGATGTCGCGGCAGCTGGCGAATGGAGGCACGGAGACGAAGACCGGGGACGGGACGACTATCTGGGATGCGCGCAGTTCTAAGCTACCGGTTGATATCAATGTCAGCCGGCAACTGGCCAGTGCCAACCAGCAGATGGCCCGTGAGGCTGATGTCCAGGCCGAAAGCGCGCTGCATGGCTATAACAGCAGTGTGACAAGTGCCTGGAATAGTCTGCAGCAATTTGGCACCAATAAAGGGAACAGCGCCTCAACAACGACCGGGGCCGACACTACCGAGTCTTCGCAGGATTCGATGGCCAGAAGCAAGATGTGGAATGCGGTTGTTGCTA
>NZ_MJDM01000014.1:0-2154 GCF_008452795.1 Klebsiella sp. AqSCr
CGTCACGCACAGAGAGCATGACTGGCCAGATGAACGAAAACCTGACTCAGCAGTTTGCGAATTTTGTTCAGCATCGTGCTCCACAGAATGCAGAGGCCATTCTGACCAATACCAGTTCTCCTGAAATTGCCGCGCAGCGGGAAGCCCTGGCGCGTGAGTTCGTCAAAGAGCAGGTAGAACCCAGGGTTGATGCTGCGTATCAACAGGGGCGTGAAAGCATCGGCCAGAATATGACCGAAGTCTCAGGTGGTGGAGACAATGGTTCGGTGATGGCCGACTACCGACATAACTCCGGCCGGATCGATGCGATGACGCAACAGGCAAATATTAAGGATAATGTGGGGCAGAAAGTGGGTGGGATGATTACAGAGAATAAACAACAGCATCAGGAAACCCGTGAAAACATACAACAGCAAGGCGTTGAAGTGAAAAAAGAGAATGCTGAACTGGAAAATGACCACAAAACAAAAGGAAATGATTTCAAAAATTCTTATAATGATAAGAAAGAGCATCAAACCAGACTGCCTGGCGCGGATTCAACCAAAGAACTACTGGATAAGGCAACAAAATTAGAAAACGAGAAACCAAAGGGATAGGGAGGAAAGAATGTTAACCCATCAAATAATACAAAGTGAAATCGAAGAGTTAAAACAGATCTTGGCTCATCAGGATTTAGAAATTCCTTCATTCTGGCGTTGTATCTGGCCAGGTCTGGTATGCATGCTGTGGTTTTTACTATCATCCTACCTTTCATATTGGCAAAGTGACTATGCCTCTGGTCTTGAGAGAGTGGCTGCTATGGTTTTTGCGGGGGGGATGGGTTTTTTTTCTATAGTTTTGATAGCTAATACGCGCGCACACTTTCTTTCGTTGCCTCAATCATTCAGGACAAAATCAAAATTCTTTAGTTATTTGTCAGGGAAGAGTAAGTCTTATGGTGTCTTTATCTTGATTCTATTTCCTTGTCTGGCATTTTATTTTTCATCTATCCATCTTAATGCAATAGCCTTTTGTGTTATAACGTTTTTTTGTATGATAGTGACTGTCATGGTGATGAATATTGACCTTGGTCGTTATCAATTAGCGACCCTGACGTCTGTTATTGAATCGGTTAGGAATCATGAACGGTGAAAAGGTGCGCAGTTTACTTGTGCGCCTGTTAGGTGTTATCGCCTTCGGCGGAGTCTTTTGATTTACATTAAGTCAGGGGTTATTTATGGAAATTTATGAATCTGTCAAGGTTGGGAGCTGGTCATCCATACTCAACCTATCAATTATGGTGGTTTATTAACAGACTAAAAGTTTCTTTTGGTTATTATTGGTTGCCTAGGTTGTAATTGGTTTTTTACATCTCGCTTAAAATTCGTATATAGTGGATGCGCATTCCGACATTATAAGAGAATGTGTATTCACTCGTATTGATTATGTCACAAGGATTCAGGATGAAGCTTAATAAAATCATGGCTGTGATGGTCGTCAGCTCTGCGCTGGTGTTATCTGGATGTAGTGCAATGGGAACCGCTATTAAAAAGAGAAATCTGGAAGTAAAAACCCAGATGAGCGAAACAATCTGGCTGGAACCTTCAAATAACAAGACGGTTTATCTGCAAATCAAAAATACCTCTGATAAGGATATGAGTGGCCTGCAGGCAAAAATTGCCAGCGCCGTCACTTCAAAGGGATATCAGGTCGTCAGTAACCCGGATACGGCGGGCTACTGGATCCAGGCAAACGTGCTCAAGGCCGATAAAATGGACCTTCGTGAGTCTCAGGGCTGGTTAAGCCGGGGTTATGAGGGGGCAGTGACTGGCGCCGCTCTTGGGGCGGGGATTACCGCTTACAACTCCAGTTCTGCGGGAGCAACCCTGGGGGTAGGGCTTGCGGCTGGTCTGGTCGGGATGGCTGCTGACGCGATGGTGGAAGATGTGAACTACACCATGATCACCGATGTTCAGATCGCAGAAAGAACCAAAACTCAGGTTCAGACTGATAACGTGGCCGTATTGCGTCAGGGAACATCCGGTGCAAAAGTGCAGACAAGTACGGAAACAGGTAATCAGCACAAATACCAGACTCGCGTCGTCTCGAACGCTAATAAAGTTAACCTCAAGTTCCCTGAAGCCCAGCCTGTTCTTGAAGACCAGCTGGCAAAAT
>NZ_MJDM01000015.1:0-8569 GCF_008452795.1 Klebsiella sp. AqSCr
GCGAACGGCTCTCAAACGGGTGAAGGTTATATCCAGGGGGCAGGTTCAGCAGGTCCCCGCACAAAGTCAAAACCGCGGCCCCGGCAACTCAACGGGTGATGGTTAAAAAATTAAACAGGTGAAGGAGAATAATATGCGTTTAGCATCCCGATTTGGACTTACTCATTCCATTCGTCAGGAACGCCCACTGACTAACGATGAATTGGTCAAGGTTGTACCTTCTGTGTTTTCAGAAGAAAAGCATAATTCACGTAGTGATCGCTATACCTATATTCCAACCATTACACTGCTGGATAAATTACGTGAAGAAGGTTTCCAGCCATTTTTTGCCTGTCAGTCACGAGTAAGGGATGAGGATAAACGGGGGCATACTAAGCATATGGTAAGACTTCGCCGTGAAGGGGCCAATAAAGGAACAGAAGTACCCGAAATCATTCTTCTTAACTCGCATGATGGATCGTCCAGTTATCAAATGATCCCGGGTATGTTCCGTTTTGTATGCACAAATGGCCTTGTGTGCGGTACGTCGTTTGGTGAGATTCGTGTACCTCATAAAGGTGATATTGTGGGAAGGGTTATCGAAGGTGCTTACGAAGTTTTGGGAATTTTCGATAAAATAACTGAAGGCGTTGATGTCATGAAGTCTATTACCTTAACCAAGGAAGAACAGCGTCTGTTTGGACAAGCTGCATTAACCTACCGATATGAAGATGAAAATAAATCTCCGGTCAGTATTGAACAGATAATTCATCCGCGCCGTTATGAAGATAAAAAAGATGACATCTGGACTACATATCAAAGGGTCCAGGAAAATCTGATTAAAGGCGGTTTGCCTGGCCGAACTGAAAAAGGGAAAAGAACAACAACCCGGCCAGTAAAAGCAATTGATGGTGATGTCAAACTCAATAAGGCATTGTGGTTAATTGCGGAGAAATTCCGCACTCTTAAAGGCTAATTATAAGCGCCGGGCAGCTGTCCGGCGTTTTGATGGTGGGAATACTTATGTTTGAATTTAAAGCTGTCTGTATCAGTATTTCACATATGGAAGAAGGTGATATCAGAGTTCTTCAGGTGCTTTCATCAACAACCAATTATCTAACTTGCGATAGTTACTTAGAGTGGATACATGATACACCTTATGGTTGTGTTATAAGGATGTATGATTTCAAACGCCATCTTCTGGCGCTAAAAAGAGGTGGGGTGTCAAAATTTTTACGCAAAAATCTCATACTAATGCACCGGGAGGGCGGGTATCTGCTTTTTCATTTTGATAGTGATGCCGATTATTATCCAGGTATAGATGCCGTAGATTTTTAAGAAATTCAAGCCTTCTTATATCAGAAGGCTTTTTAGTTCATGGCGATTTTCTGATCTTTAGAAGAAGTTCGTTTGCTTGCTTTGATAGCCGTGTAGTAGTAATGGATCTTCTTCGCATACTCGTAACGTCTTGCTGCCTGGCGCGGGGTCTTTTTGAAGCCTGCATTGTATGCCCCGACTGCATCCCACGAAACGCCCCACTTTTTAAACGCCTGAGCCAGATAATAGGCTCCGGTGTAGATGTTAAGACAAGCATCGCTAAGAAGATGATCCGGTTTTATTCCATATCGCGACAGTTCGTTGAAATGCTGCGAGTCAATTTGCATCAAGCCTGATCCATAACCCGTAACAGGATTACGACCAATCGCATCAATTTTAAATCGTGATTCTTGCCATGATATAGCACGCAGGAGATCCGGATCAATTTTGTAATCCCTGCCAGCCATATCAAAGCAGTCTGCTGCCATTGATGACAATGGTATTAAAGACAGGATGATACCAAACGCTGCTCCCTTCATGAATTCCCCTCCGTGCCAAATCCCGGAATAACCTTAACCCATCCAAGACCGAGACTCAACATATATGCACTCCTCACCACAAAATGACCACACACTACGCAAAATTAAAATTTTGCAGATTTCACTTTAGCTTCAGTGGCTTAACTGTAGTTATATTACATTATGTTATTTTTCTTTATATATATGTGAGTTGCCGGCGAGTCAGTAGTAAGTCGTCGGTAAGTCTATAGCGACTCGTTTATGACTCACTCTTTTATAATCATATATTTAAAGCGACTTAACTCTAGACTTAAGTCGCCATGTGACTCGTAATGCAACTTTCTTAGACTCTAGACTTAAGTTTAGAGTTGTAAAGAAGGTAAACTCGCGTTATCTTCTCGCCATAATAACTTGCTTGATGCTGTTTTTAATAAAGGAACCGATATGGCCAGGGTACAAGCTTATGCTAGTGATGAAGTTGCAGAGAAAATTAATGCAATAGTGGAAAAGCGAAGGGCTGAAGGGGCAAAGGAAAAGGATGTCAGTTTTTCAAGTGTCGCTTCGATGCTCCTTGAATTAGGGCTTAGGGTTTATGAGGCTCAAATGGAAAGAAAAGATTCAGGGTTTAACCAAACTGAGTTTAATAAGATTTTGCTTGAGAATGTCATGAAGACTCAGTTTACCGTATCCAAACTTTTGGCTATTGGCTCTCTAAGCCCTCATGTTACAGGTGATGAACGATTCGAGTTCCGCAGCATGGTGAGTAACATTCGAGAAGATGCAAAAGATGTTATTTCTCACTTCTTCCCCGAGCAGGAAGAAGAGTAAGAACTGGTGTGTGTTTATGGTGGTTTGTAATTAATTCAGTAGTAAAAAAAGAATAATGATCTAGCTTTAAAAAGTGACATGGAAGAATAAGGAATATAGAATACTTACAGGGTTGTAATAAAATTTGTTGAAGCGTTGACGTCCGGGGCTAGTCCCCCCGAACGTCAACTATCCATAGTGTCCTTTCCAGGAGGCGCCTATGTGTGCGAAGGATCGTAGTCATATTGCTGTGCGCAGTCAAACAGATTCCATTCATTCTATGCGCGAGATGCTTAATATTTCATCTTGCCCTGCTTTTATTCGTGATTCCCGGGGCGAAGTAATTCACACCAGCCCAACCTTTGACAAAATTTTCTTAACATCTGGTGGAACTGGAGCATTTGATACACCCAGAGCACCTGGAAGCTGGTTTCTGGATCTCTCCCTGGAGATCAAACTGGAACTGATGCAGTCAGAACTGAAATCGTTTTCAGAAGGTTCTGCTGTACTTGTTAAAAATATTTGGTTGGCAGGTTCACTTTGGACTGTTTTTATTGAAACGTTCTCGATTAATGAAGATACATACAGTAAATGGGTTTTTATAAATGAAGATGAACCGATGCCTCATCCTTCAATGGAATACAATGACTTTTCTATAAAGATGCAAAGATATATCGAAAGAATTCAGCGTTCAGCAAAGTCTGACTGGGCTATCTTTAATCTGTATGCGGTTGGGTTTTCTCATGCATCTATTTCGAAGATTACAGGTGTTGGGGTGCAAACCTCAAAAAATACAGTTAGTAAAATAAAAAAGGAACTGAGCTTTGATAATCGTGACTATATCATAATGTCATCGATCTATACTCTAAGTTATGGAAAGTTTATATCGAATGTGGTTTCGATATTAAACGATGGTGTTAATTTTTTGTTAAATCAATAGTACCGTCGGTACTTTTGATTTGTGAAAATAATTTACTCAAGATTTCTCCTTAGTTTGTTTACTTTTAAATCCTCCAATGTAAGATTTATTAAAGGTTGGTAATCTTACTTTGGAGGTCGATTGGAAAGAGCGATTAGGAGCAACGCACGACCTGCGCCTGGAAAAAATGTGCTTTTAAAATTAGATGAAGAAACTAATCGTCGACTCATCAAAGCAAAAGACAGAAGCAGAAGAAGTAAAACAGCTGAAGCTTATTTGAGACTGAAAGATCATCTAGAACGTTTTCCGGACTTTTATAACTCGGAACTAGCCGTACCAGGAGGTGAAAAGGAAGAGTGATTTAACATCATAGTCAAAAATCTGTTTTATATATCAACCATTCTTTTTAAAGGAAATAAATATGAATGCTGTATTAAGTGTTCAGGGCTCTGCTGTCTCTGAAAAAACCAAACCGTCTTTTATGTCCCGCGTTTTCAATAAAAAGAAAGCCCTGAAAGTCGCTAAAGTTGCGCTGCCGGTTGCTGCTGTGGCGGCGTTCTTCCCGGATGCTGCGATGGCCACCACCACGGCAACCGACCTGATGAAGTCCGGGGATGCGACCGTTAAAGGCACGTTTGGTAAGCAATCCAGCGTAGTCAAATGGGTGGTTCTGGCAGAAGTCGTCGCCGGTGGCATCATGTACATGATGACCAAAAACGTGAAGTTCCTGTTTGGCTTCGCGATTATTTCCACCTTTATCACCATCGGTATGTCGGTCGCCGGTTACTGACAGGAAGCACGTGATGACGGGAGACGAATTAAAGCGATACCGTTTCCCGGAAACACTGACTAACCAGTCCCGCTGGTTTGGCTTATATCTCGATGAACTTATCCCGGCCGTGATTTGTCTCGGCTGGGGTTTCTGGACCAGCAAGTTCATTTTTGGCATAGCTTCAGCGGTACTGGTTTTCTGGGGTATCAAGAAACTGAAAAAAGGGCGGGGCAGTTCCTGGCTACGCGACCTGATTTACTGGTATCTGCCAACCTCCCTTCTTAAAGGTTTCTTTCATGATGTTCCGGACTCCTGTTTCCGGCAGTGGATTAAATAAATCAACGGGGAAATAACATATGGAACATGGTGCCAGACAAAATACCACCCGCGTTATCGCTGTGGGATTTATCAGTCTGGGGACACTCCTGACCCTCAGTCTTGCGACCAATATTATCCAGGGCATAAATAATTACCGTCTGCAGACGGAACAGAAAGTGGCGGTGACACCGATGTTATTCCGTGCACCCTTTGCGGTGTCTCAGAACCAGGCTGACGCCTCTTATATTGAGCAGCTGGGCCTGTCCTTTGTTGCCCTGCGTCTGAATGTCACGCCGGAAACGGTTGATGCCCAGCATCAGCAGCTACTCCGGTATGTATTACCCGCCTCGCAGAACAGCCTCAAGGTCCAGCTGGCTGAAGATGCGAAACGCATTAAAGACAATAACGTTAATTCCACCTTTTATATGACGTCGATGCGTGCCTGGCCGGCAGAGAACCGCGTGGATATCCGGGGTGAGCTGAAAACGTGGATTGGGGATTCCAAACCCTACAGTGAAATTAAAAGCTATGTCATTCAGTTCAGTCGTGTCGATGGTGTCAGCTGGCTGGCACGTTTTGGAGAAATAAATAATGAAAAAAATTAACCCGTTATTTATTTCAGGCTGTCTGCTGTTGGCCGCCCCCGCGATGTCCGCGACCCTCAGCGGTACGCTGGCGCCGACAGTGGTCCCCCTGACCAATGGTGGTCAGGCAAATATTGCCGTGAGTAACACCGACCCGAATCTGTTCACAGTACCTGGCGATCGCATCACGGCGATAAACAGCCTGGACGGTGGCCTGACAAACCAGGAGCAGACCGACAGCGGCGGTGCCATTCTGGCGACCGTCAGTAAAAAACCATTCACCTTCATTGTGGAAACCGAACGCGGGCTGAACTTCTCCATTCGTGCCGTGCCCCGTGCGGGCTCAGGCCGGACAATTCAGCTGGTCAGCGAGCTGGCGGGTACCCCCGGTCCGGCAAAAGCCTGGGAAGAGTCGAACCCCTATGAATCGTTACTGGTTTCGCTGAATCGCGCCGTGCGTCAGGGCAGCGTACCCGATGAGTATCAGTCTGTCCCCGTCACTTCTGAAGTGCTGCAGGTGCCGGCTGGTCTGCGCGCCACTGCCGATCGGGTCTGGGTCGGTCATCACCTGAAAGTTGTCCGTTACAGTCTGGACAATGTCTCCCTGTCGGCCCGTATGGTGCGTGAAAGCGATTTCTGGCAGCCCGGAACACGTGCCGTCATGTTCAGTACCCCGGCGGGCCTGCTGACTGCCGGTGGTCGCATGCAGATCTGGGTCACGACGTCAGATGAAGGAGTGAAGCGCTGATGGCCAACTTCAACACGCTGATCAAACGTAAGCAATATATCTGGCTGGGACTCATTCTGGCGGGCGGCGCGGCAGCAGTCGGAGGCGGGCTGTATCTGTCAGATCTGAACATGAGCTCTGATGAGGAAGCCCCGGCTCAGGGCGAACCCGCACCGGATATGACCGGGGTGGTCGACAGCAGCTTCAACAGTAAGGTGGAGCAGCACGCGACAACAGAAATGCAGGCGACTGCCGCTGATCTCAACAAGCGTTTTGACTCCCTGCAGGGGGAAGTGGAACTACTGAGTAAGGCGCGAACCGCTGACCAGATACGTATCGACAAACTCAGCAGTGACAATGAAGCCATGCAGAATCAGCTGAAGTCGCTGGGCGTGAAACCGGCTGTCTCTGGTGGCGAGCCCGCGCCGACTCCTCCGTCACCGCCACCCGGTCCGGAAGGTGAGCCGCAGCCAGCCAGTTATCCGCCGCAGACCGGCGCCGCGGTACCGCCTCCGACGGCATTCTATCCGGGGACTGGTATGACACCGCCGCCGCAGGTCAGCTACCAGTCTGTGCCGGTACCAAACCAGATACAGCGTAAAACGTTCAGTTACGACAAAGGAAAGAACGCGAAGTCATTGCCGTACATTCCGTCGGGGAGCTTTGCAAAAAGCATGCTTATCGAGGGGGCAGATGCCAACGCGTCTGTTACCGGGAATGAATCCACTGTACCGATGCAGCTGCGTATCACCGGTCGCGTGGAAATGCCAAACAGCAAAACCTACGACCTGACAGGGTGTTTTGTGGGGCTTGAAGCCTGGGGCGACGTATCGAGTGAGCGCGCCATTGTCCGGACCCGCAATATCAGCTGTATCAAAGGTGATAAAACCATCGATCAGCCCATTAACGGCCACGTGTCATTTATGGGGAAAAACGGGGTTAAGGGAGAGGTGGTGATGCGTAACGGAAAAATCCTCGGCTGGGCATGGGGGGCCGGTTTTGTTGACGGGATTGGTCAGGGCATGGAACGGGCTTCACAGCCGGCAGTTGGCCTGGGGGCAACCGCATCTGTTGGCGCCGGTGATGTTCTGAAAATGGGCGTAGGCGGTGGTGCATCTAAAGCTGCGCAGACGCTGAGCGAGTACTACATCAAAAGGGCCGAGCAGTATCACCCGGTCATTCCGATTGGTGCCGGTAACGAAGTGACCGTCGTGTTCCAGGATGGTTTTCAGCTGAAAACCATTGATGAACTGGAAGCGGAAAAGAACGGGCAACAGCAGGCTCAGAATCAGGAGGCGGAGCCGGCACCGCAGGCTGATGCACATCGTCAGTCAGGCGGCGGTATGAACGGATTCAATACTGACGAGATGCTGAAGAAGCTGGGCAAACTTGATCCGCGTGAGTTCTCTCCGGGCGCAGCGCCGCAGGGGGAAAATAATGGCTAAGTCTCTCATTACTGCTGTTCTGTCAGCACTGCGCTGGGCTCACTGGCTGGTTAAGTGTGCGGTGGTGTATCCGCTGGCCATGATGATGTTACTGGTTGTTCTGGTGTTCCGGACGGGACCGTACACGTTCGGCCAGACGCTGGTGAAAACCGTAGAGTCTGTGCAGCAGGAGGGATATGTCATTCAGGACTGCACGGGGCCGAAAGAACTTAATGGTGATGCGGTGAACACACCACTGCCTCCGGTTTTACAGGAAGACTGCACCACCGTCAGTACGGATGCGGCAGGGTATGCAGCATATATCGACCAGAGCTATACGCATAATATTCTCTGGCTCTGGCTGCTGATGGCGGTGGTGTTTACCGGGATCGCTGTGGTTTTCCGTCGGACTCCTGTCCGCAGGGTGATCATACGGAAAAACGGTGTTGTCGTCGGAGAGTCTGGTTCGGGTTCTTCAAGGCTGATTCTAGCCCGATCTGATGTCAGCCAGATTAAGCGTGTTTACGATGAAATGAGTCCGGGTGAAGGGGATAAATTTGTTCGGGCGATTAAGGAAAATACCCAAATCAGGATGAACCTGAAGAAATAACCGATAAATAGCGAGAAATATCATGAAGGAATTAATGCTGTTAATTCCTCTGGGCAGCGCTTTGCTCTTAACCGGGTGTGCGGGCACAGAGACCGAATTTCAATGTAATGCCACGACGTCGGATACCTGTATGACGATGGAACAGGCAAATGAAAAAGCGAAGCTGAAAGAGGAACGCAGTGATGCAAAGCCGGCTGCGGCCGGGTTGCCACAACTGGCTGAGGGTAATTTCAGAACAACGTCAGTTAATTCGTACCCGTTGCCGCCACAGCCAAATTTAATGCAGTCAAGAACAACGACAACGGTACCGACTAATACAGTAACGTCAGGATTGCTGACGAATAACAGAATAGTCAGTGCGCCGGTATATCGGCCCGTGGCTGTAACGCCAGCTGTTCGGCCGGTGAGTGTATCAACTTATACATCACCGGTGACGGCTCCTGGTAACTATCCCCGGCCATTAAGAAAAGGGGAGGAGACAACGTCATTGTGGATAGCGCCGTATGTGGATGCAGATGATGTATATCATCAGCCGGCAACGGTTCTTTTTGTCGTAAAACCATCGGCGTGGGGACAACCTCGCCTTAATTGATT
>NZ_MJDM01000016.1:0-776 GCF_008452795.1 Klebsiella sp. AqSCr
TTGGCCAGCGCCTTTTCCTCGCTGCTGCAGCGTGCCAGCCCCACATCCTGGCCCCAGCCGCTGTCTTTGCAGCAGTTACTGAAGCCGGCAGCAAACTTCTTACAGAACTTCGCTTTTCCGGTGAATGCCCGGACATCCACCCCGTTCAGTGCCGCGACGTCCTTCCCCGCGGCAGCCAGTGCCGCCAGCTCAGACACCGCCTGCCCAAAGTCGTTGCTCTTCCCGGACGTGGCTTTGTCACATTCACCATCAAGGCAGAAGACATCACCGCCGCAGATCATTTGCTTGCCACTCGTCCTGGTTTCGCAGGAATACGTTGCATATTCATGCAGGCACGTGCCTTCCTCGCTGGAGAAGGCGCACTGGCGGGATGACAGAGTACAGGCCGTATTTTTCATCAGGCTTTCACAGGAGCCGTTGTCCGCCGGCTGCGTGAGCCAGGTATCCTTATATTTCCAGCAGGCCTCCGTGAACGAGTAATCCCTGCCTCCGAGGGTGATGGTTCGCGTTCCTCCCGGACTGATACATTCCTCGCCCGTTTTTTTCCCTTCATCCTTACTGAACGGACAGTTTTCAACCCAGACGACTTCAGGTGCATAGACGGTTTCGGTTTCTTCCATCACCAGGGTGACCGTGACCTGTACGGGTTTCTGGCTGGCCGATGATACGGTCCGTGATGTTTTGCTTACTGAAAAGTTCTGCCCAGCAGTGACCGCTTTGTCCACACCAAACGACTGATGAATCTTCCCCTTCCCGTCATAGGTATATTTCGTACA
>NZ_MJDM01000017.1:0-761 GCF_008452795.1 Klebsiella sp. AqSCr
TGCCAACTTACTGATTTAGTGTATGATGGTGTTTTTGAGGTGCTCCAGTGGCTTCTGTTTCTATCAGCTGTCCCTCCTGTTCAGCTACTGACGGGGTGGTGCGTAACGGCAAAAGCACCGCCGGACATCAGCGCTATCTCTGCTCTCACTGCCGTAAAACATGGCAACTGCAGTTCACTTACACCGCTTCTCAACCCGGTACGCACCAGAAAATCATTGATATGGCCATGAATGGTGTTGGATGCCGGGCAACCGCCCGCATTATGGGCGTTGGCCTCAACACGATTTTACGTCACTTAAAAAACTCAGGCCGCAGTCGGTAACCTCGCGCATACAGCCGGGCAGTGACGTCATCGTCTGCGCGGAAATGGACGAACAGTGGGGCTATGTCGGGGCTAAATCGCGCCAGCGCTGGCTGTTTTACGCGTATGACAGGCTCCGGAAGACGGTTGTTGCGCCGTATTCGGTGAACGCACTATGGCGACGCTGGGGCGTCTTATGAGCCTGCTGTCACCCTTTGACGTGGTGATATGGATGACGGATGGCTGGCCGCTGTATGAATCCCGCCTGAAGGGAAAGCTGCACGTAATCAGCAAGCGATATACGCAGCGAATTGAGCAGCATAACCTGAATCTGAGGCAGCACCTGGCACGGCTGGGACGGAAGTCGCTGTCGCTCTCAAAATCGGTGGAGCTGCATGACAAAGTCATCGGGCATTATCTGAACATAAAACACTATCAATAAGTTGGAGTCATTACCCT
>NZ_MJDM01000018.1:0-2617 GCF_008452795.1 Klebsiella sp. AqSCr
GAAAACACAACCCGCTACGGGGGAGACTTACCCGAAATCTGATTTATTCAACAAAGCCCCGAACTAAAGAAGAGGTTGCGCGTGATTTACCACAGAAAATTGAAGTGGAAAGTTGCAAGCAGTTGATGTTGTCTGGAGTGCAAAAACAGCTCTACCTTTCGTCTGTTGCAAACTGGCAACAGCAACAGGCGCTGAGCGAAGGCATGCAGCAGGCTGGAACAGGTATGCTGGGGTTGCTACACCGATTGAAGCTTATTTGCGCACACCCTGCAGTTGTCAATCCAGAGCCGCGTTTTCGTGATAACTCACCCAAGCTTAACTGGTTGCTGAAAATACTCGCAGAAATAAAAAGCACTACGAAAGATAAAGTCATTATTTTTACTGAGCTTCGAGACTTACAGCGTGAACTTCAGCATGCGATCCATCAAAAGTTTGGTATCCGCCCTGTCATTATTAACGGTGATACCAGCACTAAAAGTAATAGTCAGAATAGCCGCCAGAGGCTGATCGATGATTTCCAGGTTCATCCTGGATTTGGGGTGATTATTCTCTCTACGGTTGCAGTCGGTTTCGGTGTTAACGTACAGAAAGCCAATCATGTTATTCATTTCACTCGTTGCTGGAACCCAGCCAAAGAAGATCAAGCAACAGATCGGGCGTACCGGATTGGGCAAATTAAAGATGTGTATGTTTATTATCCGACGGTGAGGGATCCCGAAATCACCACATTTGAAGAAACTCTGGATGACCTTCTGCTGCGGCGGCGTTCATTAGCAAGAGATATGCTGTGTGCAACTCCTGACTTGAGTGGCGCTGGTTTTGAGGACATTTTGAAAGGGGCGTTGGACTGACCCCGCCCCGGTAGACGATCCTGCCCTATAGTTGGCCTGGCGGCAGAGATGGAGTAGACCGCTGAATGTCAACGGTCGTGTAGAATACTGGTATCTCTGCGTGACAATCATGCGTCACGTGAGCCCAGCAGTGCCTGTAAGGCATGCTCCAGTTGCCGTGCATTATCTTCTACCGTGAGCCATTCTGGCGGTAGTTCATGGCGCTGGTCAGCGGTGGACTGAGGTGGTGTTCCCATACAAGCCTGTGGGTCACTTTCTTTAAGCGCAACAACGGCGGATTGACGGGCTAGTACCATGCAGCTATCCGACAACCACTGACAATACGTCATCACGACAGTTGGTGGTGGAGTATGGGTGTGTGACATGGCCCGGCTGAGACTTTCCGCTAATAAAAGGGAAGTCGCGTATACCCGGATTGCATGGCGGTCGTAACGCTGTGTGACGGTGGCAAGCCGCCCGGCGTTTAGCCGACCCCGTAGTGACCAGCGTTTACTGACCTGTGCTTCAGCTACAGCGGCGCGAAGAGCGGCCAGAGCGGCCTGAGCCTCTGAAAGCTGACTCAAAGCGGCCTCTGCTCCCTTACTGCTTTGCACCTCACAGGCTCGTAGCATTCGATCCAGTCCATTACCAATCTGACGCAGGAAGTCGGAGGTTGAACGCCCAATGTCGCTGAATGGATTAGACGTAAAGAGCACCTGGCTGAATAATAATCCGACAGAGGCTCCCAGCAGAACGTCCACTAAACGTGTACCGCCCGCGCTTTCAGGCCCCATGGCAAGAACCAGAGCCACCGATACTCCAGCCTGGATGGGGACCACCGGAGCCGGGCCGATGGCGGCGCCCAACAAAATAGCGAAGAACATACCAATGCTCATCCGCACCAGTGGATGAGTATCGGGGAGCTGCCACATCAACTCCCCCATCACGATACCGAACGTACAGCCAATAACCAGATTTCTGGCCTGTTTCAGGTGACTGGGTACACCCGGAGCAAGACATACCACGGCGCTGACGATGGCAAACGTAGGATGCTCATGTCCTAACAGCCATACCGCCAGTAACCATGCCAGCAGGCAGGCCAGTGCCGTAGCAAGCGCATCGCGCGCTGCCAGCCTCGCACGTGAAGGAAATCCAGTGGTGATTTGGCGCCAGGCCAGGCGTAGACGAACTAACCAATGCAACAGGAAACTCCTCAGCGATGATGCGCATGATGATTCACGGTTCTGGACGACCCGAACAGATGCCCGAAATAGTAGATCACATTGCGGGAAAAGGGGGCAGGATTATGCGTTCTGATGCTTCTCTGAGCATTGATATACCGCCGCCAGGCACTGACTACCAACATAAAATAAGATTATTTCAAATAAAATCATATTATTAACATAGATTGTCTACTAAGCAGCCTGTACCTTAATCTACAGTTCAAAAAAGGATATTGGGTGGTGCATGACTCTGCATGGAAGGTTTGTCATCAACGATGCGCATGACTCGCCGTTATCGTTTGCTGGGGCCGGAACATTTTTAGCGTTTTCTGGCGATGGTATTTATCGCAATCGAGGGGCTTGTGACATGAAGCCGACCGCAGGCCCGGTTCCGGTGGGTAAATACTGGATTGTTAATCGTCCTGAAGGTGGACTCCGATCGCACGTTAATGCCGGTGTTCGGGATCGTTACAACCAGGTCATGAATGGTGCGACGTTCAGGCGGCTTTGTTGAATAAATCGAACTTTTGCTGAGTTGAAGGATCAGATCACGCATCTTCCCGA
>NZ_MJDM01000019.1:0-2379 GCF_008452795.1 Klebsiella sp. AqSCr
CTTTGTCCACACCAAACGACTGATGAATCTTCCCCTTCCCGTCATAGGTATATTTCGTACAATGCGTGTTCTGACCGCCTGAACACATCGATTCTGAACGTGGCCAGCTGATCACATCAATGGGGAACGTTCGTTCAAAGAGGGTCAGGCTTTCACTCACTGCACTCTTGCAGCTATCCCGCACCTTCCCTTCGGAATCGCATTCTTCAATCCAGGGGATCACCAGAGGCTCACCATCCACCGAGGCATTCAGCAGACGACCGTTGGTCGGGATCGTCAGGTTGCCACTCCATTGCCGGGTATTCCGGGCATAATTCAGCGTCACCACCTGCTGATAGGTTCGGTTAACTTTCTGTGTGGTGGCGTTATCCTTCAGGGTCGCTTCCCGTGTGCAAAAATTTTCCACCTGCAGATCACGTTCGCAGGTATGGTTTGTGAACTCACTGCGGTTCACAACCTGGGCGGTACAGGACTGTCCGGTATCGCCGACAATGCTGTCGGCACGGGATTCTGTATCCTTTGCGGCCTGAATAAACGGTGCATCCTGAGATATCTGATCCGGTGGCCGGTTCGTGAACGACTCAGTAATCGCTTTGCCGGTATCTCCCTGGCTGAACTCCAGGGCTGAATCGCTTTTCAGAGAGCTGTCTCCGCTGGCAGTGACGCCGCCATAGTATTTTGCCTGATCAGGGCTGTCGGTATACCCCGGCAGGTTTTGCTCACCACTGAAATTTTTCAGTGAGTTCAGACCATTGCCCTGCACCTGTTTCGCAAAATCCGAACCAGCTTTATAGTCGCTTCCACTGTCAGCACAGGCGGGGGATGCCAGCCAGATAAAGGCGCTCAGGACAAAAAAATGCGCAGTCAGTACGGAAATAACCGTCTTCATTTTTGCCCTCCCTCATCCCTCACCATTTCCGGTAACGCTATGAAGTACGGTCTGTCTTTCATGGCTGGCTCCCGGCGGCATTCGAGGGCGCATCAAGTATTTGCCGGGCCACCTGTGCGCAGTCACCGGTTTGTGCCACTTTCTCCAGCGCCTGTTTGACGTGAATGTTACCGCGTACCACGTCATATCCGGCCTGACACCGTACCACCAGAGACGGCACACTCCGGATGCTGTACTGCGTATATAGTGTCGGGTCGATCTGCACGCCGTCGGTCACGCCATCCTTCACCAGCTGCAGCACCGCGTCAGTGGTGGTCTTCATGTCGTTATTGACGAGCCCGCGCAGTGTCGCCGGAATGCCATACTGCCGGGTTTCGTGCAGCATCCGCTTCAGCCCCTCTTCAGGTATCGAGAAGGAGACAAAGTACAGCGCCCCTTCTGCCGGCTTTTCCTGATTCGCCGCTTTCTGCTGGCTGACCAGATTATCGATAAACTGGCGGTCTGATTTGGGCAGAGGATTACGGTTGATTTGCGCCTCAAGCTCCTGCTGCAGCTGTTTATCCGGATGCTGGCGCAGCTGTTCGCTGAGGTTCTCCTGCTGCTTCAGCCATTCTCTGTCTGTAACAGAGGAGGTTTCAGCCAACACTGCTCGTCCGGTCAGCAAAAGCATGACCATAAACAGATTCATTAATTTCATGAGAGACTCCTGTCAGAGAAAGACACAATTGCGTTTACGCCACATCAGATAGCCATAGTTCTTACGGGTGTTGGGTGGATTTTTACCGGCCTCCCAGCGCATCACGCTGCGCCCCACGGGATGGCACTGGCCGCTGTCCGGGTACATGTTCACCATCTGATAGCGCCAGCGCTCTTTGGGGATGATCGGGGACGGATACTCATAGCAGACCGCCTTGTCCTTCCCGATGCTCTCCATAATTTGTCCCTGCCGGTGAAGCTTGTACGCCATGCGCTCGCTGACAAGTAACGAGGACTGCAGCGGACTGGACTCGTTGCTTACCCAGCCGCTAAACGGGTACATCGAACCCTGAGAGCCGGCACACCAGAACAGAATATCGAGTGGCATATGAAACGCGCTGGCCATAGCGTCAGCCGCGCACGCCCCCTGTGCGATGGGGTTGGCAAACAGGATGGCTTCCGGATTCAGAATGGTGGTGAGGCTGCTGTCCACCCAGGTCGGGTCAATCTCGGACAGATAGGCTATATCCATGTCTCCGCCTTCCAGACAGCCTGCGGAGGTGATGATGTTCAGCCAGTAGGTCAGCGGGTACTTGTACCAGTGAACGTGATAAAAAGCGCCGTTCACCTGCTTATCGTCCTTTCTCGCGGTCCCCATACCGGTCTTGCCGAGATTGATACTGAAGCCCCCCAGATTGACCATACAGCCAGGCGAACGGCTGACGTCCGTCATGGCCATCGGCTCCCAGTACCCGATGGCCAGGCCGGGACGAACAAAAATCGGTGGCGGCGCC
>NZ_MJDM01000020.1:0-2742 GCF_008452795.1 Klebsiella sp. AqSCr
GCGGCCCGGTTTTCCCGGCGCCGCAGGCGCGCGGTCTTTCGAGGCGCGGCCAGACGGGGACAGGTGCCCCGCCGGCTTAACGTGTCATCAGACGGTTATTCTGAGAATGGCGGTCGCTACCTGGGTATACGTGAATGTTCCCCGTGGCAACGGCTCCCAGACGTCCGCCAGGGACTCCAGCGCCTTTTGCTGACGCGGCCCGTCCAGACATATGCCCGTCAGAATCCCGCCAGGCTCAAGCAGAGTTAATGCCCGCCGGATATGCCGGATATCATCACCGCGATTAAACGGCGGATTCATGATAATTCGTGTATACCGGCGCTCCGGATGATATTCGAGAAAATCTCCGCACCAGATCCGGACCTCCGGGAAATGAGCCTGCAGGTGACGGGCTAACCCGGCGTGCAGCTCCACGGCGTCACACTTCGCCCGGGGGACTGCATCCCTGATCGCCTGCAGTATGGCGCCCGTTCCGGCACTGGGTTCCAGAATGCGATCGGTTTCCCGGACATCAGCCAGCTCAACCAACCGGCGACATTCCGGGGAGGGGGTGACAAAAAGTTGCGAGCTACCCCGAATTTCAGCGACAGGGGCGCGCCCTTCCAGTTTGACCCGCATCGCCTGAATACGGTGTTTAAGGTCATGATGCATGAATGTACTCCCTGACCTCCCCGGCAAGATGCCGGGGAGCCTTCCTGCTATTTTTTCGGAATTTCAACGGTTTTCATGTCTGTGATATACACATTCACGAGCGTACAACCGTGCGTCATGCACCGGCGGAAGCGGTAGGCGCCGTGTGTTTCGGTTTCTGCAGCACCCCGCACGCCTTTATAATCAGCGGGTAATTTCGCCCACTCGGCTTTTGTCATTTCCCGGAACCCTTCCCCCGGATAATTGACGATCGGTGGGCGCTTCGCCGCTTTCTTCGCGTCGCTGGCTTCCTCCGCTGTCGGGGCTTTGTAGTCCGTGATACGGTCGGGCGTGAGTTTCATCGTGCCGCTGTAGCCCAGAAAGCGATAACCGGGCGTTTCGACTGAACTCACCTCCCCCTTACTCCGGTTAACCCGGAGAATGGTTAACCATTCTCCCCGGCTCAGTACCTGCCCGCCTGGTTCAAATTCCTGTGTTCGGGTGACAACGCCACCGTTTTCATTGAGCATCGCGCGTTCGTAGGCCAGGCGGTTCTGGTAATGATTAACCCAGCGCTGTTGGTGGTTAATCGTGCGCTCATGACAGCGGATCGCAATATCACGCGCCTGTTCAAAAGTAATGATCTCCTCCGACAGGGCAGAATGGAGAGACATCGAGCCCTCATACTGGCTTTTCTCTGCCGGGCGGGGGTATTTGTCGAGCGTGAAGCAGGCATGAATATGATCATAATTACTGACCAGTAACGCCATTTTCAGATCGAGCGTCTGCGCACGCCACATCGTCATATACTTTTCAGACCGGGCAATGTGCTTTTGGGACTTGCGTAATTCCGCCTCGATTTTTTTGATACGGCGGTAACGCACATCCGGACGCTCCTTGTATTTTGCGTGCCGCAGAGAGGCCTGCGCGCGCTGTTCCCAGTATTCCGCACGCTCGAACAGCATCACGGCACGTTTCATGCCGCTCTCAATTTTCTGCGCATGCCGGCGCGCGCGGCGCTCGCTGTGGTGGCCTACCAGGATCGGCTGTCCCAGCGGGACAGCCGATGCCAGCGAATCAACATGCGCAAGCGCCTGCTCCGATTCAACCGCCCGCCGGTCACTGTAGTCACTGAACCGCCCGGCGCGCTGCTCCTGGCGATCAAACATGGTGCTGTCCTCGTCCTCGATATCACCGGCGAGCGAAAGCAGGACATCCTCCCGCCCCGGCGTCCAGGCTGGCGCCACAAAGAGTTTCTGTTTGGGCGCCCAGCGAAAGCCTGCTTTGTTGATCAGGGAATACGTTTCTTCATCGAGCCGTAATGATGCGTAAAGTCGCAATTTATTATCATCGGGTGAATAGGTTGCCCGGTAAGTCTGGCTGACGGTATTTTCCGTCATGATCTGTGCGGTAGTCGGTGTCATTGTGTTTTCTCCTTCCTGCAGTTGCCGCCCCTCGCGGGGCGGCTCACCTCATCAGTTAAATGCGCGTTTCAGTTCCAGCGTGCGGAGTACCTGCCCGAGGGCGGTATTTTTCATCGCGGGGATGTGGACACCACGCCCTTTGCGGTGACTTCTGGCGATATGACGCCCGAAAGCTCTGAGAGCGGGATCAATCTCAGGTGCGGTGATATCTGCGCGCAGAATGCGCGAATGACGACGGGGCTTTACAGCGCCTGCGGAAGGTGAAAAAATAGAAAAGATCATAAAGTTGACTCCTTATGGTAGTTAACGAAGCCGGAAAAACCGTTCGTGCGATTTTTACGGCGTGGGAGAAGCAGGGTTTACCCTGCTTTTTTCATATCTGCGGTTTGCTTCCCGCTTCTTCTTCCTCCTTCTTAAGCTGATCGGTAATGTCTTCCGGTTCGCCCAGAAACCAGCCTTTGACGGGTTCACAGCGTTCAATAAACGCTTTTATCGCCCGTTTTCCGGTCGTGGCCTGCACCCGGGTAAACATCGGCAGATTGCCGCTGGCATTGCTTCCCAGAAATGCGATCCGATACGTTCGCAATGAAGGATCCTGCATTTTTCTTTTTCCTGATTTTTAAAGAACATCACCCGTTGAGTTGCCGGGGCCGCGGTTTTGACTTTGTGCGGGGACCTGCTGAACCTG
>NZ_MJDM01000021.1:0-1114 GCF_008452795.1 Klebsiella sp. AqSCr
CCCCAGGTACGCATCGATGCCGCCGCAGCCGGCGTTAATATCCGGCAGGGTCATGCTGACCAGCTGGATCGTTTTCACCTGCGTTCTGGCATACAGCGAACCGCCGGAGGCGTAACCCGCCGCCTGTCCCTGCCAGACCTGCGGCTGGCTGGTATTGGACGCAAAGCCAAGCTTATTGAAGAATTGGTTCATGTCGCCATTCACGTCGGCGGCGGCACTAAATGACAGGCCAAGCGCGGCACCGCAGAAGAGTGACAGAAGTTTAATTCGCATCCTGTCCTCCATTACGCACAGCATTTTTTTTAACTCTGTCATTTCTCAGAATAAAAAGGGTCTTAAGGTGATAACTGAAAAAATTGCGGATCGCTAATGTCACTCCGGCAACAAAGAACCCCACCCCAACAGCCATCAGCGCATAAGGGATGGCGTACATCATAATATTCCACAGGTCTTTTACTCGCAGGTCACCGCTTTCTATCCAGTCAGCCACGCAGAGATTAAATAAAAATCTCATTATCCATAACAGCAGAGCACCTGCAGTGAGAAACACAATGAATAATTCCAGATAGATTTCCATACGCCTTTCCCGGTGGATAAATTCCGGCTTCAGTTGTTCTATTTTTTCTGCTGCTGTCTGCCCGGGTGCTTTTAAACTGGCTGGAAATAAAAACGCATACAGTCCCGTCGAACGTATATATTTGTTCATGGCTATTTTCCTTAATCACTTGCTAAGACCGGATATAACAGAGACTCAGTGCATCATCTGAAATACCGTATCCACTCTGGCCATAAAGCCCTGTGCATCCGTGGCGCCCTGCAGGATCGGGTACGCTGCCAGGGTGTTCACGTTGACCAGAAACGTGGTCGGGGTGGCTACCGGGATATTGGGGAAAAAGGTCTGCATCACGTCAGGAGGCGCCGGCAGCGCCTCAGGAAACGCGTCATCACCCTGTCCGTCAATGGTGTAAGAGAACACGGAGAAGCCATACTGTCCGGCCAGCTGCTTCAGTACCGGGTCAAACTTATGACAGTAGGGACAGTGTCCCTGCATGAACAGCACCACTTTCCAGTCGCGCAGGTCCACCTGCTTTCCGTTGCTGAGTCGTAACCAGCG
>NZ_MJDM01000023.1:0-1705 GCF_008452795.1 Klebsiella sp. AqSCr
CGTCACGCACAGAGAGCATGACTGGCCAGATGAACGAAAACCTGACTCAGCAGTTTGCGAACTTTGTTCAGCATCGTGCTCCACAGGATGCCGAGGCCATTCTGACCAATACCAGTTCTCCTGAAATTGCGGCGCAGCGTGAAGCCCTGGCGCGTGAATTCGTCAAAGAGCAGGTAGAACCCAGGGTTGATGCTGCATATCAACAGGGGCGTGAAAGCATCGGACAGAATATGACAGGGGTGTCAGGAGGTGGAGACAATGGTTCGGTAATGGCCGACTACAGACATAATTCCGCCCGTATCGATGCGATGACGCAACGGGCAGATATTAAGGATAATGTGGGTCAGAAAGTGGATGGGATGATTACAGAGAATAAACAACAGCATCAGGAAACCCGTGAAAACATACAACGGCAAGGCGCAGAGGTGAAAAATGAGAATGCTGAAATGGAAAAGGACCATAAAACAAAAGCAAATGAGTTTAAAGGTGATTATAATGAAAGAAAGAGTAAGGTGAAAACTTTACCAGGAGCTGACTCGCCTGCTGAGTTAGAGGCGAAAGCGGCGAAAATTCAAAAGGATTATCTTGATGGTAAAAGGTAAAAATGATGATTACGAACAAAATACTTATTGAGGAAGTGGAGGAACTGAAAAGTCTACTTTCACAAGGGAAGGCTGAAATTCCATCTTTTTGGGAGTGCCTTTGGCCAGGCGTAGTGTTAGTTGCATGGAATATACTTTGCGCTGTAATTAGTGTGGATACTGTGTATTTGTCAGGAAAGTATATGTTTCATGTTTTGGTTTTTCCTGTTGGGGTCAGTACCATTATGCTCCTGGGCATTGCCAGTTCACGTTCTCTGTTTTTGTCAGTTCCGAAAAATTTTAGAGAAAAATCGGATGTATATCGTTTTTTTGCTAAGAAAGTTTTTATTTATGCTGTTGTTTACATGACGGTGATTATGTTATTGGCTATTTGTAATAGAGTGTTTTATGACTCACCATTCTCTTTTGCATTTATGGTTATTTTAACGTCCGTTTTTTTTGGTTTTGTCATGAATCTGGATTTTGGACGATATCAGCTATCATTACTCACCTCTGCAATAAATTCTTTTCGAGTAGAAAAGTTGGGGGGGTAATCATCCAGATGCAACCTATCAATTATGGTAGTTTGTTAACAGGCTAAAAGTTTCCTTTGTTATTATTGGTTTCTCAGGCTGTAATTAGTTTTTATATCTCGTTTAAAATTCGTATATAGTGAATGCGCATTCCGAAATGATAAGAGAATGTGTATTCACTCGTATTGATTCTGTCACAAGGATTCAGGATGAAGCTTAATAAAGTCATGGCTGTTATGGTCGTCAGCTCTGCGCTGGTGTTATCTGGATGTAGTGCAATGGGAACCGCCATTAAAAAGAGAAATCTGGGTAAAAACCCAGATGAGCGAAACAATCTGGCTGGAACCTTCAAATAATAAGACGGTTTATCTGCAAATCAAAAATACCTCCGATAAGGATATGAGTGGCCTGCAGGCAAAAATTGCCAGCGCTGTCACTTCAAAGGGATATCAGGTCGTCAGTAACCCCGATACGGCGGGCTACTGGATCCAGGCGAATGTGCTCAAGGCCGATAAAATGGACCTTCGTGAGGGCTTTGTTGAATAAATCAGATTTCGGGTAAGTCTCCCCCGTAGCGGGTTGTGTTTTCAG
>NZ_MJDM01000024.1:0-1054 GCF_008452795.1 Klebsiella sp. AqSCr
GTGGCGCTTGAGGCTTTTTGCCTCATGACGTGAAGGTGGTTTGTTACCGTGTTGTGTGGCAAAAAGCAGAAAGCCCCGTAGTTAATTTTCATTAACCCACGAGGCCACCTGTATGCTGCATCAACATCTGGCAATCCCTCCTTTAGTGTTCTGAGGCAATTGCAATATCTGTGTGAACTTACACAGGAGAAGAAGGCCATGAAACTGCCGCGAAACACTCTGCTCGGGTGCGTATTAATAGTGTGCCTCACACTGCTGATATTCACTTACCTCACCCGGAAATCACTTTGTGAAATCCGGTACAGGGACACGAACAGGGAGGTGGCGGCTTTTCTGGCTTACGAATCCGCTAAGTAGCTAACCCCGGCGGGGGGAAGCCCCCGCCATTCAGGGGAGATGATGTCTGACAAGCCTGAAGCGCCTTTATGAAGGGGTTACCGTTCACCGGTAGCCCCTTTTTCCTGTAAGCAGGAAAAAAAGCCCGCGCGACAGGCGGGCAAAAAGCTTTCATCTACCTACAACACGGATTCAATGAATCGCAAGTCACATTAACATCCTTCATTCTTCGTAACACCCTGTCATCAGTCTGAAAAAAAGAGCGATTGATTGTGAACTTTTGGGTTCTGGTGATAAGTTCGTTCTGTAGCGTAGCCCTCTTTACGGAGGGGTGGAAACAGCAACGGCAGAGTTAAAAGACCACGAGTCAGTGAGGCTGTCCAAAGGCTCCCCGGGGAAACCCGGCGCTACATCAGGTTGCATAGCACTTAACCCGCCCGCCTGCCGGGTTTTCCTTCCGGAAAAGTGCTGCTATAACTTATTCGTGCAATGCGCGGTATCCGCTTTCCTGGTAAATCAGTCGCCCGGTCTGCCAGGTGATACTGCAGTTCATTCCTTATATGATACAGTGATGTTCGCCTGCTTTTTAAGCAGGCTTTTTTTGTTGATTATGTATGACATCTGTCATACAGTTGATTGCGTAATGAACAGAAATTGTTCCACTTAACTCAGTGAGGCGAAGCGCAGTCGCGGGTGAGCCAAAGGAGAGCCAGCATGA
>NZ_MJDM01000025.1:0-916 GCF_008452795.1 Klebsiella sp. AqSCr
TTGAAACTCATGGCACTAATCCGTCAGTAAAGTATTAGGGTCGGAAGGACAAATTAATCAGAGGAAATACACCGGCACAGAAAACAGGATTACAGTCATGCCCGGATCCATTGATGGCCAGGCCGGATACTGGCTGCTATTAAGAGGTTATACAGAAGGTATAGCCCTCTGAGCCAGGGCAATGCCCGCCTTTAATGTACGACTTCGCCACCTGCCGTCCGGCCTCATCGACCAGGGCATGCAGTGTGGATGGCGATGTTTCAGCCGTGTACTGCAGGCAGACGCAGAAGCATTTCACCGGAGATTTAATTATATCCGGACGTTCAAACCAGCCGGTCGACGGGAATATCCGCGTGACGAAGAGCCTGTCAGAAGGAAACTGAGTCTGCACGGACCAGGCAAACACGTCGTCAGTGCTGTCGCGGCGATTGACGCCGGGGATATACAAATCTTCAGCTTCGCGCACAACACGGGAGGCGAGAGAGGACAGGACTGAATCATCCGTGCTGGCCGGGCCTTCCACACATATGGAAAGATGGAAATATTCCGGTTTGCTCTGCGCTTCTGGCTTTGCATCGGGAATAACTGACACCGTGCCTCGCTTACGTCCCGCGGAAGACGTCATTAATTTTCGAAAAAAGACACCTGCGATGAAAACAAGCAGAAGAATAACCAACGCGCTGCAAAAATACATGATGTGGTCACTGAAGAGAGAACAGACCTCGCGGTGTGACAGGGAATAAGTCTCCCCCACAGCAGGATGCGGATAAATATCGCCAGGCACCAGTTCATGTGTATCAACAGACCTGACAGGTTCAGATATTGTCATAAATAACCTCTGATAAAATAAAGTCAAAAAGACTCCGCCGAAGGCGGCAACGCCTCACAGATGCACAAATAAATTGCGCAACTGTTC
>NZ_MJDM01000026.1:0-771 GCF_008452795.1 Klebsiella sp. AqSCr
CAGGCGCTTTTACCAGCCCTGTTAATAAACTGGACTGTGATGGCATCATCATTAATGTGCCTGGTGGGCAGTATTATTCCTATATCCATCAGTGGGAATTATATAAAGCTAACTCAAAATGAAATGCTGATTAACAAACTGGATTGACCGGTAGGGATGGAACAATGGAAAGACAGCAAGAAATTGGCCAGCAATTTGGTTTTTTGATAGTTCTTCTTTTAATTGTGTTAACTGGGTATTTTTTTTGTGCAGTATATTGAAGATTCTAGCGATATGCAGCCCGCTACTCCAGAACAACTGCAAAGTATTATTCATTAGACACCTTGTGCAGGTGAGGCGTTACGTTTAGCAATTCAAACTAACACAGGCACTTCGTCAGAGCCATTAACTTTCGGTGACGCAAAAAAGATGGCATCAGAATGCAAGTATAAAGAAGAGATTAAAGCAGTACGTGAAAAAAACTTAACGCACTGAACGCTATGAGCAAATAATCAGGGGATGGATATGATGCTGTTTCTTCGAAAGTACGGATTTTTGTTTATACCTCCAGTCTACTGGCTCATCTATCTGGGAGCCAGACTGACTTACAATGGACTGGCAGGAGAGTTTTCTCCTGATTTCTTTCAGGGTATTCGACATGAAGGCGTCTATATTATCTGTAGTTTGTGTGTATTTTATTTTTTCTGCTTAGAGGTGGAAGTTGGTGATGGGGAGTTCTCAGCGAACATTCTGTTCCTGATTGTTTTCTTTCATGTGGTTTTATTATTTATC
>NZ_MJDM01000027.1:0-3410 GCF_008452795.1 Klebsiella sp. AqSCr
CTGAAAATCCAGCCAGCTACAGGGTCGTTCGCACGAAATCTTATTTATTCAACAAAGCCTCGCTGCATATAAATACACAAAAGTGCTTAGGTTCTAATTTCAATACATTTGCCTCCCCTCCCCCCTGTTTCTGCAACTTTTCTCATTAAGTCATAACATGCCCCCGGCATTTTTACCGGGTAGAACTCAATTAAAAGCACCTTTAAGAATGCTTTTAAACGCGCTACAATGAACACTTAAACCTAGGAGGTAACATTATGGCATTTCAGGTTCTGACCACTACAGCAGCTAGCATTACTGAACTTAAACGTGACCCTATGGGTACTTTCCACGCCGGGGATGGCGCTCCGGTAGCCATTCTTAATCGTAATGAGCCTGCATTCTACTGTGTGCCACCGGCACTCTATGCCCAGTTGATGGAGCTTCTGGAAGATGAAGAGCTGGGACGGATGGCTGATGAGCGAAGCGGAGAAAAGGTTATAGAGGTCAATATTGATGACCTATAAGCTGGCTTTCAACGAATCCGCTCTGAAAGAATGGAAGAAGCTGGGTCATACACTACAGGTACAGTTCAAAAAGAAACTCAAAGAGCGCCTGGAGAACCCCAGAGTTCCGGCATCACAGCTACATGGACGTAAGGACCAGTATAAAATTAAGCTACGTGGTGCCGGATATCGCCTTGTCTATCGTGTAGAGGACGACATTGTCACAGTCACTGTTATCGGCGTAGGCAAACGCGAAAACGACGACATTTATAATGCAACCCTTAATCGCAATTGACGAATGCTGTAAGCACTATTTTGGGGTCGTATCCGGGCCTACTTTCTTTCTGGGTAACGTTGGCGGCTTCACATCATCTTTACTCTGCGTTCTCCGTGTCATCCAGGGATGGTCAGCAGCAGGTTTTACGTAATATTTTGATCGCAAACCAAACCTCGCATTATCCACACGCTCATTGAAGTGGTCAACAAAAACTGGCCACCGCGTTAGAGTTTTTCCAGTATCGGTTTTCTGATTCGTTTGGCGGTAACCCACCATTATATTCGTGCGGTCTTAGTGCGCTGTAATATCCAACGATATAGTCCGTTATTGCGTGAGCTGCATCGCTGAAGCTTACATAGCCCGTCGCCGGCACCCATTCGTTCTTCAGACTCCTGAAGAAGCGCTCCATTGGGCTGTTATCCCAGCAGTTTCCACGCCGACTCATACTCTGCCTGATCCGGTATCGCCACAGTAACTGCCGGAACTGCCTGCTCGTATAATGGCTGCCTTGATCGCTGTGGAACATCACCCCGACGGGCTTACCACGGGTTTCCCATGCCATTTCCAGTGCTTTCATGGTGAGCCTGCTGTCCGGCGAGAACGACATGGCCCAGCCCACTGTTTTTCTTGCGAACAGGTCGAGAACAACGGCGAGGTACGCCCAGCGCTTACCCGTCCAGATATAGGTCACATCACCGCACCACACCTGATTTGGTTCCGTTACGGCGAACTGTCGCTCAAGATGATTCGGGATAGCAACGTGCTCATGACCGCCACGCTTATACCGGTGAGTCGGCTGCTGGCAACTGACCAGCCCCAGCTCTTTCATGAGTCTGCCAGCAAGCCAGCGCCCCATCTGGTAGCCTCTCTGGGTTGCCATTGTGGCGATGCTTCTTGCTCCGGCAGAGCCGTGGCTGATGCCATGCAGTTCAAGTACCTGACTGCGTAATACAGCCCGTCTGCCGTCTGGCTTTTCAGGACGGTTTTTCCAGTATTTGTAGCTGCTGCGATGAACCCCGAACACATGGCAGAGAGTGGCCACAGGATAACGCGCCCTGAGTTTCCCGATTATCGAGAACTGTTCAGGGAGTCTGACATCAAGAGCGCGGTAGCCTTTTTTAATATTTCATTTTCCATTTCAATACGTTGTAGCTTTTTCCTGAGCTCACGGATTTCAATTTGTTCCGGGGTAATGGGGGAGGCTTTTGGTGTTTTTCCCTGCCGCTCATCACGTAATTGTTTCACCCATCGCGTCATTGTGGAAAGGCCGACATCCATAGCGCTGGCTGCATCTGCCACGGTATAGTTCTGGTCAACGACCAGTTGAGCGGATTCGCGTTTAAACTCTGCGCTGAAATTTCTTTTTTTCATTATGGCACCTGTGTTGTTCTGAGGTGAGTATATCACCTCTGTTCAGGTGGCCAAATTCAGTAAACCACTTCATAGCAATGGGCACATCGTCCGTGCTGAGCTAGATCATGTGGTTTCCGTTCATGAAATCCATACAAATCCCAAAGTACACCTTGCGCTGGGAAAGGTAAGGAAAAATGCGGAAACAGGTGAACTAAACGTTGATGTCAGCCGTATTCGCGACCTTGCCAATCATGATGAAAATCTGGCTCTCACCAACCAACCGCTGAATGGTTCCAAAAGCGATCAGGACCTCAAGGAATGGGCTGAGAAAAAACGAAAAGACGGCACTACAAATAAAGAGAAATTCGACACTGAGAATTCGCTGACAGAGGAGAAGCACGATCAAGCGCATCAACATATCGATAACACGGTGGAGCCTGCCTTACTGATAAAACAGACGACAGAACTCCTGCAAACCGGCGGCAAGCAGGCAGCCTTAATGGGGATGCGCCAGGCCTTCGGCCTGCTGCTAACAGAGCTGGTAAATAGCTTGTTTAATGAATTCAAATTACTCATAAAACAGGGTATTGCAACAGGAAAAACTCTATTTGAAGAGATTCAACAGCGGCTTTCACGAGCGATTGAATCAGTGATAAAAAAAATTCCAGAAGCTGTCGGGCAGATGTTTCAAGGCGGTGTCAGCGGCTTTATGAGTAACCTGCTGACCTTTCTGATCAATAACTTTCTCTCCACTGCAAAACGCTTTGTAACAGTTATCCGTGAAGGCATTATAGGCCTGTTCCGCGCCTTTAAAATGATTTTATTTCCTCCTAAAAATATGACGCACGACCAGGCAATGCAGGAAGGACTGAAGATCCTGACCACCGTTGTTATCTCATCTGTTGGCATCCTGCTTACCGAAACGGTCTCTGCCTTCATGGCAACAATACCCTTCCTTCAACCTATCTCCGGCCTGATCACACCCGTGCTAATAGGGATTATTACCGGCCTAGCATCAGCTTTTCTGGCCTATCAGATCGACTGTTGGTTCGATCGCTATCGCCATTCTCTGAGCGAAAAGTTCATGGACGAGTTACTGGCTGACGCCAGGCGGCGTGATGAGTTTGCCTGTGAGCTGGTCACCCTGTCTGAAAGTTCGCTGAGTAATATCGAAAACTACGCGAACGCAATTGGAACGTATCAGCACATAGGCATAGCTCTTGGCACCGCAAGTCGGCTTTGTTGAATAAATCAGATTTCGGGTAAGTCTCCCCCGTAGCGGGTTGTGTTTTCAG
>NZ_MJDM01000028.1:0-2898 GCF_008452795.1 Klebsiella sp. AqSCr
TCACTAATAGACACTCTGGCCATCAGTTACCATCCTGTAATTCATCCAGTCTCGAGGACAGTGTACGGAAAAGATGCTCCGCATCATCGTGGAGTTTCTCACAAAGGTCGGCCTCAACATCGAGATCAAGCTCGTTAAGCTTCTCCAGCAGGAGCAGAGACTGATTCTGGATGAATTTAGCCATGTTCAGCGCTGTTTTCTGTTGTTTCGTCATAAGAAGCCTCAGAGCGTCAGTGCTCAGTGTAAGAACAGTCTCTTTTCCGCTTCCTCGCTCACTCAGTCGCTACGCTCCTGCCGTTCGGCTGCGGCGAGCGGCAGGAGCATGCGTGTAAAAGCTCGAGAAAACCGAGCGGTCTCGTGATGGGGAAAAGGAAAGGCCGCACAGCGGCCGTTTTTCCATAGGCTCCGCCCCCCTGACGAGCATCACGGAATCTGACGCTCAAATCAGTGGCGGCGAAACCCGACAGGACTATAAAGATACCAGGCGTTTCCCCCTGATGGCTCCCTCGTGCGCTCTCCTGTTCCTGCCTTTCGGTTTACCGGTGTCATTCCGCTGTTATGGCCGCGTTTGTCTCATTCCACGCCTGACACTCAGTTCCGGGTAGGCAGTTCGCTCCAAGCTGGACTGTATGCACGAACCCCCCGTTCAGTCCGACTGCTGCGCCTCGTCCGGTAACTATCGTCTTGAGTCCAACCCGGAAAGACACGACTAATCGCCATTGGCAGCAGCCACTGGTAATTGATTTAGAGGAGTTAGTCTTGAAGTTATGCGCCGGTTAAGGCTAAACTGAAAGGACAAGTTTTGGTTACTGCGCTCCTCCAAGCCAGTTACCGCGGTTCAAAGAGTTGCTGCTCTAAGAACCTTCAAAAGGACCGCCTTGCTGGGCGGTCTTTTTGTTTCCAAAGGAGATTACGCTGGTAACGTAATCTCAGTCAAGAATTACACTATGGAAAATGTCATCTAAGATATCATTCGGCAACAATATGAAAGCTCAGGGCATTTGACTAACCTGGGTTGAATATCAAATGTTTCTGGCACCCAAAGAAATCTGAATTCTTTCTGCGAAGAATATTTATCTCGATTTTTTACAAACCCAATCGGTCCCGGTGGAGGCTGGTAACCATAAAAAGAATGACTCCCATATCTGACCTCCCCCATAGCACCTAATTTTATAGGTAATAACCCCTTTAACTTTTTAGTAATAAGACCAAAAAACTCTTCAACATTTGATATTTCCACACAGTAATTTCCAAAGGTATCGTTCAAGTTTTCTGGCTGAAATTCCAGTGTCGTACATAAAACAAAGGCGTCGGGCATCTTATTAAAAGAGCGACAATTTTGTATCGTTATTCCACTACAGCCAGGTCCAATATGGATTCCGGCATGAGCTGCAGCAGAGACAAAACGGCTGTCATCACTGCCCCCTGAGATAAAACCCGAGCTATAGGTTTGAATTGCTTCATTCGGATCTCCCTGTAGGGGGTCTTCGTATCGTCTACACGTTTCAATAGTGCTCAGCCAAACATCGCCATTGCACAATGCCTCAGCATGACTCTTCTCTTTAAAAAACCTATATACTTTAAGGGGGCTGGCTCTATCTTTAATATGCCTTTCTTTTTTCTCTCTACTTTTCCTACCCATTGAAAAATATCCTTTTTAAATTTTCATTTACCATAACATCTCTTGCCCGCACCGCTAAAACGGCCTCAGGGCGTTTCTGACGGGAAACCGGTAAAACAGGCAACAAACCACCCGAAAACCCGCCAGAAACGCGCAGGCTCTGTTTTTACGGCATGCATGAGTATGCACGCAAGTGCGTAGCGCGAAAATTCACGCCATTCAGCCATGGTAAGTCCTGTTTCCGGCGTTCTTCCCATCCGAAAACGGTGAACGGGGACGCAATTTATTGCGTGGCCGTGAAGCGTTGCCGGCGCAGCCGGAAAACCGGTTTTCAGCACGTTCAGGAATCGTGTTCGTCGACGGCCGGCAATCACGTTATGGCAAGTCGCCGGACGACTCACCACACGATTCCCCGGCGACTCTTCACTAGAGTCGTACCCAGAGTCGCCGAGTCTAAAAAGCAACCAAACGGGGAGTCGTGTCTAGAGTCGGGTCGTTATTAACTCATTGTTTTTATAGTCCTGAGTCGTTACCGACTCTATGACGACTCGCCGGGGACTCTATGACGAGTCGTCATAGAGTCGGATCTATGTAAATAAAATTTAAAAAACGAAATTTCAGGAAAGTAAACCACTGATATTAAATACAAATCTGCAAAATTTTAATTTTGCGTAGTGTGTGGGTATTTTTAGTCGTGAGGAGCGTTCAGAGATCTGGCGATTTTTGGGAAGGTTCAGGAACTCCCCGGGATGGCCGGAGAGGAAAACTGAAGCATGACGGGGTCAGGATTTTTTCCAGAATTTCCACCATGGCGCCGGGGATTCAGTTAATTTTGCCTGGTGATTTTCGAGAAGGAGCATGGCCTGTTTCAGGCTGTCAATGTGCGAATCCTTGGACAAAAGTAAGGTATTCAGGTGTTCAATCTCCTGTTTCAGATGACGAATCACCTGTTCACTCTGGTCAGCAGAGGCTGTATCACGCTGTTCAGAGACCTGTCCAGAATGGTGTTCACCCTTCGGTTGCTCAAAGGGACCAAAGACACGTAAAAGCTCTGAAGTATCTACCATTTTTGCATTGCGTTCACCGCTACAGGTGGACAGGTCACCTGCTTTAATCAACCTGTGCAGTGTTGTTCTACTCTTACCCGTCAGTCGGGCAGCCTCACTAATAGACACTCTGGCCATCAGTTACCATCCTGTAATTCATCCAGTCTCGAGGACAGTGTACGGAAAAGATGCTCCGCATCATCGTGGAGTTTCTCACAAAGGTCGGCCTCA
>NZ_MJDM01000029.1:0-659 GCF_008452795.1 Klebsiella sp. AqSCr
GGTCAGCATGACCCTGCCGGATATTAACGCCGGCTGCGGCGGCATCGATGCGTACCTGGGGGCGTTCTCCTTTATCAACAGCGAGCAGCTGCAGCGGTTCGCAAAACAAATCATGAGCAACGCCGCGGGGTACTTTTTTGATCTCGCTTTGCAAACCACGGTACCGGAGATTAAAACCGCAAAGGACTTCCTTCAAAAGATGGCCACTGACATGAACAGCATGAACCTCAGTTCCTGCCAGGCTGCTCAGGGAATTGTGGGTGGCCTGTTTCCTCGTACCCAGGTCGCTCAACAAAAGGTCTGCCAGGACATTGCCGGTGAAAGCAATATCTTTTCGGACTGGGCCGCGTCGCGCCAGGGTTGTACGGTGGGCGGCAAGATGGACAGCGTCCAGGATAAGGCCAGCGATAAAGACAAAGAACGTGTGATGAAAAACATCAACATCATGTGGAATGCCTTATCGAAGAACCGGCTCTTCGACGGCAATAAGGAGCTGAAGGAATTCATCATGACGCTCACCGGTACGCTGATTTTCGGGGAGAACAGTGAAATCACGCCGCTGCCGGCACGCACCACTGACCAGGATCTGATTAGAGCTATGATGGAGGGCGGCACGGCTAAAATCTACCACTGCAATGATTCGGATAAGTGTCTTAAGG
>NZ_MJDM01000030.1:0-1096 GCF_008452795.1 Klebsiella sp. AqSCr
CGCCAGCAGTCCTGACTGTCGGGGCATTACCGTCGCGGAACTCCAGGGGATTGATTTTAACAAGCTGGATTTCACCAACTTTATGGACGACCTGATGAAAAATCAAAAAATACCGGAAAACGATGTGCTCACCAATAAGACCAGAGAACGAATTAAGGAAATCATGAGTCAGCAATCCGCGCAATAAACCATGCTGCCTAATAAAGAGACCGATAATCATGAAAATGAGTTTTCACAAAAAGCCTGTTATTGATTTTGTCCTGAGATTAACGCTAACAATAATCATTATTTCTCCGGTGATTTATTTCTCCTGGGATGCAGTCAAAGGGACGTCGGGAAGTGATTATGTCGAAAGTGTGGTCTTTATTCTTATGGCTGGGTTTGCCATGTCTGTATGTTGTTTGTTTTTCTCAGTCCTGGAGAAAGTTATAAATGCAAGGAAAAGCAAAGATGAATCAATATATCACGATTGAGAAATTTATAGACATTCTGAATGAAGAGAATTTACCCCAGGAGCATCATGTTATGGTGCTGGCTGTTCTTGCGGATATCTCTCTGCATACAGACAGGTTCCTGATTAACTCGTCCGAACTGGTTCAGATGGCCGCTCAGTACTCACCTGCTTTCCAGAAACTGCCAGCGGACCGGCAGGCTTTTATATCTTCAGTACTGAGCATGCCGCTATTCCTTATTATGTGACCAGGAGAGTCAATGGAAGAGAAAAAAGCATACGGGCTGGTCATGGTGTTTGTCGGGGTGTTTGTCTTTCTCCTGGTCAGCATTATGTCGTACAGCCTGTGGCGGGACAGGCAGGTTAACGCATTTATGACAACCAACCGGGCCTGGGGGATCCAGTGCGACACTGTTTCTCAGGCCGCGTGGGTGATCAGGGACGGGGAGCGGGTGGACCTTCAGATAAATTATCTGCCTCTGTACTGCAGCGGTTATCGCTTTGAAGCCCGTGATGATGCAGGAAAGGTACAGCGCCAGCTCGATAAATACAGTGTCTATCAGCATCTGTCACGCCAGTCGCATTAATTCATAAAAGGGTATTTGCCATGCGAACAATACATGCCGCCATGCTGGCGGGGTGCCT
>NZ_MJDM01000031.1:0-1322 GCF_008452795.1 Klebsiella sp. AqSCr
CGGCAACGGTTCTTTTTGTCGTAAAACCATCGGCGTGGGGACAACCTCGCCTTAATTGATTCACAGCGCCATTACTGGCGCTGCAGTAAGTTTTCATTTCTGAATTATAACGAGTGCCCTCTGCGTTGAAAGGGATGGGCGGTAGCGTGTTCAGACGAAGATATTACGCTCATGTATCTTTATGTAAGGGTTATTTAAAAGGGCGGGTTGATGATAAAGGGTTTTTCTCTCCAGGCAAAATCGACTTCAGTGTAGTGATGTTATTGAAAATGTAAGCAAGTCTGATTCTGACAGAGCGATAAGTGGCGATAGGCAAACAACTATCGCAGAGGCAATGAAAGAAATATTCATTCGTTAATATATAAACAGAGGCAATAAAGTATGCATGCCTTTATTTTTCTGGTGCTGATGACGCCGAGTAGTGGCGGTGGGATTTGGGATATTACTCCCATGCCTAATACAGATGTCTGCATAAAAATGCTACGGGTACTCGAAGCACGTGGGGGCAGAGGTTACGGAAGTAATACAGGAGAGTGCATTGAAATTAAAACCCGCGAGCCTTTGAGCAGCGTGATAGAAACATTGAATGAGGGTGGGTAAATGGCTGAATACCAGTTAGGTTTTGATGGTTTTGTTCGACTTTTTTTTGCAATGGCAATCATTATCTGCGGTTACGGCTATGTAATTATTGGTGTTTTTATAAGAGATACGCTTTCCTGTATTTTAATGTTGTTTGGGCTTACAGGTCTCAGTGCTTTATTTTCATTAATGGTATTCATGGATAAAAACATGTGGGCCGGCTCTCCTGATTTGACGCTGTCAGTAATAACGGGATTTTTTACAGCCACAGTGGTTTTTTATATGTTTTATGTCTTGATTTATTACTTTGATCGGATGGGGGCAGGTGAATAGTAAGACCGATGGTCAGTATTAACAATCTCACGTTATTTGAAAGTATGCAGCATAAGGAATAAGAAAGTGAAAGCGTACTATATACTTGGACATAACGTTGCATGGCTTAACGGTATATGCCTGATTCTTTTTGTTATTGGTGTGGTCGGTGCGCTGGCAATGGTTGCCATCCCTGAAAAATTCAATCTTCGAGTTAACAGAGGCGATACATTCATATACTGTGCGCTTATAGCGGTGGTTGGGTTTTCCGGGATGTTCGTTATCTCCATTCACTCATTTTCGATGGATGAACTTGAAGCAGGTAGACACTGGAAAGATGACTGCCGGACACTTGAGGTAAACATGCCGACAGGCGCTTTTACCAGCCCTGTTAATAAACTGGACTGTGATGGCATCATCATTAATGTGCC
>NZ_MJDM01000032.1:0-621 GCF_008452795.1 Klebsiella sp. AqSCr
TGCCGGTTGTTCTCTCTGAGTTGTCGCAGGTTCAGCTCAAAAACTCGGATATTGCGACCACCGCGGGTTATATTGCCGTGATGATACCGCCCTTGTCGTGGGGGATCGTGAAGAGCATGGGGGCCGCTTTCTCCAGTGCCTACAGCCATTTTTCTTCTTCGGGGCTCAGTGCAACATCGCAGGCGGCCTCCGGCGTGGTGGACGGGAATTACTCTTTCGCCAACATGCAGATGGAGAACGTCAGCGGCTACAGCTGGGGTACCAACAGTACAACCAGTTTCGGACAGATGTCGCGGCAGCTGGCGAATGGGGGTATGAGCACGCAGACGCGGGATGGATCGATGGTCTGGGACAGTGGTGGTGCAATGTCAAAACTGCCGGTGGATATCAACGTCGGTCGTCAGATAGCCAGTGCGCAGCAACAGATGGCCCGTGAGGCTGATGTCCAGGCCGAAAGCGCGCTGCATGGCTATAACAGCAGCGTGACAAGTGCCTGGAATAGTCTGCAGCAATTTGGCACCAATAAAGGGAACAGCACATCAACAACGACTGGGGCCGATACTACCGAGTCTTCGCAGGATTCGATGGCCAGAAGCAAGATGTGGAATGCGGTTGTTGCTA
>NZ_MJDM01000034.1:0-587 GCF_008452795.1 Klebsiella sp. AqSCr
TCATTGCCGACCAGTTTGCTGGAGACCAGATGAAAACTGACCGGGACGCCCCGGGGAAGTTTGCTGCGCAGTAAATGCTCCAGTGTGGCGACGATACTTTTATCCGCACCGGGTAAAGGACGCGCCTCAAACATAAAACCGACGGTTTTGTTATTAATAAACAGACCGGTCGCGGAATCATAATCCTTATAGGGCAGAATACGGCTGAACTGGGGGAAATTCATGCTGCCCAGCGTGTCATTGGCTTTCGCGGATTCGTCGGGCAGCTTCAGTGCTGACACCAGTGAATTCACAGCCTGGGTGACGGCATCGATAATGTTATTACTCATGCGGGCGTTCCTTTAAGAGCAATTCAAAACAACAAGGGTAATAAATGGCAAGAAGAATATTCACAGCCGCACTAGAAACTCCTTCTTATAATGGAAAATACAGGAATGAAAAACAATAAACACATGGAAGCAATAATCTGACCCGTAAAGATCGCATCCAACAACATCGCCCCTTGCCACAAACAAATAAGCAGAGTGATAAATAATAAAACCACATGAAAGAAAACAATCAGGAACAGAATGTTCGCTGAGAACTCC
>NZ_MJDM01000035.1:0-1484 GCF_008452795.1 Klebsiella sp. AqSCr
CGGCAACGGTTCTTTTTGTCGTAAAACCATCGGCGTGGGGACAACCTCGCCTTAATTGATTTACGGCGCCATTACTGGCGCTGCAGTAAGTTTTCATTTCTGAATTAAAACGAGTGCCCTCTGCGTTGAAAGGGATGGGCGGTAGCGTGTGAAATGAACGTCGATAACGAAAAATGAAAGGATTTGAAAAATGACTGACTCAATGAAATATCTATGGCTGCTTTTTCGCGAGGATTCGTCATATATTTTTATGTTGATGCTGATTGTTGGTTCTGCCGTAATCGTGTCTGCCTTTTTTCAGAGAGCAATCACATCCTGGTGGGGTAAAACCCTCAGTGTGATACTGTGTATGGTGAGTATGATTACTACAGCAACAGGAGTTCTTGATCCTGAATCAACATATAAACAAATTATAAACAGGAAAGAAAATATCATCTATACGCTGAAAAACTGCAGAATCTCCGCATTTGAAGCGCAGCAGGCAGGGTTTCTGGCTAAAGCGAAAGATGGCTGGTCTTGTCCGGATGGCGTAACACGGTATATGGATGTGAGATACAGGGATAAGGCAGAGGTTAATAAACTTAGCACGGAGGGTAAGTAACGTGATGGATGAATTATTCAAATGGCTGCTTGCTTTTGTATTTTCAGTATATCTCTTGCTGTTTGTATTCAGTAATGACCCTGTACCAGAAGCGCTCGCACACCACTGGACTCATGACTGCCGCTTGCTGGAGAAGAATATTGATAAAGGTTTATTGTCTCCCACGCAAAACCGGCTTCAGTGTGGTGATGTTATTGAAAATGTCAGTGCAGATGAGTATGAAAAGGCGATAAGCGGGAATAAGCCGGTTACCTTACAGGAGTTAATCGAAGAGATATTCATTCGTTAGTATATAAACAGAGGCAATAAAGTATGCATGCATTTATTTTTCTGGTGCTGATGACGCCGAGTAGTGGCGGTGGGATTTGGAATGTTTCTCCCATGCCTAATACAGATGTTTGCATAAAAATGCTACGGGCACTCGAAGCACGTGGAGGAAGGGGTTACGGAGGTAATACAGGAGAGTGCATTGAAATTAAAACCCGCGAGCCTTTGAGCAGCGTGATGGAAACATTGAATGAGGGTGGGTAAATGGCTGAATACCAGTTAAGTTTTGATGGGTTTGTACGACTTTTTTTTGCAATGGCAATCATTATCTGTGGTTACGGCTATGTAATTATTGGTGTTTTTATAAGAGATACGCTTGCCTGTATTTTAATGTTGTTTGGGCTTGCAGGTCTCAGTGCTTTATTTTCTTTCATGGTATTCATGGATAAAAACATGTGGGCCGGTTCTCCTGATTTGACGCTGTCAGTAATAACGGGATTTTTTACAGCCACAGTCATCTTTTATATGTTTTATGTCTTGATTTATTCCTTTGAACGGATGGGGGCAGGTGAATAGTAAGACCGATGGTCAGTATTAACAATCTCACGTTATTTGA
>NZ_MJDM01000036.1:0-658 GCF_008452795.1 Klebsiella sp. AqSCr
GGTCAGCATGACCCTGCCGGATATTAACGCCGGCTGCGGCGGCATCGATGCGTACCTGGGGTCGTTCTCCTTTATCAACAGCGAGCAGCTGCAGCGCTTCGGCAAACAAATTATGTCCAACGCCGCGGGCTACTTCTTTGACCTTGCCCTGCAGACCACGGTTCCGGAGATCAAAACTGCCAAAGACTTCCTGCAGAAGATGGCCAGCGACATCAACAGCATGAACCTCAGCTCCTGCCAGGCCGCTCAGGGCATTGTGGGCGGTCTGTTTCCACGGACCCAGGTGGCGCAGCAAAAGGTCTGCCAGGACATTGCCGGCGAGAGCAACATTTTTGCGGACTGGGCGGCTTCCCGTCAGGGCTGTTCGGTGGGGGGCAGATGGACAAAGTGCAGGATAAAGCCAGCGATAAGGACAAGGAGCGTGTGATGAAGAACATCAACATTATGTGGGATGCCCTGTCCAAAAACCGGCTCTTTGACGGCAATAAGGAGCTGAAAGAGTTTGTGATGACCCTGACCGGGACGCTGATTTTTGGTGAGAACAGTGAGATCACGCCGCTGCCAGCACGCACCACTGACCAGGACCTGATTAAAGCCATGATGGAGGGCGGCACGGCTAAAATCTACCACTGCAATGATTCGGATAAGTGTCTTAAGG
>NZ_MJDM01000037.1:0-1113 GCF_008452795.1 Klebsiella sp. AqSCr
CGCCAGCAGTCCTGACTGTCGGGGCATTACCGTCGCGGAACTCCAGGGGATTGATTTTAACGAGCTGGATTTCACAAACTTCATGGAGGATTTAATCAATAACCAGAAAATCCCGGATAACAGCGAACTGACCGAAAAAACAAAAGCGCGTATTAAAGAACTTCTCACGCAGTCTTCAGCAAAGTAACTCTCCATTAATAACATATCAAAGGTGACTAAATGGCTGCGTCCTTGATGGTCGTTGTTTTGCTTGTGCTCTTTCTTTTCATTCCAGCCTGTATCGCCCTGTTCATGTCAGGCCGCAGTCTGCTCCTTATATTCCTGGGTGCCGTGGCGTGCCAGGCGGCTGTTGCCGTTGCGTTTGCAGGACTGTCTGCCCGGGGCTGGTCTGAGTCGATGGGGATGGGGGCGGCATCACTCATTTTCTACGTTATCGGGCTGCACAAGGCTGACGGTGTAAAACAGAATACTCATAACGGGAGAGAAAAGAATGAAAGTTAATTTTCACAAACATCCTGCCGTCGATTTTTCTCTGAGACTGACGCTGACGGTAATTATCATATCTCCGGTGATTTATTTCTCCTGGGATGCCGTCAAAGGGACATCGGGGAGTGATTATGTTGAGAGTGTGGTCTTTATTCTCTGCATGGGCGGTGTCGGGCTTATGAATTATCTGTTTTTTTCGGCGCTGACCAGACTTTTACAGAAGGGAAAATAAAGGAGCAGGGATGGAAGAGAGAAAATCGTATGGAATGGTGGTGCTGTTTGTCAGCGTGTTTGTTGTTTTTCTGGTGAGCATTATGTCGTACAGCCTGTGGCGGGACAGACAGGTTAACGCATTTATGACCACCAACCGGGCCTGGGGGATCCAGTGCGACACTGTTTCTCAGGCCGCGTGGGTGGTCAGGGACGGGGAGCGGGTGGACCTTCAGATAAATCATCTGCCTCTGTACTGCAGCGGTTACCGCTTTGAAGCCCGTGATGATGCAGGAAAGATACAGCGCCAGCTCGATAAATACAGTGTCTATCAGCATCTGTCACGCCAGTCGCAATAATTCATAAAAGGGTATTTGCCATGCGAACAATACATGCCGCCATGCTGGCGGGGTGCCT
>NZ_MJDM01000038.1:0-3419 GCF_008452795.1 Klebsiella sp. AqSCr
TCACTAATAGACACTCTGGCCATCAGTTACCATCCTGTAATGCATCCAGTCTCGAGGACAGTGTACGGAAAAGATGCTCCGCATCATCGTGGAGTTTCTCACAAAGGTCGGCCTCAGCATCGAGATCAAGCTCGTTAAGCTTCTCCAGCAGGAGCAAAGACTGATTCTGGATGAATTTAGCCATGTTCAGCGCTGTTTTCTGTTGTTTCGTCATAAGGGACCTCAGAGCATCAGTGCTCAGTGTAAAACCGGTAAGGGGTCGGATGTACGAATGGTTCAGAGAACGGATCTGAGGTAATCCTGTAGTTATTTTGTAGTTTATATGTAGTCATCGCTAAAAATCAGGATTAAGTCATCAGCTTTTGTAGTCTTCCTGTAGTCCGGAAAAATAATCCGTTCATGCAAGCATGAACGAAGCAGTTAAAGACGCTTTTTCGTCACCGATGCACCTTAACCTGCGCAGTTAACCCAGCCAGAATGATAATTTTTTGCCCCTTAAATGATCATACACCTAACGCAGCCGCGATTTTCATCGCAACTGCATGAATTAAATGGTAAAAATGGAAATATTCGTTTATTTGTGTAATACGCAAGGTATTACAATCACATGTAACTACATGAAAATAAATAAATAAGATGTAATACCTGCGTATTACCACGTACGCGGGCAAGCGAAAAAAGTTATAACGCTTCCTGGCCGACAGGCGGCCCAGAATCCACAGGGGCATGAAGGTTCTCTTCAGTAACCTTCGCCATTAAATCAAAAAGGTCATATTCGCCGGGAAGCTGCGTATCAGTCGAATCCCGTGGATCATCATATTCAGATGGCATGTGATAATATCCAGTAGCTGAGAGGTTGTTAGCGGTTTTAGGGGTGCAACCCTGAACCCGTCACGTAGCACTAGCGGAGTGTATACTAGCTTGACATGTTGCCATGAGCGAAAAGTCAGGTGAAGTGCGCCAATATGCATGACCAGAGTGTCCGGTGAACCATGCCAAGGCAGTGGCTCTTCCGCTTCCTCGCTCACTGACTCGCTACGCTCGGTCGTTCGGCTGCGGCGAGCGGTGAGGGTGTCTTTGTGGGGATGTTTTTGATTCTCTGGCTTTAAATGTACAAAAGCCCCGTGACAGAATCACAGGGCTTCGGTACTCTAATTCTTCGCAGATGCCTGCCAGGAATAGACGTCAGAAATCAAATCCTAGCAGGGCTGGCTAGCATTGTCACTACCAGCTTAATACCATTCAACGACATTAAAATAATATCTGCACCTTAGACACTCAGGTCTACGCCCCGGACTCCGGCAGGATAAACAGGCAATTGGTGGATATGTAACTTAACCGCAAAAGAGTTAAGCTCTACCCCGTCTCGCTGTACGATAACAAGCACCTGATAAAACGAGGGTCTAAGAAAGTAGTAAGCGGAGTAGTGTGATTGAAAGCGTCGGACACTACACCCACACAATCGAACCTTTTGCAGGGTGAGACACACAAGAAACGAGCTGGACGAAGGTCGCTACGCTCCCCGTGATTTTTATATACCCACCACGGGGGCATTAGGTTTTTTTTGACAAAAAAAGGATGTATCCATGAGTGATTTGCAGAATAAACTCGTATTTAGTGAAAGCCCTCGAGTTGAGCTTGGTTCTAATTTTTTCATCAACGTCCCAGTAATACTTCAGTATAAAGACACCCCACTTATTAGTGTTGAGAGTGCGGTTGATGCTAGTTTCACTACCAGCATCCCTATCTATCACAACGATGGAACATACCTGGCCAAGGCTAAAGGAACGCAGCTCTACCTTACTGAAGAAGGTAGAAAGGCAGGGGTGACTCTCCGGCATGAAGATAAGATAACTGTTTGTCTTATTAACGGGAAAGAGGTATTCGAGCTCAGAAGACAAAGCGCAGCTGCACTAAAAGCAGAGGCTGAGCTTTATGTTCCTGATGGAAAGCTAATAAGTTATCGAGGATCCTCGCCAAAGTTGTTCAGCACGGAAAACAATCAACTAGCTATAGGCGGTTTTGTGATGTCCGGATCAACATTCAGCGGGTGTAAAATAGGGATATTGCTAGATGAAAACAGCATAGCGATTGGTGTAAATCGGTAGCCGCATTGGTTATTTCTTGCGCGCGCAATAAAAGATGATGGTTTATCCCGCTCACTTGTATTTACCATAACATCCGTTGCGTGCACCGCCTCAGAGGCCCTCAGCGCGTTTCTGAGGCCTCCGGCCCGAAACACACACCTTTCTGTGCCCATATCGAGAAAAAACGCCCCTGATGATTCTGGCGCGACTGCATGGCTATGCACGGACATACCTGGCCGGGATTTTAGCCGCTAAAATCCGATGAACGCCCTGAAAGCCACCACAAACCACCCCGAAAACGGTGAACGGGGACGCAATTTATTGCGTGGCCGTGAAGCGTTGCCGGCGCAGCCGGAAAACCGGTTTTCAGCACGTTCAGGAATCGGGTTCGTCGACGGCCGGCAATCACGTTATGGCAAGTCGCCGGACGACTCACCACACGATTCACCGGCGATTCGACTCGTGACTTGACTCTAGAGTCACCGCGGTCAAAAAAACGCCAAAGCGACGATTCGACTCTAGAGTCAAGTCGTCATAAGTTACTGATAGTGTGGAGTGAGTCGTCGATGACTCTATGACGAGTCGTCGGCAAGTCGTACACGAATCACCGACGACTTGGATTGACCTTACAGAAGGTAATACTGCGTAATTTAATAACAACCAACTAACTGATATTAATGAGTTATCTGCAAAAATTTAATTTTGCGTGGGGTGTGGATATTTTTAGAGTGAGGAGCGTTCAGAGATCTGGCGATTTTTGGGAAGGTTCAGGAACGCCCCGGGATGGCCGGAGAGGAAAACTCAAGCATGGCGGGATCAGGATTTTTTCCAGAATTTCCACCACGGGGAATGGGGTGGTGAAGAAGGTTCGTGCTTGTGCTCCAGAAGCTGCATAGCCTGACGAAGGGAATCAATATGCTCATCTCGAGCCTTAACAGCCCCTTTAAGACCATCGTTTTCAGCTTCAAGTAAAGCGATTCTATGTTGTAAATCATGTAAACCAACGCTGTTAATACCTGTAGATTCTGCGTCACTTTTTACATCATATTTTACAGCATCGATTACACCATCAAGAGAACCAAACACTCTAATAAGCTCTGATGTATCAATAACTTTAATACCCTTCCCGTGCTTTACAACAGAGGTGTAACTTAACTTACCACTGTTAATCATCTTGTAAATAGTAGGGCGACTAACCTTAACAAGCCGTGCTGCTTCACTAATAGACACTCTGGCCATCAGTTACCATCCTGTAATGCATCCAGTCTCGAGGACAGTGTACGGAAAAGATGCTCCGCATCATCGTGGAGTTTCTCACAAAGGTCGGCCTCA
>NZ_MJDM01000039.1:0-3019 GCF_008452795.1 Klebsiella sp. AqSCr
GAGATCAAAGTGGTCATTTTAATTGAGCTGGATAACGGACATTTCAATTGAGCCTTGACACTCTGAAAGGCCCTCAGCGTCACTCTGCAACGAGTTAGCCATTTCCAGCACCTTTCCTGGCCATAACCCTGAAAAACGCACCTGATGATTTCTGCGCGTCTGCATGGCTATGCACGGAAGTGAATGGAGGATAGTTTCGCACGGATGTTGTAACCAGATGCTCATTTCCAGCACAGAACTCTCTAGATAACGGTGAGCGGGTGCGCAGTTTACTGTGCGACCGTGAGGCGTTGGGCAAGCCGCCAGGCGCGGCAGGAATATCGCCAAAGGGGTCGGATTTAACGAGGAGTGGGACCGTAGTTCCTGGCGGGTGTCGGGCGGAGCCTGACCAGGAGGATTTGGCGTGCCGGCGGTACTCCAAAAACACATCGTGTCCCGCTGTTTTGTGGCGCCGGCGCAGCTGGCTGTGGACACAAAACATTTCCTGTCCGCGTCAGTTACTGTTTGCCCGCTTCTGGTGATGGGCCAGTATCTCAGCGCGGCCTTCGTCGTAGGTGATCTCACCGGAAAGAAGCCGCGCTTTTACGGACTCATAGAGCGGCGTTCCGGAAGGATCCATGCCTTCAAGCCTGAGAGATGCTTCAGCCTTGCGGAACCCGGTCAGGCGCAGTTGCAGTGTCCGATCATCAGCCATGGGTTTTCCTTTGAGCAGTCATGCGAATAAGGCAGGCGTAAAGTGGGCCCACTTTACATATCCTGCCCGGATGTTGCCGTTGTACAGCTGTGCAGGGAAAAGTGGAAAACGGCAGGAAAGCGTTGCACCAGAGTGTGTAATCAGAGAGGAAAGTGGTGTACCGAGCGATACGAGCCCTGTTCAGCATTACAGACATTACGCTTCCTCGGTCATTCACTCACTTCGTTCGGTCATGACGCTGCGGCGAGCGTTACCAGCTCAGGCAGAAAGCCATGTAAAAGGTCTGTAGGATTGCCGGTTTTCCATAGGCTTCGCCCTCCTGACGAACATCACAGAAATCTGGCGATTTCCGGTGCTCAAGTCAGAAGGGGCGAAACCCGACAGGACTTAAAGATCCCCACCGTTTCCGATGGGTCGCTCCCTCGTGCGCTCTCCTGTTCCCACCCTGAGGTTTACCCGTTGCAGACCGCCGTAAGGTGGCGTTTTCTCATTCCTACCCGTGCAACTGGGTTCCTTTTAGGTGGTTCGCTCCAAGCTGGGCTGTATGCACGAACTCCCCGTTCAACCCGACTACCACGACTTTCAGGTAACTGTACTCTTGAATCCAACCCTGAAAGGCACGACGAATCGCCACTGGCGGTAGCCATTGGTGACAGGTTTACGGAGCGGAGCAGTGTATATAAGTACACATAGAGTTCTTGAAGAGTTAGCCTAACTACAGCTACACTGGAAGGACAGATTTGGTCGCTGCGCTCCGTTTAAGCCAGTCACCACGGTTCAGAAGTTCCCCAACTTACTGAACCTTGAAAAAACCGCCTCCCCAGGCGGTTTTTTCTTTTCAACGAGATTACGCATATTCAGTATTAGCGTCAATATACAGGCTAGCGCTTGTACTTAGCTCTTATCTCGTCTTTTCTTGAAGCCATAACTCGCTTCACTTCCTCATTGGAAGTGAATCTACCGTCTCCAGAATTAGCTTTTGCAACAGCCAGCTCTACCTGCTTCTTCAGCCATTTTTCATGCTGACTAAGAGGCTCAACCTCTCTTGCCAATTGCTCAGCAAAATCTCTGCAAGCTTCACTTAGAGTTTTGCCGCGGGCTTCTGCCGCTTTCTGGGCTCTCATCTTGACGTTCTCATCAAGCCTGAAATGAAATTTAGTATCCATAAGATCCTCCGACACCCGTAATGTTAGTACAGTTGTGCGCACAAGCAACATACATATTTATATAATAAAAACCCATTAAAAACATTGACTTATACGTAATAATCATGTCGGATAGAAAAAAACGAAGAAGGATGATGATCGATCAGTGAAGATCAGTTAAAATACAAACAAGAGAAAAAAGGAGGATGCATGGGATTCATAAGCCAGCTTTCAAAAACAAAAATATCAACACGCCGGGGATCTGCTAGTCAGATAACAGTGACCCAATCATTCAAGCCTTCAACGTCAGCAGAAGAGCTTTCCATCAGGATCTCGACTGAATGCCTCAACAACATAAGCTTGAAAATCGGAGATAAGGTTGACGTACTTTATGATGCAGATAGCGATACATGGATGATAAAAAAAGAGGCGGAAGGCTATAAAATATCCGGAAAACCGGATGCTCCGACAGGACTGATCCGCTACACACTGAAAGAAGGCCACAAGAAATTTACCAGTACCCGGGAATCACTTCCGGTTAAAAAAGATAGTAATGACGACACCATCGTATTCATGGGTGACAAGATGACGTTTAAGCTGAAGGAAAGCGAATGATGGCAAGCAATCTCATTTGGGAAGAAGAAGCTATTGATGATCGGGCTGACTACTTCGAATGGCTTTATCAGCAGAATCCAAAAGCTGCTGAAGATGCAGATCAGTACATAGAAGACACAGTTGACTTACTAATAGAGAATCCATTTCTCGGCAAAGATAGTGAAATAGTGTCTGGCGTGAGAGTTCTCATCATCAAGGGCCTATCGTTAAATGTGTACTATCAAGAAGGCCATGGAACAGTAAAAGTTCTACGAGTTCTCCATCAATCACGAAACATAGCAAAACTCATTTAAGGCAACGCAACCTGCCTCAGCGAGGGAGAAAGAAGCAACTCAAAAAATGTTTTAACAATGTATTTTGTTTTCTAGACAGAAGACAGAGCCAGTCTACGCCCTTATAAATTAGGCAAACAGCTCAAATCCTAAGGAAAAAGTTCATTCAAGTAGAGACCTTTTTCCTTAGGATATACGTATTTACCATAACATCTCTTGGGCGCACCCTCTGTGTAATGGCTCAATAGTAATGTCCGCCTGTGGCTCAATTCAGATGTCCGCGCTATGGTAAG
>NZ_MJDM01000040.1:0-16895 GCF_008452795.1 Klebsiella sp. AqSCr
GTCCCCGTCTGGCCGCGCCTCGAAAGACCGCGCGCCTGCGGCGCCGGGAAAACCGGGCCGCGCTGACGCGCCGCCCGCATTTCCTTTCCGCGTCTTCCCTGTTTGCTGCCTGCTGTCTGTCTGCTTTCTCTTCTTCTTTCTGCTGTGATGTCTCTTTTTAACCCTTAAAGGCTTTAAAAGCACACCCATACTGGACACCTTCGGCTCCCGGCCAGCTGCGCTGTCCGGTCGTCGAGCCACACTCCGCTAACCGCGAAAAGACGCGGTAAGCTCCGCCGAACCCGCAAGCGGTTTCGGGCCTGACGGCTAGTGTCTGATGTCTGAAGTCAAGGTCAACGGCAGCGCTTGCTGCGACCGTCCCGGTCGCGCCGCTTTCACCGTGCCGGCGAAGGACTGCCGGCACTCTGCGGGGCAACGCCGTTTCGCGCCCGCGCTCTTCGTCGTTGCGGCGGGTGCCTGCTCCTTTCCCCTGGTACCCGTATCACCCGTTTGAGTCCATTCGCCGGGGCTGAGACAAGCACAACCCGTCTTGCTGTCCAGGGGACGGCAGAGCCTTTCGCAATAAATTTTTCCCGGCCATTCCGCTGCCGCTTCATTAGACCGAAAAAAATTTCCCGCTCACCCCCGGACATCTGCACCGGGCCGTGCTCGTTTACGCCCTTGCGGCGAACGGCTCTCAAACGGGTGAAGGTTATATCCAGGGGGCAGGTTCAGCAGGTCCCCGCACAAAGTCAAAACCGCGGCCCCGGCAACTCAACGGGTGATGGTTTTAAAAGGCAAAACAACGGATTAAGGAGATTCATCATGGCAGCACGTGGCGTTAACAAAGTCATTCTGGTTGGACATCTGGGACAGGATCCGGAAGTGCGTTACATGCCCAACGGGGGCGCAGTGGCCAATCTGACGCTGGCCACGTCTGAAACATGGCGTGACAAGCAGACGGGAGAGATGCGCGAAAACACCGAGTGGCACCGTGTTGTCATGTTCGGCAAGCTCGCGGAAGTGGCGGGCGAATACCTGCGTAAAGGCGCACAGGTCTACATCGAGGGCCAGCTGCGCACCCGCAACTGGCAGGACGATGCCGGAGTCACGCGCTACGTCACCGAGGTGCTGGTCGGGCAGAACGGCACCATGCAGATGCTCGGCGGCCGCCGTGAATCCGGAGTGCCTGAGAGCGCCGCGCAGCCGCAGAATCCTGCCACCCCGGCACAACCTGCTCAGGCCGCAGCCAAATCCCCGAAAGCGAAGGGCGGTAAGAAAGGCCGTCAGGATGCCGCCCCGTCTCAGCAACCGCCTCAGCCTCTCCCGGATGATTTCCCACCAATGGATGATGACGCGCCCTTTTAAACCACGATGAAGACGCCCCGTTCAGGCGGGGCAGAAAAGGAGAAACACATGGACCATAACGTTTTGTCCCCGCTTGAATCCCTGCCGGATGGCACGTTTACCCGCGAGCAGGCTCAGGTTGTCGCAGCGCAGTATCAGAATGTGGCGATTGAAGATGATCAGGGGACCCATTTTCGCCTTGTCGTCCGTCATCAGGATGACGGCAGCATGATCTGGCGCGTCTGGAATTTTGAACCGGGCGGCGAGGACATGATGAACCGCTACATCCGGGACTACGGAGTACGCAAAACGAAGTAAGCAGTAAGAAGAAGGCCGGACAGGTGGGCTGTCCGGCAGACATTCATCAATAGCTAAGAGGTATCAATTATGTCTGCAACAGAGTCTAAGGTAAAAACTGCACCGAAAACCAGCAAAAAAACGCTTAAGTCTGCCGAAGCTGAGGCGCTTAAAGTGGCTCTCGATGCCGCACAGGTCGAGTATGTCCCGGTGACGGCACTGGTGAAGTCTCCCCTGAACGTCAGGACCATTCCCTATCCGGCGGAGAAAGTCTGTTCAATGGCAGATTCCATTGAAGCCATTGGCCTGTTGCAGAATCTGGTCGTGCATAACCTCCCGGATGGTCGCTGTGGTGTGGCTGCCGGTGGTCGTCGCCTGAAAGCGCTGCAGCTCCTGCAGAGTGAAAACCGTATCGATGCCGGATATCAGGTGATGGTGAAAAAGGTACCTGATGAACTGGCTGTTGCGGCATCAATGGCAGAAAACGAACAGCAGATGGCAATGCATCCGTCTGAACAGATCGCCGGGTTCCGCACACTGGCAGAGCAGGGGAAAACCCCCGCGCAGATTGGCGATTTGCTGGGGTTCGGTACGCGTCATGTTCAGCGCATGTTGAAACTGACCGAACTGGCTCCCGAAATTCTGGCGGCGCTGGCGAAGGATGAAATCACCACCGAACACTGCCAGGCACTGGCGCTCGAAAGCGATCAGAAACGCCAGGTGGAAGTGCTGGAATCCGCCCGCAAACGGTCCTGGAATAATGAAGTATCAGTTTCCTCGATCCGTAACCTCATTACCTCAGAAGAGGTTTCCACAAACGGCGACAAATTCCGCTTTGTGGGAGAGGCCGCATTCAGTCCGGATGAAATCCGGGTTGATCTCTTCAGCAGCGAAAACGGCGGCTATGTCAAAAGTGCATCGCTCGATACCGCCCTGCTGGAAAAACTGCAGAACATCGCGGAGCACCTCCGCGAAGCGGAAGGCTGGTCATGGTGTGATGGTCGTCTTGACCCGATTTCTCACTACGGGAAGGACACTAAAATCTGGCGCCTGCATGCTGTCCCGCCTGTGGAATATACCGAAGCCGAATCAGAACGTCTTGCAGAGCTGGAAGCTCTGGAAGCTAAGTATGAAGACGAGAATCCCGGCGTGAATGATGACGTCTTGGCCGGGGCTCTGGAAGCTGTCTGGGAAGAACAGCAGACCATCGCGCACCGGGCAAAACACCGGGCATGGACGGATGAAATGAAGCAATCTGCCGGGGTGGTGGTTTCCTGGACTGGCCAGGAGGTGAAAGTACAGCGCGGTGTGGTGCTGTGCGCCGATGAAAAAATGGAGGAGAAGGATGCATCCACCAATCAGGCCCCTGAAAAAGTCGATCCGCTGGACGCCGTCAGTGTCCCGTTGCTGACCCGCCTTTCTTCTGAGCGCACACTGGCGGTTCAGGCGGCCCTGTTGCAGCAGCCGCAGAAAGCCGTCGCGCTGATGGTCTGGAAAATGTGTAACTCGGTTTTCCATACCACAACGTCCGTCAAAGAGCCGTTCTGCATTAGCGTGAGTGTGTCGCATTACGCGCTGACCCGTGAAGCACCTGACGGTGAAAACAGCGTTGCGTTTCAGGCCATCCAGTCAGAAAAAGAACGTCTTGAAGCCCTGCTGCCGGAAAACTGGCGAAAGGATATGACCACCTTCTTTACGCTCGATGGCGCAACCCTGATGGCACTGATGGCTTTCTGCACCGCCTGCTCCATAGATGGTGTACAGGGCAAGGATGAATTTGGTCGTAAACACCAGAGTTCGCTGGATGGGGTGGAAAACGCCATTCAGTTTGATCTTCGTGACTGGTGGAAACCGACGGCTGATAACCTTTTCTCGCACATGAAGCTGCCACACATTGTACAGGCACTCTCTCAGGCCGGACTGGCTGGCGCAGCACAGGACGCCGCGAAGATGAAGAAAAAGGATGCCGCTGAACATGCAGAGCACTTCCTCTCAAAAATCCGTTGGGTTCCGGAATGGATGACCAGTGCTGACAATCAGAAACAGCTTGCCGCAAAGTCTGAACTCAGTCTGGCAACAAGTCAGAACGATACCGACGCTGATGCCGGCGACGTCACCGACCATAACAACCCGGCCTGCGCCGCCTGATAACGGAGACGCCGCCCTGCGGGGCGGCGATAAGGAGACTGAAAATGAAAACGTTACTGACTCTGGATGTCCTGAAAACCATGTCTTCTGATGAGCTGGAAGACTACCGCGCCGCCGGTGAAGACTTTCGCCGGGAGCTGAGTCACGCTGTCATGCGCGATCTGACCTCACCGTCCGGCTGGTCCGTGAATGCCGAATACCGGTGCGAATTTGGCGGCTTCTTTCCTGTCCAGATCCGTTTTACCCCCCCTCATGGTCACTTTGATGTGGCGGTATGCAGTCCGGGGGAGCTGAATCCTCGCTGGATAGTGGTCTTTGTTACCCGTGACGGTCAGCCGTTCTCTGTCGTTCGCGTGATGGATGCATTCAACCCTGAACTCATCACCCATACTCTGGATCTCATCGAGTGTCTTGACGCCGGTGGCTACTCGTTTGCCAGCATCATCAGCACGCTGTCACAGGAGGGCGCACAATGATCCCGTCATCCAGTGCTCTTGTATCCCTGAAACCAGCCCGTCAGGCAGCGCTGCAGGCCATCATGACGGTGGAAGAGGCTCGCCAGCGCGGCGCACGTCTGCCATCGATGCCACACGTCCGGACATTCCTGCGCCTGCTGACAGGCTGTAGCCGGATTAACAGTGACGTTGCCCGCCGTATTCCTGGCCTTCACCGTGATCCAAAAGACCGCCTTTCCAGCCTGAAACAGGTGGAAGAGGCGCTGGATATGCTTATCTCCAGCCACGGGGAATACTGTCCGCTGCCGCTGACAATGGATGTGCAGGCTGAACTTTTTCCGGAAGTCCTTCATACCCGAACAGTACGCAGACTAAAACGTCAGGACTTTGCCTTCACCCGAAAAATGCGCCGTGAAGCCCGTCAGGTCGAGCAGTCCTGGTTACTGCGTCAGAACCTGCTGGGACAGGCTGTCACAGAACTGAATTTTCAGTCACCGGAAACCGTCTGCACCTGGTACACCCGGTGGAGCGACGAGTTTGACGCGGCAGAGCTTGCAGCACCGTTCTGGCGCTGGCAGTCGCGATTCGCATCGCTGAAGGAACTTGACTGGCTTCGCATCAGCGGTGAGCCGCTGTATGCAGTGATGTACGAAATCCCGTTTATTGTCCGGGAAACACCTGAGCATATTCGTGTTGCTGAACGCTGGCAGGTGCCAAATAAGCTGGCTGATCGGAGTGGTGTATGAAGTGGCGCTATTCTCTGCGCTGGAAACTGCCGCACAGGCCCTGCCCGGGTCCACAGGAACTGATTTCCGTTGTCGTGGAGGCAGGGCAGGCGGCACCTGAAGAGGTGATGTCACGCTGGGTGGCTGGCTCAGGTTACGCTGTATGCGTGGATTTTCTCGGCCAGAAACAGATCCAACGCTGGAGCGATGAACGGAAAGCAGCGGTGAGAAGGCGCAACATGCAGGCACGTATTCATCGTGTTGCCCCTTTGTTTGCCGACGAGTTAATCGAGCGTGAACTGGCTGCGCGTCCGGAGTATTTCAATGGCAAGTCCGCCCGATGAATAAGTACAATGCTGTCTGACAACTCAGATGGCCAAATACAAGGAAAGCAGAACTATGAGGTACTGGTTGCTCGTTATCTTAATGAACGTGCTGTTCTGGTTGATCGTGAAGCATGTTGCTCCGGAATGGTATGGTTCCCCTGGTTATTATGCAGGCCAAATCATCTGCACACTAATAGCTGCGGTCATCACATGGCGTGATCCGCCTGACTGGTTAGATGGAATCCTGCTCGGCGTAATAAAATTCGGCGTTCTGATTGCCGGGATTATATTCTTTGTCTGGGGCATCGGGTACAAGCTGGCATTCTGGGGGCAACATGATCCTAATACCATATACGCAAGTGCAAACGATGTTATTTTGCCTAATCTTGCGCTGGGCACGGGCGTCTTGATCGCGGGATGGGTATACATTAGATATTTAAAGCGCTAAGCAGCATAAAGCGTGGATATACCTGGTAAGAAATAGCACCGGCCCGGTATAATCGACGTGGCGCTTGAGGCTTTTTGCCTCATGACGTGAAGGTGGTTTGTTACCGTGTTGTGTGGCAGAAAGCAGAAAGCCCCGTAGTTAATTTTCATTAACCCACGAGGCCACCTGTATGCCTAGACAACATCAGGATAGCCTCTTAGATGCCGCGAGGCAAGGAGATGTATGGGTCCTGTTAACACCAAGCTGTAATGTCCCCTTTGGGGCTGCGGATGTTTTCCTGGACTGTTATGTTGTGATCCCAAGATGCTGCCGGTACTTCACAGGACTCATTGCACCTAATGATAGCTTGATACGTTTCTCATTATACCAGCGTATGTACCTGTCCAGGAAGCAGATAAATTTTTCCAGCGTGATACCCGCCCAGTCTCTGCCATAGAACATTTCGTTTTTGATACGCCCGAAGAAGCCTTCACACGCAGCATTATCCGACGAGCATCCTTTGCGCGACATGGACCTTATAAGTCCGGAGGTGTTGATACGCTCAAGCCAGCCCGGCCACCGGTAATGGCCACCACGATCGCTGTGTATCACCGGTTTATCATGTTCGCTGAGCGTATCGAGTGCGTCATCGAGCATCGTATTCACCAGCGTCGCGTCCGGGCGTGTTCCTATCGACCAGCTTACAACCTGGCCATCAAAGCAGTCGATAACCGGCGACAGATAGACTTTTCCAGCCGGAAGCTGGAACTCCGTAATATCGGTCAGCCACTTCTCATTTGGCCTGCAGGAACTAAAATCCCGGGCGAGTAAATTTTCCGGTGCCGGACCGATTTCGCCACAGTAAGAGTTATATCGTCGTCGCCTGGTGCGCTTAACAACGAGCTGCTCTTCTGCCATCAGTCTGCGGACAACCTTTTCAGAAATAACTCTGTTGTTACTGCGAAGCATCGCGTGAAGGCGCCGGTAGCCGTAACAGCGGTAATTCTCCTCAAAGATATCGGCCATGATCACGCGTATTTCCGCATACTTATCGTACAGACGTTTGCTGGCTTTGTGGTAAAAATAACAGCTGCGGGCAAGTTGCAGAACGCTTAGCAACTCAGCAACGGGGTACTTTTTCTTAAGGGCATCAACTATCAGGGTTTTCTCCCTGTTTTTCAGTTTCAGAAAGCTGACGCCCAGATCTTTTTTTATCAGTTCATTCGCCTTTGTCAGTATGTCACGTTCGAGCTGCAGCTGATGAACCTGCTTCCTGAGACGCTGGATTTCACCGAGTAAAGCATCCTGATTTTTATCCTGAGGGGCTGACTTTCGTTTGCGCATGGATTGATAAGCCTCGTCACTGATAAGGTCTTTCTTCCATTTGTACAGGACCGGGACGCTGACGCCTATGCTTTGTGCAACTTTACGCGCGGTTCCACGTCGGTTACAGAGCTCCCGGACGGCCTGAGACCTCTCTTCCGGGCTGAAGCATTTGCTTGTGCCTGAGCGAATGACCAGGGGACGCGCATTTGGGTAAAACTCTTCAATCCAGCGCTTTAGAATTTCGTTACTGGGGTAGCCGATGGCTCGGCGAGTGTACGACAGGCAACCACCGTGAGTAAGATAATGCTCAACAGCAGCAATTTTCTGTGTACGTGAATAGCGTTCTCTTGGTTTTAATTCCCTGGGTATATCGCCCTTCTCTTCATAAATCCGAACCCAACGGCCCAGCTGTTTTGTGGAAGGATATCCCAGCTCCATGACGACAACGGAGGCTTTCTTTCCGTACCGGTAATAGAGTTTGACGGCCCGAATCCGGTCCTCGTATGAATGCATAAATTAACTCCTGAAGGTCCAGGAATTTGTCCACACTTCCTTTGAACCATTCTAAAATGTCCCCAGACAATTCTCTGGGGGATTTTTCATGATCAAAGAGACTGTTACGATGAGTCATAAGGAACTCGACCGACTTCACATTATTCAGGAGTCACTTAATCGCCATATTACTCAGGAACAAGCTGCGGCACGCATTGGCATTTCTATTCGGCAGGTTAAACGTCTGGTGCAACGGTATAGAAATGAAGGGCCTTCTGGTCTAGTTTCCCGCCGACGTGGAAAGCGTCCCAATAATTCCTTTTCTACCGAATTCAGAGCAACAGTAATTTCACTCCTCAAAGGCCGCTACGCTGATTTTGGACCTACGCTTGCGTGCGAAAAATTGCGCGAGATACACGGCTTGTGTTTATCCATTGAAACTCTCAGGAAGTGGATGGTAGAGGAGGGCATATGGCGCGAACGTCGTCGTAAGTTTGCCCGAATTTATCAGCGCCGGATGCGGCGCCCATCCTACGGTGAACTCATCCAGATTGATGGCTCGCCTCATGACTGGTTTGAAGGTCGGGGCCCCAAATGCACACTGATAGTCTTTATCGATGATGCTACCAGCGCTCTGATGGCGCTACGATTCGCTCCTGCAGAAACAACCCGGGCTTACATGGAAACCCTCCGGGGTTACCTTAATGATCATGGCGTACCACTGGCTCTCTATTCTGACAGACACAGTATATTCAGAGTAAATAACCCGGAGCGGGAAGGAGAGTTGACTCAGTTCACACGTGCGATAAAGACACTGGGCATCGAGCCAATCCATGCCAACAGCCCGCAGGCAAAAGGGCGGGTAGAGCGTGCCAATCAGACACTGCAGGACAGGCTGGTCAAAGAAATGCGGCTTCAGGGTATCAGTGATATTGAAACAGCAAACGCATGGTTGCCGACCTTTATTGAAGCCTATAACAACCGGTTTGCTACGCCGCCTCGTATTGCTGATAACGCCCATCTTGATGTACACCATTCTGAAGAGGAACTGGGTTATATCTTCAGCCTCCAGGCGAAGCGCGTTCTCTCCAAAAATCTCACTTTCCAGTACAAAAGCAGTGCGTTTCAGATTCGCAGTGAAGGCCGGGGATATCGACTTCGGCATTCGGTTGTCACGGTATGCGAAAGCTTTAACGGTGAAATTAAGGTTCTGTATGATGGGAAAGCGTTGGGATGGGAAAAATATGTTGATGGCCCGGAGCCTATACCACTGGATGATGAAAAAAGTGTCCATGAACGTGTGGATAATGCCCGTTTTGATTTACGCTCAAAATTCTACGTAAAACCTAAAGCTGACCATCCTTGGCTCACGCGCCGCACGCAAAGTAATCAGCAAGTGAAGCCCCCTAAATTACCCAGAAAGAAGGCTGATCCCGATAAAATGGACTGAAACCAGGCGTTATTCAGTTGAGTGCATATCCAGTCATAGGATAGATTCTTACGTAGCGTTTCTGGCGTGCATTTTCGGGTGGTTTGTTACTGTTTTTAACGGGGACACGTCAGAAACGCGCTCAGGCCGTCTGAGCGGTACGCGTAATGCGGCGTTATGGTAAATAGCCTATGCTAATGTCCGCTAAGAGCGAGATATAGTCATTCGCACCCTGAGAATTACACTTTAAGTGATTCAGGGGATGCGCTTACTGGTTACGAATATTGAGCGAGAATCACGTGATGATCGCCGCTTTTCTTTCGAGCCAGTGGGTGCTCCACGTTCGCTAACGAATACTCAGGGCATGCAGATAAACTGCTGGCTATATTTCTTTCGAAGAGCGTGGAATGCATACCAATCCCCGATAAAAAGGAGTTGGTGATGACTGCGACTAATCAATTTGCTGCGCACGTTGGTCTGGACTGGGCAGATAAAAAGCACGATGTCTGTGTTCAGTTTAAAAACGGTGAACGCACATTCCATGTGATTGAACATACGCCGGAAGCACTTGATGTCTGGCTTACCGAGTTACACCAGAAGGTAAAAGGCAGGATCGCTATCGCCGTTGAGCTGAAGAAAGGTCCCGTGGTGTATGCTCTTCAGAAATATCCATTTATCACCGTTTTCCCCGTCCACGCTTTGTCCCTGGCTCGTTACCGGCAGGCCTTCTCGCCCAGCGGCGCTAAAGATGACCAGCAGGATGCCGAGCTGGCATTAGAGTTAATGCTGCGTTATCCCCAAAAGATAAAAGCCATTGAACCCGACAATGCGGATATCCGGTTACTCCAGCAACTGGTTGAGCAGCGCCGTCAGCTGGTTGAAGATAAACGCCGTTTTGTGAACCGGATAATCAACACACTTAAACAGTATTATCCTCAGCCACTGGAGTGGTTCTCACATCGGGGTAGCTTACTATTGTGTGAGCTGATTATCCGGTGGCCCAGTCTGCAACAACTGAAACGAGCGAGGCGCGACACGATCCGCAACTTTCTGAATGCCAAAGGTGGCCGCGCAATGGCTCTTACCGAGCAACGTGTTGCGAGTATTGATAACGCGATCCCATTGACTACAGACCCGAGCGTTATAGAGGCTAATGCTTTGATGGCAACAGCACTGGCGACACAAATTAAAGTCGTGAGTGAAATCATCAAAACCTATGACGAACGAATCGAAGCGTTGTTTGACACATTGCCAGATGCGGAGCTGTTCAAATCACTTCCGGGCATGGGGCCGTGTATGGGCCCACGAATGCTTGCTGCACTTGGTGATAACCGTGACCGGTTTAACAGCGCTGAAGAAATTCAAAACTACGCAGGTATTGCACCGGTGACAGAACGAAGTGGCCAGAAATCCTGGGTTCACTGGCGATGGCAGTGTGCCAAGTTCGTCAGGCAAACCTTTGTTGAATGGGCTGCCAAGACGGTTAATTCATCATACTGGGCCAGACTGTATTATCAGGGCCTCAGAGAGAAGGGCAAATCTCATCAGTCTGCGATCCGGGCACTGGCGTTCAAATGGATAAGGATCATTTACCGCTGCTGGAAGGCCAGAACCCAGTACGATGAAGCAAAATATTTGCTGGCTCTCGAAGCGCGCCACTCGCCCTTACTGAAGCCATAAAAAGCTTGTCGAATGTCTCAGGGCGTGAAGCGGACATTGCAGACTGCCCAGTAGAAAAAGTGCTATCAGAATTATCTAAAGGAAGATCGTATTTACCATGTCTCATTCTAACTGTTTAATAAATTACAAAAATTAAAATTTCCATTTAATATCATCGCGTTAAGCAAGAGAATTAAACCTCTCATTTAATTTATGATTCTTATTTAATTCATGAGTTGGTGTAAAAATAGGTTGCCGCACTATAGAAAGACACATATTTAAACCCAGCAGGAAATCATATTTGAAAGTAATGTGTTTAAGGGGCTGCGTAACAAGAACAGCAAGTAAACACATAGTAATAACAGTTACCATTCCCATTTCGCAAGTGGCCATATCAGAGGTGAACTAATGCCTGCTGCAATTTTAAGAATTAAGGTTATCCTAATAATTCTTTTGTATGATTAAGATCATCGATAAATTTACTAAGGACTCATTAATGAAATTGCGACTCTGGAATCTATTACCCCATGATTACGCTCCTTTTTTTCGTATTCTTCACATCATTGTGGCATTTCTAATATTATCACAAATTATTAACTCTAATCTGACAGAGACCGAAGCAATTGGTGAACATAGTCTTGAAGGAGTTATAACCTGGATGCACATTATTTCAGGGTTAGGACTGATTATTTGTGGTTTTATTATGTTAAGTTGGATGCTTACTCAAAGAGGTTTTACTTATTATTTTTCATGGGTAGGGCTTGACTTTAGTGGTATTAAGCAAGATATAAAAACGTTGACTAGTTTCCGACTGCCCGATGCACATTCGGGAGGTATTGCCAGTACAATCCAAGGATTTGGAGTTCTAGCATTGCTAATTGTAGCACTTTCAGGTGGCCTATGGTTCTTGTTGAATACCATGCAGTCAAATCTGGCTGAAACAGTAATCCACTGGCATAAGTTCTTTACTACTTTCATTGAGGTCTATTTTTATGCACATGGTGCAATGGGAGTTTTGCATATTTTAATTGAAAAATATAAAAGCCGCTCAGTTAACCTAAGTGACTAATCTGTTGTGAGATAATATTACTTCAAGTTGAAGAAAACCCTAAAAATAAAATTTAGTTTACTAGAAGATGAAACAGCACTTGCAGAGACTTTTTAATTAAATTTAATAAAAACGAAAAAATATTCATGGCGAAATGATTGTTTAATTATCTATCATGGATAGAAATGTGAGTTAGTCGTCCTATTTTAGGAAGTTAATAATGACTAAAACAAAAGGGTTACCTCGTCCGCTGACGCACTACGCTTGGCTTTCCATTGCCACGGCTATTGCCACTATCGGACTCAAAGGTGTGGCGTGGAAAATGACCGGTTCGGTCGGTCTGCTATCTGATGCCATCGAATCCGTAGTTAACCTCGCAGGAGCCCTAATGGCGCTCTGGATGCTGACCTTGGCTGCGCTTCCGGCCGATGAGAACCATGCATATGGGCACGGCAAAGCCGAATATTTCTCGAGTGCTTTCGAAGGATTTCTGATCCTATTGGCGGCAGCCAGTATCGCCTATACCGCAGTTGAGCGGATGTTAACTCCACAGCCGCTTGAGGAGATTGGTCTCGGATTACTGGTTTCAACAGTCGCATCAATCCTTAATTTTGTGACGGCTCTCATTTTGTTAAGGGCTGGCAGGCAGCACAACTCTATCACTCTTGAGGCAGATGCTCATCACCTGCTGACCGATGTCTGGACGTCGGTCGGTGTCATTTTTGGTGTCGGACTGGTTTATCTGACCGGCTGGTTTTGGGTCGATCCGATCGTTGCATTGCTGGTCGCAGCCAACATCGTTTGGACTGGTTATCAGCTTATGAGTCGTTCAGCTGCAGGTCTGATGGACGTATCGCTACCCACGGAAGAACTCAAAAAAATCGAGTCACTGCTGGCAGGATATCGTGAACAGGGGCTTGATTTCCATGCACTACGTACACGCCAGGCTGGCGGGCGGGCGTTTATGACAATGCACATCCTAGTTCCTGGGCGATGGACTGTTCAATATGGGCACGACTGGGCCGAGCGTATAGAGAATGATATCCGCACCGCACTGCCTTTTATCCATATCACCACTCATGTGGAACCGTTGGAAGATCCCGCGTCAATGAACGACCAAACGCTCGACATTTCTGATCACTAAACTAACCACATGTCGCTGGTCGGGCAGGGTAACAAACCTCGCTCTACAAAAATTTCAGGTATTCTCTATAATTCTGAGGGTACTTGATGTGACCTGCGCCCAATTGTTGGGCACGCAATATTTTTAAAAAGTCCGCTTCTGGCACAAAGCGGACAGTGATCACCGTTCTTACGACTACTTTCTGACTTACTTCGTGACTTGCCCTAAGCATGTTGTAGTGCGATACTTGTAATGACATTTGTAATTACAAGGGGTGTAAGACATGGGTAGCATTAACCTACGTATTGACGATGAACTTAAAGCGCGTTCTTACGCCGCGCTTGAAAAAATGGGCGTAACTCCTTCTGAAGCGCTTCGTCTCATGCTCGAGTATATCGCTGACAATGAACGCTTGCCGTTCAAACAGACACTCCTGAGTGATGAAGATGCTGAACTTGTGGAGATAGTGAAAGAACGACTTCGTAATCCTAAGCCAGTACGTGTGACGCTGGATGAACTCTGATGGCGTATTTTCTGGATTTTGACGAGCGGGCACTAAAGGAATGGCGAAAGCTGGGCTCGACGGTACGTGAACAGTTGAAAAAGAAGCTGGTTGAAGTACTTGAGTCACCCCGGATTGAAGCAAACAAGCTCCGTGGTATGCCTGATTGTTACAAGATTAAGCTCCGGTCTTCAGGCTATCGCCTTGTATACCAGGTTATAGACGAGAAAGTTGTCGTTTTCGTGATTTCTGTTGGGAAAAGAGAACGCTCGGAAGTATATAGCGAGGCGGTCAAACGCATTCTCTGAACCAAAGCATGACATCTCTGTTTCGCACCGATGGTGACACTTCTGCTTTGCGTTGACAGGAGATGTATGGGTCCACCACATATTGCAATTTTTACTCTCACGTAAAATATAGTCCACTGGCGTCATCAGTTCGAGTGATTTATGTGGCCTTTTGCTGTTATACAGCACCAGATATTCAGCCATTCTTTGATTAAACAAATTCAGGTCGTCAAAAAGCAACAATTCATTGAATTCAATAAATTGTTCTCTAAGTGTCCGGTTAAATCGCTCACAGGTCGCATTCATTTTCGGTGTGTACGGATAGGTCCAGATGTGTTTAATCGAGGCTTCCTGCAACGTTTTATCAAAGTTTCCAAGGAATTCCTTACCGTTGTCAGTAACAACCTGTTTGATAGCAACAGGAAAGAGCTTTGTGGCCTTGCTGAAGAAATGGCTGGTGATATCGCTGTTGAGTGAAGGAACTGCCAGGGCGAGCGCGTAGTCGCTGTGCTCGTCGATCATGGTAATAATATAGCGGCGCAGATCCCCCATTCTGAGTTCAATCGCGTCCATCCCTATGAGTTCGCCTGTTTTTACCGGGCGGTACTGTTTAGGCCTTCTGGGCTTCACTGAGCGTTTTTTTATCAACCTGACTTTGCCTCTGGCACTGAGGCGAACGGGAACCATCCGCATTTTATCGTGCGCTCCGGCAATGATCCTTCCAATGGTTGATGTACTGGGACAGGTAAAATGTCGCAGTTCACACCATGCCTTCAGCCTGACAAAAATCTGCTCTTTGCCGAGATTGGGTAGCTCAGTTCTCAGGCGCCTGATTTCCTTGATCACATCAGGGTGCCAGTGCCTTGAACGGCGAACCAGGGGGGCTTTGCTTCTTGGAATAAGCGCCTGAGGACCACCGGTGCGAAGCAACTGGCGCCACCAGTAGAGCGTTCGTGTTGATACGCCAAAAGCATCAGCTGCGGCACGGATACCATGCTTATCCCAGAAGTTCAGGGCCTTCATTCTTAACTTCGCAATCTCGGGCATAAGGGAGTGTTTCATCGCATAAGCAGTTGCTCGGTAATACCCAAAATAGCCTACTCCGACATGTTGCATCAACATCAGGTAACCCCCTTATTAACCCTGAGGTATTTGCAATATCTGTGTGAACTTACACAGGAGGAGTAAACCATGAAACTACCGCGAAACGCCCTGGTCTGGTGCGTATTAATCGTCTGTTTAACGCTCTTGATATTCACATGCCTGACCCGGAACCGCTTATGCGAAGTCCGGCTAAAGGACGGGAACAGGGAGGTCGCGGCAAGCCTGGCTTACGAATCCAACGGTAAGTAGCAACCTGGAGGCGGGGAATACCCCGCCTTTTCAGGGCTGCGTTGGTCTGACATGCCTGAAGCGCCTTTATGAAGGGGTTGCCGGTTCGCCGGTAGCCCCTTTTTCCTGCTTACAGGAAAAAAAAACCGCACGACAGGCGGGCAAAATGCTTTCACCTACCTACAACACGGATTCAATGAATCGCAAGTCACATTAACACCCTTCATTCACCGTAACACCCTGTCATCAGTGTGAAAAAAAGAGCGATTGATTGTGAACATTTGGGTTCTGGTGATAAGTTCGCTCTGTAGCGTAGCCCTCTTTACGGAGGGGTGGAAACAGCAACGGCAGAGTTAAAAGTCCACGAGTCAGTGAGGCTGTCCAAAGGCTCCCCGGGGAAATCCGGCGCTACATCAGGTTGCATAGCACTTAACCCGCCCTCCGGGCGGGTTTTCCTTCCGGAAACGTGCTGTAATACCTTTTATGTGCAATGCGCGGTTTCTACTTTCCTGATAAATCAGTCGCTCGGTCTGTCAGGTGATACCGCAGTTCATTCCTTGAATGATCCAGTGTTTTTTGCCTGCTATTTTAGCAGGCTTTTTTTTGTTGATTATGTATGACATCTGTCATACAGTTGATTGTGTAATGAACAGCAATTTTTCCACTTAACTCAGTGAGGCGAAGCGCAGTCGCGGGTGAGCCAAAGGAGAGCCAGCATGAACTTCACGATAAAATCCCGTAAAACCGGCGAAATTTTCAGTTTTTACGCACCCGAGAGTGGCGGCTATGTTCACCTGGAGTCTCAGGGACACTCTGGTAACTCAGGTGCTCAGATTTGCCGTGGGGGAGGGTTTATGGGCAGTACGCTGTACTGTGACGCTTCTGAGGACGATCTTGCCAGTGTTGCCCGTAAATGGTACCGACAGTTCGTGAGGGAGCGGCGCAAATTCTTAATGATGTCGGGCCAGTATTCTGAGGATAACCCATGAAAAAAGAAATCTCCCGCAACCCCTCTTTCACGCCTTCGCCTAAGCTGCGAGCACATCTGAACTCCCACAGGGAAGGGGTGACTGAAAGGCTGAATAATATCTTTGATCGCTATGCGCATCTGGTTCGGGTCTGTGCCCTTCCTCTCGATGACGACGAAACACAGGTTCTGCTTAATGTGCTGAGTGGCTCCGTTGTCGAACCCGCCTTTATTGAATATCTGGCTCAGGAAATTCGGGACTCGGATGATTATCTGGAAGGGATACCCGCAGCTAAATCACTGTACGAAAAGTGTCAGTCAGCGACCTATCCGCAATTGCTGGCCACCGTCGAACGGCTCGATCGCTGAAGAAGGTAAATCCGATGAGTGACGTACTTTCCTGCAGACAACTTACGGCTAATCTTAAGATGATTGCCGGGGCGATTGGCTGCCTCAACAGGAACGATGTTGCACAAATTATCAGCCTGGGCGGTGTTCCATGTTCAAAAAGCCGGGCCGACTCGATAATCCGCAGTGCCGGGGCGGAAAAAAATGCATCCGGTAATTCTCATCTTCGCGGAGCCAGAATAAACCGATCCGCAGATGTCACACCGGAAGAATTCAATGCGTTTTGTGCAGGGCTGAAAACATTTCTTGTCTCGTTTGAAACGAATAATGTGAGTGAAAACAATGATAAGTAAGCTCCTGACCTGTCTGTGCTCCGGACAAATGCAGTTTCAGGAATTAATAAATCCCTATATATGGCAGCGTTAATTTTGTGACGCGGATTATTACATCCAGCCCGCTTATTGAGCTGTAGATATTGATTTATGTTGATTGTTCTCGATTCGTCCATTGGATCAGCCCGTTATTTCTCTGCGGGCTTTTGTTCTTATATTCCTCCGTTCCTTCCTGTGATGGCTTTATTTCCTGCTGTGTCCCTTTTTAAAACTGAAAAGGATTAAAAGCACACCCACACTGGACACCTTCGGCTCCTGGCCAGCTGCGCTGTCCAGTCGTCGAGCG
>NZ_MJDM01000041.1:0-31559 GCF_008452795.1 Klebsiella sp. AqSCr
GTAAGCGTACAGCGTGAACCGTCTGGTCATAATCTGAAGCATCCGACAAAGTGGTGTCCACCAAATAAGTAGTGGGAACCAAAGTGTTAGATATGCAGAAAAATATGACTCCCGGCAGGCGTAAAGGCTGCCCTAATTATTCTCCTGAGTTTAAACAGCAACTCGTTGCTGCCTCCTGCGAACCCGGGATATCCATCTCAAAACTGGCGCTTGAAAATGGCATTAATGCCAATCTGCTCTTTAAATGGCGCCAGCAGTGGCGCGAGGGAAAGCTGCTATTACCTTCCTCTGAGAGTCCTCAGTTACTTCCTGTGACTCTCGATGCCACCGCCGTACAACCAGAACCGCCCGCTGAGGACTCAGAGCTCAGCATCTGCTGTGAGGTAACGTTCCGGCACGGGACACTCCGCCTCAACGGCACTGTCAGCGAAAAGCTTCTGACTCTGCTGATACAGGAACTGAAGCGATGATCCCGCTACCAACAGGCACCAAAATCTGGCTGGTTGCCGGTATTACCGATATGAGAAACGGCTTCAACGGGCTGGCTGCAAAAGTGCAGACGGCGCTGAAAGACGAACCGATGTCCGGCCATGTCTTCATCTTCCGGGGCCGCAGCGGCAGTCAGGTTAAACTTCTGTGGTCCACCGGCGACGGGCTGTGCCTGCTGACCAAACGGCTGGAGCGCGGGCGCTTCGCCTGGCCGTCAGCTCGCGATGGCAAAGTGTTCCTGACCCCGGCGCAGCTGGCAATGCTGCTGGAAGGCATCGACTGGCGACAGCCGAAGCGGTTGCTGACCTCCCTGACCATGCTGTAGGCTTCTTTATCCTGGTTGTCGCAGAATAAGCCTGGTAAAATGCTGGCTTATGAATGACATCTCTTCTGACGACATCCTTCTGCTGAAACAGCGCCTTGCCGAACAGGAAGCGCTGAACCGTGCCCTGCTGGAAAAGCTGGCAGACCGGGAGCGCGAAATAGACCATCTGCAGGCGCAGCTGGATAAACTTCGCCGGATGAACTTCGGCAGCCGTTCCGAAAAAGTCTCCCGCCGTATCGCACAAATGGAAGCCGATCTGAACCGGCTTCAGAAAGAGAGCGATACGCTGACCGGTCGGGTGGATGACCCGGCAGTACAGCGCACTCTGCGTCAGACCCGCACCCGCAAACCGTTCCCCGAATCACTCCCCCGCGATGAAAAACGCCTGCGGCCAGCGGGTTCCTGCTGCCCGGAGTGTGGTGGTGCGCTGAGTTACCTGGGTGAGGATGCCGCTGAACAGCTGGAGCTGATGCGCAGCGCCTTCCGGGTGATCCGGACCGTACGGGAAAAACATGCCTGCACAAAATGTGATGCCATCGTGCAGGCCCCCGCGCCTTCGCGCCCCATTGAGCGGGGTATCGCCGGACCGGGGCTGATGGCCCGCGTGCTGACCTCAAAGTATGCAGAGCACACACCGCTGTATCGTCAGTCTGAAATATACGGTCGCCAGGGCGTGGAACTGAGCCGTTCACTGCTGTCGGGCTGGGTGGATGCATGCTGCCGGCTGCTGTCCCCGCTGGAGGAGGCGCTTCAGGACTATGTCCTGACTGACGGTAAACTCCATGCCGATGATACCCCGGTCCAGGTGCTGTTGCCGGGCAATAAGAAGACGAAGACCGGGCGGTTGTGGACGTATGTTCGTGATGACCGCAACGCCGGGTCAGCGCTGGCACCGGCGGTGTGGTTCGCCTACAGCCCCGACAGAAAAGGCATCCATCCGCAGACCCATCTTGCGGGGTTCAGCGGTGTGCTACAGGCGGATGCGTACGCCGGGTTCAACGAGCTGTACCGCGATGGCCGGATAACGGAAGCCGCCTGCTGGGCTCACGCCCGCCGTAAAATCCACGATGTGCACGTTCGCACGCCGTCAGCCCTGACGGAGGAAGCCCTGAAGCGTATCGGCGAACTGTATGCCGTGGAGGCGGAAATAAGAGGAATGCTGGCGGAACAACGGCTTGCTGAACGTCAGCGGAAAACGAAACCGCTGCTTAGTACCCTGGAAAGCTGGTTGCGTGAAAAAATGAAAACGCTGTCGCGACACTCGGAGCTGGCAAAGGCGTTCACGTACACCCTGAACCAGTGGCCGGCCCTGACGTACTATGCAGAAAACGGCTGGGCCGAAGCCGATAATAACATCGCTGAAAATGCGCTGCGGATGGTCAGTCTGGGTCGTAAAAACTGGTTGTTCTTCGGCTCAGACCACGGTGGTGAGCGGGGAGCGTTGCTGTACAGTCTGATCGGGACGTGCAAACTGAACGGCGTGGATCCAGAAAGCTACCTTCGCCATGTCCTTGACGTCATAGCTGACTGGCCGGTCAACCGGGTCAGCGAGCTGCTACCCTGGCGCATCACACTGCCAACTGAATAACACATCCCCGTCAATACGGTTCTCGCTGTACGCTTACAAATCCCTGGAAAGCTGGCTGCGTGAAAAGATGAAAACCCTGTCGCGACACTCAGAACTGGCGAAAGCGATCGCATACGCCCTGAACCAGTGGCCGGCGCTGACGTACTATGCAGATGATGGCTGGGCTGAGGCGGACAATAACATCGCTGAAAATGCGCTGCGGATGGTCAGTCTGGGCCGCAAAAACTACCTGTTCTTCGGTTCGGATCATGGAGGAGAGCGGGGAGCGCTGCTGTACAACCTGATCGGGACGTGCAAACTGAACGGAGTGGAGCCAGAAAGCTACCTCCGCTATGTCCTTGACGTCATAGCCGACTGGCCGATAAACCGGGTCGGCGAACTGCTCCCCTGGCGCGTAGCACTGCCGACTGAATAACACATCCCCGTCAATACGGTTCTTGCTGCACGCTTACTTAAATTCTTTGATGTAAACAATATCATACTCAGGAAATAACAACGCCCAGTTCACCTTACGTTCAGAAAGCCGTTTTCTTCTGACCCCTTCGGCTGCACCGAGGGGGACAGTCGCTCAGGCATCCCCGGTAACTCTACCGGGCGTATTGCCATTCCTGAATGAGGATCGCTTTTTAACCCCCGCGATCCGATGGCCAGTATTTCACTATCCCGACAAACATGGCGGGTATCTCAGACGGCCGTCAGACCGCTAACTCACGTACCACCGGTGCCGCCATGGCCAACAGACTCCGAACATGCGTAAGAGTGGAGACACTGGAAAGCTGTGTTCATCCCATTTGCCTTGCCTGGAAATGAAGAAAACTACTTTACTTATTAAAATGTACGTTTGAAAAGTAGACTTCTGCGGTACACTCTGACGGTATCATTTACACGCATCGTGCCGGATGATTTCGGTCCGGACACAGCCTTGGACTAGAGTTCTCCTGGTCTCTAGCACAACCATAATCAGTGCTGGTACGTCAGCCTACTCAGAAAACCATGTTAGCCGGAAAACCGCCTTCTTTCCTCCCCGGCCTGAAGGACGAGGTTTCCCCAAGGCATCACGGTATCTGGTTGCATTATTTTCCACGGCCCCGGGTTGCTGTCTGTGCTGCGATGTTGCCGCCTTTCGCACTAAAAACTTTCACTATCACCTACTGACTGCCTATTCTGCCGAACAATACATTGCACAGCAATTTACGGTTAGTAGCGTCAAACCCGGGTCAGGATCTTAGGCGAAGGTGGGAAAAATACAGCTCAGCATTTCAGACGTTTTCCGCAGCGAGCCGTGCCGTCCGCAGTGGGACTACCCTGTGTTCATTGCTGTACCTGACCAACTCGGCCATGTAATCCCTTCCGGCTTTTTCAGCGAGATAAGACCTGCCGCATATAAAAAAGTTGGCTACATGCTACTGGTGAGCGTTCATTACAAACCCAGCTGGTTGAGTACAAAAAACAGACAGCTAAATTTACATTTCTTGCCATGGCCTGCCGTCTGTGCTCCCACCTTTTTACCTTGTTCTGGGTCAATAAAAAAGAAAACATCTATGATGCAAATCACTACATTTACAAATTAGAATGCATCTTGTAAACAAAGACATACATAACTCTATTATGTGTCATCCAGCCTCTGTTCGGTGATACTGCCAGATCACTTTGCGTTAAAACAGAGTCTTTTTTTTGGTGGCAAGACTTCGCTCAACTAGTCGTTCCGTCACAGAAGCGCATATAGTGTCGGAGGCCGCCCTGATTCCCGGAGGCGATATGAACAGAGTGTGTCTATGCATTCTTGTTCTAACTCTCTTTGGCTACCCTGTTGGTAGTCAAAGTGGTTGGTCTATATATGTCAGCCATATCAATGTAAATATTTCTTTATAAATCAGATGGTAATAAACAAAAAAAACCACCTGCCAGGGTGGTTTTTTTGCGTTTCCTCTTTCACATTAAAGAACTGGCAAGACTTCGCTCACGGCAAATTATGCTTTGTCCATCATAGACCCGCAACGGATTTATTAGCCAAAATGGCGTATTTTCTATGACAGGAATCAACAAAATCACTCACCTGACTGTGCTAATCACCGACAGTGATCAGATGAAATAAAGGCTATTTGCATTTAGGGCATTTTAGACCGGCTCTATGTCCTGCTATGTGCTAACTTTTCCAGTTTAATGGCCTCTCGTCGAGTTGTGTGGCAACAGTGTTGCCACCGGCGGAAATCCGCCGGTTTGAATGCTTTTTTGTTCAGCATGCGACGAGGTGCCCGTCGCCAAAATCGGTAAAGCGCTGCGGTACTCTCTGATAGCCGATGGGTTTGATCGGTTCTGGTCTTATCGGCATTGCGCTGGTGGCTCGGGGTTGCCGTCTTTGCTGAACGTCAGGTATAGGAACGGCGCTGAGCAAGTGCTGAGTATAAGGATGCTGCGGATGGTGCAACACTCGATCTCGTGGGCCGATCTCCACGAGCTGGCCGCCAAACATCACCGCTACCCGGTGGCAGATGCGCTCCACCACCGCCATATCATGGGAAATAAACAGATAGCTGAGCCGATAGCGCTGACGCAAATCTTCCAGCAGCGTCAGCACCTGCGCCTGTACTGAAACATCCAGCGCGGAAACCGATTCATCGGCGATGATCACTTTCGGGTTCAGCGCCAGCGCGCGGGCAATGCAAATGCGCTGGCGCTGGCCGCCGGAAAACTGGTGCGGATAACGCCGCATCGCTTCCGCTGGCAGGCCGACCTGCTGCAATAGCTGCGCCACCCGCTCCGTGCGCTGTACTGCGGGCATCTGCTCATGAATCAGCAGCGGCTCCCCAACCAGGTCGAAAATAGTTTTGCGCGGATTGAGCGCCGCCCAGGGATCCTGAAACACCATCTGCAAATCGCGGCGTACCGCTCTTAACGCCTCGTCCTTCAGGCCGTGCAGCTCCTGTCCGTTAAGCTGCGCGCTGCCGCTAAATGGCACCATATTCATCAGCGCTTTTGCCGTCGTCGATTTACCGCAGCCGCTTTCACCGACGATGCCCAACGTCTCGCCGGGGAAAAGATCGAAGCTGACGCCATCGACGGCATGGACTTCGCGACGCACGCGCAGGCCGTCGCCGCGCACCGGAAAGCGCACGCTGAGGTCGCGGACGCTGAGCAACGGTCGCGTCGCCTCGACCGGCGCCAGCGCGGGCGCCTGGCCCAGCACCGGTACCGCCTGCAACAGCTGGCGGGTATAAGCCGCCTGCGGCGAGGTAAACAGCGTTTTTGCCGGAGCCTGCTCCATGATTTTGCCGTGACTCATGACCAGCACATCATCGGCCATTTCTGCCACCACTCCCATATCGTGGGTGATCAACAGCAGGCTGGTGGAAAACGCCTGCTGCAGTTCGCGCATCAACTCGAGGATCTGCGCCTGAATAGTGACGTCGAGGGCCGTGGTCGGCTCATCGGCAATCAGCACCTGTGGCTGGCACAGCATTGCCATGGCGATCATCACCCGCTGGCGCATACCGCCGGAAAGCTCGTGCGGATACTGTTGCAGGCGCTTCTCCACATGACTGATTTTGACCGCGTCCAGCATCGTGCTGACCCGGCTGCGCCGTTCACGGCGGCCCAGCACTTCGTGGCGTTGCAGCGTCTCTTCCAGCTGCTGGCCCACCGTCATCAGCGGATTGAGCGAGGTCATCGGTTCCTGAAAAATCATGGCAACCGACTTGCCGCGCAGCAACTGCATTTGCCGCTCCGGCAGGCTGAGCAAATCCTGGTTATCAAAAATAATCGCGCCGCCTGGAATCTGTGCCTCCTCCGGAAGCAAACCCATGATCGCCAGCGAAGTCAGCGATTTACCGCTGCCCGACTCGCCGGCAATGCACAGAGTTTTTCCCGGCCAGAGCGCAAAGCTGACGTCATCCACCACCCGCTGTGTACCAAACTGGATCGACAGGCGCTCGACCGAGAGCAGCGGCGCCGGAAATAGGACTGCTGACATAACGCTCCTAATTAAACACGCTGTTGGGAAAATAGAACGACACCACCCAGTTAGGCCGATCGACGATTTCGCTGATGCGCAGATCGCCGCACACGGAGCAGAGCATATAGGCCTCTTCCGCCGACATCCCTTGTTCGCGGCACAGCGCATCGATGGTATAGCTTACCGCGTCGCGGGCGGCGGTCATCAGGTCAGGGCCAATGCCGGTGAAGGCGCTGTAGCCGTGCCGATCCAGATGTTGGGTCACTGGGCCAGGGGTGGCGAAACGCGGCGTTTTCAGCGGCATATCTTTAACCACTTCCAGCTTCACCACCACGTCCATCGCGCTTTCAATCGCCGTGCCGCAGACTTCACCATCGCCCTGCGCGGCGTGGGTGTCACCAATAGAAAACAACGCGCCTTCTACTTCCACCGGTAGCCATAATGTGCAGCCAGCGGCCAGATCGCGAATATCCAGATTGCCGCCCACGCGGCGCGGCGGCACCACCGAATGATGGCCCGCGGCGGCGGGAGCGACGCCGAGGGTACCGGCGAAGGGTTTCAGCGGTACGCGGCCATATCGGCCAAAGGCGCAGGGGGTTAAGCCCTGGCGGTCATATTGCCACAGCGTCAGCGCCGGATCAGAAAACTGATCGGCCAGCAGGCCGAAGCCCGGGATATTCGCAGTCCAGCCAAAGCCGCTGGGACGAAAGGATTCCAGCGTCACCTTTAGCGCATCGCCCGGCTGAGCGCCTTCCACATAGACCGGGCCACTGACCGGGTTGAGCTTATCAAACGGCAGCGTTGGGATATCCGCTGCGGTAGAACCGGCGTTGAACCAGCCGTTAGCCGCATCCAGGCAGTGAAACTCCAGTTGGCTGCCGGAAGCTACGTGCAGGACCGGGCTCAGGCTGTTATCCCAGCCGAAATGATGTTGAGCATGATGAATGGTCTTCACCAGACAATTTTGGCACATCCTGACTCTCCTTTAAGCAGCGGCGCCGTCCCGGCGCCATCAAATTATTTCAGTCCGATATAGTCGTAGTTGACTGGTACATGCACTGGATCGACATACAGCGCGTCCTCGCCCCCCATGCGTGCGGAATGTACGGTGTAGCGCTTCTCGTTGAATACCGGCACCCAGGGCGCGTCATCCATTGCAGTGATGAAGATTTTGCGCCAGGCTTCAATGCGCGCGTCCTGCTGGTCGGGTTTCACCATGCTGTCCGCCGCGGCCGCCTGCGCGTCCAGCGCTTTGTTGCAGTAGCGCGCCCAGTTCCAGCCGCCCTCTACCGCCCCGGCGCAGCCGAGGATCGGGCCATAGAAGTTGGAGGGATCCGGGAAATCGGCGATCCACGCCATGCCGCCGGACCAGACCATCGGCGCTTGGCTGGCGGAGCCGCCCGCCGCAATCACATTCGCCTGCGCCAGGGATTTGATGCTGGCGTGGATGCCCACTTTGGCCAGATCCTGCTGGATAGACTGAGCGATACGCGGCTGCGGATCGGTATTCATCACGTACAGTTCGGTAGCAAAACCGTTGGGGAAACCCGCTTCGCTGAGCAGTTGCTTCGCTTTTGCCGGGTCGTAGCTGAAACCCTGATATGCCTTGTCATAACCGGGCATGGCGGGTGGCAGTGGCTGGTTGGCCGGCGCCGCGCGTCCATTAATGATGCGCACGATGCGATCTTTGTTGACCGCCATGTTCACCGCCTGGCGGACTTTGAGATTATCGAAAGGCGGCAGCGTGGTTTTCATCGTCACGTAGCCGGTCTGCAACTGGTCGCCGGTGACCATCAGGCCCTTATAGGCCGGGTTGTTTTTAAACGACAGAAACTGTGCGGGCGGTACGCCGTCGCCGGCAATATCCACTTCGCCTTTTTCCAGCCGCAGCAGAGCGACCGAGGGATCCTGTCCCATTTCGAACTTTATGTGATCCAGCCGCGGCACGCCGGCTTTAAAGTAGTTCGGGTTTTTGCGGAAGATCAGCTCCTGGCCCAGCTTCCACTCCTGGAGCTCAAACGCGCCGCTGCCGACCGGATGCTTGCCGAAGTCGGCACCCCATTTCTCCACCTCCTCACGGGGAACCACCGAGGCAAAGTTCAGCGCCAGCACATGCAGGAAGGTGGCGTTGGGCTCTTTCAGAGTGATTTTTACCGTATGATCGTCGACGACCTCGATACCGCTCAGGGTCGTGCTTTTACCGCTGGCCTCCTCGTCATAGCCCGCGATGGGACTGAAGAACCCGGCGCCCGGACTTTGGGTTTTCGGGTTGACTGTGCGTTCCAGAGAATATTTCACGTCCGCCGCCGTGACCTCGCGGCCGTTGTGGAATTTCACCCCTTTGCGTAGCACAAAGGTGTAGACCTTGCCGTCCTCGGAAATGGCGTAGCTCTCCGCCAGGTCGTTCACCAACTCGGTGGTGCCGGGACGATAGTCCATCAGGCCGTCGAACAGGCTTTTGATCATCGACCAGTTTTGCCAGTCATAGCCAATGGCCGGATCGAGGGTCGCCACGTCGTTCTGGTAGGTCACCACGATATCGCCGCCGGTCTTCTCGTCAGCCTGCGCGCCATAAGAGAAACAGGCCGCGGCCACCGCCATTGTCAATAACGCATTTTTCATCATCTTCCCCTGCTACTTTTTGACATCAATGCGCGGATCGACCCACGGCAGCACCAGATCCGCAATAAGGTTGCCGCCAACAATGGCAACCGCTGACACGGTGGTTACCCCGACAATCACCGGGATATCCACCTGTTGAATCGCCTGCCAGGCCAGCTGACCGATACCCGGCCAGCCAAAGACCGATTCGACTACCACCAGTCCGCCCATAAAAATGCCGATATCAATGCCTATCATCGGAATTAGCGGCAGCACGGCATTCGGCAGCACGTGACGCAGCAGTACGCGGGTTCGGCCCAGCCCTTTGGCCCGCGCGGTACGGATAAAATCCTGATGCAGCACCTCAATCATCGACGAGCGCAACATGCGTGAATACCAGCCGCTGCCGAGCAGGCCGAGGGTTAGCGCCGGTAGCGCCAGATGGCTGAAGCCGCCATAGCCTCCCATCGGGAACCAGTTGAGTACCACGGCGAAAAGATAGAGAAAAAGCATCGCGGCGATGAACTGCGGCGCCGAAACACCGATAAAGGAGAGCGCCATCAGAAGCCGGTCCGCCAGCCCGCCGCGTTTTAACGCCGCCAGGGTGCCGAGTGCGATCCCCAGTACCAACTCGCAGAGAATACCCGCCGCCATCAGCTGCAGTGACGGCCCGATACGGGCGGAAACCAGTTCACTCACTTCGCTGCGCTGAATAAACGAGCGTCCCAGATCGCCGTGCAGCAGCCCCTGCAGATAACGCCAATATTGCTGATAAAACGGAAGATCCAACCCCAACTGATGGCGGATGTTTTCGACTACTTCCGGCGTGGCACTGCGCCCGGCGATTTGGCGCGCTGGATCGGCGGGCAACATAAACAGCAGCAAATAGCAGATCAACGTAACGCCAAGCAGGATCAGCCCGGCATGCAACAGACGTTTTCCCAGAAATAGCATTAGTTTCGTCCTTTTAAGCCGGGATCGAGGGCGTCGCGCAGGGCGTCACCAGCGATATTGAAAGAGAGCGACAGCAGCACAATCGCCGCGCCGGGAAAGAACACCAGCCAGGGAGCCGAAGTAAAATAGCTCTGGCTTTCAAAGATGATGTTGCCCCAACTCGGCGTTGGCGGCTGTACCCCCACCCCGAGGAACGATAGAGTAGCTTCCAGCAGGACTGTGGTGGAGATGCCTAGTGTGGCCCAGACCAGCACCGTTGGCGCCAGATGTGGAATTAAATGCACGCCGAGAATACGCAACGTTCCGGCCCCCAGGGTGCGTTCCACGGCGATAAAGTCGCGGGCGCTAAGCGCGCTAGTTTCGGCGTAGATAACCCTGGCGATCTGCACCCAGTTCACCATGGCGATCACCAGGGACACGATCCAGACACTTGGCTGGAAAATCGCCGCCAGGGCAATCGCCAGCAGCAGTGCGGGAAACGCCATCATCAGATCGGTAAAGCGCATCAGCAGCCCTCCGATACGCCCCTGCAGATAACCTGCGCTAAGCCCTACCAGGACGCCGATCAGTACTGCAGTGCCGTTGGCGACAACACCGATGAGTAACGAAGTACGAGCTCCGTAAATTAAACGCGAGAAGAGATCGCGTCCCAGCAGATCGGTTCCCAGCCAGTAAGTGCTGTTGGGAGAAAGCGGTGCGCCTTCCAGGCTCAGTCCCTCGACAAACTGTTCATCGGGATCGAAGGGGGTGAGCCAGGGGGCAAACAGCGCGCTCATCACCACCAGGAGAATAAACAGCAGCGAGAGCAGCAGGGCTGGCCGGCGCAGAAAATATCCGACTCTATTCATTGTGCTCCCCGCTTGCCGGACGACATTCGTAGCAGCCACTTCTGCGCCACCTGTGCCACCGACTGGTTCGTACACATTGATTCCGAGCGCAGGCGAACCCATGCCTGTTGTTCATCAATACTTTCCGCTTGCATCTGGGCCGCCAGAGCTTGGGTAATCTGCGGCATTGCTGCCAGACGCTGGCCCAGTAGCATCTGTTGCTGTTGAATGTCATGCAACTGCTGACGCAGCCCCACTGCCATCATCAGGGTGGTATAGATGGCTCGCTGTGTAATAGGCTTGGTAAGGAGCGCTGTTGCCCCTAACTCCAGCGCGCGCTGTACCTGGTAAAGTCCCTCATGTGAGGTCAGCGCGATCACCGGTATTCCCGCCAGATTGATCTGGCTCAGGGTTAGCGGGCTGGCGAATGCCTCCAGTTCCACCAGTACTGCACAGGGGGTGAGAGGAGGTAAAGCCTCATCTCCGGTCAGGTGATGCCAGCGGATACCCATCCGCGTCAGGTTTTTTTCCAGCGCTTCGCGACTCCTTGCTTCACAGTCTACCAGCAGGAGCGGCTGAGCATCTAAATCCGGGGACAGCAGCGTTTTCATTTAACAATCCTCAGAGCAGGTCTGGCTGCAACCGTTCGGCTTTCACGTAGCTCGGTCGCGGAGAGATAGGGATCGGGCATAACCGGCAGCGGTTCGCGATGCAGTATCTGAAAGCAAGTTTGTTGCAACTCAGCGATGTAGCAGGGCAAACAGGCGTGGTTGTTTCGAGCCATTACTGAGCGAGCGCCCGGAGAATCAACGTCGTGCTGACGATGCAGTGCCGCCAGCACCGCACCCGGCTCGCTGTTTCCGGCCTCGCGCAGGCTATTGGCAAACAACCTTACTGCCCGCCAGCCGCCGATATAGTAGTGGGAGATGCGCTGTGCGCCATGTTGCAGGTGCTGCCGCGCGCAAAAATCGAGATCGACGCTCTCAAAAAACGGTCCGCAGGAAAGCAAACGTACCGCCCTTAGTGGCGCGACTTCGGCGACTTCGGCTTCGGTAAAATTACAGCTGAGCACCGCTAACGTCCGCCGATCGCGAAGACAGGCCTCGTCCAGTGCGCGCAGAAACGCATAAGAGGTTTCGCCTACCAGGTTATTGAGTACAAAATCTACCTCTGTGCTGAGAATCGCCTCAATCAACTCGGTCACGTTGCTGTTTCTCAGGTGCAGATATTTTTCGCCCACCACCGTACCGCCGGAACCTTCCACTACCTCACGGGCGATACGATTGCTTTCCCAGCCCCAGACGTAGTTAGAGCCGATCAGCCAGGAGCGATTTCCGAACATATCCAGCGCCAGCCGCAGGAGTGGCAGCAGAGTCTGGTTCGGACAACCGCCCAGATATACGACCTGCTCGCAGCTCTCGAACCCCTCGTAAGGACAGCCATACCACAGCAGCAGGTTATGCTGCTCCAGGTCCGGGATAATCTCCTTCCGACTGGCAGAGGTAATGGTTCCGAAGATATGGCGGATGCCGTGAGCGATAAAGGTGCTCACCGCTTCACTGTAGGCTGCGAGTTCACCCGCAGGGTTGATATGTCGGGCCCGCAGCTGAAAAGGATAAGCAGGATCGGCATTGATTTCCTCTAAGGCATGGCGCGCACCAAGCAGTGTGCTGTTCGCCAGGTGGCTGTAGGTACCTTCTGTGGAAAGCAAAATTCCAATATCAATAGTTTGCACGTATGTTTGCTCTCTGCATTAATAAAAAAGCCTGATTGTCCTTATTAGGACAATCAGGCTTCATTACCTGTCGATATTTAATGGATTCAAGGCTTAAGGGTTGCCCCTGCTTGCATATACCCGACATGAAAAATTCATGCCATTTTTAAAGCACAGTTAAATCAATGGATTATTTATTTTTGGAGACACTTTTGCACCAATGGGATGCGGCTTGCTCAGTTATGGTGCAATTTTCTGATGCAGTCTGGTCTCTTCAACATGAGGTGGAGTAATGCACACCTGTTTTAGTTCCACGCACTTTTTGAGAGTTCCGGTTTTTCAGCCATCAGCAGGTGATCCTCCGGCGTCAGGTTATTCAGGGATTCATGGGGACGCTCTGGATGGAAGATCCTCGTGACGAAGCCGAATTTGCCCCCGGCCACGTGCTTTTTTTCGAGCGTAATGTTGTCCATGCATTACCAACCCTTCTTGAAGAACCCGTAATATTTCTGTCATTGGCCAGCCCTCGTCGTGCTCCTGAAGATATTACCTTTGTTGACCCGAAAGATGGCACTGCCAGAACCTTTATGGCCAGAAATAATGAGTCAGCATAAAGGGCCAGAACCAAAGGTAAGGTGGAGCGGATGGTGAAATACCTCAAGGAGAACTTCTTCGTCCGGTACCGCCGGTTCGACAGCTTCGCCCAGGTTAATCAGCTACTGGAGCAGTGGATGGCTGACGTTGCCGACAGGCGGGAACTTCGCCAGTTCAGGCAGACACCGGAACAGCGCTTCACGCAGGAACAGGAGCATCTGCAGCCGTTGCCGGATACGGACTTCGATACCAGCTACTTCGATATCCGTCATGTCTCCTGGGATGGCTATATCGAGGTTGGCGGAAACCGTTACAGCGTGCCGGAAAGCCTGTGTGGCCAGCCGGTATCAATACGGATTTCGCTGGATGATGAACTGCGGATCTACAGTAATGAGCAGCAGATGGCATCGCACCGTCTCTGTTCGGCTGCATCCGGCTGGCAGACCGTGCCGGAGCATCACGCCCCGCTCTGGCAGCAGGTCAGTCAGGTGGAACCCGAAATCTGATTTATTCAACAAAGCCGCACCAAATCATCACTCGAAGATATTCAGGCATGGTACATCCGCGGCAAGCCCCTAATTTGTACTGAGGGGCAAAGTGAAAAAAGTTACTTTTTGTTGAAACGACAGTTAGCAATAACCCCCGCTTGCGGGGGCCATACCCACCAGGAGCAAACGCAGAAAGCCCGAGATACTTCTGCTGTACCGGGGGCTGGCGACATTTCAGGCAACACTCATAGTTGACATCCTCCCCGCCCTAAAGGGCGGGGAGGATGTCAATAATAGCAGACCACATCATGATGTCATTCTGACCGACAGATGCCAGAAGCAGAGGATCCATCCCATTTTATACCTACCTTATAACACTTAGAAAAACAACATGTTAAAAATGTTTATTGGAAACAATTTTATTTCCAATTGTAATGATAACCATTCTCATATTAATATGGCTACGTGATAATTAACTTTTGATGCACTCCGCATGTCTGACCGTGCCACTACCACAGCTTCCTTAACGTTCGAGTCGCTTTATGGCACCCATCACGGCTGGTTGAAAAGTTGGCTGACGCGCAAACTCCAGTCTGCCTTTGATGCAGATGACATTGCCCAGGACACTTTTTTGCGGGTAATGAGCAGCGAAACGCTCTCGACGATCCGCGATCCTCGCTCTTTCCTGTGCACTATCGCCAAACGCGTGATGGTGGACCTGTTTCGCCGAAACGCGCTGGAAAAAGCGTATCTGGAGATGCTGGCGCTTATGCCGGAGGGGGGAGCGCCTTCACCTGAGGAACGCGAAAGCCAGCTCGAGACCCTACAACTCGTCGACAGCATGCTGGACGGGCTAAACGGAAAAACACGTGAAGCGTTTCTGCTTTCGCAACTGGATGGCCTGACATACAGCGAGATTGCGCACAAACTCGGTGTTTCCGTCAGCTCCGTGAAAAAATACGTGGCGAAAGCCGTCGAGCACTGCCTGCTGTTTCGTCTGGAGCATGGGTTATGAATCCTTCGTTAACCGATTCCCGCCGTCAGGCGCTGCGTTCAGCTTCCCACTGGTATGCCGTGCTAAGCGGCGAGCGCGTCAGCCCACAACAGGAAGCGCGCTGGCAACAGTGGTATGAACAGGATCAGGATAACCAGTGGGCCTGGCAGCAGGTTGAAAACCTGCGCAACCAGCTTGGCGGTGTGCCTGGCGACGTTGCCAGCCGGGCGCTGCACGATACCCGCCTCACCCGCCGTCACGTGATGAAAGGATTACTGCTGTTGCTCGGCGCTGGCGGAGGCTGGCAACTCTGGCAGTCGGAAACCGGCGAAGGTCTGCGGGCAGATTACCGCACCCCCAAAGGCGCAGTCAGCCGTCAGCAACTGGAAGATGGCTCCCTGCTCACGCTGAATACCCAAAGCGCGGCGGATGTGCGTTTTGATGCGCATCAGCGCACCGTCCGGCTCTGGTACGGTGAAATCGCCATTACTACCGCGAAAGATGCGCAGCAACGCTCCTTCCGCGTCCTGACCCGTCAGGGCCAACTCACCGCTTTAGGGACAGAATTTACCGTCCGCCAGCAGGATAATTTCACGCAGCTTGACGTGCAGCAGCACGCCGTGGAAGTGCTTCTCGCCAGTGCCCCCGCGCAAAAACGCATCGTGAACGCTGGTGAAAGCCTGCAGTTCAGCGCCTCTGAGTTTGGCGCAGTGAAACCGCTGGATGACGAGAGTACAAGCTGGACGAAGGGCATCCTGAGCTTCAGCGATAAACCGCTGGGTGAGGTGATAGCCACGCTAAGCCGTTACCGCAACGGCGTGCTGCGCTGCGATCCCGCCGTTGCCGGGCTGCGCCTGAGCGGGACGTTCCCGCTGAAAAATACCGATGCGATCCTGAACGTTATCGCTCAAACGCTTCCCGTTAAAATTCAGTCTATTACGCGGTACTGGATAAACATTTCACCGCTGTAAGAAAAATAATTCTCATTTCGATTGTCCTTTTTACCTTCTCGTTCGACTCATAACTGAACACAACAAAAATGATGATGGAGAAGGTATGACGCCGTTACGCGTTTTTCGTAAAACAACACCTTTGGTTAACGCCATTCGCCTGAGCCTGCTGCCGCTGGCCGGTCTCTCGTTTTCCGCTTTTGCTGCACAGGTTGATATCGCACCGGGATCGCTCGACAAAGCGCTCAATCAGTATGCCGCACACAGCGGAATTACCCTCTCGGTTGACGCCAGCCTGACGCGCGGCAAGCAGAGCAACGGCCTGCACGGAGATTACGACGTCGAGAGCGGCCTGCAACAGCTGCTGGACGGCAGCGGACTGCAGGTAAAACCGCTGGGAAATAACAGCTGGACGCTGGAGCCCGCGCACGCGCCAAAAGAAGATGCCCTGACCGTGGTCGGCGACTGGCTGGGCGATGCGCGTGAAAACGACGTATTTGAACATGCTGGCGCGCGTGACGTGATCCGCCGTGAGGATTTCGCCAAAACCGGCGCAACCACCATGCGTGAGGTGCTTAACCGCATCCCTGGCGTCAGCGCGCCGGAAAACAACGGCACCGGCAGCCACGACCTGGCGATGAACTTTGGCATCCGGGGCCTGAACCCACGCCTCGCCAGCCGCTCGACCGTCCTGATGGACGGCATCCCCGTCCCCTTTGCCCCTTACGGTCAGCCGCAGCTTTCACTGGCTCCCGTTTCGCTCGGCAACATGGATGCCATTGACGTGGTGCGCGGTGGTGGTGCGGTGCGTTACGGACCGCAGAGCGTGGGCGGCGTGGTGAACTTTGTTACCCGCGCCATTCCGCAGGACTTTGGTATCGAGGCGGGGGTGGAAGGTCAGCTCAGCCCAACCTCTTCACAAAACAACCCGAAAGAGACGCACAACCTGATGGTGGGCGGCACAGCGGACAACGGTTTTGGCACCGCGCTGCTCTACTCCGGCACGCGCGGCAGTGACTGGCGCGAGCACAGCGCCACCCGCATCGACGACCTGATGCTGAAAAGCAAATATGCGCCGAATGAGGTGCACACCTTCAACAGCCTGCTGCAATATTACGATGGTGAAGCCGACATGCCCGGCGGCCTGTCCCGCGCGGATTACGACGCCGATCGCTGGCAATCCACCCGCCCGTATGACCGCTTCTGGGGCCGTCGCAAGCTGGCGAGCCTGGGCTACCAGTTCCAGCCGGACAGCCAGCATAAATTCAACATTCTGGGGTTCTACACCCAAACCCTGCGCAGCGGCTACCTGGAGCAAGGCAAACGCATCACCCTCTCGCCGCGTAACTACTGGGTGCGCGGTATTGAGCCACGCTACAGCCAGAGCTTTATGATCGGCCCTTACGCGCACGAAGTGGGCGTGGGCTATCGCTATGTGAATGAATCAACGCATGAAATGCGTTACTACACCGCCACCAGCAGCGGGCAGTTGCCGTCCGGCTCAAGCCCTTACGACCGCGACACGCGTTCCGGCACCGAGGCGCACGCCTGGTATCTGGATGACAAAATCGACATCGGCAACTGGACCATCACGCCGGGTATGCGTTTCGAACATATCGAGTCATACCAGAACAACGCCATCAAAGGCACGCACGAAGAGGTGAGCTATAACGCACCGCTTCCGGCGTTGAACGTGCTCTATCACCTGACTGATAGCTGGAATCTTTATGCAAACACTGAAGGCTCGTTCGGCACCGTACAGTACAGCCAGATTGGCAAGGCTGTGCAAAGCGGCAATGTGGAACCGGAAAAAGCGCGAACCTGGGAACTCGGTACCCGCTACGACGACGGCGCGCTGACGGCGGAAATGGGGCTGTTCCTAATTAACTTTAACAATCAGTACGACTCCAACCAGACCAACGACACCGTCACTGCACGTGGCAAAACGCGCCATACCGGGCTGGAAACGCAGGCACGTTACGACCTGGGTACGCTAACGCCAACGCTTGATAACGTTTCCGTCTACGCCAGCTATGCGTATGTGAACGCGGAAATCCGCGAGAAAGGCGACACCTATGGCAATCAGGTGCCATTCTCCCCGAAACATAAAGGCACGCTGGGCGTGGACTACAAGCCGGGCAACTGGACGTTCAATCTGAACAGCGATTTCCAGTCCAGCCAGTTTGCGGATAACGCCAATACGGTGAAAGAGAGCGCCGACGGCAGTACCGGCCGCATTCCCGGCTTCATGCTCTGGGGCGCACGCGTGGCGTATGACTTTGGCCCGCAGATGGCAGATCTGAACCTGGCGTTCGGTGTGAAAAACATCTTCGACCAGGACTACTTCATCCGCTCTTATGACGACAACAACAAAGGCATCTACGCAGGCCAGCCGCGCACGCTGTATATGCAGGGGTCGTTGAAGTTCTGATGTGTTAACGCCCGGCTTGCCGGGCTTTTAGCTGGAATGTGACTATGTTGGCATTTATCCGTTTTCTTTTTGCAGGCCTGCTGCTGGTGATCGGCCACGCCTTTGCCGCCACGGTTCAGGACGAACACGGCACGTTTACACTCGATAAAACGCCACAACGGATTGTGGTGCTGGAACTCTCGTTCGCCGATGCGCTGGCCGCCGTGGACGTCAGCCCGATCGGTATTGCCGACGATAACGATGCAAAACGCATCCTGCCCGAAGTGCGTGCGCACCTGAAACCGTGGCAGTCCGTCGGAACGCGCGCGCAGCCGAGCCTGGAAGCCATTGCTGCCCTGAAACCAGACCTGATCATTGCCGACAGCAGTCGCCATGCGGGGATTTACACCGCCTTGCAGCAAATCGCGCCGGTACTGCTGCTTAAGTCCCGCAACGAAACCTACGCTGAAAATTTGCACTCAGCGGCTATCATCGGCGAAGTGGTAGGTAAAAAACGAGAGATGCAGGCGCGTCTGGAACAACATAAAGAGAAGATGGCGCAGTGGGCCAGCCAGCTTCCCACAGGGACACGCGTGGCCTTTGGCACATCACGCGAACAGCTATTCAACCTGCATACCCAGGAGACCTGGACCGGCAGCGTGCTGGCTTCTCTGGGGCTGAACGTTCCCGCTGCGATGGCGGGCGCGTCCATGCCGTCCATCGGCCTGGAGCAAATGCTGGCGGTCAATCCTGCCTGGCTGCTGGTTGCCCACTATCGCGAAGAGAGCATTGTTAAACGCTGGCAACAAGATCCGCTCTGGCAGATATTAACCGCCGCGCAGAAGCAGCAGGTTGCTTCAGTCGACAGTAACGCCTGGGCGCGGATGCGCGGTATTTTTGCCGCAGAGCGTATTGCCGCTGACACGGTAAAAATCTTCCACCATCAGCCGCTTACCGATATGAAATGACCGCGCTAAAACACCCGGTGCTGCTGTGGGGGCTTCCCGTTGCAGTACTTATTATTATTTTCTGGCTGAGTCTGTTTTGCTACTCGGCCATTCCTGTTTCCGGAGCAGACGCAATCCGCGCCCTGCTGCCTGGACACACGCCAACGCTACCAGAAGCGCTGGTGCAAAACCTTCGTTTGCCGCGAAGCCTGGTCGCCGTTCTGATCGGCGCAAGCCTGGCGCTCGCGGGCACGCTGCTGCAAACCCTGACCCACAACCCAATGGCCTCTCCTTCACTGCTCGGCATTAACAGCGGCGCGGCGCTGGCTATGGCGCTTACCAGCGCGCTGAGTCCGACGCCGGTTGCAGGCTATTCCCTGTCGTTCATCGCGGCATGCGGGGGCGGCGTGAGCTGGCTGCTGGTCATGACCGCAGGAGGCGGGTTTCGTCATACCCAGGACAGAAACAAACTGATCCTCGCGGGTATCGCGCTGTCGGCCTTTTGTATGGCCCTGACCCGCATCACCCTACTGCTGGCCGAAGATCATGCTTACGGCATCTTTTACTGGCTGGCAGGCGGAGTGTCCCACGCCCACTGGCAGGATGTCTGGCAGCTCTTGCCGGTGGTGGTCACTGCAGTCCCTGTCGTGTTGCTGCTGGCGAATCAACTGAACCTGCTCAACGTCAGCGACAGTACCGCCCATACGCTGGGAGTGAACCTGCCGAGACTACGTTTGATCATCAATATGTTAGTGCTGCTTCTGGTTGGCGCGTGCGTCAGTGTGGCAGGTCCGGTGGCGTTTATCGGCCTGCTGGTGCCACATCTGGCGCGCTTCTGGGCAGGCTTCGATCAGCGCAACGTACTGCCGGTGAGCATGCTGCTGGGGGCCACGCTGATGCTGATGGCAGATGTACTCGCACGCGCGCTGGCCTTCCCCGGCGATCTGCCCGCAGGCGCAGTGCTGGCGCTGATTGGCAGTCCTTGCTTTGTCTGGCTGGTGAGGAGGCGAGGATGAAAATTGCGCTGGTCATTTTCATCACCCTTGCCCTGGCAGGCTGTGCGCTGTTATCACTCCATATGGGGGTGATCCCCGTGCCGTGGCGCGCGCTGCTGACCGACTGGCAGGACGGACGCGAGCATTATTATGTATTGATGGAGTACCGACTGCCGCGCTTGCTGCTGGCACTGTTTGTCGGTGCAGCCCTCGCCGTGGCGGGCGTGCTGGTACAGGGGATTGTGCGTAACCCGCTAGCATCACCGGATATTCTCGGCATTAACCATGCCGCCAGCCTTGCCTCTGTGGGAGCACTGCTTCTTATGCCATCACTATCCGTGATGGTGCTGCCGCTGCTGGCCTTTGCGGGCGGTATGGCGGGGTTGATCTTGCTGAAGATGCTGGCAAAGACCCACCAGCCGATGAAGCTGGCGCTCACCGGCGTGGCGCTTTCCGCCTGCTGGGCGAGCCTGACGGATTACCTGATGCTCCTGCACCCGCAGGATGTAAACAGTGCCCTGCTGTGGCTGACGGGTAGCTTATGGGGGCGCGACTGGCACTTTGTGAAGATTGCCGTGCCGTTGCTCATTCTGTTTTTGCCGCTGAGCCTGCGCTTTTGTCGCGATCTCGACCTGCTGGCGCTGGGCGATGCACGAGCAGCCACGCTCGGCGTGTCGGTTCAGCGCACCCGGTTCCAGGGGCTGATGCTGGCTGTCGCGATGACAGCAACCGGCGTGGCCGTCTGTGGCCCGATAAGTTTTATTGGTCTCGTCGTGCCGCACATGGTGCGCAGGATCGCCGGCGGGCGTCACCGCTGGCTGATGCCCGTTTCGGCCCTGACGGGCGCGTTGTTGCTGGTCATTGCCGATCTGCTGGCACGAATCATTCATCCGCCGCTGGAGCTTCCGGCAGGCGTGCTGACCGCCATTATCGGCGCACCGTGGTTTGTCTGGCTGCTTGTGAGAATGCGATAAATGAGATTACGTACTGAAAATCTGACCGTCAGCTATGGCGCACAAACCGTGCTGGATGGACTTTCTCTCGCCCTGCCTGCCGGAAAAATCACGGCCCTGCTCGGCCCTAACGGTTGCGGGAAATCGACGCTGTTGAACTGTTTTTCTCGCCTGTTAACACCAGACTCTGGCGAGATATTGCTTGATGAAAAACCCATAGCCGGTTTTTCCGCCCGCCAGCTGGCTCGCCGCCTGGCTTTACTGCCGCAACACCATTTATCCCCCGAGGGGATCACTGTACGGGAACTGGTTTCCTACGGCCGCAGCCCGTGGCTGTCGTTGTGGGGGCGACTCTCCGCGGAAGACAACGAGCGGGTCAACGTGGCAATGAGTCAGACCCGGACGCGCAATCTGGCTGACCGCAGGTTAACCCAGCTTTCCGGCGGCCAGCGCCAGCGTGCGTTTCTGGCGATGGTGCTGGCACAGGATACCCCACTCATTCTTCTTGATGAGCCTACGACCTACCTCGATATCAATCATCAGGTTGAACTGATGCGCCTGATGGTTGAACTCAAAAGGCAGGGGAAAACCGTAGTGACGGTACTCCACGATCTGAATCAGGCCAGCCGCTATTGCGATCATCTGGTGGTACTGGCAAGCGGTCGCGTGATGGCGCAAGGTGCTCCGGAAGCAGTGATGAAACCAGAGCTTCTAAAGACGGTGTTCAGCGTAGAAGCGGAAATCCATCCCGAACCGGTATCTGGCAGACCCATGTGTGTGGTGAAGTAGTCTGGCGAAGTGATAAGGATCATCACAGGACAGATAAAGGAAGTGATAACCACCTGCCAACAGGCACCAAAATCTGGCTGGTTGCCGGTATCACCGACATGCGCAACGGCTTCAATGGTCTCGCCGTAAAGGTGCAGACGATGCTGAAAGATGACCCGATGTCCGGCCATGTCTTCATCTTCCGGGGCCGCAGCGGCAGTAAGGTCAAACTGCTGTGGTCCACCGGCGACGGGCTGAGCCTGCTGACCAAACGGCTGGAACGCGGCCGCTTCGCCTGGCCCTCTGTCCGCGATGGCAAAGTGTTCCTGACCCCGGCGCAGCTGGCAATGCTTCTGGAAGGCATCGACTGGCGGCAGCCTAAAAGACTGCTTACGTCCCTGACCATGTTGTAGGCCTCTTTATCCTGGTTGTCGTTGAATAAGCCTCGTAAAATGCGGGCTTATGAACAACACCTCCCCCTGACGACATCCTTCTGCTGAAACAGCGCCTGTCCGAACAGGAAGCGCTGAACCGCGCCCTGCTGGAAAAGCAGGCCGACCGGGAGCGCGAAATAGACCATCTGCAGGCGCAGCTGGATAAGCTTCGCCGAATGAACTTCGGCAGTCATTCTGAATAAATCTCCCGCCGCATCGCGCAGATAGAAGCCGACCTGAACCGGCTTCAGACAGAAAGCGATACGCTGACGGGTCGGGTTGCCGATACGGGCCGGGCCACGTATCGTTTTAACCCTGAATATTCATCGCAGATATTGTTTCGGGTTTTCCGGTATACCAGCCCTGAACTAGGTAACCGGGGCCAAGAGAACGGACGAATTCAAACTGTCCTGGCGTTTCCACCCCTTCAAACACCAGTGGTTTGCCAGTACCACGTAACCCTTTCACCACAGAAACAAGTAGCGCTCGCTTCACCGGGTCATCAATATTGGCAATAAAAATACGGTCTATTTTTATCTCATCGAAATCCAGTACCGTCAGCCATTCAATATGGGGGCCGCTTGGAAAACGGAATCTATGGTCACTCCCGTTTTTGCAACACCGATTTTGACGACAAGTTGGCTTGCTTGAATCTATCCGGCGTCTGAATGGGATTTTATTCCCGCGCCTTGATGAGTTCCGCGCCTGATGAACCTCCAGAAAATATACGGCTTCAATGAGCCTTTCCGTTTTACAGGTTCCTCAACAGGCCGGTGGGCCGTTAGTATCATCAATATCAGTATTCGCAAAACCAGATCAGTAATTCTTTAAACCGGTGTATTTCTGCCGTTATGCTACATAAGTTTGCTGTCGTGCCGTTAGGGCCCAGGCTATTCTGGCCAGCTTGTTTGCCAGAGCACAAGTGACGACAAAGTTGCTTTTCCGGCACAGTAAATCCCTGACCCAATCGGCCAATTTGCCAGACTGGTGTTCCAGTTTTTGTATGAATACCCTGGCACATTGAACCAACAAAGTTCGGATCTTTTTATTACCTCGCTTACTAATTCCCAGCAATGTCGTCCTACCTCCCGTGCTGTACTGCCGAGGTACAAGCCCTGTTGCCGCCGCAAAGTCACGGCTGCTGGCGTACTGCTTCCCGTCGCCAATCTCAGTTGAAATAGTACTCGCTGTCAGTGTTCCGACGCAGGGAATGCTCAGCAAGCGCTGTCCAACCTCATCTTCGTCCAACTTTCGTTTCAACTGGGATTCCAAATCTTTAATCTGCTCAACAAGATAGTGATAATGCTGTTGTAATTTCAGCAATAACTGGCTGAGGTAAAGAGGCAAACTATTATCCTCAAGAATGGTACTCAGTCGGCTAATAACGGCAGCTCCTCGGGGAACGCTAATGCCAAATTCCAGCAGAAAAGCATGCATTTGATTGGTTGTTTTTACCTTATCCTGAACCAGGGATTCACGGACACGATGCAGAGCCCGCATTGCCTGCTGAGATTCCGTTCTGGGCTGCACAAAACGCATAGACGGACGCGATGCAGCTTCACAAATAGCTTCGGCGTCGACAAAGTCGTTTTTATTGCTTTTAACGAACGGGCGGACAAATTGTGGTGATATCAGCTTTGGGGAATGCCCCAACTCTTCCAACTTGCGTGCCATAAAGTGAGAACCGCCACAGGCTTCCATTGCGATGGTTGTAGCGGGGCATGTCGCCAAAAATTCGATCAACTTTGGCCGGGTAAATTTTTTACGGTAAACAGCCTTCCCGCGACGATCCTGGCAATGAATATGGAAAGAGTTTTTACCCAGATCGATACCAATGAGCGCAATGTTTTCCATGATAGTTCTCCGAATGAAAGCCTGTCCTCAGCATAGTACCGGGAAGGAGGGAGTGACCATCTCATTAAATATCCTACGTTAAGCCTGTTTTTTGAGCTGGCATGACGGGCAGCTATGAGCGAAGTATAGTCATTCGCCCTATCTCTTTTGTCGCACTTTCAACAAGGGGGTCGCTTGGAAAGCGGAACGAGGTCAGTCTCCGCCCGGACTGCTCAGCTCTTTAAACAGCAAAAGAGAGGCATCTTATGAGAAGGGATTATTCAGTATGTCAGGGCAGACTGCTTTTTCATCCGCAGGTACTGAGGGTAAATGCTCAATTCCGGTACGATTCTTACTCTATAGCCAGACAGAATTCAGCATTGTGCTGAACCCGAATCTTTTTTTACTCTGACAGGCCTGTTCATCAGAACCCTGAAAAAACAATTTTCCCGTTCACATTTTTATTTTCCATGTCCTCATGAGCCCGGCGAAGTGCTTTAGCATTCAGCCTGCCATACTCTGCCAGCAACGGAGGTTTGAGCTTACCGGAATCCAGCATGCATGAGAGTTTGTTAAGAATATCATGCTGTTTAGACATGTCCGCAGTAGCATGCATGGGGCGGGTAAACATTGCCTCCCAGTGAACAGAAACGCTCTTAAATTTGATCAAACGCAGATCCAGTGGTTCAGGGTCGTCGATGAGTCCGATACGGCCTTGTGGGGCAATAATTTCGGCCATATTTTCCCAGGCAGATGGCGTGGTGTACGTTGAGAAAATCCGGGTAATGGGAGGGAGTCCAGCAAGGCTGGCAACCTGTGGCGCAAGCGCACATGAATGATCCAGGACATAATGCGCACCAAACCCGCGAACCGCTCTGACACTCTCCTGCCGGGAGGCAGTCCCGATGATGTTCACCCGACTCAGAGTGCGGGCAAGCTGTATAGCCATACAAGGGACTCCGCCCGCACCGCCAAGCATCAACAGGGTCTGATCAGCATCTCCGTTCACTGACAACTGCAGACGATCAAATAACATTTCCCAGGCTGTCAGACCGGTCAGAGGAACCGACGCTGCAGCTTCAAAACTTAGTGCTGCCGGCTTTATCCCCGTAATGCGTTCGTCAACCAGCTGAAACTCTGCGTTGGCTCCCTGGCGATCGAGCACACCGGCATAGAAAACGTGGTCACCTGGCCTGAACAGCGTCACATCTGGTCCGGTTGCTTCAACAACACCGGAAGCGTCGTATCCCATAACTACCGGATTGCCTGCAGAGGGGCTGATGTTTCGCCGGCTTTTCAGGTCCCGTGGGTTAACCGCGACCGCCCTGACTCTGATCAAAAGATCACGCCCCTTGGGCATGGATGGGTGGGGAAGCGACAAATCTTCAATAACGGATGTACTTTCCCCGGGTTGCCAGAAACCAACGGCTTTCATTCTGTCTCCTTAAAAAGGTCAGTCACCAGATAAATAAATGTAAAAGTGTGCGGAACGCGATACCCGCCAGTGCCCCCGGCAGTGCAAATCGAAAAATACGCAGAAAGCGGGCGCTGATGCCCATGAATATACCAATGCCCGGCAAATCAAAACTGTTGATGAGAAATCCGGCTGAGCGGTTAATTTCGTTAACGGTCAGGTTACCGCTATGGATAAGGTCAGTCGGTAATGCTGTCAACCTGTTGATGACTATTTTAATCTGTTGTCATTCAATCCTTGTAACATCAGGATGATCCTGGTGTCAGTGAAAATACGAAATCAACACGTTGGTATCATTACCCACCTGTGAACTGACGTCGGCATTTTGAATCTCACTTCGGCGTGCCCCCTCCGAATGGCGCAAAACATTTCGTGGTATGGCATGATAGCACCCGAAGAGAGTCAATTCAGGGTGGTAAATGTGAAACCAGTAACGCTATACGATGTCGCAGAGTATGCCGGTGTCTCTTATCAGACCGTTTCCCGCGTGGTGAACCAGGCCAGCCACGTCTCTGCGAAAACGCGGGAAAAGGTGGAAGCGGCGATGGCGCAGCTGAACTACATTCCCAACCGCGTGGCACAACAACTGGCGGGCAAACAGTCGTTGCTGATTGGCGTTGCTACCTCCAGTCTGGCCCTGCACGCGCCGTCGCAAATTGTCGCGGCGATTAAATCTCGCGCCGATCAACTGGGTGCCAGCGTGGTGGTGTCGATGGTAGAACGAAGCAGCGTCGAAGCCTGTAAAGCGGCGGTACATAACCTTCTCGCGCAACGCGTCAGTGGTCTGATCATTAACTATCCGCTGGATGACGAGGATGCCATTGCTGTGGAAGCTGCCTGCGCTAATGTTCCGGCCCTATTTCTTGATGTCTCTGACCAGACTCCCATCAACAGTATTATTTTTTCCCATGAAGACGGTACGCGACTGGGCGTGGAGCATCTGATCGCATTGGGTCACCAGCAAATCGCGTTGTTAGCCGGTCCATTAAGTTCTGTCTCGGCGCGTCTGCGTCTGGCGGACTGGCATAAATATCTCACACGCAATCAAATTCATCCGATAGCGGAACTGGAAGGCGACTGGAGTGCCATGTCCGGTTTTCAACAAACTATGCAAATGCTGAATGAGGGCATCGTTCCCACTGCGATGCTGGTTGCCAACGATCAGATGGCGCTGGGCGCAATGCGCGCTATTACCGAGTCCGGGCTGCGCGTTGGTGCGGATATCTCGGTAGTGGGATACGACGATACCGAAGACAGCTCGTGTTATATCCCGCCGTTAACCACCATCAAACAGGATTTTCGCCTGCTGGGGAAAACTAGCGTGGACCGCTTGCTGAAACTCTCTCAGGGCCAGGCGGTGAAGAGCAATCAGCTGTTGCCCGTCTCACTGGTGAAAAGAAAAACCACCCTACCGCCCAATACGCAAACCACCTCTCCCCGCACGTTGGCAGATTCCTTAATGCAGCTGGCACGACAAGTTTCCCGACTTGAAAGCGGGCAGTGAGCGCAACGCAATTAATGTGAGTCAGCTCACTCATTAGGCACCCCAGGCTTTACACTCTATGTGTCCGGCTCGTATGTTATGCGAAAATGTGAGCGGATAACAATTCACGCAGGATACAACTATGACAATGATTACGGATTCACTGGCCGTCGTATTACAACGTCGTGACTGGGAAAACCCTGGCGTTACCCAACTTAATCGCCTTGCGGCACATCCCCCTTTCGCCAGCTGGCGTAATAGCGAAGAGGCTCGCACCGATCGCCCTTCCCAAGAGTCGCGCAGCCTGAATGGTGAATGGCGCTTTGCCTGGTTTCCGGCACCAGAAGCGGTACCAGAAAGCTGGCTGGAGCGCGATCTTCCTGACGCCGATACTGTCATCGTCCCCTCAAACTGGCAGATGCACGGTTACGATGCGCCTATCTACACCAACGTGACCTATCCTATTGCGGTCAATCCGCCGTATGTTCCCACGGAGAATCCGACGGGTTGTTACTCGCTCACATTTAATATTGATGAAAGCTGGCTACAGGAAGGCCAGACGCGAATTATTTTTGATGGTGTTAACTCGGCGTTTCATTTGTGGTGCAACGGGCGCTGGGTCGGTTACGGACAGGACAGTCGTTTGCCGTCTGAATTTGACCTGAGCGCATTTTTACACGCCGGAGAAAACCGCCTCGCGGTGATGGTGCTGCGCTGGAGTGACGGCAGTTATCTGGAAGATCAGGATATGTGGCGGATGAGCGGCATTTTCCGTGACGTCTCGTTGCTGCATAAACCGAGCACGCAAATCAGCGATTTCCATGTAGCCACTCACTTTAATGATGATTTCAGCCGCGCTGTACTGGAGGCAGACGTTCAGATGTACGGCGAGCTGCGCGATGAGCTGCGGGTGACGGTTTCTTTGTGGCAGGGTGAAACGCAGGTCGCCAGCGGCACCGCGCCTTTCGGCGGTGAAATTATCGATGAGCGTGGTGGTTATGCCGATCACGTCACCCTACGTCTGAACGTCGAAAACCCGAAACTGTGGAGCGCCGAAATCCCGAATCTCTATCGTGCGGTGGTTGAACTGCACACCGCCGACGGCACGCTGATTGAAGCAGAAGCCTGCGATGTCGGTTTCCGCGAGGTGCGGATTGAAAATGGTCTGCTGCTGCTGAACGGCAAGCCGTTGCTGATTCGCGGCGTTAACCGTCACGAGCATCATCCTCTGCATGGTCAGGTCATGGATGAGCAGACGATGGTGCAGGATATCCTGCTGATGAAGCAGAACAACTTTAACGCCGTGCGCTGTTCGCATTATCCGAACCATCCGCTGTGGTACACGCTGTGCGACCACTACGGCCTGTATGTGGTGGATGAAGCCAACATTGAAACCCACGGCATGGTGCCAATGAATCGTCTGACCGATGATCCGCGCTGGCTACCCGCGATGAGCGAACGCGTAACGCGAATGGTGCAGCGCGATCGTAATCACCCGAGTGTGATCATCTGGTCGCTGGGGAATGAATCAGGCCACGGCGCTAATCACGACGCACTCTATCGCTGGATCAAATCTGTCGATCCTTCCCGCCCGGTACAGTATGAAGGCGGCGGAGCCGACACCCTCGCAACCGATATTATTTGCCCGATGTACGCGCGCGTGGATGAAGACCAGCCCTTCCCGGCTGTGCCGAAATGGTCCATCAAAAAATGGCTTTCGTTGCCTGGAGAGACGCGCCCGCTGATCCTTTGCGAATACGCCCACGCGATGGGTAACAGTCTTGGCGGCTTCGCTAAATACTGGCAGGCGTTTCGTCAGTACCCCCGTTTACAGGGCGGCTTCGTCTGGGACTGGGTGGATCAGTCGCTGATTAAATATGATGAAAATGGCAATCCGTGGTCGGCTTACGGCGGTGATTTTGGCGATACGCCGAATGATCGCCAGTTCTGCATGAACGGTCTGGTCTTTGCCGACCGCACGCCGCATCCGGCGCTGACGGAAGCAAAACACCAGCAGCAGTTTTTCCAGTTCAGTTTATCCGGGCGAACCATCGAAGTGACCAGCGAATACCTGTTTCGTCATAGCGATAACGAGCTCCTGCACTGGATGGTGGCGCTGGATGGCAAGCCGCTGGCAAGCGGTGAAGTGCCTCTGGATGTCGCTCCACAAGGTAAACAGTTGATTGAACTGCCTGGACTACCGCAGCCGAAGAGCGCCGGACAACTCTGGCTAACGGTTCACGTAGTGCAACCGAACGCGACCACATGGTCAGCAGCCGGACACATCAGCGCCTGGCAGCAGTGGCGTCTGGCGGAAAACCTCAGCGTGACACTCCCCTCCGCGCCCCACGCCATCCCGCAACTGACCACCAGCGAAACGGATTTTTGCATCGAGCTGGATAATAAGCGTTGGCAATTTAACCGCCAGTCAGGCTTTCTTTCACAGATGTGGATTGGCGATAAAAAACAACTGCTGACGCCGCTGCGCGATCAGTTCACCCGCGCACCGCTGGATAACGACATTGGCGTAAGTGAAGCGACCCGCATTGACCCTAACGCCTGGGTCGAACGCTGGAAGGCGGCGGGCCATTACCAGGCCGAAGCAGCGTTGTTGCAGTGCACGGCAGATACGCTTGCCGACGCGGTGCTGATTACCACGGTCCACGCGTGGCAGCATCAGGGGAAAACCTTATTTATCAGCCGGAAAACCTACCGGATTGATGGAAGTGGTCAAATGGCGATTACCGTTGATGTTGAAGTGGCGAGCAATACGCCACATCCGGCGCGGATTGGCCTGACCTGCCAGCTGGCGCAGGTAGCAGAGCGGGTAAACTGGCTCGGATTAGGGCCGCAAGAAAACTATCCCGACCGCCTTACTGCGGCCTGTTTTGACCGCTGGGATCTGCCATTGTCAGACATGTATACCCCGTACGTCTTCCCGAGCGAAAACGGTCTGCGCTGCGGGACGCGCGAATTGAATTATGGCCCACACCAGTGGCGCGGCGACTTCCAGTTCAACATCAGCCGCTACAGTCAACAGCAACTGATGGAAACCAGCCATCGCCATCTGCTGCACGCGGAAGAAGGCACATGGCTGAATATCGACGGTTTCCATATGGGGATTGGTGGCGACGACTCCTGGAGCCCGTCAGTGTCGGCGGAATTCCAGCTTAGCGCCGGTAGCTACCATTACCAGTTGCTCTGGTGTCAAAAATAATAATAACCGGGCAGGCCATGTCTGCCCGTATTTCGCGTAAGGAAATCCATTATGTACTATTTAAAAAACACAAACTTTTGGATGTTCGGTTTATTCTTTTTCTTTTACTTTTTTATCATGGGAGCCTACTTCCCGTTTTTCCCGATTTGGCTACATGACATCAACCATATCAGCAAAAGTGATACGGGTATTATTTTTGCCGCTATTTCTCTGTTCTCGCTATTATTCCAACCGCTGTTTGGTCTGCTTTCTGACAAACTCGGGCTGCGCAAATACCTGCTGTGGATTATTACCGGCATGTTAGTGATGTTTGCGCCGTTCTTTATTTTTATCTTCGGGCCACTGTTACAATACAACATTTTAGTAGGATCGATTGTTGGTGGTATTTATCTAGGCTTTTGTTTTAACGCCGGTGCGCCAGCAGTAGAGGCATTTATCGAGAAAGTCAGCCGTCGCAGTAATTTCGAATTTGGTCGCGCGCGGATGTTTGGCTGTGTTGGCTGGGCGCTGTGTGCCTCGATTGTCGGCATCATGTTCACCATCAATAATCAGTTTGTTTTCTGGCTGGGTTCTGGCTGTGCATTCATCCTCGCCGTTTTACTCTTTTTCGCCAAAACGGATGCGCCCTCTTCTGCCACGGTTGCCAATGCGGTAGGTGCCAACCATTCGGCATTTAGCCTTAAGCTGGCGCTGGAACTGTTCAGACAGCCAAAACTGTGGTTTTTGTCACTGTATGTTATTGGCGTTTCCTGCACCTACGATGTTTTTGACCAACAGTTTGCTAATTTCTTTACTTCGTTCTTTGCTACCGGTGAACAGGGTACGCGGGTATTTGGCTACGTAACGACAATGGGCGAATTACTTAACGCCTCGATTATGTTTTTTGCGCCACTGATCATTAATCGCATCGGTGGGAAAAACGCCCTGCTGCTGGCTGGCACTATTATGTCAGTACGTATTATTGGCTCATCGTTCGCTACCTCAGCACTGGAAGTGGTTATTCTGAAAACGCTGCATATGTTTGAAGTACCGTTCCTGCTGGTGGGCTGCTTTAAATATATTACCAGCCAGTTTGAAGTGCGTTTTTCAGCGACGATTTATCTGGTCTGTTTCTGCTTCTTTAAGCAACTGGCGATGATTTTTATGTCTATTCTGGCGGGCAATATGTATGAAAGCATCGGTTTCCAGGGCGCTTACCTGGTGCTGGGTCTGGTGGCGCTGGGCTTCACCTTAATTTCCGTGTTCACGCTTAGCGGCCCCGGCCCACTTTCCCTGCTGCGTCGCCAGGTGAATGAAGTCGCTTAAGAAATTAATGTCGGATACGGCGCGAGCGCCTTATCCGACCAACTTATCAGGACGGAATGTTAAAAATGAACATGTCGATGACAGAAAAAATAAAAGCAGGCAAGCTATTTACCGATATGTGCGAAGGCTTACCTGAAAAAAGACTTCGTGGGAAAACATTAATGAATGAGTTCAATCACTCGCATCCATCAGAAGTTGAAAAAAGGGTAATGACTCCAACTTATTGATAGTGTTTTATGTTCAGATAATGCCCGATGACTTTGT
>NZ_MJDM01000042.1:0-2103 GCF_008452795.1 Klebsiella sp. AqSCr
AACTTCCCCGGGGCGTCCCGGTCAGTTTTCATCTGGTCTCCAGCAAACTGGTCGGCAATGATATCGACTACGGTCTGCGTGAATTCCGCTGGAGCGGTAAACAGGCTAAGAAGTTTAACGCCATCACCCAGGCCTACTATCTCCGGGCAGCGGAGACGAAGTTCCCCCTGCCTCCTGCACTGGATTTACCCCTGACGCTGCGTAACTACCGCGTGTACATCTCCTGCTGCGTGCCCCGGAAGAAAAACTCCACCACGCAAATTGTGGAGATGGAGAACCAGATTAAAATCCTGCGGGCGTCACTGGGCGGTGCCTATATTCCGACGCGTATCCTTGATGCTGCCGGGCTGGTCGAACTGATGCGCGAGCTGATAAACCCGGACCCGCACGAGATGTACCGCGTACCGTATAAGCTGGACCCCTATCAGGATCTGAACTATCAGTGTGTCGATGACAGCTTTGATATGCAGGTCACCGCCGGTCATCTGAAAATTGGCCGCCTGGGGCGCGACGGGAAAGAGTGCGTAACCCGGGTGACGAGCTACCATCTGGAGAGTGATCCGGAAATGGCCTTCCTCTGGACCTCCGCGGATAACTACGCCAACCTGCTTAACCCGGAGCTCTCCATCTCCTGCCCCTTTGTCATCACGCTGACGCTGATGGTGGAGGACCAGGTGAAGACCCAGAATGAAGCCAACATGAAATTCATGGACGTGGAGAAGAAAAGCAAAACCTCCTACGCGAAGTTTTTTCCGAACGTGATAAAGGAAATGCAGGAGTGGGGCGATATCCGCCAGCGACTGGCGACCAACCAGACCTCCCTGGTGTCCTACTTCTTTAATATCACCACGTACACCGCAGACAGCACAGAGGCCTCTCTCGCCGCTGAACAGCAGGTGCTCAACAGCTACCGTAAAGGCGGTTTCCAGCTGATCCCGGCCCGCTACCATCACCTGCGTAACTTTCTGGCCATGATGCCGTTCAAGTGTGGTGAGGGCCTGTTTAAAGAGCTGCAGGCGGCAGGCGTGGTGAAGCGGGCGGAGACGTTCCAGGTGGCTAACCTCCTGCCGATCGTCGCTGACAGCCCGCTGGCGCCGGCGGGACTCCTGGCGCCCACCTACCGAAATCAGCTGGCGTTCATCGACCTGTTCTACGAGGGAATGAACAATACCAATTTCAACATGGCAGTCTGCGGGACGTCCGGGGCGGGTAAAACCGGTCTGATTCAGCCCCTCATTCGCAGTGTGCTCGACTCCGGCGGGTTTGCCTGGGTGTTCGACATGGGCGATGGCTATAAGTCCCTGTGTGAAAACATGGGGGGCGTATACCTCGATGGCGATACCCTCAAGTTTAACCCGTTCGCCAACGTGCTGGATGATGCTCACTTTGACATGTCAGCAGAACGTATACGCGATCAGATGTCGGTGATGGCCAGTCCGAACGGCAACCTCGATGAAGTCCATGAAGGTCTGCTTCTGCAGGCAGTTCAGGCGGCCTGGTTAAGCAAGCGTAATCATGCACGCGTTGATGACGTAGTTCAGTTTTTACAGGACGCGAAGGACAGCGATGAATATGCTGATTCCCCGACAATCCGGGGCCGTCTGGACGAGATGATAATCCTGCTCGATCAGTACACGGTGAATGGGATCTACGGGGACTATTTCAACTCAGATAAACCAACACTTCACGATGACGCCCGGATGGTGGTACTGGAGCTCGGTGGCCTGGAGTCGCGGCCCTCTCTGCTTATCGCGGTGATGTTCTCATTGATTATTTACATCGAGAACAGGATGTATCAGTCACCGCGTGGCCTGAAAAAACTGAACGTCATCGATGAGGGCTGGAAGCTCCTTGATTTCAAGAATGAAAAAGTGGGGCAGTTTATCGAGAAAGGCTACCGTACCGCGCGTCGACATACCGGCGCATACATCACCATCACGCAAAATATCGTGGACTTCGACTCCCCGACCGCATCGAGCGCTGCACGCGCTGCCTGGGGGAACTCGTCGTACAAGGCCATTCTGAAGCAGTCAGCCAAAGAGTTTGCCAAGTATAACCAGCTGTACCCGGATCAGTTCAGCAAGCTGGAGAAAGACATGATTA
>NZ_MJDM01000043.1:0-2137 GCF_008452795.1 Klebsiella sp. AqSCr
GCGGCCCGGTTTTCCCGGCGCCGCAGGCGCGCGGTCTTTCGAGGCGCGGCCAGACGGGGACCGATGCCCCCTTCGCCTGCTCTGTTCCCGAATCAGTCAACAAACATCGAGACCGGGATTTGAAATCGATTTGCCAGCGCCCGCATGTGATCAAAGGTCAGACTGCGTTCACCACTGAGGATCCGGCTGACGAGCGATTTATTACCTATCTCGTTTTCGAAATCGGACTGAGAAAGCCCGTATTGCTGCATAAGAACCCGCAGCAACGATACACCGTTTTTGCCTGCTTCGAAGCGCGTATTAAATTCTTCAAATTCCACCGCGTTATCTTCCCAGGCATCGATGCGGGCAGTCAGCATATCAACCAGCGGGCTGTCCGGATCATGTTCCAGAAGATATTCAACGAGTTTACGTGCCTCTTCGTAATCTTTGCGGGACGAACTGCCACCCAGCAGAGGGACAATACTCGCCAGGTCATTCACCGCTTTATTGGCATCGCTAATCATTCAAACCTGCTGAATTTTAAAGTTAACACCGCAGGCTCTGGCGTACCGAACCAGCGTCTGAATACTCATTCGCGAAGCGTTCTTCTCCATACGTGAGATAGTAGGCGCTTTGATGCCCATACGTTCTGCAACCTGTGCCGACGTCAAACCCGCTTCTTTTCTCCATGTTGCTAAGGTTTCCCGAAGTAGCTCCGAGGCTTCTTCTGCCTCGAATGCCGCGCTGTACTCATGATCGTTCATTGCTTCGGTATGAACCTGGCTAAGGGTTTTATATTTCATTCTGCATTTCCTCCAGTCTGCGAAGTGCCTGATCTATTTCTGCCGGGGGCGTTTTTGGCGATTTTTTGATAAAGATCCGAAGTAGAAAAATACGTTCACCACTCTGATATACCCAGATTCCGCGGGCGATATCTGCCCCCATTGTACGTATTTCGAAAAGGCCGTTTCCAAGCGGCTTGGTATCTGGCTCGCGTAGCTGGCGAGGGTTTGCTTCCAGCTTCATGAGTAGCCTGGCCATTTTTGCACGAATGGCAGCAGGCAGAGCCGTAAACTCTTTTTCAGCCTCATCATGAAAGATGACTGTGAACATGAATGTAATCTCTGGTCCGTATGTGTATACGTTAGCTTAAAAGCTAACTTAGCTCAAGAGCTAAGTTAGCTGACTTCTCACTACCCGATCTTTACAATCTCAATACCCAGCATAAGAGCGATGAATTCCGCTTTGTTCTGAAGCAACCAGGTGCGTGCTTCGGGTGCCTGAGCTTTGCTGATATCGATATCAAACTGATTAAGCGCTGCAGCATCGGCGTGTCCGAGTGTAATACCGCGCCACTGCATCCCCGCATAATAGGCGTTCCCTGCCCCCTGCTGGATTTGTCTTTTCACGTGTTCCATTGCCCAGACCTCATTCCACACCCAGACGGCGGAACATATCGGCGATGATATTCCGGCGCGTATATGAAGCACCTGCGGCTTTCAGATCGGCCAGCACGTTATAGGCGTAACTGGCATCCTTTCCATGAAAAGCGATCACCTTTTCCGCTTTTGGTTCAAAACAGGATGGGGAAGTTTCCCGGGAGAAAACCTCTGATGAGTGTTGATGGCCGTATACTTTCATTTTGCGTTACCTCTGGTCTTTAAGGGATGGCAGCGATACGCCGCCATCCGTGTTTATTTCTCAGCAGTCGTTTGCCGCCAGTTCACTCATCAGTACATCCCGTGCTTCCAGCGCGCGTTCCTCTTCGGCTAGCGTCAGCAGATAGCCGCGCTTTGCCGCAGCGCCCATTAACACCGGACGGTCTTTCAACGGCAGCGCATCCAGATAATCCAGCGCACCACCCAGCAGATGGGCCTGATACAGCTCGTAATGCATCCCGCAGCTCCGACCAGCCTTTTTCTCGATACGTTCAAGCACTACATCGGCGCGGATAACATCGAACGGGTTTCGGGAATGAATGTTGCGCACAAAACCGTCAGTCCGGAGGGTTGTGCTTTCTTTGGTGGAGGGTTTTTCGTTGACGTTTTGTGTGCTCATCCAGCTTTCTCCTTTGTCTGTTTTTCTGCCTTTTAAAACCATCACCCGTTGAGTTGCCGGGGCCGCGGTTTTGACTTTGTGCGGGGACCTGCTGAAC
>NZ_MJDM01000045.1:0-205551 GCF_008452795.1 Klebsiella sp. AqSCr
GCTCGACGACTGGACAGCGCAGCTGGCCGGGAGCCGAAGGTGTCCAGTGCGGGTGTGCTTTTAAAGCCTTTAAGGGTTAAAAAGAGACATCACAGCAGGAAGAAGAAGAGAAAGCAGACAGACAGCAGGGAGCAAGCCGGAAACGTAAAGATGCAGGCTGGAGAGAATATGTTTTTCATGCCGCCGGAAAGAAGCCATGATAAACCGGCGGCATACCAGACGGGGCGTCAGGAACGGAGCTTATTTTCCTTCCTGAACTGCGCAACGCTATACCAGATTGAAGCCAGGAAAGCGAAAACGGTGATCAGGACACGAAATTCTTCACCCGGCTCTTTCCCCTTCAGCATCAGCGTTATGATGATGCCGGCAACGATAATCCACGCAATGCCACTCCAGAGGCGCAGCTTATCCGCCACGACATTAATCAGAACAAAAGCAACGGCCAGGATAGCCCCCCACAGAGCCGGAACAGGCTGAAACGGAATAAAAAACAGGTTAATACCGGTTAAAAGCGTCACGGCTGCAAACATCAGAGACATACGCATAAAATTTCCTCCCTGGACACACTGACTATAAGAATCACTTCTGCTGCTCATCTCCGGGTTTATTATATTCGGGCGCATTTGCGCGCGGCAGCTGCTGACTGTTCAGTCGATGTACGCGGAGCCGTTCACGGAAATACTCGCGCAGGTGCTCAGGCTGTTCCCGCTCAACAAGTTCCGGCACGACGGGCTTGCTCATCCTTTCCTGCCAGGCGACAGCAGCGGCCACCTTATCAACGGCAACTTTGTCCTGCTCCTCTTTTGAAAAAGAGGCAATATTCCACTGCGACATACGCAAATTCCGCAAAAGAAGAAAAGGTATTCAGATATTACGCTCTTAATCCTTAACTGGCGACCTGTAGAGGTGAGGCCGGTACGCAGCGCCGCAGGCGTGGCGAACCGCCTCACCGGCAGGCGAAGCCTGCCAGGATTTTCGCGCGGCCGGAAGCGGCAGAGGTTCCCCCCTGCCCTGTGATTTATCGTGCCTTTCCCCCCTGAAGAATGAAATGGCCGCCAATATAGACGGCGCACTGACAGGTCATGTATTCGCAGATTTCATCCATCACCTGCGCAGTGGTCAGTTCCCGCTGACCGGCATCGCGGCGGCGGGCATTAATCAGGGCTTTGTACTGTCGCAGGATATCGCGGCTTTGTGGTGCAAGTTTCATGTGCTTTCTCCTTAACCGGCGGGCTTCCCCGCCGGATAGTAATCAGTTGCTGAATACATAGCCTTCATGGAAGACATAGCCGCTGCTGAACAGATCCCGCGCATAAGCCTCATAATCGAAATAGACGCGCAGGGATTCAGGCACCTCGTTTAACAGGCCGTGATCCTCCACAAAGCCATAAGCAAAATCCGCCTCGCTTTCAGCCTCGCCACAATACGCCTCATCAAAGGCGTCATAGTCGCACTCGCCGGTATAGTCCGCCCAGGCCACAAACGCGGCAGCGCGTCCTTCGTCCTGCGCCTGCCGGAATGCCTCGATAAACGCCCACTTAACAGAGGATTCAGAGGCAAACTGAGACGGGATCCCTTCCCAGTCCTGAAACATAAACTCGGGGTCATCCTCGGCGGCATGCAACGCCCGGCAGGCGTCATAAAATTCGTCTTCGTCGTCGAAGTCGGTTAAATCAAACCATTTGCCAAAAATACTGCCGCCGTTGTACTGGTGATATGTGCCCACGTAGACGGCCGGAACGGTTACTGATGAAGTCATTTTTGTCTCCCTGCGGGGCGGTGTAACCGCCCCGGTCGTTAATCAGTCCAGCGCGGCGTAAATAGCACTGCATTCGGGGTGAAAGGTGATGTGATTCCAGAGCTGGGCATCACGCAGCATATAAAGGCGAGTCAGCGCCGGGTTACTGCTGTCATGATGGGCCGCCAGACGGCGATTAATCGCCAGGCTGGTCAGAATAATGCCCGCCGCGTCGGCGCTGACAGTGCGATCAAACCAGTTTTCGCTACTGACCAGATGTACCCGGCCACAATCCGGCATCATGTAGCCGCCCCCCTCCGGCAGGCGAATAAAATGCCAGAAGCCGCCCTCATAGCCGGGCATCCATTTTTTGGCCAGAGCGTACACCTGTAATTCCGCGAGCATGAAATCCGTGCCGAACAGGTACGGCATAAAAGACAGGCGGTCGGACTCCTCAACATTCAGGACCGGGCATGTATTCACATACTGCATGGATAAACCTCCGTAATCACATAGACTGCGGCACCGGGTTGTGCCGTGCCGACACGACAGCCCGGCGAAAAGCGGAAGATGCAGGGGCGACACCGGAGGCCGCAGCGCAGATATAGCGCGAAGCTGGTCTGGACGGTTTTCGAGCGAAACCTGAGCGAGAAAACGACGGGAAGAACGGCGAGCATCATAAAAAAACTGCGACCGGGCGAGGATGGCGGCGTCAGCGCACCCTTGCATCTGCAGCGGCCGGGCTAAAGTGAAGGCACGGCACAACCCGTCGCGATGCAGGAGGTTGAATACAGGGTTTCTCTCCCCCGTTTTTCGACCACCGGGAGAAAAGCGGAAGCAGATGTCGCAACGCGACAGACGCAGGAATAAGGCCACGGACCGGAGGGATGGGGCCGGGTGAAGCGGAGCCGGCGGCAACGGCAAGCCGGCGACTGCCTTATCCGGGGATGGCGGCGCCAGCGAACTCCAGCCTCTGCGGCTGCCGGGCTAAAGTGAAGGCACGGCACAGCCAGCACACGGCACGGCGATAACAGAGGGTTGTGTTCACCCAAAAGGCCCGGAAACCGGGCCGGGTGGACGCGGAGCCGGCACGGCGACATCCTTATCGCACCACTCCTCCTGTGCCGGCAGGCTGACAAGGGAGGGTCCCCCTCCCCTGACGCTCCGGGCTGTCACTCCTGAGTTCTGCTGGCGCGGGCCTCTCTCACCATTTCCCTTAAAACCCGGCGATCAAACCAGCGCCGGACCGGAGTGTCCGTAAAACGCAGCTGATCAGCGATAACCCCTGCGCTCCTGATAGTTTCCTCCCGCTCGTTAACCAGGGTGAGCAGGACCGGGCAGAATCGCGCATCGCGAATAAGAATGGCATCGAGGACCTGATCCAGCCTGTCGGTTTCGTCTTCGTCCAGGCAGTTATCATGATCATACTCCACGGCCAGCAAGCGCCAGTCACCGATCCGCCTGTCCATCAGACGGGGAGTGACGGACGGCGTAAGCGCGGCGGCGATGCGCTTCGTATCCCGGTGGACGATTTCCGATATCTGCGTGAGGGAGGCTTTCAGAAAGGCCAGCAGATCGTCACATTCCGCCGCTGTCAGCCACTCCTGAGCGTAAGGCAGGCGGATAACCTGACAGTCAGCCAGCCGCTCCGGATGCGGATATGCCTGCACCGGAAAGAGATGCAGACGAGCCGGGGTTCCCGCCAGCCGCCGGGCGCTGGCGAGCAACAACGCTGCCCGGCCATACGTCAGCGGCTGACAAAGCTGTTCCGTAAGCGTGAGGATTTCCACGCCACTGAGAGAGCCGCAGGCGGCAAGCCAGCCGGGTACGGTTTCGGGGGCGACGGGCGCCATATCAACAGTGTCGGGCCAGCCAGCCTGGCGCAGCATCCGGTCGCCGTGACGCAGAATAAGCGTGTTAAGGGTTTCTTTTTTCATCATTATCGTCTCTGTCCGGGTTATATCACCCCGCCGCGTGGCGGGGCGATCTGCTGTCAGCTTTTCAGTAATGCCCGCACTTTTGCTGTATCCGCCAGGCGGCGCATTACGCTTTCCGGCACCGGGAGATTGCGATCCCGTGCGGTCCATTCCCTGTCCCACAATGCCTGTTCGGCGGTAATCAGCAGGGTTTCAAGCAGGTCAACCGGCACAGTCACCCTCTGCCCGTTCTCTTTCACCTGGTCTATCAGTGCCATCACCAGGCCGGCTGACACGCCCGACTCAAGCCGTTGTTCTTCCGGTATAGTGTCCATGCGTTCCAGTACTGCCCTTACGTCATGTTCTGAAAAGGAATATTCCATCCCGTCAGCCAGTGCTTCAATATCCGCCGGGGCCCAGATAATCAGGTTCAGCGGGGTTTCTGCGGGATATTGCTCATTCAGCATCCTGCAAAGATCTTCACGGGTTCCGTACATGTTCTCTCCTCAATCCAGAAAGCTTTCATCGAGCATCAGTGCAATATTGAACGCCTCATCCATCAGGACGCTGAGACGTCGCAGACTGATACCGGCAAGCCGTTCCGCCAGTCCGTCGTACCGGTAGTGGTACGTGTCTTCCAGCACTTTCAGGGTGGTTTTCAGGTCGCAAAGATTGTTCGCCAGCCCGGCCATATCGCGGCGCAGGGCTTCGTGTCCGTCGTAATTCATTACGCGGCCTCCGGGAGCCATTCATCGTTCGCCGCCGGGGTATTTACGGCCCGGTGCATGGCGTCCAGTCGTTCGGTTCCGGCCCGGTGGTACTGCGCCAGCATTTCGATGCCGATATAGCGGCGTCCGGCACGGTATGCAGCGACGCAGGTCGAACCGCTTCCGGCAAACGGGTCGAGAACAATCGCGCCCGGAGCGCTGAATGACTCAATCAGCGGCTGTAGCGCCTCCACTGGTTTCTGCGTCGGATGCAGGGTATTACCGGTATACGGGAAGGGCAGCACATCCGGCAGCGGTTTAAGGGGCGGCACGGGGCGGCCTTTGGCAAGGACATAAGCCCCTTCATGGCAGTAGTCCACAAATCCGCGTCGGGCCCTGGCGTTACGACGGTTGGAGGCATAGTTTTTGGTGAACACAAGCTGGCCCACGGCATAGAATCCTGCCGCCTTCCACGCGGCCATAAAGCGGTCCACACGGTTCCAGCTGTAGAAGCTCACCATCAGTGCGTCTTTTTTAAGGACGCGGTACATCTCCAGCGTGGCCGGTTGCAGCCATTCGTCCGTCACATCCCCGGCAATCTGTCTGCCCTGACGGTCCTTAAAACCGACGAGGTAAGGCGGATCGGTCACAATAAGGTCCACGGCACGGTCGGGGAATCCGCGCATCACATCAATACAGTTCCCGAGAATGAATCTGGACATGGCAGCACTCCTGTAGTCTGAGGGGGCAGGAGGCATCACCGCGATACCGTTCCCTGCCGCACGCTGCCTGTTCATCGCGTCCGGTCACGGGTCAGGCCGACCGTGGAATACCGCAGCCGTCCGTCTTTTGGACGGCAAGGATATGCCGCGAAAGCGGCTTGAAGGGCGTTCCTTAAAAGGGCGAGGGACTGGCGCACACTCTCAACGACGCCGGGCCGGAGCGGAAAAACCGCCCGTCCCGTACCAGACCGGACGCGAGACACTGGCAGCGGGCGGCAGGCTGGCGTTAACTCCAGGCGAACGGGGAATTACCGGCATACCTGTCCACAAATCCGGGGCTTAAAATTGTGGATAACCTGAAGGCAAACGACGGAGAAGCGCGGGAGAACAGACGCCACCACGTCTGTTCTTTTTTTGAACAACCGGAAAGTTTGTATCAGCGGTTCAGGGATTTATCCCCGGCCAGGGACAGGCCAATATAGACGCCAGCCCCCCAGATGACCTGCGACAAAATGAAAACCCACTGCGGAACGTCGAAAACCAGAAGCGGAAGCAGACATACCGTCACAATGCCAATCAGCCGGCTGCCAAATTTTCTGCGCACCGGTTCACTGCTGTCGACGGGAATGCGGGCGAGACGGAGAACATTTCTGAATCCTGGTGACATGAGAACCTCCCTGGGATGCCAGTCATTTGAAATCGGTATAGTAGTGGATGTGATTCGTACTGTTAGTCACCGAATGCACGCCGCATATTTTTCTTTATTTCCCGGGTATCCGCCCCGGACACCGGCGCGGCAGATGCTGCCGGCGTATCCGGTACTGCAGCTGCAGCCCTGTTCACGTCAGCGGTGCCGGCCATCTGCTGAACCAGAGCCTGCAGCTCACTGACCGAGGTGGGCGGTACCGGCATACTGGCCAGCAGGCGCGGCAGTTCAGGCGCCGTCGTGTGGAGGGCAAGACCGGTGATAATCAGGTTTCTCAGCAGATCCCCACGCAGACGGGATGACGCTTCCGTCAGCACACTTTCCACCCGTTCCCCACTCCGGCCATTCTGAAGCGTCAGGGTGTAACGCCGGCGCTGGTATTCCGTCTCCGGTGACACGGGCAGAGCAGCCCCACCATTTTCGGGCTCATCCGGAAGGCCGGTGAGTGAGGACCAGGTTCCGGAGACCAGGGCCATCACGGCGCAAAGGCGGACAGCGCTCAGCTGCCCGGCAAAGAACACCGGGATCAGCGCCGGTAAACGGGCATCCACCTGGTATACCACCGCCCCGGCGGTGGCGGCGGTACGGATGAACTCACCGCGCAGGGGCTGTGAGATGGTGCTGATGGTTGCCATCGCCGCGATGTCGGTGCGATCGTCGCTGTGCAGATAGAAAGAATACTGGCCGTCCGGCACGTTTAGTCCTCTTTATTGTAAAGGGCAATCTCCCTGGCCAGCGCCATCTGCGGATCGCCTATAACCTCGATACGGTCATGAGCCAGAGGCCAGGCCTGACGGATAGCTTCTTCTATGAGGGAAGCCCCTCCCCCGACCAGGAATACCCGGTTAACGTTCCTGAAGGCCGTCAGCTCACTGGTGACACGCGCCCCCAGGGAAGTGATCGCCTCTGTTATTTTGTTCCGAACCTCGTCGATTTTACCGGCATCGTTGATCACACGCTGCAGATACTGACGATCATTGCGGTTGCGGATGATAGTGTCAGCGATGAGGGCGCTGGTTTCGCTGTCTGCCGCACGCAGCGCGCCTGCAGCTGCGCGGGTGACCTGTGACACGCCGACAGACGGATTACCGTGCACCGCACTGATATCATCAAACTGGCCGACAATCACACCGGCATCGAGCGTGGTACCACCGAGATCGATAATCAGGGTGGTCTCAGCGGGGCCGGGTTTCAGCTCCGCGAGACGGGAGAACGCCGCCGGTAGTGATTCCGGCATCACCTTCACGTCCGTTACGGTAAATGCCCTGCCCTTATTCAGAACCAGCTCACGCATCAGGTTTTCCCGTTTGCGTCGTATGTTCTCCTCGTTCCGCTGGCAGTCCCCGTCGTAATACTCACTCAGGGGCAGCGTCACGGTCAGGCTCACCGGCTGCGGCTCCAGTCCGCTGTTCAGCAGCGCATGATGCACGGCCAGCAGGTTGAGATCACCGTACTGATATTCCACGTTTGTTGTCGGGATGGCATCCCGGCTGACGCTGTCCCAGGTGTATTTCAGCGTACCCACCTGATAGTTGAACGTTGCCGCACTGAATTCCGCCACTTTCCAGCCATGCCGGAAGGAGTTCGCAGAAACCCGGGTCTGAAGCTCATCGCCTTCAAACCATGCCAGCTTAACATTAGTTGAACCATCATCGCAGTAAATATTCATCAATATGCTCCGTTAGTTACACTCAATTTGATACCAATTATAAGAGCAAGATGAAAAAAACAAAGTAACATTTCTCAATATGAGCAATACAAAAATATCAAAATGATTAATATAAGCATTTTGAACACCTTTATTTACTCAAAATGTTCTTAAGGCATGCGATCTGGATTATCGTCACGCTGTTAAATATACTGTATGCATAACCAGTAAAAATTAGAGTGTCAGGAGGAAAGATGAAACTACAACTTTTCAGCACCGGGAAAGAACTCCCGCCACAGGCCCATCCATTGTTTGCCGATCTGGCCAGCTGCGGTTTTCCCAGCCCTGCTGCTGACTATGTCGAGTCCGATCTGGATCTCCATGATTACTGCATACGGCATCCGAGCGCGACGTACTACCTGCGTGCCAGCGGAGACAGCATGGCCGACGGCAGTCTGTACAATGGCGATCTGCTGGTTGTGGACAGTGCTGAAAAGCCGCGGCACGGCGATATCGTTGTCGCCAGCGTACAGGGGGAGTTTACGGTGAAACGGCTTCTGCTGACGCCGCGGCTGACGCTGCAGCCCATGAATGCCTCCTGGTCGCCGATTTATCCTGATCCCGACGAGCTGGATATCTTTGGCGTCGTCACGCATATCATCCACCGCCCGAGGGAGATGTACTGATGTTTGCCCTGGCCGATGTGAACAGCTTCTATGCCAGCTGTGAACGTGTTTTCCGCCCGGATTTGAAAGGAAAGCCGATAGTCGTCCTGAGCAACAACGACGGGAACGTAATCGCTCGCAGTGCCGAGGCGAAGCCCTGGATCAAAATGGGAACTCCGTGGTTTCAGATAAAAAACGAAAGGTACCCGGAAAAAATATATGCGTTTTCAAGTAATTATGAACTTTACGCCTCGATGTCGGCGCGCGTGATGAACTGCCTGGAGGAACTGGCCCCCAGGGTGGAACAGTATTCCATTGATGAGATGTTCCTCGACCTGACCGGCGTGGAGCACTGTATGGGGCTTGAGGACTTCGGCCGGCAGCTGCGTCAGCACGTGTATGACTGTACCCGCCTGACCATTGGCGTGGGCGCCGGACCAACGAAAACCCTCGCAAAATCAGCCCAGTGGGCCTCAAAAGAGTGGAAACAGTTTCGTGGCGTACTCGCGCTGACCAGGGGAAATCCGCAAAGGACGCGGAAACTGCTTTCACTGCAGCCGGTTGAAGAAATCTGGGGGGTGGGTAACCGTATTGCACGCAAGCTAAATGTGCTGGGCATAAAAACCGCGCTCGATCTGGCTCTGACGAACCCGGCCTTCATCCGCAAAAATTTTTCTGTGGTCCTTGAGCGAACGGTACGGGAACTGAACTGGGAAAGCTGCCTTTCGCTTGAGGAAGCCCCTCCGACGAAACAGCAAATTGTCTGCAGCCGCAGTTTTGGCGTGAAGATCACGGAGTACGAGTCACTCCGTCAGGCTATCTGTCAGCACGCAGAGCGGGCCTCTGGAAAACTGCGTAAAGAGCACCAGTATTGCCGGCATATTTCCGTTTTCATCAAAACGTCTCCGTTCGCCATTAAAGGGCCTTACTACGGCAACGTGGCTACGGAAAAACTTCTTACACCCACTCAGGACACCAGGGACATCATTGCAGCCGCTACAACGGCTCTGGAGCGTATCTGGAGGGATGGGCACCGGTATGCCAAAGCCGGAGTTATGCTGAATGACTTCACCGGCTCCGGCGTTTCGCAGCTGCAGCTGTTCGACGAACGCCCGCCACGCCCTCACAGTGCTGAGCTGATGAGGGTTCTGGACGGGATCAACAACTCAGGGCTGGGTAAAGTATGGTTTGCGGGGCGGGGTATGGCCTCGGAATGGCAGATGAAACGGGAGATGCTTTCTCCTGCTTATACGACACGATGGTCAGATATTCCTGCAGCGAAACTGGCGTGAAACTATGGCGATTTCACCTTGAAATTCTCAGCCTAAACTGCCTAATTACAATAAGTTAGATGTGAAATCGCCATGGCGAAATTATTGACTCAAATTTCTGTCAAGGACCTCGTTGATAGCCTTGTCCAGTTCATCCTGAATCACTTTTGACATACGGCTAAACTCATAAGTCAGCGTGCGCCCTTTCACACGCTTACGCGCGAACTTGTCCTTTTCTTCAAAAGACCAGAGTGGGGAAACCACTGACTTTTCCTTGGGAGATGGATCGATTAATGCCTGAGATGCCTGAGAAATCAGCTTCAGAATACTGGCTTTCTGTTCGTCTTCTGGTCGCTCGCCATCATTCAAAATTGCATCGAGCTGAGCTGATACAGCCTGAATGAGTTCTTCAGGAGTTAATCCCTTTTCACTAAGTTTTTCATTAACTTCTAAAAGAAGTTTATAGTCACTAAACGATAGCTCCGACTGAACCGGGAACAGAGAAATTAAGTCTTGCGGTACGGCCGCCGCCTGCAGCGCCCTGGTAACTTTAGCCTGAGATAACCCCTCCAGTTCAGCAATTTCCTTTTGATTAAATCCGGACTCTTTAAGAGCGATCAATCTCAGCCCAATCTCCCGAAGATTATGTTCTTTAGCTGTCTGGATATCTTTAGCCAGTTGGCGAGCTTCATCAGCTGATAAATGTTCTTCGGTAACCATTACATCAAGGCCTGTACGGACAAAAATTGCTGAGGCTCGCCGTCTTGAACCATCCAGTATCTCAATCCTTTCACTTTGCTTAATACCAATACAGGGAAAGAACTGCTGAAACTTAATCGTCTGGATAATGGATTTCAGGGACTCCCTGGTCAGTGCAAGTTGATCTCTTCCATTGTTTTCCTGGTTAACGAATGTCTTACTTTCAACTTCAGATGCAGGCACCCGAACAAACCTGAACGTTACCTTCCTGCCGGTTTTTAAGGTAAATACCTGGCTTCTACCGGTGTCCGTCATTTCCGCTATTGACGCCTGGGTATTTAACTGTCTGCCGATGGTTTTTCTTTTCTCATTCGACATCACATACCTCCGTTAGTACGAATGAACTCGATGCGATCAAAGACTGCCTTCGCAAAGTCTTCCGCTGCTGATTTTGCGCTTTTTAGTGCCTCTGTACTTCCATCATAGGTTGCTGGATTTGCTGAAATAACTGTGTCAAAAGTCTCCCCACAGCGTTCGAAACCATCCAGTCTCGGCAGAACCATGTCTAGCATATCGGCACCGAAAACCTCTTTGGCCTGACTATGGCAAATTTTGTGATCAGACTTGTTCAGGATCTTGGACATGAAGCCGACATTACCGATGAGATTGCAGGTGTGCCCATCCATTTCAATGGAATCTATGAGGGCAGGGAGGCTGGCCACAAACTTTAGGGAAGAATGAAAATCAACCGTCGCCGGTGGAAGAGGGGTCAACATCAGGTCTGCCGCTCCAATGCAGTTTTTCAGGAACGCATCAAGGTGAGGACCACTATCAAGGAAAATAAAGTCGTAGTCATGCTGGAGCTTGTCGATAATGTTCTCTTTAAGCACCGCATGAATATTTTTCCCTGGCAGATGTTCTTCACACAATCCCTTCCAGCCTTCAGCAAGGAATGCATCGTCAATGGAAGCGGGGATTACATCAACACCAGGGATAATAGACGGTACTATAAAATCGGAAAGTAATTCTTCTCGAGACACGTTCTGGAGCATGGCCTGAGCAGCCGTATTTTCAACCAAGCCCACTGAATTCTCATGGCTCAGGAACATTGTCAGAGATGCCTGCGGATCGAAATCGATGGCCAGAATACGCAGGTCTTCGAACAGAAGCTGAGGATGAGCTCGAAAAGCATGTGATAATGAAGCGGTAGAAACTGTCTTGGAACCACCACCTTTAAGATTACATACAAAAATCGTAAAGGCTTTATCGAAGCGATCCCTGTACTTCGGTACTTTACGATGGTTATACAGATCGATGACATTCTGAATCGTCATCGCGTATTTCATCGTATTACCAGAAGGTTTCTTTTTAAAAATGTAGCCACCGGCTTCCATTTCGGCCACAGCATACTCAACACTGCCTTTACTGAGCTTAGGCAGCTTATACAGAGCGGCTTTGCTGTATTCCTGATAGAACTCGGTAAGCTTCAATTCCTCTTTTTGCTGGCGGATACTTTCGCTCAAAGATGTCAGAAGCTTACCTGCACGTGTAGCGACTTTCCGTAACTGCTCAATATTGTCCATTTATCACCTCATGACGTTTTTTGTCATTTTGAACAAAAAGAGTCATGTTGCAAGCAAAAATTCATATTGTTTTGATTTCGCTCTCAACAGGAGAGGGGGGAAGCTCGACGGGCGTGCTACTAAATCACACTGCAGCAACACGCAGACGCACTTTTGACCATCAACAACAACTCATACAAAAGGGCTTTGAGAAAGGTATCCAACTTGCAAGACAGGAGGGTCATTCAGAAGGATTCTGATTTTAGTTACGACCAGTGCAATGCTGAGCCTTATGTATCAGCGCTCGCCGCAGCCATGTAACCGAGCGTAGCGAGCGAACTGGCGAGGAAGCGAAGAGGAACCGTTCCGGCAGATAGCTCTTACGCTCAGCACAAGAAGAGTTTTCCATCCTCTGTGGGAAACAGGTCAACTTTATGGACGCTCCGGACTATGGGAAACAGGTCAACTTCGCGGACGGTCCGGACTATGGGAAACAGGTCAACTTCACGGGCGGCCGGGAGTGTGGGGAACAGGTCAACTTCGCGGACGGCCCGGACTATGGGAAACAGGTCAACTTCGCGGGCGGCCGGGACTGTGGGAAACAGGTCAACTTTACGGACGGCCCGGACTATGGCAAACAGGTCAACTCCGCGGACGGCGCGGACTGTGGGAAACAGGTCAACTCCGCGGACGGCCCGGACTATGGGGAACAGGTCAACTTTGCAGACGGCCGGGACTATGGGAAACGGGTCAACTTTGCAGACGGCCCGGACTATGGGAACAGGTCAACTCCGCGGACGGCCCGGACTATGGGAAACAGGTCAACTCCGCGGACGGCCCGGACTATGGGAAAAAGGTCAACTTTGCAGACGGCCCGGACTATGGGAAACAGGCCAACTTTGCAGACGGCCGGGACTGTGGGAAACAGGTCAACTACGCAGACAGCCGGGATTGTGGGAAACAGGTCAAGTTAGGCAAGCACTATGGGAAATACAGCAAGTTTAGTTCCCCCCATATGTCAGCAACAAACTAAGGGGGGAGGGAAAATAAATTACAGACTATTGTTTTTTATCAAGAAAATTAAACAGCAAGCGACCATCTTCTTCAGTGGTATATGTTACCTTTAATGGCGTCTTCTCATTAATTTTCTTCAGAGCAGGTTCCAGGAAGGTACGCTTCATTTCAGCAATATTGTTTTTCTGCGAGGCAGGGAGCATAAACCTTTCACATAACCAGTCATGTGTGGTGATCCAGACACCAGTGCTCCGGAACTGACACAGGCTTTCATAAAGCCGGATGACACGAACACTATTAAGCTGGCCACAGTCATAGAGAGAATAGGTAGTGAACTGGGAGGTTAAGCCGACAAGGAATGGCATGACCTTGTAGTTAAATTCAATCTGCCAGGAACCCCGGCCTCGCTTCATTCCTGCTTCAGCCAGCCACGGACGCTTAACTTCTTCAAACTCACCTTCTTTTGGATAAAAGGTAACCGTTGATTCGCCCAGAGCATTTACCCCAGCCTTCACATCACGACTGGCGACAGACGTAGCGACATTGAAGTATTTGACGTAATCGGAAACGCTGATTTTGAAGAGCGGCAATACGTCAGAGTCATCTTCCTGGCTGTCGTTAAAATAGGCCTGCATGAGGCATAACCACAGCACACGTTTTGCCTGAAGAGGCAGGTAATATGCTGCTTCAGTCAATTCGTTAGATTGCTTTATACTGGCGCGTTTTTTAAACGTTTTAGTAGCTGGCAAGAGTGCTTGAGTATCCATTTCAATGCCTATGGGTAAATTTTTACCCACCCATAATGACAGTGAAAACAGAAATTGCAAGCTATCGCGATACTTATCCACCGGAAAAATCTGCACTTTATCCACAAGTGGATAATTGAGAACTGAACTTGACCTCTTTCCCATAGCTTGTTGATGCGTATCCCATAGCTTGTTGACACAAAACCCACTGATACGTGATTAATTTCCCATATTATGTTTACCAGTTGCCCATACAGGCCCCCTCTCAGGCCGCACTGTACGCGGCTTTCAGGCTCCCTAAAAGATGTAAAATATAGAAAAACAATAAAAAAGTACTTTATAAAAATATGCCCGTGGATAAGTGGATAACCACGAGGGGGAGGTGATTTTTCAGGCATTTAGCGTAAGCAGAATTTATAAGTTCTGTTCCCTGGTGCTTCCTCGCTCACTCGGGGCTTCGCCCTGTCGCTCGACTGCGGCGAGCACTGCTGGCTCGATCATATCCGTGGCCGGAAGATACTACTCCTCCCCCGAGTCGCTCTCCAGAGCCCGCTACAGCGAGACAACCCCCACGAAGATTTCTATCGTCCCTGCAGACATATTCGAATCGTTTTTATTAACCCTGGCTCCCGTCGTGACAGAACACTACGTCCTGTAAAAGGGGGACTAAGGCCCCTGAATCACACACCTGAAATTAATAATGCGGAGTTTTACGATAATGTCATTGCTGGAAACTTTCCTGACCGCTTCTCCCGCTTCTCAGGGGGCAACAATCCTGTTCCTTGCCATGCTGATCTACTGGCAAAAGCGATAAATCCATGCGGGCTGGCCTTTGGCCAGCTTCGCTGTATAAGGGGAAAAATGCGGCATATCCAGACATTTCACTAGGCAATTTGAATTCAGATATCTATGCTTGGGATCCGGTCAACAGGAGGTAACAAGATGAAACTTGAAACTATACATATAGATAATACCGTAAGAAGTGGTCTTAATTCTTTCACTGACGGGGTGATTTTTCGTGATACAAAGGTATTGATCACGCTCAATCTCCCGGATGGACAGAAAACCACTATTGAGGGGGAATGGCGGCATATGTCGGACGCCAACAGGTTGTCAGAACGTATTACGATGCTTCAGCATGCAATCTATGAGCAGTATGAGGAATACAGAGCAGATATTCCCGTCAGCTGGTCCAGATAACGTCTGACAGACCTCACCGGCGAGCAGGACGTTCGCCAGCATCATTCTCCTAAGTACTTAAATATTCCCTTTCAGCATGGCTACCGCATCCGCTTCGGGCATCTGAAACTGAACTCGATGCCGAGCAGCAACATCAAGTGCGAACACCTTCGTATAGACTTCCGTCGAGCTAATCGATTTGTGGCCCATCAGGCTCTGCAAAACCTTCAGTGGTATGCCGGCATACAGCATATGCATCGCGTAGGAATGACGGAACGTATGGGGGGTTACCGGTACTGAGAACGTCACCCCGTCGGCCGCTGCGGCCTCCACCGCTTCGCTAAGCCAGGTGCGCACGGTACGGTCTGTGATCTCCCAGATACGCGCCTTCTCCATTCTGCCGGTGCGCTTGTTTCGTCTTTCCAGCGGAATTTTCAGGGTGGCCACCATCATCTGCAGCTGGCTGACGTAGTGGTGATCGGAAAGCGGAACCAGGCGATGAGCCTGGCTACCGGCGGGAACTCGGCCGGCCGTTCTGGCGGCTTTCTCGGTGCGCTGCTTGAGCGTGGCCAGCTGCACGAACGGATACGGCGGCGCCAGCGAAAAATCCCCCCGGGTCAGCGCGAGCGCTTCATTAATGCGCGCGCCGGTGTTCCACAGCGTCGCCAGCAGCATCTTGCGGTGAAGATCCGGCACGTAATGGAGTAGGGCGCTCACTTCCGGCGCCAGCAGGTATTTCGGCAGTTCATCCTGCACGAGCGCCATCTGGCGCAGGGCGAGGGCGGCAGGGTAATCGATGGCCACCGGGAGCAATGTTCCGGGAGATTGCGGAGATCCAACTGGAACCAGGTTATTCATAATTTCTGTTAACTTTTTTCTTTGCCGAGAATTTTCTTCGTAATATTACCGGAGTCAGGATGACTAGCCAGCCAGAAAACAGACGAAGTCGCAAACAAAACTACTCCGTCAGTGATTACAGACACGATATTTTCGGGCACTGGTTTCAGTCCTCTTCAGTGGGTGGCTATGGAACGGGAACATTCATGCCACCAACATCCACTTGATAAAGTACAGAAAAATCACCACGCCCCCCCAGAATAAGGTCAGGTTAGCGACTTTCCCCCACAGGATAGAAAGGAGCTTTGTCTGCAGGTCAAGGAGGTATTCACTTTGCGAGGCAAGATCCCTTTCGAGCTCAACGATTTTTTCCTGCGACTGACTACACAGGGTTGCCAGCCGGATAACCCCGGTTGCCCGTTGCGCCACCTCCAGGTCAGAATCCCCGCTCTGCGGCAGAGACAGTTTTTCTGCCCGCAGTGGCAGGGCGTCACATTTCTCGTCCGGGAGCTGGCCCCCTTTCCTGTGCAACAGATGATAAAATGGACGATTCCTAAGTGAAGTAATTAACTGTTTTTGCGACCGTTTTTTGCCTTCGAGCTGCACGATTTTTTCCTGCAGCCCGCGATAACAGTCTTCCAGCCGGCGTACCGCGGATACCAGGGGCTCCACCCGGAGCGTTGAACACCTGCCCCGTGGCAACTGCAGTTCGTCTGCCCGCAGCGGCATTGAGCTGGTTTCCCCCGGCGGGAACCGGAAACCCAGCCCACGCCACAGTCTGCTCCGGCGGATCAGATTGTGAATGTTTTTCGCATCCACGGACGAAATGTGGATTTGTCTGACCAGCGTTTCCGGCGGCAGGGAGCGGGTCCAGAGCACCATCTGCTGCATGATCCAGCTGCCCACTCCCCGACCACGGGGTAAAAATTCATTCAGCATAAATTCAACACTGAACAGTTCCACACGGCCGTGCTCGAACTTCGCGACAATGGTCTGCGGTGTACTTTGTCCGTCACCGTACAGCGTCAGGCTACAGGTGATCCACAGATATGCCCCTGGCGAGTCCTCAGACCCGTAACGACATTCCTCCACCCGTCTGACGACCACAACCACCGTTTCGTTGCCCGCGCTCCCCGCCGGGACGGTCAGCAGCCACATGCCGTTATCATCAACAGACGTTTTTATGAAGGTTTTAGTTTTCGCTTCCATACCGGTCTCTTTGTCCCGTTGCGTAACTGTTACGTGGATGAATGGGTAATTCCCGTCAGTTCTGGTCTGCCATAAAACGGCCAGCGCTTGTCGCCCTGCGAGTAAACCTCGATCCACACCAGTGTGCCCTGCTCAAAATACAGGTGACAGCCGTCACTGGCGCTCAGGGTCGTCATCATCGGCAGCTGCGCAGCGGAAAACGAAACGCCCGGACCTGGTAATGCCGGCATCATTGACTGTTATCCTCCGTCTCCAGGAATGGCTCATTTGTGTTCAAATTAATCACAGTTCTGACCCACGATAAATATCGTCAGTCCCCCGGGAACCTTCATTGCGGCCAGTTCAGTACAATTCCCGGCCAGGATCTTCATGTTTTCCGCTGTGGCATCCACCGGATAAAGCGCCTGTGTCAGGAGTGACAGATTATGCTCACTGCAGGAAAGCCCCGCGCGGTGAAGACATGACAGGTACCCTTTTTTAACTGCTGCGGCATCGGCGGCATCCATCATATTGAAGTAATCCAGAGGCGCCGGCGAAAATTCCTCCTCCGCGACGGTTTCAAGAAACCGTAGCATCTCCGGGCGAACTGGCAGGGGCAGAACCGCGGCCTGAAATTCGTTACAGCTGAATCCACCGCAACTCTGCGTCGCCAGTCGCCAGCCATCGGTGTTACCGTTCGGCACAGTTACCGTAGAGGCCAGAACCAGCCCCGGCCAGCGATCTTCCCGATCAAACCCGTAATCAAAACACTGCTCAGGAATGTCCCGCAGATTCTTGCCATGTTGTCCGGGCGCTATCATCCCGAACCTGATTTGGGGAGTATGCTTATACACAGACTGGGCCTGTTCGTTAGTACTTTAGTTGAGAAACAGCGCTGGCATTTCATCTGACATCATCACATGGCGGGTCCGCTTCCCGCGAAAAATACGGCGCATCATCGGCGTAAAATCACAGGGCTCCCAGCCATAAGGCCAGGTATAGTAAATCCCGTCCTTCAGCTTACTGTCGCGTCGCTCAGGCCCTGCAACGATACGTCTGACCTCCCTGTTCAGCGCCTCACCGCGCAGGCCATACTGCCCCAGGTAGCGGCGCAGCCGCGTTCTGGGCATCCGCGGGTCAGTTTTCACGTAACCATTAACATCCATATGCTGCGTGGCGGTGATGATAGTCATGCCGTACCTGCGTATGGTGCGGAAGGCGGCGGCCATCACGTCCGTTTCGGTCTCTGGTTCGTCATATGTTCTGTTCATCTGGTTTCCTGTTATACGTTGCCGTGATGCACCGAATCATTCATCATTTTTTTCTGTATGTTCAGTAGCGTTATCCGGAGGGGTAGCTTCGGCCACTTCTTTCAGTATTGATGACCATCCCCCGGCAAACCATTCGCCCGGATCTTCACCACTGAGTACCTGCTGCAGCCAGCGGGAAGGGGAGCGACGTCTGGCGTCACGGAACCAGACCGGATGGTGCTGACCCATGACTGACCAGAAATCAAAATCCGGCTCCGGGGGGGAGAACACATACGCATTCATGACCAGATTCCCGCCGTGTTGTCTGAGGAACAACAAAAATTCTTTCAGGTTTACATACCCCCCCGGCCCCATACCGGCACCAAGGAAAAACGCCTCTGTTACCACGCCGGCAGTGATACGGCCGTTCTGCTCATGCTGGCGCAGGATCATCAGGGTGCCATCATGGCGCCCACCGGCGATGCGGATGAACTCAAAGACATACCTTTCATCATCATCCGGGAAGAAAAACTCCTCCCAGCTGACACCAAAATACGTCCCCAGGATCACCAGCGGGAACATCTTCCCGTCACCGGTGGTCAGCCAGTCTGCACTGGCGCCGAACCGGCTTTCAATCCGTTCAGCCAGCTCACGGGTTAACTCACCGGCGCCATCGATACAGTCCAGGAGCAGTCCCGGGGAAACATGTAACCGGTGAGCTATCCGTACCTGGTCGGCGATCCGCGTCGGCCCGGGTTGCCCGGCCCCCGGGAAAAAGCCGTCAGCGGACAGACGGTCAAACAGGGCGCGCAGACGCCCGCCACATTCCTTCTGCCACTGTTGCCGGCTGGAGAGGATTTCCGGAGAGGTGGTCCCGGCAGGATACTGTCTGGCCAGCGCCAGGCGGATCTCCCCTTCGAGTGAACGTTCATTTTTCATCGCTGACTGCTCAATGCGTGCAAACAGCGCATCGTCAACATTTCTGGCCTGGATCTTCGCCATGACTCCTTCCTTATGCAAAACGTATTCAGGACTGGTAAATGGTCTTTGAAGTAAACATGAAACCTGATTTACCGCTATAACAATAAATGTATACATTATGATTCATTTTGTACACAAAGGAAGAAATCAGCACATGACAAGGCATAAAACAGTCACGCGGCTAAATTACCGGATGGCCGTTTCCGGCAGATCCGATTTTTTTGCGTATAACAACTTTCCGGAAGTGTACCACGGTCAGGGAATAAGCAAAGCGGCGTTTTCCGGTGGTGAGCGGCCGGTTACGGGGCAGGGGAGGGACACAACATATAGGGTCACAGACAGCTGGAAAAACCGCTACATCTTGTGTTGCCGGGCCGCTGTGCGCCGGTGGGGTTCGCAGAGATCCGGAACTCAGGGTTTTCGGATCTGCGGAGAAATGAGAAGAGGCAGGCGTTGTTGTAGCATTAAAATGCTCACATGCAGTAATTTTAGAAGCATCACAATTTTCAAAAACTAAAAAACTGATTAATAGCTAATGATGGAATGCTAGGTTAGCATTAAGAACAAAACAAACATGAAAGGAACGATGATGCTCAGCCAGCTTAACCTGCGTTTTCACAAAAAGCTGATCGAGGCGCTGAAAGTGCGTGCCGGTCGCGAAAATACTTCGGTCAACGCCCTGGCGGAACGCTTCCTCGATAACGGACTGAAAACGGTCGCGCCCGGCGACGGGTATTTTCAGCTGGTAGCGGATCCGGATGCCACCGTCCGGCAGCTGTACCGGCATATCATTCTCGGCCAGACCTTCGGCACCGCTCCGGTCTCCCGGGATGAGCTGCGATTCATCCTGACCTATGCCCGGGAGGCCTTTATTTGCGGCCAGAACAGGCTGGCCACACTTCCTGCCCTGGGCACGCTGCTCAACATCACCCGCGACCTGCTGGCCTGGCAGGTTGAGAACGACCGTCCGGTTGACGGCCACTACCTGAAGGGGATCTTCCGCCTGACCGGAGAAAACTGGATGGAAGAGTTTGACGCCTTCCGGGCAGCGCTGCGCCCGGTCGTGGATCAGATGTATGGCGAACACCTTCTGCGTCCGCTGGAGAGTGACTGCTTTAACTTCGCCGATATTCCCGACAGTGCACTCGCTGGTATTTTTACCCTGCCGCGTCTGAAAGCCGTTTTCCCGCTGATGCTGCGCGGGCTGGACTGGAGCGGGGAGAAGGCCAGAGACCTGGCTCAGGAGCTGCGCCCCGTGATCCCGGCCGTAACGGAAACCATTGAGGCCGGTACGCTGCGCCTTGAGATCCGCATCGACGGCCAGCACCCCGGCGCGCGCCCGGGCGCCTGGTATGAGACACCGCGGCTGCATCTGCTGATCACCGGGCAGGACTTCGTGGTGCCGTACGGCTGGGAAGTGTTGTCCGAAATGCTGGGCCTGTTCAGCCTGTATGCCCGCTATCCTGAAGCGCTTGCGCACGGCCACCAGGGCGAGCGCGTGATGTTCTCCCCGCCCGGACACGTCACAGAGGAAGGGTTCTTCGGTACCGACGGCCTGCGGATTTTTATGCCGGCGGAGGCCTTTGCGACGCTGGTCCGGGAGCTGAGCACGCGATGCTCTGAAGGCAATCTTGCGGAGGCCCTGACCGGGCTGCGCTGCCTGTACGGAGATCTGTAGATGGCCACTGAAAATGCACTGGCCCGCGCCGGCTTTGAAGGCCCGGTACTGAAGGCTGAAGATGACCGTTACGGGTATACGGCGATAGCCGAAGGGCTGGCCCGTAGCATCAGCGCCCTGGATGAAAATGTCAGCACTGTGATTGGTATCGAAGGGCAGTGGGGCTCCGGCAAAACCAGCCTGCTGAATCTTCTGACGGACAAGCTTAAAGCTCAGGTACCGGCCACCACGCAGATCGTGGTCTTCTCCCCCTGGGTCAACTCACCGGATGAAAGCCCGGTTAATGCGCTGATGATGACCATTGCGGCCAGGCTGGCGAAGCTGGATACGTCAGCCATGGCGCAGGCTGGAAAGGTTGCGCCCCTCGCAGAGGATATCCTCAACTACGCGCAGCAGACTTCACGCCGGCTTGCGCCTGTGACGCGATTCGCCGGTAATTTTATTCCGGGTCTGGGGCTTGTCGCAGACGGTATGGATGCCCTCGCGAACACCGGCCTGAGCGGGCGGGAAAAAACCGCGGCTGAACTCCGGGCTGACATTGAAGATAAAATTGCCGGGCTGGGCGTCAGCTTTATCGTTGTGATTGACGATCTGGATCGTCTGGAGCCTGCGCAGGCAGTGGAAGTGCTTCGTATGGTACGGTCGGTTGCTGACTTCTCACGATTCCGCTACGTGATGTGCTATGACCGGGACGTCCTGGCGCATGCGGTTGAAACTGGCCTCGGTGTGCAGAACGGCAAACGCTACCTGCAGAAAATTATCCCGCTGTCGTTCAGCCTGCCCCGACCGGAAAACTTCGCTTTACGCAGGGAGTTTCACCGGGGAGCCATGACTATCTGGCAGGAAGTCTCCGGTCCTGTAACTGATAATGAGTCTTCAGAACTCCTTTCTCACTATGTGGATGTCTATGGTGAGGGGCTCAGTACGCCCCGTGAAGTCAATCAGGTACTGAACTCTATCCGGTTCCGCTATCCGGGGCTGCGTGATTATGTATTTTATCCCGACCTGTGCCTGCTTCAGCTGATTTCAGTGGTTAACCCTCTCTTCGCCGGCTGGGTCGAGCACTACCTCACCGTATGGTCTGTGGTTGAAAACCGGGACGGCATTGCACATGAAGACGAACAGAAAGCCCTGATTGCTGAACTTGCAGAGGCGCTAAAGAAATTTGGCGCGTCCCGCGCCGCTTCGGTATGGGAGCTGCGTGCCTGGATGCCAGGAATATCCGGGTTTGAATATGACCATCTCCGGTTGTTTGAAACTATTCCCCTTCAGGATACTGAACGCTACCGCCAGAAACGCAGGCTCTGCAGCGGTGAGTACTGGCGCTATTACTTTTCATATTCTTCACCCCAGAACGTTATGTCTGATGAAGATATCAGCAGCATTATGAAACTTGCAGCATGTAATTATGCGGGGCTGAAAAAACGTCTTCTGGACAGTGTGACCAGTAATGGTGTGTCATCCCGGACCTGGTTTGAACACATTCTCACGCGTCTTTCGCCTTCCGTTACGGTCGGAGCAGAAACCAGCGCAAAACGCAATTTGGTAAAATTCTTCTTCAGCTGCAGTGACCAGGTTCTGCCATGGTACAGGGCGCGGGATATCTTCTTTCGGCAGGAAAAAATCGGTATCGATGGCCTTGTCAGCCAGCTGGCTCTGCAGATGATTACCAGGGACCGCAGGCGGGCTATCAGTTTTATATGCCGGTGTTTCCGACAAACCCGTGCATTTGTCTGGGCGACAGTCTTTCTGCGCAATATCCGGGCTAACTCCGCTCAGGGCGACGCTGTTTTCACCCAGGATGAAATCACCATTTTCTGTACTGCGCTCAGTGAGCGACTGCAGGAAAAGCACATCCAGGAAAAAATGCCTGATGTACCGTATCTGGCTACCTTCTTGTATGCATGGCGTGACATAGCAGGCGAGCAAACCGTCGCGCAGTGGATCTCAGGAGTTGATCAGTCTGATCGTGATTTTCTGAAGATGTTGCTTAATCTGCGCACGGCAGTCAGCAGCAGTAATCAGGGTGATTATCTGCGGCTTGACCTGGATGTGATCGGTACTGTTTTTGGTATCACAGGGCTTATGGAGCGGTTTGAGGATATAAAAGCCAGGCAGGAAGCCAGCCTGACGGGTATGATAAGCGGGATTGAAGACGCCATCTTACTTAATAAAAATACTATCTGAAGCTTTCACTATTACGGCAACTGGCTACGTTCATTCGCCAGAGGGGATGGCTTCCTTCCAGACCGGAGTGCGTCGAGGTAATAAATGTCCGCTTGGTGCCAGGAGCAGACATTGATAACATTGAGATATGTTAATTTATGGGGAGCAGGTCAATTGACTGCAGCCTCCAGTTTTGGCGGATAGGCGGCCACTGTAGTTCTTACCAATCATTGAACTCTCCATGGACTGAGTGACCGCTGCCCTGCCAAGGTCGGAGATTCAGCAGAGCTGATCGCAATGGTAAGCAAGTTTCGTTGTGCCCATACTGCTAAAAGACCGCTATTCCAAGTTGAGTGCGAACAGGATTGTTCCGAGTCTTCAAAGCCGCGTTATAGCAGAACCAGCCAAGATAGATAACGTGGTTTGGAACTACTGTTGGGCTGGCTCATGCAAAAAACCTATTGGCTTGAGCACACAGATTTATGCAGCAGCGTCTATTGAGAATCGAACACTAAAGGCTCCGGCGCGATCGAGTTTTAGTGCATTGGTCAGTGCTTTCGCTCCTAAGACGCGATAATATTTAGGGAAAATAATTCATATCAAACAGAGAGGTTGGGAGTGACCAAGAGGGATGACTTCAAAGCAGCCACGAAATTAGCGCTTGCCCGTCGGGCTGCACATTTTTGCTCCAATCCGCGTTGTCTCAAGCTCACGATCGGGCCCCACTCCGACCCAAACAAAGCTTTGACTTCGGGTCACGCTGCACATATTCATGCGGCCTCCGAACTGGGGCCACGCTACAAGACCTCGCAGACCGTCGCAGAACGAACGTCCATAGATAACGGTCTGTGGCTTTGTCGGGAGTGCGGAGTCATTGTCGATGGTGACGACTGCGCTTACGACGCGGACTTGCTTCGCAAGTGGAAGCGAGACCACGAGAATATGGTATCAGAGGTCCGCACCGAAGGATATTCACGCAGCCTTGCCTTGCTTCAATCTGGGCGCATGGAACCGCAGATAGCGAAGGAAATCGTCTCTGCAATGACGGACCGTCGTTCGTTATGGGCCACATTCGATGCCGAATGTCCCGACCACGTACGACAGTCGCTTGATGAACTTCGTCGACGATTCACCGCTATTCGAGGGAATCTCCTCGACGGAACAGCACTTGATGAAATACTACTGTCGCTAACCAAGACGATTCTGATTTTCTTCGACGCGATGAAGTCAGTCGACCTTAGAACATTACGATGTAGTTCAGGTAATCCTGAGTGGCTCCATTTCAATGACGCACTGTCAGCACTTCGGAAATCCATAGGAATGCAGATTGCCAACCTTGCAAATGCCTACGGCATTGCCTTGTGCAAAGATCTTCAGAGTATTGCTCCGACCAGAATCTAGCCATCCTTTCACACAGGGTGCGCGTAGGGGGCCCATGAAGGCCCAAATAATGCAAGCCCGGGGCTTGCCAGCCTTGTTTGAGGAAAATCTTAGTGAATCCAGAGCAGATCGAGTTCAACAAACTTTTGAGCCAAAACCAGAAAGAAGCCAGCATAAAAGCATGCTTGCGAGCCGGCGACGATAAACTTAAGTGTTCTGGGAAAATTATCCACGCCCACTCTATCCAACGGGGAAAAATACTCGAATCTATCGCAGATGTAAGCGGAGAAAACGAGGGGAAAATATACCACCTTGGCTTAGCGCCGGCAGAGGACATGCAATCTATGCAGCCGGAATTCAAGCTACAAGGAATCAAAAAATTCAGCACCTTCACCGGATTCTGCGGCGGCCACGACAAAGCCATATTCCAACCGATTGAAGATGTAGCGTTCAGTGCAACGAACAAGCAGCTGAACATATACGCCTATCGGGCTGCAGCCAAGGAATTACACTCCATCCTTGAGTCAAAAGCTTTTTGCGAAGTTCTGCTGGGTGACAAGTTAAACGTTAATGACTTTCCAGCGCACTTCCAGATGACGCTACCGCAGATCAAGTCAGGCGAAATCAAGGTCCCTGACTTCATTCTCGAAGCCATGTTGCAAGGGGAGAAGAACCATCAAATTCGGGTACTGCACATGCAGTGCGAACATAGCATTTCTGAACTGCAGCAAATCTGCGACGAGTTGACAGACACTATCGAACGCGAGGAGTCGTTGGGATTCGAGCACGTCTACCATGTCCTCGACGGTGCTTTCCTTGTAGCATGCTGCGCGTCGTTTATCCCATACTTCGACCATGATGGCAGTCGGATCATATCCAAGCAGGAGGAGCAGCGAATGGCTCGATCAAGCGCAGCGAGCAATGCTGAAATAAAGAACGTGATGCTCAACGTTTTTCCGGAAGGCGATAAAACCCATGTCATCTTCACCTTCTCTAAGGGTAACCAGAGTTTCAAGGCGTCGATAGAACGACTGCTCAAGCTAGAGGATGAAGCGCTGAAGATTGGCCTTTCAAACATCGTGCTCAACTACGTTGAGAACTCCGCCTACGGTCCGAAGTACATTAACGATAACTTCAGCCCTGAACAGATCAAACACATTGCGGAGGTGTTCGCGGTCTCCGTATTCGACAGAAGTAAGTTTCGAAGGAGCGGTATCAACCTATTTGTTGGAAGACCAACCGCTGCGACCAAGTAACTTACCCCTAGAGGTTTTTTTCTGCGCTTGGCATATCCGCCTAGGATTTATTGCACACCTTGCGCAAAGGGCTGGCCACATTGTCGCTATTGGCCAGCAGTTTTCCCTTGTGATCCGTCAACTCGGCCGTCGCCCCCAACAGTGTTAGGCAATCCTGACCTGCTCACAGTTGATTTTTACACGTCAATGTTAGTCCTACATCCCTGCGGTTATGGCAAATGCCAACTTCCGCTGTTCGCTCATAGCGGACGTGGAACAGCGCTCTATTTCGCCCTGTTCTGTGATGTCGCAGGGCATGATGAACAAACCATTAAAGCCTTCTGGGCCAGCATAGCGCGCTTCTGGGTACTTGGTATCGTCGACAGGATTATTATCAGCAAATTAACCAGCTGCCAGGTGTGTTGGGATATGCTCCTGCTGACGGACTCAGTGAAGCCCATGCGGTGGGACTTTACAGCCGTGTCGCGGTGTTTCAGGATGAAAGCGGCCAGCAGGGACTCAGTCAGGTGCTGCTGACTCTTCGCACCGAGAATACGCGGGCGCTGCCGGCAGGCGCTTTTGAACAGTTTGAACCGCCGAACTGTATTGTTCACATTCTGACACCTGACCCAGGGTTCGGCGTACCAATTATTGGCCAGTTTAATTTCCTGTCAATGGGCTTCCGTTTCCGGGAAGAATCCTGCTCTCTGCACTGTTACACCGTGGAGGACTCCCGGGTCGGGGCCACCCAGACCCTGACGGAAGTAGCGGAAGCGCTCGTCAGTAACGTTGATGCCCCTCTCCGGGCCTACGCTTTACACCTTCCTGTCACAAGTCAGTAAGTTCCAGGCCGCTGCTGCGGCCTTTATTCTTTTATCTGGAAAGTGTTTATTCAGGAGAAGAGGTGTTCCTCAAGGCCAGCGCTTTCGTGTGTAAACCCGGCAAGTTTGAGGTTGTCTATCACACGCGAAGGATAGTTACGCCCTCCAATACTTTGGGACCAGATCTCTGATAACTCAGCTTCAATCGCCTGCGCAGTATCTGAAAAAGCAGCGGTCAACTCTTCTTTATAATATTCGTAGCAACGGTCATGTTCTTCACTGAAACGAAAACTCCGGACCTCCATTAATGCCTGTAGTCCGGCGACTCTCTCTGGCGTTGCCCACTGCATGAAACTGGCAAGAGAGGATTTGGTATCTCTAATCATTTTCATTTCATGCATCATCTCCTCGAACAGGTTCACAGGTACTACCGGGGTATCTGTAACTCCGGATATATCGTTACGTAATTCATCCTCCAGAGCATCCCGATCCCATGCCACTTTCCAGAAGTCATTGAGAATTAGCAAATCACTCATAGCCAAACCCGGAATAGTTACAGGCAGACCGATAATTCGTGCCAAATCTCTGCAACCTTGAATCATGTTCAATGCCTCCGTCAGTTCCCTGCTGCCGATGTCATTTTCAGATTTGATAGTTTGTATGATGTCATCAAGGCCTGCAGCCGGATCAGACCATGAATGCCGTGGCGGCAACTGAACGGCGATAGCATGAAGATCTTCACGACTGAGATTTTTGGTGAAAACGCCGGTGGAGTATTCCCTCTCCAGCCACTGAGTCAACCCGGCAAGTTCTTCCAGTTGCTCACGAATGACACGAAATTGGTCACGCAGAACTAATACATTGATAACACTGACATCTGTCAGATGTTTCTTGGCTTCCGTACTGTAACTGTAGCGAAATGTCTGACCGGTGGGATCTGTTTCACCAATACAGCGAATGAGAGGTTCCAGCGCTGACAGCTTTTCCTTATAACGCCGATCAAACGCAACCGCATGGCCTGAAAAAAAAGCCCATAGTTTCAAAATATCGTGCTGATTCAGCACCTTGTCTACTTCTGTATCGGGCGCAAGCGGCTGTTTTCTTAGTTTCGCAAGCCGGCTGAGATCCTCTATCTGACCCTTTATCGTTAATTCCACGGAGTGTCGCAGATTGAAACAGATAGGATAAATAAGCGTATCAAGCATTGCTTTTTGCCCCGAGGTAAGGGCATCAATGAGCAGGAATACGCTGTCAGCGAAACCATCAGCGTAGAAATAAAGGTCCGGACAACCGTTGTCTCCCACGCAGGCATTGTAAGCCCCCAGTGCATAATCTCCACGGAACAGGGCATTCCAGTTCCGTTGAGGTAGCTGTGAATCTGAACTTCCGTTAACTGTTGTTGAATCAACCATATGCATCCACTCTCTGTATAAAGCTTGCCGTTATAAACTGACCGGGCTATGTCAGAATGATTATCCCGCCGGACAAAGGTTTACTGCAACCCAGATAAAGAGTCGGTGAACGGGAGATAAAGATCAGTAGATCCGGGACAACCTTTTTTCGGATCTCCGAAAAATTAAGAAAGTGATAAAGGCATCATAATTAATTACATGCATCAAATTACACTTTAAAACATCAAATATAAAATATTGCATCACAATTACGCATGTGAGATGCTATAGCCAGTTTGCAGTCAATTGTCGTTAACAGGGTGCCCATAATGAAAGATGCCAAATCAAAAGACCCCTCTGAGTTGTTTAACACCATTACGGTGCGTAATGTGCCAGCTGATGTGGATGAAGCGATCACGAGGCAGGCTAAAGCCGCCGGCAAATCAAAGAGTGATTTTGTGCAGGAGTTTCTGACGGCAACGTTTGGCGATCTGATTGGCAATTTCATCCGTACCAGTGAACTGGTTGCCCTGATGGACCAGGAAATGGCGAGGATGGCCGGAACAGAACTGAGCGAGTATGTGTACGATCTGGAAATGACCCAGGCTGGTCACAGGGAGTTCTGCCGTATTCTCGGGATAAAGAACAACGATGATCTGCAGCGCATTATGCTGGCGGGTATGCCTTTCCTTGAGATACGAGCCAGGCAGTTGACGGGGGTTGGATACCTCGCAAGGGGGAACTCGCTCTATGCAGCACTGCTGGTCAATGCGGTATCGCGTGATGAAGAGACGGTACTGACGCTTCGCCAGTCACTCTTTAATATGATCCCTGAAAGTACCTTTCAGGAAATAGTTAATGAGCTGCGCAAGGCGATGCGAATGGAAACGTTTGAATGGTCGCTTATCTGAGCAGGTATATAAACGAGGGAAGCCCACCATAGGTGGGCTTCCGGTAACGCTTTGCCTGTAGTGCAACGCGACTAGAACCAGTAAAGGGGAAGTTAGCGCCGCAGGCGGATTCGTCAAAAATGATACATCCACTCAGCACGCAGGTCAACCCGACTGCGGGAGATAAAGTAATAAGGATCAGCAATGCCGCAGAATACCCCAATGAATACAGTGCTGCCTCTCATTTCCACTCCCCGGCTTGGTAGCTATATTGCCACGTTTAAACCTGTCGGCGATAATGAGCTGTACGGAACCTACGTCTGGAGCCAGCTTGCCGGTGGGTCGGTTTACCCGCTTTTGCAAAATCTTGAAATCACTCTGCGTAATGCTATCGATGCTGAAGCAAGAAGGCGTTTTGGCGAAAAATGGTGGGACAACCCTCAGTTCCGATGCGGGAAGATAATCACAACTACCGCTTTTTACGGAAAAATTCTGCGTGCCATTAAAAACCTTGACGATGCGTGGAAAAAGAGCCAACGGAAGAATAAACTCCCGACTCACCCACTTCCGCAGTGGAGCCATGATCAAATCGTGGCTGCGACGGACTTCAGTGCATGGCATTTCATTCTGAATAATGATTTTGCGGCACCTAACTCAACACAAAACCGGCATTACCTGTGGCCCGTTTCAACTGGCAGGGTTTTCAGACAGTACAGCAGAGTTTCTCGGGTTGAGAAAAAAGCCCGCACAACTCTCCAGGACCTGATCGTTGAAATGCGAGAATACCGTAATCGACTTTCACATAATGAACCTATATGGGTTAAAGCACCGAATGTATCTGACGCTGCCACCGCAATTGACACTATTCGCAATAAAATCAGGAAAATAGAGTCTTTGATAGGCATCATATCTCCTGATAAGCACCACATAATGGATAAAATGGGGCTGTTTAGTCATGCGTTGCGTATCTGCTCAGTACAGGAACTGGCAATCCATAATTTAAGCCAAACCTATTGCCCTCTGACACGACGACAAAAACGTAATCTTCGTGGCGTGATTTCCTTAGCAGGAAAACTAAACCGGTCACAAATGTTTGAGTACCACAACCGGATATATGCGCTTTACCAGGTCAGATAAAGCCGTAGATAAATGATAAATCTTGCTGTCCAAGTATGATATCAACCACCAAACAGGGTTTACCCTGGCTGGGATGTTAAAGTCTGTTTAACATGGCGCTTTCGCTCTTTCAGAAGTACCAGGGAAACTGAATGTGGTCCATCGGAAAGAGGTGATGCAGGAAAACCACATTGTCTCCTGAGGCATCTGGCCAGCGAAGATGCCCGCAGGCCCAGCGGTGTGATATAACGGGCCCGGATAGAGAGTAGTTCAGAACTGCTGCTACCGTACGCAAGGGCGTCGGAAAGATTACGAATATGGATGCGAGCATCAAGCAGCATTACCGGAAGTTCCATGATCCGATACATGTCCCATGCCCGCAGCGCTCGCCAGTCTCCCTCCACTCCCGCCAGACTGATTTCAGGGATCTTTGCGCTCGGAATGATCACCGGTTCTGCACGCGGAGCATCATTTTCTTGTATTTTCCCTTTATCAACAGCAATGTCTGCGCAATTGACTGCAAACGATTCAAGAATAAATATCAGTTGCGAACCAATAAAGCGTAACTCTGACGCCTGCTTCCGGTCACTCAGCTCCTGCTCATGCAGCCGTTTTTTCTCCGCCAGGATTTCGTCAAGCTGCGCTTTTTCTTTTATCGCTTTCTTTTCACGTGATCTGGTCAGTAGATGAGTCATCCAGACTATTGAAAGCGCCCCGGCATAAGGCCATCCCTGAGATAAAAAGCCCCAGAAATTAACCACCTGTTTCATCTGTTCAGTCGCCATCGAGCCTCCTCAATAAGACAGCCAGCTTTGGAAATAATGTCATATTTTTCACCGTTCTGCCTGGTCGGATGCCATCAGAACCGGAGACTGGGGTTTTCGGATGCGAAGTGAGAAAGCATATTTATATGATTATGGGGTTAATCCAAAGAAGGGGGGAGATGAAGCGTTTCTGAAAAAAAGATCGGGTCCGAACGGATATATTCGATTACATTGATGTATTCTACAACCGCAGTCGGCGCCAAAGTCACCTTGGCGCCGACAGTCCGGAGGCCTTTGAACCGGCCTTGTGGTGAAGACTGGATGAAGGGTCAGTCCAGTCAGACAGAGCTAATTTAGTTAAGGGATAAGCCCTAGCTTTGATTATCGGGGTTAAGATTTGAAGTCGTATTTTTCTCCTTAGGGAAGGCGGACCCATTGCAGCGAACCTCACCTTTGACGAACCTGTTACCCAGCGTCACAAATCCATCGATTTCAGCATCGGTTGTTCCATGAAGGTCCGGGTATAGTACTCTTAACTGTTCATCAGTTATGTTTGCGGTCTTTGCTCTGCTTAATACAGCGTGCCCCTCAAGGAGTCGCGCGGTTCCAAAGGGGTTGGTAAGCACTTGTTTTATAGTTTCTACAGACATCTTATTCGATCCTTTATATTGAATGGCGCATTTATTTTAGAAGGACGCGAAGATATGACTCAACCCTCGACTCGTCGCTTAAGATAGGGGTGGGGTTTTATGCCTGCTTCATTTAAGATCTGGTTTTTAATCTTTCAGGTGGATACTATGTCGAAAAAAGCAAAAAATAATGAGGAATTGATTAAGGTCGCTATGGCCAAAAATTCACTAAAAAATTTGGATAAATTTTTTATTCATCAGTGCATGGTGAGGAGATTTTTCAAATATAATCCGGAAGTTTTTAAAAAACTGAAAGAATTCAGGAGCCAGTTGGAGCGTATCGCTGAAAAAAATCTGGTATGTTCTGTGTCGCGAGCCCATGTTGTTTATTATGTAATGAATGCAATGCAGAATAGAAGAATGTTGACATTTCTTAAAAACGGCAGCATTACCGAATGTCGCAATTTTCTTTTTAGTCTGATCGAGCCGATAGACTCTTTATTCATGGTCAAGATTGAAGACCTGTTGGATGATGAAGTTGTGTATGAAATCATAGATTTGATGATTTTTACATGGCCGACTATTGATGATATATTGAGTAAAACGAATATGCTCCGTTATTTCACGTTTTACGCTTCAACTATCGTTATAGATTTCCAAAAACTGATGGTAATGCAGAAACTGGCTGAACAGGAGGAGATCCCATTGTATGCGATTAATGCTGAGTTTTCCCCAGAGTTGACAAAGTGGACTGGAGTTTCATTCAACCTCCTTGCAAAATATCCGGCGAATGTTTATGAAAGACATGGCTTAGGTAAAATATATCGGGACATTTATTGCCTTTTTAATTGTGGTGGAGCCGTAAGGAAGTTCAATTCGAATAATGTTACTATTATTGATGATAGCATTGGTAACGTGGTAGTTGATGGAGAAAAGAGCAATGGCAGGATGTATCTTTCAGTTCCTTACACCGAATTACCAGTCGATATTGATGAAGCCATGAGAATATTTAAAAATACTGTATCTAATCTATTAAAAGATAATGGGGTTTATCGCTACAATACGGGAGATGCGGACTACTGGCATTCGAACTTCTACAACAAAAATGATGGTGCTTCCATGCCAAGCACCCGGAATAAAAATAACATCGTTCTTCTTAAGCAGATAAATTCTATTTTAAAATTACAATCTGGATTGCTGGTCTGGGACAAGGTAAACATTGATGAGAAGTCAATAGAAGACTCATGTGAAGAGGTCGGTAGGTTGATTGAAAATAATAATGTTTTTACACGTTCTGAAAGCACACTGGCCAATGACTATGAATACGTTGCATCATTGATAAATCCAGAATCAAAATCTGGCGGGGATCTGTTGAGTAAAGTTTTATCAAAAAAAAATAATATCGTGGTGAAATAGCGAATGATATCAGCTGTTAGCTAATGGTGAAATGGGTGAAGTGAAACCGGTTTAAATGACGTTACGGAGATAACAGCATGCATTCAGAACACACGAGTTTAACCGATGTATTTCTGGAGGCTGTTTCCGATTGTTACTGGTTGCCTGGCGACTGACGAGCATGCTGATGGATCTGGTGCTGCTGGTGATTATTGTTACGGGACTGGTAGTCTACAGGTGCTGGCCATTTAAACGAAAAACGTGACATTGTGCAAAAGGCATAGAAATGATGCCTTTGACAGAGTGCCTGCTATTGACGACAAAAACGATGGCAATCAAAGATTGTCGGTGTGGTGAATCCCCCTGTGCGGCGGGGCGGAAACAGCATTGTTTTATCTGTTAAACCGAATGCGCGAGTCATGGTGGCTGACCAAAGACTTACCGGGAGGTACTCGGCACTACACCCACATTTGAGCCCACATTAGCTAGCGGTTGGCTCAAAGTCTGCTGAGTGCCAGAAGCGGACGTTAATCACATCATGTAGTGTTAGCCAATTGGCTCTGTTTTGCTGAAAATGTGATTTGCTAAAAGTGTACTTTGCTGGACATCAGCACAGGGCTTTTGGTAGATATTCACGTGTAATATAACTTACAATCAGTAAGGAAATGACTTAGGTCTTCATTTACATAGACTGGAAACCATTCATGAATTACCTCGATGATTTGCCTAAGCGGGATCAGAATCATGTTCACGATACAATGGCTAAGACTGCGTTCGAAGCTTTTATCGCTTCGTCAGGTGTGGTTCTCAAACAGAGTTCAGATGACAATGATTACGGCACTGATTACCAGCTCGAAATAATGCATGATGGAATGGCGACCAATGTCCGACTTCAGGTGCAGCTAAAAGGTACTGCTGCAGGTTTTAATACAGATGGATCTGTCAGTATTTCAGTTAAACGTTCAAACCTGAATTATCTCCTGATGAGTCCGGGTTCACTTTATGTCTGTCTTCATATTCCGACAAACACGCTGAAGGTTACCTCTGCTCAGAGTGTACTAACCCGCTATCAAAATATGGGCCCAAGCTGGCAGTCTCAGAAATCCGTCACCGTCAATTTCGCTGAAGATTTGACCATTCAGCACCTTATCAAGATTACCTCACTGGCCCGCCTTAGCGCACTTGACGCGCGCAACCGACGCGTAGCTCATAGGAAAATGAATGAAAATGACATGGTAGACCATGTAAGGGAATTGCTAACAGTTTATGAAGTCGCAGATGATACTGCCTCTGCGGTTCATCAACTTATAAACCTTTACAATAGTAATCAGACTGAAGTTATCAGTGCTGCATATGAACGATTCAAAACAGTATTAGGCGAAGAACATCCAGCAATGATGTTTTGCTATATGGCCGAGATTGATCTTGCAAGTGCTAATAAAATTTTTGACCGTCAGCGCGTTGAATTAGGTATTCTGAAATTGAAGGCTTATTCGCTTGCTGATGGTGCAGATCGTGCTGGGTTGCATTACTCCATTGGTAATGGATTTGCTGCCCTGAATGATTTCAACGAAGCACTAGAAGAATATAAAATAGCATGCGAGCTCAATAAGCAGAACTCTGACAATGAACTCATGGCGATGATTTTCAAAAATATGGGGGGCACCTATGCTGCTCTCGAAAATGAAAATCAGGCTGTCGAGTGTTACCTGCAGGCATTGAAACACAATCCTTATCTGGCTGAAGCCCATTATGCACTGGGTCTTTATTATCACAACACTGGCCAGTTCGAAAAGGCTTTGGAACAACTGGATAAAATTGTGTTTTCCAGCGATACGCAAGGAAGTTTAATTGATCTTCAGGGCTGGCGTATATCGGCTCTCTTCAATGTGGGTGAAGGCAGGTCTGCGTTTAGAGAAATTAACGCCCTATTGAGCCAGGCAGATAAGGCACAGTGGATATGGCCATGGTGTTTAAAAATTGTCTCGCAGTTTGGCCGTGAATCAATCGAGAATGCGAAGCTTAGTCTTACCTTTTGGGAATCGGCTTTGCGCCATTCTCCTGAAAACCCTTTAGTTCAACGAGAATTGCTGCTGGCTATAATCTACCTGCGAAATCGCAACATAAATGTTCATAAAACTTATCTCCAATTTAAAAATGATCTTGAGGCCTGCGCAAATAAAATAGGGTCAGATGCAGCAAGTGTACTGTGGGATCTGCTGGGTCATTGGGCAGAGGATGAGGAACTGGGAGATGAAGCCATATTATGTTTTGAAAAAGCCTATTCTCTTCAGAAAGGCGATTACGGGTTATGTCTTTCAATCGCGTTGAATAAACAACACAGGTATGAAGAAAGTAAAAACTTGATGAAAATCTATACGTTAGCCTTCCCTAATGACGATCAGGGATGGTACCGATTGGCGAGCACTTATGATTTGATGGGGCAATTGGAGAAATGCATTGAGCCTTATCTTCATAGCTTGTCTCTTAATGTCGATAACGACCATGCATGGTTTAATCTGGGTGGTGCCTTCTTCAATATGGGTAATTACCCGGAAGCACGGCGAGTCTGGAAAGAAGCAGTAAGTAGATTTCCGGACCATGAACTAACTGCGAAAATCAGAGCTGATATCCCCTTCATACTGACCGATGAGCCATTACAATAAAAAACAACACGAATAGCCACGGCTAAAGAGTATTCGCAAGAAGATGGTTAACTTCCGCTTCTCGCTCATAGCAGCCTGTCAATCTTCACTAAAACCATTCTAAAGTCCAATCTTGGCGTTATCCACTCTGCTCTCTTGAGATATTCACTGGCAAAGATCTGACTCTGGTATTTTTCGGATCTGCGGTGGAGAAATGAGAAAACAGGATATGTACAGCATATCCATATGCCGCGCATCTGCATATGGCAGACATACGCATATGCCAGTCATCTGCATATGTGACACCTATACAAGCCAATCCGGCATGCATATACTGCACATATGCACTCACACATCATGCATGATCAGTTGGAGGAACATCCATGCGCACAGTTTCGATATTTAAAAACGGCAATAACCGCGCCATCCGTCTGCCCCGGGACCTGGATTTTGACGGCGTCAGCGAGCTGGAGATCGTCCGGGAAGGGGACAGCATCATTCTGCGTCCCGTCCGGCCGACCTGGGGCTCGTTCGCGCAGCTGGACAGGGCCGATCCGGACTTTATGGCGGAGCGTGAGGATGTGGTCAGCGATGAAGGACGCTTTGAGCCATGAAGAAAACCTGGATGCTCGACACTAACATCTGCTCGTTCATCATGCGCGAGCAGCCGGCAGCGGTGCTGAAGCGCCTGGAACAGGCGGTGCTGCGCGGTGATCGCATCGTGGTCTCGGCTGTGACGTATGCCGAGATGCGCTTCGGCGCCACCGGCCCGAAGGCCTCGCCGCGCCATATTCAGCTGGTCGACGCGTTCTGCGCGCGCCTCGATGCCATCCTGCCCTGGGACCGGGCCGCGGTGGACGCCACGACGGACATCCGGGTGGCGCTGCGCCTCGCCGGGACGCCGATCGGCCCGAACGACACGGCCATTGCCGGGCACGCTATCGCGGCCGGCGCCATCCTGGTGACGAATAATACAAGAGAGTTTGAGCGGGTGCCTGCCCTGGTGCTGGAAGACTGGGTGAAGTAAACCCCTCTTTTCGACGTCAGGAGGTAAAGGCTCCAGGAAACAGCCCGTACACGGGCTGTTTTAGCAGATATCTACAGCAAGCTGTCCTGGACTGTAGCGTGTCTTAAAAGATCAGACTATCAGGGAGCGAAGGTCTCTCTTCCGAAATTATGGCGGTAAAAACAGTGGATCAGGCGGTACGAGAAACCGAGCTCTGGTTTGCTGCCGGTGGCAGGGCGATTATATTGTCACATTCCGTAATAACGTACTCCGGGATGAGATCAAATCTGGACGGATCCAGCTGACAGATGAATTCATTTTCAATGTGGTACGTTTCGTTAACGAATTTTCGTATTACCGGATGGTCCTGATCCAGTTCCAGTAAACGAAATACCTGCAGTTTTTCATAGCCGTTACGACAGCGATGGTACAGGTGTTTTATTTCATCTGGGCTGCTGACGAGAGCCTGAAGTCGCGGGTAATCAAAGCTGTCCACATACTCCCGGATATCCTGCCGGGCCTGCTGAAGTTTCTCAGGTGCCATTTCGGGGTAGCCCGTGCCCGCAGCTACTGGCTCGCGATGATCCAGCGGGACGATGCGTCGATGGAATAGATTGGACAGGAGCTGATAAGCATCGCCACTTTCGTCAACGATTTCAAAGTAGCGGCGAAGATAGATGAGCTTAATGATCTCCTCACAGTCTGCTGACTCGACGATGGATTTGCAGATCTGCATGAACGTCATGATATCGCCGTCGTTAACGGGTAATTCCTCCAGGACTCCGGCAGACAGACGCAGGCAGGAGGCGGTCACCAGATTATTGAACAGTTTTCTGACCGACTTCAGCGTGTCAATCACTGGCTCCACGTCATGCGTCAGCATGAGTACAGTCCGGTTCTTCAGGCATTCTCCGCTTGCGCGCCTGAACAGCATTTCGAGAATGGCGAACTTCTTGTTTTTGTCGAAAGAGGAGATGGGATCGTCAAGGATAATCAGTCCCGGATTTTTTGACAGGCATTCATACATGAACAACACAATCGCAAAGGCGTTCCGTTCTCCATAGCTGAGATGCTGGCTGCCACCGCTGACGTACCCGTCAAAATCCATGTGTCGTAGTCTGAGTTTTCTCTGGTCTCCCTCACCGGCAATATCCACCCTGTATTTATAGCCTGCATAAGTAAGGAAATTATTGATGTTTGTTTTGTGCTGTGCAATCAGCCGGACCATGCTGTCCCGGTGCCGATTAATCCTTCCTTGCAGCGGTCCGGCAAGGTTTATCAGGTCCTGAAGGGCCGCGTTCAGTCTGTTGGTGATCCCCTGCGTGTGTTCGCATTGCAGATCGGGGAAGAACTGCAGGTCAATCAACCTGGCAGTGAGCACCTCCCGAATGTTCTGCTGTTCCTGCAGGCTGAAAACATTCAGGCCTCTCAGCGCAGTAAGTTTCTCTGTCAGCGTGTCGGTCTGGCGTTTAAGCGCCACCAGGTACTCGATATGTTCGGCTTCTGGACCGTTCTGAAGCAGGGTGATGGACAGAAGGCGTTCTCTAGCCTCCTCCGTCAGGTAATTACCGAGGTTTTCCACTAGTCTGATGATAGCGGTCAGGTTTTTAATGGTGGATTTATCGTATTCCTCACTGACCTGGCGGATTTGCGCTTCCTTTTCCCTGATATCACCAGTACAGAACGGACAACAGCCATCTGAAATGGGTGAAAACTCGAGTCCCTTTGTCTGCCAGTCAATCCAATCAACGCGACGTTCACTGCGGATGTAGGGTTGATAGTTCTCAAGACCAGCCGGAATGTGGTGTATTTTATTTCCGCCTGATAGTCCTCTCATACCGGTAGAAGAACGTGAAATCCCGGAACTGGTTGATTTGAAGGCATTACTGAGTTCCTGCAGATGGTCTATCAGCGAGTTAAGCTCGGCATGTTCCGTGAAAACCTCCCGGATCGTTTGTGTCATCTCTTCTATTTCACGCTCTCTTTCCGCATGGGCTTCATTGCGGATAAGAATATTAAAGCTGTCACTAATGAGCTCGTCCGGTTGGAACGTAAACTGACCGACGTATTCCTCGTTAAAGCACATCACATCCCCAATCCCGTCAGCACCGATTACAGTGGGCCCGGCTTTATCGGGATTTCCTCCGCGCAGCCGGAAGGGCATCAGTGCCTGCAGTCCTTGTGTATTGTTCTGAGCCGCACAGCTTATGGCCCGTGACAGCGTACTTTTACCGGTACCATTAGGCGCAAACTTAATGTTAAGTTTATCGGGCGTAAGAATGATACGGGCTCGTACGATGTTATTGCAGTGGTGTATTTCAATGTCCATTTATCTGTCCTTTGCCAGTTATTCTGGGGGACTTCATATCGTGCCGCAATATGTGCCCGCATGCCGTGATGCAGATACATAATTGAGTCTGAAGGTAAACAGACAGCAAAAGCGTGATTTCAGGTAGTTTACTTCCACTTAATGCTCCAATTATAGTGTGCTTCAGTCATATACCCAGAGAACGTCAACGATGCGCTCAGCACGCCTTTTATTATCTGTAATACCGTTGCTTCTGGTAGCCTGTACCACAACAAAATCAACTGAGTCGGGTAAACCAACCGCCTCATCAGAAAAATCAGTAGATCTATTAGGGGAACTACGTGCCGGGCCGAATGCACCTGATGCAAAAAACCTAACACCTAAACCATAAGCAACAGGGTAATAAGCGGAACTTCCCTAAATAATCTGTTTTACGATATCAGTCTATGGTCGGACCGTCATAACCCCGTTGCCGCTGAGAACGCTCCAGCTCCAGCTCTTTTTCGTGCTGTTGTTGCTGAGACATCTGTTCGGCGGCTACCGCCATCTCATGACGCTGCACGACTCAGTTACCCACTCAAGCGTCGCGATAGCTTTCGCTAATCGCGTGTACTGGTGCAATATTTGCCGCTACCAGCGGCTGCGATCAGGAAAGTCTTTTTCATTGAGTTTGTTCTTTTATGTGAATTGTTCGCACATCACTCCCCGCATACACTTTGCAGGTATGACGGTTTGGCCGTGGTTCCGATTCTGCAATGCCGCCGTTGGCTAAATTAAAATCCATATGCCCGGATACGGACGCGTTTAGCGTAGCGGGGGAGCCGTCAACCGAGAGGATCATGCAATCCGCATCTATTTCTACGGTGTGCTCGCCAATTTTGTACAGTCGACCAGCGGGCTGGCCATCGTCGGCCATTGCGAACGTAATACCTGCCGCCACTATGGCGGCTATCAGTAAAGTCTTTTTCATAATCTTGCCATTAGCACAAAGGAAATTGTTAATGATGGTCAATTATTGACCTTGACGTACAATAATTTTCGATATCCAAACTAACCCCCTATAGTGTGACATGCAAGATAGCTGCTCTCCAGGACATGCCAAATGAGTGGAAAGATCAGTACCGTAAGGGAGAGCGACGGAGGACTTTACTTTTGCTGCGGGATAAGCGTCCAGCGGATGGTTTCCATCAGAAGTTGATAGTGCACAGACGGGCTTTTATCCAGCCGCAAACCCTTCTCCCAGCATTCATCCGAAAATTTTTCCGCTTCATTACCGTTACGCTCTATAGGCAGTGGAAAAAAGAGCGCGTATGGTATCTGGACACACTATAGCACCCTCGCGGATCAATGATGGAGTCGCATAAACAGGAACTATTGTTTTTTACAGATGATAAAAATATTCAAATCTGGCATGAACCAGGCATCAACAACCTGAAATTAATACTGAATAGGGAACAGGGATTATGAGTTTTTTTCTTAAATCATTAGCCGCAGGTGTTTTTACGATAGCCAGCTTCAGTGTTGGGGCTACAACTGCTCCTGTTTTAGACACAACGCCACAGATGGCCTATGAGGATATCTCTCGCTCCTTAACTGAATTGCAGCCGATTACGTTTCAGTCTGGAGTGGAAAAATATAAAATATTAGTTTTTGTAGATAATCAATGTGTTTATTGCAGCTATGTTGTAAAAAACATCAAGAAATACACTGATGCAGGGCTGACTATGTCATTTCTGACGGTGGTTCCATCATCCATCAAAGACTCAGTCATTGAAGATATGGGACGAGTATGGTGTGCATCAGATCGTCAGAAAAGTTTTCAAAATGCGATGGCCGGTTTTTTGCCAGACAATGATAGCTCAGAAAAATGTAAAAATCTGGTGATTAAACAATCTGAACTTGCTGATAGACTGGGCGTTACAGTAACTCCTGCTATGGTAGTGCTGGAGCCGTCTGTGCATACTTTCCTGGGTAGTGTTTCTCCAGATAAAATTCTCTCTGAACTCCAGTAAAAGGACTAAGCGAATGGTTACCTGGAGATGAAAACTGGAGTTTCACATGAATTTAAGAGCGTTCTCAGCCCCCATACTCACCCTGGTGCTACTTATAACAGCCTGTTCAAACCATACTCAAAAAACAAACGTCAGGGTAATGCCCGGCAACGATAAATCAGCGGAAGTTGATGATCTTTTAGGTAACCTAGGGTCTCCAACATTTCCCCCGGAGCATTCAAAAATAGTCGTATATGCAGCACAAATACGGAATGCCATTGTTGCCGAAATGTACGAACCCGATGCGTATAAAGGAAAAACCTGCTCTATTCGTATCTATCTTCAGCCTGATGGTTCAGTGAACAGTGCGACAGCAAAAGAGGGTGATGCAAAATTGTGTAAAGCAGCCATTTCAGCGATTACACGAGCGAAAATACCCGCCGCACCAGATAACGAAACATATCAGAGGGTCAAAAATGCCGCTCTTGATTTCAGACTATAGAAATGAAGTTTGAGGTGGTTATTGAGGAAATGCCCTATTGTGATCTATCCGTAATCCGTTTTTTCATCGCAAAGGTCGGGTTGTTGCAGCGACACTGATATGTCGCTGCAAGCTTTGCGATCTCAATGTAATTGACTAATATTTAACATAAAACGCATTAAGCGTAGTTGCACTGTAATGGCTCAATAGTAATGTCCGCCTGTGGCTCAATTCAGATGTCCGCGCTATGGTAAGCTTCACTGGTCCGTTTAAACTACCGGGAGGCATATCATGAGCGCAGAAAGCTCAGGAGTGTTTACTTTGAAAGAGATCAACCGGATCAAGATTATACAGGACGTCATTGAACGTCGCATCACAACGCGCCGTGCGGCCGAGCACCTCGGTATCAGCGACAGGCAATGCCGCAGACTTCTTGCCCGTTACCGTGAAGGCGGACCGCTTGGTATGGCCAGCAGACGATGTGGCATGCGTGGTAACCGCCAGTTGCCACCCGGGCTCGCAGATCAGGCTCTGGAACTGATCAAGACGCGTTATGCTGATTTCGGTCCGACTCTGGCGCGTGAAAAGCTCGAAGAACTCCACGGACTGTTTCTTGGCAAAGAAACTGTCCGGCGCATCATGGTGCGGGCTGGCTTATGGGTTCCCCGTAAACAACGTGCCGCAAGGATCCCTCAACCACGGTACCGGCGTCCGTGTACTGGTGAGCTGATACAAATAGATGGCTGTGATCACGACTGGTTTGAAGGCCGTGGCCCGGCCTGCACCGCGCTGGTCTATGTTGATGATGCAACCAGCAAACTGATGGAACTGTTGTTTGTTAAATCGGAGTCCACGTTTTCTTACTTCGAAGCCACGCGGCGCTATATCGATAAGCATGGTAAACCGCTGGCACTGTACAGCGATAAAGCCGGTGTTTTTCGTGTTAACAATAAACACGCCACAGGCGGAGACGGGCATACTCAGTTTGGGCGAGCCATGCATGAACTGAACATCCAGACTATCTGTGCAGAAACCAGTCCCGCCAAAGGGCGTGTAGAACGAGCTCACCTCACTTTACAGGATCGTCTGGTCAAAGAGCTGCGGTTACAGGGCATTTGTTCAATGGAGGCTGCAAATGACTTCGCTGAGGCCTATATGGCTGACTATAACCGCCGTTTTGGCAAAGTACCGCGACATGATTTTGACGTACACCGTGCTGTAGAACATGATGAGGACCTGGGGCTTATTTTCACTGTTCGTGAAAAACGTAAAGTCTCAAAATCGTTGACGATACAATATGATAAAATGTTGTACCTGATTGAAGACAGCGAACTGAGTCGCCGTGCAATAGGTAAATATATCGATGTGTATCACTATCCTGATGGCAGAAAAGAGCTGCGCCTGAACGGTACGCTACTTCCCTACTCTACCTACGACCGACTGTCAGAAATCGACCAGGGCGCGATTGTCGATAACAAGCGTCTTGGCCGAACCCTGGAGTTTATCAGTCTGGTGCAGAGCAAGCGGGATAACACGCGCTCTCAGTCAATTCCCGCTGGAGATGGCCCTTCCCGACGACGGCCAAAGCAGGAAGGGAAGAAATCCCAGCGCTCACTGGATAATGATGACATGCTCGAAGCACTCAAACAGCTTCAGTCACGTTCAGAGGACATTTTTGGTAAAAGAGCCCGCTGATGGTACTCACTGGCCGGACAGTGGTTGCTCACCAGTTGATATTGTCCGGCCAGACCCATGATGTATTATTCATTTCGTTCAGCATCTTTATGTCCTGCTTTTCACGGGCATACTTACCCCATAATGAATGAAAAGAACGAACAATACTGATTAACTGCTTTTTTCTTTGCTCCGGAGATAGGCTGATAAAATGGCAGCACCTGCTGTCAATATTATCCTCAATGAAATTAAAATCAGAGTCTGATGCATATTTTACTGTTAGCATAATATCATTCGACGTTGTTCTCTCAGACTCTGTTAATGCTGATTCTATCAGGTATTCAAAGGCATACATGACAGACAGCTGGTTTTTGTCTGTCTGAATATAACCCATTGAGTTTCTGAGTATTGAGGACTGTACCAGGACCAGAGGCCATAAAAGCTCAACACCATAAAGCTTATATGTATCATGTTGATCATACTGATGTTGCTCAACACGACGATTACCTTCCCGTGCTTTACGAATATCATAGGCAAGGGATAACATAAATCCGTCTTTAACTTTAATCAGTGGGCTTTCATCCACGATGTAATGAATGAGTTCATGTAATTCATTCAGGGCTTCTGAATCTCCCCACAGTATAAAACCTGCATTGTTCGGCGTTAACTCGTATCGAAGCATGGGCTCAATCATCCTGTTGTTTCAGTCGGAGGAAAGTCTATCAGTAAAGAGAATGAGAGATCAAAGTGGTCATTTTAATTGAGCTGGATAACGGACATTTCAATTGAGCCTTGACACATATTGTCAGCACAAAGCGTTATTGTCGTCTCAGCACAATTCACACGCGTCGTGTACGCTAAGCCTTCATTTTGCTCAGCACAGGACCGCGATCTTATGTTGGTGACTATGACAGACAAAGAACTTTACCGGCTTGGCATCATTCAGCGAGTATTTGACCGGGCTTTGCTTCAGCGCGACGCAGCAGACATACTTAAGCTCAGTGTTCGTCAGGTGCAGCGTCTTGTGCGTCTGTACCGGACAGATGGCGCAACCGCATTTGCATCTTCCCGCCGTGGACGTCCTGCAAACAACCGGATCGATGAAGAAACACGCTGTAAAGCCCTGGATTTGATCCGGTGCCACTATTCAGATTTTGGCCCAACGCTCGCAACCGAAAAACTGGCTGAACGCCATCATATATATCTCTCCGTTGAAACCATCCGTAACTGGATGACAGCCGACGGTCTCTGGCGTCCTCATTCCCGCCGGCGAACCCGGGTTTACCAGCCGCGCTATCGTCGCGACTGTTTCGGCGAACTGGTTCAGATCGATGGCTCTCACCATGACTGGTTCGAAGGAAGAGCCCCAAAATGCGGGGTCTGACGCTCAGTGGAACGAAAACTCACGTTAAGCAACGTTTTCTGCCTCTGACGCCTCTTTTAATGGTCTCAGATGTCCTTTGGTCACCAGTTCTGCCAGCGTGAAGGAATAATGGCCGAGCATATTGATATGTCCGTGGCAAAGCGGGGAGAGGCGTGCGATATCTTCATCATTCAGTGTTTCACCCTGCGCCCGGAGATGATCCAGGGCTGCCTGCATATAAATAGTGTTCCATAACACGACGGCGTTAGTGACCAGCCCCAGTGTGCCCAGTTGATCTTCCTGACCGTCGGTATATCGTTTTCTTATCTCACCTTTTTGACCGTGACAGATGGCTCTGGCAACGGCATGGCGACTTTCTCCCCGATTAAGCTGGGTCAGAATGCGCCGGCGGTAATCTTCATCATCAATATAATTAAGCAGATACAGCGTTTTGTTGGTAAGCGTACAGCGAGAACCGTATTGACGGGGATGTGTTATTCAGTTGGCAGTGTGATGCGCCAGGGTAGCAGCTCGCTGACCCGGTTGACCGGCCAGTCAGCTATGACGTCAAGGACATGGCGAAGGTAGCTTTCTGGATCCACGCCGTTCAGTTTGCACGTCCCGATCAGACTGTACAGCAACGCTCCCCGCTCACCACCGTGGTCTGAGCCGAAGAACAACCAGTTTTTACGACCCAGACTGACCATCCGCAGCGCATTTTCAGCGATGTTATTATCGGCTTCGGCCCAGCCGTTTTCTGCATAGTACGTCAGGGCCGGCCACTGGTTCAGGGTGTACGTGAACGCCTTTGCCAGCTCCGAGTGTCGCGACAGCGTTTTCATTTTTTCACGCAACCAGCTTTCCAGGGTACTAAGCAGCGGTTTCGTTTTCCGCTGACGTTCAGCAAGCCGTTGTTCCGCCAGCATTCCTCTTATTTCCGCCTCCACGGCATACAGTTCGCCGATACGCTTCAGGGCTTCCTCCGTCAGGGCTGACGGCGTGCGAACGTGCACATCGTGGATTTTACGGCGGGCGTGAGCCCAGCAGGCGGCTTCCGTTATCCGGCCATCGCGGTACAGCTCGTTGAACCCGGCGTACGCATCCGCCTGTAGCACACCGCTGAACCCCGCAAGATGGGTCTGCGGATGGATGCCTTTTCTGTCGGGGCTGTAGGCGAACCACACCGCCGGTGCCAGCGCTGACCCGGCGTTGCGGTCATCACGAACATACGTCCACAACCGCCCGGTCTTCGTCTTCTTATTGCCCGGCAACAGCACCTGGACCGGGGTATCATCGGCATGGAGTTTACCGTCAGTCAGGACATAGTCCTGAAGCGCCTCCTCCAGCGGGGACAGCAGCCGGCAGCATGCATCCACCCAGCCCGACAGCAGTGAACGGCTCAGTTCCACGCCCTGGCGACCGTATATTTCAGACTGACGATACAGCGGTGTGTGCTCTGCATACTTTGAGGTCAGCACGCGGGCCATCAGCCCCGGTCCGGCGATACCCCGCTCAATGGGGCGCGAAGGCGCGGGGGCCTGCACGATGGCATCACATTTTGTGCAGGCATGTTTTTCCCGTACGGTCCGGATCACCCGGAAGGCGCTGCGCATCAGCTCCAGCTGTTCAGCGGCATCCTCACCCAGGTAACTCAGCGCACCACCACACTCCGGGCAGCAGGAACCCGCTGGCCGCAGGCGTTTTTCATCGCGGGGGAGTGATTCGGGGAACGGTTTGCGGGTGCGGGTCTGACGCAGAGTGCGCTGTACTGCCGGGTCATCCACCCGACCGGTCAGCGTATCGCTCTCTTTCTGAAGCCGGTTCAGATCGGCTTCCATTTGTGCGATACGGCGGGAGACTTTTTCGGAACGGCTGCCGAAGTTCATCCGGCGAAGTTTATCCAGCTGCGCCTGCAGATGGTCTATTTCGCGCTCCCGGTCTGCCAGCTTTTCCAGCAGGGCACGGTTCAGCGCTTCCTGTTCGGCAAGGCGCTGTTTCAGCAGAAGGATGTCGTCAGAAGAGATGTCATTCATAAGCCAGCATTTTACCAGGCTTATTCTGCGACAACCAGGATAAAGAAGCCTACAGCATGGTCAGGGAGGTCAGCAACCGCTTCGGCTGTCGCCAGTCGATGCCTTCCAGCAGCATTGCCAGCTGCGCCGGGGTCAGGAACACTTTGCCATCGCGAGCTGACGGCCAGGCGAAGCGCCCGCGCTCCAGCCGTTTGGTCAGCAGGCACAGCCCGTCGCCGGTGGACCACAGAAGTTTAACCTGACTGCCGCTGCGGCCCCGGAAGATGAAGACATGGCCGGACATCGGTTCGTCTTTCAGCGCCGTCTGCACTTTTGCAGCCAGCCCGTTGAAGCCGTTTCTCATATCGGTAATACCGGCAACCAGCCAGATTTTGGTGCCTGTTGGTAGCGGGATCATCGCTTCAGTTCCTGTATCAGCAGAGTCAGAAGCTTTTCGCTGACAGTGCCGTTGAGGCGGAGTGTCCCGTGCCGGAACGTTACCTCACAGCAGATGCTGAGCTCTGAGTCCTCAGCGGGCGGTTCTGGTTGTACGGCGGTGGCATCGAGAGTCACAGGAAGTAACTGAGGACTCTCAGAGGAAGGTAATAGCAGCTTTCCCTCGCGCCACTGCTGGCGCCATTTAAAGAGCAGATTGGCATTAATGCCATTTTCAAGCGCCAGTTTTGAGATGGATATCCCGGGTTCGCAGGAGGCAGCAACGAGTTGCTGTTTAAACTCAGGAGAATAATTAGGGCAGCCTTTACGCCTGCCGGGAGTCATATTTTTCTGCATATCTGACACTTTGGTTCCCACTACTTATTTGGTGGACACCACTTTGTCGGATGCTTCAGATTATGACCAGACGGTTCACGCTGTACGCTTACTTTTGTTGATGCGCCCCACTTCAATGATTGCCTGAGTCAGTCCGGAAGGACGTTCACTTTTCAGCAATGAACGGACCAGCACTGAAACCTGTACTTTGCCCAGCTTCAGGGAGCCAGCGGTCCGGATCATTTCGTCCCACTGAAGGACTATTTTTCGGGGATCTGATTGCCCTCTGGCAATATCATTCAGCACGCCATAGTCGGCATCATGGTCCATTCGCCAGAAAACCGAAGCACCGGCATCAGCCAGGCGTGGAGAAAACTGGTATCCCAGCAGCCAGAAAAGGCCAAAGACAAGTTCGCTGGCACCTGCTGTATCGGTCATAATTTCGGTTGGATTCAGCCCGGTCTCCTGTTCCAGAAGACCTTCCAGCACAAAGATAGAGTCCCTCAGCGTCCCCGGTATAACGATGCCATGAAAGCCGGAATACTGATCGGACACAAAGTTGTACCAGGTGATCCCTCTGTTATTACCAAAGTATTTGCGGTTCGGTCCGGCATTGATTGTTCTGACTGGCGTAACAAAGCGCATTCCATCTGCAGATGCCACTTCTCCTCCACCCCATATCTGTGCCAGTGGCAGCGTTGCCTGAAAATCAACCAGTCTGGCATTAGCGCTGGTGATAGTTTCAGCCCGCAGATAGTTCGCTTTTGTCCAGTTCAGCCGGTGTCGGGTCAGTGCAGGAACATTTGATCTGATCAGTGGTTCCAGACCGATATTGCAGGCTTCAGCCATCAGCACGGCGCTGATGCTGACGGGCAGATCATCAACTCTGGCACTGGCTTCACTAGCATGGAAAAACTCATCAGCAAATCCGGTATGGGCGTTAATTTCGAGCAGCAACTCCGTTAAATCCACCGGAGGGAGTAGATCACTGATCATTTTGCTCAGTCGTTTCAGACTGTCCGGCTCATCAAGACTGGCGAGGGGAGAAATTGTCAACCGGGGCTTCGGGCCAGAAACATCGAGTTCGACAGCCTCATTTTCGCAAAGACGTGCAGCAACCTGTCTGTAACGACTATCAAGCTGATGACCCAGAGATTTTATTGCTTCCTGCGGGTCTGTCGGGTGCCCCAAAGAACGATAAACCTTAATCCGGTTTGCCTGCCAGTCAGCACCCTGTAGTAATCTTGCACGAGGATCTCCCCACCGGTTACTGCCGGTAACGTAGACATCCCTCCGCCTCAGACTATCCTGCAGTTTACTGAGAAAGCAGAGCGTGTATCCCCTGCGGGTGATATGTTTTTCCTTGTTAATCACCAGCCGTTTCCATGACCGACTGATAATTTCCGTTGGTGCGTCGTCAAAAAACTGCCGCCGTGAGCTGAACTCCCGGCTGAGGTAGTCACAGGCATTCAGAGTGGTAACCCCGGCAGGTGCGGATGAAAATTTAACGGTATTCAGCAGATGGGGCAGGAAACGACGAACGCGCCCGTACTGCTCCACCATTTCTTCATGAAAATTATCGTCTGAGGGCCGGGCAATTTCACGGACAAGCGTGATGATTTCAGCCAGCTTTTGCCTTGGGATGTAGCTGAACACCTCAGCACGAATCGATTCGTCCGGTGTTTCTTCTTTCAGCAGGTACGAACATGCGCTGGCGAGCGCCAATGCAGATTTATCCAGATCCTTCAGCGAGCGGAGCCGTTTTTTCTGCCCAATCTTTCTGGCGTCACGGATGATAACGGCCAGCATGGCGTCCAGAACGTCCAATGCATCATCCAGCGCCAGCGTTTCCCATGCAAGGACAAAGGCAACCAGAACCGCCATCCTTTTCTGCGGTGACATCCTGGCAATATTGAACACCGAAGTCATACCAGCATAACGTGCGAGATTTTTCAGGCGCACAGCCGGGAGTGTACTCAGGTTTTCAGCATGCAGGCCAAAATCGTTCAGAGTTTTCCAGCGTTCAATTGCTTCATTAAACGCCGGACCACTGATGGTCACAGGGCCCTTTTTCAGTGATTCCAGTAAAGACAGGCGGCTGCAATCAGTTGGCCCCAGCAGCATCTCCAGCTGTGAACGCTGTTCGGCTGACGGTATCAGTGCCAGTTTGTTCCACAGGCGCAACGTCGCCTTTTCCCTTACCTCTGAAATCAACCGGGTCAGCGTAGTGGCTCCGGGGAGAATAATACGATGTTGCATAAGCCACCCTGTCGCCAGATCGAAAAGCAGGCCAGGACGTTCGTTGCTTATCCAGCTCCGGGTATATAAAAGACGGGTAAGGCGAAATGTCCAGGGCCAGGCAAATTCACGATACTGATAGTGCTGACGTATCAGCGCTGCATGCTCACGGCGGGTATTTTCCCTCTGACCGTATTCTGCAAGAACGGTGATATCACGAATCCCGAGCTGTCTGGCGGTAAAATGCCGGACGCCGGAAGGAATATGATTCATATCGGTGAGGAAGGTGCCCAGAAAACGGACACATCCAATTTGCAGGGCAATGCCCAGACGGTTGTGATCACCTCTGCTTTTTCCGATAAATTCCTTGTCTGCTTCATCAAGGTGAAAATATCGTGCCAGCTGAAGCTCATCCGGTTCACCGGTGAATCTGCCATAGCTTTCAGTCTGCTCAGTGGTCAGAAAGTCAACGGGCATATCGGCCTCCCTGCCTGACGGGCATTTAGTAACATTTTTCCAACCGTACGAAATGTTATAAATTATCGGACATCGTAAAACTGTTACATTAATATGTCTATTAAATCGTAAATTTGTAATAATAGACATGAGTTGTCCGATATTCGATTTAAGGTACATTTTTATGCGACTTTTTGGTTACGCTCGGGTCTCAACCAGTCAGCAGTCTCTTGATCTTCAGGTCAGAGCACTCAAAGACGCAGGTGTGAAAGCAAACCGTATATTTACCGATAAGGCATCCGGCAGTTCAACAGACCGGGAAGGGCTGGATTTGCTGAGGATGAAGGTGGAGGAAGGTGATGTCATTCTGGTTAAGAAGCTCGACCGTCTTGGCCGCGACACTGCCGATATGATCCAACTGATAAAGGAATTTGACGCTCAGGGCGTGGCAGTCCGGTTCATTGATGACGGGATCAGTACCGACGGTGATATGGGGCAAATGGTGGTCACCATCCTGTCGGCTGTGGCACAGGCTGAACGCCGGAGGATCCTAGAACGCACGAATGAGGGCCGACAGGAAGCAAAGCTGAAAGGAATCAAATTTGGCCGCAGGCGTACCGTGGACAGGAACGTCGTGCTGACGCTTCATCAGAAGGGCACTGGTGCAACGGAAATTGCTCATCAGCTCAGTATTGCCCGCTCCACGGTTTATAAAATTCTTGAAGACGAAAGGGCCTCGTGATACGCCTATTTTTATAGGTTAATGTCATGATAATAATGGTTTCTTAGACGTCAGGTGGCACTTTTCGGGGAAATGTGCGCGGAACCCCTATTTGTTTATTTTTCTAAATACATTCAAATATGTATCCGCTCATGAGACAATAACCCTGGTAAATGCTTCAATAATATTGAAAAAGGAAGAGTATGAGTATTCAACATTTTCGTGTCGCCCTTATTCCCTTTTTTGCGGCATTTTGCCTTCCTGTTTTTGCTCACCCAGAAACGCTGGTGAAAGTAAAAGATGCTGAAGATCAGTTGGGTGCACGAGTGGGTTACATCGAACTGGATCTCAACAGCGGTAAGATCCTTGAGAGTTTTCGCCCCGAAGAACGTTTTCCAATGATGAGCACTTTTAAAGTTCTGCTATGTGGTGCGGTATTATCCCGTGTTGACGCCGGGCAAGAGCAACTCGGTCGCCGCATACACTATTCTCAGAATGACTTGGTTGAGTACTCACCAGTCACAGAAAAGCATCTTACGGATGGCATGACAGTAAGAGAATTATGCAGTGCTGCCATAACCATGAGTGATAACACTGCTGCCAACTTACTTCTGACAACGATCGGAGGACCGAAGGAGCTAACCGCTTTTTTGCACAACATGGGGGATCATGTAACTCGCCTTGATCGTTGGGAACCGGAGCTGAATGAAGCCATACCAAACGACGAGCGTGACACCACGATGCCTGCAGCAATGGCAACAACGTTGCGCAAACTATTAACTGGCGAACTACTTACTCTAGCTTCCCGGCAACAATTAATAGACTGGATGGAGGCGGATAAAGTTGCAGGACCACTTCTGCGCTCGGCCCTTCCGGCTGGCTGGTTTATTGCTGATAAATCTGGAGCCGGTGAGCGTGGGTCTCGCGGTATCATTGCAGCACTGGGGCCAGATGGTAAGCCCTCCCGTATCGTAGTTATCTACACGACGGGGAGTCAGGCAACTATGGATGAACGAAATAGACAGATCGCTGAGATAGGTGCCTCACTGATTAAGCATTGGTAACTGTCAGACCAAGTTTACTCATATATACTTTAGATTGATTTAAAACTTCATTTTTAATTTAAAAGGATCTAGGTGAAGATCCTTTTTGATAATCTCATGACCAAAATCCCTTAACGTGAGTTTTCGTTCCACTGAGCGTCAGACCCCGTTTCACACTGGTCACGCCCTCACCGACCTCAACCACCACCCCGGCACCTTCATGGCCGAGCACCACCGGGAACAGACCTTCCGGATCATCACCGGAAAGCGTGTAGGCATCGGTATGGCATACCCCGGTGTGACTGATTTTCACCAGCACTTCACCTTTCTTCGGCGGTGCCACATCAATTTCAACAATTTCAAGGGGTAAACCCGGCCCGAAGGCGACTGCTGCGCGTGATTTCATAACGGTTCCTCTGTGTCTGAGGCTTATCATGGCAGGCGATAAGCACGAATGCCGTCCACCATACCGCACAACAGCGCTGCCTGTATAGCGCCGGTCAGCAGGTGGCCGCCACCGGTGCCGGTTTTCTGATCAGCAGACAGATTGCCAGCAGCAGACCGTACAGTGCCGTGCCAATCAGCCACACCGTACCGTCCGCACTCTGCTGTGTCTGACTGAAAATAAAAGCAAACAGCAGCGGGCCCGCCACGCCGGTCAGATTGGTCAGGCTGACCAGCACACCCTGTAGTTTTCCCTGATTTGCCGCCGATGCCCCGGCAGAGATAATGCCCTGCAATGCAGGCAGTGCAATTCCGCCGCCTGCCAGCAGGATCAGGACCGGATACACCATCCATCCGGAAGTGATAGCAGACATCAGTAAAAACGCGGTGGCATCGGCAATAAATCCGGCGAAAATAATGGTTTTCTCACTCAGCCGTTTTGCCAGCGCCCCGGCAACCACCGCCTGAAACAGTGCATGCATCGCCCCGAGTCCCGCCAGTGAAAAACCGACCGCCGCGCTGTCCCAGGCAAAGCGGCTCTCCGTAAACAATACCCAGACAGTGGCCGGGATCTGCCCGATAAGCTGCGCGGTAAAAAAGACAAACAGCAACAGCGCCAGAGGTTTAAGCAGTGTGATAAAGCTGATACCTGCGCTTTCTTGTTTCTGCTCCGCCGGTTTTTCTTCTGTCTGTACCGCCGGTTTAAAGATAAAAAAGACCATCAGAAAGGTGCAGGCATTCAGTATTGCCGCAATGACAAACGGCAGATGCGGTGAGATATCCCCCGCCAGTCCGCCGATAGCCGGCCCGGCAATCAGCCCGGCACCAAAGGCCGCACCGAGACGGCCGAACCAGGCGGTACGCTCGCTGACCGCCGTGCTGTCCGCCACTACCGAAGCCGCAACCGCGCCGGTGGCACCAGTGATCCCGGAGATAATCCGCCCGAGATACAACATCCACAGCACATTGGACAGTGCCAGCAGTGTGTAATCAAACGCGGCACCCGCCAGGGATAACAGCAGCACCGGTCTGCGCCCCAGCTTATCTGACCATCTGCCCAGCAGCGGAGCAAAACAGACCTGCATCACCGCATACAGCGCCAGCAGAATGCCGTAATGGTTTGCCACATCCGCTTCCGGGAGATATTCCCGCAGCAGTGACGGTAATACCGGCATGATCAGACCAATTCCCATCGCGTCCAGCAGTGTAATCACCAGCGCGATGACAGCGGGTTTATTCATTTTTCAGATCCTGTGTTAATTCCCTATCATTGATAGAGTTGGAATATATCCCTATCAATGATAGAGTGTCAATCTGAAAATCGGAGGAGACGGTCATGGCACGGCTGAACAGAGAATCGGTTATTGATGCGGCACTGGAACTGCTGAATGAGACAGGGATTGACGGGCTGACGACCCGCAAGCTGGCGCAGAAGCTGGGAATAGAACAGCCGACACTTTACTGGCATGTGAAAAATAAACGGGCGTTACTGGATGCGCTGGCGGTGGAGATCCTGGCGCGTCATCATGATTATTCACTGCCTGCGGCGGGGGAATCCTGGCAGTCATTTCTGCGCAATAATGCAATGAGTTTCCGCCGGGCGCTGCTGCGTTACCGTGACGGGGCAAAAGTGCACCTCGGCACCCGCCCTGATGAAAAACAGTATGATACGGTGGAAACCCAGTTACGCTTTATGACAGAAAACGGCTTTTCACTGCGCGACGGGTTATATGCGATTTCAGCGGTCAGTCATTTTACCCTTGGTGCCGTACTGGAGCAGCAGGAGCATACTGCCGCCCTGACCGACCGCCCTGCAGCACCGGACGAAAACCTGCCGCCGCTATTGCGGGAAGCGCTGCAGATTATGGACAGTGATGATGGTGAGCAGGCCTTTCTGCATGGCCTGGAGAGCCTGATCCGGGGGTTTGAGGTGCAGCTTACGGCACTGTTGCAAATAGTCGGTGGTGATAAACTTATCATCCCCTTTTGCTGATGGAGCTGCACATGAACCCATTCAAAGGCCGGCATTTTCAGCGTGACATCATTCTGTGGGCCGTACGCTGGTACTGCAAATACGGCATCAGTTACCGTGAGCTGCAGGAGATGCTGGCTGAACGCGGAGTGAATGTCGATCACTCCACGATTTACCGCTGGGTTCAGCGTTATGCGCCTGAAATGGAAAAACGGCTGCGCTGGTACTGGCGTAACCCTTCCGATCTTTGCCCGTGGCACATGGATGAAACCTACGTGAAGGTCAATGGCCGCTGGGCGTATCTGTACCGGGCCGTCGACAGCCGGGGCCGCACTGTCGATTTTTATCTCTCCTCCCGTCGTAACAGCAAAGCTGCATACCGGTTTCTGGGTAAAATCCTCAACAACGTGAAGAAGTGGCAGATCCCGCGATTCATCAACACGGATAAAGCGCCCGCCTATGGTCGCGCGCTTGCTCTGCTCAAACGCGAAGGCCGGTGCCCGTCTGACGTTGAACACCGACAGATTAAGTACCGGAACAACGTGATTGAATGCGATCATGGCAAACTGAAACGGATAATCGGCGCCACGCTGGGATTTAAATCCATGAAGACGGCTTACGCCACCATCAAAGGTATTGAGGTGATGCGTGCACTACGCAAAGGCCAGGCCTCAGCATTTTATTATGGTGATCCCCTGGGCGAAATGCGCCTGGTAAGCAGAGTTTTTGAAATGTAAGGCCTTTGAATAAGACAAAAGGCTGCCTCATCGCTAACTTTGCAACAGTGCCTGAAATTTCAGCGCAGACCGTGTACTCACTGAAGGTACTGGTGCCCATGTAGTGATAAATCGGCTCGCCGTTATAAGAAAAACGGGTGGTGCCATCCGGCATCAGGCCTTTACCCTGGGTGGCGCGCACGGCCTGGCAGAGGTTAGTTTTACCGGATTTACAGAACTTACACTCGCCGCATTCGGCGGTATACAGCGGAATAACGTGATCGCCCGGCTTCAGGCTGGTGACGCCCTCGCCGACTTCAACCACAATTCCGCCGCCTTCATGGCCCAGCACCGCCGGGAAAACGCCTTCCGGATCGTCACCCGACAAGGTAAAGGCATCGGTATGGCATACCCCGGTGTGGGTGATTTTGACCAGCACTTCGCCCTTCTGTGGCGGCGCGACGTCAATTTCCACAATTTCCAGCGGCTTGCCAGGGCCAAATGCGACGGCTGCACGTGATTTCATATCGTCTCTTCCGTTGTTGTAAAAGATAAGGGGGAGTCGTAACTATTATTTTAGATAAGCCCGCAGCAAATGGCCGATTTCATCCATACGCTGCGCACGTTGTTCGCGGGTGGTTTCGCCATTGACCAGTTCATCATTGAGATGGATTTCCACCATCTCGCCCATCAAACCGTTGGCCGCGCCGCGTACCGCGGCAATTTGTTGCAGGATAGCGATGCACGGCTCGCCCGCTTCAAGCGCGCGCTCCAGCGCCTCAACCTGACCCCGGATCCGCCGTACCCGGGTCAATACGCGTTTTTTATCTTCAGGTGAATGGGGCATGATCGCCTCCCGTAGATACTATAGGGGGGTATAGTAACAGGATCGCCAAACGTTTGTAAAATTAATGGGTTCGTTTTTATTTAGCAGGCCAGATGAGAGGGAGATACGCCCTGTGTCCCCATCTGGCGCAATGCCCGGTTGTCAGGTGCTCCGGCTGACAGTGAGAGGAAGAAACGGTAATGTGGATAAATGAAAGGAATTAACTCAGAGGATTATTATCGGTTGCCCTGTCCGGGTTTTTACCTGTTTGAGTTGTTCTGTGGGGCCGCTGGTGCATTCGATGCGCTCATACTCTGTCGGTTTCATCCACGACGACTGAGATGTCATTCCTTTGCCATTGATCCGATGAAAATCCCAGGTCCCGTTTGCATTTTGCCGTAACTTATCAAGCACCATGCTGGCCGTTTTTGGTTTCACATTTTCATTGTTGGGCACAGGTATAAAAGTGGAGAAACCTTTACACTGAACAGGCTCTTCACTTTTCGCGCACCCCGCCAGAGTTAAAACGCCCAGTAAGATAAAAACGGGTCTCATGCTACATATCCTTATTTTTTAGATTCAGCAGTCGCATGATAGCGCGGGCCGCAGGGGTGAGGAAGACATGTGCTGCCGGGTTGTTCAACGCTAATATGATGATTCATAATTGATCCGAGACCAGGGTCTTCCCGACGGCAATGTTTGGTAAACAAAAGGAATGAACATGGAGGTAACCGTAGAGTTATGTCCCCCGGACGAGTGGGAATCCATGGTAGGGATTTTTACCGAAATGGAAGAACACTATTATGGCGAAGGTATCATTCAGGAAGCGTTGATGAAGGATTATCTCTGTAAAAAGTTATTCAACCGGCTTTCCGGTACCCTGGTGATCAGAGCGCGCTGCGGCAATAACATTACTGGCCTGGCATGTTGCAATATTCTTTATCCCTCGCCCCGATACAGCGGTCAGCTGCATATTAAAGAGCTGTATGTTTCTCAGTGCGATCGAAATAAGGGTACGGGTAAAGCGATAATGCGCTTTATAGCCCGGCTTGCGCTTGAACAGGAATGCCTTAGCCTTAGCTGGAACGCTGAAAAATCTAACCCCGGCGCTAACCGTTTTTATCAGGCTTTGGGAGGCAGAATAAATGATCATATCGTCAAATATTACCTCCACGGGGAGAGCCTGAGCAAACTGGCCTCAGGCATTTGAGAAGCACACGGTCACACTGCTTCCGGTAGTCAATAAACCGGTAAACCAGCAATAGACATAAGCGGCTATTTAACGACCCTGCCCTGAACCGACGACCGGGTCGAATTTGCTTTCGAATTTCTGCCATTCATCCGCTTATCATCACTTATTCAGGCGTAGCAACCAGGCGTTTAAGGGCACCAATAACTGCCTTAAAAAAATTACGCCCCGCCCTGCCACTCATTGCAGTACTGTTGTAATTCATTAAGCATTCTGCCGACATGGAAGCCATCACAAACGGCATGATGAACCTGAATCGCCAGCGGCATCAGCACCTTGTCGCCTTGCGTATAATATTTGCCCATGGTGAAAACGGGGGCGAAGAAGTTGTCCATATTGGCCACGTTTAAATCAAAACTGGTGAAACTCACCCAGGGATTGGCTGAGACGAAAAACATATTCTCAATAAACCCTTTAGGGAAATAGGCCAGGTTTTCACCGTAACACGCCACATCTTGCGAATATATGTGTAGAAACTGCCGGAAATCGTCGTGGTATTCACTCCAGAGCGATGAAAACGTTTCAGTTTGCTCATGGAAAACGGTGTAACAAGGGTGAATACTATCCCATATCACCAGCTCACCGTCTTTCATTGCCATACGGAATTCCGGATGAGCATTCATCAGGCGGGCAAGAATGTGAATAAAGGCCGGATAAAACTTGTGCTTATTTTTCTTTACGGTCTTTAAAAAGGCCGTAATATCCAGCTGAACGGTCTGGTTATAGGTACATTGAGCAACTGACTGAAATGCCTCAAAATGTTCTTTACGATGCCATTGGGATATATCAACGGTGGTATATCCAGTGATTTTTTTCTCCATTTTAGCTTCCTTAGCTCCTGAAAATCTCGATAACTCAAAAAATACGCCCGGTAGTGATCTTATTTCATTATGGTGAAAGTTGGAACCTCTTACGTGCCGATCAACGTCTCATTTTCGCCAAAAGTTGGCCCAGGGCTTCCCGGTATCAACAGGGGGCACTGTTGCAAAGTTAGCGATGAGGCAGCCTTTTGTCTTATTCAAAGGCCTTACATTTCAAAAACTCTGCTTACCAGGCGCATTTCGCCCAGGGGATCACCATAATAAAATGCTGAGGCCTGGCCTTTGCGTAGTGCACGCATCACCTCAATACCTTTGATGGTGGCGTAAGCCGTCTTCATGGATTTAAATCCCAGCGTGGCGCCGATTATCCGTTTCAGTTTGCCATGATCGCATTCAATCACGTTGTTCCGGTACTTAATCTGTCGGTGTTCAACGTCAGACGGGCACCGGCCTTCGCGTTTGAGCAGAGCAAGCGCGCGACCATAGGCGGGCGCTTTATCCGTGTTGATGAATCGCGGGATCTGCCACTTCTTCACGTTGTTGAGGATTTTACCCAGAAACCGGTATGCAGCTTTGCTGTTACGACGGGAGGAGAGATAAAAATCGACAGTGCGGCCCCGGCTGTCGACGGCCCGGTACAGATACGCCCAGCGGCCATTGACCTTCACGTAGGTTTCATCCATGTGCCACGGGCAAAGATCGGAAGGGTTACGCCAGTACCAGCGCAGCCGTTTTTCCATTTCAGGCGCATAACGCTGAACCCAGCGGTAAATCGTGGAGTGATCGACATTCACTCCGCGTTCAGCCAGCATCTCCTGCAGCTCACGGTAACTGATGCCGTATTTGCAGTACCAGCGTACGGCCCACAGAATGATGTCACGCTGAAAATGCCGGCCTTTGAATGGGTTCATGTGCAGCTCCATCAGCAAAAGGGGATGATAAGTTTATCACCACCGACTATTTGCAACAGTGCCCTCTATTGCGTGACGTAGATTCGTGACGTATAGTTACTGCAACTTATTTGTTTATAACTACCGTCAGGTACAAAATTATGTCTCCCGTACAAGCTAAACAAAAGCAGCATGAACGCTACGAAGCCGTAGCGGTGCAGGTTTTGCGTGGTCGTGCCGGTTACAAACCTGCCGTGAAAAGCCGCTTCAGTAAGTCAGCTAGTAGCAAATTCGCTCATACTATCGCTTTTGCCTGATCCTGAACTTTGAGGCACAATAAACCATCATTCGCTGATGGTTTTTTTATGCCTGTTCAAGACGTTATTCCCCCCTATGAGCAGATGTACCTGCTAAATCAGCAGCTGATCTGCAACGCTGATCAGTTCAAACATGCCGTTATCACAGTTGGCGGTCAGGCTGTGCAATACTGGATATCCTATTATCATGCACAATACGGCGACAGATTGCCTGATGAGCGCCTCACCACATCTGTTGACTGCGACTACAGCGCCCGGAAAGATGATATTGCGGCTATAGCAAAAACGCTCAACGTTAAGACGTGGGAGAACAAAGACGGTCAGCCCCCATCCCTTGCGCAGTTTATGCTTATCGATCAGGATACACACGATATCAAACGGGATGATGGACGCTTATTTGCCGTACCGGATGCGCCTGACGAGCCAAATGTGGTGGATATTATCGACCGCCCCGGAGGCTTTGACCGTTCTGATTTTCAGGGGAAAAAGCTTTACCTGTATACCGCCCCGTTTTATGTAGAAGCAACCGGCCCCGGCATGCCTGAAATGAATGAAAAGGTAAGGGTATTGAACCCTGTCGCCTGTATGCGCTCGCGCTTTAGCAATCTGATTGCCTTGCGCCGTGATGCTGAAATTGAAATTGCGCGTATTAACGCGCTCAAGATCCCGTGTTATTTCTTTCTCATCGAACAGTTTGATGAACAGCCGTTCAAAGTTGCACGAGGAATCTTTATGGATTTATGGAGGCTCGCGAATGACGAAAGCTGTCTGCGCCATCAGGCCTTCTGGCATAGCTGGCAGGGGCCGCTTCTTGAAGGGCAACAAAGTAACAACATCACTCTGATTGATGTGTTGGAAGGCGTACATGTATACCTGGAAGGGCATCTTGATGACTTTGAAATACCGGAAGCCTTTGTCACCAAAGAAGTACCGCTAAAGCTCGCACAGCTGCGTGAACGCTGGGAGCGTTACGTGGTACTCAATGCTGAATGGGCAGCAAGAGGGCGCAGGGGATTTGAACGTAATCCCCGTGATGATTAGCCCCCTTTGGGCTGAAAAATTTGCGCATGTGCAAACCACCGGAGCACACGCTAATAGGCCGTTCAGAAGGTGAGCGTCAGGCCACTCTGAAAATTGCCCGTACCATGCTGCAGAACGGCATTGACCGCAATACTGTCATGAAAATGACCGGTCTGACTGAAGATAACCTGGCACAAATCCGCCACTAATCCCCCTTTCCTGGCACTCCCTGCCGGGCCATCAGTGAAAACTGGTGGGGCAGGGAGGCATCAGACTCAGGCTCAGCCTGCCAGCCACAGCGATTTAACAGTTTCATTATCCCAGTTACGTTCCCTGTCAGACGTACTGTCAGCGGATTTGTCTGTTGGCCATTGTCGTCAAAAGCGGCATCAAGGTTTGTCCGTAAGAGATAAACACCGTTTACTCCAGGATTGAGTACCAAAGCATATCGTCCGGCCCATTCTCTGTCGCTCATTACGCGGTAATTCCAGCCCATGTCTTTCGCTGTTTCCAGCGCATACGTCAGGCGGAACATGTCGTTCTGTTCAGTCAACTCGCCGCTGCAGGAGCGCCAGACATAGCCCAGTTTGTCGGCCAGCTTAGCTCTCACACCCAGCAAACGCCCCTGATTCAGTAACCACCCGATATCCTGTGCCACATCGCGCGAGAATCGCCGTTGCTTCAGTGCTGCCGCGAGCCAGCGGGTGAGAAAGAGATTTTCCTGTGCGGGAGAGAGTTCTCCCTGCTCCTGTCTGGCCAGTGCCAGCGCGACCAGTGCACACCATGCCAGATGGCCTGTTTTTTCTGTCAGCGTCATAACAGATACCTCCCTTCAGTCTTACTGATTCCCAGGTCTTAAATCTCAGTTGTTCAGCTCTGTACAGTCGGTCTCAGCTGCCATGTTGCCCCACCAAAACAGGTCACACCGACCACCTGCTCCCAGGTTTCCTTCTGCTCCAGCAGCTTCTCCAGCGCATGAAAGTCCGCGCGCGAGAGCACAATATCTTCCCGCTCGCCGGGCGACTCCAGAATATACCCCTCAGGTATCCGCGTGGCCGATTCAGCAGCCTGCCGTGAGGATATGCGGTAAAAGGTTTTGATGCATCCTCCGCGAGTGAGGGCATCGAGGATGATGCTTTCGGCAACGCGCATGACTGGCTCCGGTTAAAAGTGTTTCACGTCTTTGCCGGTGTGCAACTGGCGACGCTCATCATGCCGCGTAGTGCTTCCACAGACAACGGCTTTGCCTCATTGCCCCGGTGGACCATCGCATGGCAGTTCGGACAAGGAATGCTATGGTAAATATAACCTTCCCCTTACACTCATGAAGCTTATGGAAGAATTATTCACTTGTCCGATATGTAAACTCTCATTTGGCCATAAAGCTAGGTTGAGAAAGCATATAAAAAAGCATACGAAATCCCTTGAAAAGAATCTCGCTAAGGCCAACTCAACCAAAAAGGCTGAGCATGAAAAGATGCTTATTCAGGAGAGGATTGCAAGGACAGGTAGCGCTTTTAAAAATGAATCGGAGAGAAATAAGTACTTTGAAAGAAGGCGTGCTGAAAACCCCATATTTGATATCGATACGCCGATCAGAAAGGCCTCGTTTATAGTGAATGCCGGTGCCTTTGGTTTGGGTAAATCCAGAAAAAACTAGCCGTTTTTTTGGCAAAAGCAGATCTAATGTCCCCGTGGTGAGTATATAAAAAATTACGGGGAGCTGAGCGACCTTCGTCTAGCTCTCTTCTTGTTTTTTTGCCGCAGCGGACTCTCGCGTGCGTCAGACACAAGTGGCGCAGGGGACGGGTTTTTGATGCGCGTCAGCGCATGGGAGGCGCCATGCGCCGGAGACCCCCGCAGCGAAGCGAGGACGAAAAAAGCATTACGGCTTCAGCCGTAATAATCCCCCACACTGCTAAGCCCAGAACAAACCCGCTAAAAACGATACAGAAGCTGCTGTGCGCGGTCGGAGTGGTCACGACAAGGCGATAGCCGCAGTCGGGGCGTATCTCCGCGTTAGCGGGCCGTTAGGGCCGCTTACGAGCGTGTACGCCAGAACGAAAAGCAACACCACCCACAGCAATGACAAGATCTAGTTACAACATCCGCCATTCTAAAGCGATGGTGTTCCCCGGCCTTCGGCCGGGGGCGGCGGCGCTTTTCAGTGGTGGGGAGGGGCGTCTGGCTGGCAAACCGGCGCCGATTTTATGACGAAGGCTTTTGTGAAGGCTGTAACTAATTTTATTCGCCGTCAGGGGCCCGTCGCGTAGCGATGGGAGCTACTTTTGAGGCGCTTGCGCCGATGTTTTTAAGTTATTCACTTTTTAAAGGGGATAACAGTAATGTCTTTTATTTGGTTTTATCTTTTATATTACGTAAGTAATTAAAAGATAAACCAAAAGAGTAATTGCAGGATATCGTTTGCACTTCAACAGTATTTACCCACAACCTGTACCAAACTTACTCCCGCTATCGGCAGGGAAACACGTAAAACCAGCCAACGGGGCATGCTGTTAACTAAAGGATTGTTCATTTTCCAGGCGGACTTTTATTTACGTCGTGTGGGATCCCCGCCAGTCAAGGCGGTTCATACGCGGCCTTTTCAGGCCAGTACGGGGGGTTGGGAGAAATATTCCCGTTTACGCTGGCGAGCTACGTCGCGCCTGGCTTTCATTCGCGATAAACCGGCGGCGGCTTTGCGGGTCCAGTTCTCGACTCTGATGGCAATCAGGCGAATATCTCCCGACGAGATGACTTCATTCGGATCAGCCTCCAGTAGCCTGGCGCGTTCACGGTATGCCTGTTTCAGGGGAATTCCCAGAATGGCAAAGAACTCCTCAGTCACCTCTATGTGCTTACAGGCGCAACGGGCGTCATAAGGATTGAAGGGAGCTTTTTCTGTGATGATGGCATTAAGCCAGGAGAGGCGATCGCATCCGCGGCTGGCCCGGGAAATCGACTTATGACCGCCATCACTGCGCGTTGCCAGGCCTGCGCGTTCAGCCAGTGTTTCAAGGTTGTGCCGGGTCTGCCAGTCCCGTAAATCAAGATCGTCGAGAATGGCCAGCATCAGCTCGCACAGCGTTTCAATGCCGTACTTATTTGCTTCATTGACCCAGTATCTGTTATGCCGGATACGACGCCGCAGTTCTGCTTTGATTTTCTGACGGCCCGCAGGGGTGGCAAGTGACCTGATCCACCGGTTCAGGAACCGGCGGCGGCGACGAGAAGCCACGTTATAGCAAGGGGTCTGATTGGGTACGCCCGAAGGACGGGCTTTAAGATGAAGACCTGTTTCAGTCACACCCGCCCGGACTTATGGCGAGTAGGGGTTGTGTTAGAATATGCATTTGCTATAATCCTTCACAGGCCAGCGCCTGCTTTTGGACCCCCTGATTTCTGAATCTCCCGCCAAGTTGATAGCAGATTTCAGGGGGTTTTTGCATTCAGGGGCCGTAAATTCGTCACCCCTTCCCTTTGGACGCTATTCCGGGAACGTCCCACCCAAGTAATTCCTACAAACCGTTGTAAACTACCATGTTGCGTAGCAAGGATCAATTTATAAAAGGAGATCCGTGAATGATCGCTCACAATAAAATCACGCATATATGCAATATATGACATAATCGCATATATATGATTTTTCACAAAAAAAACTGCATCACTAAGTCCTAAACGCATTCAAGATCGTATTGAAGTCCCTGTTTCTATAGGCAAGTCAGTGTACCACCTGCCGATAGCATCCCTGTGTGTTGTAACACTATCAGACCATAAAAAAAGGCCGCCTGAATAATCAGACGGCCTAAGGTTATTTTTTTTCTGCGGATGTTCCTTTTAACTGTTCGGCGAAAGCCAGACAGTCAGACAGCCAGAATTGCCTTGTCTTCCCCTTTAACAGACTTACCGGTGCCGGTAATGTTATTTCTCGGAAAATATTGGTGGTGGCTGCCGCGACGCCTAGTTCATGCTCAGGTACACCCAGCATGAGCGCAAACTCGCGCGTCGTGATTTGTACATCGTTATCGCGGCGGGCTTTTTTTCTTTGTGTGTTTTCAGACATAACAGCCGTAAGCGTTAAGTGAGCGCCGTATTGACGGCTATTTATTGGTGAGATCTACGTTCCATGGCAGCAGTTCGGCCACTTTGTTGATGGGCCACTCCGGCAATACGCTCAGGATATGGCGAAGGTAACCCTCTGGATCGATACCGTTCAGCCTGCACGTTCCGATCAGACCATACAGCAGGGCACCACGTTCACCACCATGATCACTGCCGAAGAAGATGTAGTTTTTCTTGCCCAGACAGACCGCTCGTAGCGCTCGCTCAGCAGCGTTATTATCCGGCTCTGCCAGACCATCATCGCAGTAGTAACACAGGGCATCCCACTGGTTCAGTGCATAAGCGAACGCCTCGCCTAACCGGGATTTTTTCGACAGAGTGGCACTTTTCTCCACCAACCAGTCATGCAGGGATATCAGCAACGGTTTACTTCGGGACCGTCTGGCGGCCAGCCGCTGAGATGCCGGAAGGCCGCGTATTTCCTCTTCTATCGCGTATAACTCACTGATGCGCTTCAGAGCCTCCTCTGCTGTGGCCGTCCGGGTGCTGATATAGACGTCATGGATTTTGCGCCGCGCATGAGCCCAGCATGCCGCTTCTGTCAACGGGCCACCTTCACGCTCTGCGCTGAACAACCTGTCGTACCCTGCGAAGGCATCTGCCTGCAGCACGCCATGATAGTGCCGAAGATGTTGCTGAGGGTGTTTCCCCTGTCGGTCCGGTGAGAAGGCGAACCATGCCGCTGGCGGATCTGATGAACCCGCGCTTCTGTTATCACGGACATATGTCCAGATACGCCCGGTTTTCGTCTTCTTTCTGCCCGGCGCCAGCACGGGCACCGGAGTGTCATCCGTATGCAGTTTGCGGCAGTCCATCACGTAGTGGTAGAGGGCTTCATCCAGCGGGGCCATTAACCGGCAGCACGCATCCACCCAATTGGAGAGCAGCGCACGACTCAGATCCACACCCTGACGGGCAAAGATTTCGCACTGGCGATACAGCGGCAGGTGTTCACAGTATTTGGCCGTTAACACGCGGGCCAGCAGACCCGGCCCGGCGATGCCCCGGTCGATAGGACGTGAGGGCGCTGGCGCTTCAACGACGCAGTCGCATCGGGTACAGGCCTTTTTCACTCTGACCGTGCGGATCACTTTCAGGGCGCTGGAGACCAGCTCCAGTTGCTCCGCGCTGACTTCGCTGAGATAGGCCATATCACTACCGCAACCAGGACAGCTGGTTTCAGCTGGCTCCAGTCTGTTTATTTCGCGGGGAAGATGTTCCGGTAACGGGCGACGATGACGGGACTGGCGCAACTGACGCGGAACCTGCTGATCATTGTCCCGGCCGTTGTAACGATCGCTTTGCTGCTCCTGCTGTTTCAGCAGGGCTTCGGCTTCTTCGACCTGCCGGCGTAGCTTTTCTGAACGGGTACCGAACAGCATTCGGCGCAGTTTTTCTATCTGAGCCCGCAGATGTTCTATTTCACGCTCTTCGTTCTCTATTTTCTCTTCTGCGCGGGCCAGCGCCGAACGCAGGAACGACTCAGTCTCAGCAACGAGACTGAGCTGGCTGTCTTTCTGGCGAAGCGCGTCTTCCAGCGCAGCGATACGGGCGAGATAGTCCTGACTCATGACCCCATTTATAATGCGGTCATGCGCTTTTTACAACATCGTCAGTGAGTTAAGGCGTGCAGTTTTAGGTTGCCGCCAGTCCAGCTTATCGAGGAGCATGGCGAGTTGTGAGCGGGTGATGGCGATTTTGCCGTCGCGTACAGCAGGCCAGACGAACTGTCCCTCTTCCAGACGTTTGGTAAACAGACACAGACCGTCAGCATCAGCCCAGAGGATCCTCACGGTGTCACCTTTACGACCACGGAAGATAAACAGGTGGCCGGAGAACGGATTGTCATCAAGAACATGCTGGACCAGTTCGCCCAGACCATTGAAGGACTTACGCATATCGGTGACCCCGGCAACCAGCCAGATACGAGTGCCTGACGGTAAGGGTATCATCGGCTCCTCCCGCTCAGCTCGCGGATCAGCGTTTTCAGAAGTGCAGGTGATAAATCCCCGGACAGACGCAGGCTGGCACCGCCGACAGTCACCTCGCATGTCATGGCCTCGCGGCAGGCTGGAGCGGCGGATTCATAGTGCGGCTCAGCATGGTGTGACAGGACCATATCAGGCAAGACAACGGGGATAACAGAGTCTTGCTCTCTGATTGACCGTTGTATTTCATCGGGCAGAAGATGTCTGTAACGCTGGCGCCAGGTAAACAGCAGATTGTCATTAATTCCATTATCCCGCGCCAACCGGGCAACACAGGCTCCAGGCTGATATGACTTTTCGACGAGAGCCAGCTTAAAGTCCATTGAGTAGGACGCCCGCGCCCTGCGGGGCTGAAGAGTGTTTGACATTGATAGAGTCCATTAACGTTAATAAGAGGACTCTATCATCGTCAATCGTTAGTAATCGCAACAGGCGGCAGTGGCTTGACGCTTACTAACAGCCTTTGTTAATACGTCGATTTCCAGTCACGTCCCGTGTCCCAGCGGGACTGCCAGTGTTCCAGATAGACGCTGGCCACCTGTGGCATATCATTCAGAACCAGCGCATTTTCTGAATTCGAATACTCCGCAGCTTTACTGAAGTTGAATGAGCCGGTTTCAACCGTGTTCTGGTCGATGATAATGACTTTGTCATGGTGGATTTTATAGGCATCCGTCAGACGCACGTTCACGCCGGCATTCACCAGGATATTGAGTGCCGCTTTCGAATATTTGTTCTGGTTTTCTCTATTATCCAGGATGACTTTAACGTCCACACCACGCCGGCTGGCGGACGCCAAGGCTTTCGCAATATCCGCAGCGGTAAAGTTGTATCCCATCATACGGACGGACTCACGGGCATGATGGATGGTGCTGAGCACCAGTTCCCGGGCGGTCCCTTCCGGGCTGAAACCGACCTGCACGGAAGGAGCGGCGATCGCTGACAGGGACGAAGAGAGTGTGGTGGCCATTACGGCCGCCACCACTATTTTTTTTAACATGGGGATACCTTTCATGATGTGGCCACCGGGACAGGCAGCCGAAGATCAGTAAACGAAACCGTCAACCTGTTGAGTGACGGCCGACTGGTGAATGTGCTGGTATTTTTCCAGTTCATCCTTTTTGACGGACAGTTTTTCCGGCTCCGGGTATTCGACGCTGTAACGGCCCCGGGTCTCGGTCAGTACCGAGGCGGCGAGGCTGAGCAGCTGCGTCGCGCGCCGGACTGTATCGGGGGGCACGGGGGAGACTTCGTCGAAATACATGGCTTCATCGGCAATGGCATACAGCACGCCATCCTGAATGATCATGCTGTCAGGGGCGTGTCTGATGTTGTCGTTTTTCACGATGGCCATAATGCGGTTGATACTGGCCGGACGAGGGCGGTCACGGCGGACTTTTGCCGGCAGCAGGTGAGACAGGCTGTCATACGTTGGCCATTCCACCTCAACAAACCGGTTGATGCGGACGTCCTTGTCGGTGATTTTGTCGTCATCCGCGATGTACAGGGCGTTGTTCCGGATCACGGCCCCTTTGAAGACCGTGGCCTGCTCACCCTGGTTTAAAGCCTGCAGTTCATCAAAGGGCAGTTTCGGTTTCTCCTGGACCGTAACGCGCCCGGTATCGGCATAGCTCCCCCCGATCGCGCCGGCGCGGTATTCCATACTGTCCTGAATGGCCTGGTATTCCATCCCGGCTGATTTCGCGGCGAACTCTGCGGTTTCAGTTGGATCGATGATGGTCCCGAAGATGCGGGTGAACATGTTGCCGAGCAGCGTCCAGAGCTTGTCCCCTACAGCCGTTTTGAGCTTCTGCAGGTCCTGACCTGCCAGAACGAGCGCATAGCCGAGGGAGCGGACCTGGGTGGCCAGCTGACCGATGGTATCGGAGTAGTACGAACCGACTTCATCTGCCAGCCATAAAAAGGGAAAGCGGTCCCTGAATTTTTTGATAACCAGTATGTCTTCCGCTTTCCCCTCCATCCTTTCGCCCAGGTCCTGGCTCAGGATCATCGCCAGCTGTGAGGTTGTCAGTCGCCCCAGCGTGAGCGCTTCTGACGCGGATAGCTCCAGTGCCGGGATAAGGATGACAAGAATACGGTCATTGTGGACCACATCCCGCAGGTCAATATCCCCGGCGCCGGATGAAAACACGTGGCCATAGGTATCGCTGAAGAGTGACAGCATACGGTTGTACTGGCTCGTCAGATAACCATGCTGGTTACGCGCCTCCTGCGACCACTCTGATGGCTTGGTGATCAGACTCATATCAAAGCCCGGCACGCTGGTTGAGAGATAATTACGCAGCCCGGTTCGAATTTCTTCGTGCCATTCCTCAGCTTCAGCCTGCAGATAGAGCTCCGCGAACTTATCCAGGGAGAGGTACTCCTGGATCAGCCGCTGCGACATCACCTTTTGTTCCTTGCGGCTTTTGTAAATCAGGGCCTTTGTCAGGACCTGGTTCATCCCCTTGGCTTTTTCCTGCCAGGTACGGTCGTTGCCGGCTTCCGGCATCATGGAATCCATCAGCTGCGTGATGTAGGTTTCCTGGGCCAGCGCAAACGGGTTCGTGTTATTGGACTGCTGGCGTGATTTGTCATTCTCCAGCAGGCGCTGAGAGCGGCTCTGGCCGCCGGTGATGTAGTTCAGCAACCGTAGATCGTCTTCACGGCCAAAGCGGCGGGACAGGGAGGCGACAGCAAACCAGACGTCATTCTGGGCCTTACCGTCAGAGAAGATCAGCCCTTTCGCCCAGCACAGTGCATTTAACACAAAACCAAGCAACATCTCGGTTTTGCCGGCACCGGTGGTGGCCATAAGAATGAGATGGCGCGTCAGGTCATCCATGCGCAGCCATATCTCACGGCCGCCATCGAGCGTGCGTTCGTATCCGGTATAGAACACGCCCGCCGCCTTTTCCATATGCCGGTTAAGCTTAGTGACGGGCAGAAAGCCCAGCAGTTTGCCGGGCCGCATGGTTTCCGTTGACGGATCCAGTCTGTCCATGTCCATTGGCATCCTCGCCGGCATTCGGAATTCATTCAGCATGAACATCGGGACCCAGACCAGCATGACCGGAATGGCCGCCCACAGAAGGACAGGCCAGACTATTGCCGCACCAAATATGGCGATAATGGCGAGCAGCAGGGGGCCGGTGCGATACGCCATCTCTTCGACCATGCTCTGATGTACCTGACGCTGCAGCCGGGCGGCATCGACCGGTTTCTGCTTCTGTTGCATATCAGTTCTCCGCGTTGCTGTGCTCTGCCATGAAGGCGCGCAGGGTGGCCGGATCTTTCATCGTTGATTGCGGTACATGGCGGCCGTCGTCGGCAATGACCCAGGGCGTGCCGGGGATACGGTATTGCCTGAACGCGACATCGTTAATGGCCAGCGCCTCGCCGGCGATTTTCCAGCGTTTATCATCGCGTTGTGCCGGGGTTTCTTTTTGATCGTCACCGGTTTTCTTTTTGCCAATGGTGAGCATGCCCTCGTCAACCGAAAACAGTTTCTTCCAGGCCGCTGCGCGGTGCGCCGTCTCCAGATACAGGACAGACTGGATTTTCCGGACAGATTTCTCTTTACCAATCGCAGAGACGGGGAAGACCACCACGTTGTATTCATTACCTAATGCTTCGACGACCGGCTCCCAGTTTTTGCAATTAGGGCACTCCGGATCGGCAAAAACGTACAGTGTCCGTTCGTGTCCGGAAGACAGGGGGACGGTGAAATAGCCGCGGCCTGCTGCTTTCTGCAGGTTCTGCATAATGTGTGGGCTCAGCGTTTCCTGACTGGCCACGGAAACCGGCCGAGTTGCTGAGGGCCGGACAGGGGAAGCTGCCGGCATCGGCTGGCCATTGTCGGCATTCGGTGTTGTGTGGTTGCCAAAATAGGGATTACCCGGCGCAGGGTTGCGCAGCTCCGGTAGTCCCTGGAAGCGCGGTGCGGCCGTTTCCGCCGTGGCATTCCGGGGCTCTGCCGGTCCGAACGGCGGCACGCCCTGCGAGGGTGTTGCAGGCGCAAAACGCCAGACGGCAAAACAGGTAACAAGTAGCGCAGCCGCGGGCAGGAGCGTGCTCTTCCACTTTATTTTCGGCTTACGATCGCTGAGTACCCGGGTAATGACAGACAGCAGTTGTTCTGCCTCTTTATAGTCCAGGGCCCGGTATACCGGATGGCTGCTGTAGGTATTCAGGCTGGCCATCAGTGTGCCCCCCTCGATCCAGAAACTCGGGTCCTCGCTCACATTGAGAGAAAAAATCGGTGTGTCGTCATTCAGTGAAGCAATCAGGTGATTACCAGATATACGGGCATTAAATGTCGGAGTCATCATCGTTGGGGCCTTATATAAAAGCAGGTTCATCGTCGTCCGCCGCCTCACCGGCTGCGGCGTCATGTGATACGTGAGGTGCGGTAACGGTCGATACGGCAGCTGAGGCGGTATCAGTGAGGGGGGAAGTGGACGGCCCGGTGTGTCTCCCGGCGTCCTGGTCGGGATGCGCCTCCGCTGCAGCAGCGTTATCTTCAGGCTGTTCTGCTTCTGCAGGTTCCGGTTCATCGCCCTGGAGGTCAGTAAAGCTGTCCTGGCTGAGCGTCGGGGGTAACCAGTCAGGTTCTTGCTTCCGGCGTTCGGTTTTCTTCACGCGTCGCTCATGCACCAGACCCAGCCCTTCCAGCTCGTACTGCAGCCCGTCGATGGCGGATTCGACATAGTCGATCTGCAATGGCAGCTTCTCTTTTCGTACCACGATTTCAAAACGCGTCTGAGCAATGACGCCCGCCCCCTCCACAAAAACGCTGGCGGTATCGGCACCGTGCAGGGCATACCAGAGTGTGCGATCGATGGGCTTCAGCCAGAGATACTGTGACGGCGGCAGGCGAATATCGTGGCCCAGCAGGCCGCTGAGAGCCGTTCTGACGTACTGGTGTGTGGCATGGATTTCTTTCATCCCCTCCGCCTGCCAGACCTTCTGAAAGGCTTTTTCTGCCCGGGAAAAATCAGGACGGTACAGATTTTTCGTGCGCTTACGTTCTTTACGGTTGCGCGGGAGGCAGCTGCGGTTCAGATCATCCAGCAGTTTTTTGGCGGCTTTCCGGTTATTCATCAACACCTGCAGGCCGAACACGGCAAACAGGGCTTTCTCATAATCCTGCAATGTGTCCGGAGAGGCCGACAACCGTGTACCCAGCTGAGAGATAAAAACGTCACGGGCTTTTTCCCGGTCCAGTATGCGCGAGGCGATAAGACCATGCCTGGTGGCGAACTCTTCCGGTTTTTCCGCCCAGCGGCGTTCCGGGCCGTCATCGTTCATTAACAGGTCCGCCGACCGGCTTTCTGCCAGCACCGGCACAATGGCCGGCGACCATTTGCTCATGATCTGCGGCAGCGTGTGGATATTGACGATACGCTTGCTCTTTATCGGCCGGGACGGATGGTTTTTGATACTGACCAGCGCACCGATGGCAATGGGGAGCAGAAAAATAAGCAGGATGCCGGACGTTTCATTCATCACGGCGAACCAGTCATGCCAGGAGACAGCCTGGGCGTGATTGCCGGTACGGGCCAGCAGGTTGATTTTTTCCGCGACCCAGGGATGGATACGCTGAAAATCGACCATCCCCCATAGCCAGTAGAGCAGCAGGCACGATACCCATACAAATTTACTGAACCACAGCCAGCAGATAATCACGAGGGCGGCAGGGATCAGCAGAAAGCCGTAGGCGTCATCATGGCCGGAAGCGGCCTGACGGTTCTGAGACATAGGGACCTCATTAACACGATAAGCAGATCAGGGATGCAGAAACTGAAAGCCCCCGGGACTCGGGGGCGGTATGGCAGAGGTGACGTTAACGCGACGGAGTGTCAGGTGTAGCTGAACATCGCCAGTCCGGTCTCTTTGCGGGCGGTACGGGCACGCTCATGGACCTTCTGAGGGAACTGCAGATCCGCATACTGCCGGTGCTCCATCGCACAGATGACGTCATATAGCGCGGAGGAATACTTCTCACCGCCCGGTGCATCGACGCTGACGCTGGGGAGTTCCGGGTTTTTGGTTTTGAGGGTGATGACATCCCCCTTATACGCCACCCGCGTCCAGCTGGACATGTCCAGCCCCATCACATCGTATTCCCCCTTGCGACGCATACTGACGTAAAGCAGGGTTCCCCGGATGGCATCCACGCCCAGATAGGTCCGGTTGCCCGAAATGATGACGTTCCCTTTCTGTGGCATAAACTCCTCACCACTGACGGCATTCACCACGCTGTTCAGCGCGCGGCGTCGCTTGCGCAGGGTAAACTGACGAATGATGAAGGGCGTCACAAACAGCACCCAGAACAGTAGCGCCTTGCCATCATCTTCAGATCTTGAAGATATGGTACAGATAAAGGCGAAAAGCAGGCACACAGGGAAGTAGATCATCGCGGCCCAGAATTTTAACAGTGACACGAAAGTTTCCATGCCGGTACGTTCCCGCTGGCTTTCCATAAGCTGCCCTCGTTGTTAATTTATGGTTAAATTATAACATAACCCATTGATCCGGGATAAGTTCGTTATCCTTTAAATCCATCCTTGTCCCCGGGGGTACGCTCTTTGGCATCCATTCCCGGGACGCGGCCCGGGTTAACCGTGCGCCCGACGCCAGCAAAGATATTCGAGACCGAATCGCTCAGGCCGCTGAACAGAGAAGCCCCTTCACGTCCGCCCAGGAAGCCGATCACGTAATCCGGGATGACGACCAGCATCGAGAACACTTTGGTGGCCACGGTGGTGGAAATCCGGGCATAGATAAGCAACCAACCAACGGCAGTAAACAGCCCGGTCCAGGAGTCAATCTGTGCGTTGGCCAGCGCCGAGGCAAACAGCAGGTTCAGGATCGTGCCGGCTGCCACGATAGCCACAGAGGCAAAGAAGAAGGCCAGTACCATCAGGCTGGGGCGCAGCATCATGTCGATAAGAAAGACATAGCCGTAGGCCGCGCGGCTTCCCCGGTCCTCTTCGGTGCCTAGGTGCGTGGCGGACCACATCGGGCCGGCGGCACAGCCAACCAGCACGCTGACGGACCAGTTCAGGACGCCGGTCATCCAGTAGATGAACGGGATCGCTGGCAGCAGCACTGACAGGCTGAAGCCCGCCGAGAAGAGGATCAGCAGCAGGAAGTAGAACGGAGGGGACAGCGCCTGCATGATAGCCACCAGGGTCGCTTTCCAGCCGGTCAGCCCGTTGGTAACTCGGCCCACGATATTATTACCGCTCCATGCAATCGACCCCTGAATGGCCACATAAGATGTCAGCGCCGCACCTACGGTATCCAGGGTGTAGTCCCCGATGGTTTTCATCTGCAGCAACGGGTTGAGCTGGTTGCTGTCGTCATTTACCTGGCCGATATTCCTTGTCGCAATCCAGTTTGTCAGCTGCTGCATCGGGCTGTTAAACAGTCCGATGAACACTGATTTCGGATCCTTTGCCCGGCCCGTCTCGATGTCCGTTTTGCTGGTCTTGGTACCGAGCGTTGCGGTGTAGCTGCTATTCTGCAACTGGGTGTTATAGGCGGTGAACACCTGCTGATACAGGTCGGTGTTGCCCATTTCCCCCAGGCCCGTCGGCCCGCTGACGGTGGGTGCCGATTTACCCACATCAGAAGTCTTGGCGTTCGCAGTCGCAAACGTCTGGTACCAGGCACCCAGAGCGATCCAGCCGTAGGTTTTCATGTTGCTGGTCAGGCTGCTCTGCAGAGTGTCTTCATAGTCAATCTGATTGAGCGCAGAGTTAATGGTGTTCTCATAGGCGGTTGCCGCATTCTGGATAGTGGTTTCGACATCGGTCAGCGTACCGGAGTCATCATCACGTTTGCTGATATAGGTACTGACAAATGCCTGTGCGGCGCTGTCGAGGGTCGTCTGCATGGTATCCAATGCTGACTTCTGTGCGCTGACAATAGCGTCAGTATCCACATCGGAATCAAACAAGACCGACCAGCTGCTGCTGCGCGTGGTCGTGGGGATTTTCGCGGTCCCACAATAGGCGCTGCCGTTGCTGGTTTCATAACTGCCGTCACTGCCGGAAGTGCTCATCTCTGACGTGCTCGCTGAGCCGGCATCGTCGTAGAAGCCGCTGAGCTGTTCGTTGATGGCATACTTGCACAGGTTCATCTCAAAAATCTGCTGGGCTGCATCCCGCGTCGAGCTGGCGACGGGTTGCGTGACCAGTGAATACCCGTCATCCATCATATCCACAGCTTTGTTTGTCAGCAGATTGGCGCCGCCCACCCCCATGATGGACGCCGCCCACAGCATGATCAGCTGCGAAAGCGACCAGCCGCTCGTTGTCGGGACCAGGGTGATGAACCCGACAAAGGACATGAGGGGCGCCATCGCGGTGCGCGTACTGCCGAAGACTTTGCCGGCATTACCCGCTTTGACAATGCTTTTGAGGGTGACAGTCAGAAACCAGAACAGAGCAATGGCACAGATAACGCCGTTCAGGATGCCGAACAGGGAACCGATGACGGTGGTATCCGTTGAAGTAAAGGGCGACGTCACCACGTCGCCAAAGATGGTAACCAACGCCTGGCGGGAGAGGTCACTTGAATTTTCAGCAGCGTCACGAATGGTGCTGTACGTCACGTCATCGGCCAGGGCCGGCAACGAGATGAGCAGCAGCAACAGACCCTGCAGGGGCTGCTTAAATAGTTTCATAGAAAGCCTGCGCGTAAATGAGTAAGAACAGAGGGACCCGTTCAGATAGGGTTCAAGGCGTCTTTGATCCAGTGTGCGTGGTGGAGGAAATCGCTGAATCGTCCGCCTTCTTCGTCACTGACGCGGCGTTGCTGCAGCTGCCAGAGGCGGTACTGACATATCACAACCTTCAGTGCCGCCAGACTGGCCAGCGCGGCGAAGATCACCACAAAAATGATCGCCCGCCAGAACGTCATCGAGGGCAGGGTGGAGGCCGTCAACAGTATCATAGCCATCAGAACGGGCGTCAGGACCAAGAACAGCCCGGCGACCACCCACCACAATCGCTTGAGAAAACGGTACTTCCACAGCAACTGCGGCAGACTGTAGCCACTGGCCTGGACAGCCTGTTCAAATGTCAGCTTCTCGCGTTTTTCCTCACGCGCCTGACGCCGGAAGGCCTTCAGCCGGAAGATACTGCTCTTCAGGGACTGGCTGACGTCCGCCCCCACACGGCGCATGTCGTTTATGGGTGTAAAAATCGAGACCGACAATGAAAGGGCCTTGCGGGCCCTTTTTACTGCCGTTGAACGCGGTGTCTGTCCGGCCGGTTCGGTCTGGTCATCATGGGATTTGTGTGTCATTTGGCGACGCCTCCGCTGATTTCCTGCATCAGTGCCTGCAGCTGCGGGCGATATTCCCGGTCAGCCGCCAGGGCGAGTTGCTGGCCGGCGATAATGTTGCTTTCCCTGAGCTGGTTCTTAATGCCGAGCTGCAGATAATTTGACAGTGACTGTACCCGGATCAGTTCGCGCATCAGGTTATCGCCATCCATTGCCTGCAGGTCTTCCTGGTAATCGGTATTGGCATACCGGCGGCCGACTTCGAAACTTTCAAACTCGCGGGCTGACATCTGGTAGTTACTTTTGGCCAGATCTGACGCGGTGTCATCGAAATACGACCTGGCGGATGCATTTTCCAGCGCTTCTTTCAGCGCGGTGGTCGTGCTGCTGTTGGGTTTACTGTCCGCAATCATCGATAACTGCGGTTGCTGGGCGGCACTCTGAATCGCCTTGTACTGCGTCAGCAGGCCCTGGTACTGCCAGCCGGTTTCATTCTTGATTTCTCCCTTGCCGAGCGTGCGCCCGGGACTGTGTTTCGCGCTGTTCCGCATGTACGCCATCCCGGCATCGATCTGGTCATCACTGAAGGTGAGTTCCGGCTCTTTACCCGCGGCGCCGGCACCGTCATAGAGCGACTGGACCTGGATGTCGCCGCCAGGCATGTCGGAGGACACCGACTGGCACAGCGAGGTGCCGCCATACACCGCGTATTCGGCACTGGTGCAGTAATTCGCGTGAATGGCGGCGCTGCGGTAATCATCCTGCGCGGGGAGAACCGGCGCGGAAGCCACAGCTTTCTGAATGGCCGAGTTGCTGATCCCGCTGCCTGACGCCAGAGAGGACGCGGTGGCCCGGGCAGTATTATGAACCTGATGCGCCACGCCGGACGCCGATTCGCTGCAGATGCTGTCCGGCACGCTAAAGCTGGCGCGAGCCTTTTCCAGACGTTCGGTTTCACGGCCGAAATTGTCCGCCTGACGTTGTGCCTGGAAGCCTTCTGTCAGTGTCGCCGTGTTTTTATCGCTCGCCTGGGTAATGGCGCTGCCGATTTCCGTGTTGGTGGTCAGGATTTCTGCCAGCGTGGTTTGCATCGTTGTCAGATGGGGCACAACCTGGCTTGTGATCGGCACGCTGGAAATAACGCTAACCGGGTAGGCAGCAAGAGCCTGTCCGCATGCGATGGACAATGCGGCGGCTAAAAGTTTTCGTTTCATGGATTCACCTCAGAGGCGGTAACCGCGTTTTTCGATAATTTCCCGGGCGAGATGGCGGGTGACGTTCCCGGCGTCCTGTTCGCCGGCCTTCTTGCGACGGAATTCAATGACACGCTGAGCCGAACCGTGCTCAAAGTTTTCCGCCAGAATGTCGCGCGCGGTGGCGCCATCCAGTTCCTCATACAGATAATCCCGAAGGGCGGTGTCGCCCGGCGATGAACTCAGCGCCCAGAGTTCTTTCGGGCCCGCGGTGTTTTTCAGAATGTGGGCGATGCGACCGGCTTTCGTGCGGAATACGGCAAGAAAGCTCGTCCCGCTGCCATCAGCGGCCGGGCCTTTCGGTATTTGCATGAACTTCCGGATGGTGACTTCCGGTACCTGGAAGTGGTCGACAAGCGCCCGTTCATCTTCGGGGCGGCAGTGCATGAGATACACCGAGTTGGCCGATTTCAGAATCGTGTCAGGGAAGTCGGTCAGGTACTGTGAGCACAGTACGGTACGGATACCAAATTTACGTTGTTCACGATCCTGCGTTTCCAGCATCGGGAAGATAAACGGCACGTCCGAAGCGTTGTGGAGTTCGTCGTAGTATTTCGACTTCACTTCCTGGTCAAGCTGATCCAGTTTTTCCATGTGCATCGGCCGGTACATCTCCGGTACCGCGGCCATCAGCTCTTTACGGTACTGCGGCAGGATGAAGTCTCCGCCGCTCACCTGGCCGGCGAAGAGGTACATGATGCCGGTACGCAACTGCCCTTCGGCACTTTTATCCCCGACGACATTATTCAGGTCGATGGCAATAATGCGGGTGGCCGGGTTAATAATGAACCGGGTCCGGCCGGCCAGCATTTTATAAGTGTTACACGCCTGGCCGATCACGCGGGCGACATACTCTGTCAGCAGCTCCTGGGAGTTATCACGACAGACGTTGCCGAAGCTCGCTTTGATCTCCGGGCTGTTGATGTACTCGCTCATGTCGGAGAGTTCCGGCACGGCGAGGAACTGTGCCAGCTGGGCCTCTTTCACGTAGCCGGCGCTGAACAGCATGTCGCGGACGTCATACCAGGGACAGTCGTCCCACCATTCCTCGTCATACCGGGTCCAGAGGCCGGACGCTTTTAACGCCCGGGTGATCTCCGGCGATGCGCCGTCTGAAAACTTATTGGGGCTGGTTTCATCCTTATCGCGATAGGCCATCGTAATCACCCGCTCCAGCAGGACGTCGATATCGCGGGAGTTAGGCGGCAGACCGGTGTTGGAGTCAATACACATCGCGGTCAGCATGCTTTTCATCCAGGTTAGTTCCGGGGCGATGGGGTAACGGGCACCCAGCTGGATGTCAAACATATTGCGGCAGTGATCGCTGTGATTGCGCAGCGCCCAGCCGATGGCTTCATCCTTGCGTTCCGGGGGCAGGCTGTCCCGGATAAGCTGGATTTGTCCCTGGGCGCTGTAGCCCTTATCGACAACCGCGATAAAGGGCAGTTTTTGCTGGGCGTTGCACACAATAGCATTGCTGAGCATGTTCATGATGAGCGACTTACCCGAACCGGGTTCACCGACAATCACCTCGGTGTGCTTATTCTGCTTCGCTGACGCCAGCCCCACCGGAATGATTTTGCCGTCAGGGGTTGGGAAAACAATCGAGGCATCATCGGACCAGGCTGACGCGGGCCGGCTTAACGGCAGCAAGCTGAGCGCATCTTTCAGCGGTGGATACAGGTTGTGTGGACCACCACCAGTCCGGGCCGCCAGTAACGTTGACGCCCAGGCACGGTAGGGATTACCAAACGTACTGGTCACCTCACAGACGCCCCAGCCCTGAAACGCTTTGGTCAGCAGGGTGAGGTTCAGCGTTGCCTCTTCCTTCGTTTCTCCCCAGGTTGAAGCCACTATCGTCATCACACAGACCGGATCGTGACTGTCGCGCTTCTTCAGTTCTTCCACCGCCTCCCAGATGGGGCGCAGTGGCGGGATATAAGCGGTATACGTGAGCAGGGTGCCTTTCCATGACAGACTCTTCAGTCCTCCCGGCATGACATCCATGCGAATACGGTACGGTACGGAACGGGGGATCCGGGCTTTCAGCTGAGCGAAGGTTAATAGCTGCTGTGGGCCCATCGCCACGGAGAGCGTGGCGTGCCACATGCCGTTAATGTTAATGAAGTTGTTTTCGGCGTCGGCATCCACACCCATGAGCTGGTAGTTCAGCCAGGGGGCGAAGAGCGGTGAAGCGTCTTCCCGGTTACGTTTCCCGTGAGGTCTGACGCGATCGGACGCCAGCACCGGCCGCCAGGCTTCATCGGTGCCCTTCCTGTCCACCTGACGGCGGATCTCCCGGCCCAGTTGATGGACATCCATCAGATCGATAAGCTGGCCATCCCCCCCGTCAAAAAGGGCGGTTTTTATCGTGTTGAGAAAGGCGTCATGGCGAATTTTCAGCCCTGTCAGTTCGGAGAACGCGGGGACCTGGCCAAACTGCGTGCCGGGCGCTTTACTGACGAGTCCGCTGATCCGACGCATGTCGCCTTTCAACTCCTGAGGCGAAAGGGTTTCTCGCCCCGTCCAGCAGGTCAGCCAGACGCGTTCACGGCTGACCCACGGGGAAATTTTGGCGATCTTTTCATCCAGAATGTCCGCCATGTCCACACCAGTGCGGGCAATGGAGCGGTACTGGTGTGCCAGCAGGCGCTTCAGTTCCGCATTGCCCTGGTTGGGGTCATTCTCCATCACCATCGAGATTTTGTGGCCCGTCGATTTAAAATCCGTGGCCATTGCCGTGGCCACTTTATTGATAAACCCGTCAAAACTGAATTTCTGACTGGCGGGGGCGTCCTCATCCATTTCACAGAAGCCACCCTGTACCTCAAAAGTAGAGGCATAATGGCCGGCGTCGGTAACGGCGATAAAGGGGACCTGCATATCCGGATAGAAGTTGCGATCTGACTCCGTCAGATTGACGATGGTCCGCAGGTCGCAGTAGTCCGGCATTGCATTAGAAACCGTGTGCCGGCTGACCGAGGTGATGAAATCTTCAACCGCATTCATTAATGACATATATAGCTCCTACAGCCTGGGGAGTGTGAGAGTGTTCAGCAGGGCGTCCGCGTCCATGCCGGCAGGCAGCAGCAATGTGAGATCGCTGAACACGGTGGCCGGCAGGACCAGATGACAGCCTGCCAGTCGCTGACGGAATGCCCGCCGGTCATCCGGGTGTAAGCGTGACATCACCGCCGCAAATTCAGCCGGGCGGGACGTATCCCAGGCGCGTTCGGTTTCCCGTTTGTGGCGGCGCATCCATAGCAGCACCCGTTGCCCCTGTTTTTTCGCGTGACTGTTGCCGGCGATGGCCGCGATACAGGCGATCCGTTGCAGGTTCACGACGTCTGCGGCATGAAGCCCCGGTAACCAGCACAGGTCGCCCTGGTGTGCTGACGCCGTGTCCAGGTTGTGGCTTATCCAGCAGACTGCACAGACCGCGTCGTTCTCTGCTTCACTGAGCCGGAAAAGCCGCCGGGCGGGCCACCGGCACCGTGAGCAACATTCAGCATTTACCTGAACTGGTGAGGGCGGCGTGTCATCACCGCTGACATCCAGCCAGGCGACATCATCAACACCTTTTTGTGTCACTGAGACCTCCGGAGGGCAGCACGAAGGCTGCCCGTTGTGATGATTAGCTACCGGAACCGACGGTGACTTCGGTCAGACCCACCTGGCTCTGCGAACGGCGAACGATTTCACCCAGCCCGATGAGGAAGATCCCGACAACCCAGCCGATAATGATGCCTTTGGTGGTGATGTGCGGACTTTTCTCCTTGTTCTTCATGGCGATGATGGTCGCAAACACGATCAGCACACCGACACCTTCGGCGAAAACCAGCGCGTCTTTTTCCACATCGCTCATCCCGCTCGCCCCCTCATCAACCATGTCGGTCAGGGTACCGTCAGCGAGGGCGCTGAGCGGGGTTAACGCCACCAGGCTTGCCATACCGGCAGTGAATTTACGTTTCATGGAATGGCGCAGCTCATGTGCAGTGATGGAAGCTTTTAAGACACGATCGAAGATTGCAGACATAACGTCTCCTTACAGGTAGTTTTGGTTTAAATGTTCCGCGAGAGCGGAGGACAGACTAGAGAGACAGACCGAGGCTGGTCTGGATAGCATCGAGCAGTGTCGGGGCGCAGATAAGAAACACCCCGGTAATGAATTTCACGGCGCCGGTTCCCACATCTTCACCGGCTGACAGACCGGTGTGGCCGTCTTTCAGTGAACGTTTAATGCGCTGTGTGCCGGACAGTGCATAGGCTATACCCAGCGTCTGGAGAAGCGTCAGCAGGGCATTGGCCGCATCGGCACCCTGACCAAAGGTGTCGGTGGAAACATACGAGACCTCATCAAAGGTGACATCAGACCAGCCGAGCTGGGCGGCCCCAGCATTGATTATCTGGGACAGCCCTATCAGCATGCCGCCGAGAATGACGACGCCGATGATTTTTCCCGTACCGTTGTGGCCCGGCACCTGGCGGGCCAGTCGGGCCTCTTTGGTCAGTGCGAACATCACCCCATAAATGCCAAGCACAACAGCCAGGGCGAAGATGAACCGGTTACCACTGGTGTGGATCGCACTGGCCAGGTTGACCAGTGCCGTCAGGGCATCAACCATGTATCCCCCTTAACGGATCACGCCTTCAGTCGTGAATACCTGGCGGTTTGCCGAATCGATCCGGATGATGTTGACTTTACCGTCAGCCAGGGTATCGCCCTCACGGACGGCCCAGGTTTTGTTTTTCCAGAAGATCCACGCCGCACCGTCCTGGACTGAACTGACCTTCATGCCTGACGTCAGCAGGCGCGGGCGATGGGGGGCGGACGTTGCGGTATTGACCTTCTCCACCTCCAGTGTCGCCACCCGTGACTTCAGGATGTTGATCTCCTCCCGATACTGGCTCTGCAGCTGCTGCGCGGTGGCCGCCTGCTGCTGCAGGGTTTTCACGGTGTCGGACAGCCGCTGGATGGCTGTACGGTTGGCTTCCGCGTAGGTTTTGACGCCGTTCACCATCGTGGCCACTTCCTCTTTCACGTTATCGCTGGCCGGTGGTGACAGTGTTGAGGACAATGACCGGTTGTCTGGTTGTGAGGCTGCCGGAGGAACGTTTTCAAAGCCGGCCGCCGCATTCAGCTCATCCTGTGATGACGGGGTGGTGGTGCCAAAGAGATACCAGATGGCCAGGGTGGCGGCGATGAGAATGCCGATAAGCCAGGGACCGTTCAGTCCCAGAACATACTGTTTCTCCAGAAGAAGATATTTCAGACTCGGTTTCTCATGCTGCACGATGGCCGATATATCTGGCTGATCATCCTTGTCTGTGGCGGGATGATTAAATTCATTCATGTTGTTTTACTCCGACGTGTTTTCAGGCTGTGACTGGGTCCGGATGCGTGACTGCGTTTGTTCCCGTAGCTGTGCGAGCGTAGGGCTGACCGGCGAAAGTGCGTTGCCGGTATGGCTGTCCTGCGGGTTTGCCAGCGGGGTGGCCGTGTTGCCGGTGGTGTTCTGACCGCGAGGCTTGATTTCATCAGCCGTGGTGACAGCAGCCATAAACTCGACATAAACGGCCTGGCCGGCATCCACCGTGACCTGAGTCGGCGAAATTTTGGCGGCGTCCGACTTGAGCACGTCAGCGGCATTGGACGCGGCACCGCCTGCCACCACGCCGGCCACCGCCTCGCCATTCGGCATCCCGGCATGGCTGGTCACCGTGCTGTAGCCGTTGGTCAGGATCTCGGTATTGGCATCCGCATAGAGGTCACCGGCTTTACCGATACCGGCAGCAATCGACGGCAACAGGATGCGGGACATATAGTGGTGATTCACGTCAGTGGCCACATTGGCCATGAGCGTGTCGTCTTTCAGCGCATAGGCGTCAACACGGTAGTTTTTGCGGTTCCAGTACATGGTTGTCATGTGGATCACCACGCCGTCCCCGCCGAGTTGTGCCTGAGAGGCTTTCAACACCGCACCCTTATAGGGGCCGGTATAGAGCCTGACGACCGCCGGCGAATGGTTGTTGTCGGAATCAATACCAAAATCCACTGAGCCGGGCACACGTGTATAAGCCGGGATCAGCTCGATGACCGGGGCCGTGCTTTCCCCCCCGCCGGATAATCCCCCACCGGTTGTCCGGGGCATGATGGACGATGTCCAGTCAGCATAAGCCGATTTGGCCTGACTGCCTTCGGCGGCAGCGCCCGGCTCGGTTGCCACGGCCAGAGAGACCTGCTGCAGATCCGGCGACTGTGCCGACGTGTCCATTGATGCGAGGAGTTTATTCAGGGCTGCCTGGTCTGACTTACTGAGGCCCTCGTCCTTTTTCTTCTCCTGCTGTTTTTCCTCGTGAGCGGGCTTCCGCTTTTTCTCTTTCGGGGGGGCTTCCACGGTATGCACCGGGGTGCTCCCGCCTACCGGGATACTGGCGATGAAACTGGAATTATCCGCCCGTGCGGCACTGGCGCCCTCCCGGTTGTATTCGTGCAGGAGCTGACGGTACTGCTCAGTTTCTGCACTCTGGTGTTTCCCGGCACTGGCAACGTTGGTCACATTGATACGGGAAGGTGTCGGCGGCGGGGCAAAAAAGTGGTTCCAGAGCAGGTAGCCCCCTCCGGCAACGCCGGCACAGACGAGGGCAGCCAGCCCGACCAGTAATGTCTTATCGCGACTTGCGTCATTTTCGTTGGCCATGCTTCACTCCAGAGTAATGTTCAGTGCCTGAGAACGCCCCATCACGGAGAACGTCACATAGGGCGTGACCGGGAGCTTAAAGAGGTGCATCCCATCAGCGGAGGACAGCGTCTGATCAAACTCATCGACTATCTCAGCGCGCGTCCGGATAAAGAGGTCGTCGCCCAGCTGCCAGACGGTGGTATCAGGCACCTGCCCGGTCGCTTTCAGGCGGTGTGCCTCCCTCGGGGGCGTACCATCCAGGAAGGCCTGAAGCGTGTTGTCGTAAAGGCCGATTTTCGATTCCGGCGCGGCCATCGGGCGGGCGGACGGTCCCCGCTGCGGAATGCGCAGATCCAGACGGTTATCGACGGTCCACACCCGGGACTGGCTGTCGGTGTCACCGCTGGTAACTTCCACCGAAATCGGTACGGACAGGCCTTTCAGCAGGACGGTAATGCTGCCGCTCGCATAGGGCCGTTTGGCCACAATGGTGACGATGGGTGAGTCCGGGATGTAATACACATCAAAGTCCTTCGTCATCGGGTTCGTCGGCTTGCCTGCCACAGGCCAGGGGGCACCCGTGGCATCGGTAAAACTCAGGTTGCTGGGATGGTTTACCGCTGTGCGGACCAGAGGCAGACTGGAACCCGGTGACAGATTCACCGTCTGCGCACTGATGCGGGGTACCACCGTCATCGCCGGGGAAGCCAGCGCCCGGTTGATATTCTCTTTCTGCCCCCGCAGTTGCCGGACTTCATCCGGTGTCAGGGGCGCAACCTGCTTCTGCGCGGCACTGTACAGCGGCGAAGGCGGCGGGAGTTCGTCACTACCTGGCGTCGCCGCCGGTGCCGGGTCCGTCTGCGAACTGGCCTGTGGCGCGGCGGCTGTTGATGCAGATGGCGGTGCGGCCTGAGTGGTTTCAGGCGGTTGCACCGGCGGCGCCGGTGGCTGTTCAGCGGACTGCGGCGGTAATCCGGCTTTATTCATCAGCGCGGCATCCTGTTGGGGGCCGTCAGTGACCAGTATCGGATCGGCAGAGTGAGGTACCACGGTCTGTTGAGTCTCCACCGCCCCGACGTTGCAGCACATCACGGCGAGTAAAGAGAGTGCAAAATACGGTTTCATGCGTTCTCCGTTAATGACTGGAAGTCATGATGGTCTGCCTGACCTCCAGGCCGAGGGGCTTTTCCCGTGGATCGGTTTGCTGGATAGTCAGCTCGATGATGTAATTCGCTGCGGGCAGGCTGCGCTCCTGGCCATCGAGCTTCAGGGAGACGGGATACTGAACCCTGACGGTATAGATCCCGTTAATAATGCCCTGGCTGTGTACGACCCCCGGCGAGACGGTGGTGGACAGGTTCATGCGTTGATCGCGCACCATCTTCAGCACGTTCGAGCTCGTCAGCGCCTTGTAATAATCGGCGTATCCCTGATTGGTAAAGCGCGTCATCACTGATGTCATCTGCTGACGGTAGTGAACGAAGTCCATCGTGAAAGCCCGCTGGATGGTGTCGGCGCCGAAGCCGGCAATGTCTTCCATCGACCAGGCCGGTTTGTTCAGTGGATAAATCGGTGTGACACGGCCGCTTTCCGTGGCGAAGTAGTGATTATCCGGGTGATACACTTTCCACAGCGTCACGCCGCTGAGGGAAGTGGTGAGCAGGAACGCGGTGCCCAGAATGAGGTTTGATGTCAGCAACTTACGGGCGAAGGTCGCCCCCAGCGCCTGCTCATTTTGCAGGCGAATGGCTTCGTCGTAGACCTGTTGTTCCTGCGCTGAAAGGGAACGCGTTGTCTGAGGCACAGACGAGTCTGTGCCCCCTGTCGCGGGTGTATTCATGGCGTTTTTCCGTAAGAAAAGGAGACGGTCGGGGATTAGTTGGTTAACTCATCCCAGGGGTCAATACTGGACGGGATATAGCTGTTCACTTCACTGACCACGGTACTGCAAATTTCATCCGCGTAGCCATTCAGAATGGAAGACAGGCTGCTGAAATTTGGCATGGTAATGGACAGGGTCCTGATTTTATCCAGGCAACTCTGCAGGGAGTCAGAGACATCTGATTCCCGTTCATACCAGGCTTCGGCCGCTTTTTTTGCTGTCTGGTATCCCGTGTCACTGCCTGTCTCGGCCGCGGTGGCAGCCCGGCAGGTGGCGGCCTGCAGCGAGAGGGGGGTCAGGAAGAGGGCGCAGACAACCAGGGCGCCCAGTGTTTTTTGTACTGGCATAATGGATTCCTCATGAGGGTCGGGTGCTGCGTGTTACCCCGGGCGTCCGGCTCCCGGTGCGGCCTTGTGATGATGTTCTGCCCGGGGCTGCGACTTTGGGTAGTCGGTGTCGGGACGGAAAGGTTCATCAAATCCGAGTCTGGCGTGGATAGTCCGGGGTAAGGTTTCCGGATTTTCCAGCTTACCAATCAGCTTTTTGTCCGTGTCGGTCTCCCCCGCGAAACGAAAGGCCATGGCATCCCGCGCAACGGGCTTACCTTCCACCTTGTTTAAGGCCTGTCCGTATCCCACGGTTTTGAGGCCATCAGGGGTTATCGCGTTGATAATCAGACTGGCATTGCTCTGATTTCCCGTCATGGAAGCCAGGACGTGCTGGTACTGTCCGTTAATCTGCGCAATGCCCTGTAGGTAAGGGCCATGCCCTTTGACCAGGTGCAGTGCCAGCTGTCCGTCATCCCGCCAGGCGCTGACGACCGGGGTCGTGGACTGGCCATCTTTAGCCGGAAGTTTTACCGTGGCCGGGTCGCCGGCATCGCCCGTTCCCCGCCCGTCGGGCCGTATCCACAGCAGGTTATTTTTCTGCTCGGCGATCGGTGGCACGTTCTCTGCCTGCACGGTGCGCAACAGACGGGCCTGTATTTTGCTGTACTCATGGAGATCATACGCGGAGAGTGTTTCCCCGGTAGTGGGTGTCGCCGGCGGGCGAACGCGGGGATTAACCAGCGGCGTCATGCTCCATGAATTTCTGTGCGCCGTGATCTGTTCGTATCCCTGGATTTTTCCGTCCTTCATGACGGGCTGATTGACGGTGACAGGTTTATTCCCTTCAAACTTCAGACTGACGACCTGACCTTCACTGACGCGGCTCTGATTGATGGCCTGTTCCAGCTCTTTTCCCCAGACCTCCCGGACTCCCTCGCGGGTTTCGAGATGAACGTAATAGTTCATGCTGTTCCGTTCATTGAACTGGTAATGCGCCCGGCCATGCTCCAGCAGGCGCCCCTTCACGCCGTCTTTAAAGTCCTCGGCTTTCGTCGCTAAAGGTGGTTGCCCCGCCGGTTCAGAGGCCTTAACCGGCGGTACGGCCGTACCACCGGGCGGGACCGGGGAGGGTTGTTCTCCTGCCGGTGCTGGACCGGGCGCGTTTTTGCCGGGACTGGTCTGAACGGACGCATCCGCAGGCATCACGGGCGTGGCATTGATACTGTCGCGGACATCCGGCCTGTCAGCGGCCTGTTGTTTCAGGGCCTCGTTTAACATGGCCTGCTGTACCGGATCGCGCATCTGAACATCCAGCCCGTGTGATGCAATCAGCCCGATAACTTTCGTCTGAAAGGTCTCGCTGCCGGTGATCTGGATCCTGCGACCATAATGCTGCATTGCCGTGAGCAGCGCGGCCATCACCATGTCATCCTGCTTACTGGCATCCGGGGTTTCCATTGTCATCCGGTTGCCATGATCGCGAAATGCCGGCTGGCCATCGAGCTTGTACAGCACCGTGTTGCTCTGCATTTCATGCGTGATGCGCTGAAGCAGGGCATTGGTATCAATTAAGGTTGATGCGGGCACTGTCTCTGGGGTGAAGTTACCTTCGCCCGGCGCGCGGGGCCCCCATACAATGGCATTTTCAGTTTCATCCGGCTCATTCGCAGCGGTCGTCGAGTTTTCTGCCGTGGTTTTTGCTTTTACCGGTGCCAGATTGTCATCTGCCGCCGGATCTGCAGATACCTCTGGTTCCGCAGGTGCTGAGGTCACTTTCAGAAGGCTGGCGAAGGTGGGCGTCGCTGCTGCTTCCGGTGCCGCTGCTGCTTCCGGCGCCGCTGCTGCTTCCGCAGCCATCATGGCTTCATAACTCTCCATATCTGCGCTGGTATTGTCAGGCCCTTCCTGTGATACGTTGTCATACGCGGGGACCGGCTCAGCGAAGGGCTGCGCAGGTGCCTGCTTTTCAACTGGAACTGTCATTGTTTGCGTCTCCGGGTGATACAGATGTGCAGCAAGGCCGGGTGTCTCCGCCAGTACGGTTTTCAGTGAATCCAGCCCGCGAGCTGAATGGAGATCGTTGAAATCAGACAGCCCTGCTTTCATTTCCTGCTCAGTAAATGGCGGTATCACAACATGTCCGTCAGGCACACGATCGGCGGCCTGTAACGCCATAAACAATCCCTTCATTTCCTTCAGTTTTTCTTCATCCATATAGAAACCCGGATCGCTAGGGACAAAACGGGAGGACTGAATGGCAAGGTACAGATCGTCTTTGTTATCGTTTTTCTTCAGGTCCATATCGGCCATGAAGAAGTGCGGGCTGTCGGGGAACCGCTGTCCGAATCCTTCCGCTATCGTTCTCATATTGCCGGCATCGATGGCCATCACGACCGGGAAGCCTGTCGCTGCAGTGAGGCTTCTGGCCGTCGCATACCCTTCGGCATACAGAATGGGCTGGCCATTCACCGGCATGCCGCCGGTGATAAAAAAATTGCCGGCTTTGGGCGCTTCAGAATAGAGTTTCTTTTCCCCATCTTCGGCGATGTACTGCAGGGACTGAAATTGACCGTCCTGGTTATAAAACGGTACTACCAGTCGGTTGTTGCGGGTGACACGTAATGCCGGATCGGCGGAAACGCCTTTACGCATCAGATAAGGATGTGAGTCTGTCGCCGGGGCCAGCTGGTCATAAAGCTGGCTGGCCGCACGGGCTTTTTCCGCATAGGCCTGCTGCCGGACACGTTCGCTATCGTCCTGCGCCTGGCGGGTTGCAGCGCGAATGTGCAGCCGTGTCAGCGGGTCCGTTTCTCCCCCCTGAGCCCGCCACCGTGAAACTTCTTTTTCCGACGAACGGTGATAATTCACAAAAATGCCGGCGGGATGGCCGTCAGTGAACCCTTTATAGGCACCGCCCCCTTCCCGGTGTGATTTACCTTTTTTATCCTCTTCGACTTTGGCCCGGTGCCATTTCCCGTCCATGACGGGGAGGCCTTCCAGGATGAAACCGGCTTCCTTTAACCTGTCAGCAAACTCCACCCGGGGGTCGGCGTCACCCGTTGCCCGCGCGGAAGTATCAGGGAGCCATAACCGGATGCCTGCTAAGGCGGTGCCTTCCCGTGCATACCAGAGCTTATCGTCCGGTGACCAGCTGATATTGGGTTTGCCGTCACTGGCGAGGCCGCCTGCGGCGACGGCTTCATCTTTTTCTTCATGGGGTACTGCGAGCCACAAACGTCGGTCTGCGACCTGAGCATGCTGAGCCATACACGATACCTGCTGAATTATTCATAGAAGCGGCGATACCACCAGGGACGACCGGCCTTCCGGCTTCCCCGCACCATGTGTAGAAGACGTTGCAGCAACACCGGCCACGACCAGCCGAAATGCGCGATAACGCCGAAGAACGTCAGTACGCCCGTGCAGATCCACAACGTCATGAAGGTCGGGAACTTGCACCAGACGAGATAGATCAGGAACATCCCGACCGGGACACCGTAAACGGTCAGCGGCCGGCTGGATTCACGCCAGCGGTTTTCCACGCTTCTCATACGCAGGCCTCCATTTCCCGAAGTTCTGCAGGCGATACAACGGAGAGCATTTCATCGCGGTCAATGATGCCCTCCCGGAGCAGCGTGAAGGCTTTATCAGCGATGCGGCCTTTCTTCTCCCGCACTTTCCGGTTCAGCAGGTGGCCCCATTCGGTATAAGGCACCTGAGCCATTTCGTTTCGCAGAGGCTGGTCGAATACCAGGTATTCGCGTACCGCCTGACGTTTGCCGTCTGTGGTTCTGAGCAGACGCTGGACGATGATGTACTGCATCGTGCCCATCACATCGCGTGCCGTCGCCTCCCGGATTTCAATCGGGATACCGGCTAACAGACGGGGGATCGTTTCGCCAACGGAATCCGTGTGGAGGGTGCTCAGGCACAGGTGACCTAACAGTGCGCTCAGCACGGCGGCCAGAATGGTCTCGGTGTCGCGCATTTCCCCGACGCCGATAATGGACGGTGCCCGGCGAAGCGCCGCCCTGATGGCTTCAGCGAAGGTGGCAACATCCCGGCCGAGCTCCAGCTGTGTCGCCGGCAGCACATCGCCTTTACGGCCGATAATGTACTCCACCGGATCCTCAGCGGTGGTGATTTTGCGGTCAGGGAAGAGGTTCGCACAGTAACGGTAAATGGCGGCCAGCAGGGTGCTTTTCCCTGACCCGGTTTCACCGCAGACCAGACCAAGGCCTTTATGGGGCAACAGTGCTTCAAACAGGTCCGGCTCGATCCCCATCGCTTCCAGCTCAGGAATGGCTGTCGGGATGACGCGCTGTGTCATGGCACAGGTGGTCAGCATGTTGGCTGCGGTTGCCTGCACAACATTGCAGCGAAAGCGCAGGCGTTCACCGCGATCGAGGCCATAGCGTTTATTCTGATCCCCATCGAGCTGTATGGCCCGGTCCTGGGGGGTTCCTCCCCGGACCTTAGCGCGAAGTTCCGGGTCAAATAATCCGTCAATAATGTCCGAGAGGATATTGTCCGGTAACGAGAAGGGCGTCACCGGTACCATCCGGCCATAGCGTTCGATGACGATGGGGTTGCTGCCCTGAACGTGAATGTCGCTGACGGCATTTTTGGCTGCCCATACCAGAAAGGCTTTGTAACTTTGCACATTAACCGCACCACCGAAATCAAACATTTCAAGATCGGGGGTGGAGGGATCAGAAGGTTTGGTGGGATTCATGGTGTGACTCCGTGTTGATGACCGGTTTCCAGTGACCTTTATTTGGATTGAACTCGGCATGCCTGCGCAGATTGCGGACGCGATCGCCTGTGACCAGTTTTTTATGGCCGCCGCTGACGCTCTGTTGTTGCTCGGTAATTTCCGGGCGAGAGATATAGCCTTCCCGCAACAGGCGTGAGTAGAGCAACATGCCCCGGTAATCCCGGGTCAGGCGGTTAAAATTGGCCTCCAGTGTGTGATCGGCACCGTCACGTCCGTCCTGCCAGCCTTTCTCCACCGCTTCCTGCCAGATTTTCCGTTCATCACTGTTTTTGGGGATGACGCCACCTTCCTGGCCAGAGGGGGATGTCGTGCTCAACCCGGCCAGTAACCAGCGGCGCCAGGACGGCGGGTTACTGACAAAGCGTTCCGGCAGAATGATTTGGTACACGCGGCTTGCGGTGCGGATCTGATCGTCGGTGATATGCGCCACATCCTGCGCTTCGTCGATGACAGGCGGTAACCAGCCTTCCTGACTGACGAGCGTTCTGAAGTCATACAGGGCATTCAGCGCGCTTTCCCGGGCATTCAGCGCGTTAACCAGCTCAAATGCACGTTGCGCTTTCCCGCCCCGGAATCCGATGGTGTGACCTGCTGATCGGATGATGGCGGCCCGGGCGTCAGTGATGTCACTCTCACTGTCATTGCTGATGTCCAGGTAGTGTTCCATACCCTGTGGGATTGACGGCTCGCTGTCGTCTGCCATCGCATATCCGGCGACACACAGACAGAGCAGCGCGATAGCGGTATGTTTCATCGGCGGCCCCCCGGCGTTGCTTTCACCGGCATAAACTCGACCTGCAGCAGGCCCGGATACTGGTGCAGCGTGGCACGCCAGCTGATTTGCGATTCGACAAGGCGCAGCAGATTCTGGAACGTCATATCGCGGACATGAATGTTCAGCGGTAACGGCAGGTGGACGCCGCTGTAGTTAAACTGAAGACCGCGCTGTCTGGCCAACTGGGCCAGCAGTTCGATCGCATCGCCGTCCCAGTCGAGTGAGAGGCGCGTGCTGTTAGCGTATATCGTGTCTGCCGGTAGCGGTGTGCGAATATTGATGACCTTCTCGTCCCAGAGCTGGTATTGCTGAGCTCGCACTACCGAGACGTTCTGTGACGTTTTTTCCGGCGGAACGTACGGCGCCGTAATGACGGATTTCGGTTGCTGGCAGCCGGCCAGCATGAACGAAGCCACTACCGTGGCCAGAAGCTTTTCTATCATGGGGAACCTCAGTCTGTGCGGTTTAACTGGCACGGTGCTGCCTGGCGTACAGGCGTTCGTAGATGGAGCGGATTTCTGCGGCGTAGTTCTGACGTTTTAGTTCCTGTTTCGGGTCATCTGAGAAACCGGCGTTATAGGAGCCGAGACAACGCCAGGTGTTACCACATTTTTTCAGGTGTTTTGCAAGCACCCAGGCGCCGGCCTGAACACATAAGCACGGGTCTTTTAACAGATCGTCAGCAGAAGAAATGACACCCATCGATACCAGCGCCCGGACGTTCGCCGTATTGATTTGCATGAGGCAATAATCAGAGCTGAGCAGCCTGCCGGCTTTATCGTAGTTACGGCCGACAGCGTCAGGGCGGAGGCTGCTTTCCCAGATTGCGATGGATTCAACGACGAGCGGGTTCTGGTTGTACTTCGATGCGGCATAGTTAAAACAGTAGGCCTGCGCCTGGGGCAGAAAAAGCAGGGAGCAAAGAAAAATTGCCGGCAGTTTCATGGACCCCTCCCGTTACTGATGGCTGAAGAGACGAGGTCGGGGGCTGTATGAGGTTATCGTGATTCGTGACTGTCCCCATTCAACCGTCGCGTAGAGCGACTTCGCCGAGACCAGATTATTGAGTACGCGCGGCCACTGATCGTTAAGAGACAGGTTCACCCGTTGCCGGCGCACTTTTTCCAGACCCGGGGACCAGTTGACTGACCAGCCGACAGGAATGATGCGTTGTGCGGCATCCTGAACGGTAATGTTCCGGGCGTAACCAGCGCGTTGCGGGAATGATAAAGGTCCCGGGCGCCCGTTGTAGGAAACATGGCTCAGTGCCGGCAGTTGAACGTTTTGCGATACCGGAAGGGACGGGCTTCGGTAAGGTTCGATCACTCCTGGTCTGACAGGCGTTGAAGGTGGTAACGGTTTAATCAGTGCAGTAGGGGATACCGGTCGGGCCGGATTCGGTCCTGTCTGGTGAAGGCCGGTCTGGGCCTGGCTGATAGTCTGAGCGCTGTCTGCGATTAGACCATCGATGTATATGCTGGCAGGGGCGTCAGTGCTGGCTGAGTGTGAGACACAGCCAGCCAGAACTGCGGGGATAAGCAGCCCTGGAAGTAGATGTTTCATAATGATGGCTCCGACGAAACGGGGGTATTAGACCGAAACACTTAACTTGATAGAAAACAAAGTAATATACATAGATACGTCAGGAAAGGTGCTAGACGGAAACTTAGATAAGGTCAGGAATCATCCGACTTTATTATCGCTTCAATAAATTCATTCTTTGCATTTTCTCCATAATGATCAATTAAAAATTGGAAAAAACGAGCTGTAGAGACTTTCCTCTTGGTACTGTAAGAAATCTCAATAGTCATTTGGTCTATTCTATCTTTACGTTCAGCACCAATGTAAATGACATTATCTGATGTACGGTTTTTTCTTTTTTCAGGCGGCGCATTAATTGCCATTATTTCTCCTCTTGCTTTTGCCGGAAGGCATATAAAAGTGATTAAGCAAAGCCCACTCTTCAGTGGGCTTTAATCAATACTTTATAATTACGCTAGATACTTCGTTTACCGTATCAGTGTTGCCCGTTCCACGTCTGCTTTCGCAGAGGTAACCTTCTCAAGCGACAGATCGTCCCGCTTGATACGTCGCATTTTTGCGTAGGGGTCTAAATAGGAACTCTGTATCAATTCGATTTTACACATTGTTAAAGAGCAATTTAAAAAAACCAACATTGTTGCGTATGCAAAAAAGTGATGGGCAAGCCACGGTGTAATAGCTACTGACTTACATCCCTTTTTGAACTTCGAGCTCACCCCTTCCCTGGCGCTGTTTTATAGCCACAGCAACAAACCAACCCCAGGTTGTGTATATGTGTAACTATAACGCATATGTTATAGAACTATCTGTATATGTCAACCTGTGGTTGGATTACACGGCAAATTTACAACCTCAGGTTAAAACCTTTAGGAGTAAAGTTATCGGAAAAGATTGTTTTTACTGATAAAATGCCTCTGCCTTATACCTGTAGTTACTTTATGCGTGACGCTCCAAACAAGAGGTGAAAAGTGATGAATAACAACACAAACTGGATCGGAGATCTGGTTGCAAAAGTTCTAACGAGTGGTGGCGTACCGGAGAAGAAACATTCAATGCATGTGGGGCATGTCCTTGAGATGTCTTCTACTGCGGCCACTAAAAAATTGGCAGGAGGAAGTGAATGGCGAGTTCAGCAGCTGCTTGAAGTTGTGCATTCCGTTGGTATGAGGCTGGATGATTTTTTTCGACTTTACTATCAGGAACAATCTAATAAGGATGTTGAAGTTCATGAGGCAGTTTGGAGCGATGGGGAATTGAATGAGCCCTGTAAGATCTATATTTCTGAAAACCCATCGGAACCGACAAATTACTCTGCATTAAAAATAAATGATGTGTGGCATGTTGTTAAAACGAGCAGTATCCGTGATGATGTGCTATTTGAATCAAAAATGAATATTGATTTAATCGAAATTATTCCAAAAAAAATAGACAAAGAAAAGCATAGAATTGCTGTGCTTGATGACGATAAAAATATCGTTCAGAGCCTATCATCTCTTCTTGAAGGGGATAGATACACAATAAAGGAATTCTATAGTATAGATGAATTAGATGATGCTATCGAACAAACCCCGTTCGATGCATACATATTAGATTGGATTGTAGATAATAAAACCGTTTTCAATACAATTAAAAAAATCAGATCATCAGGAAATAAGCATGCGATGGTTATGGTTTTAACAGGACAGTTATCCGGGGCAGTTGATAGCGAGATCTCAAGAGCTATTAACGAACTTGATATTATTGGCCCCTATGAAAAGCCTATAAAATCTTTCGTTATAAAATCAAATGTAGATAAGTTTTTTCCAAACAAATAGCCATGAACAGTTGCTTATTAGAATATACAGGTAGTCTTCTGTTGAATGGGAGATACATCGTGTCTCCCTATGGAGTGAATAAGAAAAAACCTGTTGGTGATCTTGCTCCATTGGCATATAAAACAGTATATAACAATGCATTAAACAAGGTTAATGTTGATTATAAAAAAATAAAAAAAGTCACCATAATTAATGGATTAGGGGTAACCCTTGGAGATTCAATCATTGGAATCTCTGCTCTGCATGCAATTAAATCTATAAATCCGGATATTCATATAACATTGATTAGGCCGGAGCATTGCCAGGACTATGTCGAACAAATTTATCACATGGCATCAGGCATTATTGATAAGTTATTATACTTACCTTTTGACATCTCTAAAATCAACCATGCAGACGTTAATATAGATATGGGAAATCAGCTTTATTGGGAAGATTTTGATAGCATCGAGATGCATGATTTTTTTCTAAATAATCTTGGAATCAACCCCAAAAGCATTAATGATAACATCAAAAATAACTCCTGGCTTTTAAACACAGATGTACCAAATTTTGATCTGGGGGAGTATATACTGTTTTGTCCTAACGCGAGTACAAAGATAAGAAGCATCCCCTCACGATTTCATGTTGAAATTGTTGAAGAATTGAGCCACGAGTTCGGCGTTAAAGTATTAGGTTTCAATGACGTAGATCACCCTAATTTCTTTAATATAAGCAACATATCCCGTGATACGTTATCTTTCGCAGGAATCATAAAACATGCATGTTTTTTGTATACCTGCGATTCTTCTGCGCTTCATTTAGGAGCAGGCTTTAATATACCCACAAGGTGTATATTTACCACTGTCAAACCTGAGTTGCGTAGTCTTTACTATACTAAATGTGAATCAATTTATATCGGAAATAACCATACCGAAGGTGTTCATTGCAGCGAAGATGATTATATGCTGGAAGTATTAAATAAAGAATTTGAGGAATTTTATGCATAAGTTTAAACTTTCATTTTTCGCCACGATTTTGTTTGTGACCTCTCAAGCAATGGCTGCGACTGAAGATATAAATATTGACGGAATGATTAGCCATAGAAACAATGACATTGGATACACACTCACATTCAATGACTTTATTAAAATGCCAATGGCACACATAAAGACAACGACACCGTGGACGAAACCAAAAACTAAAGTAGATTTTGAGGGTGTTAGAGTTAAAGACATATTAAAGTTAGTCGGTGCTCAAGGGAGAACATTAAGAATGAGCGCACTAAATGATTACTCAATTGATATCCCTGTCTCAGATGTTGAAAATTACAATATCATCTTTGCTTACAAAATGAATGGTAAAAAACTTAAAGTAAGAAATTTTGGGCCTTACTTCGTTATATACCCACTCGATGAGCACGCTAGCGAGATAAACAACCCATTGTATTTATCGAGATTCATTTGGCAGGTTAACAAAATTACGGTGCTAAAATGAAAAAGATTCTTATTGTTCTATCTGGAATGGCAGTTACATTAACTTTTGTTGTATCGACAATAGTTAGATACGATTCTATGTTGTCTGACAAGTCTTTTTATGCCATAAGCGGCACTCAGGAAAACTATGCATGGGCAATTGCAAAGTTTTCAATCCAATTGTCTGAGTTTTACTCTCTTGTTAAGAGCGAAGACAAAGATATGGATAAAATCCGATTAAAGCTAGATATCCTTTACTCTCGCATTCATGTTATTAGAGCAAGAAGCGAATCGACTGAACCTTTATATAATCAAGAAGGGTACAAGCAGATCATAGATTCTATTTATTACAAAATAAAATCGGTAGACTCGTATATAAACACCCCTAACCCAAACATTAAAAAAGTTATTGAGCTAGTTAATAAAATTGAACCAGACTCAAAATCATTGAACAACATAGCAGACCATGCCGAGGTCAATCAAAGAACAAAAGCCCTTGAGGACTTTAAAGAAAAAAGGCAAAGCCTTATTATTTTATTGGCAATCGTAACAGTTTTAATCTTTGCTATGTTTATCATAGTAGCTTTTCAGTTATATAAAACCAATAAATTATTAGAAGCTGAAAAAGCTGCGTTTAATAATAAAAATGCTTTTTTGGGTGCATTAGGGCATGAATTAAAAACGTCTCTGCAGGCAATCACATCTTCAATTGAAATAATATCCTTAAAAAATTCAGGATTGGATTCAAAACATATCGAAAGACTGGAGAATGCCGCGAAGAGGATGGAAAACCAGATGAAAGACCTGGCAGAGTTCGCTAAGGTTGACAATGGAAATGTAGTGGTAAACAACATATCATTCAACCTTGCCAAACTTATAAAAGATACAGTTAGCGAATGTGAATCAATTTCCAATAAACATTCTATTGATATTAGAACAGACAATATTAGCGATACTTATATAATAAGCGACCCTTTCAGGATTGCACAGATCACAGAAAACCTAGTAACTAACGCCATAAAGTATACCGACAAAGGTCATATAACTATAAATGCTTTTTTAGACGGTGATAGAACACTTGTCATAGAGGTTGAAGATACAGGAAGAGGCATCCCAAAAGATAAACTAAAATCGATATTCCTCCCTTTCATTCGAGTAGCTGATGGAGTAAAAGTTCCCGGATTTGGTATGGGGCTTGCCATTGTTATGGGGGTTGTCAAAACAATGAATGGAAGTATTAGTGTCAAAAGTGAGTTAGGGCTTGGAAGTCTGTTCAGAATAACGCTGCCTGTAAAAAAAACGACTAAAGAAGAATTGGCTATTTCCGATGTTATTCGAAATGAAGGTTTTACGGCTAACGATCTCAGCATATTGATAATTGATGATGATGAGTTGGTTTGTGAGTCGCTCGCATCAATTTTACAGGGTATATTTCAAGTAGAATATACCTCATCTCCGGAAAGGGCGCTGGAGAAGTTGCGACGTAAACCATACGATCTTGTGCTTAGTGACCTGCAGATGCCAATCATGACTGGCGACGAGCTTTATATGGCAGTAAAAACAGGCTCAGGTCCCAACACACAAACACCATTTATTTTCATCAGCGCTTATTCAAGCGAGAGTCCAGTTGATGGGGTTGAGCTTCTTACAAAACCAGTCAGGCTTAACGATATACGAAAAAGTATCGAGAAAATATATTCAAATAGATAGTTCGGACACAACATCAAGGCCAGCATTGTATCCGTAAATGATTTTCCTGGGGGCAGTTTAGTGTAAGGCAACGATCCTACCCGCCCCCATAAAGAATGGCGGATGGTCATTCCTTTCAGCGACAATTATTACTTTTCCGGATTGTGATAACATATCCATGTCATTTTTAACAGGCTATTGCCGATGAAGAAAAAAAACAGCACCCCCACACCCCACGATGCCACATTCAGGCAGTTCCTGACGCAACCGGATATTGCCCGGGAGTTCATGGAAATTCACCTGCCTGCAGAGCTGCGCACCGTCTGCGATCTCAGCACGCTCAAACTGGAATCCGGCTCGTTCGTTGAGGATGATCTCCGCCAGTATTTCAGTGACGTGCTCTACAGCCTGAAAACGACAACAGGGGAAGGCTATGTCCATGTACTCATTGAACACCAGTCGTCTCCGGATAAGCATATGGCATTTCGTCTAATCCGGTATGCGGTAGCCGCGATGCAGCGTCATCTTGATGCCGGTCATAAAAAGTTGCCACTGGTGATACCGGTGCTGTTCTATACGGGGAAACGCACCCCGTATCCATACTCCACCCGGTGGCTGGATGAGTTTGACGATCCGGCGCTGGCAGGCAAACTCTACAGCAGCGCTTTCCCGCTGGTAGACGTTACGGTCATCCCGGATGATGAAATCGCCGGACATCGCAGTATGGCTGCCCTGACCTTACTGCAGAAACACATTCATCAGCGGGACCTGGCTGAACTGGTTGATCGACTGGTGCCCATTTTACTGGCCGGATATCTGTCTTCATCACAGGTAATATCGCTGGTACACTATATTGTACAGGCAGGCGAAACAGCCGACGCCGAAGCCTTTGTACGCGAACTGGCACAGCGTGTGCCGCAACACGGAGACGCACTGATGACCATTGCACAACAGCTTGAACAAAAAGGCATCGAGAAGGGCAGAGCTGAAGGTCTGCAGCTCGGTGAACAACGTGGTATCGAAAAAGGCCGCAATGAGGGTAAGCTGGAAGTAGCCCGTACCATGCTGCAGAACGGGATCGACCGTAGTACCGTCATGAAAATGACCGGTCTGACGGAAGACGACCTGGCGCAGATCCGCCACTAATCACTTTTCCTGGCACTCCCTGTCTGGCCATCAGCGTACGCTTGTGGGGACAGGGAGAAATTCCCTTCAGATCCGCCTGCGACAGCAAAGTCAAATACCCTGACATCCCCTCAGATGCTCTGTCGTCTTAATGCTGCACCGAAGCGGTTTTTATGGCTTATAACTGCTGTCGTCATTGTGGCGAACATCGTCGTAATAACGATCGTCATATTGCTGACGAAGTGCTTCCCGTTCGCTGTCCGTATACCGGCCTTTCAGCTGGTTAAACTTCTCCCGCGTATAGTCGTATTGTTCCCGGTCACTCGGCACGATGATACTGTCACGATGATGCAGGTTGTGTGCAGCCACCGCATCGCCGGCAGCATAAGCGAAACTGCCATCCCGGCTGAATTCGACACGCTCGCCTGATTTCCAGGCCACCATGTCAACGGCAATGCGCGTGTTGAGGTCACCGTCATCATACGGATTAATGACTTCAACGCGGTCTCCCCGATCAATGATGGCATCCTGCCCCTGGCGGGAATAGACAACCGCGCCGTCACGATGCAGGCGGGCCTCGTAACCATCTGCTTTGAGCAACGAGGTGTCATCTGCAGGTGCACAGTAAATAATATTGTCAGAGGCCTGCGGTGTCCGGTTTTTACGATTCTGTCGGTAAGACCAGCCACGCAACTGACTGAGCGCAGCCTGATCGCCGTGAAGCGCCTGTTGTTCGGTCCAGGCACGGTAGCTCAGCGGCCGCATCATGCCCTCGTCATACAACTTCTGGCGTTCTGCCTTCAGTGCAATACGCAGCGCTGCCATCGACTTCTCACGTTCAAACTCCACGATGTGGTACATGAGCTTACGCATATGCGCGTCTTTCTCGTTATCCCGGATATGGGTCTTCTGTTCTTTAAATGCAGCGGACACAGCCCGGAATCGTTCAGCGGCATGAAGGTCAGGTTTTTTCCAGGCATTGCGGTACTTCTCGTAGCGTTCGCGCAAATCGATACGGGCGTCAGCGCGTGCCTGCCGGCGCTCCGCACGGGCACCACGATCGCGGACATGCAGTTTGTCACTGTAAGGCGTCTGAACACTTTGCTTAACCATTTCCGCAGAACGTGGTGAGGGAACAAAGGTTCCCAGCGCAGGCTCAAGACGGGAAAGCGTCATACCAGGGTGAACCCTCGATGATTTAACGGCCAGTTTCTCGTCGCCACACACATCACGCACGATCAGTCCTTTGCCGGAAGTCTCTAACATTAAACCAGCATCATTCATGACTTGATGCAGTTTTTCCCATGACGCGTTCTTCTCACGGAACATGGCATTAACAGGCTTACGAACATGCTGGACTGCAAAATGATGAAGGGACTCTTTATCAGAGAAGTGTTCAAGCTGTCGCGCTGAACGTGGTGCATTGCGATACCCTTTTCTGGCCCGCACAATGTTGTTGTCAGCATCACGAACCCAGCTTCCGTTATCCACTTTAAATCCGTGCTTCAGTTCCAGTTCCCGGCAGGTACGCTGAAGTTTATCCGCGTCATTCCAGACATTAGCCGCGCGATAAGAAACCGGGTGGACGCGGTTAGCTGCAACATGAACATGTAGATTATCCGTGTCACGGTGAATCGCCGCAACATACTGGTGTTCTTCCATACCCAGGCGCTTGAGTGAGTGTTTCACACTATCAAAAACCTGATCGTCAGAAGGATTTTCATCTTCCTGCCAGCTCAAAATATAGTGATAAACCGCATCCTTTACGTGCAGGTTCTGCATGGCAATGCTGTTCATCTCCATTGCGGCTGTTTCAACCGACATCAGGTTATGCTGACAGATAACACCGTCAACAGAACAGCGGACATCTCCTTCCGGACTCATGTCAGTTATCTGCTCGGTGATCGTTCCTTCGCTACGGTTCATGTAGTCAACAAGGCGATCAAAAATGGCCTGGCGGGAACGTGACGGTCGCTGGAAACGCTGGTCTTCTTTCAGTTCGTCTTTTAACGGGACATCATCACGCACAGAAACGTACGCGACCAGCTGAACAAAGCTGGACTTCTTGTCGCGACGTTTGGGTGGAATGATGGCGTTCATGTCTAGTCGTTCTTTTGCTCTATCCTGAAAATGGCTGCCTTGATGGCCTGCAGTATCTCTGCGTACTCCTTACTGCCGACCCCGTTCCCTTCTTTAAAGAGGTGCTTCTGTAAACCGCCAAGACGTGAGAGCTCGTTAATGAGTTTGTGATCTGTCTGCGGGGCAATCTTCCTTCCTAACGCCGCCCTCAGCATAAATGCACCAATGCTGAGGCCCGCATCCTCCGCCTTCTCACGAACTGCCTGCTTGTCTTCAGGGGTGCAACGGATGCTGGGTAGAAGGGCTGTCTTCTGACGGGTCTCACTTTTACTCATTCAGCAAATCCTGTTTACGGTTCTGGTAGATAGCACAGTCTGGGGTGTCGGGGCTACGCCCTGACCAGGAGTTTTGGAGTGACGCCACCGTGGTGGCGGTGCTACAAAACATATCCTGTCCCGCTTTTGAACTTCGCAAATGAGTTTAGCAAATTTGCGACCTGTATGCCAGATGACAAAGGGAGTGCGCTGCACTAGTTCAGGTATATTGATATGCATGCAGGACACATCATCGCCTGTGATTCAAAGAGAACGGGATAGGCTACGCTTCCTGTAACGCTAAGGGATTATGATTTCCGGAGATGGTTATCCAAATTTTTACGCAGAAAATTTTGCTCTGCTTGTAATGATTTTTTCGGTAGATACAATGAAAATTTTTCCGGTGGAGGATTCCAGAATGGTTGCCAAAAAATCGAAGCTGTACAGCACAACAGACATCGAATCTATTCGAGGTCAGCTGGCTGAACTTCCAGATGTGACCCAAGAAAGATTACAGAAACGAGATGTACTTGATTCCCTGAAAAGTGATATTGAGACGCTGATTAAAAACAAGGGATACACACTCAGCGAAATCCTTGAGCACCTTAAAAACTTTGGTTTTCATGATGTGACGCTTAAAGATTTAAAAGAGATTACTGAAGGAAAAAGAACACGTCAGAGAAAGCGGGTCTCTTCATCTACTGAGGATAAATCGCCAGTTCAGGCGTGAAATTCCCCCTGCTGAAAGTTAATAAAACGGCGCTGCCATGAGCGCCGTTCGTTACTTTACATACTGTATCCCATGTAATATTCAAGCCAGAAACAGAAGTGTCGCCACTCCGGTCCGTTCATCGGTGGTACTCTCATTCGCTTACCCTTTGCAAGATCCTCGGCAAGCTGTAGAATGGATAATGACATAAGCAAACCTCACATTTTCTTTTGTCAACCTGCCGGATTGTGCTCGCAATCCGGCCCCCTTTTTTTCTCTACTTTTTAAACCCCCTTTAGTGTTCCAGATTTTTACCAGTCCCAGTGCTGAAGCTCTTCCACGATGGGTGCATCAGCCTGGAAATGAACCCAGTCATATCCTTCACATTCCAGCACTCTAAGATTTGATATGCAGCCGTCACTTACCCCAAAATTTTTCAGACGCTCCTCCCATTCATCGGGCAGAGCACACAACCGAAATAACCAACCGTGAGCAGTACTGCTTATCCAGAACTCTCCAGATTCTTTCCAGTTGTTCCAGAGAAACTCAGGGATAATCTCTGAATCTTGATGGCTAACGTGGCCTGTACAGATCACCGCTACCTTTACTGTTTCAATACCGGTTAATACCATTTCTTAATCTCCTTCCGGGGGAGTTTCTCCCCCGCTCCCGTCGATAATCAGTGCTAATTTATTGGTCTGATATAAGGCATAAAACCGTTGATAAAATCGCGGGAGAACGTGAAATCTCGCCAGATAAGATCACCACTGTTGTCACGCAGTTCAAGTTGAATGGCGTCAATAGAGTAGAAGTTAATTTTCAGATTAGGCAGGAGGCCAAGAGGGTATGCCTGAGACGCTACGGCGTTAATTTTCCGTGCATCAGAGTCAGGTAATTTTGCAGTATCATTGAGTTCCATTTTTTTTACCTCGTCGCCAGTCGGGGCGCTACCGCGAAAGGCTCAACTGCCTTTCGATGTAATAATTATACGTCTAATGAGCCATTTCGTCAACTCATCAGACGTATTTTTTTAATTTAATTTTGTTCAAATATGAACATTTAATGATGTCAGCCATCTAACATAATGGCTTGAATTTGGCCTTGTTGTAGGTGATCCGGTAGTCTTTGCACTTCCCGTTCTGCCGCAGGAACTCCAGCGAGACAACGTTAGCAGCGGCAAAATTGATGCACATAATGCTTTCCAGCGCCTCGAACAGGTCGGCTCCATTGGCCAGCGGAAACCACAGATCGTTGTCGCTACCGCTTAATTTTTCATGCAGACAGAAATGCACAGCACGCATGCCGCCAAATTCCGTAACCAGCACCGTATTGCTGGCGCGAATATCAGTTAGTGTTAACATTTTTCCCCCTGTCAGTATTGGCCCCCTCGCGGGGGCCGCCGTTTCAGTCAATCGCGCGGTAAATCAAACCGGCTTCGGCGTGCTGGTCGGCATATAATTTGAGCTTTTCCTGCTGGGTGATCAGCATGTCGCAGATGTGCTGATAGCCTTCTTCATGTGCGTGCCAGATCATGTGGTTCAGGGTGAACAGGGTCAGCACGATACCGGTAGCTTCTGCGGACAATTCCCCTTCGAACCAGTTACCGCTAACCGATACCGTGAAGCGCTCTGCGCTCAGTGGGTACATGAAGCCGCTACCGCAAGACAGTTCGACGAACTCCCAGGAACCGCCTTGATAATCGGCGCAGAGAGAACGTGCGTGGTTGTAGACACCGGCCTCACCTGTGAGATACCAGGCGCCGAACAGGCGTGGCAGAAAGGCCATGCGGCGGTTATTGGGGATAATGCGTGCAGTGATGGCGGGTTGATTCAGTTCAGTAGACATTTTCTGTACTCCTGCGCCAGTCGGGGCGCTACCGTCGAAAGACCGGATTGCCTTTCGATGTGATCATTATACGTCTAATGAGCCATGTTAATCAAGCAAAATATTCCCGCCTGCCTGAATATTTTCAGGCGGGAGAACTCTTTCCCCTGTCCATTTTTGGGGGCAGGATCACGCCTGCCCCCTTCTGATTCACATGATTACTATGACTTTGTTTCAGCGTTAAAGTGTACGGCTGCGATCCTGACCAACGGGATCACCGCGCTTTCCTCATCGAGCACACGAAAATTTATCGCTTCCCCCAGGTGCATCAGGTTAGCGATAAAATCAACGATGATTTCGGAAACCGGGTGTCCGTCGCTGCCCTGCTCATTCAGGCGCGCAAACAGCGCCAGCGCCTTAGCGGCCTTGATTGCCCGCTCTTCGTTCTCTTCGTTCATACTGCCGAAACACCATTCCCCCTTTTCAATCAGGGCCAGCGTGTCGTAATAGGCTTCATTCTGGGACATGTTTTTTCCTCCTGCGCCAGTCGGGGCGCTACCGTGAAAGTACGCTGCGTTACTGCGTAAATTAGCCGTTAATCGCCTGAGTGATACAGTCCAGCGCCTCAGACTCCTGCGGATAAAGTCGGCGTGCAGCTCCTTCGCCAGACTGGATCTCTTCCTGCCGGACAAACTGCGCCGCCAGCGCCACGACTTTTTGCAGTGCTTCTGCATTAACCTCAATCTTTCGATCGCGGGCGGCATCTTCGCGCACCTGCTTCGCCAGGCTCCAGACGGTATCTTTTCCGACGCCATAACGGCTGTGTGAACTGCATTCCGCGATTTCTGCCAGAACGGCTTCGGCCTCATCGTCAGTGAGGTTCATATCACTGGTGCAGTCATGGACATCTTCAGCAGTCCAGATCAGAAGGCTGATCCGCTGCTGTGGTTCAAAACTATCGAGAAGCCTTGCGCAAATTTCATTTACGTTACCGTGCATTGTAAAACTCCTGCGCCAGTCGGGGCGCTGCCGAGAAAGACCGGATGCCTTTCGATGTGATTATTATACGTCTAATGAGCCATACCAATCAAGCGATTTTTCACGCTCATAGCTGCTACAGGCAACGCTGTAGCAGTTTGCATCCAGTTCTGAAGGCCAGTCGTCACGCCCGCAACCTGATAGCAGGCAGGCGCTGAGGTGCCCAGGGCGATAGTCGAGATGCTGGCATGAGGCGCAAAGGTCATCATCTGAGATTGAGCGGCCTGCACAGATAGGCGGCGCTCCATCAGTGGGAATTTCTCGAAAATGTAGCGTTGTCACTTTTTTACTCCTGCGCCAGTCGGGGCGCTGCCGGTTAGCGATGCAGGGGGCTGTCGCCCCCTGCGGCGGTTCAGTCCTTACCCTTATCCTTCATGACTTTAATCAGCCCGGTAATGGCTGTAATGAGGGCGGCCATGGCCGTGATAATCTGAGGGAGGTTATGGAGGATTTCAGAAGAGGTCATAATGCACCTGTAAGGCTGTTTAGGAAGGTACTGATTTGAATCAGTAAAAACATTATACGTCTAACGAGCCACACATGCAAGCAAAAAAACGCCCCATGTAGGGGCGCTGTGATTATTTTACATACTGCCAGACATGCGGCGGGATCTTATCCCAGATGCGTCCCGATGCCAGCTCTGCGCGGCGATGGTCGGCGGCAGCCTCAAAAGCCTCGGTGTCCTCCGGCGGCACCTGTCCACGATCCCGCATGGATTCGTACATTTTTTCCAGTGTGTCCGGGTTACGACTGCGCCGAAAACGGAGAAGGTAAAAACGCCTCCGCGCCTGATAAACTGTTTCCGCCATGTATCTGCGTCCTGAGCGCCTTGTTATTTCGCATAGTATTCACGTTTTGGTTGAATAAGTCTTCGACTATACGCCCCTTGCGGGGCGTAGCAGGCGGTCAGCCCCAGGTGCTGTAAAAATGGCTTTCGTTAGGATCGGTCTTATAAGCCTGTTCGTACTCGTCAATGCTGACAGACGGATGCTCATGGTTTTCACGGATGCGACGGGTCACGGGTTCGCCTTTAAACTCGTTCAAAACCGGCTTTAACTCGCCAGACATTGCACTGTCTGCTTTCACCTGCTGCGCAGCGATGCGGCGCAGTACGGCAGTTTTCTTACCACGCAGGGCGATAACCTGATAAAAACAGGTATTTGTCTGCTCATAACCCCAGCTGGAAACAAAAACATCACCAAGAGAAACGGAGCCGTTACGGAACTGAAGGGATTGAATAGCCATGTTTATTACTCCTGCGCCAGTCGGGGCGCTACCGTCGAATGACCGGATTGCCTTTCGATGTGATCATTATACGTCTAATGAGCCATAGCAATCAAGCAATAAATACATACCCGGCGTGATTTTCTCAGACCGGGGAATACTTCCTTTCCCTGTTTATATTTCAGACCGCAAATGCGGCCTGCCGTCTGCATTACACGCGAGGGGGTAACATCCCAGGATAGTGACTGGCAACCAGATTATTGATCTTCTCAACCAGATCCGGGCGTTTAAACGTAATGTGCGCGCTGCCCTTTTTGTAATATCGCACGCTGAAGTAATCACACTCGAACACCTTACCGTTGAACTGGTTTTCACTGAAAAAGGCATCCAGTCTGGCACCGTCAGAAACGCGGTAATCTGGCACGTTACGCCCGTCCAGCACGTAGAACGGCCGCGCCAGATCGTCAATTTTGGTGTGCCCGTCTGAGCTGAAGCGCACCCAGCCACTGCGCCAGACATCGAGCAACGGCGCGATGATGATACGCTTGCCAAACATGCAGGGGTTATTGGTTTTATAATCCCACGACAGGGATTTAAAGATATCAATCAGCCCTTGCGTGAAGGTATCAGCCTTGCTTGCGTTCAGGTGCCGGAACGTACTCATAACGTTATCCAGCGTTATCGGCGGCATTTCTTTGCCTGCCACCTGCCGATCCCATTCCTGACGTTGCTTGTTGCTCATCAGCGTATACATACCGGTTTCCGTCATCAGCCGATCCCAGATTTTTCCGTCGATAACGCGGGAAATAGCCGTTTCGGCCTGATCTGGCGTGGTGTCGCTCCATTTGATGGCGCTCTCTACGGCTTTGTCGTAGTCATACAGGTACTGACAGCCTCCGGCCTGCTGCATCAGATCGCGCGCTTTTCGCAGCTTGTCTATGCCGTCGAGATAGACGCGGAGACCTTCATTTCGCAACGAGATAATGCGCTCAATAGCAATGGACGGGATCACTTCACCGCCATGCTGGCAAGACATCAGATCGACCGACGGGAGAGTATTTTCAGATGACATTTCAGACTCCTGCGCCATGCGGGGCGCTACCGTAAGGGTTGAACAGGGCTGGTAATGCCAGCCCTTCAGTGATTATTTGCAGCTCTGAAGCAGTTTACTGACCTGCGCGGCCAGCGCATACGTGGACGCATACGGACCGCTTAAACGGCGGTTAGGGATTTCGTTGAGGGCATACAGGCACGCCTTCAGCAACGCATCTTTCTGCGTGTCCAGTTCAGCTTTAAGCAGGGAGGGGGTCAGTGCTTTACTCATAATTTGTTACTCCTGCGCCAGTCGGGGCGCTACCGCGAAAAGCCTCATTGCCTTTCGATGAGATTATTATACGTCTAATGAGCCACAACAATCAAGTGTTATCTGATTAATTTTCTTTGTTTTTCCCTTGACGATTGTCCCAGGAAATTTTGCTTTCAGATCCCCATCTGCCAACTGACGATACTTTGTCAGCATGGTGAAGGGGTTCAGGCATCAGACACTAGCGATAGCCCGAAACCCCGCAGGGGGTTCGGCGGAGCTGCCAGGCTTCGCCTGGCGAGCGGAGTGTGGCTGACGACTGCCCGACGGGCAGGAGCCGAAGGGGCCCGGAGGTGTTTTAGTACGGCAGGCCTGCCAGAAAACGCCGGCAACTGAGCAGAAATGAACAGGGAAGACACGCTGTGCGGGCGCCAAAAGTAAGTTAACTGGCAGCCACCAGGGCGGGATCACATCAGAATGGGCAAGAATGGGGGTCAGGACTCGTCAAAGACATAAAAACGATGATGGGTACAGGTTTTTTAAATGCGCACTCAGAGAGCGGCTCAGCGAGTTTCAGGGCAATACGGGGTCGATGCCCGTATTGCCCTGCAGGCGGCAACCACCGCGTCAGCTTTCAGCCCCGGTCAGATAGCGGCTTAGCCCCTCACGTGAAGCCAGCACCGACGCTCTGAACTGCGGTTCGCCGTCACCCAGCGCCTTCAGCTTCTCCACGATATTGATCATCGGCACGGCTGTGCGCTGCTTATAACTCTCGATGTCAGCTGCATATTTCAGTAATGCCGTATCACTCGCCTCTTCCGCTGGCAGATAAGCACGCAACCACAGCGCATCTGCGAACGGATCTATCAGCTTTTGCAACGCTTCAGCCGTTGCTTCAAGCGCCCGCCGGTCAGTTTTAATGGTGCCAGTCTCCGGATCAACACACTTCCCTTCCCAGCACTCAGGTACAAACGACTCCCGATAATGAAAACCGTTGTCACCGTTTTCCGCGCAGGCCAGAAGGTTCTCGATGCTTTCAGGTGTTCTGTGCCGTAACATCCTGGCCGTTGCCATACCGATAGCATTTATCATGATGCCATGCAGTCCCAGCGCCTCCTGACGGTACTCCGCAGCGATATCATCCTGGGCAATATCATTCCAGCGCATCGCCTGTGCCCAGGCAGTCCAGAGCTTTTCTGCCATATCACGCTGTTGCGTTGAGGGAATGCTGTTGGCCCGCAGGTTGAGCATTTTTTTCGTCGCATCGTTCAGTGCTTTAAAGCTGATCAGCCGTGCGCTTTTCGCCGGGACCACGTTGTGTTCAAAATCCACTGAGCCCGCCAGCCCGGTGACGGTTCGGGCCAGATGCATTGCCAGCTGGTTGACCGGATCATTGTTGTTATATGCCATACTGATCGCCGCAGCCGGTTTGCTCGCGTTGTTATTAATATCAGCGAAAAACTGCTGGCGTAACTCAAGTGGCAGGCCAACGGTAAGCAACAAGCTGATCGTATCTTCCGTATTGGAATAATCGCGTACAAATTCAAAAATACCCAGCGCACGGTGCTGGCCATCGAATAATTTTAAATCAGCGTCCATCGGAATTTTAAGAATTCCCACTGCCGGCGATAGTTCGCTGGGAAGGAATTCAACATGACTATCAATATTTCCGGTAATTGACGGCAAAATATAGGGGGCTCGTTTTGATGTTGCGCCGGCAACATAATTCCGTATTTTTTTGGCCCGCGTTTTGTTCGCTTCTCGCTGGCTGCGATCCATAACATCGCCATCATTGTCCATTGCAAGAATACGACGTAACACGACCATAGGAACCGTCAGCATGTATTGTTCTATGCCGCCCTGTATTCCGCGTGTGGCCGGTACTCTGAAAAAATAGTTATCAGTATTCATCATATTTCCTTCGTATATCCGATACGTTCAGGAAGCACGTTTGCGCGTCGGTGTTTTGCGCTGCTATTTCCAGATCGGCGGCAAGCCGGCATCGATGCAAAGGACGCACCAGACGGAATACGCGATGTCACTTTCTCCAGTCACCCAACGGCGCACCGTTCTGCCGTTAACGCCAACATATCGTGCCAGCCCCTCCTGACTCAGGTTGAGCACATTTTCCAGCAGATAGCGGAGCTCTTCCCCCGTTGGCGGGGTCCATTTGTCAGCGGGACGGAAACAGCTTTCGCGGATCGCGCCCACGTTAAGCGGCACGGTATATTTATTGCCCATAGCAAGCCTCCAGAGCCGGCCGCACCCCTGTGCGGCCGCGGTTGTCAAATCAGACCATGTTCAGCAAAAGAGTAAATATCACTGCCGCCCACTATCAGGTGATCGAGGACACTGACATCAACCATCCCCAGCACCTGCACCAGACGGTCTGTGATCAGCTTGTCAGCCTGACTGGGTTCAGTGGAAGCGGAGGGATGGTTATGCGCCAGCACCACGGCGGCGGCATTATGATGCAGGGCGCGTTGCAGGACGATACGGGGATGAACGGTGACACTGCTGATAGTGCCCTTAAACAGTTCTTCAAACGCAATCACGCCGTTATGGCAGTTCAGAAAGAACGCGCAGAATGATTCGCGTGGTTCTGCAGCAAGACGAAACCGCAGCAAGGAACGCGCGGCGTCGGCACCGGTGATAAAATCCGTTGTGGTAATTTTGCCGGCAATAATGGCGTCCGCCTGGCGGATAATGTTGAGTTCTTCTGCTGAAAATTTCATATATTTCCCTCGGTAGGGGACCTGAGCACCTTGCCCGGCCACAAATATATACTAGGACATTTTGTCCTAGATGTAAATACAGTTATAAATAAAAAAGCCCGATTTAACGGGCTGTTATGATTTATTTCTGCCCCCTGCAATAACTTCCAGTTCCGTCTCTGAAAGCATAATTTCAGGCAGGGTTTGGTACGGCTGAGAAGTTCAATCGACCTCGGATCGAGGTCCAGGGATTCGCAAAAATCATCTCCGCCACAGGCATCACGCATCCGGTCCCAGAGCTCGTCAAAATCCGTTGTATCCGGATTGAAACCATTGGCGTAACAGACATTGTGCATCCCATTACTGTTTTTCTCACCTTTCGACGCCATCACATACACGCCATGATCTTTGACAAAAAGAAGCGGGCAATTAAAACGCTTAACTTCAGCAATAACGACGTTGAGCATAGGATCAGTAAAAACAAGTTCTGATTGCATGGTCATAGTGTATTTACTCCCTGAAAGCTATTTGCTGACCGCAGCAGCGGTGAGAATGTCAGAAAGGGACCCCAGCAGATATAATTCGGTGAGCTCGCCTGTTTCATTCAGAAGAAATAGCCCTGCAGGTCGGCCATTATGAAAAATAATGGCTTCATGCGATTGATGTAATTCACACTGACACAGCGAGAAATAAATAAGTGTCCATTCAGGGGAAATAACGGTTTTATTACCATGTTCCCGGATATAACGGGCAACATCAGCCTGTTGCTGAAAATTGAGAGCAGTCATAGGTTGACTCCTGCGCCGGTCGGGGCGCTACCGTCGAAAAACAGGATTGCCTTTCGATGTAATTATCGTACGTCTAATGAGCCATGAAATCAAGTTGATTTTGTTGCTTTCTGGTTTAAAGAGATTCCTTCCCCTGTTAATTTTTTATTTCACCTTCTCAACCAGCTGCAGTGAAGGATGCTCACCGGCCAGCAGTAACAGAAAATTGAATTCCCCGGTCTTGAGCTTCACGCCACGCTGTCCCGCCTTCTCTTTGGTCTGCCATGACGCCGGCTTATAGCCAAACAGCGCTGCAATTTCAGCGTGTTTCAGCCCCAGCGCCAGACGCAGGCGGCGAACATCTTCGGCCGTGGCGGGCTCTTTAACCATATCATCCGGGCTGAATGTCCTGTTCAGGCGATAATCAGGATGCACGCCGGCGATCAGCATCAGCATGTTATATTCGCCAGGGCGTAGACTGGTCTTGTTGTACTGACTGAGGTCGTCGCTGATGGCTTCCTTACGCTGCCAGGCACGCAGTTCATACCCCATGACGGCCCCTAATGCGGTTTCAGTCATGCCCATTTTTCCCCGGAGCGTCTTCACCGTTTCCGGCTGCGGAACGACGCTAACCATCTTAATCATCACCCTTCTCCCAGAAGTCAGAATTCAGAAATATTTTCACCTGGCGCGTGCGGGGATAGTCCTGGTGTTTCAGTCCCTCCCGCGTGTCAGACAGGTACTGCGTCTCCTGCTGCACCTTATTGATTTTGCCATTCCATTTGCGGACCAGCGCCCGGTAACTCCCGTTCTCCAGCTGATAAACTTCAAACGTATACTTGCTCGAACCGCTCCAGCCTTCGTTGTAGTAGACCTGTTTCATAGGATCTGCCTGATCAATGCGCCCCGTAAACATGACATCCCGGCTGCAGTGCCTGAACCAGTAACCGCGGGGCATAGCCGGTTGCCGGTCGCTTATTTCCCGCCTGGATAGCGTGCAGAAAGGCCTTGAGCGCAGGTGACTTCCTGATCTCAGGTTAATCTGGCATGACGTGTGGTGCAGGAACCTGCGCTGCTGCCGCAGGCAATGGTCACTGGTGATCACCGGCACGATACGGGAAACGAACAGGGGGAATGATTGCATGGTTTTACTCCTTCGCCAGTCGGGGCGCTACCGAAAAATGAGTCTTGATAATACGACGAATGAGCCACAATAATCAAGTTAACATTCAGGCGGCAGAGTGTCTGCCGCTGCTGTGGGTGAGTACCGAGAGGTCACGTTCTTCCCTTCGCCCCACAAACGGGAAAATGCGCGTTCACACCGGTGTCAGTTACTGCAGGCGAGCCGCTGATCAGCACCACATTTTCCACATGACGACGGTCGGCGATGGCGCGGAAGTTCACCTTAGTCATCATCCGGGAACAGATGCTGGATGTTCTTACGGGTTTCTTCCAGGTTCTTATCCTCCGGTTCTGCCGGTTCGGGGGGCACGGCGGAGCTGTTTTCCGGCGTTGCGCCGCCTGCCGGCGGTAATAAATGACTGCCACCGCCGGTGGCCTGCAGAAACGCCTCAAACAGGCGCGCCATCTCTCCCGTATCCTGCTGCGGCAGCGTACTGCTAATGATCCGCTGAATATCCTGCATCGAGGTGTTCTCCGTCAGAAATTCAGCGATCAGGAACGGCAGGCGTTCGTCCTGTTTCATCAGCGCGGCACCACAGAGCATCATGGCGCGCATCGCGCGGCCGCGCTCTTTCTGAGGCAGTTTCTCAAGAAAGCCGTCGGCTACCCGGTCTGCCGCATTGCGCTCCGGGTAGATATAAAACGAGCACTTACGGTTATCTGTCATACTCAGCCCTTCATTGCCACCATACCCAGAACCAGATCGAACTGCGGGTTATCACTGACGAAGAATCGATCGTCACTCACACCCGTCGCCTTCTTCACTGCGCCGGCGACCAGGCTGGCACCGCCACCCACAACCATGACGTGCGTGAAGCCGGCAAAGCGGCCAACTGAATCGGTGACACGATGCGTCAGGGCTTTTTCACGCTCATGCAGCACCTTCATTACCTGAGCCCGCTGGTCTGCGTTCTGAAGATAACGGGAAAGAAACGACTCATCATGTCGCGCCTGGATCAGACGGTCGGCAAAATACGAACTGGTACGGGTGCTCACGCTGGCATCCAGTGCATGTTTTACCGCTTCGGTGATGATCGACACGCCGGTTTTAGGATCGCAATGTGTCTTGGTGAAGCCGGACATTTTGCTGCGAACGTGTGCGATATCAAGCGTGGTTCCACCGATATCCACAATCAGCAGGGAGTCCAGATCGTCCAGATCCTTCAGCACACTGAAGCCTGCAGGGACCGACTCTGGCAGCACACTGACTTTACGCACGGTAAAGCTTTCACGCCCCTGAACGGCGACCGCACGCTTCACGTTCGCTTTTTTCCGCTCTATCTTGGCCATATCAGGCTGATCGTTCTCATCCAGGTACTCGCCCAGCGGCAGCGTCACCACAATGTCAACCGGCTGCGGTTCAATGCCGGACTGCATCAGCGCGTGGTGGATAGCAACAACATTCACATCACTGTACTGATAGCGGGTTTCCGTGGTGCGTACAGCATCCGGGCTCAGCTGATCAAAGCTGTACTTTTCCCCGTCAATTTCATAGTTGGCGGAAGCCGGCCCCGTTGAATCAGTCAGCAGCGTCATGGACCATTCCGGTTTAAAGCTGTTCGGACTGATCAACGTTTTCACTTCACCGTCTGCCACCCATGCCAGTTTGATATTGGTGGAACCGTCGTCAACAAAAATACGCATTTCAAACCTCACATTATTTAGAAAAAAACCGTATCCATCAGGAAAAATACAACACTCAAATGGATTATTACGCATCCCCGTTGGCGTGTAAAGACAAAAAGACGCACTAATATAGAAAAACACAGAAAAATACCGAACATAAACCAACAAAAGACGGTCAGACCGTCCTGAAAACGGCCTAACAAAGAAAAACTAAGGATTAATTTAGATTTATATGGAAATATAAGGATGTAATGCGGATTATTCCGGAAGTGTTAAATGACTGTCAGGCAGGCTGAATCGGACGCCATACTGACGACCGACATCGAGCGCAAACACGCGCGTGTAGATTTCTGTGGTTTCCAGCCGGGAATGTCCGGCATAAGCCTGCACAACTTTCAGCGGAACCCCATGCTGGATCAGGTGCATACAGAAGCTGTGCCGGAACGTGTGGCAGGTGACAGGGATACTAAAAGTGACAGAGTCACGTTTTGCGAGGTCCAGCGCCTTCCTGATCCAGTTACGCGGCGTGTTATCACTCTGCACCGGCCAGAGCAGTTGCTGTTTACCAATACGCAGGGTGGTCAGAAATTCACGCACCTTCCTGACATATTGAGGATCGGTCAGAGGAACAATACGGAACACTTCTTCATCCTTGCCCGGTCTGCCGCGGCCGCGCTGACGCTGTTTAAGCGTCTTCAGCCGGACAAACGGCCGGGAACCGTCAAGCTGAAAGCTGGCGCCGGTCAGCGCCAGCGCCTCATTAATACGTGCCCCCGTGTTCCAGAGGGTGTCGAAAAGGACCTGCTGACGCAGGTCTGGTACATACCGAAGAAAAACCATCACCTCCGGGGCCAGCAGGTATCTGGGTAACTCGGCCTGGCTGGCCATCTCCCGCAGCGCCAGCGCATCGGCATAATCGAAGTAGGCGTATGTCACACGATCGGGCCCGGTGACGTCGCTACGTGAATTCTGAGAAATTTGCAGGGGAAAAGTGTTCAATTTTTTAAAATCCGGTAATCAGCCTTCAGGCAACTGAATTGTATGGTATTTTCCGCCGAAACAGACCGTTTTCTGCATATCTAACGCCATATCCCATGCGAAGGTGGTCGAGCGCCAGCTTTGCCCGCCGCCACTCCCGTCCATAAGGAGGTCACGCCTGTCCGTACAGAATCTGATGGTGCAGGGCTGCAAAAACCAGCGCCCCGACGGATACTTTTGACATCAGTGCAAACATATTTGCACTGATGCGACGCCCCCTAATTCCATTCATAGCAGCCGGTAACTAAAACCGGCACCGCGGCTGTTATTGTAAATCTGCTGGCCTGACTGTCCTGCATCTTCACTGTACACGCTCATGCGGCGGCCGTTAGTCAGCGAATCCATTTTCCGCCGCGCGTTTTTATCGTCATAGCGCACAGGCAGACACGCCCCTTTACTGGCGCTCTCACTTTCGACACGGAACACCCGTACCCTGATGGCATTTTTCCGCACCTGATCAGGATCTTCACCACTGACCACGCCCGTCAGTTTCTGAAGCGTATCTGCCGGACTGCTGTACTCAGCCTGGCTTAAATAACGGCCGTTCGGGGTTAACCAGAAATCCTGGCTGTCACTGACACGGTAGGTTTCGCCGTGGCTGGCGATGCCTGAGACGTTACAGAAGCGGCCATAATCGGTGGGCTGTCCGGGGAGCATGGCACACCCGCTAAGCAGCAGCGTCGACAGGGCGGCGATGTATCCTTTCAGTTTCATGTTGTCTCCTGTTCAGGATGAACCATTTCGGCCGGTGGGCGGTATCCCGGATACGGGATAAACGGCGCATCGGTGGCAATAAGGTCAAGCAGCTTCTGGCCACTGACCAGGATCAAGCGGCTGTCGCCACGAATGAGTTCTTTGGTGCCTTCGCGCGTTTTGCCGGTATGACAGAAAAATCCGCGGGCACCGGTGGTGTTCAGCAGGTCGCTGAAGTCACGGACGTGGCCAACGGCAATATAGCTGGTATAGCGTTTGGCCTGGACAAGCCAGGTCTGGCCATCAATCTTCACACGGCCATCAATCCCGCCGTCACCGGTATACCGGCGGTTACGGATCACTTCAAAGCCTCGGCGTTCAAAGCCTTCAAGCAGCAGCTCTTCGAATACAAACGGGTCAATCTTGCGCAGATAGGCAATTTTCTGCCCGAAATGCGGGAACGTATTAATTTTATCGATCACTCGTACCGCGCTGGCCTGTTTCCGTTCGTGCCGGCGCCGGCGTCGCCGTGTACCCTGCCAGAGGCCATACAGCAGGATACCCGCAAGGATAAAAGAGCCGACAACATGGATGGACTCATTCATTATCGATCCTCAGCACTTCATACTTCAGCTGCCGCAGCAGCCTGTCTTTGCTCATGGTTTTCAGGGCGGGCCATTCCGCTTTCAGCGTCAGCGCGACGGTGGCAAGTTGTATGGTCCGGGGTACTGTCTCACCGTCCTCATATTTTACCAGGCTGGTACGGCTGATACCGAGCTCAGCCGCGGCGCGTTCCTGGGTCCAGTTCAGGCCCCGTCGCCACAGGATCAAGTCAAAGCCGGTCAATCCGCCGCACTCCCATGCTCAGTGTCGGGCTTCGTGCCGGCGGGTACGGCCTCTTTCCCCTGTGCCTTTTTTTCCGCCGTGGCCGGGTAGGCCGATGCCAGCTGTGCCCGGAAGTCACGCCACGCTGACAACCAGAGCGCATCAGATACCTGGTCTGACGAAAGATTAAGGACCGCATGGCGGTCACGCCAGTGGTTAAACGTCTGTACCGGCAGACCAGCACGCCGGCGCAGCTGCTGCTCGTCGAAATAGGCACACTGAACCAGGAGGTGTCTGACGTTCTGCGGGACAACTTCATCCCTGGCCTCTTCCGGCACGGCCAGCATCCCGGCGCTGCATATCCCCTGAATGCCCGCCTCGGTATAAATCTGCTGCAGATCGGTATCATCACCCTGCGCAGCGCCGGCGGTATGCGCCACAACCAGCATGATGCCGGCAATAAGTGGTTTCTTCATCATGCGTACTCAGCTCCTGGCCTAATCCGGATGGACTGGCCTGTTATATTCTGCCTGTATTTATAGCCTGAAAATGTTCATATTTGAACATTTTTTATGTATATTAATTCGGCAGGCTCGCCATAAACACAACAGGAGACGCGATGGATATCAACTACTACGATGAACATCAGGAAGAATTTGAGGCGGTTAAACTGGCGCTGAAGGGCGAAATGGAGAGGATCTGGGGCTCCATGCTGAAAGAAAGCGGGGATAGCCTGGATAATGAAGCCACGTACCTTAACCTGTTTGAAGAACTGCAGTACACCTTCTCTCCGTCCAGCTTCAGTAAACTCACCCCGTCGCAGGATCTGGATGAAGATAAAATTGCCGCCTTTGTGGCCAGAACCCGCGGCTATAAGTACGGCATCACGATCAAAGCCCGGCCAGGCCACCCGCAGAAATGGCTGAAAGGACGAATCAAGCCACTTGAGGACGCGGCAGGCACAAACCAGTGCTGGATCGACACCGCCACCATCGTGCATATCGGTGCCGGTCAGCAGTTTGACGATCAGTATTACCTCACCGTGACCACCCAGACCGGGCAGAGCTACCGCGTGAATGAATTCCGTCTGCCAGGTCGCCTGCTGGAAGCCGCCCAGGAATCCCTGTTCAGGGCGCTTGATTCAACCACAGGCGGTAATTTCTGATACGGAGTTGCACCACGCTTATCGGGGATTTATACTCGCAGTGATTAACAGATTAATTTTCCGTTTACTCCGACAGAAAGTTAAGTAGTAAAAAGGTCTATAATTAAAAGGCGCCCTTCCTCACCAGTTGGACGCCTTTTGTGTATGCATCATCAGTTATCTGTAACCCCTGAAAGAAGTGTGATGGACATGTCGTCTTCTTCACGTGCAACCATCACCGGAACATCCTCCCAGCGTGCCACGTTTTCTCCCCACTTTTGCAGGTCAGCACATGACAGATTGTGCCTCTGACATAACCTCAGAATGGTGTCATTCGAATACCAGTCTATGCGGGACAGGTGTTCACGGATCACCCATTCATCCCACGGCCGGCCGTCAAATGCTGGTTCACGCCGGCGCCATTCCGGATTGTTAATGACCAGATAATCGCCGACATAAAGACGGTCGGTCAGCTGATATATATCAACGTAGCCAACCTCACTGTCAGGGATCACCTCCAGGAAGAGATAACCCGCTACGGGATGTACCGCGCCCAGAAGCACCATAGGCTGAGTCACCATGTTATTCCCCCTGTTCGTCTTCACCTGGCCGCCAGGCCCGCTGCCCCTTATAGCCCAGCAGGGATTCGCACATCAGGTCAGTGATGCGTGCAATAGCGAGATCCGCATTGTCAGCACGCAGGGATATCACGGCCGTTTCGCCCCGGTTCGCGGCATTCCAGACGCCAGGCAGCAGCGTCTGGAACCGGGCCCGGTCATCCCCCTCCGACAGCAGGGCCGTTTCCGGTAGCCGTTCGCGGATCACCGCTTCACCGGCCTGCCGCAGGATATCGTCACGACTCCAGATGCACAGCGTTGCCGGTCCGCTGCGCATGAGGATAGTAGCGGCGTCAGCCATACTCAGTGTATCCAGCTTCAGCATCTCCATACCCGGCCGACGCAGCACAAATCCTATGGGCCGGCGGTACTTGCCCAGCTGCAGCAGATCGTCGTCTGTCAGCAGCTCCAGGCCACGCTGCAGGACCAGATGAAGCACGTCCGCTTCTTTGACCGGGCGGATCAGGTTTTGTCTGGCATTTGCCCGGACGGTCAGATCTTCAATACGATGCCAGAGCTCGTCATTAATATGCTTGGTGGCCATCGTGTCTACACCTCCGATTCAAAAACGTGCATAACCAGGTTTACGCTGGCCTGCACCATCTGCACGGTCCCGATGAACCTGGCGCCAGTGAAGGACTCAGCCAGCGGCATTCCCGAGCCAGCCACCAGGAAGCGCCGCTGCTCTGTCGGCGCGTCAGTGTCAACCCGCGCCCAGAGACAGATATCATCGCCCTGCGTGCCCACACTGAGGATCGTCGCGCCAGCAGGCATATTCAGGGTGATTTGTGGCTCAAGTACATATTTCCAGATAGTGTTCATTGTGGTCCCGTTATTTACCGGTCAGAGGGCTTGCCGAAGCGCAGCGTATGGCCTGTCGGGGCATGGCCAGCATCGATAGTGAACGGTACGCCCGGACCGCGAAACACGCCCGGATCGACGGCGGCAGGTTCGCCGGCAACGACCGGCCGGACCATGCCCGTATCGTAACTGTCCGGCAGGTTATCCGGCAGGCAGGCCTGCGTGTAGTCATCCGCGACCTTCTGCGCCTCTTCCTGCGTGGGGAAACGACCCAGCACGCCGGTGATCTCTTTCTTCAGTCCGAAGCCGTAGCCGCGAACCTTGTACGCTTCATATTCCATCCCGTTCACTCCGCTTGCCGTTGTTTACTGAATAGCCACACTCTAATAAATTAGGTTTCATGCGTATATTATAAATATTTAGATTTAGCACTAGATGCTAATTCGTGAAATGCCGCACACAGGTAATCATCACGCTGCGTGACGACCGCACGATTTACCCCGCCGGATGATTTGCGACCTTATCTTTTCACCCTGTGACTTTTACGCCCGTAATCACCGGAAAATACCTTTTCGCCGGTGCCGTCATTGCGGAAAAAACGTAAATACCGCAAAAAACGAAATCAACAGGGAAGGGAAGGCAGGGGAACGGCCGCGCGGCTGCCGGCGCGGACACTATATCTTGTGCCGTTATCAGCTGACGGAGCCACTACATATAGCGTTATCCACAGAAACGGGGGATAAGTCGGGCAATTGATGAGAATACCGCTAAACCGCAACGGACCGCAAAACGACACCCTTCTGATAAAATGACATCAAAAAGACCACTATTTGAAGACACAAAAAATAACCAAAAGAGCACATATTGACTCATTGCATTCTGACAGGCATAGTGACTGAAAATCAGTCAGCCAGGAGAACGCCATGCAGCGTCTGAACGTCCGCAACATCCCCGATGAGATCTACAGACAGTTTGAGCAGGAAGCCGCCCGCCAGGAGCGCAGCACCGAGGCGCACGCCCGTTTTGTGATCGCACAGTCCGTGCAGCGTGAAGCAGCTCTCACCGGTGCCGATCGTTACCGCCGGGAGCTGAGCGCCCGCCTCAGGCACCTGTTACCCCTGGTCAACGAAGCGGCCTCCCGCCCCGGCCCCAATTACCAGCCGCCGATGGACGCGGCCGCCCTGGCGGAGCGCCTCGGTGAGGCCAACCCACTGGCGGTGATGAACTGGTTTTCCGGCCACGATGTCCCGGATTTTGAGCAGGCCGACCGTCTGGCCACTTACCTGGGCTGTTCCGCACGCTGGCTGAAATTCGGCGAGGGACGCCCGTTCGCGTTCGGTTCGCAGCGGCGCCTCAACGGCCACGGCAGCGCGTATGACGATGCGCGCGCCCTGCTGACGCCGGACGCCGCCGGCAATCCGGTCTATAAGATCAGCCTCATCCGCGAAGACTCCCCGGAGGGGAATATTCTCATCCTGCGTGAGTTCCACAACAGCCTGCAGGCGGAGATCTTCTGGACTAACCTCCACCTGAGCGAACACGTCGGCAATACCGGTTTTCACGATCTGTGTGATTTTTTCGCCATGCTCGAGCAGCTGTACATTTTCTATACCAATAACGACGTGTTCGTGAAAAGTTACGATATCGCCCGGGGACGCCTGCAGTACGAATTTGAAGAGAACGACTGTCACCCGCTGCTGATCACAAAACGCTGCGGCCGGGAAAACATCTGGTGGGAGGATATCTGGCACGAAGAAATGCTCGGTAAGCGCAATCCGGAACGCAACGGCGGGTATTTCTGGCCTGACGATCGGGAGATTATCAATAGGGTCATGGCGCACCTGAAGGAGAAGCAGCGTCTGATGGATAAGGACGATCTGGAGATGCTGACGCGCTACTCTTTCGGGATGGACGAACAACGCTCCCGTTACAGGCTCGCCACCCACACCGGTACGACAGAACAGGAGTCTGACCATGAATGATGAAATCCGCCATGAAAAACCCGTTGAGGTGAATCTGCAGCTGACGCACAGGGAAGCACAGGCGCTCGCACAGCTGGTCAAGCGGCAGGGATTCAGTGACTGCCGCCGACTGGCAACGTCTGATATTGAGGCATACCTGATGATGGATGGTATCAATCAACTCATGAAAGCACTGGCGGAAGAGGGTTATGCACCACGGTAAGGATGGTTGTCCGTCGTCAGAATCCCTCTATTATAGAGTCCTGTACTGCCTGACGAAGACAAAGGCCCTGGCCATAAAAATTGACCGGAATATCCCGGCGCAGCGGGTTATGCGGGGCTGGACAGGATAGTAGCAAACCGTGGATATCCGCTGAAGATACGGATGGATAACGGGCCGGAGCTAATATCACTAACCCCTGAATACTGAATAACCTAGGGCCGGAAGAATACCGGTTGATAACTGAGAAAACGGAAATATCAAAAAATGTGTGGAACTAAAATGGATGTGCTTACACACCGTTTAGTATCGTGTTAATAAAAATCTAAAAATCCATATATTTCAATCTTCTTATGGCTACTTTGAGCATGCTGTATTTACATGCAAGATTAACTCTAATAAAACCCTCGCCAGACTTACCGTAAATAGAACCACTATTTACGATTATCCCAACATTATTTCTCAGTAGCTCTAGGATTTGATCGCTGTTAAATCCCGTTTTACTAATATCAACCCAAACTAGATATGTTCCTTGTAGTTCCACTACTTTACACTTTGGTAAGTATCGAAAAATATACTTACGGAATAACTTATAGTTTCGATAGATATAATCCTTAACGCCTTCCAACCACCATTCCGAGTCATTATAAGCTGCGATTAGAGATGAAATGGCGAAGATACTTATATCGTTAGCATAATCATTTTTAAGTGAATCCTTTATTTTTTCTCTGAGGTGAGCATTACTGATTATCATCACTCCTTGTTTAACACCAGAAATATTAAAAGACTTGCTAGGTGAAAAACAGACTACAGAACTGCATAGCATATTTCCTATAGGCTTTGAAAATGGAATATGTTTATTACCCGCCCAAATTATGTCACAATGACTTTCATCAGAGATAACAATGACTCCATGCCTAGCACAAATATTACCTAACTGAGATATTTCATCCTCTGACCAGACTCTTCCTATAGGGTTATGTGGACTACAGAATAACATCGCCTTACATGATTCCCTCGCCGCCATAATTTCAAGTTCTTCAAAGTTAATATAATACTTATTATCACGATAAATAAGATTGTTAATCATGGCGGTTCTTCCAGAGCTCTCAATACAAGAGGCGAACATATTGTATACAGGCTCTTGGATAATTATTTCATCACCTTGTGATGAGATACTCTTTATTATTGTAGATATAGATACATCAACACCTGAAGCACAAACAAGCCATTCGCGTAAAATATTGTAATTATGCCTTCGAGAAAACCACTCAATGATAGAGTTAAAGTAATCTTCTGGTACATAATGATAACCAAATACTCCGTGTCGAATGTTATTAGAAAGAGAGTTTATAACTGCGGGGGGAGAATAAAAATCCATGTCAGCTACTGAAAATGGTAGTACATTATCTTGATTAGGCCGATCCCATTTACTCGAATGGGTACCGAGACGTGAAACATGCACATCAAAAAATTGAATAATCCAATCCTGCATATACTCATGATCCCCAATGATTTCATAATAAAGAAACGTATAACTATGTAGTAGCTGAAACATCAAAATGCAAATGATTCGAAGTTTTTTTGGATATACACCTATTCCCTCCTAGCACATCGTAACCCTCATCGCATCGCATCAGTTCCTTGTACCATTTTCTGCGGCATGCAAGAACAAAAGATATACATCACTTCTAAATTCCCAAAAAAAACCTTATATATCAATAGAATAAAAAACAACTTTGATCTTGACCCGCCATCTCCGGACAGCTTTTGTATCTTAAGTTAACGATGCCCGCTGCCGCCGGTATTCCCTTGGGGAGTGATATCCCAGCGCGCTGTGCGGGTGGTTTTCATTGTAATGCGTGAACGCTGCTGCAAGGTTTCGCAGTGCTGTTCTCACATCCGGTTTTGGCATGAACGCGATATAGTCTTCTTTCATCGTTTTCACGAACCGTTCGGCCATGCCATTACTCTGCGGGCTGCTCACCGCTGTTGTGCAGGGCTCCAGATTCAGCTCTCTCGCGAACCTCCGCGTTTCATTCGCGGTATACGCTGAACCGTTATCCGTCAGCCACTGCACCGCTGTGTCGGGCAACCTGTCGCCGAAGCGCTTTTCCACCGACCTCAGCATCACATCCTGCACGGTCGAACTGTCATAGCCTCCCGTGCTTGCTGCCCAGTCTATGGCCTCACGGTCGCAGCAGTCCAGCGCGAACGTTACCCGCAGTTTTTCGCCGTTGTCGCAGCCGAACTCGAAGCCATCTGAACACCAGCGCATATCGCTTTCTGCCACCGCGATTTTGCCCTTATGTTCACGCTTCGGTTGCTCTGGTTTGTCATGCAACAACAACAGGTTATGCTCGCTCATTATCCTGTAAAGCCGTTTGGCGTTCACAGGTGGCTGTCCCTCTGTGCGACGTTGCTTGCGCAGGATGCCCCACACGCGTCGATAACCATAACTCGGCATATCGCTGATAATGTTGAGGATAGCCGACAGTATTTCTGCGTCTGCTTCGTCATTACGCCGGTTACAGCGCCTGTCCTGCCAGTCGGCAGAACGCTTAATCCGCAGTGACAGTTGCGCACGCGACACGCCCATGGTGCGGCTGACCAGGGCTATTCCCCGTCCTTTGGCAACAAGGGCGCGTGCGCTATCCATTTTCGCGACTGACCGTACTCCACGGCTTCTTTCAGGATCTCAACTTCCATCGTCTTCTTGCCCAGAAGGCGCTGAAGCTCCCGGACCTGCTTCAGAGCAGCAGTAAGCTCAGAAGCAGGAACGACTTCCTCTCCGGCCGCAACAGCGGTGAGGCTGCCTTCCTGATATTGCTTCTTCCACTTAAACAGCAGGCTGGGCTGGATACCATGCAGGCGGGCGACATGGGAGACATTCATGCCCGGCTCCATCGTCTGCTGGATAATGGCGATCTTCTCCTGAGGAGTTTTACGTTTACGGACTTCTTGCCCTAACAGGATCCCGGTCATCTCAAAATTGGCGTTAGTGTTAGACATATATTCAAGACTATCTCTTATCTGGAGATACAGCTACTGTCTGGTGTTTCAGGGGGCTACATCAAATAAAAAACAACTTTAATGTATTAACGATTCCGTATTGACACACAATCACTATGTGTTAATTATGTTTCAGATTGTTGATTTTTTGTTTCACATGCGAGAACTGCAGTTTTCTCTGAAAACTAAATGATAACTTAATGTGAGGTATCTGTATGATTAACTGGAAGAATTCAGACTCTTTTTACAATAATGAGCATCAAGGATCAGGAAAGCCGGTTCTGTTGTTTATTCACAGTGACCAACTGAGTTGCTGCAATGAATTAGATTCACTCCTCGAAAACATTAACAACCAGGATAGTATCCTTGAAAACTATTTCCCTATCAGGGTATCTTCATTTAACCCTTCAGAGAATGATAAAAAACTTATTAACAATCATATATTTGTAGCATCTCCTGTTCTGCAGGTGTTAAATCATGATGGTAGCCGTAGTCATGAGTTTAGTTATGTGCCTAGACAAACAAGACATTCAAAAGGATATTCTTATACGCATAACGAGAATGACGGGGTATTTAACGAAGATTTAGTTCGCTCGCAATTGGAAATAGGTCTTGCAAAATATCACTTTCTCAATAAAAACCAAGATAAAGCATCTGATATAGCGGAAAAAATCATTACGAAGAATAATAATGATCCCAACGCCTATAATCAAGCCAAGATTATCATCGATAAAAAAGAAAATGATGGATACTCAAGTTTTCTAGACTCGAAAATAAATTATAGCGAATTGTCAAATGCCACTACCCGCCTGTTAAATAACCTGCGAAATATAGAAGACAGATTAGTGATGAAAGAGTGGCCTTACACCGATGGCGACGGTGATTGGAAATGGTATACAGATTGTGTACGTGAACTCTCATTTCAAATATACCAAGAGTTGATAACAACTTCTAATAATATTGAACTTGCTGTTGGACCGCGCAGGAAAAATAAAAAAACCCACCTAATTTTATCAAATTGGCACAAAAACTACAGGAAATTACAATCAGATTTCATTGGCGTTCCTGATGAGATGTTAGATATTATTGCTCTTAAGCATGAGCGTAGTTTACGAGAAAACATCGTCCATTGCATCCTTTGTGAAGGTAGCGCACATGGTTTACAGATCCTAAATACAGTTAATGAAAAAAACAACCCTGAGTGCATCATTGATTTTGAAACCCATCAAGCACAAGTAGGTGAAGTAACTGCAGATATTGGCCCAGCTGCAGATCTTTTCTCACATTATGAAAGCGTCCACACAAAAATGATGAACCAGCTCAAGTATATTAAGGATAGCGAGCTAGATATTAAGTCAAAATGGTGGGAGCCCGAAGCAGTTACGCTTAAGTTTAGACTTGACCGTCTTGGATGGCATCTGCAAGACCATATTTGCACTCACAGAAAATTATTATCAGAGATGAATTTTAAACCTAACCTTGTAGATACATTTTCACAAGTTATCTTTGAAGGAATGGCGCAGGTTGAATGCAGTTCTTTAGGATTTGAAAGGCAATTTAAGGATGAACTCTCAAGCCTAATTGCCATGATAAACAAGAGAGCGGACGAATTCTTAGAGTTCTCAAAAAAATAAAACTTCTAAAATACCATGCACGATATTTTTATATCGTGCAATAAACTTCAGGAAGATATTTATGAGCAATGAAGTTGAATTCTGGAAACGTTTGAAATGCTATAGTGGCATTGATTGCGAAACATTCCTATCTGAAAAGTGGCAGTTAAAAAACACGATAAAAAATAGAGATAATTTACTCGAATTTCTTCGACAAGAACTACCTCAAGAAATTATTGATGATTTTACTCTCTCTCTATCTAAAAACCCTATGCAGATAAAATTAAGCCCATATATTTTGTCACTAATTGACTGGGATAATTTTCATGAGGACCCTATTAGAAAACAGTTTATCCCTTTGTTTAGTGAATATAAAAAGGATCATCCGGCATTGAGACTTGACTCACTTAACGAGAGTGACGACTCCCCTGTCCAGGGGATAATACATCGCTACCCAAACAAAGTGCTTTTTCTCTCAAATCATAGCTGCCCAGTATATTGTCGTTTCTGTACACGAAGCTATATGGTTGGCGAAAGTACGGCATCCGTGAGCAAGAGTCATAATGTAGCAATGCCCAATAATTGGCATGATGCAATTAATTACATTATTAACAATGAAAATATTGAGGATGTCGTTGTCAGCGGGGGTGATGTATATACTCTCCCAGCAAAACATCTAAAAACATTACTCACTGAACTATTAAATATACAGTCGGTAAAGAGAGTAAGAATAGCAACCAAGTCACTTGCCGTACTACCCACTAAATTCCTATCATCAGATGGTTGGGCTAGTGCAATAATTGATGCGAATACACTCGCTCTAAAAAAGAGAAAACAGTTTTCTATTCAAACCCACTTCAACCATGCGAATGAAATAACATGGATAACCAAAAAAGCAGCTGACCTTCTGTTTGACCATGGTATAAAAGTTAGAAATCAAACAGTACTGATGAAAAATATTAATGATAGTTTCCAGAGTCTTAAAGATCTTATGGACTCATTAGTTAATATAAACATCGAACCCTATTATATATATATGCATGACCTAGTCCCTGGAAGCGAGTTCTTTCGCACCACCTTGAAAAGCGCTCTAGAGTTGGAGGAACTCTTACGAGGCTCGACATCTGGATATAATATCCCAAACTTTGTCGTTGATCTCCCTGGCGGTGGAGGGAAACGCAATGTTTGGTCATATCGACACTATGATATCGAATCAGGTATATCTATTTTTCGCTCACCTGTAATAGATAAAAATAAATTCTATTTCTATTTCGACCCTATCGCTCAGGGTAAAGAAAGTGATGTCAATATGGAAAACTTTGACCAAGCCAATCTTGATGCTATCATAGAAAAAATAAAAAATAAAAAATTTGAGGAGTTACGATAATGCAAAAATATCTTCTTGTTTCCGCTATGCCTACTCCAAACGGAGGGCTTCACCTTGGGCATTTAGCTGCACAATTTCTACCTCAAGATATTTTCAAAAGATACCACAAGCCTAGAGGAAAAATAGTTGAGTTTTATAGTGGCTTTGATGTCTATGATAACGCAATTAGTGTTGCTGCAAAAAAAAACAATGTTAGTACATATGAAATGGCTATTCACTATCAAAACATTATTAAGGATCAACTTAGTTATTTCAATATAGATATTGACAGATTAATCAATTACTTAGAACCGGAATTGATAAGGAAATCGAAAAACATTCTTGCATCTCTAAATAAAAACCTCAGCCCTAATCTTTTTACCAAGAATGTTTCATATCCTTATTCGGCTGATAACACTCCACTAAGTGGGAATTGGCTGACAGGCAAGTGCAAAAAATGTCACCATGACACAAAAGGCTATTCCTGCGATCGCTGCGGAATATCGATTACCCCCAATGATATTTACGACTTTAATTTTGAAAAATTATACGTAACACAAGGAATAACTTGGAAAGACAAGATGATATCTTTCCTCTCAGTCCCTTTTTCTGATCTTGAGAGTTACATTGAAAGTCAACCTATATCAGATGATATAAAATCTCTTTGTTATGTGTTAAATCAACAGAAAAATAATTGTTACCAATGGACCGCTATTGACCAGTGGGGTATGTCTCTAAATTCAGAGGTAAAAGATGAAGTATTTTTTAACAGAAACTTTACCTTGATAGAACAAATGATGATTTCTGATATTTTTTATGAACATCATGGTGAGAATCCATTTTCGATAGACAGTGAAGTGACAACAATTCTTGCTTATGGGAAGGATAATGTAGGATTACTCTTGATTGACTTACCTAGTATACTACTTGGCTCTAAGGTTTTTGCACCTTATAGACAACATTGGGTAAGTCACTTTTATTGCATCGATGGGCAGAAAATGTCCACGAGCAAAAATTTCGCTATCTGGCTAGATGATATTATGACGTCTAATATAAGCTCCGATAGTACAAGAGCTTATATTTGCAGTGTATACTCTAGAGATGAAGATACCAATTTGGATTTGAAATCACTACTTGAACATGAAAAATTTACTGTCGACCTGCAGCAAGGTATTCTCGGCATGAATAAAATAACTCAAAAAGATTCAGGAGAGAATGTACTATCGAGTAGAATGCAGTCTATAGCTGAAAAAGTAGATACTATATTCTCCAATGTTGATTTGGATTTTAAAGAATACTACAATAGATATAAAGAATTTTGTTCTTTGATTTATTACGTAAACTGTCAGAAATCAGCAATCTTATGGGTGGAAATATTTCATGGGTACTTTAGCGCATTGGTTCCAAACACTGCATCTTTTGCAAAAGAAAATGTGAGATTTTATGCCAAAGATTCAAAAAGGTAAATTTATCGCAAGTGCAGGTTTAGATAATTTTGGGGATGGTCTTATGACCATCTTTTTCCCTCTTATTATGTTATCAATGACTTCTGACCCTATTATTTTCTCACTAAGTTATGTAATAAAAACTTTGTCGTCTGTTCTATCGTCTTTTCTTTCTGGATACATACTGGATTTTCATCCTATATTAAAAGTAACTAAATTAGCTAAAGCCGCCAGACTAATTTCTCTTATTTTAATCATATCTCTGCCAATGAATATTATCATGATACTTTTTTGTGCGCTAATTTTTGGAGCCACAGAGGTATTTGTTGATAACTCAACGCAAACTATTAGTTTAAGTCTCTATCAAAAAAATGAATTAGTTAACATAAATAACAAACTTCAGTCAATGGAATATTTTTTTGTTTTCTTTATTGGGCCAATCGTTGGTGCATTTATTTTTAAACCTTATAACAATACGCTGCTTTACTTCGCGATCACTACATACTCTTTATCTTTATTGCTCTTTTCATTTATGAATGACATTCCAAGAAATAATAGGGAAAATAAAGAAAATGCTTTTAATGAAATTATGCACGGATTGAAATTCCTGTTAAGTCATGTATCGCTGAGGATCTTATGTATCTATGCTGCCGCTTTTTGTTTAGTTATATCTTGTTTATTCTCAGTTTTCCCGATGATAATCTCGTCACAAGTGAATGATCCGCAGTTGTTCACTGGATTGTTCTATGCACTAAACTCTCTCGGGTTCGTTTTAGCTTCATCTCTGACCCCTATAGTTTCAAAAGTTATTTCAACAAGAAAATTGCTATTTATTTCATTGTGTTTTACATTTCTCTCTAGCATTATTCTAGTATTGGATCATACTATTCATATAATGCTTATATCAGTTTTTTTTCTCGGATGTGGTATGGGGTGCTGGGGCTGCATTGCTGTAACCTATAGACAGAAAGTAATACCTCAAGGTATATTCTCGAGGACTAATGCTGTTTACAGACTTTTTTCTTGGGGAGCTTTATGTGTGGGAGGTCTTATGGGTGGAGCTATTTATCAGATAATCGGTTACGATTCACTCTTCTATATGACGTTAGCATTTACACTATTCCTTACTATATCTTTCTATTTTATGCCCTTAACGGATGAGTTATGATGAAGTTACCTACATCACTTTTACCATTCAAAATAAACAGAATACATACTGAGTTAGGTATATTCAAAGTGAATGGATATAGATCATCAGTTAGCACTGATAAAATGACCATAATTCTCTCAACGGTTTTTATTCTTTCTACAGATGGCTGGGAAGAACTTATTTTAACCCAACCTAATAGTAACCTGCTGGAACAATTAATTCCTTACCTGGAGCACCATTTAATGTCAATTCTGTAGTGGCACAATTCGCTTACCGAAAAAACGGCAATGCTCCCAATTAGTAGAACATGTATTTTTCAACGAAGGCTCCGATAACCTTTTCATGCAGCTCAACACCATGATCAAAAGCACATTGCTCCAGTGCGCGGCAGGTGAACTCCGGCCCCTGGTCAGTTCTTATCGTCGCTGGATACATCCGTCCGTGGCCCGAACGTATAGCAGGTCTTTCAATGGTCGGGGACTTTCACCCCTTGATCTCTACCGGTCTCCCGGCGCAAACTGTACATATAAACAGTATACATACAGTTTTAGCGAAGGGGAAAGGTGGGGCTAAGGTGCGTTGTCGCGCGGTTTAGCCGATCGGGCCAACAATCGGTGCAGATAAGTCAGGGAGGCATCACCTTCAGGCTGCACCAGCCAGTCACTGCGGATAAACAGTGTCACCAGTCCCGGTACATTCCCTGTCAGACGCACCAACACAGGATTTATCTGTCGGCCATCGTCGTCAAATGCGGCATCGAGACTGGAGCGTGAAAGATAAATGCCGTTCACGCTGGCATTCAGGGTTACGGCATTCCGGCCGGACCATTCCCGGTCGCTTAACACACGGTAATTCCAGTTCATAGCCTTCGCTGCCTCCAGCGCATGTTTCAGCCGGAACAGATCATTTTGCTCAGACAACTCGCCGGTACAGGAATGCCACAGGTAATTCAGCTTACTGGCCAGCTGTGCATTGACGCCCAGCTGACGGCCCTGTTTAAGCAGCCACTCAATGTCGGAAGCGACATCGCGCGAAAAACGACGTTGTCTCAGCGCGGTCGCCAGCCAGCGGGTGAGAAAGAGATTTTCCTGTGCCGGCGACACCACGTCACCGTTCTGCCTGGCTAAGGCCAGCGCCACCAGGGCACACCACGCCAGATGGGCCGATTTTCCTGACTGATTCACCGCGGGCTTTTTTCCTTTGTTCAGGGGAATGAATATATCTTAACCGGAAGCGGGTCTTATCCGGAACCGGTGATCCCGGATTGAAGGGGTCCGCTTGGAAAACGGAATCTATGGTCACTCCCGTTTTTGCAACACCGATTTTGACGATAAGTTGGCTTGCTTGAATCTATCCGGCGTCTGAATGGGATTTTATTCCCGCGCCTTGATGAGTTCCGCGCCTGATGAACCTCCAGAAAATATACGGCTTCAATGAGCCTTTCCGTTTTACAGGTTCCTCAACAGGCCGGTGGGCCGTTTGTATCATCAATATCAGTATTCGCAAAACCAGATGAATGATTGTTTAAACTGGTGTATTTCTGCCTTTATGCTTCGTAAGTTTGCTGTCGCGCCGTCAGTGCCCAGGCTATTCTGGCCAGCTTGTTTGCCAGAGCACAGGTGACGACAAAGTTGCTTTTCCGACACAACAACTCCCTGATCCAGTCGGCCAACTTGCCAGACTGGTGTTCCAGTTTTTGTATGAATACCCTGGCACATTGAACCAACAAAGTTCGGATCTTTTTATTACCTCGCTTACTAATTCCCAGCAATGTCGTCCTACCTCCCGTGCTGTACTGCCGAGGTACAAGCCCTGTTGCCGCCGCAAAGTCACGGCTGCTGGCGTACTGCTTCCCGTCGCCAATCTCAGTTGAAATAGTACTCGCTGTCAGTGTTCCGACGCAGGGAATGCTCAGCAAGCGCTGTCCAACCTCATCTTCGTCCAACTTTCGTTTCAACTGGGATTCCAAATCTTTAATCTGCTCAACAAGATAGTGATAATGCTGTTGTAATTTCAGCAATAACTGGCTGAGGTAAAGAGGCAAACTATTATCCTCAAGAATGGTACTCAGTCGGCTAATAACGGCAGCTCCTCGGGGAACGCTAATGCCAAATTCCAGCAGAAAAGCATGCATTTGATTGGTTGTTTTTACCTTATCCTGAACCAGGGATTCACGGACACGATGCAGAGCCCGCATTGCCTGCTGAGATTCCGTTCTGGGCTGCACAAAACGCATAGACGGACGCGATGCAGCTTCACAAATAGCTTCGGCGTCGACAAAGTCGTTTTTATTGCTTTTAACGAACGGGCGGACAAATTGTGGTGATATCAGCTTTGGGGAATGCCCCAACTCTTCCAACTTGCGTGCCATAAAGTGAGAACCGCCACAGGCTTCCATTGCGATGGTTGTAGCGGGGCATGTCGCCAAAAATTCGATCAACTTTGGCCGGGTAAATTTTTTACGGTAAACAGCCTTCCCGCGACGATCCTGGCAATGAATATGGAAAGAGTTTTTACCCAGATCGATACCAATGAGCGCAATGTTTTCCATGATAGTTCTCCGAATGAAAGCCTGTCCTCAGCATAGTACCGGGAAGGAGGGAGTGACCATCTCATTAATTATCCCACGCTAAGACTATATTTTGTACAGCAGTGGAGAAGGATGAGAGACCAGCAGTTCATTAACAGGGACTCCTTTTTGCTTAAGCGGCTCAATGGTTCTTTCTATATAAACCGTATTCCAGAGTGTTATCGCCGCCGTATGTAGTGTCAGCGCCGGTGGCGTGGTAACGCTGATCCTCCCACCCCCAGATCCCTGATTTCATTCAGCCGGTGCATGAAGGATGCTCGCCCAAGGGCCTCACCCTTATTCAGCCCCGCCTGTATGCATCGGCCTAAGCCTTTATCGCAAAATCAGTCCAGCATAAACAGCGTCCGATCTCTGCAGAAAATCGCCCTCTGCGCTACGAGTTTGAACGCATTTACTCTGTTTATAGGTAACATTCGCTCCACGATATAATGATATCGGCAACGTATTCAGCATCCTGAGCATGAGTCAGAAGGTGATCCGCCTTACCCAACGAAATGAAACTCTTGGGATGCTTTGCTGCTTTGAATATTTTTTCGGCCTGCTCAATTAACACAGTATCATCTTCAGTCGCATGAAAAATAAGCAGAGGCTTGTTCATGGCGAACACCTTATGAGCGATTTTGTGTTCCTGAATATTGTCCAGCATCTGTTTCTTTAAGGTAAATACCCGCCCGGCCAGCTCAACGGGATAGGCTCCATGCTGGTTAATGTTTTCAACATCATCCTTAAAAAGACGTTTTACGTGTGTCAGTTCTCCGGGTGATCCTATGGTGACAACGGCCTTTGCCTCAGGAACTTCGCCGGCAATAGACAGAATGGCCGATCCCCCCAGGCTATGGCCGATGAGCAAAGAAGGCGCTTCGTACTGTCGGCGGAGATAATCTACCGCGCAAAGCAGGTCCGAAATATTGGATGAGAAGTTGGTGTTGGAAAAATCCCCTTCGCTGTTTCCCAGACCAGTAAAATCAAACCGGAGAACGGCGATAGCATTCTCTGTCAGTTTCCGCGCAATACGCGCCGCGCCTTTGAGGTCTTTGCCACACGTAAAACAATGAGCTAACAGCGCAAACGCTTTAGGATTTTCAGGAAGTTCAAGCAATCCGGCCAGTTCTTCACCAGCCGCATTTTTGAACGTAAATTTTAGTTTTTTCATAGGATATTCCAGGTCTTAAACTGATTTCATATGTTTGATCGCAGGGAAAAATAATCTTCTGCTCTGCATCTGGCATTACGCGTTTTCCTTCCTCTACTGGGGATGTGAAACAGAATTCATTCCGAATGCCTGTCCTCACCTTCCAGTTTGAAAGCTGATTATTGCTTCCTGTTCGGTGATCACTTACGCTATGCTACCAACTAGATGGTAGTTTACAAGAATTTTATGAGGTCTCACTGAATGGCCAATTGCGCGCTCATTCTTAAAATATCCCTGGCAATGCTGGCGTTTGCTGCAAACTCTATTCTGTGCCGTCTGGCCCTGCAGGGAGGCCACATTGATCCCCTTTCATTCAGCAGCCTCAGGCTGGCCAGTGGTGCACTCGTCCTGTCACCTTTCTTGTTTTATCACGCAAAAACTACATTATCGCTGTGGCGTCCGCTGAGCGGATTTTACCTCATGGTGTACGCAGTGCTCTTCTCTGTCGCCTATATCCATCTCGATACCGGGGCAGGTGCGCTGTTACTTTTTGGTGCCGTACAGTTTGCGATGGTGATCCACGGATTATTTAAAGGGGAATCACTCTCCGTTATGCGGGCTTGCGGTTTAGTTATTGCTCTGGCAGGAATTGCTGCCCTGCTGTTACCCGGGGCGAAGGCACCGCCGCTTTACAGTGCACTTATGATGATCGTTGCCGGATTAGCCTGGGCCGCCTATTCCGTCAGGGGGAGGGCGGGCCAGGCGGCCGGGGCTTCAACGGCGGCAAATTTTGTACTCGCCACGCCGATGGCTCTCGCTCTTTCGTTGCTGTTTATGAAGCAGGGTCACTATGATGCTGCGGGCATTGCTTTGTCATTGCTGTCCGGTGCCGCCGCCTCAGCCGGTGCATATGTATTGTGGTATACCCTTTTACCCTCTCTCGGCTCTATCACCGCCAGTACCCTTCAGCTCAGCGTTCCCTGTCTGGCAATGCTAGGGGGTGTGGTATTCCTGGATGAATCACTGACGGTCAGAACGATATTTTCTGCCCTGGCGGTGCTGACTGGCATTGTGATGGTGACACGCGAGAAATCCCCCCGTCAGTCGATGACAAAGGCGAGAGAACCTTAATAACGCAATTAATTCATGCAGTTGTGATGATTCTCTTATGTTAATCACACGAGCCAGTTTTCCCGCTCCGGCATCAGACTGACAGTAATACTGAGGTCGACGTTTCTGACTACACCTAAGGCAGGTTTATGAAATGAAATATGATTTTGATGAGTACGTAAGCAGAGAGAAAACAGACAGTCTCACCGTGGACGGCTGGCGGGAATACCTGTTTTCGGGACAGTCCGAATTTGCAATGCGGTATCCGGCAGAAGGGCTAATCAACCTCTGGGTTGCTGACATGGCTTTTGCCACACCAGAGCCGATTCTTCAGGCCATCAGAGACCGTCTGGATAGAAAAATACTCGGCTACACTAAAATCTACGACGAAGAATACTATGAGATCTTTGGCAGCTGGTGTGAGCGACAATATGGTCACCGTTTCAAAACGGAAGACATTGTGCTGTCTCCGGGCATTATTCCCGCGCTGAACCGTCTCGTCCCGCTTCTGACCGACATGGATGACAGTATTCTTATTATGACGCCTTCATATGGCCCGTTTAAAAAGGCGGGTGAATACAGTCAGCGTCGCGTGGTGTACTCGGCGTTAAAAAAATCAGCAGGCGGCTGGGAACCTGACTGGGAAGACTTTGCACGCAAAGCCAGTCAGGCCGATTTACGTGTGAAAATTCTTTTCCTGTGTAATCCGCATAACCCGACCGGACGAGTCTGGCGGCCTGATGAACTTAAGCGGATTATTGAAATTTGCCTGGCCAATGACATCTGGGTGATATCTGACGAAATTCACTGCGACCTGTCCCGAAGCGGTATCGGTCATACACCGGCCGCCTCTCTTTTCCCTGATTCTACACGCATTATTACCTGCATGTCCTCGAGTAAAACATTCAATCTGGCCGGGAATTTGTTGGCAAATATCATTATTCCGGATCCCGGTGTCAGAAGCGAGTGGCGTCTCAGACACGACGAGTTCATCTCTCCACTGAGCCTGGCAGCAAACAAAGCGGCGTGGAGTGAATGTGATGACTGGCTTGTCCATCTGAGGGAATATATTGACGGCAATTTCCAGTACCTGCACGACTATCTCAAAAGCTATTTACCCGAAACCAGGTTCTCGATCCCCGAAGGGACATATCTGGCCTGGATAGATATTAGCCGCTACCTGCCCGACACCGCAGGTGAGGATTTATCGCTGTATTTTGCCCGGGAGTCAGGGGTCCTTCTTGAAGGGGGCTTGCTGTTTGTCGACAATGGGGACGGATATATCCGGTTAAATCTGGCCTGCCCACGGAGTATGCTGACAGCAGGGATGAAAAGAATTTCACAGGTACTGCGGATACCGGCTCCTCATCGTGTATAACCCCTTTCTCTCTGGCCGTTTTGTCCTGTCAGGATGTCGTCAGAACCCGGCATAACACCCTGTGCCGGGAACACAAAAGGCACGGATGAACAGGTCGTGAATATTCTTAGTGAAGCCTGCTGATGACATGTCTGGCGACAAAAAAATGCCGCCCTTAAGGGGCGGCTTATGCCAGCGTCACGGGGTTATCGTCTGACCGCCATGATGCCCGCATCGACATCCCAGATAGCGCCCGTCACCCATGAGGTTTTGTCAGACAACAGGAAGAGAATAGTGTTTGCCACATCTTCGGCAGTTCCGACGCGTCCCAGCGGGTGGAAATCGTTCAGCGACTTCATAGCATCTGCGATATCCGCTTTGTCCATGAAGCCTTCGTATATCGGCGTATGAACAATCCCGGGAGACACCGCGTTGACACGAATACCCGCGCTGGCCAGCTCAATCGCCAGATTACGCGTCAGGGCATGCAGACCCGCTTTTGCCATTGAATAGGCCGAGGCCGGCGAGTCACCCAGTGCAGCCTGAGCACCAATCGAACCGACGTTGACGATAGACCCTTCGAGCTTCGCGGCGAGCATGTTCTTCACGACATCCTGTGTAATAAAGAACGTGGCTCGGTTCAGCGAAAGATACATGTCATAATCGGCAAAGCTGTGCTCGGTAAATCCTTTGGGCATGAAGATACCGGCGGCATTCACCATCAGGCTGATATCGCGATGGTGAGCATTAATTTCCTGACGGATAGTTTCCATACCTTCTTCGGTCATCAGGTTCGCCGCGATGACCGCAACCGGTCCCAGAGGGCTCAGTTCTTTTTGCACCGCTTCGGCTTTGTCTTTTTTATTCCCGGTCAGCACGACACTGCCGCCCGCTTCCAGTACCATGCGTGCCACGGCCAGGCCCATGCCGCTGGTACCGCCGACGACGAGCAGTTTTTTACCTTTGAAAAAAGTGTTCATTTTCTGACTCCATTACTGGTGGGTAAGACGTTGCCGGCAGCGTGAAACTGCCGGCGGTTGACGGATTAAATACTGCAGCCATCCGTTCCGCAGGTCTGACCCGCAGTGGCTGAAAATTCGGTTTGCTGTTCATCCCAGACCTGACGCAGGGCATTCAAAAAGTTATCTGCTGCCTGAGCCCCGCTGATGGCATATTTTTCGTTCATCACAAAAACCGGAACGCCGCTGAGGCCAATAGACTGTGCGTGGGCTTCATCGTCGGAAACGGTGGCGCGAAAATCGTCATTTTCCAGGGCGGCTTCAGCGTCAGCTTTCGGCATACCGGCTTCTACGGCCATGGCAACGAGCTGCTGACGGTCAAAGAGAGAGCGACCTTCGGTGATACTGCCATGATAAAAACGTTCTTCCACCGCGTCCGCAATTCCGGCCTTACGCGCGGCAACCAGCAGGGTGTGTGCATCTTCTGTATCACCAAACATCATGCCGTCGAAGTTGTAGATCAGACCTTCAGATTTACCGGCGGTGCCCACCTGATTCATCATCAGCTCCGCTGAATGCTGACTGCCCAGCTTTTTAACGATGGCATCCTTAAAAGGCATCGCGGGAGTACCACCGGCCAGACGGTAGCTGTGATGGCGGATCACCACCTGGTCGCGAAATTCAAAGCGATTCAGACCCTGTTCAAATCTTTTTTTAGCAATCCAGCACCACGGGCAGACCAAATCTGACCAGATATCGATGGTAAGGGTGGGTTTCAGCGTTTGCATAATGATTCCTCAAAGACGTTGGGCTGTCGGATCTCACTTATCAGAGAACCGCGACCGTATGGGATTTATTGCGCCTGCCAGACCGGGTAATCGGTATAGCCTTTTTCCGGGGAACCACTGACGCCGTAGTAGGTGGCGCGGTCACTTTCTGCCAGTGGCCAGCCGTTTTGCATTCTTTCAACCAGATCCGGGTTAGCGATGTAGGGCACACCAAATGCCACCAGATCCAGCTCATCATCTTCCAGAGCCTGCTCTGCGATATCACGGGTAAAACCGCCGGCAGCGATGATGGTGCCTTTAAACGTGTTGCGAAAACGGCGGCGGAAGCCTTCCGGAAGTGGCGCTTTGATGTACACCGGCTGATAGTAAAGGTGTACGTAGGCCAGTTCCCGCTGACCGAGCGCGTCGGTGATGGCTGACCAGGTTTGCTCTTCACCTTCATACGGCGCGAGGTCATAAATGCGGCCGAACGGTGACAGGCGCACGGCAACGTGGCTGTTACCCACGGCTTCCGCCACGGCGTCAATGGTCTCCAGCAGGAAACGCTGACGATTTTCCACCGAGCCGCCGTATTCGTCGGTGCGGGTGTTCAGTTCGCTACTGAGGAACTGGTCAAAGATGAATCCGTTTGCCGCCATGATTTCCACGCCGTCAAAGCCGGCTTCCATCGCCAGGCGTGCGGAGTGCACGAAGTCTGCAGTGATGCGTTTAACTTCATGCGTTTCCAGCGCGCGTGGCTGGCTTGGTACAACCGGGCCCGGTTCTCCGGATTCGGTCAGCGCAAAAACGGTGGTATTGACCGCCTGAACGGTGCCCGCTGAAACCGGCGCTATGTGGCCTGGCTGAAGAGAGACGTGAGACATACGGCCGACGTGCCAGAGCTGCGCGAAAATACGGCCACCTTTGGCGTGAACCGCTTGTGTCACCTTACGCCAGCCCTGGACGTGTTCGTCGTTGTAGATACCAGGGGTATAAAGGTAACCCCGGCCTTCTTCTGAAACCGGCATCCCTTCGGTGATGAGCAGGCCAGCAGAAGCACGCTGTGCATAGTACAAAGCCACGACCTCATCCGGCACGTCATTCATGGTGCGGGTGCGGGTCATCGGTGCCATGACTACACGGTTTTTTAACGCCAGGCCAGACAGATTGTAGGGGGTGAAAAGCTTACTCATCGTATACCTCACAAAAAACAAAAAGGAGTATCCCGGCAGGGATTTGCACAGCCCGGCAGTATCATCGACTGGACGTCGCGCACTGGAGTTGCATAAACATCTGATGGGTGGCAATATACCAACCATCTAGTAGGTAGGTCAATGGCTGTGTCGTATTTTTTTGTCATAACGCAGCCATTTCTGAATTGTCACTCATTTTGCGAGGTCATCACCATGCGTACATTAACAGCTTATAACGAAGATAATTTCCGCCAGATAGAGCAGTACAACGGAATATCGGTGGTACGTTTCTCTGCACCCTGGTGTCCGCCCTGTCAGGCCAGCGAAGAAATGTTCAGTCAGTTTGCAGACCGGCTCGATAGAGATATTCAGGTGGGGAAAGTCAATGTAGATCAGGCGCCGGTGCTGACAACCAAATACGAGATCTGGGGGCTGCCGTCTGTGCTGATATTTCATGAAGGGCAATTAGTTAAACGCATACCGGGTGTGAAACCTGCATCGGTATATGCTCAGGCTATTGCGGACATAAAAAAAGGGCAGTAATGCCCTTTTAACGTGGAATTTATTAATGCTTAACCGCGTGCCTGACCGACGGCATCCAGAGTGCGGGCTGAATAAATGACCGCCGCGCCAGCGTTGAGGTTAATCGCCACGCCCAGCGCTTCAGCAATTTCAGCGTCGGTTGCACCGGCTTTCACAGCGGCGTCGGCGTGAAAAGCAATACAGCCGTCGCAGTGGGTTGTGACTGCGCACGCCAGGGCAATGAGTTCACGCACTTTTGCGCCCAAAAGGTCAGTTTTGTTACCTGCGTTGCCCAGGGCAACCACGCCTTTCATGGTCTCGGGGGTCAGTTTGCCCAACTCGCCTAAACGTTGCATTAACTCTGAGCGATAGTTGTTCCAGTCCAGCATAGTGTCATTCTCCTGAATGAGGGGTATTAAGAAGCAGTTTTATATACTTAAGGCTGTTGGCGAAGACTTCGGGTCTGGCCGTTGCATGCGCCACTACGCTTGAGCCTTCACAGACATTAATGATCATCAAAGCAATATCTGATGGTTCGGCATGGGATGAAAACTCACCTGACTCCATGCCCGCCCTGACGACTTTTGTGAGCCACTCGATTTGCATATCGAAATAAAGTGATGTCTGTACAGTAATTGCCTGAGGCAGATTGGCGGTCTCTGCTGACAACGCACAACACAGTGGCAGTAGCGAAGCTTTATGGCTTTGCGCGAAGATATCGATGTAAGCCGCAATTCTTCTCTCCGCGCTTTTCTCAGTCGCCTCTATCTGCTCAAATACGCGTTGTGTATCAGAGAACGCCTGTATTACCACCTGCTCACCCAGAATATCTTTGGTCGGGAAATGGTGATGAATACTGGCCTTGGTGATACCCACTATTTTTGATAAATCAGCATAGCTGAATACTGAATACCCTTTTTCGCGCATCAGGTGTTCTGCTTCGCTGAGCAGCCGTTCCCGTGTCATGGTTGTCATAATTACTCCATATAATCTACTAGTTGATAGATTATATTGTTGCTATTTTTCCGTAGCAAGTTGTATCACTGACTCAGTATCGTGCAGAGCTGAACGTCACTGCCATCCTGCATTCTGAATGGCAGCATTACATCTCTGACATCACGCCAGGCGTGTAATCATTTCAACCGGATTAGCCAGAGTATCGTGGATTGGCGAATTCTTTTGCATTTCGCTGACCAGCGCTTCTAACTCCTCGCGACTGGCGGTCTTGCTCGTAAGGTGAACATCGACGCGAATAGATTTCGCACCTTTACGCACGTTGCTGTCCAGCCCAAGGAAGCCGTTGAGGTTGATATCGAAATTAAGATCCAGCTCGATACCGTCCAGGTCGATCCCTTTTTCAGCAGCCATCATGGTAAGGGTGGCGGTATAACAGCCAGCCAGCGCCTGCATGATGTATTCAGTCGGGCTCATGCCGGTATCGGTGCCGAGTAAACCTGCGGGTTCATCACCGATATTAGAAAATTTCCCCACACGGCTGGTATCGATAACGCCGTTCTGGATTGTGGCGCCGGTCTCTGTGCGAACGGTTAATCCGCCGCTGGAACGGGCTTTCATCTGGAAAGTCAGGTTACCCAGGCCAGGCTGGCTGCGAACTGCTTCACGGGTATTGTGGATCGCAGCTGCGTCTGCAGAAGGTTTAACGGTAGTAGACATAATGGCTCCTGTAATTTCTTGATAAAAGGTATAGCTGGTGTAACCAGCACCAATCATCTAGTTGGTAGATTAGTGTCGCGAACCTCTTTTGTCTACTCTTTTATAAAAAATAGGGGGAAAAGAACCCAGCAGGCTGTTTTATTTCATAATAACCATTTGATTTTTTTATAATCTTCCCAGCCGCTCACTCTTGCAGCAATCCAGCCTTTACCCGAAGGATAGTCTGGCGGGTGGTATTAAATTCCCGGGCAATAGCACTGATACTGATGCCAGCATTTAGGCGCTCTGTCACTGTTTGCTTTTGTTCCTCGCTCAGGATGGGGGGGCGACCGAAGCGTTTTCCAGCCGCTTTTGCCCTCGCAATACCTGAATACGTTCGCTCAAGCAGCAAATCCCGCTCAAACTCCGCTACAGCAGAAATTACCTGCATAGTCATTTTTCCGGCCGGACTGGTCAAGTCAACGCCTCCGAGTGCGAGACAATGAACGCGAATATCTAAAGCCGCCAGTTGCTCTACTGTTTTTCGGATATCCATCGCATTACGACCCAGACGGTCAAGTTTGGTGACAATCAGTACATCCCCATTTTCCATGCGATCTAGCAACCGGATAAATCCGGGGCGTTCGCTGGCAGCAACCGAGCCACTGATATGCTCCTCAATAAGTCGTTGGGATCTGATGGCAAAACCCGCCGCTTCAATTTCACGACGCTGGTTTTCTGTGGTCTGTTCCAGAGTTGAGACCCTGCAGTAGGCAAAAACACGTGACATGGGAAACTTTCCGTACGAAATGGATGTCCGAATTATAACGTGTGTCCGAAATTAATTTCACTAAGTTTCGGACATGTGCTGTAAGTGGTGTACGAAACCGACCGGTTTCGGTCACAGCGAACAAATAACAGATGAAAACTATACGCGAGGGAGGCATTTATGCCACGGCGACAGATACTGAGCAGCGAAGAGCAGGAACGCTTACTGGTTATACCAGATGATGAAATTATTCTGACCCGAATGTGTTTTCTGAACGAACCGGATATTGCGCTCATTAATAAGCACCGAAGGCCAGCGAATCGCCTGGGCTTTGCTGTATTACTCTGTTATCTGCGTGGACCTGGATTTATTCCGGACAAAAGCAGTGCTCCTCACAATGGCGTTGTATCCAGGGTTGCTTCCCGACTGAAACTTCAGCCTGATTTATGGCCGGAATATGCATCCAGAGAGCAAACCCGCTGGGAACATCTGACCGAACTTTATCGCTACCTGGAACTATCCCCGTTCAGCCGGTCAATGCAAAAAGACTGTATCCGTCATCTGCACCCCTATGCCATGCGAACTGACAAAGGATTTATGCTGGCGGAAGAAATGCTCAGCTGGCTACATAACAATAATGTTATTTTCCCTTCTGTTGAAGTGATCGAACGGACGCTTGCCGAAGTCGTCACGCTCGCTAACAGATCGGTATTTTCGACACTTACCGCGCAACTGGAAAAGCAGCATAAATCAGCACTCGACAGCCTGCTCATATCAGAGGGTGAACAACCTTCCCGTCTGGCATGGCTGCTACAGCCTCCGGGTAAAATAAACGGTAAAAATGTGCTGCAACATATCGACCGGCTTAATTCCATCGCTGCGCTGGGGTTGCCTGATGGTATTGCACTTTCCGTTCACCAGAACAGGTTGCTTAAACTGGCGCGTGAGGGCCGGAAAATGAGCAGCAGGGACCTGGCAAAATTCACCGATGTCAGACGTTACGCTACGCTGGTTTGTATAATAACAGAGGCCAGGGCCACCCTGACTGACGAAGTGATTGATCTGCACGAGCGTATCCTGGGTAGTCTGTTCAGCAGGGCAAAACGCACGCAGGCCGAACGGCTCCAGCAAACGGGAAAGCTTATTCAGAGCAAGCTGAAGCAGTACGTTACCGTCGGGCAGGCGTTACTTAACGCCAGAGAATCCGGGGAAGATCCCTGGACTGCAATAGAAGATGTCCTTCCCTGGCAGGAATTCATCAACAGCGTGGAAGAAACGCGGTTTCTTTCCCGTAAGGGCAATTTCGACGCGCTTCATCTGATCACCGAAAAATACAGTACGTTGCGTAAATATGCCCCGCGTATGCTGTCAGCATTGCAGTTCATGGCGACACCTGCGGCGCAGGCGCTCAGCGATGCGCTGGACACCATAACGGAAATGTACCGTAAACAACTTCGTAAAGTGCCGCCATCAGCGCCAACAGGGTTTATCCCTGAAAGCTGGCGAAAACTGGTGCTCACGCCTTCAGGCATCGACCGCAAGTACTACGAGTTTTGCGTACTGAATGAACTCAAGGGTGCATTACGTTCCGGTGATATCTGGGTAAAAGGATCGCGCCGCTACAAAAATTTTGATGATTATCTCATCCCGACTGCTGAGTTTGAGAAATCCCGACATAATGACCAGTTACAGTTGGCCGTTCAGACCGATAGCCAGGCATACCTTCAGGCCCGTATGACTCTTCTTGCATCTCGGCTGGAAGAAGTTAACGCGATGGCGCTTGCCGGTGATTTGCCCGATGTAGATATCTCAGATAAAGGCGTAAAAATCACTCCACTGGAGAACAGCGTTCCTTCAGGTGTTTCGCCCTTTGCAGATTTGGTCTATGGCATGCTTCCCCATCCGAAAATTACGGAGATACTGGAAGAAGTTGATAGCTGGACGGGATTTACGCGTCACTTCGCGCACCTCAAAAATAATAACGTCAGACCAAAAGACGGAAGACTGTTGCTGACCACCATTCTGGCTGACGGCATCAACCTTGGGCTGACAAAAATGGCGGAATCCTGCCCTGGGGCCACAAGATCGTCACTCGAAGGTATTCAGGCATGGTACATCAGGGATGAAACTTATTCAGCGGCACTGGCCGAGCTGGTCAACGCACAGAAAGAGCGGCCTCTGGCCGCATTCTGGGGCGACGGGACAACATCGTCGTCAGACGGGCAGAACTTTCGGGTAGGCAGTCACGGACGTTATGCCGGTCAGGTCAATCTTAAATATGGTCAGGAGCCGGGCGTGCAGATTTATACGCATATCTCAGACCAATACAGCCCGTTCTACGCCAAAGTGATCAGCCGGGTGCGCGACTCAACCCACGTGCTTGATGGCCTGCTGTACCATGAAAGCGATCTGGAAATTACCGAGCATTACACCGATACCGCAGGCTTCACTGAACATGTTTTCGCCCTGATGCACCTGCTGGGATTCGCTTTTGCGCCAAGGATCCGTGATCTTCATGACAAGCGGCTGTTTATTCATGGAAAGGCCGAGCGCTATCCGGGGCTTCAGTCTGTCATATCAACAACCTGCCTAAATATCAAAGACATTGAGTCGCACTGGGATGAGGTATTGCGCCTGGCAACCTCGATTAAGCAGGGGACAGTCACCGCATCACTGATGATGAAAAAGTTAGCCAGTTACCCAAAACAGAATGGACTTGCCAAAGCGCTGAGAGAGATTGGCCGCATCGAACGGACACTATTTATGCTGGACTGGTTCCGTGATCCCGGTCTGCGCCGACGCGTGCAGGCGGGGCTGAATAAGGGTGAGGCCCGTAATGCCCTTGCGCGAGCGGTCTTTTTGCACCGTCTGGGTGAAATAAGGGATCGTGGGCTGGAGAATCAGAGTTATCGCGCCAGCGGGCTGACATTACTGACAGCAGCGATCACGTTGTGGAACACGGTATATATAGAAAGAGCTATTGAGTCACTAAAACGAAAGGGTATCCCGATAAATGAGCAACTGGTCTCTCATCTTTCTCCCCTGGGCTGGGAACATATCAATCTGAGTGGAGATTACGTCTGGCGTAATAATCTTAAGCTGGGATCCGGAAAATACCGCTCATTACGTACAGTCGATACCGCTTTGTACAAAAAACAGTCTTAGCGTGGGATAATTAATGAGATGGTCACTCCCTCCTTCCCAGTACTATGCTGAGGACAGGCTTTCATTCGGAGAACCATCATGGAAAACATTGCGCTTATTGGTATCGATCTGGGTAAGAACTCTTTCCATATTCATTGTCAGGATCATCGTGGGAAGGCCGTTTACCGTAAAAAATTCACCCGACCAAAGCTAATCGAATTTCTGGCGACATGCCCAGCAACAACCATCGCGATGGAAGCCTGTGGCGGTTCTCACTTTATGGCACGCAAGCTGGCAGAGTTAGGGCATTTTCCAAAGCTGATATCACCGCAATTTGTCCGCCCATTCGTTAAAAGCAACAAAAATGACTTCGTTGATGCTGAAGCTATCTGTGAAGCAGCATCACGTCCATCTATGCGTTTCGTGCAGCCCAGAACCGAATCTCAGCAGGCAATGCGAGCTCTGCATCGTGTCCGTGAATCCCTGGTTCAGGATAAGGTGAAAACAACTAATCAGATGCATGCTTTTCTGCTGGAATTTGGTATCAGCGTTCCGCGAGGTGCTGCCGTTATTAGTCGACTGAGTACCCTTCTTGAGGACAGTAGTTTGCCTCTTTATCTCAGCCAGTTACTGCTGAAATTACAACAGCATTATCACTATCTTGTTGAGCAGATTAAAGATCTGGAATCTCAGTTGAAACGAAAGTTGGACGAAGATGAGGTTGGACAGCGCTTGCTGAGTATTCCCTGCGTTGGAACGCTGACTGCCAGTACTATTTCAACTGAGATTGGCGACGGGAAGCAGTACGCCAGCAGCCGTGACTTTGCGGCGGCAACAGGGCTTGTACCTCGGCAGTACAGCACGGGAGGTAGGACGACATTGCTGGGAATTAGTAAGCGAGGTAATAAAAAGATCCGAACTTTGTTGGTTCAATGTGCCAGGGTATTCATACAAAAACTGGAACACCAGTCTGGCAAGTTGGCCGACTGGATCAGGGAGTTGTTGTGTCGGAAAAGCAACTTTGTCGTCACCTGTGCTCTGGCAAACAAGCTGGCCAGAATAGCCTGGGCACTGACGGCGCGACAGCAAACTTACGAAGCATAAAGGCAGAAATACACCAGTTTAAACAATCATTCATCTGGTTTTGCGAATACTGATATTGATGATACAAACGGCCCACCGGCCTGTTGAGGAACCTGTAAAACGGAAAGGCTCGCTGAAGCCGTATATTTTCTGGAGGTTCATCAGGCGCGGAACTCATCGAGGCGCGGGAATAAAATCCCATTCAGACGCCGGATAGATTCAAGCAAGCCAACTTATCGTCAAAATCGGTGTTGCAAAAACGGGAGTGACCATAGATTCCGTTTTCCAAGCGGACCCCAATTAACACTTGCCAACCTATCTACTGGTTGGTAGATTTGATTTTAACAACACGACACACAAACAAAAACACACAACAGAACATCAGGAGCGTCATCATGAAAAACATCATCAAAACCACCCTTGCCATCATCGCCCTGTCCGCCAGCGCACTGAGCTATGCCGCCAGCCCGCAAATGGTTTCCCGCAGCGAAGCAGCATCGCTGCAAAAAATTGGGGTGGTCTCTTCCGGTGGCTTCACCACCCTGGATGACCTGGTGGCCTCACTGGATATGAAAGCCGCTGATGCCGGGGCCACACACTACCGCATCACCAGTGCCACCGGTATGAATAAACTTTCCGGTACCGCTGTCCTGTATCGTTGAATACCCGTTACCCTCGCAACTGCGCCCGGAACCCTTCTGGTTTCCGGGCGCAGTTGTGTCTGAATAACAGGCACCCGCAGGTGCCAGGAGAACATTATGTCCACCCATGACAGTCTGATTGAACTGACTGATACCCTTATCCAGCAGAACGGCTACCAGGGCTTCAGCTATGCTGATCTCGCTGACGGTCTGGGAATACGGAAGGCCAGTATCCATTACCATTTTCAGACCAAAACCGACCTCGGGCTTGCCTATTGTGAATACAAGGAGGCCAGCCTGCTGAAACTGGAAGCTGCCCTGTTACAGCTGCCACCGGGTAAAGCCCGTCTGCAGGGTTATATGGACGCATTTCTCAAATGCGCCGACAGCGGCCAGATGTGTGGCATTCACGCCATGCTGTCCGACAGCGCCCTGTTTGAAGAACCTCTTCAGAAAGCCACCTCACGACTGGCACAAACCGACCTGCGCATCCTGACCAGTGTGCTGGTTTCGGGTCGTGAAAGCGGTGAACTGGCTTTTACTGCTGAGCCGGCTGACGTGGCCATTATCATCGGCAGCGCCATTAAAGGGGCCCTGATGCTCAATCGGATCCCTCCTCATGATGCCTGTTCCCGCACCATGAGCGCGCTTATTCAGCTACTCTCCCGCCCGTAAAGCCACGCCTGTGGCTGCCCCGGTTTAACCGGGGCAGCCAGCACTCAAAAAAATCACCGCTGACAACGCCTGTATTCCGGGGGCCTCAGAAGACATTAAGACTTTCCTTGCGTTTAATTTCCAGTTACCCCTTGCCAATCTATCTACTGGTAGGTAGAATAAATATTAACAACACGACAACACAATAAAACAGACATGCAGGGGGCATCATCATGAAAGCACTTATCAACGACGTTATCGCTGTCTTCACCCGTAAAGCCCATGGACCGGTCATCATCAAATCCGATCTTACTGAGGAAGAAAAAGCAGCTCTGGTACCGGTCCGTACACTCTCTGTTGGCTGGGTGTCTTCCGTGGATGAGCTGGAGCGGGAGGTTATCCGCGAAGCCCTTGAACATGGCGCTGCCGCTTATCTGATTTCTGAGCTTGAGCAGGCCCGTTTCGTTCATGCCCGCGCCACGCTGTTTGCATAAACACAAAACGAAAATAAAAGGACACACACCATGAAAAATAACGTCGAGACACAACTGCGCCGGTTACTTCGTAAAACGTCAGGCCTGGACATTATGGTTCTGCGGCTGTCAGTGATTTTCATCTTCGCCCTGTTTGGCACCTACAAATGGTTTGCCTTCGAGGCCAATGCCCTTCACCACCTGCTGCCAGGCACCTGGCTCGGTGCGCTGTATCCGGCTCTCGGCGTTCAGGGGCTCAGCTACGCACTCGGCGTGGTGGAAAATATCACCCTTCTGGCCCTGATTGCCGGATTTTTCCGGCCGGCAGTGGGTGCAGCAGGCGCCCTGATGGTGGCAGGCACCGGCATCGTCACCCTGAGCCTTCTGCCGCAGCTGGGTCGCATTGACAGCTTCATTATCAAGGATGTTCTTCTGATTGGGGCTGGACTGGTGCTGTTGCGTCATGACCTGCGACGGACACTGATTAACCGGAGGGCGAAGCAACTCAGCGCCGTGCACAAACCCCGCTCGTCTGACGCATTGTCAGCCATGGGGTGACCCTGAATTACGCAGCAGCCTGATATTTCTGGCCAGCAAATATGACACCACTCCCGGGTTCATGGTGAGAGGCATGGAAGCCGCCTTTCGGGCGGGGATCACTCCCCGCTACTTTTTAGAGCGCTACCTGGAAAATAAGTCGCTCCCCGCCAACCCGGACTTTGAAAAACACTATCTGGATCTTATTCATGAGTAGGACCCGTCCCGGTGAGTGAGATTTGTCAGGAGAGCGATATGAACAAACCGTATAAAAAAGACCCACAGACCATTCAGGCACTGACGGAACTGCAGTTCAGCGTCACCCAGAAAAGCGCCACTGAGCGCCCGTTTACCGGAGAATATGACGACCACTTTGAGGACGGACTGTACGTGGATATCGTCTCCGGTGAGCCACTGTTCTCGTCGAAGGACAAATTTGATTCGGGCTGTGGCTGGCCGGCATTCAGCAAACCAGTGGAAAACAACGTCCACAACCTGAGCGACCTCAGTCATGGCATGGTGCGTACTGAAGTGCGTTCCCGTCACGGTGACAGCCATCTGGGACACGTCTTCCCTGACGGGCCACAGGATACCGGTGGATTACGTTACTGCATTAACTCGGCTTCACTGCGTTTTATCCCGAAAGGCGCTCTGGAAACAGAAGGATACGGTGAATTTCTTCCCCTGTTTGAGAAAGGAGATAAGCATGAAAACTGATGTGGCAATCCTTGCCGGTGGTTGTTTCTGGGGTGTCCAGGAGCTGATCCGCAAACTCAATGGCGTGGTCAGCACCGAAGTGGGCTATACCGGCGGACGTAATGATAACCCGACATACCAGCACCACCCAGGACATGCGGAGGCGGTGAAGGTGGTGTATTCCCCGGATAAACTGAGCTACCGAAAACTACTGGAATATTTCTTTAGTATTCACAACCCTACAACAATACTTCGTCAGGGTAATGACGTCGGCTCAAGCTACCGCTCAGCCATCTTTTTCACCACAGAGGAGCAAAAGCAGCAGGCAAACCAGCTTATCCGTGAAATAGATGATTCAGGAGTCTGGCCCGGAGTCGTGGTGACAGAAGTAGAGCAGGCCGGTGAGTTCTGGTCTGCAGAGCCAGAGCATCAGGATTACCTGCAGCATAATCCCGACGGCTATACCTGCCATTTTGAACGACCTGACTGGACGCTTCCGGGATAAGTCACCGTCGCAGACTCGCAGCATTCAGCCCCGCCCATGTGCGGGGCTTTTTTGTTCATATGCAGAAACGAGAATGGGATCACAAACAAATTTCTTTAGTCCATTTCTTGCATACAAAACAATCAACATCCTGATTTTAAGGGGCATATTAGAAAAAAGATGAGGATGATTAGGGTCAAAGGGACAAAGGGACAATGTTTAGAATTATGCTGACCGTTATCGCAGGATCGTTATTTTACGGACTCTCGGCCAGTCTGTGTTTTGCCGGGCTTTTTCGCATACACGCCCCCAGTGCCTGCACAGCCTTCTGTCTGACTTATAACCCAACAGCCGGCTATGTCATGCTGGTTACCGGTATGACACTGTTTATCGTATTTTTGCTCAGCCTTTTCCGGACAACAAAAGCCCCTATTTAACATAAAGGCTTCATTACGCGCACCGCCCAGACTGACTCAGCGCGTTTCTGACGGATAACCGGTAAAAGCGGCAACAAACCACCCGAAAACCCGCCAGAAACGCACCGGATAAATCATACCCGGATGCATGGCTATGCAGCCAGGTGCATGAGTCCGGGTTTGGCGGAAAACGGGCAACGTAAGCCGTATTTCTGGCAAATATCACTGACTCCGATTAAAGTAGTCACATGTATTACACATGACTACAAAGGTGATTTTATGTCAGCTGCGACATCCATCAGGCTTGATGATGAACTCAAAGACCGCCTGAAAACCCTTGCCGATGACCGCCATCGCTCCGCTCATGCCCTGATGCTGGAAGCGATCACCGAATACATCGACCGGGAAGAAAAGCGCAGCCAGTACCTGAGGGATGGACAGGCCGCATGGCAGCACTATCAGGAAACCGGTCTGCACCTGAGCGCCGAAGAGGTGGAAGCGTGGATAGATACCTGGGGAACTGAGAATGAGCAGGATGCTCCACCATGCCACAGGTAATTGTCTCCGCACTGGCGCAGCGGGATTTACAGCGCCTGCAGGACTTTCTCAAAACCAAAAACCGGCTGGCGGCCAGAAAAGCCGGTGAAGTGATCATCCGGGCTATCCAGCAGCTGAAAACGCAGCCTGACATGGGCCGCCCGGTTTCTCTTCTCCCACTGGAATACCAGGAACTGGTGATCGGATTTGGCGACAGTGGTTATGTGATGCTCTATCGCCACGACCGGGAAACGGACCGGATAGTGATCCTGACTGTCCGGCACCAGAAAGAAGCCGGCTATCACGGCCTGCAGGAATAATCCCCCTTGAGCACCGATCTGCTCTGCCGTTCACCGTCGGAGCAGACCGGACTCGATAGCCAGAATCAGCGCCTCCAGTACCAGTCCCACCACCTTCACAGCCAATGCTATTGTCATTAATGCTTTCATCGTCTTGCCCCTGTTTTATCTGATACCGCTATTGCATCACCTGCCGGCCGCAGAAACCACTGACTGTACTTGTCGCAATACCGCGACAATCATCAGGCCATTGGAACAGAAAAAAATCGACAGGAGCGACTGATAGCGTTCAGCGCTTCCCATTATCACCAGGAAATTCGGGTTACATTGGCGCTATAATGATTGTGAGAAATTACACACCTTTCACACCCGAAAAAATCAGGGGTATACAGTGGCAAAAACATTGCTCAACCTTTCACAGGCAGCACAGGCAGCCGGCATCACCAGAAGAACGCTGTATAACCACGTAAAACAAGGGAAAGTGACCGTGTCACGCGACGGGAAAAACAACCCGGTCGTGGATGTATCCGAACTGATCCGCGTATACGGCAATGTGAATTTACCTGAGAAACAAATTCCCAGCGTTTCACACCGTGAAAATACACAGAAAAATTTCCCACATGAGCAGCTGACAGCCATGCAGAAAGAGCTGGCTGAAATGAAACAGGCCATCACGTTGATGCTGGAAGACAAAACGCTGCGGGAAAAAGAAAATCAGCAGCATGAGGACGAGAAAAACCAGCTGCGGGAAGAAATCAAAAAGCTCAGTGAAAGCCTGGAGCAGGCGCAAAAAAAAGGGTTCTGGTCCAGGCTGTTCAGTTAACGCATTCTGGGGTAATCCCGCCCCTTCTGCAGCTGTGGCCGCTCCGGCTCTGGCGCTTTCTCGTGCTGCAGCGCCCGTTCATGTGCCTGCCGCTGCTCGATGGCGTTCATCTCACGGACAAGCGGCGCAGCTGCTCGCTCAAACTCTGCACCTGCCTGCTCAAGTCCGATACGCGCTCGCTCAGCGCCGCGTTCTCCCGTTGCGTAATGCCAAACATCCTCTGCAACTCCGAGGAGGCGGCTTCCCACGCGCTCAGCTGCTGCGCGTAATCCTGCTGCAGTTGCTCGAATGCGCTCAATAATTGCGTTTCCAGTTCGGTCATGCTCTGTCAGTCCTGTTTCAGTTGTACCCACGTCGTACCGTTGTAAGGAATGGCTTCCGGCGTTGTTCCTGCAGGCATCACCAGAAAGCGCCGTCCGTCGCTGGTCGTCTGAAAGCTCACGCCCCACGTCTGCGCGTTCAGCTTCGTCAGCGCGTCTTTCTGCTCGCTGATGGCCTGGTAGTTGTCGAGAATTTTCTGCCCCTGCCACCACAGAATGCTCCCGCTCGTGCAGATCAGCAGGAATGACACGCCGGCGATAATCAGCCACGTCCGCCCGATGGTTTTCAGCATCCCTCTGGTGTTCAGGCTGATGGCGGAGGCCAGCTTCTGGTCGTGGTCGAGGATAGCGCTGTTGATTCGCTTCGCGCTTTCGCTCAGTTCCTGATTTACATACGCCTCGTGCTCGCTGAATGCGGCTTTCAGCATCTCGCCGGTAGATTGCCGCTGCGCTTTCGATTTCTGCTCCAAGTCCTGCGCCAGCGCTAAAAGACTGCTCATAAATGGCTCCTTTCAGTCGGATATTTCGCCCCCCGTCCGGGTTGGCAATGCTGATACTGCTCTGCGTGGTGCGTACCACCTCAAAACCTGCCGCTGTGAGCGCCTCAGTCACGTCCTGCCGCGTTTTAAGCTCCCCGGATGAGGCTAACACCATTAAACCCTGCGTAATCGCTCTGACAGCTTCCTGCTGCGCCTGTGGCAAGGCCGACGGCGTGACCAGCTCGCGTCGGTTTGCCGGGTCGTTCGGATCAGGGGTCGGTTCCGGCTGAGGGCGAAATGACACCCTAAGCGTTAGCTCTGTGTCGTTGCACGATGTCAGCGACGGTATTCTTGCTGATACCGAGCTCGCGTGCGATCCAGCGATAGCTGCGTCCCTCGGCCCTCATCGCAACCACCTTAGGCAAAAGTCGGTCTGATTTTGGTCGCACTCCGGCCTGACGACCAAGCCTCTTACCACGTGCCTTCGCAACAGCAAGGCCTGACTTGACCCGCTCGCTGATGAGATCCCGCTCAAACTCCGCAATGCCGGAAAGAAACGTCGCCAGCATTCGTCCATACGGCGACGAAAGATCGAACGCCATTCCATTCATGGCTATCACGGAAACCTTCCAGTTCTCCAGTTCACGTAGCGTATTGAGCAGATCGAGCGTCGAGCGCCCCCACCGGGAAAGCTCAGTGACCAGGATTGCATCAATTTGTCTGGACTGGGCAAGCGCCAGGACTTTCTTTCGCTCGGCCCGGTCGAGTTTAGTTCCTGAACCTGTTTCCTTAAATATTCCCACCACGTCGTAGCCGGCACGGCCGGCGAAGGCTCGCAGATCAAATTCCTGGCGTTCACAAGACTGATCCGCTGTTGAAACCCGGCAGTAAATGGCGGCACGATGTCCCAATTGAACCCTCCTGGATTTTTGTATCGGAACGCCCTGATTTATATGGGCTGGCTGTTGTCCAAAACAGACTATACTTCAAAAGGGACGAATTTGTATGTCACGACGCCATATTTTCACCGAACGGCAGCGAGCAGCGCTGTTCGATCTGCCCACGGACGAACTGTCGCTACTGAAGTTCTACACGCTGGGCGATGATGACCTGGAAAACATTAGGCAGCGCCGCAGACCGGAAAACAGGATTGGCTTTGCCCTGCAACTTTGTGCCTTACGATATCCGGGCCGTGCACTGGCTCCTGGTGAGATGATCCCGCGTGAAGTCCTTTCCTTCGTCGGTGCTCAGCTTGGAGTTCCGGCTGATGCGCTTCTCACTTATGCCACACGGCGCCAAACCCGTCAGCAGCACATGGACACGCTGCGCGAAATTTACGGCTACAAGACCTTCACGGGCCGTGGTGCCCGTGATCTGCGGGAGTGGACTTTCGGCCAGGCCGAAGATGCCAGATCAAACGAGGATCTTGCTCATCGTTTTATTGTGCGGTGTCGGGAAACTTCCACCATTCTGCCCGCAGTATCGACAATCGAGCGCTTGTGCGCGGATGCTCTGGTCGCCGCTGAGCGGCGGATTGAAACGCGGATTGCGGAAAATTTAACAGCGGATGTTCGCGATCACCTGGACAAACTTCTGAGTTAAATGCTCGCCGGCAATATCAGTCGTTTCATCTGGCTTCGCAACTTCGAGGTTGGTAACAACTCGGCTGCTGCTAACCGTTTGCTCGACAGGCTCGAATTTCTGCGTACCCTGAATATCAATCATAGTGCTTTGGCCAGCATACCTGCCCATCGCATTGCCCGGCTGCGTCGGCAGGGTGAACGCTACTTCACCGACGGTTTGCGTGACATCACTTCGGACCGCCGCTGGGCGATCCTTGCCGTCTGTGTTGTGGAGTGGGAAGCGGCGATTGCTGATGCCATAGTCGAAACCCATGACAGGATCGTAGGAAAAACCTGGCGGGAAGCGAAGCGCCAGCATGACGAAACAATTTCCGGCTCTAAAGCCACACTCACGGATACGATCCGTACCTTCACCGCGCTGGGAGCTTCGTTGCTTGAGGCCCGCAGTGACGGAACCCCGCTGGAGATGGCTGTCGCCAGTTCGGTTGCATGGGACCGGCTCGCTCAACTGGTAGCGACAGGGACTCAACTCAGCAACACGCTAGCCGATGAGCCTCTTGCATATGTCGGGCAGGGATACCATCGCTTTCGTCGTTATGCGCCCCGCATGTTGCGCTGTCTGAAGCTCGAAGCCGCGCCGGTCGCCGGACCATTGGTAGCAGCAGCTTTGTCGATCGGAGAGATGAAAGGTGTTGCATCGCCAGAAAGGCGTTTCCTGCGGCCCAGCTCCAAATGGAACCGTCATTTACGAGCTCAGGAAAAAGGAGATACCCGTCTTTGGGAAGTGGCGGTACTCTTTCACCTCCGGGATGCTTTTCGTTCCGGAGATGTCTGGCTCGCTCATTCGCGCCGCTATGGTGACCTCAAGCAGGTACTGGTGCCGATGATCGCGGCGCAGGAAAATGCAAAACTGGCCGTGCCTTCCAACCCACAGGATTGGCTGGCAGACAGAAAGGCGCGACTCACGATCGCTCTTAAGCGGCTGGCCCGGGCTGCCCGTAACGGCACTATTCCGCACGGTAGCATAGAAGATGGAACGTTGCGGATCGACAGGTTGACAGCAGACGTGCCGGATGGTGCCGAGGCACTCATACTGGATCTGTATCGCCGAATGCCGTCCGTTCGGATTACCGACATGCTGCTTGAAGTTGATGCAGCCCTTGGTTTCACAGATGCGTTTACCCATCTGAGAACCGGGGCTCCATGTCGCGACCGGATCGGTCTGCTCAACGTCCTGCTCGCTGAAGGGCTCAATCTGGGCCTGCGTAAGATGGCGGAAGCTACAAACACGCATGATTACTGGCAGCTCTCACGCCTTGCCCGCTGGCATGTTGAAAGCGAAGCCATGAACCAGGCATTGGCAATTGTGGTGGCCGCGCAGGGTAAACTGCCGATGTCACGCGTCTGGGGGATGGGCACGTCAGCATCGAGCGATGGTCAGTTTTTCCCGACAGCGCGGCATGGCGAAGTCATGAACATGGTCAATGCCAAATATGGTTCTGTTCCCGGCCTCAAAGCGTATACTCACGTAAGCGACCAGTTCGCGCCATTCGCTTGTCAGTCGATCCCGGCGACCGTGAGCGAGGCACCGTATATTCTCGATGGACTACTGATGAACGAGGTCGGTCGCCATGTTCGCGAACAGTATGCCGATACAGCAGGATTCACCGACCATTTGTTCGGAGCCAGTAGCCTGCTCGGCTACAATCTCGTTCTGCGAATCAGGGATCTGCCATCGAAGCGGTTGTACGTATTTAATCCCGATACGACCCCCAGGGAGTTACGCAAGTTGGTAGGTGGAAAAGCCCGGGAGGATCTTATCGTTGCGAACTGGCCTGATATTTTCCGTTGTGCCGCGACGATGACCGCTGGCAAAATCAGGCCCAGCCAACTCCTGCGCAAGCTCGCTTCTTACCCACGACAAAACAACCTTGCAGTTGCGCTTCGTGAAGTTGGTCGTATTGAACGGACCCTTTTCATTATTGAGTGGATCCTGGATACGGACATGCAGCGGCGTGCTCAGATCGGTCTTAACAAGGGAGAGGCCCACCATGCGCTCAAAAATGCGCTCCGTATCGGGAGGCAGGGGGAAATTCGCGATCGCACGACAGAGGGGCAGCACTACCGAATCGCTGGGCTCAATTTATTGACTGCGGTGATCATTTACTGGAATACCGTCCATCTTGGTCATGCCGTCACGGAGCGGCGGAACGAAGGGTTGGATGTTCCCCCTGAATTTCTTCCCCACATATCCCCATTGGGCTGGGCGCACATTCTACTGACTGGCGAATATCTTTGGCCCAAGGAACCGAAAGCTTAGGGTGTCATTTCGCCCTCAGCCGGAACCGACCCCTACCGCAGCGGGGCTGTGCTTATTGAATCGGCCCGGGAAATGTTCTGCCAATTGCGGATGTAACGCGAATGACGACCCGTCCTGCAGCAGTACCTGCTCAAAGCCTGCCAGTCCGTGGGCGTCCGGTAGACACTCCTTGAGGCGTAAGGCGATGGCTCGTTCAACCAGTGCGCGCATGAACAAGGGAAAACCCTGCTTGCGTAACTGGTTGTGAAAGGGTTTATACGCTATTTGGTCAGTATCATGGAGCTGCAACGCATTGAAATGGCGATGCAAACCAGCAATACCATCCACCTTGTCGCAACCAAGCCCTGAGAGCAGAGCCGGGAGTAGTCTCGCAGGCTGGATATCCCGGAGTCGCTGACAAAAACCGGTAAATTTACCGATCCGGTTGAGTTCAGAAGAGCTATGAAGTTGCTTGAGGTACTGGGTTGCATTTATAATAGTCATGGCTTCGGGCGTGTCGGTTTTTTTTTGCGATTAAATCAGATCACAAACGAAGCCTTTTTTCTATCTATTTCAATTGGTTGTAGCTAAAGATCCTGTACATGACAGGTCACTGCAGCGGCCAAACTGTTGCCACATCTCAGTTCAGGAGGAAACGCAATGACTCAGGAAAGGATCCAGACCCGCTACCCACTCGGCGGCCCCTTCGCCACCCAGGCTGAGCTGGAGCAGGCCATCACCCAGGCCATAACGACCCACAGACAAGATTTCTTCCCTCTGCTGGAACGGCTGGTGGACGTGGGGGACACCCGGGTCAACCTCAGTCAGGAGAACCCGCTGCGGGTGCTCAGCATCGAACTCGCTGACGGCCGTGAAGGAGTGGCCCATATCAACTACGAGTCCAACTTCGCCGAGAGCTGCCTGATTATCAACGAATACGACCAGCACCAGACCAGCCTGGCCTTTCGCCTCGACGGGGATGCACTTATCTTCGACGTCGAACTGCCGATCGCGTGGAATTTCAATAACTGAAGATTCAGCGGTGTAATGCCGCCTGGTTGCTACACCCGGTCAGCCAGCTCCCCTCACCCTAACCCTCTCCCAAAGGGAGAGGGGATCAGCCCGTGCCAACCTCCAGCCGTGGTAGTCACTCCATACTCTGCTGTTATTTCAGGCGCCTGTAATCTTCCCCATATGGCTGTCATCTGAATAGCAATATCCAGCATATAGCCACCATAACCCTCACTCATGTACAGGATCTTTAGCGGCAACCAATTGAAATAGATATAAAAAAGGCTTCGTTTGTGATCTGATTTTATCGCCAAACAAAATCAACACGCGCGAAGCCTATGACTATTATCAACGCTAATTACTATCTGGAGCAACTCTTGGCTCCCGCCGCACTCGAGCGCATTGCTCGGCTCTGCAAGTTTTGTCTGCGTCAGCGTGCCATTACCCCAGCCATGCTCGTACCTGCACTGCTGCGGGCCATGGGAGGCGACCAGGTCAATGACATTGCCGGTTTACACCGCCATTTCAATGCCTTGCAACTGGTAAACACCCATCAGGTTTCTTACAAACCGTTTCACAATCAGCTGCGCAAAGAGAGCTTTGCCCTGTTTATGAAAGCCCTGGTCGAGCGGGCCATCGCCTTGCGTATCGACCATCAACTCAAAGCAGCCTCCCTCGGCGCGTTCAAGCAGGTGTTACTGCACGATGGCACCTCCTTTGCGGTGCATCGGCGCCTTGCTGCTGATTTTCCCGGCCGGTTCAAGACCATCAGTCCGGCAGCTATCGAGTGCCATATGACCATGTCACTGTCGGAGCAGAGCCCGTTGTGCATGAGTGTGTCTGCCGATACCGCAGGGGAACGGCAATTTCTGCCTGAAGCCCACACGCTGACCAACTGCCTGCTGCTGGCTGACGCAGGTTACATTGACAGGGCTTGGTTTGAGCAGGTGAACGACGCTGGCGGATTTTATCTGGTGCGCGGCACGAAAAGCCTGAACCCCAAGATAATCCAAGCCTGGCGCGGTGATGGACGGGAAGTACCCAAGCTGGCGGGACTATCTCTGAGAGAGGCCGGACGGCGACGCTGTCGGGCCGAGGTACTGGATATGGTGGTGAAGTCCGGCCAGGTCGAGTACCGGTTGATCCGGCGCTGGTTTGCTGAGGAAAAGCGGTTCTGTCTGTGGATGACGAACCTACCGCGAGCAGCATGGTCAGCAGAGCAGGTGATGAGCCTGTATCGCTGCCGTTGGCAGGTGGAGTTGTTATTTAAAGAGTGGAAATCGCACAACCGGCTCAAGGGGTTTGTGACGGGCGAGAAAGCGATTGCCGAGGGGTTGGTGTGGACGAGCCTGCTGTCGCTGGTGATGAAGAGACGGGTCGCGCAGAGTGTGATGAGTGGGGCGCTATCGATGCTGAAAGCGTCGAAGAACAGTGCGACGTGGTGGCTACCGCTATTGGAAGCAGTGGCCCATAGGGCGCTGACAGAAATAAGGGAAAGATTGGAATGGGCTGCCGATTATTTGGCCAAGAACGCCTGCCGAACCAAGCAGAGAAAGTCGATACAGAACAGGACCTTGGAAGGCGTTTTAAATGGACTCGCCGCTTAAGGTCCTGTACATGATGATACTTTATTACTCGGTTGAAGCTCGATTCGGACTTCGTAGTAGCAATTAGTATGAATCTTTAATTTTGGTCATGTTTCATATAAAACGGTATGAGCAGGGGTGCTTGATTGTTCAGTATGAAACGTTATTCCTCTCCTACAGCTGGCGACCGGCCTGCTCTTCCACAACTTCACTCACTGATGCCGAGTTATCCAATGCCGCGACTCAAGGCAATGGTAAGGCTCAATATGAGTTGGCCAAACGTCTGGCCAGCCAACCTGATTACCCCAATGCCATGCACTGGATGCAGCAAGCGGCAGAGCAGTCGGGCCCTTTGGCTGCCGATGAGCAGGTCCGTGCCAATGCTGCCTGGCATTATTACGCATTATTGGTCGTTTTTTTTGCAACAACCTTACCGGTAGTATTGTCCATGCGGTACTGCGAGATTGTTCCATCCAAAATGTGGTGAATAACTTCAAGGATGGTTGTCAATGGAGTATGGAACCACTCTCTCGGGGCATAGCTGGTGCCATCAACCCCCTTCAAGGTGATATCGAGGCGCTGCTTGGCGAGAAAACCGTGCACCAAGGTCTCCAATTTGTGGGTGTTCATGTTGAAACACTGGAATGTCGTGATGATCCTAACCGGGGCTTGCAGGAACGTCTTGTCTTTCTCGGCGTGCTTTATCCGGTCTTCGACGGTACCCTCGGTGAAACCTATCTTGTAGAGATTTTGCATGAAGGGCATCAATATAGGGTCCGTGCTCTTTGTCGCGAGCACATAGACAAAGCCGCTTGGAATGGGCGCGTAATTTGGCAAGAGGAGTTTGTCACCTAGCATGACCTTACGGCCCTCCTTGTCACGAATAAGCCCCTGGGTTAGTGACTGGTAGAGCATATGCAGCTCAGTGCCATTATCAAAAACCAGGTGAAGTCGTGCGTTATACCTCTCGTACTGTTCCAATCGTTCCCCAGCACTATGCACATAACCCATCACCCCATTCAGGATGAAGAAATCCCCAACCTGAAAACCATGCTCGTTTCGATAGCGCACGAGGGAGAACTCTTGGCCTTGCAGGCCCGTTTTCACGGTCTCAAACAGCGGCGCAAAACGAGCGAAATCTGGACAGGGCTGGCGCTGGGCTATCTCGTCAGGTAACGCCTTTTTTTCCCTAGGCACATGCTGCATGCTGAATATATCGGGAGCATCAAAATCCAATAACCCGAGGTCATCATCGGCAAAAATATCGTCCAGCGAGGTCACCAGCTCCGACGTATCAACGGTGGGTGCATTAACAGTCTCAAGAGCTACTCCCCTGGCAGGATATTGCTCATGCTCCTCGGCAACCATCCCCACTACTTCTATGCCTACCAGCAGACCATGGATATCCTGACCTGAAAGGGCACTGCATTGCTTTTGATCCGTGCGTATCGCCTGCAAGCGCCTTGCAAGACGCTTCTCGGGCATATCGGCACAGGTCGAGTTTTGGGGGGCTCTACCGTGTTGTTCAAAAAACGCCACGATATCCCCAAACTGGTTGCTCACAAGGTCAACTGGCGCACTTTTCGGTTTTAGGGGCTCTACATTGAGCAGACCCAATGCATCGTCTGTCGGTACATTGGTTGAACGGACCAGCGGCTACTTGATGCTGGTGAAGATGCGCGACGCGACGGCCACGTCGGCGATGGAGGGCTTCAGTGCAGCGCTTAATCGGATGCCGTTGGCGGTGCGCAAGAGCATGACTTACGACCAGGGCCGGGAGATGGCCAAGCACGCCGAGATCACGCAAAACACTGGTGTAGCCATTTACTTCTGCGACCCGCATAGCCCTTGGCAGCGAGGCAGTAACGAGAACATCAACGGCTTGATTCGCCAGTTCCTGCCCAAGGGCACAGATCTGTCGGTACACAGCCAGGAGCAGCTGGATGAGATCGCTTACCTGATGAACATTCGCCCGCGCAAACGCTTCAACTGGAAGTGCCCGATTGAAGTCATGACAGAGGTGGTAGGAATGCATCATGCTGCGCCTGCTTCAATTCAATAACCGTGTTGCACTCAGCCCCTGCAACCGCCTATCATAAAACACTGACACTGTATTATATAATCGTGCTTTTGTGTTATTTTTTTAATATTTACTGATTACGTACTTGCTTAACCACTCAGTTGCGCTAGAACTAATAGACGCGAAATTTAAATCTCTAATTTTCCAACACTTAGTAAAACCTCGTTTGCCATCCCACTACCATTGTAGGAGCAAATCAGGAGACATAAAAAATTAGCGGTAGCGTGCCTGGCCCTCTAGATAAGTATTGGAGACTGTAATGAAGTTTGAAAAGTCACAGACAGCAATCGACCACCTGACTCCCGAGCAACACCGAATTACCCAGGAGGCGGGCACCGAAAGGCCCTTCACGGGCGAGTACAACGACAACAAGGAGCCTGGCATCTACGTCGACATAGTGTCGGGAGAGCCACTGTTCGCTTCGACGGACAAGTTCGATTCGGGTACTGGCTGGCCCAGCTTCACCAAGCCGATCGTTTCGGCAAACGTGAACGAGGTGCGGGACAGCGCACACGGCATGGTCCGGACGGAGGTCAGGTCAGTACACGCAGACAGTCATCTCGGCCATGTGTTCCCCGATGGTCCTTCCGACCGCGGCGGTCTGCGGTACTGCATCAACTCAGCGTCCCTTCGCTTCATCCCGCGCGACGAGATGGAGTCCGAGGGATACGGTGAATATCTCGATCAAGTAGAGGAGGCTTAACATGCATCAGCGCGCTGTTCTCGCAGGAGGATGTTTCTGGGGCATGCAGGATCTGATCCGCAAGCGGCCCGGCATCATCTCGACCCGTGTGGGTTACACGGGCGGCGATATTCCGAACGCCACGTATCGTAATCACGGCACGCATGCCGAGGGGATCGAGATTGTCTTCGACCCGACAGTGACGAGCTACCGGAACATCCTGGAATTCTTCTTCCAGATCCACGATCCGACGACGCTGAACCGCCAGGGCAATGATCGTGGGCTCTCCTACCGGTCGGGCATCTATTATGTCGACGAGGAGCAGAAGCGCGTCGCCGAGGATACGATCGCCGATGTGGATGCCTCGGGGCTGTGGGATGGCAAAGTGGTGACCGAGGTCCAGCCGGTCGGCGAGTTCTGGGAGGCCGAGCCCGATCACCAGGATTATCTGGAGAAGCGCCCGGGCGGCTACACCTGCCACTTCGTCCGTCCCGGCTGGGTGCTTCCGAAGCGCCAAAAGGTTGACGACGTACAGCCAGCGGCCGGGACCGCGGCGGAATAGGCTTCACTGCCGTTGCCACTGCGCCGATCCGGTCCGCAATCTTCGTGACCGCGTCGTTCAGCGACGCGGTCATCGAACCCTACTTCAGAGTGACGGCTCGTTCCAGTCAGTCGCCATCGCAACACCAGGATCGCAGATTTATGCCAGACCTCTCGTCCTTTCCGATCACGCAGCGCTGGCCGGCATCTCATCCCGATCGCCTGCAACTCTACGCAGCCCCTACGCCCAATGGCGTCAAGGTCTCGATCATGCTTGAGGAGACTGGCCTGGCGTACGAGCCCCACCTGATCGACATCTCGAACAACGAGTCGAAGGATCCGGCGTTCGTGTCGCTGAACCCGAACGGACGCATACCGGCGATCATCGATCCGGCTGGCCCTGACGGTAGACCCATCGCCTTATGGGAATCCGGTGCGATCCTCCTCTATCTGGCCGACAAGACGGGTCAGTTCATCTCCACCGAACCAGGCCAGCGTTACGAGACCCTAGCGTGGGTGTTCTTTCAGATGTCGGCCATCGGGCCGATGTTCGGTCAGCTCGGCTTCTTCCTGCGATTTGGCGGCAAGGACTATGAGGACAAGCGGCCGCAACAGCGCTTTATCGACGAATCCACGCGTCTGCTGGGGATTCTGGATCGCCGGCTGGAAGGCCGCGACTGGATCGTCGACGACTATTCGATCGCGGACATCGCGACGCTCGGCTGGGTGAATGCGCTGGTGGAATTCTACGCTGCGGGTGACATCCTTGGCCTCAGCAGCTTTTCGAACGTCCGCGCATGGCTTGGACGCGGGCTGGCTCGACCGGCCGTCCAGCGTGGCCTCCACATTCCCGCGAGGCCAGCATGAGCATCATCGCCGCCTATTATTACAACGAAGGCAAGCGAGTTCGCGAAATCGCGCTCGATGAGCACGTCAAGTTGGGCGAGAGTCGCTCGGGCTTCTGCTGGATCGCGCTTAGCGAACCCACCCCCGAGGAACTACTCGCGATCCAAAGGACATATAATCTTCATCCGTTGGCGATCGACAACGCGATGCACCCGCTGTGCCCGCCCAAGCTCGAGGTCTACAACGATGAGTTGTACGTCGTCGCGCAGACCGCCGAGCTGGTCGGCGACCGGATCAGCTACGGCAAGATGGCGATCTTCACCGGTCACAATCACCTTATCACCGTGCGGCACGGCAATGCCGGAGCGCTGGGCAAACTTCGGGAGCAACTCGAGGCATCGCCGACGCAGTTCGGCAAGGGTGTCGACTATGTGCTGCACGCGATCTTGCATCGCGTGGTCGACCAGTATCTGCCCATCTTCGAAATGATCGAGGACGACGTCCTGGCGATGGAGCGACGGTCGCTGCACGATTTCCTCGGGCCAGAAGAGGTGGCGCGAATCTTCGAACTAAGGTCCGAACTCACGCGGTTCCAGCGCACGCTCGGGGCTATGGCCGAGCTGGTGCGAAAGCTCGTTCGCGGCCACTTTCCCTGCATCAGCGCCGAAATGACACCATATTTCCACGACGTCGCGGACCATGTCCACCGCGTGCAGTCCATGGTCGACGGCCTCCTGCTTGTCCTGTCCACGGTCTTTGAGGCCAGCAGCCTTCTTGAAGCGCAAAGGACGGGGGTGATCACCCGCCAGCTGGCGGCTTGGGCGGCAATACTGGCAGTCCCGACGGCGATCGCTGGAATATACGGCATGAACTTTAAGCACATGCCGGAGCTGGACACGGCCTACGGATACTTTGTCGTGCTCGGAGTGATAGCGATATCGTGCGTTTTCCTATTTGTGCGCTTCAAGAAGGCTAAGTGGCTGTGAATACTGCCCATCGTTTTCTTCGCCGTCATCTGACGGTTACAGCGGGCCTTATACGGAAGCTTGTCCAATCCAACTCAAGATGAAGGTGCGTCCATGACATAGCAGCTGACCGACGCTCTACAAGCAGTTCAGTCCTTCATCGCCAAGGGCTAAGACCGCGAATAGCGCGTCAAGGACAGCAATCTCGTCGATCTCGAGCCAGGATCAACCATCGGTCCGTGCGGCATCTGCGTCGACGCGGCGTTTCGCCTCGGAAGCGGTGATGATGGCGATAACGCCTCCACCCTCTACGCGATCACCGATCCGGCGACCGAGCATAAGGGCCTGTTGATCGACGTGTTCGATGAAATCTGCTACCGCGACCCAGTTCAAGAGTCGGGACCTCAATGTAGAAGAAGTTGACTAACGAGCATTCGCGTCATCCGATCAAGCAAGCTGGAGACATTTATGAAAGCCATTGGTTACAAGGTTCCGGGACCCATCGCCGCGGATGCCGCGCTGGTCGACATCAATCTGCCTCGGCCTGTCGCTGCAGGATACGATATCCTGGTTGAGGTGAAGGCCGTCTCGGTCAACCCGGTCGACTACAAGGTCCGCAACAGCACGCCGCCGGCAGATGGCGATTGGAAGGTGCTGGGATGGGATGCCGCCGGGATTGTGCGCGAGGTCGGCCCCGACGTCACGCAGTTCGAGTTAGGCGACGAGGTCTATTATGCCGGATCGATCACACGGCCCGGTACCAATGCGGAGTTCCATCTCGTCGACGCCCGGATTGTCGGTCACAAACCTGCGTCGCTCTCCTGGGCGGAAGCGGCGGCGCTGCCGCTGACGACGTTGACGGCCTGGGAGGCGATGTTCGACCGCCTGGACGTGGCGAAGCCCGTACCCGGTGCGGCGGAGGCGATCCTCATCATCGGTGGCGCGGGCGGGGTTGGGTCGATCGCCGTCCAGATCGCGCGACAGCGCACGGACCTCACCGTCATCGCCACAGCCTCTCGACCGGAAACCCAAGAGTGGGTAAGAGGGCTTGGAGCTCACCACGTCATCGACCATTCTCGTCCGCTCGCGCCACAGATCGCCGAACTCGGCATCGGTGCTCCCGCTTTCGTCTTTTCGACCACACATACCGAGCAACATGTCGCCGACATCGCCGAACTGATCGCCCCACAAGGACGGTTCGGACTGATCGACGATCCCAAGGCATTCGATATCATGGTTTTCAAGCGCAAGGCGGTGTCGATCCACCACGAGCTGATGTTCACGCGGTCGATCTACGGCACGCCCGACATGAATGAGCAGGGCGAGATTCTGGATGCGATGGCAGCGCTGGTTGACGACGGCAAAATCCGCACGACGCTGACCCGGCGACTGTCGCCGATCAATGCCGCCAATCTGAAGACGGTGCATGCACTGATCGAAAGTGGCGCGGCTAAAGGCAAGATCGTCCTCGAAGGCTTCTAACGACCGCGATCGCCAAACATCTTGTCCAACCTCAAAAAGCCGAACGGGTTATGCCCCAGCGATGAGAATCCCATGACCAAATCTATTGCCACCGCCTCGATCAACCGCGAAACCGCAGTCGCCCTCATCGACGCGGCGCTCGCTGCGGCCCGTGCCATCGGCATCCCGGCTGCCGTCGCCGTCGTCGACGCCACCGGTAACCTGCGCGCGTTCGAGCGCACCGACGATGCGCCGTTCCTTACCGTCGATGTTGCCATCGACAAGGCCTGGAGTTCCGCCTCGTTTGGGTTCCCGACCCATGTCTGGAACGACTATGTGACCAACGATCCAAAAGTGGCGCCGCTAGCCTATCGCCCTCGGATGGTCGCTGTCGGCGGCGGTTATCCGATTCTGGAGGATGGGAAGTTGATCGGCGGCATAGGCATCTCCGGAGGCAACTATCAGCAGGATCAGGATGCGTGCGTCGAGGCACTCATGAAAATCGGGTTCCAGTTGCCAGCCTGACGACTGTGAGGCCATCACCGGTGGTAATGGCCAACAGATCCAACCTTTGAGAGGCCTAATGATGGAAGCGTTCGTCGTCTTTACGCGGGAAGAAACCAGCGACCCACATGCACTCGCAACCTATTCTGCAGGCGTCGGACCATCGTTCGATGGTCACGACGTTACCTTTCTCGCCGCTTATGGCGCGATCCAGCATTTGGAGGGGCCGCCCATCGAAGGGGCCGTAATCTTGCGTTTCCCGACGATGCAGGCCGCTCGCGACTGGTATGACAGTCCCGCCTACCAAACCATCGCTGCTCAACGCTTTGCCGGTTCCCGTTACCGCGCCTTTATCATTGAAGGGCGGCGGTGACATACCGACAGAAGCACTTCGGCGCTGACCACGAGGTATCGGCGTGTGAACTCGCATCTTGGGAATCTGTGGGGGGGACCAAGACAGCGGCGCTAGGGGCTCATATCGTCGATCGGATCAGAGAGTTGCTCGGCGAGAATGGGTTATCTATTGCCGAGCTGACGGAGCGGAGCCGCCCTCTCCCAACGGATTGATTCAATCGTTGACGCTCCTCCTATCCGGATCCGGGTTTTCGCACGCTGATCAACAGAGTTACAGCGCGCAACGCCTGTAGTGGGCATCAGGGGATGGGTGGCAATCAGGATGATTGCCCACCTTCCAACGATTAACCTTGCTCAAGTTGCTTCACTAGTCGCTCCGCGTCGAGATGGAAGTCCGAGAAAACAATGCTACCGCCAGCGTCGATAACCGTAAACCACGGAGTTCCTCGTGTGCGGTAGTCTTCCATGAAGGTTGGAAACGGCGAGCCGGTCGGTTGCTCGTCGTGACCGAAAACGATAGGAAGCTCATACTTGAGCTGGTTCACGCGCAACTTCTCGAAGGTATTCTCATGCGTTCCTTCGAAGACGGTCTGGATCACTGCGAACCCCACGTCTTTTGAGCTCAACGCTGCATGCAACTTTTGTAGCGTCGGAAACCCATGCAAATGGCAACCTTGGCACCAATGCTGGAAGGCAAACAAGATTTTCGGGCCGGGCCCGATATCTGACAGTTTGAACGGCGCGATACTTTCCCCATCTTTGCCAATCCATTTTTGCACCCGCAGCTCAGGCGCTTGTCGTTCGATCTCGTTCATCTGATCCTCCAACCCCGATACAGAAGCTTAGTGGATGATCGCGCGTCGCGACGGTGCGCGAACGTCCGACCTTATTTTCCCTATTTCCTGAAGCCAGAATAGATCAGATCGACATTTCGTCCTTAATATACTCAAGCTGCCGGCGAGCGCGAACTGGGCAACCATGCGCTGGTGAGCCTTGAGCTTTGCACGCTGCCCATCCGTTTGAGAGCGAACCTGCAACTTCCGCTCCGCATACCGCAGATCAGCGTACGCAGCCTTGGGGTTATCTACCCTATAGCCATTGGGTATTGGGAATCATGCTGGCCTGACGCTATGTTCGATACGCGATTTTTTACGATGATAGAGCATCTGTATCTGATTTTTAGTCGATTGGCTTATTCGGCGGATGTGCGGGCAAATGCTTTACGCAGAGTACTGAAATGAAGGCCGGCTTCGGTCTGCCGTATCGAGCAAGAGGGGTCACTATGGTCACCAGAGGTTTCACCGGTCGCGGTTCAGGCGACCAGTCCGATCGGATTCCGCCAGGTCAGCATCTGGTGGAGGATTTCCCTGTTCTGTCGGCCGGCCCTACGCCGAGGGTAGAGCCCTCCGACTGGAAATTCACAGTCAAAATTGGTCCGAAGCCCGTCAAAACGTGGAATTGGGGCGAATTCAACACTCTACCAAAGACCCAGGTGACAAAGGATATTCACTGCGTCACCTCTTGGTCCAAACTGGATACCGTTTGGGAGGGTGTACTCATTGAAGACATCCTTGCAGATGCAGAGCTTGATCGGCCTACCGATTTCGTCTTGGCGCACTGCTACGATAATTATTCGACAAACGTCCCTCTGACGGATCTGCTTTCCGGGAAAGCGATGGTCGCCCTCAGTTATGCGGGCAAGCCACTTTCCCGCGATCATGGGGGGCCGGCGCGTCTTCTAGTGCCGCACCTTTACTTCTGGAAATCCGCCAAATGGGTGAATGCGCTGCAATTCACGACGCGTGACGAGGCCGGCTTTTGGGAGCTGCACGGCTATCACATCTACGGCGATCCGTGGCGCGAACAACGATACACCCATGACTGAAAACGAAGCGCAAGTCCGTTCGTGGCAATCATGCGTGATCGACGACATCATCCAGCAAACACCGAGTATCAAGAGCTTCTTCCTTCGGTTGAGCAAGCCGTTCGCGCACACCGCAGGTCAGCACGTCGATATCCGGCTGACCGCGCCCGACGGCTACAGTGCAATGCGCAGCTACTCGATCGCGTCATCGGCAGTTTCGACCCCGATCGTCGAGATAGCTATCGAGCGCATGCCGGATGCCGAAGTTTCGCCGTTTTTTCACGACATCGCGGCGATTGGTGACGAAATCGAAGTTCGCGGTCCGCTCGGTGGCCATTTCCTTTGGCCTGAGCCTGCCATAGATCCGGTTCTGTTGATCGGGGGAGGCTCCGGCCTCGTGCCGTTGATGGCAATGATCCGGCAGCGCCGCGCATTGGCCCAAGCCGTTCCGACAGCGTTGCTCCTGTCCGCACGAACCGCCGAGGACGTTCTCTTCTCAGAAGAACTTCATTGCATCGAAATCAGCGATCCGGCGTTCGTCCTGGCGCTCGCGATTACGCGCGAGAAACCGGTTCGCGCATCGGACTTTGCGCGACGGATCGACGGCATGATGGTCCAAGAAATTCTAACCAGGCTTCAGGGAAAGCCGACGCAAGTGTTCGTCTGCGGGTCTAACGGATTCGTCAACATCGCAACCGATAGCGCGCTGCTGGCGGGCTTGGACGCCTCCATCATCAAGACGGAGCGCTACGGGGGCTAGCGGCGCGAGCTATCTCACGTCGCGCCGATCGTAGACGTGCGCCCTGGGAAGCTTTGGCGATCAACGTGAACCGTTTTGCCGAACACAGTCTTCGTACCCCCCGGCCTCTAGAACGCCTTCGCTCGCGATACCTGGCTCGACATCAAGCTCAATTTGAAAGTTCCTGCACTATCCGTCGTCCTGATATGCTCGACCAGCATGATGGGCGATTCGAGCGGGACCGCTTCCGTCCCAATCGAGGCTCGGTTACCTTAGAGCATCGGCTCGGCGCTACAGGAGGCGCGTGCGGCCTCTGCCTGGCGGTGAAAGCACTTTGGGCCATGTCGCCTGGATAGCGGCCAATCGTCAGCATCTGCTCCGATGTCGGCCAAGGTGCAGTCGCCATCTTTGAACGCCGCGAATTGGAGATCAACGCCATGACAGCGATCCGCGTGCAACTGCCGGAGATGCAATATGACAACTGATGTATTGCTGTACACCACGAATTGGTGCCCGTTCTGCCGCCGAGCGAAGGCGCTCCTCAAGGAAAAGGGCGTGCGATGGAAGGAGCTCGATATTGAGGCGGATCCGGCTCACCGGCAGGCCATGGCGGAAGCGTCGGGGCGAAGCTCCGTGCCGCAGATCTTCATCAATGGCACCCTTATCGGTGGCTCCGATGAGCTATTCGCGCTCGATGTCAGAGGCGAGCTCGACAAACTTCTCGGGCGCAACCCGCCTGCCACCTGAGGAGGTGCGGCTTGGGGCAGCCAGCCCGCGAGCCTTCGCCGGTTGATGAATACAAAAGGAGAGTCCGTTGGTCTCAGCCATCTGGAAAGACACTACTATCGCCACAAGCGACGAAACAGTCATCGTCGAGGGAAATCACTACTTCCCACCGTCAGGAGTCGACCTGAGCCTGCTTGAGATGAGCCCGCACACATCTGTCTGTCCGATCAAAGGCGCCGCGCGCTTCTTTCATGTTCGCGCGGGTGACGCGCTCAACGTGAACGCCGCTTGGACCTATCCCGCCCCCACTCCGGATGCCGAGGGTATCCGGGATTACATCGCTTTCTGGAAAGGCGTGGACGTTGCCTAGCAGACTGGACGGACGACTTCGCTGATAGCCATGCGGGCGCCGACATCTCAATTATCCTGCCCACCCCGGGCCTCGTCGGCTGCAGGAATCTGCCCGGCACCTTAGCGCGACCCGGCACTGGCGGTCTCGCACCCGCCGCGCCTCTGTTCTATCAATAAGGATGGATGACATGGAGCATTCCGAGTTCGATGCCGCTTTCGCGAAGCTTGCGGAGGGATACAGAGAAGGGACTTATGAAGGCCGGCGTTTCAGCTTGATCGTCCGGCGATCTGGGGACGGACGTCGCAACAGTCTGTTCGCCAGGGAGTTGGACGGGACTGACATTGTCAGCTTCAACCTCTTCCGCGTTACATCAGATAGGACATTGTTGAAGCCGTGCGAAATGTCCGCCGAAAAGGTCGTAGCGTTCGTGCTGGAGTTCCGACCGGACACCTGACGGGCAGAAGAAGATCCCGGCCAACCGGCGCGCCTGCGACGGCCGGCTATCTAAGGCTGCGCAAGCCTATAGCCGCAGCTCATTGCACTTCGTCTGGCGAGGAATTCAACATCGATACGTCGCCATCCGCGGGGATATCGGTACAGGCGCCCGTGTAAGCCAGATTGAGAAATCCTAAGCGATGACTAACACCAATGACGCCACCCTTCCGACACATTCTATTCTTGAGGAATGCACAGCGATGGCTGTCGTCAACGCTCTGAAGATTATTCTGAAGAACAGCTACGCGATCTACCTTAAGACAAAAAATGCCACTCGGGCGCATCCCGCCCCTACTTCAGGGACTTTCACTTGCTTCTCGCTCTGTCACTCACAGCATCGGCACGCCCATGACGCATGGTATCCAGGCCTCATAATTTTCCCATATAACCTTCTTGTCTTTTGCGCACCCAGAAAGACTCGAGGCTTTAACTGGACAGATGAGCCCTCGAGGGTAGTGTTCACCTGATTGGCTTTCTCATATCTGATGTTGATTCGCACAGTGTGCCAACCAGGTGATAGTTTCAAAAAACCTGCGCTTCAGAGCGAATTAGACGATCTTCGATAAGAGCGATCCGCCTCAAAATCCAAAACATCTAACATTGTCCTAGAGCCATATTTGTACCTAGTACTATGGCGCTCCCATTAACACATTTGATGATGCACAGAAAACTTAGCTCATGATAGCTTTCAGCTAACAGCTATTCGGAAGCCCGAAAGGATTCAACCGTTTAAGCGTGAACCGTCGATTATAAATACTTTCGTAAGTTAGCTTTAAAGGACGCTTTTAGTCCTTGTAAATACGCATTACGACTCCACAGCTACCAAATCCATACGGCGCCAGCAACCATTAAAACACCCGACACTACTAAAACAATAGTAGAGGCGCGATTGCTGCCTTTCAAAGTATGACCAACACCCACATCCATAACTAGGTGTCGAATTCCGGCTACGAGATGATAAATAAATGAAGAGTATACCAACCAGAAACTAACTTTGCCGAAAGGTGAAGAAAAAATCTCCTTGACTTCATTAAAACCCTTTTCTGACTCCAACGATTTGCTCAGCATATACAGTATCAGTCCCAGAAAAATAAAGAGCATAATTCCTGAAATCCGGTGCAGAATCGATGTAAGCGCCGTGAGAGGAAGCTGAATGGTTCGAATATCAAGATTAACCGGCCGCTTTTTATTCATTTTGACTCCAGTCAACAATTCTAGTGGGGGATTTCAGTTTTCGATCTCATTCATCATAGCAGCTGTAACTAAGGCTGGCGGCGACAATAATGGAGATATTCGGGGCTTACGTTGCATTTTGAGGTCGCAAGTGCATGTGCGTAAATTGAAGCAAATTGCAAGGTTATGCCCAATAGGTAGCTAGCTTATTAATTTAACAAAAGTGACGTGTGTCGTTCTGCAGGGCATGCTGTTCCCCAACCCTGGAAAACCTATCCTCTTTAACACGTCAAAGTCGATTGATAGGCTTGCTGCAACAGCTATCTGCCCGGTTGAAGTCGAAGATCGATGTATCTGTAGGGTTTGGAAATAAATGCGGGCGCCCACCGCACTCACGGCTCAGTTACCATTCTTTGTGCATCGCGGCCGCGCGGCTAGTTGGTAGCTGTTCTAAGCCTAGTCAGTGCCGCCCTTCGCCCCAAGCCCCATAGTCAGATTTGAGAAATGACAGTAGGCGATGCCGCAACGCGCTTCATCGACCTATGTAAAACGACTCCTTTATCGAAATAGTGCACTCATCGCTCTCCACGGCGATCCCTTCATCGCGAATTGCACCGCCCAAGACGATCTGCACTGAAATCAATACTTTCTGATGCCTCTTGATTAGAGATGCCAGCTATAATCATCTCATCGCCAACGCATACGGCGTTCGGCAGCCAACACACTCTCACTCACTACTGGAAGCTCAGACATGAAAACCATAGGCATTGAAAACTCGAAGTCCAGCGTACAGGCCCACTTAACGCTTGGAACCAAAACTATGGGGCTAGGTATCTATGGCGCGTACTTGGCTCTCGCTATTATTTACTTCTGGTTCGGCGGCATGAAATTTACCCACTACGAGGCCGAGGGCCTGGTTCCACTGGTGAGCAACAGCCCGCTTTTGGGATGGGTGTATAGCATTTTTTCGGTCGACATGTTCTCCAGCCTGCTCGGCATACTAGAGATTTCGATCGGCACTCTGATCGCAGGCCGCATGCTGTCGCCCAAACTATCCGTGGTAGGAGGCGCTCTGTCTGCAGGCCTGTTCTTCACAACCCTTAGCTTTATGTTTTCCACTCCGGGCGTCATTGAGCCTAGTTTAGGGTTTCCGGCGATTTCCGTTGCGCCAGGTCAGTTTCTGCTTAAAGACTTAGGGTTGCTTGCTGTTTCGATATTTGTGGCAGGCCATTCGCTGGTTGAACTGGAAAAACGTAAAATTAATGCATAATTTTTTCAATGGCTTAAGGCAGTAATGCCTTAGGCCTTTTTGCCATCATTTTCCCCCGCCAGATCTTTCAACCAGTCACGAGGGCTCAACCCCGTCTTGCGTCTAAATGCGCGAGACAGCGCCGAAGGACTTTCGTAGCCGACTTGAGCTGCAATCAGCGTAATCGAGCGCCCTTCTCGCATCAGCTTCTGAGCCAGGCTAACTCGCCAACTCAACAAATAATCAGCAGGCGTCTGTCCGATGACACTCTTGAAATGCACGGCATACGCAGCGCGTGACATATTTGACTCACTGGCCAGCTCTGCTATTGACCAGGCATGTTCCGGGGAGTTGTGCATCTGTAAAAGCGATCGGGCAAGCCGCATGTCGGCCAGTCCAGCCATCATTCCGGTGCGCAACTGGTGATGATCGAGCAGGTAACGGAGCAACAGAATGATTAGGAGCTCAAATAAGCGCTCAAGCGCGGCTTCCCTTCCACAATGCACATTTGCCGCCTCGGCAAACATCCACTCCAACGTGTCTGCCAGCATGGGCAGATCATCGAGTGCGAGCACCAAACAGTCCGGTAATGAAGCCGACAAAGGATTATCAATTCCGCCCTCAAACTCCATGGAAGCACACAACAACTTTGCGCCATCGGACTCACCCGCAAACAATTGATGCTTGGCGGGGCGTGGCATAAAAATCAAGCTAGGGCGAGTGAGCTGCAAATCCTTGCGATCGGGACCAAGCAACGTCACGCTGCCGGCCTGAAGCAGATGGATATAACCTCGCCGCTCGGCGCCATCGTAAGATGCAGAGCCGCATAGGTCGCCGTCATAGAACAGATTGGCCCGCACGCCGAACCGCGAGAGCAAATTAGACAAACGATCCATTGGCCGATCCTTGACGAGTCAGAACGCACAGACCATACCATCTGCGTTGTCGTTCAGTGCCTGTAGCGAACATGCCGGCGTAAATCAGCCAACGGATAAAGTGATCACTGAGCAGCTCAGCCTCCCTTTCCAGTTCGGCTGTTAAAAAAACAACACCGTTGTTTGAAAGCACCAGCAAATCAAGTGCTCACTCTTCTATTTTACGGGGTTGTACGCCGGAATCCCAGAAATTTCCGTCAGCCCAGCTCCAGTCCCGCCACGAGCGCATCCAGGTCGATGAACTTGCCGTCAGTCTGGAAGGTGTAATGCCCGTTCAGCAGGATGTGCCGCCAGGCCGCTGGCGACATCTGCGTGATCAACGCCAGCGCCTTGGCATTGCCAGCTGCCTCGTACTTCGTCAGCAGCAGGGACAGGATCGCCGAGTTGTAGAAGATGATCGCGTTGCCGATCAGCCTGGCGCACTGGTTGCTGATCTCGATTTCGATGTCGGTGCGGCCGGTCAATTCCTTCTTCCCACCGACTTGGGCGATGGTCGAGCGTAGCTGGTGATAGGACTCAATGCGGTTCTGCGAGCGGTGAACATTACGCTCCAGTTGCGGGTCGCGCAGGTAGCGCAGTGTGTAGATACTGCGGATGAGCTTGTCGAACTCGAAGATTGCGCGCCGCGTCGGGTTCGGCGCCGTATAGGTGCACAGCTTGCGGATCAGCGTGCCCTGCGTCATTTCCTTCAGGCCCAGTGTGGCGACGATTCGGTCGATGTTCGCCTTCTCACCGACGATGAGTTGCCGGTCGATCTGGCCAGCCGGCCGGATCAGGCATTTCTCGTACAATGCCAGATCATCGGCGCAATACAGCTCCTGCAACTGGTCGTCGAGGTCGGTGAAGCGCGGCTCGAAACGAAGTCCGAACCAGTGCAGGATGGCGAAGTTGGCCTTGTTGATGCTGTGCATGTCGCCGGTGATCGCGCTCGGCACGATGTCCGACGTGTTGCGGTACCAGATGTCGAACACGTGGTGAGCCTCGTACTCGTGTGCGCCTATCAGGTAGCCGTTCAACGGCACGTGATTGCACAGCAGCGTGTAGGCGACGACGCCCTTGCCGCGGCCGAAATATTTGCGCGAGTAGCGCGCCTTCACAGTTGGTCGCTCGACGCCGAATTTCTGGCACTGTTGCAAAGTTAGCGATGAGGCAGCCTTTTGTCTTATTCAAAGGCCTTACATTTCAAAAACTCTGCTTACCAGGCGCATTTCGCCCAGGGGATCACCATAATAAAATGCTGAGGCCTGGCCTTTGCGTAATGCACGCATCACCTCAATACCTTTGATGGTGGCGTAAGCCGTCTTCATGGATTTAAATCCCAGCGTGGCGCCGATTATCCGTTTCAGTTTGCCATGATCGCATTCAATCACGTTGTTCCGGTACTTAATCTGTCGGTGTTCAACGTCAGACGGGCACCGGCCTTCGCGTTTGAGCAGAGCAAGCGCGCGACCATAGGCGGGCGCTTTATCCGTGTTGATGAATCGCGGGATCTGCCACTTCTTCACGTTGTTGAGGATTTTACCCAGAAACCGGTATGCAGCTTTGCTGTTACGACGGGAGGAGAGATAAAAATCGACAGTGCGGCCCCGGCTGTCGACGGCCCGGTACAGATACGCCCAGCGGCCATTGACCTTCACGTAGGTTTCATCCATGTGCCACGGGCAAAGATCGGAAGGGTTACGCCAGTACCAGCGCAGCCGTTTTTCCATTTCAGGCGCATAACGCTGAACCCAGCGGTAAATCGTGGAGTGATCGACATTCACTCCGCGTTCAGCCAGCATCTCCTGCAGCTCACGGTAACTGATGCCGTATTTGCAGTACCAGCGTACGGCCCACAGAATGATGTCACGCTGAAAATGCCGGCCTTTGAATGGGTTCATGTGCAGCTCCATCAGCAAAAGGGGATGATAAGTTTATCACCACCGACTATTTGCAACAGTGCCACAGAACAACCTGTGGATACGCGCACCGCAGCAGGTAAGGCGTTTCTGGATATGCTGGGTGTCTTCGCTGAGTTTGAAACCAACCTGCGCCGTGAACGCCAGTTGGAAGGTATCGCTGCCGCAAAAGCCCGCGGGGTTTATCAGGGGCGCAAACCGCGCATCGATCCTGTTGAGGTCCGTCGGTTGTACGTTGAAGAGAAAATGGGCGCAACGGCGATTTCTCGCCAACTGGGGATCGGTCGAGCCTCGGTCTATCGTGTGCTGGACCGCGATGAGCAGCCGGCGTAAGGCCATTCCAACCGATTCTTTGTTGCAACTGCGACAACGGCTTGACCGTCTGCCACCAAAAAGTCCGGAACGCGCGGCCCAGATCACCGCGATGGCGCTACTCTATTGCATTTCCGTCACCACCGTCTATCGTACACTCCGTGCCTTCCAGAAACCTCACATTGCACACCGGCGTGATCACGGGAAACCCCGGATACTGCCGCCGTCCGAACTCGAATATTATTGTGAACTGATCGCTGCATTGAAATTACGTACCACCAATAAAGCCGGTCGTCATCTGTCCACGACGCGTGCCATTCAGTTGCTCGAAGAACATGGTGTGGAAACGACTCAGGGGCTGGTTAAACTTCCAAAGGGGTTGTTGCGCAGGCCAACGGTTAACCGCTATTTGTCCCTGTTCCGACTCGATCACTCACGTCTGTTACGGGAGCCACCGGCAGCGCGGTTCCAGGCTGAGTGCAGTAATGACTGCTGGCAGTTCGATATGTCGCCCTCTGATCTCAAATATATCGAATGTCCTGAGTGGATTGATCCGGCCCGTGGACAACCTACCCTGATGTTATTCAGCGTGGTGGACGATCGCAGCGGGGTTAATTACCAGGAATACCGCTGTGTGTATGGCGAAGATGCGGAGTCTGCCTTGCGTTTTCTGTTTAATGCCATGGCGCCTAAAAGTCATCCGGAGATGTCTCTCCAGGGGCGACCGAAAATGCTGTACCTCGATAATGGCCCGGTGGCGAAAAGCCATGTCTTCCAGAATGTGATGCAGGCGCTGCAGATTGACTGGCAGACACATATGCCGGCAGGCAAGGATGGCACCCGCACCACAGCCCGGTCAAAAGGCAAGGTTGAGCGCCCGTTCCGTTCCGTCAAAGAAGCCCACGAAACGCTGTATCATTTTCATAAGCCGGAGACTGAACAGCAGGCGAATGAATGGCTCTGGAACTACCTGATACGCTATAACGCACAACGACATCGCAGCGAAAAGCATTCCCGTGAGGAAGATTGGCTGATGCATTTGCCACCAAAGGGAGTGCAGGACATGTGCACCTGGGAACAGTACTGTCGCTTTGCCCGGGAGCCGGAGTCTCGCAAGGTGGGTATCGATGCCCGCATAACGATTGACGGGACAGCTTACGAAGTCGAACCCGACATGGCGGGTGAAACTGTTATCCTGCTGTGGGGCCTCTTTGATGACGAAATGTTCGTGGAGTTTGACGGTGAAAAGTGGGGGCCTTATTTTCCTGTTTCCGGCCCGATACCTCTGCACCGCTATCGGGCATTCAAACGCGGAAAAGCAGCGGTGCGGGCAGACCGTATCCAGTCATTGGCTCGGCAACTGAACTTACCTATCAGCGCCCTGTCCGGTTGTGACCTCAAACTGGTGGCCGATAGCGTTCAGAGCACGCGGGTGTTGCCACATCAACCCTTCGAGTCCACAGCGTTTGAATACTGTTTTCCTACCCCGGTGGCAGCGAAGCTGGCTATTGCGGCTGATCTGGCCACACCGCTGGCGAAATTATCGGATGAAGACAAGGCGTTTATCGACCAAGTACTGACAGACACGCTGATCCGCAGTGAGGTATTTGCCCGGGTCAGGGAGTATTTCCGCAACACCCAATCAGGAGAGGATCATGCGGGTTGAGGTAATGGAACATTATGGACTGGCGCAACCAATCGATCAGGCCGGTTACTATGAGACGGCTCACCATAAGCAGCTTATCAAGGATATCCGCGGTGCTATCCACGAAGGCCGGTTAATTGCCGTTTGTGGTGTGGTTGGCAGCGGCAAGACAGTCACTCTGCGGCGTTTGCAGCAGCGTCTCAGGGAGGAAAATAAAATGGCACTGTTGCAAATAGTCGGTGGTGATAAACTTATCATCCCCTTTTGCTGATGGAGCTGCACATGAACCCATTCAAAGGCCGGCATTTTCAGCGTGACATCATTCTGTGGGCCGTACGCTGGTACTGCAAATACGGCATCAGTTACCGTGAGCTGCAGGAGATGCTGGCTGAACGCGGAGTGAATGTCGATCACTCCACGATTTACCGCTGGGTTCAGCGTTATGCGCCTGAAATGGAAAAACGGCTGCGCTGGTACTGGCGTAACCCTTCCGATCTTTGCCCGTGGCACATGGATGAAACCTACGTGAAGGTCAATGGCCGCTGGGCGTATCTGTACCGGGCCGTCGACAGCCGGGGCCGCACTGTCGATTTTTATCTCTCCTCCCGTCGTAACAGCAAAGCTGCATACCGGTTTCTGGGTAAAATCCTCAACAACGTGAAGAAGTGGCAGATCCCGCGATTCATCAACACGGATAAAGCGCCCGCCTATGGTCGCGCGCTTGCTCTGCTCAAACGCGAAGGCCGGTGCCCGTCTGACGTTGAACACCGACAGATTAAGTACCGGAACAACGTGATTGAATGCGATCATGGCAAACTGAAACGGATAATCGGCGCCACGCTGGGATTTAAATCCATGAAGACGGCTTACGCCACCATCAAAGGTATTGAGGTGATGCGTGCACTACGCAAAGGCCAGGCCTCAGCATTTTATTATGGTGATCCCCTGGGCGAAATGCGCCTGGTAAGCAGAGTTTTTGAAATGTAAGGCCTTTGAATAAGACAAAAGGCTGCCTCATCGCTAACTTTGCAACAGTGCCGGGGCAAATGGGCCTGCGACAGCTGCGAGACGTTGATCCAGGCACCGGTGCCACCGCAGGTGATCGACAAAGGCATCCCCACCGCTGGCCTGCTGGCCCAGGTGCTGGTGGCCAAGTATGCCGACCATCTGCCGCTGTACCGTCAGGAACGCATGTTCGGCCGTGCCGGCCTGGAAATCCCGCGCTCCACCCTGGCCGAATGGGTGGGTGCCTGTGGTGTGCAGTTGCAGCCGCTGGTGGATGCGTTGAGAAATACTCTGCTGGAACACAGTGTTCTGCATGCCGATGAAACCCCGGTCAGCATGCTGGCCCCGGGCAAGAAGAAAACCCACAAGGCCTACGTCTGGGCCTACTGCACCACACCGTTTGCCGACCTGAAGGCAGCTATTTACGACTTCGCACCCAGCCGTGCAGGCGAACACGCCCGAACCTTCCTGGGTGACTGGCGGGGCAAGCTGGTCTGTGATGATTACGCTGGCTACAAGGCCGGGTTCGGCAACGGCATTACCGAAATCGGCTGTATGGCCCACGCCCGGCGCAAGTTCTATGACCTGCACGAGGCCAACAAGAGCGAATTGGCGGCCAAGGCCTTGGAATACATCGGTGGACTCTACGAGATCGAGCGGGAAACCAAAGATCTGCCACCGGATATGCGGCGGGAAATCCGGCAAACCAAAGCCAAACCCCTTGCCGATGCGCTGCATCAGTGGATGCTGGCCCATCGCCAGAAAGTGCCGGATGGCTCCGGCACGGCCAAAGCCCTGGATTACAGCCTCAAACGTTGGGAAGCGCTGACGCGCTACCTGGACGATGGCGCTGTGCCCATCGACAACAACTGGGTGGAAAACCAGATCCGACCCTGGGCGCTGGGGCGCAGCAATTGGCTGTTTGCGGGTTCACTGCGCAGTGGTCAACGTGCGGCTGCGGTCATGACCCTAATACAGTCAGCGAAGCTGAATCGGCATGATCCCTATGCCTACCTGAAGGATGTGCTGACTCGCCTGCCGACACAGAAGAACAACGCCATCGACGAGCTATTGCCCCACAACTGGAAACCGGCCATACCTAACAAGGTGTAGGCCGGACGTGTATGGAGAGCCTTCTTCGAAAGCTGGACAAGGTGCCAACTCTAGACGGCAGGATATGCCCTGGGAGATCGATGAGAGAAAGAGGAGGCCATAAGTAGAAAATTTCCCAAGCGACTGGTGGCTCGCTAGGCATACGTGTCGTGTTACTCCTAAGTTATTAGACACACTAGATTTTCCGGGCTTTGCTGGGCTGCGGGTGTCGCAGGTGTATGCCGCACGGAGATCGCAGTTAAACCTGATACTAGGCCGGCTCATGCACTAGCCGGATGTCGATTTCTCTGTCGACATACTTCCACTCCACCGAGGCCCGGAGTTCGGCCAAAAGCCTGTTAAAGCCCGGCTCATCAGACGGGGAATATTCGAACCACGTCAAGAAGTCGAAGGGTTCGCTCTCGCCCAGGTCCCGACAATGGTGGAGACGACGGGCCACAGCAGGGAGATATTGGAGCCCAATGTGAATGTGACGGGACTGCTCCTCAAAAATCTTCCGGCGTTCGTCTTGAGCCAGTCCCCACCATGAGGGGTTTTTCCGGATAGGGATCAGGGCGGCACAGGTGGCCTCTGCTCGACCCAAACTTGGCTGCTTCGCCACGAGACGATCCTTCTCTTCACGCACGACATAACGCTCGTTACTCGTTATCCCGCGAAGAAGCCATTTGGTGCCCAAAGGCTGCGGCGAAACAGAGCCAGCGGCTACGTCGAGCCGGGGGATTCCAGGGAGAGGGGCTCCCGCCACGGCATCCATCCGAACAACGCGCCAAACACCCGTTTCTCCACCAGCGAACGTAAATAATCGTGTATTCATCAGTTTCCTCTCAGGCCTTTCGCCTATTTCTCAGCCAACGCAAAACCGGCATTGCCCGGCGCAACCACTGAAACAAATATAAAAGGTTCGGGGCCAGAGTTCATTGCACCATGTACCTGCCCAGGTTTTGCGATCGCAATATCTCCAGCTTTAAGATGAGTGACTATGCCGTTACCTTGATGATATTCGGCTTCACCTGAGATAACCGTCCAAGTATCTTGGCCGTGAGGATGTACATGGGAAGCTATTTCCTGCCCAGGGTGGGCGTGCCAAACAACGACGACAGAGTCATTGGTTTCCAGAACAACCGAACGAATCGGTTCGCCGTTAGACGGACGAACATATTCATCCACCGAAAAAATCCGCGATTCAGTTTCTGCTCTCATGTTCACACCCATTTAAAACTGATTGGACACGTACTCTAAACGCAACTGCGCCTGGACAGCACATGAAGATATGTACCTAAGCGCCCTTCGGGAAAACTATGCTCTGGCGCACAGAGACCGTCAATACTCCGTCGTGGGTAGGCATGACATAACGGGAGGAGACGGGCGACGCTTTGGTCATATGTACATGAGAAGGTGGCTCGCCCGCTCGGCAGGGTTGTTGTCGATGGGCAGGTGTCCCCCTTTCGATGTAGCGGATCAGCTTTAACCAGTTGCTCGCAAGGCAATTGATTGCTTGCCCAAGGCACTTTGACGACGTGACCTGGGGAGGGGTTTTGTCCAGCCTAGCTTTCAGTTGCTCCAGGAAAGCCTGGCTTTGCGACTGGCGCGTCTGGTATCGCTGGGCATCGCCCGCCTCTTCCATGTCGCGCTCGATGCCGTAGAGCTTGTTGATAAGAGTCAGTGCCATCTCCGCTCGGCCGATCTTGCCCTTGGATTGAGTTTTCTGATGAACTTGCGCCGCGCATGCCCAGCAACCTATACGCTCGACGCCTTTCTGCCTCCAGGAGGCGCTGCGGCACCTCCTGGGTACGGCTAGCGGTGTAATTGAACAGGATGACCGGAAGATTTGGTGGGCCACCGCGATCTCCTCAGTAGCTATAGCCAAACAGGTTGGGTATGAGAAGTTCAAGGGGGGGCGAGCAAAGCCCCCGTTCCAATTGATTCTCTATTCCACACAAATGGCGATATAAGCCGGCGGGTGATGACGACCCTGGAAGCTCTGGCATCGAGAGTGGATGTCTACTCCATCGACGAGGCGTTTCTGGATCTGACCGGAATCGACCGGGTGGTAAGCTTCGAGCCTTTTGGTCGGCAGGCGATTTGGCTCAAGGTGGAATCACCGGACGGTTACGATACAACGGTCAACGCTTGCGCCTGCTGTCGATTGACACCCCGGAAACCTACAAGCCCAGGTGCGACGCCGAGCTGACGAAGGGCCGCGAGGCAACCGCACGCCTCCGCGAACTGGTTGCCAACGCTCAGCGCATCGAGGTTGTCGATTCCGGCCAAGCCGACAAGTACGACCGCCGCCTTGTTCACCTGCTGATCGACGGGCGGGACGTGGGGCAAACCCTCATGGCCGAGGGGTTAGCCGTTGAGTGGAGGCCCGGCCCGAATGCGTGGAGGGAACGCCGTCGCCACTGGTGCGGATACTGATCGCTTTTCAGCTTGAGCCAGGAGCGCCCCGCCGCAGTGATCGGCACTTGTGTCGATCCGAGGAGGCGCAAGAGCCACAAGCCCCTGATAGGACCACGTAACGCGGCCATGCCACTAGAGCACGGCCGCTTTTTTCTTTTAAAAACAAAAATATAAAAAAATCCTGTTGCTTGAGCCGGTGGTATTGTGGGCAACTGCCGACCTGTTGGCAGGGTGGGGGCAACCGCTCGCGGTTGTCCCTGGCCTGTCAATGGGGAACCGCGAAGCGGTTAGGCAGGTATCCGGCTTGCCGGATTGTCCATAATTCCACGGGCTGTTTTCCCCAGGGCTACACGTTTTATATATTTTTTTTTTGTTTTAAAGAGTTTTAGGGAATCAGAAGGCAAAATTTACCTTCATTATCAGTTGCTTATAGAACCCCTCGGTGGGTAATAGACGGTTTCCGGTGGGTAATAGACGGGGTTGGGTGGGTAAACGACGGAACCGGGTGGGTAATAGACGGACTATCCACAGGCTGGATCGCCGGATCGATCCCCTCCCGTCTATTACACACCCGCCTTGCGCAAACCCTGACCAGTAGTCGCCTCGCGCTCCGTCTATTACACACCGCCGCGCTTAGTATTCGCCTGGGTCCAGTGGGGGGAGAACCCCGGAGCTGCTGACGACTTCCCCGCGTTGCGGACGCTCGACCGTCTCGCCGGGTTTCAGCGGATAGCGCCGCAGCACTCGCCCGTATTCTTCGCTCGCCCGCTTTGCTTCCACGCGCACGCGGCCAGACTCCGAGTTGACGCAGTTCAGGTAATTTTCTGTGGCACTGTTGCAAATAGTCGGTGGTGATAAACTTATCATCCCCTTTTGCTGATGGAGCTGCACATGAACCCATTCAAAGGCCGGCATTTTCAGCGTGACATCATTCTGTGGGCCGTACGCTGGTACTGCAAATACGGCATCAGTTACCGTGAGCTGCAGGAGATGCTGGCTGAACGCGGAGTGAATGTCGATCACTCCACGATTTACCGCTGGGTTCAGCGTTATGCGCCTGAAATGGAAAAACGGCTGCGCTGGTACTGGCGTAACCCTTCCGATCTTTGCCCGTGGCACATGGATGAAACCTACGTGAAGGTCAATGGCCGCTGGGCGTATCTGTACCGGGCCGTCGACAGCCGGGGCCGCACTGTCGATTTTTATCTCTCCTCCCGTCGTAACAGCAAAGCTGCATACCGGTTTCTGGGTAAAATCCTCAACAACGTGAAGAAGTGGCAGATCCCGCGATTCATCAACACGGATAAAGCGCCCGCCTATGGTCGCGCGCTTGCTCTGCTCAAACGCGAAGGCCGGTGCCCGTCTGACGTTGAACACCGACAGATTAAGTACCGGAACAACGTGATTGAATGCGATCATGGCAAACTGAAACGGATAATCGGCGCCACGCTGGGATTTAAATCCATGAAGACGGCTTACGCCACCATCAAAGGTATTGAGGTGATGCGTGCACTACGCAAAGGCCAGGCCTCAGCATTTTATTATGGTGATCCCCTGGGCGAAATGCGCCTGGTAAGCAGAGTTTTTGAAATGTAAGGCCTTTGAATAAGACAAAAGGCTGCCTCATCGCTAACTTTGCAACAGTGCCCATTAAACTGGTGATGGAGAAAACCGGCATATCCAGGGCCACCTATTTCAGGTTAAAAAAACTGGGCCCAGGCAGTTAACCCGACGCAGGCAGCGATTTTTTCCTGTGCCGGAAAGGGTTTCGCGGTTGATGCTGATGATCCCCTGCTTAAAAACAGAGTTAACATTGCCCACAATATTGCTGGTTTTGATGAGCCGTTAAAGGAGTTTTATGAATGGATGGATGTATCTGGTGATTGCCGGCATAGCCGAAGTCTTTTATGCCGCGTCAATGCTCCGGACTGAGGGATTTACCCGGATCTACCCCAGTATTTTTTGCCTGACATTTATCGGTGTGAGCATGTACTTTTTGTCCCTGGCAACACGGACTATTCCTGTAGGAACCGCTTATGCGGTCTGGGTCGGGATTGGTGCTTTAGGGACAGCAGCGTACGGAATAATTTACTTAAATGAAGATAAGGGCCTGTTACGCATTGCCTGTTTCGGACTGATTCTGGCGGGTATCATTGGCCTGAAAATTCTGGCAGGACACAAGCAGCTGTAGGTTCTCATCCATAAACAGAACTCCGGGGGCATTCTGATTTTAGACATCAGCATGCCTCTCCCTTTCCCCTTTTTGAAATGGGACATTACCCGCTACATTAATAACAGGCGAGAGAACCGACATAACCGGGGGCGGCCAGGAAAAGTTGCCATGATTGACAAAAAGACTGCTTTTTGTTTGTACCTGCATGATTAACGGTGCGAATTTTTTCGGCAAACTATAAATGCGGGCACCAGTGTGATGATAAGCACCTGAATAAATGCCGACGGTAATGAAGGTGGCCCTGTTGATTAATAAGTTTGCAGGGAAATAAAAATCCCCGTCATCACGGGGATTTTCCGGACCCGAATGCGTTACCGGGAAGGATGCGAAGGAGAAAAGCGCAGTATCAGCATACCCGCCAGTGCTGCCAGTACAGAGCCGGCAAGTACCCCCACCTTGACCTCGTCCACCAACAGGGGGCTTTCTGCAAACGCCAGGTTGCCGATAAACAGGCTCATGGTAAACCCTATTCCGCACAGGACCGATACGCCGTAAACCTGCAGCCAGGTACTTTTTTCAGGCCGTTTTGCCAGGCCCAGGCTGACGGCCAGCAGCGACAGGCCGAAAATGCCCGCCTGCTTGCCAACAAACAGGCCCAGCGCAACGCCGACCGGTACCGGCGACATCAGGTCATCAGCCGTCATACCGGAGAGCGCGACCCCCGCATTTGCGAAGCCAAACAGCGGCAGTATCAGAAACGTCACCCACGGATTGATGCCGTGCTCCAGCCGGGCAAGAGGGGATTGTTTATCCGGATCGGTTACCCGCAGCGGGATAAAGAGCGCCAGCAGGATACCCGCGATGGTGGCGTGCACCCCGGACTGAAGCATGAAAAACCACAGCACGCCCCCCGCCAGCAGATAGGGAAACAGCCGGGTAATCCCGGCACGGTTCATGATAAACAGCAGAGCAACCGTGACCGCCGCACCGGCCAGCATCAGAAACGAAATATTACTGGTATAGAAGAGCGCAATAATAGCCACTGCGCCCATGTCGTCCAGAATAGCCAGCGCCGACAGGAAAATTTTCAGCGAGGCAGGTACGCGACTGCCCAGCAGTGCCAGTACCCCGAGCGCAAAGGCAATGTCCGTGGCGGCAGGAATTGCCCAGCCAGCGAGGGTTTCATCGCTGCCCGCATTAAACCATACGTAAATGGCCGCAGGCACGGCCATCCCGCCCAGCGCGGCAAATCCCGGCAGCGCGCGCTGGCCCCAGGTGGCAAGCTGACCGGTGAGAAGCTCGCGCTTGATTTCCAGGCCGACCATCATGAAGAACACGGCCATCAGGGCGTCGTTTATCCAGTGCTCAACGGAGAGGCCGGCGGCGTTGTATTTCAGGAATACCTCATATCCCTCCCTGAGCGGAGAGTTAGCCACGATGATAGCGGCTGCTGAGGCGATGATGAGCACGATGCCGCCGGCTGCGGGCGAGCTGAAAAATGCAGATGGCACTTCTGACATCCTCTTTTTATTTCTGTCTGGGATTTCTGACACACTCCCTCCCTTTATTCAAAAAAAACAGGCCTTCCCCTGATATACAACCGCTGGTTATCAGAGGATAAGCCGGCTGAGCTACGCTGAAGATATAAAAAATACGATAATTAATTGCTGATAAATTAACGAATTAGCGTGACGTTAATTTTATCATAACGTCCGGCCCGCTTCAGGCGGAAGAGGTAAAGCCCTGTAAAGCTGCCGCAGGCAGGGGCATTTTTATCCGTCATCAGCCACACGCTCACAGCAGCCATGTGACGACAAAAAAACCCAGGGCAGTCATCAGAATGGAGCCGGTTACGTGTACCAGCAGTGAAGTAAACGCCCAGAAATAATTACCGGACTGCAGCTGTGAGAATATTTCCAGGGAAAACGTGGAAAACGTGGTCAGCCCACCGCACAGCCCGGTGATAACAAGTAATCGCCAGGCCGGATCCAGGTCAGGATGGCGCATGAACCAGGCCAGCGACGCACCAATGATAAATCCGCCCGCAAGGTTCACTACCAGCGTGCCCGGTGGCAGGTCAGGAAACAGGCTGTTCAGGCGTGCGCCAAGCAGCCAGCGGATCAGGCAGCCAGCGGATCCACCAATGATAATGGCCAGATAAGATTTCACGGGGTTTACCTCTGTGTCAGAGGGAGTATGCAGGCTGATGATACGGGGCGGCCTGACATACTCCCGGTTAAAGGGGAGTAATATCAGGCGTCATCAGCTTCTCAGGGGAAGCGGTTGGGTAAGGTGGAACGCCATCACCTCGCCGCAATTCTGGCCCGGTCACGGGCGTTAATCAAGCGGCTATCCACTGTTTTTGTGCGACTCCCCCTGCGGCGGGCATGAGGAGCCCGTTTTCAGGCTTGACCTGAAGAGCATTAAAAATTATCGTTTCGGCAGCATTTTATATCTGACTGTGAGTCATGCACATTACGCCACCCTGAGTTTCTCTTCGCCCGTCCTTTATCAGAGAGCCTGCCGCGACAGCCAGTCCGCGCCGGGTACCGTTCTCTCATATCCGTTACGGGACTGCCACCTTTCACGGTGAACCCGCGTGTACCTGCTTCAGGGACGCAGGCGCCGTGTCCGCAGCAGCCGGTACGGACACGTCGTGATTAATCGGCGGGCTGCAGCCCGCCTTCAGGGATATTCATGCGTCAGCTTTTTCGGTTTATGTTTCATCACGCCTCTCACCTTACGTTCGGTGCGATGCTGATGGCCATGTCCAGCTTTGGACAGACCTATTTTGTCTCACTTTACGGGCAGGATTTTCGTGAGGCCTTTGGGCTCACCGACGGCGGACTGGGCGGCCTGTACGCAATCGGAACGGTGATGAGCGCCATCACGCTGACCTGGGCCGGACGGCTGATTGACTACACCACGACCCGCCGCTTCACGCTGGCGGTCACCCTTTTGCTGCTCACGGCCTGCCTGCTGGTTTCCGGCGCACAGGCGGCGTGGATGCTGTGCATCGGGTTTTACTTTCTGCGCCTCGGCGGCCAGGGACTGATGGTGCATACTGCGCTGACCGCAACGGCGCGCCAGTTCCCCCTTGATGCAGGCAAGGCGCTCGGCGCCATCGCGCTGGGGCTCTCGCTGGCGCAGGCCGTTTTTCCTGTGATTGCGGTGCAGATAAGCGCGCTGACGGGATGGCGCGCTGCCTGGGGCATCAATGCCGGAATGCTTGTTGCCGGCGTGGGGGTCGCGCTGATGTTTTTGCCCCGCGGGAAAGAGAAGCCGCTGCGTACGTTCAGAAAGCGGGGTGAGGAGAAAGAAAAAGAGGCGCCGGTATGGCGAAACCGCAACCTGCTGCTGGCGCTGCCTGTCGTGCTGGCCTCCCCCTTTATCACCACCGGCTTCTTCTTCCACCAGGCGAGGCTGGCACAGGAGAAAGGCTGGGAGCTGTCGTGGGTGGCGGTATGGTTTATTGCCTATGCCATTACCCAGGCGGTATCGCTGCTGTCGTTTGGCCCGCTGATTGACCGGCTCTCACCACGCAGGCTGCTGCCGTGGTTTCTGATGCCACAGGCCCTGGCCATGCTGGCGCTATGGCTCAGCAACGGTCAGTGGGTGACGCCTTTTTACCTGATTATGACCGGCGTATCGTCGGCCATTGCCTCAACGCTTGCCACCGCGCTCTGGGTACAGCTGTTTGGTCCGGCGCAGCTGGCCAGGGTGCGCTCGGCGGTTGAGGCAGGGACGGTGATTGCCAGCGGGGCATCCCCGGTAATCATGGGCGTGCTGATAGATAACCATGTCACCCTGCATCTTCAGGCCCTGTTCTGCCTGGTCTACATTCTTGGCGCCAGCCTGCTGGCCACCGGTATCAGGACGGATGCGCCGCAATAACGCGCCTTTACCTTCATACCCGTCATCCTCTTTCCCCTGTGAAGGCGGGCCTGATATCAGGCCCGCCTGTTTCATCGCAGCATCAGCAGGGGCTGACGGCTTTCAGACAGCATTTCCGTGGTGTGGCTGCCAATAAAGAATCGCCGTAACCGGGAGTGCCCGCAGGCCCCCATTACCGTGAGGTCGATATCATGGGCGTCCGCGTAGCGGCACAGCGCCCCGGTTACGGACTCGTCTTCCAGCAGGCGTGTCTCGGTCGTGATACCGGCTTCCTGAAGAACAGCCTGCGCATCCTGCAGGGCTGACATGTCACCGTTGACCATCACGATATGACAGCTCAGGCCGTGCAGCAGCGGGCTGACCGTCAGGCGCGTCAGGTTTTTACGGCTCTCACTGCTGCCGTCGTACGCAAACATCACCCGCGCCGGCGGCGTAAACGTCTCCGGCACAATCAGCACCGGGTTTTTCTGCAGGCGAATGACGCTTTCCAGATGGCTGCCTACCTGATTCTGCGTCCCGCGGCGCCCCAGCACCATCAGCCGGACTTCGCCCAGCTCCGCCAGGATTTCGTCCAGTGCGCCGTGCTTTTGCAGCAGCTGTGCGTCCGGCTGTCCGGTCTGCTTCAGGAGCTCCGCACAGCCGGCCAGCACGGCCTTGCCCTGCGCCATCAGCAGCCGGCTGCGCTCACCCTCGACGCGGACCAGCGCTTCGGTCAGCTGCTCCCGGCTGTCAATACCAATGCTCCCGGTCAGGTCAGACACGGCGGGAGTCTCACTCTTTTCGAGCACGTGCAGCAGCGCCAGCGGCGCGCCAAGTTTACCGGCTGCCCAGGCAGCATACTCACAGACCGGCCGGGTTGACGGCGAGCCGTCAACGCAGGCAATAACGGTGTTATTCATGATGCTTTCTCCAGTAAATTAATGGCCACCCATCAGCTTTTCCACTTCTTCAGGCTTGTCATGCACTCCGAAGCGGTCAACGAGGGTGCGGGTCGCGTCATTCATACCCTTGATCTCCACTTCCGTGCCTTCGCGACGGAACTTGATAACCACCCGGTCCAGCGCGCTCACGGAGGTGATATCCCAGAAGTGGGCGTGCGTTACGTCAATCACCACGCGCTCCACCGCTTCACGGAAGTCGAAGTGGCTCATAAAGCGATCGGATGAGGCAAAGAATACCTGGCCGGCTACGGTATAGGTGCGGGTGTCGTCCTTCAGCTCAGAGGAGACCGCCATAAAGCGGGCGACCTTGGTGGCGAAGTTCAGCGAGGCAATCAGCACGCCGGTGAGCACGCCAAACGCCAGGTTATCGGTCGCCACCACCACCACCACGGTGGCCAGCATCACCACGCTGGTTGACAGCGGATGGCTGCGCAGGTTGCTGATGGAGCGCCAGGAGAAGGTGCCGATGGAGACCATGATCATCACCGCCACCAGAGCCGCCATGGGTATCCGGGACACCCAGTCGCGCAGGAACACCACCATCAGCAGCAGCACCACGCCGGCGGTGAGCGTGGAAAGCCGCCCGCGCCCGCCCGATTTGACGTTGATCACCGACTGGCCAATCATCGCGCAGCCCGCCATGCCGCCGATAAAGGAGGTGCAGATGTTGGCCACGCCCTGCGCCTTGCACTCGCGGTTTTTATCGCTCGGCGTGTCGGTCATGTCGTCCACGATGGTGGCGGTCATCATCGACTCCAGCAGCCCCACCACGGCAAGTCCTGCCGAGTACGGCAGAATAATCATCAGCGTGTCGAGGTTAAGCGGGATATCCGGGATCAGAAACACCGGCAGGCTGTCCGGCAGTTTGCCCATGTCACCCACGGTGCGCACGTCCAGGTGCAGCCACATGGAAATGGCGGTCAGCACGATGATGCAGACCAGCGGCGAGGGAATGGTTTTGTTCAGATACGGGAAGAGATAAATGATGCCCAGGCCCGCAGCGGTCAGGGCATAAACGTGCCAGGTGACGTTGGTCAGCTCCGGCAGCTGCGCCATAAATATCAGGATGGCCAGCGCGTTCACGAAACCGGTGACCACCGAGCGGGAGACGTAGCGCATCAGGCTGCCCAGCTTCAGGTAGCCGGCCGCCAGCTGCAGTACGCCGGTCAGCGCCGAGGCCGCCAGCAGATACTGCAGGCCGTGGTCTTTTACAAGCGTGATCAGCAGCAGCGCCATCGCACCGGTGGCGGACGATATCATTGCCGGACGGCCGCCGAGGAAGGCCATAACCAGGGGAATACAGAACGCAGAGTAGAGCCCGACCTGCGGGTCGACTCCGGCGATGATGGAAAAGGCGATCGCTTCGGGAATAAGCGCGAGCGCGACCACAATACCGGCAAGGACGTCACCACGGACGTTACCCAGCCAGTCCTTACGCGTCGAGGACAGCAGCATAGTCATTTCTCAGTTTTTGATTACGGTCAGCCCGTGAGGGCAAAAATTTTACGTACGAAAAAGCACATCCGCAGACGGGATGTTTTTGAGTGCGCGCCGAAGTTTATTCAGTGCGACAGAGGAGGGGTACGACTCAGGGTGGCGTAAGACGCATGGTGGTGTTTATCACTCCTTCACGGCTGACAGAGCAGCGCGGGTAATCAGAAAGACCGGATGAACAGACGTTCAGTACCGGCCACAAATGCCCGCCGGGCAGATGAACCACGGCAAAAAGCGCTTTTTACTCTACACGAATTGTTAACGGGGTCAACGCGCAGGGCAAAAACGCTGTTCATGGAATGCCGGTCAGGCGCATCCGGACGGAAAGTCCTTCTGCATGCTCAGGCTCGTCCGGCGTTCGCACATACATATGATTAAGTGAATATAAATTTGACGGAGAAAGTTTCACAGGTACACTCAGGTCAGTCACAATAAGGAGTCACCATGCCACCCGTGTCCCCCCTGCAGCTTTTTAAAAGCCTTTCCGACGAAACCCGACTCAGCCTCGTGCTGCTGCTACGCGAAAAAGGGGAGCTCTGCGTCTGTGAACTTACGTCCGTGCTGAAAGAAACTCAGCCCAAAATCTCACGGCATCTGGCTCTGCTGAGAGAAAACGGGCTGCTTACCGACCGGCGGGACGGAAAATGGATCCACTATCGTCTGTCGCCTCATATGCCGGCGTGGGCAGCGGCGGTTATCGAACAGGCTTATCTCTGCCAGCGGGATGATATCCGCCAGCTCAGCCGGCAGGCTGAACGCGATAACGCCACCACCAACGGCAAGCCTGTCTGTATTTAAAAATTTACCGGTATATATCTGGATTATCGAATATATTACGCATCGAAAATTTATCAGTCCGGTTTAACAGGCATTTGTATTCAATAGGAGCGGGTATGTTTCTGGCAGGTGCGATTTTCATCCTGACGCTGGTACTGGTCATCTGGCAGCCGAAGGGGCTGAGCATTGGCTGGAGTGCCGTCATCGGTGCGGCGCTGGCGCTGCTGACCGGCGTGGTGCACATCGGTGATATTCCGGTGGTCTGGCAGATTGTCTGGAACGCCACGGGCACGTTCATTGCGGTCATCATTATCAGCCTGCTGCTCGATGAGTCCGGCTTTTTTGAGTGGGCCGCGCTGCACGTTTCCCGCTGGGGAGGCGGCAGGGGCCGGCTGCTGTTCACGTATATCGTTCTGCTGGGTGCCGCAGTGGCGGCGCTGTTTGCCAATGACGGAGCCGCGCTAATTCTGACGCCGATCGTTATTGCCATGCTGCTGGCGCTGGGATTCACTCCCGGCTCCACGCTGGCGTTTGTGATGGCAGCGGGCTTTATCGCTGACACCTCCAGCCTGCCGCTCATCGTATCGAACCTGGTGAACATCGTAACGGCTGACTTCTTTACGCTGGGCTTCAGCGAGTACGCATCCGTCATGGTGCCGGTGAACATTGCCTCCATTGCGGCCACGCTGGTGATGCTTCATCTCTTTTTCCGCAGGGACATCCCGGTCACCTATGACCTGGCGAAGCTGAAGGCACCGCGGGAAGCCATCCGGGATGCACGAACCTTTAAGGCTGGCTGGGTGGTTTTGGTTCTTCTGCTGGTTGGCTTTTTTGCTCTGGAGCCGCTCGGCGTGCCGGTCAGCCTGGTGGCGGCGGTGGCGGCGTTTATTCTCTGGCTGGTTGCCCGCAAAGGACACGTGATTGACGCCGGCAGGGTGCTGAAAGGCGCGCCCTGGCAGATCGTTATCTTTTCGCTGGGCATGTATCTGGTGGTATACGGACTGCGTAACGCCGGACTGACTGATTACCTTTCCGCCGCCCTGAACCGGTTTGCAGAGCACGGCGTATGGGGCGCAACGCTCGGCACCGGCTTCCTGACGGCGGCACTCTCGTCCGTCATGAACAACATGCCCACCGTGCTGGTTGGCGCGTTGTCGATTGACGGTAGTAGCGCACAGGGCGTGGTGAAGCAGGCGATGATTTACGCCAACGTCATCGGCTGTGACCTCGGCCCGAAAATAACCCCTATCGGCAGCCTCGCAACCCTGCTGTGGCTGCACGTGCTGGCACAGAAAAACATCACCATCAGCTGGGGCTATTACTTCCGCGTGGGCATCGTGATGACCCTGCCGGTGCTTTTTGTCACGCTGGCCGCGCTGGCCCTGCGCCTGTCTGTTTAACTTTAACCCCGGGGCTGCGCCCGTGCAGCCCCTTTACGGAGTACCGCTTATGACTGACATTACCATTTACCACAACCCGGCCTGCGGGACATCCCGCAATACCCTGGCGCTTATCCGTAACAGCGGCGCCGAACCCACGGTTATTCTGTATCTGGAAACGCCGCCGTCACGCGATGAGCTGAAGAAGCTGATTGCGGATATGGGCATCGGCGTGCGCGACCTGCTGCGCAAAAATACCGAACCGTACGAACAGCTCGGCCTGGCAGAAGACCGCTTCAGCAATGACGAACTGCTCGATGCCATGCTGGCTCATCCGATCCTCATTAATCGCCCGGTGGTAGTGACACCGCTCGGCACGAAGCTGTGCCGTCCCTCCGAAGTGGTTCTGGGCATACTGCCGGACCCGCAGCAGGGCGCGTTTACCAAAGAGGACGGCGAAGCCGTCATTGATGAGCACGGGAACCGCGTCAGCCACTGATTTTTTACCAGGCTGCGGGCATAACAGTGTGGAAAAAGCCGGCATCTGCCGGCTTTTTTATATGCTGCGCTGGTTGACCCGCTCAGAAAGCTGCGCGGCACTCTCTTTCCTTTCGCTGTAGCGGTCGGTGAGATAATCACTGCGACCGCGCGTCAGCAGGGTGAACTTCATCAGTTCCTCCATGACGTCCACTATGCGGTCATAATACGAAGAAGGCTTCATGCGGCCATCCTCATCAAACTCGGCCCAGGCTTTTGCCACGGATGACTGATTCGGGATGGTGATCATCCGCATCCAGCGTCCAAGAATACGCATCTGATTTACAGCGTTGAACGACTGTGAGCCGCCGCTGACCTGCATGACGGCCAGGGTTTTTCCCTGTGACGGGCGGACCGCGCCTGACGTCAGCGGTATCCAGTCAATCTGGGCCTTCATGATGCCGGTCATGGCCCCGTGACGCTCCGGAGAGCACCAGACCATGCCTTCCGACCAGAGAACCAGCTCCCGCAGCTCAGCCACTTTCGGGTGCGTCTCCGGCGCATCATCGGGCAGTGGCAGGCCGGACGGGTTGAAAATTTTCACCTCCGCGCCCATGGCCGTCAGCAGCCGGGCACCTTCTTCCGTTGTCAGCCGGCTGTAAGAGCGCGCCCGCAGCGAGCCGTAGAGCATCAGGATGCGGGGCGGATGCGTTATCTCTCTGGCCTTCAGCTTATCTTCCGTCAGCGGCGCGTCCAGGAGGGCCGGATCGATATTTTTCAGGGCATCAGTCAGGTTGTTCACAATGGGGTCTCTTCGGGAGTCTTTGCGGGTGACAGACTGCAGCTGCCGCCTGCGCAGCATTCTTCTGTCAGAAAGGCCATCAATTGCTCAAGCTGCGCATAGCAGGGCCTGCAGAACAGGGTACGACTCTGCCGTTCCTGGCTTATGAGTCCAGCGGATATCAGCGCTGAAAGATGATGGCTGAGCGTGGAGGCAGGAATCTCAAGGTGCTTCTGCAGTTCGCCAACCGGCAGGCCTTCATGACCCGCCCTGACCAGCTCCCGGTATATGCTGAGACGTGTCGGGTGGCCCAGTTCTCGAAGTGCGTTTGCAGCAGTGTTTAAATCCATAATACCTCCTTTATCTATATTTCCAGAATAATAGAAATATAGCCTGCGTCAATCGTTTCTGCCGTGAGGGTACCGCTTTCCCAATCATGCTCTGTCCGCCAGGTTATGGGGGGCAGAGCCAGAGCACTACCGAAATCCTTGCGAATACCCGTGCAGGGAATAATTTCCGCCCCCTTTATGGCCGGAAAAAAAACTGATAAACGTCGCCTTTTCAGAAGGTTGCTTTCTTAACGTGGTTTTTCGCATGGTTGGACCTCAGACCCCGCTGCAGAGCCGTTCCTTCCGGTGAATATCCCGTCTCGATGCTGGCGGCATACACGGCCGGAACAGGTGCAAACAAAGTCAGACTAATAAGCCCCGACAGACAACATCTGCGGAGTGTACGGTTAATTTTTTTCACAGTATTTCCTTAACGGGTGTTTTAAGAAACGCCGGGAGCGGGGGAAACTGGCTTTTCCCCGTTCCCGGGGTTGGACAACGACGCCATGCGGAGGCGTCAGGATTTTGTGGTATGCCGAAACCAGTAGCAGACGGGTCCGTCGCCGGTATCGTGGACAGAGCCCAGGAACCAGCCATCATCATCATTCGGCGGTTCCGGTATCCAGCCACGGGCATCCGGGGCTTCATCCGTAAATCCGGCAGCAAAGGCTTCAGGCGCTTCATCGCGCATTGTCATCACAAAGCACTGAAGTTTATGAGTTCTGAGCCAGTAGCTTAATTCTGCGGAAGTTTCACAACCACTGCGTGCCAGCACAGGATGTGTCCAGTACCCCTGTTCATCACGTTTCACTTCGGCGGCGATAATCATTTTTCTTTCTCCTTGCGTTCAGTATGCTCTGTCGTTGAATTCATACCGGTTATGGATTTTTCGGCAGCATCGGCTCCGCGGTATTTCAGAAACTCTCTGACCCTTCTTACCAGCCTCTCTGAATCCCGATCGCGTAGTAGTGGAATACCGGCCTGCCTCAGAACCTCTTCCAGCAGAATATCGCGCCGGATACGGTGTTTTTTCTGGTGTGAGGCATCATCCAGTTCAACTGCGCCGATGATAGCGAAGGTATGGATGTCAACGATGACCACATCGCAGTGCCACTGTGATGCCATCCGGAAGAGTTGCCACCAGGTCCGGGATCGTGGCCGGATATGGGGAGAGAGTGTGGCAATATCTGCCACCCGGACCTGAGGACACAACAGCCAGCGCTTTCGGCTGGTATGCCTCAGTAATGCCCGGAAAAAATGTTGTTCCCGTGGCGTCATCAGTGTGTCATTACCCACCCAGACCCGCTGGCGACACAACCGTTGCTCAGCCTCTGAGGGGCGAATACCCAGGGCTTTCAGTGACATCAGAACCGGGGAAGTCTTCGTTACTGCGCGTCCTTTCAGAAGCAGCACCAGAAACCCCAGCAAACTCAGCACAACAACGGTACTGCCCGCCATCATTAATATCTTTGCCATGTATTTTATTCCCTGATGTTCCTTTCTTTCCCGATGCGTTTTCCTGTCGTCGTCCTCATCTTTCTGTCCCTCTTCTGATAAGGCAGAACTCTGCCGGCAGCCTGTCGAGCAACGCGCGGCGAAATACATTCGGCAGTCCTCTCCCGGCTACAACATCAGCGATCAGAACTGATATGACGCTAATCTGCAGGACGAGGCACAGGACAAAACCAATCTGGTGCACCAGTTCCGCAGCAGGCATATTACGAAGAGCATTAATCAGGCGGATGGCATCCTGTGGGGAACCCCAGGCGAGAATACCGATACCGACCAGCATCACCGCCGGCGTATACAACAGCCCCCGGCTGATAACCCGTCCGGTCAGGCCTGTAAGCTCCCACCTTTGCTGGCGAAACACCTCATCATCCCGGAGGATTTCCCATTCCAGCCGGGCCTTTTCATGGCGCGGCACCTCGGCCACCACCTGAATACCGTCGCGAATACTGACCAGCGGTGAGACCTCTGGCTTTCTCATCCGGTCGATGTGACGGGTATATAGGGCAAGGCCTGCCCAGAACGGCGCAACAGACGATAAAAGCAGATAAAACCCATTCCCCCGAAAAACGGAAGGGAACAGGAGCATAAGAACCATCGCTAGCACGATACCGCAGAAATAACAGAACAGCTGCTGCTGTTTGCGCAGAATAAAATATTTAAACATAGTATCATTCCTTTTTATTTGATGATTTACGCACGATATGAAAGCCTGTGCATTTCATATATCGCACGTCGTGATGTAATAAAATATTGAAATCAGTTAAATACTGACAGTGGATGACTTAAATTGAAAATTGAGCACTTATAAGCGTCACATCGCCCCGGGACGTGGCAGTCCCGAAGCAGCCATTCACGGCACCGAATGGCTTGTCATTCTTCGCGTCTGCCCATACCCGGGCAACACACATGCCTCAGCCACAATGCCTTTCACCCTTTACCTCTCTTTCGTTTGAATATATTTGTTCTGACTATATACGACAATAATAAACACAACAGTCCCTTCCGGACAGGAGTAATACCAGAACGGACGTAGTCACGTATAATAACCACACCATACAGGGTAAATATTTTTAAGAAAACGAGGGGTCTGTCAGGCCAGGAATATTCACAACCTGACAGCTTATATTTATTTCATTACAGATCTTTCCAGTCAGGTAATTTATTCACCTTTCGCCGCCACAGATGAAAAAGTGCCATCGTCAGGCCAAATAACACGCCCGCGATAAGACTGACTTCGCAGGCGAACAGGAGAGGCATCCCCTGGGCCCGCCACACCGTCCAGTACATCCACAGCCCATATCCAAGGGAGAAATAGCCTGTCATTACGACAAAAACCTGCCAGAGCGGAGCAAACGGCAGCGGGGGAATGTTTATCCCCAGCCGCCACAACAGTCGTATCAGAAGCGGTGCATAATTGCTTTTCCACATCTTACGGCTGGCCATTATCGCCAGCGCCTTTTGTTTCCGCGCTTCAAAATCCATTTCCTCTCCTCGATTGTATTCAGCCAGCTGACTGGCTCCGCATACGCTCAGTTCGCAGGAGTTCTTTCATCATGCGCTCGCTGGCGTACTGCGCTTCCTCTGCAGCGACGGTCGCGACGGCATTCCCCTGCAGATCATAGCGGGAGGCCCCCACCTTCATCCGGGACAGATAGCCCGCAGACCGGGTCAGACTCTTCAGGCACTTAATCACCTGTTTATGCGACAGCGGCAGGTCACGGTTCACAATGTCGGCAAACAGCTGTTCGCGCATGCCTGTTGCCAGCAGACGGGGGGAGTTCCCGTCGAACAGCTGTGGCCAGAACGCCTTCAGGGTCATGATGGCCTGTTCCGGCGGCAGCAGGCGAAGATAACGCACCTGAGGTGGCGTCTTTACTGCTTTAACCGGCGCCGGCGCCGCGTTACGCGCGGCGGCTTCTGCCGCTTGTTTAACCTTCTCAAGTTTCTCTTTCTTTGCCTTCCAGGCCGGCGGGGACGAAACCACCACGACCTTCTTACGGCGCACCACACCAGGGACAGGTGTCGCCTCCGCGGGTGCCGTACTGTTCTCCGCCGGTTTTCGTTTCAGGCTCAGTACAGGGCGTTTTTCTTCACTCATAAGGGGCCATATCAATAAAAGCTACAGGTCTGAGGTATACGATACGCTAACGGTATCATCGTTTCACCTCACAATGCAGTGGACACAACGATGATATCCCCTTGTCACGTTTACGGGCAATGTGCCCTCCCCCGGACCTGTGTCCGGTTTTTTTTTTACATAGAGATGACAATACCCAGTACCGCGAGGTGCACTGCATAGAACATCACAAAGAAATGCCGCGGCCAGAAGCGTTTCACACGTTCTCCGGCAGATGAACACACGATCAGCGTCAGCAGCGCAATCGCCAGCCCGGCCGCCGATTCACTCACGTTATGCATATTCATCAGCAACACCATGAGGGCCCACAGCACCCCGTATCCCAGCCGTTCCGGTGCATGCTGTGCGCGACAAAGTAGCCAGCTGGCGGTGAGCATGCCCACTCCGGCCATGCCGTAGCTGCCGGTTGACAGGGGTATCCAGGCGACCAGCAGTCCGACCGCCGGGAGGGTGTAATACCAGGACGGCTGGCTGACCCACCGCAGGACCTGGCCCGTGACGGCAAAGGCAAACAGAATATTCCCGGTATACCACGGGTACCCGATGAGCATAAACGACACCTGGGCAACCAGCGCCCAGCCCCACAGGCTGTTCAGCTGCGACTGGCGTATTTCCGCGTGCCGGGCCAGATTCATTCCCCATGCCAGACCAAACAGCGGAAAACAGCCCCGTCCCAGAAGCCGCATTATCTCGTTATTGTGTGCCAGCAGTAACCCGGCATGGTCGGTGACCATCAGGACCAGGGCCACCGTTTTAATCATATCCGTCTGACCCGGTGTCCAGGTCAGTAATGCCTGCAGCCAGCGGTCAGCGGCTCTGAAACCGATTGTGTGTGCTGTCATCTCTGTATCCTTCTCTCTTTTTACCGCGCCCCGGCAGGGGGTCCGGTGTTAACCGGAGGCCCTGCCGGGGCAGACAAGCCGCAGGCGCGTCAGTCACCCCCGAGGGTTTTCTCGCGGTTCAGGTCGCGCACCATGTCCCGCTCCACAGCCTGCAGACGCTCACGCTGCAGACTTTCTGAGGCCACCTGCTGAATCGCCGCCTCCTGGCGCCGGAACTGAGGATCATCCGGTAGCGTCGTTTTCTCCGTACCCGGCCGGTCACGCTCCAGTCCGCGAATGACGTCCCCGATAACCTCTTTCACCCGGTCCGCCGGCTCGCCGGCTTTACGCGCCTCCCCGGCCACTTCCCGGGCAGTCTGTTCCGCCTGTTTTTCCATTTCCCGGCGCTGCTGCTCTTCTGCCGCCCGCTGCGCCAGTACCTCTGGCGGGAGGATAATGTCAGCCCCGGCCTGCGGTACCGGACCCACCGGCGCCGGATCAGCCCATACCCGCCCGCCGGTGATGGCCCCGGGGTTCCAGGGGCGGTCATCACCGGCCAGCCGCACCACCACCCCGGTATCGGGATTGTCGCGGGCCATTCTGACCCCCTCCCCCATATTCCCGGCCAGCAGGCTTTCACCATTGCGGCTGTTCTGCAGCGCCACGAACCGGGCGGCATCATTGCCCATAATCCGTCCCTCTCCGCCGATGGCCTCCAGCCGTCCGTCCCTGTCGGTCAGCGGGCTGAGCCAGATACCGGCGGCTTTCCCGTTCTTATCGAATGCCGGCAGCGCCACATGCGGCTGAGGGTACTTTTTCCCCGGGGAAATGAATTTTCCCGGTGAATTTCCCTGTGCCAGACCGGACTGCTGCAGGGCTGCCCGGCCAGCGGCGGTTTCATCCAGTGGCCTTGCCCGCCCGAACAGCAGATCGGCGCTTTTCACCGCCCGGTCGTTACGGGGTTCCAGAATATCGTGCGCCGTCGCTTTCTCAGGTGAATGCCTGATGGCCTTTATCCAGCCCTCACGGCTGTCGGTGTAAACCTGCACATGCTGTTTCATGCGGGATAAAGCGACATAGGCAGACTCAAAGCTGGCCATCTGTTCCCGACCACCGGCCACCCCTTCCAGCGCGATGGCATACGGTTCGCTGGCCCCCTGGGCGCCGTGGGCGGTGATGGCGTAGGCGAGGTCGATATGCTGCTGCGCCTGATCCGCCTTCGGGGTCAGCGTGCGGGTGGTTTTGCCATCAGACAGCGTGACACTGTCACCCGAAACAGACTGCACCTCCCAGATACTGTTGGCCACATAGCCGCGCTCCAGGTCACTTTTGCTGAAGCGCATTCGGTCCCCCTGAGACACGGTGATCTTTTCCTGGCGATAAAGCGTCACACCTTCAGCAGAGGCTTCACGGGGAGAGATATATCGCTCCTTTCCTTCACTGTCTGTCAGGGTGATCAGCTGATTATCCTTATCCACTTTGCTGATACGGTGGTATACGTTATCAACCAGCGCCACCGCCTCCTTGTGAGCCGTCCAGGTCGACAGTTTGCGCAGTTCACCGTCACGGATGTTGCTCGTGACCAGCACCGGCAGGGTGATTTCCTCTTTGCCGGTTTCCCCGTTCTCCCGCCGTGCGTCATGGATCAGACTGTTCAGCGCCCGCCGGTCCTTATTCAGATGGGTGATAATCAGCGTCTGCGACTGTGCCTCCGGGGTCCGTCCGGTATAGTCCTTCACCAGCGCCTCGTAGAGCGTCGCGGGCTGACCTGCCGGCAGGGTTTCCCCCTCGCTCAGCGCCTTTTGTATCGCCTTTTCCTGCGCCGGCGTGAATTCCACCACAGAACTGCCCGGCGCCCAGACGCCTTCTTTTCTCGGCACCTGCTCCGGCGTGACCTGCTCGATGGTGGTCAGGGCGCGGTGCACATCCCGCTCAATCAGGCTGTAGACCGCCGGTCGCAGCTCAGGCACCTGGCGCACAATCTCTTTCATGATGGCAACGTCGGCGGCGCTGCGCTGCTGCATGAGCCTGAACGGCTGGCCCGGCGCGATGGGCTGCAGCTGGTCGTTATCCCCACTGGACACCGCCCGTCCACCGCCGGCGACGATGAGGGAGTGGGCTTTTGCCATATCGGCCAGCCCCACCATTGAGCTCTCGTCGAGCAGGAACAGGGTGTTGCTGAAATCGGGTGTCTGGCCATTGCGCTGCAGCAGCTGCGTGTCGTGGAGGAACGACGCCGTCGTGCGCGCATCCACGCCAGCACTCTGCATTTCCCCGACCGCGCGATGCGTCGGCGCCAGACCGATGACGCGCGGACGGGTCTCTTCCGGCAGCAGACTGATGGCACTCATGACTGCCCGGAACTGGGTGGTTTTCCCCACCCCGGCATACCCCTGAACCACCGTGAACCGGTCCGTGCTTTCCAGAATCATCCGGGTCGCCGCCCGCTGTCCGGCGGTCAGGTCCGTCATCAGACTGGCCGGTACGCGATCCATCAGGGGGGCCACCGCGTCTTTACCTTCCAGCACGTGGGTCAGGATGCTTTTTTCGGCGTCCCAGGTCTGACGGGAAATCAGCAGGTCATTGCCGTGGCCGTGCGCCACCGGTACATTCAGCAACTGCCCCGACCTGATTTGTGCCTGAATGGTCGTGTCGATGTCCGCCATCGGAACCTTCCCGCCCCCGGTTTCCAGCGCTGTCGCCAGCAGCTGGGGCCGGGAGAAGGTCAGTTTCTCACTTTCAAGCAGCGGGATGGCCAGGTGAATGGCCTGTTCTGCCGGGGTACGCAGTCCGGCCTTCTGCTGCGCAATGGCCGCATCCAGGTCCGTCTCGCCGGATCGGGTCTTCAGCTGCTCTGAGACCACGCTGAAGGCGGTATGCCGCGACAGCTTCTCCGTCGTGCGAGCCGCATCCTGCGCCGAGTACAGACGGAGATGACTTCCGCTCTGCGCCAGCTGGTTGAGGGTGGCGTTATCCAGCTCACGCTGCGTCACCGACGCAAAGACCGTTGCCGTCTCGCTAACCGACCTGCCGGGACTTTCCACCCAGCCGTGGCCGATTTTAATCCCGTCAAACACGCCCGCGCCCACGGCCAGGGTCTGCGTGGTTTTCTGCCCCGGACGCTGTACCGTCAGTTGCCCGTCCTCCACTTTCATCACCGTGATGCTTTCCCCGCCCTTCAGGCGTGTGTCCGGTATCTTCCCGAGCACCGCCAGACGTTCCCCCTCGGCCACCGGCAGTGTCTCTGCCCGGAACAGCGTCCACTGGCTGTCGACCGCGGAAACCTTCAGATCCAGACGGCCCCCTTCCCGGTCTTTCAGGGTCAGCATATTGCTGCTCGCGGTCACCCGGTCAATGACAAAGCGATCGTGCGTCCGGGTCTCCGGATCCCAGCGTTCCATCACCATCCCCTCCCGGTAATAATCCCGCACGCCCCGGCTTTTGCTGTCCAGCCATACCGGCGTCAGGGCTGTAATGGTCGTGTCTTTCTCACCCAGCACTCCCTCATTTCTGAGGGAGTCACGGATGAGGCCGTTGAGTACGCTCTGTTCACGCGTCCCGCTGATTTGCGCCACGCTTTCCAGCCCTTCACGCACGCTGACGGCAAACTCCTGTGCCAGCCGGCTGTAGCGTGCGCCTTTATCCGGTTCACTGATGATGTCGGCTGTGGTCTGATGGCCACCCTGCCAGCGATACGTATTCACGCCGCTGTCCTTCAGCACCGTCAGCGCGCTGCCGGTCCCGCTGCGCTTCCCGCTGTCGGAGAGCAGGACCTGCACGTTATGGCGCATCGCGCCATCGAGCAGGGAAATCGTTTCCTTCAGGCTCAGCTTCTCCGCCTGATCCACGATGAGTGTTCCGCCCGGAATAAACGCCGTTCCGTCCTGCAGGGCGGATTTACCGGTCACCGTCTCCCCGGCCAGACGCACATCCCCGGCGAGAAAATCACGTGAACGGTTATCGGCCGCCAGGATATGGACGTCGCGCCCCTGCTCCCGGGCCATCAGGGTTAACTCGGCCACCCGCTCCCGCTGGCCGGTTGCACCGCCCTGACCGGAAACGATACCCATAACCGGGCGATCCTGCGCCAGCACGCTGACGGCATCGCTGAAAGGGACCTGGCGCACCACAGACGCATCGGGCGTGACGGAGACATGATTCTGGCGCTGCACCTCCTGACTCAGGGCTTTGACGGCGAGTTCATCGAGAACGTGGATATTTGAGGTGAACAGGCCTTTCTCGCGATCGAGAGGGATAAGCTGCTCCCGTTCAATGGCGGCATCGATACCGGCTCTGGCCAGCTCAAACACACCGTCCTTCGCCTCCAGCTGGCCGACCGTGCGTGCCAGCAGGTCGGCATACGTGAACTGCACCTTGCGGTCGCTGAGACCGGCAATCGCTTTCGTCACCACATCCGTGATATCCGGACCGTCAGTGTTCACCGGCGCGGCAGGTGCACGTGCCAGCTCTGCGGCTCGCGCATCGGCGGCCTCACGGTACCCCCGGATGTCAAACCCGGTCTCCTTCAGCGTGTTCATCCACTCCACCATCTTCTCTGCCGGATCGATGGCTTCTTTCGACTTGCGGGTATCGAGCGCGGCCACATCCCGGGACTTCAGGGAGGCATCGGGTCCTGCAGCCTCCCGGAGCTCCTGACTGCGCGTGGAAAACGACTCAACCGGCACGCCCTCCATCTCCCACATGCCATTCTTACCCGCATCCACTGTCTTGTAACCCATAGACTCAACATCGGCCCTGAGAGAGTTCTGGTATATCTTTCCCAAAGCGATGCGGTTGGCCAGTATGTTTTCGGAAAACCCGGTTTTACCGACGGTATCGCTGGCCAGCGTCTGCCATTTATCGCCGTTCTGTGTCGTATTGATAACCACGCTGTGCGTGTGTATCTGTGGGTCCTGAGCGCGCGATGTATCGTGGTTAAAGCGGGCAATAATCAGATTCCCGGTCAGGACCGTTTCAGAAACGCCATCTCTCTTTACCCGTGTGGAGGCAAGGGACTCCACCTGGTTAAGAGCGACTGTCACCGCGCGATTATGAGCATCGATAAGACGCTTATCGCCGCCCAGCATAGCCAGCATCGATACACTTTTCGGTGCCGAGAAGGTCAGGTCGTAACCGGGCCGGTGCTTATTCACGCCATCCTGTATCCGGGTCAGGTCGCTGCCATCAGGTAGTTTTCCCTGCAGAAGCTCCGTGAAGACCTGCTTGTCTACCTTTCCTTCAAGACCAAGCGCTTCCGCGCCTTTACCCTGCCAGCGCTCGTCCATACTCCCGATAACGTAGTAATTATCCTTGTCCGTATAGTAATTACCGGCACTGCCAGCTGATTTAACCTGGCTGAAACTAAGCATCAGAAGTTCCCCCCAATCTCGACATCATCCTGCTCATCGTGGCGGTGGCTGTGGTTGATATTGACTTCCTCACGCCGCTGCATATCCCGCAGTGTCTGCTCATCAGCCCAGGCGTCATACGCCTGCATGTCCTCGATGACGCCGTCCTTGTTCATACCGGCCGGCAGCATGTCCTGCCCCTGCTCTGCGGACTGCTGCGCCAGCTCCTGTTCTGTCCCGCCTGCAGCTGCAGCAGGGGTACCGGCAGAGGATGCTGTTGCGGCAGCAGCGGCCGCTGCGGCTGCTTTTGGTTTGATCAACGGTACGGTCGTGACCCGCAGGACGGGAGGCTCAGCTGTCCTGGCGGAGGGTTCCGCTGCCGGCATCTTCGTTGTCGCCGGCGCTTTTACCGGTGCCGGAGATACTGTCACTTCTGCTGGCGCAGGCTGACTGACCGGCTCAGGCTGTTCACCGGCGTGACTGTTTGTATCAGCGGTCCCGGATGCCGGCGCATCCGGCGTGAAAAGTGCCCTGGCAAGACTGCCTTCAGCTTCCCGCGCTTCAAGCAACGCACTGAGCCGCGCATCCACCCGCGCATCGAGAGTGCGAGGAATAAATCCCTCGGCAATTTTCGGACGCGGCTTGTATTTGAGGGCCAGTTTCACGGCCGGATACGGCCCGGGCAGCGTGACATAGCAGGACAGGTCAGGCAGCGTCTGAATATCGGAGTAACTGACCAGCGTTTCCCGCTCTTTTTCTTTCCCGGTCGATACACCATCACGCACCGGGTCAGCACCGTAGGAGTACTGCTCACTGGCCTTGAGGATTTCCTTCTCGCCAATTTCACCGGCAGCAAACTCCGCAATCTCCTTACTCGGGGAGCGGAAGAAGGCCCGGGTGTTCATCACGTCAAAGAGCGTGGCGGCAGGCTTGACGCCATAGATGTCTTCCAGCTGGGCATAGGACTGAATACCAAACACATAACAACCACCAAATTTACGCGCCTCAGGGAGGATTTCGACCAGGTCCGGCAGCTTGTGCAGCGTGGGGAGCTCGTCGGCGAAAATCCACACGCGCCGGTTACGGTTCTCCCCCATCGCCAGCAGGCCGCGGATAGCAATTGACAGCCACATCGAGATAACCGGCTTCAGGGAAGCATGGGTGTCAGCGTTGGAGGAGATAAACAGCCAGCCATTGGGTCGGTCCTCACGGACACCGCGCATCCAGTCCCTGATAGTGAACGGCTCCCCGTTCTTCTCGATGCCCTGCAGGTAGCGAATAGCCTTGACGTAGTTGGTCAGCACGGCACGAATGGAGATGGCCGTTTTCTCAATTTTCTCTTCAACCAGGTTCGCTGCCGGCGTGTTCTGCAGATAGGCGCGCAGCTTGTCGATTTTAATGGACAGCATGGTATCAACCAGCTTCTCGTAGCTGCGATCCTTGTCTTCACGCATCAGGTACGCGCCTTCGGCAAAGATAGTGCGACCGGAGCCCTGCCAGAACGGGTCTTCTTTGGTGCCCATCGGGATAAGGGTGTTGGAGATGTTGTCGAAGTCCGGCAGCGTCAGGCACTCTTTCCACAAATCCCAGGCCGCGCAGCGCGAGTCCAGCGGGTTGAGGATTTTATCCAGTGACGGGTCGTAATAGCTTTTGACGAACTCACAGGAGCGATCGTAAATGATGGCCATATCGCCCCGGGCACGGACATAATTCAGTAGCCGGCGGATCACTTCTGATTTACCGGAACCCACGGTACCGTGGAGGCAGAAGTTCTGGATTTCGGAGTTTTTAAGAATAGGCAGATCGCCAATTTTAATATCAGAGGCCATACCATCACGCTTCATCTGGCGGGCCACTTCTTTGGGCTTATCGGAAAGCTGGCGCCCGCCGGTATTCTCATCCTCACTCTGCTGTTTCCCCTGGCGGCCCAGCACCCAGCTGGCGATGAAGAACGTCACGATACAGATAACAAGAGAAACCACGGCAGCAAAGACGAAACTGGTCCACAGTTGCTCTCCGCACCAGATAGTATATTTATCGGCCAGGATTTGTTCTGAGGTATATTCCAGCGACTGGCCGTAATACTGAATGGTGTATACCGGCTGGGAGCGAATAATATCGCGCATCGGACCCAGCGTCGTACACCACCAGTATACGCAGCCGTTCACAAAGGTCTGCCAGCTGAGCCGGTACATCAGCATCAGTCCGCACAGCACCCAGAATAAAATAAACAGCACATAAAAAATAATATTGGCAATCTGACCAAACATGCGAAAACGCATATTGGCGATCTGACCGCCCTGCGTCATATCTTTGGCATTGAAACTCATGGCACTAATCCGTCAGTAAAGTATTAGGGTCGGAAGGACAAATTAATCAG
>NZ_MJDM01000046.1:0-15718 GCF_008452795.1 Klebsiella sp. AqSCr
AGAGATCAAAGTGGTCATTTTAATTGAGCTGGATAACGGACATTTCAATTGAGCCTTGACAGATTTTGTTAGAACCATTTAGTAATGTCACTTTTTATCCAGATAGAAACGTCACCTTAGAGTAAGCTAAACTGAATGCAATTCTAAGGGACTCAACGGATGTTGGTGACCATGTCAGATAAAGAGATTCATCGCTTACCAGTGATACAGGCTGTTTGTGAAAAGCGTCTACGCCGTCGCAATGCAGCGTCACAGCTTGGCATCTCAGAACGTCAGGCGCAACGGCTTATCAATCGTTACCGGATTTCAGGTGCTGAAGGACTTGTCAGCCGCAAACGTGGCCAGCCCAGCAACCGCAGGTTGACCGAATCTCTCAAACTACGCGTGCTCAGACTGATACGTGAAAACTACAGCGATTTTGGACCCACGCTGGCCGCTGAAAAACTCAGAGAGCGCCATGATATCCGGCTTTCAATCGAGACCGTCCGCAACTGGATGACGTCTGAAGGACTCTGGGTTCCGCATGCTCGCCGCAAGTCACGGGTTTATCAACCCCGACATCGGCGTGATTGCCTGGGTGAACTTATCCAGATCGACGGCTCCCACCATGACTGGTTTGAAGGCCGTGCGCCAAAATGCTGCCTTCTGGTATTTATCGATGATGCCACCGGCCGTCTGATGCATCTGCGGTTCAGCGAGTCAGAAACAGCCTTTGACTACATGCTGGCAACCCGGGAATACATTGAGCAGCATGGGAAGCCGGTATCGCTGTACAGTGATAAACACGCAATATTTCGCGTCAGTGGTCCGGAGAACCGCAATACCACCGTTACCCAGTTCGGACGTGTCCTCTATGACCTGGCAATCGAGCTTATTTGTGCCAACAGCTCTGAAGCTAAAGGCCGCGTGGAACGTGCGAATCAGACACTTCAGGATCGGCTGATCAAGGAAATGCGTCTGGACGGTATTACCGACATTGAAGCCGCGAATGCCTGGCTTGCCACTTTCATCGTTGACTTTAACCGCCGGTTTTCACGACCGGCAAGGTTCCCGAAAGATTTGCATCGTCCGGTGCAGGAAAGCCCCGATGAATTAAGAGACATCTTTGCCTGGCATGATGTTCGTACCGTGTCGAAATCACTGACCTTCCAGTACGATAAGATCCTTTATCTCATTGACCCAACAGAAGAAAATAGCCGTCTTGCCGGTGAAAAAATTAAAGTACTGGATTATCCCGATGGCACCCTCGCCTTCCACTATGGGCATCGTAGCCTTAAGTGCCAGGCATTTGATAAGCTGGCCTGTGTCGACCAGGGGCAGATTGTTGATAACAAACGTCTCGGAACAGTACTCAGACTGGCTCAGGTAAAGCAGGATGAGCGGGAAAGCGAAGGCAAACGGGAACGAAGCAAAAAATCGCCCAGCCGTAAGGCTCAGGTGCGCGTCCAGGAACAGCTCCGGGCTATTAATCCCGTTCTGGCAGACCCGAGCTTGTTTGTGGCAAGTTCAAAGCGATAGAATCGACCATCAGTGCTGCAAAGTACCGGAACAGTGAGCACCCAAAAGGATACTTGAGATGATTAAATTCCCGACTAAAAAGCGCGTTGATTTGTATAAAAATGCTGTCAGTTCTGAGCAATTACATCTGGATCTGGCTGCGGCTCAGGAGTTCATGTTCGATGCCTGGGAAACTGATGACCTGGACGTGGTGCTGAAACTCATCAGAAAAGCTATCAAGAAATCCCCGCTCTGTGCTGACGCATACTCATTCTACTGCGAGATTTCTCAAGAACCTCCTGAGTCAAAAATCGGGAATCTGGAGACGGCTTTGTACGCAGCCAGCATTGCTCTGGGCGAGGATTTTCAGGAGTTCGCAGGACGTTTCTGGGGATTTGTCGAAACACGTCCATATATGAGAGCAAAAGCAGCTTTGGCTGATGCCTTATGGGAGTCCGGTAATTTCTACCCAGCCATGACTCATTGCCGCGAAATGCTCAAGCTCAACCCGAACGACAACCAAGGCATTCGCCATTTATTAACTGGTTATTATCTCGAGCTGGAAATGGTGGACGAGCTGACCTTACTATTGAATGATTATTCAGAAGATGTGTGCCCGTGTCTTCAATATTCACGCGCCCTCCTCGCCTATCGGCAGTCATCTCCAGATGCCGATGATATCGCTAAAACTGCGATTGACTCTAACAGATACATTCCCGGCTTGTTATCGAAGTGCAGATTGCAGCCTAAGTTTAACAGTGGATATATTACGTTAGGTGGATTAGATGAAGCCATTGATTTTGTGAATAATAATATAAAGCCTTGGCTCAGAACTCCAGGGGCTATAAAATGGTTGAATAACTTCATAGAGTAAATTGTTTGATGTCTCAACTTTTTTCAGAAAAATAATAGTTACTTTTTCCGCCATGCAATGACTTGTGTAGCTAAAGCTGAAATGTATAACAATGAATTCAAGCAAGAGACAAGTACATCTCTAGCTAGACTGTTTACTTGGTCATTCAACTCTTCATCTTTATAATAATGATGCGCAAAGTAATTCCTTGATGTGATAAACTTAAAAATCTGTTCAAAAAAATATTTTTGTTCATTAGACCAATTCTTCCCTGTATTACAAGAGCTAAGTTTAGAAAAAATATCCTCTAAGCGTTCATTTAATTTTGTCAATTTCCAATTTGCATTATCTGAAATTCTATTAAAAACAGAGGCACTTATATCATCCTGAATAAATTTTGGCAATCCTAGAAATATCGTCCTTAAGTCATCTGGACTTGGTTCGTTAGATATAGAACTAAATATTTCCCGGATGACTATTTCCGTTCTTATTGAAATAAGTAGTAAGTTGTCAATAACTCTAGACTGAATTAACTGGATATGTGTTTTGTTGTTAATCGATTTATGTAGATCATAAAAACCTCTAATCCAGGGACTGAAACTCCCAAATGACTTGAGGTAATCATATATTTGAGTATACCTACAACTAGGGATCTGATGCTCAAGACTCTTTGAATAATGAGGAACATATTTTATAAATGATGACGAAAATTTCAATTCTTCAAAATCGAGAACACCTTTCAATTCTGACCACTCTCTCATTTCTCGATCATTTTCAGAATAAGACCATTTTTCGATTACCTCTGTTTCACTCATCCCCGTATAGCAAAGCCATTCAAATAAATAATAAATGTCTTTCTTTAATAACTCAATAGCCTGTACATAACTGGTTATTGTTGATGTGTTATATTTTCGTTTCCATGTTGAATGAATTTTAAGTAAAAGGGTCATATCAGATTGAAGATCTAAAATCGAAGATTTACAGTGGCTCAAAATAAATTCCGATATTTCACCACCTGTAAAACATTCTGTATTGTTAGCCAATCTAATTCTGGTCATGAAAGATTTGTACAGCGCTATTCTATTAAAAGTATCACTATAATTTTTAACCCAAAACTCATTTAAGCAAAAGAAGGTCTTTTTAAAGAAAGCAATTCCTCTTTCACTATCTAAATATCGATCTATAAATTTACAGTTCTGGACAGTTTCAAAAATAACGTATGATCGCCAATAAGCCAAATATGATTCATATGGTCTAAATTTTCGCCCGTTCGCATGTTCTTTAACCTCTAAAGCAAAGGGGTGTTCTGATTTGTATCTATTAAGGAAGGGGGTTTTTAGAACAGTATCATAAGGATGCAAAAAATCATTCAGATTTGACGACTCAATCGGTAACATCTTTAGGTTGAAAAATTTTGCATTGCTTGTTGTTTCACTATTGCTATCCTCTTCATTGAACCCGAGAACAGGATAGTTTTTCCATTTGTTGAAGTATTCAACTGGTAATTTTACAAACAACTCATCTGTTTTAGCCCCACTGATGATTAAATCAACCAGTTTGATCCCATAGGGGAGTTTTGTGATATTGAAATTCTCTTTCATGAATGACAAGAACTTGCCATCACAAAAATTCGAAGACGAATAATTGTGGGCATTAATATTTAGGTAACTTAAGTAATAATCACTTTCGATGAGGGTTATCTTCCGAAGCATACAAACATCATCTCTTGTCAAATGAATAATAGCCTCCATTCTAAGATAAAAATCAATTACTTGATATGCTTTAGTGTATTTAACTTCATTTCTTTATATAGCTAATAGCTGTAAATATCCTGTTAAACGGTAGATTCGCTTTAGAAACAGTCTTCCGCTAGGGAGCACCATATGTAAACACAAGGTCATTACCGTTCTGATGTGCAAGCGATAGGGACGTCTGCCACAAAGTGGAAATAGCCCACACTCATTAAATGCCGTTTAAGAAAGGTGTCATTTCTACCTTGCACAAGAAGGTGACACTTTAAAATTGCATTGACAGATTTTGTAGTAGATATATTTTGATATCTGTTCGAAGCCCATCGGTCAAAATGAGCATGAATAGCGGCGGCGTTTTTTAATATAAAGCCGCCTTAGATAACTACATCATTTTAAGATTATAATATTGCACTAAGCTTTTTAACTTGTCATCTAGCCCATTATTAAGTGGTGTGTATATTGTTCCAAGTGCTTGAGGTAATACTGGATGAGATCCAGTGATGAAATGCTTAGAAGAAACGGTTTTTACTAATGTTCCTGCTTTGTCGTGTGGGAATAAAACAATCAGCAAGTCAATTGGTGTTACTGAGTTGTCGTTTGATAGAGAATGAATATTAAAGAGATAGCGTGGTACTAGTTTAGGAATATCGTAATCCCGTACATTTCTTGCATCTTTATATTTAGAATCAAGGATTAGTGTTAATGATTTTTTCCATTTTTTTGAATGTATTTTAATTACAAAGTCAGGACAGAAATGATGTTTTCCATATAGAGATGTGGCATAGGAATTGCTGGTATCGATCAAATCGCCTGGACGTGTTGAGCTTGCCATTGGAAAAATCTTTGGCTCATATAAAAGCTCCACCTGGAAAGTGTCTCCAGAGAACATAAAGTGATTATTGACTGCTCCGGTTGGCCTGTTAACCGCTACCCCACCGAACCCATTGGTTTCAGAATGCTCTCGGTATGATTGAAGGCTTAAACTTACTCCGAAAATTTCGGAGATACTCTTATGGAGCATGATAAGGCTAGTTATTTCATAAACAATAGACAGGTTTTTCAACCCGAATAAAAAATTAGTGTCATCAAAAGCAGGTGCTGATGATAAGTTCGCAATATTTATTAATCTAAACGCTTCTCTATAATGTCCTTTTTTTGCTACAAATGCTGTTATTTTAGGAATGATGTTTGGGTTAATCTTAGAGTTAATTATTTTTTTATAAAAAAACATCAATTTCTTCACTAAGGCATGATTTTCTTCAATTTCCTTTATTCGCATTTTTAAAGCTATCTTCGCATATTTTGTCATTGTATGATCAAAGCGAACATATTCAGTATCAGAGTAGCCAACCTCTTTACTTGCGAACTCTGAATAATGTTTTGTTAAAGCATATAAGAACTTATCAGCATTGTACAAGAATGAGTTTATGACTATATTCTCATAGACATTCGTGTCATCAATTAGCACTTCCTTGGGTTGTTCATCAAAATGATAGCCACGAGTGTTAAAGTATATATTATAATTCTCCGCTGTAGAGGGAGATAATTTATCTAAATTCGTAAGTGCCCAATATACAGAATCAGGCCCCGTTGGTTGCCCATTTTGCGACAAAATGACCTTCTGTTTCCAGTGGGTTTTTTTGTCATTAATAAAAGAAGGTAATGTTCTTGATAAATAGTTCACAGCATAAATCACAGCATCATACTTGCTAAACTTATGTTCTTCATCACTATTAAAGCCACCTCCGTTTTTGCTTCTGGAAAAACAAATGGCTACAGCATCATCAACATTATCGCTTATAAACCCCAACATTTCTTCAGCTAACTTTGCATTTTCTTTTCTAGCTAAAATATTGAACCTAAATGTTAGAGTTTTCCCCTCGGATTTTTCAAAATAAATTGTAACCTCGCTTTCACCAAAAAAGTTAAAGAAGTAACGTGATGAATGAGAATATGATGGTTCGCAAGTTACAAAATGACACTCCCCATGTGGGGAGTTTTCATTTTTTAAAAACTTTGTTGGGATATCGCCGATTACCATAACTGGCTCACCAAGAGTTAGCAGGTCATGCTCACTTATAATTAAGTGGAAAACGAGCTTGTCATTTTCCCTAACCTCATAACTACCACTGTCTGTTAGTGGTATTCTGAATTCATCATTATCATTATAAATGTTTACATAACAATCAATCATAAATTATTCCCATACCCAAAGAGATTTTGACTTCCATGATTGATACTTCTTTTAAGTAAACGACAAGATCTTTCCATTTCCTCTGGGAGGATATTTAACAATGCTTCTAACCTTTTACCGAAACCTTGCCCATAACCATTTAGTAGAGGTAATATATGTTGAGATACTGCATAGTCCAATGCTAAGTATCGGCTCTCCATAGACATCAAAGGACCTGCGATATTATAATAATATCTTATGGCCTTTATTTTTCTGTACGAAACAATAATTGGAATGCCAAATTCCAATCTATCATCACGTAAAACACTTATTATTGATAATAATGTTTGTTCAACATCTTGCGGGATTTCTAAACTTGTTGGCTGAAATGCTTTTATAAAATCATTCCCAGATATTGCTTCCATTAGTATATTTGATTTAACTTCAGACTCTTTAATGACAACATCATAATTATGTTCAAAGTCATCAAAGTTGATAATGGCAGCTCTATCTAATAATCTAGGTGTCAGCGTCTGTACCGTTTCATCTTGGTTTATAGTACCTAGGAATCTAAGATACTCAGGAACTAATAAGTATGGCTCGTCAGGATTCCCGGTAGCAAGGGTACGTTGAGATTCAGGATCTGCCATTTCTAGGAACGGGCTAAAATAATGTTCTGGTTGAGACAAGTTAAATTCATCTAAAAGAATTATTGCAGCCGCAGATTCCACATTACTCATCTTTTCGTTATGTAAGTGAATAAGGAATTCATAGAGACCTGTTGATGAAGAGGTAAATGACTGGGATAAAGCATTATAGAAACCGAGAACATCCCTAAATGATGACCAGCCTCTTGCTACTGGAATGTTCAATAAACGATTATGAAGGCCTAAACAGTTCCCAAGCATTTTAGCAAGGGATGTTTTACCTGTTCCAGGTAGTCCGCTAAACAGAGTAAATTGCGTTTGAGAAATAGTTGTTAAAATATTGGCCGCAGTTGAATAATCTGTTTTGCGGCCTTGTTTATTTAAAGCATCCAGTACACTATCTATAATCTCTTCACGTAAATCTTCTGTCTCGATATTATTTTGTTGCTTTCTAATAGTGACATTAAAATCTCTTTTTTTAGAGTTGCTTTTCGGTCTAACACCACAGAGAGCATCAACATCAGGTTTAAGTTTTACCAAGCGACTCGTTAGAGCCTCATTGCTTTCTTTTAATTTTGAGGCTACCTCTTCAACTTGCTCCTGCATGCGTTTCATTCTATCACGAGCTCTGTCGCGATCTTTTTCGAGATCATCTATTTCTGTAGTAAGTTTTTCTAGATTTATTAGCTTAGAGAGTCTCTCTTCTTTTATTGTGATATCCGAATTTAAACTTTCTAGTTTATTTCTTTGTTCTGATAATTGTATATCAAGTTTTTTCTGAGCTTCTTCAGTAAGTCCTGGGAGTGAGTCTGTGTTATTTATCTCAATATCATTACGTTCGCGCGTTTTTTTTCTTATTTCGAGTTCAAGAGATTCTTTCTTATTATTAAGTTCTGCTATTACCTCAGTTAATTTAGAGGTTTCATTGTTTAACCTACGAGTTAAATTCTCTTTTTCTTCCTTAAAGAAAGTATCCCGATTTTCTTCAATGAAGCTTTTAACAATCTGCTTCCCTTTTTCCGTTGATATAAAACTATCTAATAATTCAACTCTTGTTTCATCCCATCCTTCTGCATTTTCTAAGCAATTGAATAACCTATTAAATCTTTGAGGAAACGCTCTAAATTCCTTGGAGGATGAAAAATGCTTACGTATTTGAGATATAGTTCCTTTAGTAAAGCTTCTTATGTCAGAATTTTGAGCTATTTTGTTGCCGTACGTCGAAATAATTTGATCGTCGGAGATAAAGTCAATCACATCATCAATTTGTTCAAGGTTTCTCTTTATGTTTGATAAATATGAAATTTTACTTTTAGAGTTTTTTGCTATATTTGCAATGCATTTTTGAATGCCAATTTTCCCAATGTGATATTGTGGAATTCTATTTAGAGGGGTATTTATAGGTTTTAAGTTTAATGTGAATGTGTCTGATGATTCATCATGATATGATGTAAAATCGAACGGCCCAAATATATAATCATTTTCTTCAATAACAATAGTCTTTGTTGTTGGTTTTTTTTCTGTGACTATAATAGGATCTTCAGGCAAAGGGAGTTTTTCATTTATAATCTGACTGACTTGGAGTCCTTTTATTTCCTCACATGCATTAAATCTTGTAACATATTTGCAATCGCCTTCTTTTTTTTCGAAGTTTGTTGGGGAACAAGTGGCCTCGAATAAGTTGTCTTTAAACTTGTCCTTAATTTCAGAAAAACCACCTGTTACGAATACTTGTTCTGTCTCGCAGAAAAACTCGCTTTGATTTATTGGTATTATTTCACCATTACTAAATACTTCATAATATGCTTTTAACTTTCCAAATTGATCTTCACGTTCACCATAAAAAGCTTGGTCAACAGTACATAAAACTTTCCTATCATTAACATTCATTTGTAACTTCCATTCTTCTGATGATTAGGATTTATCCTATCACTTTCATGCTTCTTATCAATTTTTTTGTTTACTTATTAAAATGTACCTTTGAAAAAGTAGAGCTTCTGCGGTACGCTTTGCGGGACCATCATCCCCGATTATTCACGCAGCGCGCCGGACGTTTTCCGGTCGGACCGGAGCCTGACATGAGCCTTCTATCTGATGACGAACCGGAGCGTAATCTTCTGGCAGAAGCGTTCCCGCTGGATGAGGAATTTCTGCCGGCGCTGTCCGGCCCTGACGCCCCGGTTAATCCGGCCCGGGCCTATCTCCTGTCCCTGAATTCACCCCGCAGCCGGCAGACCATGGCCTCGTTCCTCGGGATCGTCGCCGGGATGCTCGGGGCCGTAAGCGCGGACGCCTGCAGCTGGGGCAGCCTGCGCCGGCATCACGTCATGGGCATTACCGAGCTGCTGCGCGACACCGGCCGGGCCACGGCCACCGTCAACACCTACCTGTCGGCCCTCAAGGGGGTGGCGAAGGAAGCCTGGATGCTCCGCCTGATGGACGTGGAGAGCTTCCAGCACATCCGGGCGGTGCGCAACCTGCGCGGCACCCGGCTGCCGTCCGGCCGGGCCCTGCCGCCGGAGGAGATCCGGGCTCTGTTTACCGTCTGTGAGGCCGACCGCAGCTGTCTGGGGCCAAGGGATGCAGCCATGCTGGCGGTCATCCTCGGCTGCGGCCTGCGCCGGTCCGAAGCCGTTGGCCTGGATATCCGTGACGTTGTCACGCAGGACAGGGTCCTGCGGGTGCTGGGCAAGGGGAATAAGGAGCGCCTGGCTTACGTTCCGGCCGGGGCCTGGGCGCGGCTGCAGATCTGGATCGATGCAGTCCGGGGTGAGACGCCCGGGCCGCTGTTCACCCGCATCCGCCGCTTCGGGGATGTGACCCTGAACCGGCTCACCGACCAGGCGGTGTACCATGTCCTGCAGGTGCGCCAGGGCCAGGCCGGGATAAGTAAGTGCTCTCCGCACGATCTGCGGCGTACCTTCGCGACCGCCATGCTGGAACAGGGGGAGGATCTGATCACGGTGAAGGATGCAATGGGCCACGCCAGCGTCACCACCACCCAGCAGTACGATCGCCGCGGGGAAGAGCGTCTGCGCGCCGCCCGGGATCGCTTAAACCTGACCTGATGCTTAACATGTTATTAAGAACGCAAGTTAATAACATCCGATCTACGCCCGGCAGGAGGAACCATACTCACTATGGTACTGCTGCGGCACCTGCGGTAGGGTAATACCGTCGGTCATCCCGCTTCCCATCTGAGCCGGGGGGTTTAGACTTGCGGGGTGGCCGGCGTGTTTTTCGTTCCCCCGTGATCCACAGATACGACCTCTGAACTGCTGTTGAGCGGGATGATACACCGGTTCCTGTCAGGAAAACCGGCTCAGTACAGCCAGATATGACCGCAAGTGTTTTGCCCTGCGAAGGACGAACCGCGCCTTCACTTAAGGGTATCCAGTCAATTTGTGCCTTCATGACTGCGCTCATAGCCCCGTGCCTTTCCGGAGAACTCCACACCATCTGATCAGACCGCGTAGTTCGGTGACCTTAGGGTGCGTGTCCGGTGCATCATCTGGCAGGGGTAAACCGGAAGGGTTAAAGAGCTTTACATCCGCGCCCATCGCCGTCAGCAGGCGACCGGCTTCTTCCGCGGCAAAGCGGCTGTAGGAGCGCTCCCTTACTGAACCATACAGGATCAGAATCCGTGGTGGCTCCTGCAGGTGCAGGCGTTCAGCGATGTGTTGATCAAAACATTCAGTATCTAGGGCAGAAAATTGTTCCATTTTTCTCCTCCGGAGAGAGCAGATGATTTAAAAGTTTATACATATGATTTACCATATGTATTTTCTAAAGGGAACGGAGAGAAAAATGCTACAACCTGTTCAGCTTTTCAAAATCCTCTCGGATGAAACACGGCTCGCCATCGTCATGCTTCTCCGGGAGACAGGAGAACTGTGCGTTTGCGATATTTGTGCAGCCACCTCCGAATCGCAGCCCAAAATCTCGCGACATATGGCTATCCTGCGCGATGCTGGGCTGGTTCTTGACCGTCGGGAAGGAAAATGGATCCACTATCGTCTGTCACCCCACATACCGGCGTGGGCAGCTGAGACAATCACGACGTCCTGGCAGTGTATGCGGGAGGATGTGCGTGAATGGCTGGCTAGATTAGCCTGCACCTCCTGCTGAGATAGGAAATTATATTTACACAATCATATATGATGGAGTCTGAGATGCTTTTGGCAGGGAGTATATTTTTACTGACGCTTGTACTGGTGATCTGGCAGCCCAGAGGCCTGAGTATTGGCTGGAGCGCGAGTATTGGCGCTATGCTGGCTCTAGTAACCGGTGTCATCCATATCGCTGATATTCCCGTTGTCTGGAATATCGTCTGGAACGCGACAGCGGCATTTATAGCAGTCATCATCATCAGCCTGCTGCTTGATGAGTCCGGGTTCTTTGAATGGGCCGCACTGCACGTCTCGCGCTGGGGTCACGGACGTGGCCGCCTGCTTTTCACCTGGATAGTCTTGCTCGGTGCCGCTGTTGCTGCGTTGTTTGCCAATGACGGCGCCGCGCTAATCCTTACGCCGATTGTGATTGCGATGCTGCTCGCTCTGGGGTTCAGCCAGCGCACGACACTGGCCTTTGTCATGGCAGCAGGATTTATTGCAGATACGGCCAGCCTGCCGCTCATTGTTTCGAACCTGGTGAATATCGTCTCGGCGGACTTCTTTGGTCTGGGTTTTACACAGTACGCCTCCGTTATGATCCCCGTGGATATGGCAGCGATTGCGGCCACGCTGGCTATGCTGCATCTCTTCTTCCGCAGGGATATTCCTGCGACGTATGACGTTTCACTGCTGAAGACGCCTGCCAGTGCGATAAAAGATCTGGCAACCTTCAGGGCGGGCTGGATTGTCCTGTTATTGCTGCTTGTCGGTTTCTTTATTCTGGATCCGCTGGGGATCCCTGTAAGTGCGATAGCGGCGGCTGGCGCAGCAGTGCTGTTTGTGGTGGCGAAAAGAGGCCATGCCATCAACACCGGGAAAGTTGTGCGCGGTGCGCCATGGCAAATTGTTATTTTCTCGCTGGGCATGTATCTGGTGGTCTATGGCCTGCGCAATGCAGGACTCACGGAGTACCTGTCCGGCGTGCTGAATCTACTTGAAGACAAGGGCTTATGGGCAGCGACGTTCGGTACGGGCTTCCTGACGGCGTTCCTCTCATCAGTGATGAACAATATGCCGACAGTACTTATTGGCGCACTGTCGATTGAAGGGAGCACAGCAACCGGCGTCGTTAAAGAGGCAATGGTTTATGCCAATGTGATTGGCTGCGATTTAGGCCCGAAAATCACCCCGATTGGCAGTCTGGCAACCCTGCTGTGGCTGCATGTGCTTGCCCAGAAAAATATGACGATCACCTGGGGATATTACTTCCGTACTGGCATTATCATGACTGTGCCCGTGCTGTTTGCCACTCTTGCCGCGCTGGCGTGGCGGCTCTCTGTCACTTTGTAATGAGGTACCGATATGAGCAACATAACCATCTATCACAACCCGGCCTGTGGCACCTCGCGCAACACACTGGAGATGATCCGCAACAGCGGTAACGAACCGACGATAATTTATTATCTCGATACGCCTCCGACCCACGATGAGCTTATTAAACTTATTTCAGATATGGGGATTACAGTGCGCGCCTTGCTGCGTAAAAACGTTGAGCCTTATGAACACCTGGGTCTTGATGAAGATAAATTTAGTGATGAGCAGTTGATTGATTTCATGCTTCAACATCCGATCCTGATTAATCGGCCGGTAGTCGTTACGCCGCTTGGTACTCGTCTTTGCCGCCCTTCAGAAATAGTGCTGGATATTCTACCGGAAGGTCAGAAAGGAGCGTTTACCAAAGAGGATGGTGAGAAGGTCATTGACGAAACGGGGAAGCGGGTTAAGTAATCTGTCCACTTCAAAATATCGGACGCCTGTTCACACTATGCAGGCGTCCGCTTTTCGCGGCTTTGTTGAATAAATCGAACTTTTGCTGAGTTGAAGGATCAGATCACGTATCTTCCCGACAACGCAGACCGTTCCGTGGCAAAGCAAAAGTTCAAAATCACCAACTGGCCCACCTACAATAAAGCCCTCATCAACCGTGGCTCCATAACTTTCTGGCTGGATGATGAAGCTATTCAGGCCTGGTATGAGTCAGCAACACCTTCTTCACGAGGCAGACCTCAGCGCTATTCTGACCTTGCCATCACGACTGTGCTGGTCATTAAACGCGTATTCAGGCTGACCCTGCGCGCTGCGCAGGGCTTTATTGATTCCATTTTTTCTCTGATGAACGTTCCGCTACGCTGCCCGGATTACAGCTGTGTCAGCAGGCGGGCAAAGTCGGTTAATGTCAGTTTCAAAACGCCCACCCAGGGTGAAATCGCACACCTGGTAATTGATTCCACCGGGCTGAAGGTCTTCGGTGAAGGCGAGTGTAAAGTCAAAAAGCATGGCCAGGAACGCCGTCGTATATGGCGAAAGTTGCATCTGGCAGTTGACAGCAACACACATGAAATCATCTGTGCAGACCTGTCGCTGAACAATGTGACGGACTCAGAAGCCTTCCCGGGTCTTATCCGGCAGACTCACAGAAAAATCAGGGCAGCATCGGCAGACGGCGCTTACGACACCCGGCTCTGTCACGATGAACTGCGGCGTAAGAAAATCAGCGCGCTTATCCCACCCCGAAAAGGTGCGGGTTACTGGCCCGGTGAATATGCAGACCGTAACCGTGCAGTGGCTAATCAGCGAATGACCGGGAGTAATGCGCGGTGGAAATGGACAACAGATTACAACCGTCGCTCGATAGCGGAAACGGCGATGTACCGGGTAAAACAGCTGTTCGGGGGTTCACTGACGCTGCGTGACTACGATGGTCAGGTTGCGGAGGCTATGGCCCTGGTACGAGCGCTGAACAAAATGACGAAAGCAGGTATGCCTGAAAGCGTGCGTATTGCCTGAAAACACAACCCGCTACGGGGGAGACTTACCCGAAATCTGATTTATTCAACAAAGCCCCGTGGCGATTCAAAATACGCTGATCCCGCCACTCGAGTTCTTCCATGAAGCAGATGACCTTCGCCGACGCCGAGTATGCCGGCAAGGGCAAGCAGACCCGCAAGGAACTGTTCCTGATCGAGATGGATCAGGTGGTGCCGTGGAAAGGGCTGATTGCCCTGATCGAACCGCATTATCCGAAAGGCGAAGGTGGTCGCCCGGCGTATCCCTTGATGGCGATGCTGCGTATCCATCTGATGCAGAACTGGTTCGGCTACAGCGATCCGGCCATGGAAGAAGCGCTGTACGAGACGACTATCCTACGTCAGTTCGCCGGACTGAGCCTGGAGCGTATTCCTGACGAAACCACCATCCTCAACTTCCGTCGTCTGCTGGAGAAACATGAGCTGGCAGCCGGCATCCTCTGCGTGAACAATGGCTACCTGGGGGATCGCGGTCTGTCGCTGCGCCAGGGCACTATCGTCGATGCCACGCTGATCCACGCGCCCAGTTCAACCAAGAACCAGGACGGCAAGCGCGACCCGGAAATGCACCAGACCAAGAAGGGGAACCAGTATTACTTTGGCATGAAGGCGCACATCGGCGTTGATGATGAATCGGGGCTGGTACACAGCGTGGTGGGCACGGCAGCCACCGTGGCGGATGTCACCCAGGTCGACAAACTGCTGCACGGCGACGAGAACGTCGTCTGCGCCGATGACGGCTACACAGGCGTCGAAAAGCGCTCCGAGCATGCCGACCGAGAAGTGATCTGGCAGGTCGCAGCACGCCGCAGCACCTACAAGATGCTCGATAAACGCAGCGCCCTGTACAAAGCCAAGCGCAAGATCGAGAAGGCCAAGGCGCAAGTGCGAGCGAAGGTAGAGCCCCCGTTTCGCGTGATCAAGCGGCAGTTCGGCTACACCAAGGTACGTTTCCGAGGGCTGGTGAAGAACACTGCACAACTGGTGACGCTGTTTGCCCTGTCGAGCCTATGGATGGCCCGCCGACATTTGCTGGCAAGCGCAGGAAAGGTGCGCCTGTAATGCGGAAAATGGCCGTCGCAAGGTGCTCGCGACGGCTGAAAGCACCGAAATGAGCGAGTGATCCGATCGTTTTTGATCGGTTCACCGCTTTCAAAATCAGCAGTGGCTGAAGTCAGCCGGAAATACAGGACTACTTCAGACCATCCCTAGCTAGGGCTCGTAGTTCGGCGCAAGGCTGAAGTCGCTTGGCTGCTTCGCTGTGCAGATCCATGACCCACTTTCCATCAAACTCCCGGTTGTAGTTCCACAAGCATCTCGCGAGTCTTGCCGGCCCGCTCCACTAACAAGACCACAACATCTCCAACGTTCTTGTCGTCTAGCCGGGCCTGTAATGTGGTGACGTCGTCAACGGCGATACCGTCGATGCTGATAACGCGATCGCCGGGCACGATGCCGCCTGCGGTGACCTCGACGCCGACGAGCCCGGCCCTGTGCGCCGCCGAGCCCGGCGTCACGCGCAATACGAATACGCCCTTACTGCCGGTCAGCGCCTGCAGACGCGTGTTGAGCTGCTCATCCACCTCGATGCCCAGCGCCGGACGGATGTACTTGCCGGTCTTTATGAGTTGCGGCACCACGCGCATGACGGTATCGACCGGCACCGCAAAGCCTATGCCGGCCGAGGCGCCAGACGGACTGTAGATGGCGGTATTGATGCCGATCAGCCGCCCAGCCGAATCGAGCAGCGGGCCACCGGAATTGCCGGGGTTGATGGCGGCGTCGGTCTGGATCAGGTGATCGATGGCCGGGCCGCCC
>NZ_MJDM01000046.1:15757-30202 GCF_008452795.1 Klebsiella sp. AqSCr
CTTGAGCACGGCGATGTCGTGCGAGGGGCTCGTCCCCACCAGCGCGGCCTGGTAGTCGCGGCCGTCGGCCAGTTTGACGGTGGCTTCGGACGCGCCCTGGATGACGTGGAAGTTGGTGACGACGTGGCCGGCGTCGTCCCAGATGAAGCCCGAGCCAGTGCCGCGCGGCACGGAGAACACGTTGCGCGTCCAGACATCGCGTACTAATTGCGCGGTGGTGATGTAGACCACCGAGGCGCGCGATTTTTCGAACAGTTCGATGGTGGTTTTCTCGTCCGCCGCCAGATCGCCACGCGCCATCACGGTGCGTTCTGCTGCCTCGCGCGGACTGAACCCGGCCTCGATGGCGGGCAGAAACTGCCACAGCAGCATGAGCGCGGCAATACAGGCGGTGATGAAGAGCCAGCGCCGGACGAAGCGGTCCGGCGCGGGGCGTTGGTACGGGTCGAGATAGGCCATGAGACGTCTCCTGTTGATGGGCAATCAGCGCCACAGCCCGCTCGGGCGCCAGCGCGGTGGGCGCGTCGCTAAAGCGGATTCCGGCAAAAAATGGGGCGCGCGGAGTGGCAACGCTGATGCTGGCCCAGGCGCCAACGTCAGCAGGCGTGCGATGCGCTCTTGCGTTGCCGGACGCGTGCGCAAGCAGGAGGGCTCGGGATTGCCCCATCCCGGCCATAGCCAGGCACGCCAGGAGCGGCTGACCCGCTCGATTTTCGCCAGCGCGGACGCCAGCCCCTGCGGGTCGCCAGTCAGTTCCGCCGCAAGGCGGTCAGCGTCGAACTCACGCACGCGAGACAAGCCGAGCTGTGCGAGCAGGGCCAGTTGGGGCGATGCGGCCAATAACAATAGACCAGGCCAATAGACCTCCGCCGCGCCAACCAGCAGCGCGGGCAGGCTGAGCAGGATCGCGATCTGTCCCATAAGGGCCAGTAGGCACGTGAGGCGACTGACGGAATCCGCCAGCCCCATGACACGCAGATCCTCATTAGCGATGTGCGCGACCTCGTGCGCGAACACACCCGCCAGCTCGCGTGGGCTCAGGCTGCGCAGCAGGCCATCGGTGAGGGCGATCGATGCCTCCTGCTTCGATCCGGTGGCGAAGGCGTTGACGACGGCACTGGGCACATAGTGCGGCACCGGCGTGGCGGGCAAACCGGCACGGGCGGGCAGCTCGCGCAACAGGGCCCACATCTCGTGGGCTTGTTGCGGGTGCAAGGCCCGTACGCGGTACAGGCGCAAGCTCAGCGCCGACGCGGCTACCGGTTCCAGCAGCAACGCACCTGCAACGGCAAACAGCGCGAGCCACAGGCAGCCTTCCCCAAATGGCAGTCTCCCTGCTGCGGCTGCGATCCCGACCAGGGTCAGGACCAACAGCCCGGTCTGCAGGCGGTTGAGCCAGCGGTGTTGCAAGAGCGCAGTGCGCGGATCACTCGGATGATGACGGGTCATGCTCAGAGGTCTCGGCGGCGCGGTCGCCGCGCTTGCGCAGCAGCCAGTAGGTCGCACCCAGAGCCAGCGTGGCGCCTGCCAGCGCGGCTATCTTTGCGGGGCTCGCGTCGGAGTCGAGGATCACGAACTTGCGGGAGAGTGCGATCACCGCGATCAGGACCACCGTCTTGACCTGGATGATGCTGTCCCGACGCAGCGCCACGCGCACGATGGAATGCTTGAACTCCATCGCGATCAAGAGCGTCATGATCATGCCGAACACGCTCTGGAATACCTTGTGGTCCAGGGGATTGAAGGCATCGAGAACCAGCAGCGTGAAGACGATGGAGATGAGCTGGAACAGCGACACCATGATGATGACGGCGATCACCGCCGACAGCACGAGCGCGACGACCTGCTCGAAGCGCTCGTAAAAACTCATGATGGCCAATTGGTCACGCAAGACCTGAAATGGGTTAAGGCGTTTTGATTTCATGACTATGAACTCCCTGGAAAACGGCTGCTGTCGAGACGGCGGCGCATTGCGCTGATGTGTCCTTCAATCAACTCGGTCGACATGCCAAGCGTCGACATCACCTGTTCCGCCAGCCCAATAGCTGCGGCAAAGGATTGCTGATACACGCGCACGTTAGGCATGGCGCGAAATGCATCGGCCGCGGTCGTACTTCTGCATGACACCCACAAGGTTAGCGCCGGACGGCGCTCGGCAATCGCCTGGGCGATGCGCAACGCTTGCTGGGCATGGGCGAACGTTAGCACCACCAAGTGCGCATGCGTCAAGCCGGCAGCCAGCAAGGTATCGGGCCGACTGGCATCGCCATGGAACACTGGCGCGCCGGCGGCACGCGCGGCCTCTACCTTCTGCGCGTCCGCCTCCAGCAGCAGATGCGCCACGCCGGCGTGGCGAAGAATCTCGCTGACTGTCAGGCCAAGCTCGCCCGCGCCGCAAACGATGACATGGTCTCGATATCGCGTCGTCTGCGCGGCGATCTCGACTTCTTCAGCCTGGGGTGGCTGAATGACGCCGCCGGTGCGGCTCAAGAACCGGGCAAGTACATCGTGATGGCGGATCAGTAGCGGTGCCAGGGCCATGCTGAGCACCAGCGCGACCAGCATGGGTTGGACGACGGTCGCGGGGATCAGATGCTGCTGCAAGACCGTGCCCAACAACAGCAGGGCGAACTCGCCGCCGTGCCCCAACGCTATGCCCGTGCGCCAGGCATCGAGGGCGGACAGGCGCGTCGCCCGCAAGGCCAGCGTATTGAGCAGGATCTTGACCGGTACCAGCACCACCAGCCACGCCAGCACCGCCAGCGGTGCCGAAAGAATCTGTGCTGCGTCCAGTTGCAGGCCGATGGTCACGAAGAACACGCCCGACAACACATCGCGAAACGGCCTGAGGTGGCTTTCCATGTGGTGCCGGAAGTCGCTCTCGCCCAGCACCATCCCGGCGAGGAAGGCCCCCAGGGCGGCGGATACGCCGACCGCGTGCGCAGCAGCGGCGGCAGCCACCACCACGCACAAGGAGACGAGCACGAACGATTCCTCGTGGCCCCGCCGCGCCACCCAGCCCAGCAGGCCATGCAACAGACGGCGCGAGACGAGGGCCCCTGCCGCGAACAGCAGCAGCACACCGAATACTTCGAGCAGCACATGCTCGATCTTCGGCGACTCGCCGCGCGCCCAGATCGCCAGCAAGGCCAGCAGGGGCACGCTGGCCAGGTCCTGAAAGACCAGCACGGCGATGGCACTGCGTCCGTGGCGGGTGGTGAGCTCGCCTTGGTCGGCCAGTTGTCGGCTGACCAGCGCCGTGGACGACATGGCCGCCGCAGTGCCGAGCAGCGCGGCGCTCTGGCCGGGCTGCCCCAGCCACATCAATAGCAGGATCAGCGGCGGGGCCACGGCGATCATCTGCAGAGCGCCCGCCATCAGCACCGTCCTGCGGGCGAGCCAGAAGTCTCCGAGGGAGAATTCCAGTCCGACCATGAACAACAGCAGCGCCACGCCCAGCTCGGACAGAAAGCTCAGCGTCTCCCCCGGCGCGATCACGCCGATGACTGAGGGGCCCAGTACAACGCCGACAGAGAGATACCCCAGCAAGGCGGGCACTCTGAACGCCGCCGTCGCCATCGCCGCCAGGCTGCAAGCCGCCAGCAGGATTAGCGTAGTGCCGAGCAAGCCCTGCATCGGTCAGCGTCCCACTTGCGTCGACGTCCAGCGCACGATGTCCTGCGCGCCCATCACGCCGGCCTGACGGGCGATCTCCCGCCCACCCTGGAACAGGGCGAGCGTCGGGATGCTGCGGATACCGAACTGCGCGGCCAGGTGGGGCTCAGCCTCGGTATTCACCTTCGCCAGCCGGATCCTCGGTTCGAGCTGGTGCGCCGCTTGCTGGAACTGTGGCGCCATCATCTTGCACGGCCCGCACCATGGCGCCCAGAAATCGACCAGCAGCGGCAGATCGCTGCGCTCCACGTGGCGCGAGAACGTCGCCGTAGTCAACTCGATGGGCTCGCCCGTAAACAAGGGCTGCTGGCAGCGGCCACAGTTGGGATGTTCCGATAGCTTCGCAGTCGGTACGCGGTTGATGGACTGGCAATGCGGGCAGACGAGGTGAAGATCATTCTTCATGGTTCGCCTCCTTGGACCACAGTGAGGCTGCCTCGCTTCGGGTCACAGACAATGCCGACCAATCAACGCCTTGGATCCAATCGTTCCCGTTTTTGCTTACTCCGGCCTCTTCCAGATGAGCAGCGATGAATGCTTCGGCCTGCATGAGCCACCTTCGGACAGCATCTTCCTTACTAGGAATCAGCAGGATTTCAGAGACGCTGCTGGCATTCAGCCCGTCCACACGGATAAGCAGAAAAATGCGCCGCCACAAACGCGGCATGTCCTTCAGCAGGTCAAATGCAAAAGCGAACTCGCTCGACCGATCAATCAGCTCCTCCTGTTCCGCGATCGTTGCGACATCGGGATGCTGACTGCCAGCGAAAATATCGGCCAGCTTGAGTGTGTCATCGTGCTGATAAAATTCGAAGATTTCCTCTTCCACCATGGCCTCGGCCACGTCTTGGGCATCCGGTTCGACCGGCGCGTCCAGAGAAACGAATTCGCCAAATTGCCGGCTGCTTGCCACTTCGTTATCCAGGACGGCGAACAGATGCTTCAAAAGACCGGTGTAAGCCTCTTTTTCCCCCGGCACGGATTGCCATTCCACCTTAGCTCGGACAATCGCTTCATCCACCACGTCGCGCAGCGTCGGATAATCGCGCGGTAAATCGCCGACGGCCCGCAGATAAGCCAGCTCACGCCTTGCGACAGCCTCAAGTTTCGACAGTAGAGGCATTCGGGTCACCTCGGCCTCATGGGCGGCTGATGCGGGTTTTGCGGCAATCCGCACCTTGAGCTCGCGCAAGCGCTCGCGTCGTGCTTTGCGCTTGATTTGATCCTGAGCATGCAGTCGGTCAAAATGCTTCTTGGCCTGACGGAACAACGACTGTGCGAGCATCTGCGCGAGGGGCGTCAGCTCGTCATGTGATGCAGTAACGCTGACAATCTTTTTGCCGGGCAGGTGCATATAGCCACTGGCCAGAAATTGCCGCTTGATCTTGTCGCGATCAAGGACGATTTGAAGTCGCGCTGAATCTTTAGTGTGTTTGTCGAGCAATGGCTTGAGGGCGTGCTCGATCACATTTCCCAAAGCTCTCTGCCAAGGTTCATGAAACTCTTTGTCGATAGCTCGATAGCTATATTGTATCTGCATGTATGACTCCTTCGATGTCATTTCTATGGAGGCATGAATCGAGGATGCTCATATCCATAGATTTTGGTTTGGCACGCTCTTACCCCAGGCGCGTTTGCGAAGACTCCAACTCAAGAACAAAAGCGTGACGCCATAGACTGCCGCATGGAAACCCAACAGCCAGCCTGCGGCCACGAATGACTCGACCGGACGGGTAAAAAATATCCACAAGACGATAGCACCAAGGATAATCGAGAGCAGTCCACTGAGGGCAAGCCAGATTTCACCCTTGATTTCCCGACGCAGCCGAACGGCGGCGGATATCTCCAGCACACCGGTGAAAATCGCCCAGAAGCCCACGCTAGCCCATAAAAAAGAAGCCAAGACTATCGTGGCGACCCAAGGAGCAACCAGGACGACGACGCCCGTAAGTATGCCGACAATGCCGCTGAACAGCAGCCAGCCCCAGCGCTCTTTTTTCTGGATATGGCGCACCGCTGCAAACAAGTTGAACGCGCCATTGACCAAGGAAAATGCGCCGAACATGATGGTCATGGCCAACAGAGCCGATTGTGGCATCCAGAACGCGAGGGCTGCAAAAATCAATGCCAAGACACCGCGCAGCACAAAAAGCCACCAATTTTGGCTCAGCGAACACAGTGCTTTGGTGGGGTCATCCGCATTGGAATTGGCGATGGTGTCTGTTTTCATGCAATATCTCCTAAAGATCTATACAAAATAAAAAATCAAACACTCATGGGACAAGAGAGGGGGCGCTATGCGCCCCCTCTCCAGCGGTTTCAGAACAACCTGGACAGTTTTGCCTTGACTTCATCGAGCCAGCCTTTTCCGCAGCCTCCCCCTCCCGTCTTTTCCTTGATTTTCTTGAGTTCAGCGTACAGGGGCTCAAAGTCCTTCCTTTTTCCATAGCCCAGCAGTTCTGCCATTTCCAACTGCTGCCGGGCTTCGTTCAACAATGTCTCCAGGCGCTCATTGGATGCTTCGCTGCGCTGACCATCTTCTACCAGGGGCTCGGCGCGCTTCAGGAGCAGCTTCGCACGCAGGACGGGCAGCGGAAGCACGCTGCGCTCCTCGACCAGCGTGCTGAGCGCTGACTGCAGCGCGGCTTTGGCTTCTTCGATCTTGCCCTGATCGATCAGCGGCACGACTGCCTTCACGGCTGCGGGATAGGACGCCAAAGGGATGCTGGTGACCGTGATCACGATTTCACTGGCCAGCAAAGCCAGCACGTGGCGAGCCTGTTGCACCTCGCCATGTTTGAGGGCATCCAGCGCCTCGTCGGTCATCGCCTCAATGGTTTCCGTGTTGGCGAACAAGTCGTGCACGATGGTGCGCACATCAACGCCGGCCAGGGCGAGCGTGGGTTCGCGCGCGACGATCAGCTCCAGCTTTCCCGTCACTTCGGCCAGCGTTGCCAATGCGCGTGCAGTGTCCTTGCCGTCAAGTGCGGCCAGCGCTGATTTGGTCAGCGACAAGGCCGAGACTGCCTCATCGAGGACTTGTTTACGTTTGTCTGCCGCCTGCGAGTCCGTTTCTTTCTGAACCTCAGGCTGTACCTCCGTGACGACTTCAGGCTTGGACTCTGGACTGACAGGAAGGCTGCTTACCGCGGCCTGTTCGTTTTTTCCTTCGTTCGTCGCATTGGGATTCGGTGTTTGCTCATTCATGGTGATATGCCTCGTATGAGATAGTGAAAATAGGCGAATCTATTGGGGCTGAATGCGAACATCGCGAGACTGACCGACAGAGCAGTCAGCCCCTTCATCACCTCAAAACAGCTTTTGGATGCGCGTCTTCAACTCGTCGAACCATCCCTTGCCGCTTTTGCCACCAGCCGACTTTTGCTCAATGGACTTCACCTGATCGAAGATGGGTTTGAAGTCCGCCTTCTTGCCATAACCCAGGATCTGCGCCATCTCGATCTCCGTGCGCACGGACGACAGCAAGGTGCTGAGCTCCTCGTTCTGCCTGGCATCGCGCCTGTCGGTCTCGGCCAGCTTTTCAGCTTTTGCCATCGCGGCTTCGGCCCGTAGCACGGGCAGAGGAAAGGCGACCGAGGTCACCACCAGCGTGTTCAGTGCTCGGGCGAGTTCCGCTTTGGCGTTGTCGATCTTGCCGCTGTCGATGAGCCGTGCGGCCGATTTGATCGCTGCCGGGTACGTTGCCATCGGAAGGTTGTCGGTTTGGATTACGATTTCGCTGGCCAGATTGGCAACGATGGGCCGGGCCTTTTGCACCTCGCCATCACCCAACAACTCCCGAGACAACTTGACCGCTTTCTTTACCGATTCCACGTTGGCGTGGATATCGTGGGTGATGACGCGTACATCGACCGGCGCCAAAGCAAGTTTGGCGTCGCGTGCCAATACCAGTTCCAGCTTTCCGCTGGCCAGTTCCAGCGCAGCAAGCGCCTCCTTGGTCTTGTTTGCATCAAGGAGGGTCAAAGCCTCCTGGGTCTTGGTGAGCGCCGTGATGGCGTCTTGAGTGAGCTCGGCACGCTTTTTATCGGCTTCCCGGGCGGCCTTGTCATCTACCTGTGGCTGTGCCGCCTTGGATGCGGCAGAGGGTGCTGAAGCACCTGGGCTAGAACCTGCCGCCGATTGGGCCAGAGCCGGTCCGCTCAGTCCGACGACAACCGCCAGGGCAAGTGCGGAGAAGGTGTATTGTGGCTGTTTGATATTCATGATCTTGGGCTCCTGATTGAAGTTAGTTGACTGAGATTTCAATCTGTTTCGGTTTGGCTTGCTCGGCCTTGACAAGCCGCACTTCCAGCACGCCGTCTTTCATGGAAGTCGTCACCTTGGTCGGATCAACGTTGTCAGGCAAGACAAAGCTGCGCACAAAGCGGCCATAGGCACGTTCTATGCGGTGGAACTTCTTGCCCTGCTCCTCTTTTTCCAGTTTGCGCTCGCCGCTGATGGTGAGCACACCGTTTTCCGCGCTGACGCGCACGGCATCCCTGGGGACCTCCGGCAGATCCAGCTTGAGGAGGAATGCGTTCTCATCCTCGCTGATGTCCGCCATTAGAGCCCAGTCCGCCGTGGTCTTGGCTTCGTTGCCGGTACGGGCGCCCTGTCGCTGGGGTATTCGTCCGAACATCGTCGCCAGGCGGTTTTGCAATTCATCCAGTTCCCGGAAGGGGTCCCACGGAGTCAATGCAGACATATCGGTTCTCCTTGAACAATGCCGACGAATCGGATGACGCACTGAACAGAGCCGTCGGTTTACTCTGAATGGCACCTACTACTGTTTTCAGTTCCGAACAAGTCCTTGAGTCAATTGACGGATATCGCTTTCGTCGAGCGTTTCCCGCGCCAGCAGCTCGCGCGCAGCGCTCCAGCACCGCGCGGTTGATGTCGAGAATCCGGTAGGCGCGCTCGAACACGCCCATCACGATGTCGCGGATAGCCTGATCGATGCGCGCCTGGATCGATTCGGCCACCCGGCAACAGCCTTGGCCAGCAATGTCTTGCCGGTGCCCGGTGGGCCGACCAGCAACACGCCCTTGGGAATGCGCGCCCCGAGACGGCCATAGTCCTGCGGATTCTTCAGGAAATCGACGATCGCGACCAGCTCCGCCTTGGCCTCATCCCCCCCGCCACATCGGCGAACGTCACACCGGTGTTCTTTTCCACGAACACCTTGGCGCGGCTCTTACCGATGTTGAGAAACCCGCCCATGCCCTGCTTCTCGGCGAAGCGGCGGAACAGGAAGAACCAGACGCCAAAGAAGAAGGATACCGCTGGCAGGATCCACGACAGCACATCGCTCAGCCAGGTGCTCTCCAACACGCAGGCATAGGGTACGTCGTACTTCGACAGGCGATCGGCAAGATCGGGTTCGACCCTCGTTGCCACGATCGTCGTCTTGCCCCGGCTGTCCGGCGACTTCAGGCGCCCGGTCACCGTACGATCCGACACCAGCACTTCGGCCACGCGCCCCTCGTCCAGCGCCTTCTCGAACTCGCTGTAGGGCACCGGCTCGACGGTTTTCGCCGTCTGCCAGTAGCTCTGCAAACTCAGCAACAGCAGGAGGGCAACGATCCAGTAGCCGGTATTCCATTGATTCTTTTTTTCCATGGACCGTGTTCCTCGAAAGTCGAGTTGCCAGAGGATCAGGTGAACAGACGGGCCGCACCGTCACGCAAACGGATGACCAGCGAGCGGGAGGGCAGTGCCGCCGCTGATGAGCAGCCCCCACGGCGTGGCCGACCGCGGATCACGCTTGTAGACGACCGCGTGACCCGCGGCCACAACCGCCACCGCGATCGATGCCAGGGAGGCTGCCCATGCCAGGCCGATGGGGTCGGACACGGCAGCCTCGCCCGCCATCAAGATGCGTCGCTCGCCGGCTTCTTCTTGCTCGAGTCTTTGCCAGCGTCGCCGTGCGGCGTCTCGGTCGCCTTCGCGACATCCGGCTGCTCCGGCTCGGCCGGGGTCTGCGGTGGCTCTTTGCGTTCGAACACCACGCGTTCGGCCTTGTCGTCCCAGCGTGCGCTGGCGTGATCGCCCTTGCCGATGCCGCCACCGAGCATCTCGCGCGCCAGCGCAGTTTCCAGCTCGCTGCGGATCAGGCGCTTGAGTTCACGCGCACCGAACTCGGGCTTGTAGCCTTCTTCCGCGAAATGGTCGATCAGCGTCTGATCGAAAGTGAGCGTCACGCCCTGGCTGGCGGCGCTGCGCGCCACGCGATCGAGCTGCAGGCCGACGATGTGGCGGATCTCCTCCTTGCCCAGCGCATGGAAGACGATGATCTCGTCGATGCGGTTGAGGAACTCGGGCCGGAAGTGGCCGCGCAGCACGTCCATGACCTCGGCCTTGGTCTTTTCGTACTCCTCGCCAGCCGCCTCACGCGCCTTCAGCCGTCGCTGGATGATGTCCGAACCCAGGTTGGACGTAGCGATGATGATGGTGTTGGTGAAATCCACCACCCGGCCCTTGCCGTCGGTGAGGCGACCGTCGTCGAACACTTGCAGCAGGATGTTGTAGACGTCAGGGTGTGCCTTCTCGATCTCGTCGAGCAGCAGCACGCTGTAGGGCTTGCGCCGCACCTTCTCGGTGAGCTGACCGCCTTCGTCGTAACCGACATAGCCCGGAGGCGCGCCCACCAGCCGCGCCACGGTATGGCGTTCGCCATATTCCGACATGTCGATGCGCAACAGGGCGTGCTCATCGCCGTAGATCGATTCGGCCAATGCCTTGGCGAGCTCGGTCTTGCCCACCCCGGTCGGGCCCAGAAACAGGAAGGTAGCCACCGGTTTACTGCCTTCGCGCAGGCCGGCGCGGGATAGCCGCACGGCATCGGCCACGGCACGGACCGCCTCGTCTTGTCCCACCAGGCGCTCGTGCAGCCGTTGTTCCAGGTGCAGCAGCTTTTCGCGCTCTTCCACCGTCAACTCGTTGACCGGGATGCCGGTCAGGCGCGAGACAACCTGCGCCACGTGTTCCGCCTTGACCTCGGCACTGCCGGAGGCCCGCTCCCGCTCCCAGTCCTCGACGAGCTTCTTGAGCTCGGCCTCCTTGGCTTCGATGCGCTTGCCGAGCTCGGCGGCCTGGTCGTACTGCTTGCGCGCGGCCACGTAATCCTGTTCACGCCGTAGCTGGTGCAGTTCGGACTCCAGCTCCTGCACGGCCACCGGCCGGGCCGTGGCCGACAGCTTCACGCGCGCGGCCGCCTGGTCGAGCAGGTCGATCGCCTTGTCCGGCAGGAAGCGCGCCGTGATGTAGCGGTCGGACAACTCGGCCGCCGCGATGATCGCGTCTTCGGAGATGCTGACCTTGTGGTGCGCCTCGAAGGTGTCGCGCAGGCCGCGCAGAATCATGATGGCCTGGGCCACCGTCGGCTCGGGCACCGTCACCGGCTGGAAGCGCCGCTCCAGTGCGGCATCCTTCTCGATGTATTTCTGGTACTCGTTCAGCGTCGTGGCGCCGATCAGGTTGAGTTCACCGCGCGCCATCATCGGTTTGAACACGTTGGCCACGTCCAGCCCGCCTTCGCCACCGCCCTGGCCGGCACCGACGATGGTGTGCACCTCGTCGATGAACAAAATCAGCTCGCCCTGGTGCTCGGTCACCTCCTTCAGCACCTTCTGCACGCGCTCCTCGAACTCGCCGCGATATTTGGCGCCGGCCACCATGGCGTTGATGTTGAGTTCCACCAGGCGCTTGTCGCGCAAGGTCTCGGGCACTTCACCCGCCACCATGCGCTGCGCCAGCCCTTCGACGATGGCGGTCTTGCCCACACCCGGCTCGCCGATCAGCACCGGGTTGTTCTTCTTGCGCCGGGCCAGCACCTCGATGGTGGTTTCGATCTCCTGCGCGCGGCCGATCACCGGGTCGAGCTTGCCGTCGCGCGCCATCTTGGTCAGGTCGCGCGAGTACTTGTCGAGTTCTGGCGTGTTGGTCGGCGTCTCAGCGCGGCCATCCTCGGCGCCCTTGCCGACCACCTTGCTGACCTGTTGGCGCAGCGCCTGCGGCGTCAGGCCGTAGCGGCGCAGCAGGTTGGCGGCCAGCCCTTCGCCTTCCTCGGCCAGACCGATCAGGAAATGCTCTGGACCGACATAAGAATGGCCGAGTTCATTGGAGGCCACGAAGGCGCGGCTGAGCGCATCCTTCACGCGCGGCGACACGCCGATCTCGCCCTCGAAGGGCTTGTCCCCGCGCTTGGCCTCAGACTCGATCTGCCGCTTGAGGTCATCGACCTTGATCTTGAACTGACCCAGGATGGTCTTGACCACGTCGCTGTCGGCCAGCGCCAGCAGCAGATGTTCGGTATCCACCTCGGAGCGGCCAAATTCGGCAGCGTGTTTGGCGGCCTCCTGCAGCAAGGCTTCCGACTGTTCGCTGATGCGGCTGGCCAGCCCACTGCCGCGACGGCGCGGCGCACCCGAACCTGCGGTGGCGGGCTCGCCAAACGAGGCATCGACCACGTCATCGGTATCGGCGGCAACTGGCGTCGCGTCTTCGCCGATGCGGAAGAAGTCACTGCCGAGGAAGTCCTCGAACAGGCCGCTGCGCGAGCCGAACAAGGCTTCCAGCGGCGAAACGGTGCGCTTTTGCTGGCGCACTAATTGCCGGTAATGGTCGTCGCACAACAGCATGGTGCTGTTACGACCGTTGAGATTGGCTTCCACCCGCACGGTGGCGGGTTGGCCGCAGACCTGGCATTGTTTTCTGGCCATGCTGATGCTCCTGAGAAGGTTGACAAGGTTGAGGCGACGAGGCATCGCGAGCCGCGACTCCTCGTCTCGTGCCGGGTTTTTCTTGTGACGAACGAGCCGGCGACGTCAGCCGTTGATCGGGATCGAGCGTCCCTGCTTCGGCGCGCTGACCTCGCGCTTGTCGATCGTGACCGTGAGCACCCCGTTCTTGAACGATGCCTTGATCGAATCCTGGTTGGCGTCGTCAGGCAGGTTCAAGGCACGCTGAAAGCTGCCGTAGGAGCGCTCCACACGGTGGAAGCCACCTTCCTTCTTCTCCTGTTCCTGGCGCTTCTCGCCACGCACCATCAGCACGTCGTTGTCGAGAGTTATCTGGATGTCCTTCTCCTCGACACCGGGCACTTCCAGGGTAATCTTGTACTGCTTGTCGGTTTCCTGGATGTCCAGGGCCGGCTTCAGCATGCCCGACCAATCGGATGGCCACTGCGGCATGTTCAACGCCGGAAAACCGAAGCCCCGGAATGCGTCATCGAACAGCCGGTCGATTTCCCGATGCAGTTGCAGGATCGGGCTGACTGGCCCGCTCGCCGCTGGCAGGTCATTGCGCTGCACCGGCAGGGAAGAGGCGGTCTGCTGCTCTTGCTGCTCGTTCTTGAACCAGTTCCAGGGAGCCAACTTCTTGAAATCGATGTCCATGTCATACCTCCAGAAAAATTGGAAAACGAGTTACTCAAGCCCTTTGCCTGCTGCGACGGGCAGTGCGCCCAGGCGACACGGGCTGCTCGGATGACTTCTGCTGTTCACGCTTGCGCATCACCTCCTTCTTTGCTCCGGCTCGGGTCTGATCATTGATGCACTGATCGATTTCACTTTGACGAAGCCGCCACGTCCCGCCCACCTTGAAAGCCGGAATTTCCCCGTGCGCGGCGAGCCGATAAATCGTCCGCTTGCCGACTTTCAAGTACGCAGCCAATTCATCGAGCGTGAAAATCACCTGTAGGTGCGCTTTCATCTCACCCTCTCCAATCGCGTCGCTTTGCGGTTCCGGCCAAGGAAATCCTTACAATACTTTGTAATATTAGACCTACTATGAATAACTTCAAGAATCAATGTGCAGCGTTCTCCCGCCCCATTGATGCAGGTCAACTGCTCAGGCAAGGCGCAGCGGGGCGGTCTGATCAGGCAATGGGCAGCGCCTGGCTCGTCAGCCTGCGTGTACCACAGGCGCCTCGATCAAACACCGATCCTCACGTTGTAGCCGAGTGCCCGCAGCCCCTTGCTCGTCTGCATGTTCCTTGGCGGAAACTCGTCTGGGCGCGCCCAGACGACGATTTCCCCGAGGCTGCTCAGGCTAACGTGCGGAATTGCCCAGTCGTCGCTGCGGATCGCGTTCCAGAGTCGGGCCGAAACACTTCCGTTGCCCCAGACAACGTAGTTCAACAGTATCCGTCCGGCCAACACACCTTCCCGACACCGCCGCCGAAGGCCATGGCCCATCAAGCGGATTTTCCATGCGCCCTCAGCGCCGTACCTACAGCAAATCTTTCAAGGCTCAGGTCATTCAGGAGTGTTCTGAACCCGGTGCCTCCATCGCAAACATCGCCTTGGGCTACAGCCTCAATGCCAACCTCGACCACAAATGGATTCGGCTGCCTACCCAGAAAACCACGGCTATCCAGCCAGCGTTCATCCCGTTGCCTTCTCAAATGCTCGGCGTGGGTTCGCATACTCAAGCGCGCTGCTGCGATCATGAGTTTGATCCAGTCGGCCCGTAATAATGGGCACGATCCGTATGCCTATCTCAAGGATGTGCTGACACGGTTGCCGTCCCTGTAACAGCCTGAAGTTGACCTGGGTAATCAAATACCGGTGTAGTGATTAGGAAACAGGGCTCGGATAACATCATGGCGCAGGTCACCCTGATCTTGACCCTCCATCAGTAAGTTGGCACCATTACCAGGCTTTGTTGAATAAATCGAACTTTTGCTGAGTTGAAGGATCAGATCACGCATCTTCCCGACAACGCAGACCGTTCCGTGGCAAAGCAAAAGTTCAAAATCACCAACTGGCC
>NZ_MJDM01000047.1:0-914 GCF_008452795.1 Klebsiella sp. AqSCr
TTGAAACTCATGGCACTAATCCGTCAGTAAAGTATTAGGGTCGGAAGGACAAATTAATCAGCGGAAATACACCGGCACAAAACAGGATTACAGTCATGCCCGGATCCATTGATGGCCAGGCCGGATACTGACTTCTATTAAGAGGTTATGCAGAAGGTATAGCCCTCTGAGCCAGGGCAGTGCCCGCCTTTAATATACGACTTCGCCACCTGCCGTCCGGCCTCATCGACCAGGGCATACAGTGTGGATGGCAATGTTTCAGTCGTGTACTGCAGGCAGACGCAGTAGCATTTCACCGGATGTTTAATCATATCCGGACGTTCAAACCAGCCGGTTGACGGGAAAATCCGTGTGCCGAAGAGCCTGTCAGAAGGAAACTGAGTCTGCACGGACCAGGCAAACACGTCGTCAGCGCTGTCGCGGCGATTGACGCCGGGGATATACAGATTTTCTGCTTCGCGGACAACACGGGAGGCAAGAGAGGACAAGGCGGAGTCATCCGTGCTGGCCGGGCCTTCCACACATATGGAAAGATGGAAGTATTCCGGTTTGCTCTGTACTTCTGGCTTTGCATCGGAAATAACTGACGCCGTGTTTCGCTTACGCTCCACGGAAGACGTCATTATTTTTCGGAAAAAGACACCTGCGATGAAAACAAGCAGAAGAATAACTAACGCGCTGCAGATATACATGATGTGGTCACTGAAGAGAGAACAGACCTCGCGATGTGACAGGGAATCAATTCCCCCCGCTGCAGGATGTGGGTAAATATCGCCAGGCATCAGTTCATGTGTATCAAGAGACCTGACAGGCACAGATATTGTCATAAATAACCTCTGTTCAAATAAAGACGAAAAGACTCCGCCGAAGGCGGCAACGCCTCACAGATGCACAAATAAATTGCGCAACTGTTC
>NZ_MJDM01000048.1:0-1786 GCF_008452795.1 Klebsiella sp. AqSCr
GTGGTCGCAATATCCGAGTTTTTGAGCTGAACCTGCGACAACTCAGAGAGAACAACCGGCACGCCATTTTGCTTCGCATAGTAGGCCATTGCGCTGTTCAGGATGGCGAACAGTAATGGCCACGTCTGCAGCCAGATAAGCGCATACACATACCCCTTAAGCACCTGCAGCGTCATCATGTTAAACATGGCGGCCATCACCATGATCGGGAACATCCCAATCATTAACCCCATAATGACGGTCTGCGTCAGAGGAAGTGCGCGAAGCGCCTGGTGCCCCATTGTGGCCTGTGCCAGCCGCTGCTTTTCAAGGGATGATGTGTTAGCGATATTGACCAGACTGGCGGTGTCCCCGCTGCGGGCCGCATAACTCTGGATCCCGCTGCGCAGGGCGTTCATCGTGACGTTCTGGCGGATAATCTGCCCGGCGCTCTGTCCCGAGCTGTAGAAGTAATTGTAGCTGTCGCCAATCATCTGGCTGAAAAGCAGATCGGGATTAGGTTTGCCACCAAACAGCTGACGAACATAGTAGTTCCAGGTTTTACCCCCTGTCTGGGTATCCAGCGCAAGAGCCGATTTCAGATCCCGTGAGGCCTCCTCGCATGTCTGGAACTGGTTGTTTTTATCAAACACGCCACGCAGTGGACTCGGGTTTGCAAAAATCAGGGTGTACGGGTCAGGTGAATTCAGTAATTCCTCAAAAGTGTACTTATGATTGAGAAAAATATCGCCCATCACACAGTTTTGTACGTAATCGGAAAACAGCGTCGTAATCTGAGGATTTTGTGACAAAAAATCCGTACTTTTCGCGACCAGATTACTGCCAAATAACATCCCCGTTTTACTGTACGTGACACTGTCCGGCAGCGCGAAGACCATCTCATAACTCTGGATAAGCGCGTTTCCTACTCGCGTTGTCAGCGACGCCGGAATGGCCAGACCAATAGGTACATTATCGACTTCATAGACCTGCGCAACGTTACTGTAATCGATGATCTGCACAGGGGTGCGAATGACAACCAGCATAGAGACCAGGGTGAGGGAAAAGACCCAGCCCAAAAGGTCCATCACGTTGTGTTTTTTTACCCAGTTCCCCGCCACAATGAGTACCGAAATGGCGATACACATCTTTTCTATGGTCGACCATGTGCCGGTCCCCATAAACGCCGCAATCGCGTTCAGGTTGCCCCGTAACCAGTCACCGCCAGCAATGGCATATACCTCAAGCATTACTGATTCCCCCCAAAATGATAGTTATTCTGGTAGCGGGTCATCATGCGGGCAGAGACCTGCTGGCGCATGTAACTCATTTGTCTGTCCACCACGAGCAAGGCGTCCTGCTGGACCTGAACACGGGACTGGAAAGCGGCAATCTGCACACTCGCCTGATTGAGGTTTTCCATGATCATATCCATTGTCGACTGGGGATAATTACCGGTTGAGATCATCGCCCGGGCCTGCTGGATAAGTTCCTGAATGTACTGCAGCAGGATGTCGTAGCCGATATAGTCTGTCAGCTGGTAAATAAGTGAGTTAGACACCCCGAGCATCTGCGGGTCGACAAGGTATTTGAACACCGGGATGGTGGTGCTGGAGATAAATCCTTTCTCCTGATCCGTCAGTTTTTCATCAGCCACTGCTTTATTCTGGATACTGCTTAACAAAGCGGAAATCTGGCTTTTCAGCGCCTTACTGGAGGTGATGGTCACGGTCGCATCAGCAACGACCTTAAGACACTTATCCGAATCATTGCAGTGGTAGATTTTAGCCGTGCCGCCCTCCATCAT
>NZ_MJDM01000049.1:0-776 GCF_008452795.1 Klebsiella sp. AqSCr
TTGGCCAGCGCCTTTTCCTCGCTGCTGCAGCGTGCCAGCCCCACATCCTGGCCCCAGCCGCCGTCTTTGCAGCAGTTACTGAAGCCAGCCGCGAATTTTTTGCAGTATTTCGCTTTTCCCGTGAAGGCCCTGACATCCACCCCGTTCAGTGCCGCGACATCCTTCCCTGCAGCCGCCAGCGCTGCCAGCTCAGACACGGCCTGGCCAAAGTCGTTGCTCTTCCCGGACGTGGCTTTGTCACACTCCCCATCGAGGCAGAACACATCCCCGCCACAAACCATCTGTTTCCCGCTCGTCCTGGTTTCACAGGAATATGTCGCATACTCATGCAGGCAGGTTCCGTCTTCGCCGGAGAAGGCACACTGGCGGGATGACAGGGTGCAGGCCGTATTTTTCATCAGGCTTTCACAGGAGCCATAGTCCGCCGGCTGCGTGAGCCAGGTGTCCTTATATTTCCAGCAGGCTTCCGTGAACGAGTAATCCCTGCCTCCGAGGGTGATGGTTCGCGTTCCTCCCGGGCTGATACATTCCTCGCCCGTTTTTGTCCCTTCATCCTTACTGAACGGACAGCTTTCAACCCAGACGACTTCAGGCGCGTAGACGGTTTCGGTTTCCTCCATCACCAGGGTGACCGTGACCTGTACGGGTTTCTGGCTGGCCGATGATACGGTTCGTGATATTTTGCTTACAGCAAAGTTCTGCCCTGCAGTGACCACTTTGTCCACACCAAACGACTGATGAATCTTCCCCTTCCCGTCATAGGTATATTTCGTACA
>NZ_MJDM01000050.1:0-890 GCF_008452795.1 Klebsiella sp. AqSCr
TAATTCATAAAAGGGTATTTGCCATGCGAACAATACATGCCGCCATGCTGGCGGGGTGCCTTTGCTGCGCCCTGATGCCGGCTTTCGCCAAAGACGCGGGCTGGCAGTGGTACAACGAGAAACTGAAGCCCCGTGATGAGGACAGGAAAGCCGTACCAGCGGCACCACCGCCGCAAATGGATATTCTGGAGAAACTCGCCACACTCCAGGCGGCCACCAAACGGTCGTTGTACGAAGCCATTCTGTATCCATCGTCTGAAAACTTCGTGAAGTATTTCCGGCTGCAGAACTACTGGACGCAGCAGGCAGGTTTGTTCTCGATGAGTGCGAAGAAAGCCATGCTGGAAAACCCCGAACTCGATTACAACCTGCAGTACAGCCACTACAACGGCACGGTAAAAAACCAGCTCGCTGCCGACTATGCCGAACAGCGACAGGCTATCTCCACCCTCGCACAGCACTACGGCGTGATGTTCTTCTACCGGGGCCGGGAAGCGATCGATGGCCAGCTGGTCCAGGTGATTAAAAATTTTCGCGAAACCTATGGCCTGAGCGTGATACCGGTGTCGGTTGACGGAGTGATTAACCCCATGCTGCCCGACAGCCGGACGGACCAGGGCCAGGCAGAGCAGCTTGGCGTGAAGTTCTTCCCCGCGATGATGCTGGTTAACCCGAAAAGTGGCCAGGTGAAGCCTCTCAGTTACGGCTTTATCAGTCAGGACGACCTGGCGAAACAGTTCCTCTATGTCTCCAGTGACTTTAAACCGAATTTCTAAGGAGTGTGTTATGCGAAATATTCGTTTTCCGGATTTAGATATCACCGGGATGTGGGTGCTGGCCGTGGGCGTGTTTTTCCACCTGATAGCCCGGCTTGTCAGAAAACAGCCTGA
>NZ_MJDM01000001.1:0-367334 GCF_008452795.1 Klebsiella sp. AqSCr
GAAACATCTTCGGGTTGTGAGGTTAAGCGACTAAGCGTACACGGTGGATGCCCTGGCAGTCAGAGGCGATGAAGGACGTGCTAATCTGCGAAAAGCGTCGGTAAGGTGATATGAACCGTTATAACCGGCGATGTCCGAATGGGGAAACCCAGTGTGATTCGTCACACTATCGTTAACTGAATACATAGGTTAACGAGGCGAACCGGGGGAACTGAAACATCTAAGTACCCCGAGGAAAAGAAATCAACCGAGATTCCCCCAGTAGCGGCGAGCGAACGGGGAGCAGCCCAGAGTCTGAATCAGCTTGTGTGTTAGTGGAACGGTCTGGAAAGTCCGACGGTACAGGGTGATAGTCCCGTACACCAAAATGCACAGGTTGTGAACTCGAAGAGTAGGGCGGGACACGTGGTATCCTGTCTGAATATGGGGGGACCATCCTCCAAGGCTAAATACTCCTGACTGACCGATAGTGAACCAGTACCGTGAGGGAAAGGCGAAAAGAACCCCGGCGAGGGGAGTGAAAAAGAACCTGAAACCGTGTACGTACAAGCAGTGGGAGCACCTTCGGGTGTGACTGCGTACCTTTTGTATAATGGGTCAGCGACTTATATTCTGTAGCAAGGTTAACCGTATAGGGGAGCCGCAGGGAAACCGAGTCTTAACTGGGCGTTAAGTTGCAGGGTATAGACCCGAAACCCGGTGATCTAGCCATGGGCAGGTTGAAGGTTGGGTAACACTAACTGGAGGACCGAACCGACTAATGTTGAAAAATTAGCGGATGACTTGTGGCTGGGGGTGAAAGGCCAATCAAACCGGGAGATAGCTGGTTCTCCCCGAAAGCTATTTAGGTAGCGCCTCGTGAATTCATCTTCGGGGGTAGAGCACTGTTTCGGCTAGGGGGTCATCCCGACTTACCAACCCGATGCAAACTACGAATACCGAAGAATGTTATCACGGGAGACACACGGCGGGTGCTAACGTCCGTCGTGAAGAGGGAAACAACCCAGACCGCCAGCTAAGGTCCCAAAGTCATGGTTAAGTGGGAAACGATGTGGGAAGGCACAGACAGCCAGGATGTTGGCTTAGAAGCAGCCATCATTTAAAGAAAGCGTAATAGCTCACTGGTCGAGTCGGCCTGCGCGGAAGATGTAACGGGGCTAAACCATGCACCGAAGCTGCGGCAGCGACACTATGTGTTGTTGGGTAGGGGAGCGTTCTGTAAGCCTGCGAAGGTGTGCTGTGAGGCATGCTGGAGGTATCAGAAGTGCGAATGCTGACATAAGTAACGATAAAGCGGGTGAAAAGCCCGCTCGCCGGAAGACCAAGGGTTCCTGTCCAACGTTAATCGGGGCAGGGTGAGTCGACCCCTAAGGCGAGGCCGAAAGGCGTAGTCGATGGGAAACAGGTTAATATTCCTGTACTTGGTGTTACTGCGAAGGGGGGACGGAGAAGGCTATGTTAGCCGGGCGACGGTTGTCCCGGTTTAAGCATGTAGGCTGGTTGTCCAGGCAAATCCGGATAATCAAGGCTGAGGTGTGATGACGAGGCACTACGGTGCTGAAGTAACAAATGCCCTGCTTCCAGGAAAAGCCTCTAAGCATCAGGTAACATCAAATCGTACCCCAAACCGACACAGGTGGTCAGGTAGAGAATACCAAGGCGCTTGAGAGAACTCGGGTGAAGGAACTAGGCAAAATGGTGCCGTAACTTCGGGAGAAGGCACGCTGGTGTGTAGGTGAAGTCCCTGCGGATGGAGCTGAGACCAGTCGAAGATACCAGCTGGCTGCAACTGTTTATTAAAAACACAGCACTGTGCAAACACGAAAGTGGACGTATACGGTGTGACGCCTGCCCGGTGCCGGAAGGTTAATTGATGGGGTTATCCGTAAGGAGAAGCTCTTGATCGAAGCCCCGGTAAACGGCGGCCGTAACTATAACGGTCCTAAGGTAGCGAAATTCCTTGTCGGGTAAGTTCCGACCTGCACGAATGGCGTAATGATGGCCAGGCTGTCTCCACCCGAGACTCAGTGAAATTGAACTCGCTGTGAAGATGCAGTGTACCCGCGGCAAGACGGAAAGACCCCGTGAACCTTTACTATAGCTTGACACTGAACATTGAGCCTTGATGTGTAGGATAGGTGGGAGGCTTTGAAGCGTGGACGCCAGTCTGCGTGGAGCCAACCTTGAAATACCACCCTTTAATGTTTGATGTTCTAACGTTGGCCCCTTACCGGGGTTGCGGACAGTGTCTGGTGGGTAGTTTGACTGGGGCGGTCTCCTCCCAAAGCGTAACGGAGGAGCACGAAGGTTAGCTAATCCTGGTCGGACATCAGGAGGTTAGTGCAATGGCATAAGCTAGCTTGACTGCGAGCGTGACGGCGCGAGCAGGTGCGAAAGCAGGTCATAGTGATCCGGTGGTTCTGAATGGAAGGGCCATCGCTCAACGGATAAAAGGTACTCCGGGGATAACAGGCTGATACCGCCCAAGAGTTCATATCGACGGCGGTGTTTGGCACCTCGATGTCGGCTCATCACATCCTGGGGCTGAAGTAGGTCCCAAGGGTATGGCTGTTCGCCATTTAAAGTGGTACGCGAGCTGGGTTTAGAACGTCGTGAGACAGTTCGGTCCCTATCTGCCGTGGGCGCTGGAGAATTGAGGGGGGCTGCTCCTAGTACGAGAGGACCGGAGTGGACGCATCACTGGTGTTCGGGTTGTCATGCCAATGGCACTGCCCGGTAGCTAAATGCGGAAGAGATAAGTGCTGAAAGCATCTAAGCACGAAACTTGCCCCGAGATGAGTTCTCCCTGAGACTTTAAGTCTCCTGAAGGAACGTTGAAGACGACGACGTTGATAGGCCGGGTGTGTAAGCGCAGCGATGCGTTGAGCTAACCGGTACTAATGAACCGTGAGGCTTAACCTTACAACGCCGAAGATGTTTTGGCGGATTGAGAGAATTTTCAGCTCTGATACAGATTAATCGATACGTTGGTGAGACGTGTTGATAAAACAGAATTTGCCTGGCGGCACTAGCGCGGTGGTCCCACCTGACCCCATGCCGAACTCAGAAGTGAAACGCCGTAGCGCCGATGGTAGTGTGGGGTCTCCCCATGTGAGAGTAGGGAACTGCCAGGCATCAAATAAAGCAGAAAGCCCGGTCGAAAGACCGGGCTTTTTGTTTTATCTGTTGTTTGTCGGTGAGCGCTCTCCAGAGTAGGACAAATCCGCCGGGAGCGGATTTGAACGTTGCGCAGCAACGGCCCGGAGGGTGGCGGGCAGGACGCCCGCCATAAACTGCCAGGCATCAAACAAGTGAAGAGCCCATCCTGCCGGATGGGCTTTTTGCGTTTCTGTCGTCCGGCCAGCGTGCCGGTATGTCTCCCCGGTGGCGCTGCGCTTACCGGGGCTACGGATCCGACACGGGGCTACGTCCCTGTGGCCGGACAAAGTGCGCAGCACCGCCTTTATTGCTTCGCAAAATAGCGTGACGAATGCTTGTGGCATGGTCAACCGGATAGTGAATTTACCGGATGATACAAGTCGGAAAATAATTATCAGCAGCTACGATTAATATTATTTCTTTATTTCAGCGCCATTATATTGTGTCCCGGTAAAATAATGATACGGCCTCTTCCTCCCACAAAATAACGCGTTTACGCTTCAGAAAAAATATTTCCGTGACTGGATACTTCGCTTCTGGATGTATTGTAGCGAACGGTATGCTTCCTCCCTGCTTTTGTCTAAATGAGCTTTATCATTAACACTTTGTTAACTTGATCTGGTTTATATGGCAGCAAATTTGATATACAAAGGGGGATGATTGCCTGTATGGATGCTGCCCGAAATACCTTGCGAGACATATGCAGGTTCTCGGCTGGCAAATGAGAATAGAAATGAAAATCCTGCTTAACTGGTCGCCATTGCGCCAGCTCTTCACTTACATTCAGGAGCGCTTTACCTTTCTGGTGCTGCTCTGCTGGCCAGCGATTATCTGGTTGTTCTGCCGGGTCGGCGTGTGGCTCACCGATAACGTTTATGAACTGCTGGGAAAATCACCCGCCCAGTCGTTCACCGTCTACCTGCAGCCGTTTATGACCCCCGGCACGCTGCTGCGCATCTCCATCAGCTGGGTGGTGTTGCTGTTCATTCTCTTCAGTATGGCGATGGCCTTCACCTGGGGTTTACGTCGCTTTATGAATCGCCATAAATAAACCATTCGGCCGCCGTAAGTCGACGGCCCTTCTTAAGCCTTTATGCCATCTCACCGATAGTCTTACGAAAACGCAGCAACGCGATAGTAAAGAACACTCCGCCGATAGCCAGCAAGGTTAAGAACTGCGGCCAGACGATGGCGAAGCTGGCGCCTCGATACAATATCGCCTGCGCCAGGCTGACGAAGTGGGTGGTCGGCATGGTCAACATAATATCCTGTACCAGCTGCGGCATACTTTCTCGCGGCGTGGATCCGCCGGAGAGCATCTGCAGCGGAAGTAAGACCAGGATCATCAGCAGCCCCAGCTGCGGCATCGAGCGGGCGAGGGTGCCCATAAAAATGCCGATCGAGGTAGTGGCGAACAGGCTGAGCGCCACCCCCAGCATAAACAGGGTAATCGACCCTTCAATGGGTACCTGCAAAATCCCCTGCACCATCAGCACCAGCGACAGCCCGGACACCACCAGCACCACCAGACCCATCGACCAGATCTTGGCCAGCATAATTTCAAACGGCGTGACCGGCATCACCAGCAGATGCTCAATGGTGCCATGTTCTCGCTCGCGGATCAGCGCCGAACCGGTGAGGACAATGGCCAGCATGGTGATATTGTTGATGATCGCCATCACCGCGCCAAAGCGCTCCTGCTCAAGGTTAGGATTAAAACGCATCCTGACCGCCAGCTCTACCGGCAGCACGCTGTTATCCCGATAGCGGGCGATAAAACTGTTTACTTCGCCGGTGATAATATTCTGGATGTAACCGTTGCCGGTAAAGGCCTGACTCATGCGCGTGGCGTCGACGTTGACCTGGATTTCCGGCTGCCGACCGGCCAGTATATCGCGCTGGAAGTTAGGCGGGATGTTGATGGCGAACGTGTAGCGCCCGGCATCCAGCCCGGCGTCCATCTCATCAGCGGTGATCAGCTCCGGCTCAAGAAACCAGGGACGGTAAAAAGCGTTAATAATGCGTGAGGAGAGCTGTGATTTATCCATATCAGCAACCGCGATCGGCGCCAGGTGCAGCGAACCGGGCATCACCGTGGCCGAGGAGTACACCGACACGGTAAACGCAAACACGATCAGCGCCAGCATCGCTTTATCACCGAGCAGGCTGCGCAGCTCTTTGACGCCAAGATTATAAATATTGCGTAATCCGCGCATCATCCCTCCTGTTTCTTCAGCAGCAGCACGCTCAACCCGAGCACCAGCGGCACCGCAATCAGTAGCGGAATGAATGAGCCCCACAAATCGCTAATATTCAGCGCTTTCGAAAAGGTCCCGCGGGCGATAGTCAGGAAGTGGCTGGTCGGGTAGATTTGCCCAATCCAGCGCCCGGGACCTTCCAGCGAGGCCACCGGATCGATCATTCCGGAAAACTGGGTTGCCGGGATCAGCGTAATAATCGCGGTACCGAAAATAGCGGCGATTTGGCTCTTCATAAAGGTTGAGATCAGCAGCCCCAGACCAGTGGCGATGGTGACATACAGCAGCGCCGCCAGGGTCAGCGTCAGGAAACTCCCCTTATGCGCGACGCCAAAGACAAAGACCGACAGCGCGCACAGCAGGAAGAAGTTAAACATCCCCAGTACGATGTAAGGCAGCTGCTTGCCGAGCAGGAACTCGCTACGGGTGGTCGGCGTCACGTACAAGTTGATAATCGACCCGAGCTCTTTCTCACGTACTACGCTCAGGGCGCTGAGCATCGCCGGGATCATCATCAGCAGCAGCGGGATCACCGCCGGGACGATGGCCGGCAGGCTCTTCACGTCTGGATTGTAGCGATAGCGGGTCTCGATGGAGATGAGCGAGGTATCGCGCTGCGGGCTGCTCTGCCGGCCGGCCATCTCCTGCAGCCAGGCCAGATGCATCGCCTGTACGTAGCCGCGCACGGTTTCCGCGCGGTTGGGCATCGCGCCGTCCACCCACACGCCGATTTGCACCGGCGTGCCGCGGGCGATATCGCGACCAAAGTTCGGCGGGATCTCTATCGCCACCGCCAGCTCGCCGTCGCGCATCCGGCGGTCCAGTTCGTCATAGCTGTGCAGCGGCGCCTGTTCGATAAAGTAGCGTGAGCCAGCGAGATTCTGCGACCAGCCCTGGCTGCTGAGGGTTTGATCGCGGTCGAGGACGGCAAAGCGCAGATCCTCAACGTCCATGCTGATCCCATACCCCATGATAAACATCAGGATCACCGTCCCCAGCAGCGCCAGCGTCGATCGTACCGGATCGCGGCGCAGCTCCAGCGCCTCGCGGCGGCTATAGCTAAACAGCCGGCGAAGACTGAAGGCCTGCCGTGGAGCCGTATGTCCGGAATGCGATGCCACAGCAGACGTGGGTTCTTCTGGTACTGGAGAGGACGGCTGGGCCTCTTTAAGCCAGGCGATAAACGCCTCTTCCAGGCTGTTTGAACCGCGCTGCTCGACCAGCGCCTGCGGCGTATCGCTGGCCAGCACTTTGCCGGCGTGCATCAGGGAGATACGATCGCAGCGTTCCGCCTCATTCATAAAGTGGGTGGAGATAAAAATGGTCACCTGATCCTGCCGCGCGAGGTCTACCATCAGCTGCCAGAACATATCCCGCGCCACCGGGTCGACGCCGGAGGTCGGCTCGTCGAGGATCAGCATCTCCGGGCGATGGATGACCGCCACCGCTAACGACAGGCGCTGACGGATCCCCAGCGGCAGATCGGCGGGAAGCGCGTCTTCAACCTCGGTCAGCATAAAGCGCTCGCACATTTCCGCCACCCGGCCGGGGATTTCGCCGTCCGGAATATGGAACAGGCGGGCGTGCAGCTCGAGGTTTTGCCGGACGGTCAGTTCGCTATAGAGCGAGAAGGCCTGCGACATATAGCCCACCCGCTGGCGGGTGGCGATATCCTTCGGGTCGACCGGCTGGCCGAACAGCCAGGCTTCACCTTCGCTGGCGGGCAGCAGGCCGGTGAGCATCTTCATGGTGGTGGATTTGCCGCAGCCGTTGGAGCCGAGGAAGCCGAAGATTTCACCGCGGGCGATGCGGAAATTAACGTGGTCGACGGCAACAAAGTTGCCGAAGCGCATGGTCAGGCCGCGCGCTTCGATGGCGATCTCTTCCTCACGGCTGTCGCGCGATGGGATAACTACCGCCCTATGCGCCTGACGCTGTGCTTCTGGCAGCAGGGCGATAAACGCCTGCTCCAGGGTCTGGCTGCCGGTCTGGGCTTTGAGCTCTGCGGCGCTGCCGGTCGCCAGCACCTCGCCGGCGTTCATCGCCACCAGCCAGTCAAATCGCTCGGCCTCTTCCATGTAGGCGGTGGCCACCAGCACGCTCATCGCCGGCTGGCGCTGGCGAATACTGTCGATAAGCTCCCAGAACTGCGCCCGGGAGAGGGGATCGACGCCGGTGGTCGGTTCATCAAGGATCAGCAACTGCGGATCGTGGATCAGCGCGCAGCACAGGCCGAGCTTTTGCTTCATCCCACCGGAGAGTTTTCCGGCGGGGCGATCGCGAAACGGCGCCAGCCCGGTACTCTGCAGCAGCTCGTTGATGCGCAGTTCGCGCTCGGCTTTATCGTGGCCGAACAGGCGGGCGAAGAAGTCGACGTTTTCATACACCGAGAGAGTGTGATAGAGGTTTTTCCCCAGCCCCTGCGGCATCCACGCGATTTTCGGACACACCTCGCGGCGGTGATGCACATCGCGCATATCGCCGCCAAGCACCATCACGTTCCCCTGCTCGATGATCCGCGCCCCGGCGATCAGCGAAAGCAGGCTCGATTTGCCGACGCCGTCCGGGCCAATCAGGCCAACCATACGCCGTGCCGGGATCGCCAGACTGATATCGCGCAGCGCGATGGTGGCGCCAAACTGCTGACCAACGTGTTCCAGCAGGGCGACGGGGGGCGAGGTATCCTGCGGCGTTAGTTTCATTGCGGCAACCTCACCGCCAGGGCTTCAGGCCAGGGTTGTTGTTTATCCAGCCGTACGTAAGCCATACCGGGCAGGCCGGTTTTGACATACTCCAGGTGCTGCGCCAGCAGCTCCGGCGGGATACGCGCTTTGACGCGGAACATTAGCTTAAGGCGCTCGTCGCTGGTCTCGACCGTTTTCGGCGTGAACTGGGCGACGCTGGCGACAAAGCTGATATTGGCCGGGATCACCAGATCCGGCGCGGCATCAAGGACCAAGCGCGCTTCGCTGCCGAGCGCCAGCAGACCTGCCTGTTCGGTGGGCAGAAAGAAGGTCATATAGACATCGGCGAGATCGACCATGTTCAGTACCCGGCCACCGGCGGCCAGGACTTCGCCTGGCTCAGCGACGCGATACTGAATGCGGCCGTTGCGAGGGGCTTTCAGCTCGCTATCGTCAATATCGGCGAGGATCCGCCGCTCGGTCGCCTGGGCGGCTTCGACGCGGGTTTGCGCCTGAATAATGCTGGTGCGGGCAGCTTCGATGGCGGCGCGGGCGGCGGAGACCTGGGCTTTCGCCGATTCCAGCGCCGCGCGGGCGCTCTCTGCGGCCGCGCGATCGTCATCCAGCTGCTGGGCGGAGACGGCGCCACGCTGGGAGAGGGTGTTGGAGCGAACATGGCGTTTCGCCGTGGAATCCAGCTCCGCCTGGCGCTGCTTCACTACCGCTTCGCTGGCGCGCATTTCACTTTGTCGCTGATCGAGCAAGGCTCTGGCGGCCAGGACCGCGCTTTCCGCTTCCTTGATTTGCGCGGCGGCTTCAAGACGCTGCTCGTTCAGTACCCGGGTATCCATTCTCGCCAGCACCTCTCCCTGGTGCACGAACTGACCCTCTTTGACCAGAATGGTGTCGATACGCCCGGCGATTTTACTGGCAATATCGACTTCGGTGGCTTCGATTCGGCCGTTGCTGCTGGCAAACCCCGCCGGGAGTCCCGGCGGGCGCAGCAGCCACCATGCGGCGGCGGCGAGCACCACCAGTAAGCCGACAAAATACCCTGCCCAACGTTTCTTTATTTTGTCCATACGCGACTCGCTTGATTCCCTGTGCTGAGTGGTGCGCGTGTTTCCTCCGGCGGGCGGAGCGTCCTTCTTGCAAAGGACGAAAAAGTGGAGGGAGGGCCGCTGACGCCGCGCTCTGCCGCGCCGATGCGCAGCCGCTCGCTGGGCTACTTATGTGGTCATCATCAGCGATCCTGGCCTTAATCAAACACGCATAGTGAGAGCTACCGTTAACGCGATAGTAACAGCCGGGGCGATATTGTCCATACGAAAGACAGGGTCTTGTCGGCGTGTTAACAAAATTATCCGCACAGGGAGTATTTCACCATCTCAGAACAGCACCGGCAGACCCAGCCCACGCTTCACCTCATGCAGCGTCTGCTGTGTGAGGTGGTGGGCGCGTTCGCTGCCCTGGCGCAGCAGATCCAGCAGCATCCCTTTATCCTGAATAAAAGTGGCCCTGCGTTCGCGGATCGGCGCCAGTAGCGTCTGCAAGCAGGTCTCCAGCTCATTCTTACACTGGCGATCGCCCAGCCCGCCGCGCTGATAGTGGGCTTTCATCTCTGCCACCCGCGCCTTATCGCTGTGGAATGCATCGAGATAGGTAAACACCACGTTGCCCTCGACATGCCCCGGATCGCTGACTCTCAGGTGCGTCGGGTCGGTATACATCGCGCTGACCGCGTGGTGGATCTCCTCCTCTGTGGCCGATAACGTCAGCGTATTGCCCAGCGATTTCGACATTTTGGCGTTGCCATCGACGCCCGGCAGGCGACTCACTTCGCTGAGTAGCGCCTTGCAGTGGCGCAGCACCGGCTCGCCGGTGAGGCTATTCATCTTGTGGACGATCTCGTTGGTCTGCTCAATCATCGGTAGCTGATCGTCGCCCACCGGCACCAGTTCGGCCTTGAACGCGGTGATATCGGCCGCCTGGCTAATCGGATAGGCAAGAAAACCCACCGGCAGCGAGCGGGCGAATCCCTTCTGGGCAATCTCATTTTTGACCGTCGGATTACGTTCTACGCGGGCGACGGTGACGATATTCATATACAGCGCGCTGAGCTCCGCCAGCGCCGGCAGGGCGGACTGCAGGCAAATAGTGGTGAGCCTGGGGTCGATGCCGACGGCCAGATAATCGGCCATGACTTCGAGGATATGGTGGCTGATTTTTTGCGGATTGCTGCCGTTGTCCGTGAGCCCTTGCAGGTCGGCGATCAGGATAAATTGCTGGTGGTTATGCTGCAGCGCGACGCGCTGGCGCAGCGAGCCGACGTAGTGGCCAAGATGAAGTTGGCCGGTCGGGCGGTCGCCAGTGAGGATGGTTTGTGGATGGTTCATCAGGGACTCCTTATCAGACTGTTCAGCCGAAAGACGTCCTGAAAACACCAAAGCCGCCTTCCGGCGGCTTTGAAAATGGAAACGTGTATCGTGCCGCCTGTTATGCAGGCAGCCACCAACGGCGGGGATAGGTAACGATAACGTTTCTGTTCATAGGGAGTATCCTGCCACGGAAGGGGCTGGAGGCGCAATCAAAAATCACATACTTTTCCTGATGTTATTTATGTGATTGTTTTTCGGTAAATAACGAAGCGGGAAAAATATATTTTTCTGCGACCCGAACATTATTCTGGAACAACAAACTATGTTGCATTTTTTTTGTGAAAAAGCTCACGCCACAGGATTATAGTATTATTATCCATGTTTATAGCTGGATATTACCTGTCTGCTGTTACAGCTTGTGTTTATTCTCTTCTAAATTATTAACATTATTACAATTTCTATCTATTTTTCCGCTTTGCGTCATACCCCTGTCTGACTACAACGTATTGAGGCTAATTATTATGCATAAACGTCTGGTCGTTAATATTTTTTCATCCTTGCTGTTGGGGGCTGCGCTTATTTCCGCGCCGGTATATGCGGCGGAAAAAACCGTAGTCAATATTTCAAAAGTGGACGGCATGCCATGGTTTAACCGGATGGGTGAAGGGGTAGTCCAGGCCGGGAAAGAGTTTAACCTCAACGCCTCCCAGGTAGGGCCGTCCAGCACCGATGCGCCGCAGCAGGTGAAAATTATTGAGGACCTGATTGCACGTAAAGTGGATGCCATCACTATCGTGCCTAACGATGCCAACGTGCTGGAGCCGGTATTCAAAAAAGCCCGTGACGCCGGCATCGTGGTGCTGACCAACGAATCGCCCGGGCAGCCGAGCGCCAACTGGGATGTGGAGATCATCGATAACGAGAAGTTCGCTGCTGAATACGTGGAGCATATGGCCAAGCGGATGGGTGGCAAAGGCGGCTACGTTATCTATGTCGGTAGCCTTACGGTACCGCAGCACAACCTGTGGGCCGATCTGCTGGTGAAATACCAAAAAGAACATTACCCGGACATGCATGAAGTCACCCGCCGAATGCCGGTGGCGGAAAGTGTTGATGATTCCCGCCGTACCACGCTCGATCTGATGAAAACTTATCCGGATCTGAAAGCGGTGGTCTCTTTTGGTTCGAATGGCCCGATTGGCGCGGGGCGCGCGGTGAAAGAGAAGCGTGCGAAAAATAAAGTCGCGGTCTACGGGATGATGATCCCCTCGCAGGCGGCTTCTCTTATTAAGAGCGGCGATATTACCGAAGGGATCACCTACGATCCGGCGACAGCCGGCTATGCCCTCGCGGCCGTCGCCAGCACCCTGCTGAACGGCAAAACCATTGAGCCGGGATTTGAACTGAAAGAGCTCGGTAAAGCGGAAGTCGATAGCGACAAGCATATTATCCGCTTCCATAAAGTGCTGCTGGTAAATAAAGACAATATTGATTCGCTCTACTAATCCACCTTCCGGGGCGCCTGCCGCCCCGGCTTAACCAGCCAGGGGATGCTATGGAACCTTTCCTTTCCCTTCGACACGTCAGCAAAACCTTCCACGCCAACCGCGCGCTCAATGATATCAGCATCGACTTTATGCCCGGAGAAGTGCACTGCCTGGCCGGGCAGAATGGTTGCGGGAAGTCGACGTTGATCAAAATTATCTCTGGCGTCTATCGCCCGGATGAGGGCGCAGCGATGACGCTGGGCGGCAAGACGTGGCCAAAACTGACGCCAGCGGCCTCTGTCGCCCATGGGATCCAGGTGATTTATCAGGATCTGTCGCTGTTTCCCAATCTCAGCGTGTGGGAGAACATTGCTATAAACCACTATCATCGCGGCGTGCTGGTGAGGCGCAGCGAACTGCGACGCAGTGCGGAGCAGGCGATGCGCAGTATTAACGTCTCGCTGCCGCTGGATGCCGCCGTGGAATCGCTCTCCATCGCTCGCTGTCAGCTGGTGGCTATCTGCCGCGCGCTGGCGCAGGATGCCCGGCTTATCATTATGGATGAACCCACGGCCTCATTGACCCATCAGGAAGTGGAGGGACTATTGCATGTGGTGCGCCAGCTGCGTGAGAGGGGGATCTGCATCGTCTTCGTAAGCCACCGTCTGGAAGAGGTCATGGCCGTATCGGACCGCATCAGCGTGCTGAAGGATGGCAATCTGGTCGGCACCATGCCGGCGGCAGAGGTAACCACCCGCCGGCTCGGTTTTCTGATGACGGGCCAGGAGTTTGACTATCAGGTGCGCGATCTGTGGCAGGGGCAGGGCAGTACGCCGGTGCTGGAGGTGCGCAATCTCAGCCGCAAGGGGGAATATCATAACGTCTCCCTGAAGGTCGAAGCCGGAGAAGTGGTGTCGATAGTCGGCCTGTTGGGCGCCGGGCGAACAGAGCTGTGCCTGAGCCTTTTCGGCATGACCCGCCCTGACAGCGGCGAGATCCTGATAAATGGCCAGCCGGTGCGGTTGCGTAGCAATCAGGACGCTATCCGCCACGGTATCGGCTATGTCTCCGAGGACCGTATGTCGCGCGGCCTGGTGATGAGTCAGTCGATTGAAAACAACATTATCAGCACCGTGTTTCATAAAGTGAAAGGCGCTTGCGGACTATTGAGTGATAGTAAAGCTCAGCAGCTGGTCGCAAGAATGGTCAACGCGTTGACCATTAAGGCGCCGGATACGCATCTGCCGGTGAATACCCTCTCCGGTGGTAATGCCCAGCGCGTTTCTATCGCCAAATGGCTGGCGATCTCTCCTAAGCTGCTGATCCTCGATAGCCCAACCGTGGGGGTGGATATCGCAAACAAAGCCGGGATCTATCATATCATCAGCGATTTGGCTGCCCATGGTATCGCCGTGCTGATGATTTGCGACGAGATCGAAGAGGCGTGGTACCAGAGTCATCGCATCCTGGTGATGAAGCAGGGCGAGTTGACCCATAGCTTCCTGCCGGACAGCAGTACCCAGCAGCAGATAGCGGAGGTGGTCAATGGATAATCTGTTGAAACGACATGAATTCTGGTTAGGCATGTTCATTATTGCGCTGTGCCTGCTGCTGGGCTGGCGCAGTGAGGAATTTTTCACTTTCGGCAATATTTACGACCTCGCTAATAACTATGCGATGCTGACCATTCTCGCCTGTGGTCTGTTCGTGGTGCTGATCGCCGGCGGGATTGATATCTCCTTCCCGGCTATGACCATTATCGCCCAGTACGGCATGGTGGTGATGCTGCAAAAAGTAGGCGGCAACTTCGCGGTGGCTTTTGTGCTTGCCGGCGGCATCGGCGTGCTGCTGGGGCTGGTGAACGCGCTGTTGGTTAATCGTCTGCGGGTCCCCTCGATCATTATCACCATTTCTACGCTCAACATTTTCTACGGTTTGCTGCTGTGGTTAAGCAAAGGTGTCTGGCTCTACGACTTCCCTCCGTGGTTTGAAAAGGGGGTTATGCTGTTCAAATATACCGATGCCGATGGTTACGATTACGGTCTGGGGCTGCCGCTGCTGACGATGATCGCCGTGGTGCTGTTGACCGCGTTTATCATGAATTTCACCACCGTTGGCCGCAAGATCTATGCCATGGGCGGCAACCGGGAATCCGCCAGCCGCGTCGGCTTCAGCGTGCTCCGCCTGCAGCTGTTCGTTTATGGCTATATGGGGCTAATGTCGGGGGCCGCAGGTGTCGTGCAGGCGTGGACAGTGATGACCGTTGCGCCGGATTCACTGCTGGGCTATGAGCTGACGGTGCTGGCGGCGGTGGTGCTGGGCGGCACCAGCCTGATTGGCGGGCGCGGAACTCTCACCGGTACGCTGCTGGGGGTGATTTTACTGGCGGTGATGCAGAACGGCCTGAACCTGCTAGGGGTCTCCTCCTACTGGCAGACCCTGATCACTGGGGCGATCATCGTCGTCAGCATCAGCGTAACGGCATGGAGCCAGCATCAGAACCGGAGCTTGTTATGAAAAAATCGTGGCGCAACAACGTTGAGTTTTACCTGATCGGCCTGCTGCTGCTGATGGTTATCGCCTTTAGCATCGCCATGCCAAACATCTTCTGGTCTGTCAGCAATTTCCAGTCGATTGCCTCGCAAATGCCGGTGCTGGGGATCCTGGCGCTGGCGATGGCCATGACTATGCTTTGCGGCGGCATTAATTTGTCAATTATCGCGACGGCTAACGCCTGCTCGCTGGTGATGGCCTGGGTGGCGACGAGCTATCCGCCTGGGGGCGCTACCGCGCTGGCGACGCTGCTGGCCGGCGGAGGGGCGGCGATGATCATTGGCCTGTGCAACGGGATATTGATCGCCGGGATCCGCGTTTCGCCGATCCTGGCTACCCTTGGCATGATGACCCTGCTCAAAGGGATAAATATTCTGATCACCGGCGGCAGCGCCATCGCTAACTATCCGCAGTGGGTGCTGTGGCTGAATCACGCCCAGTGGTTCGGTATTCCGCTGCCAATGTGGCTTTTTGCGGTGGTGGCGGCCGGGCTGTGGGTGCTGCTGGAGAAAAGCCCGCTGGGTCGGGCGATCATGTTGATCGGATCCAACGAACGGGCGACCCATTATTCCGGGATCAATACCCGGCGGGTGTTGATGTGGGTATATGTCATCTCGGCCCTGCTCTGCGCGGTGGCTGCGTTTCTGATGATGTCGAAGCTGAACTCAGCCAAAGCATCTTATGGGGAATCGTATTTGCTGGTGTCGATCCTCGCGGCGGTGCTTGGCGGCGTGAATCCGGATGGCGGTAGTGGGCGCATCGTTGGGATGGTGCTCGCGCTGTTCCTGCTGCAGATTATTGAGAGTGGGTTCAATATCCTCGGTATCAGCCCCTATTTGACGATGGCGCTGTGGGGCGTATTGCTGCTGTGCTTTATCCAGGCGCGAGGCATGCTGGGACTGGAGAGAGCCGGGTAAATGACCCGTCCTCGGGGGCGAAGACGGGATAGCCAGTTATTCGCTACGCAAATGCACCGCCAGGCCGCTTTGCCCCGGCGCCAGCTCCGGGCGCAGCGTCAGCGACGGGATCAGATAATCGCCATGATTCTGCCGGCGGAATGGAATGGGCTCGGTTTGCCACAGCGTGTCCAGCCGCTCGGCCAGGGCGGCGCACTGATCGGCGAACTGCCCGGCATCGGTTTTATCCGTGCGGTAGAACACTAGCGGGGGAAGCACCTCAAAGCCGGGATAGAACAGCATACCGTGCTGAATGGGGAACAGGATGTCGTCGATGGGGCCATTGATCCCGCGCGGTGAATAGTGTTCTGCCCAGCCGCCGGCGGTGACGATCAGCATCGCCCGTTTGCCGACGAAAGTGCCTTCCCCGTAGCGATCGCCCCAGTGGCGGTCGCTGTGCTCGCCGACGCCATAGGCAAAGCCCCAGGCGTACACCCGGTCGATCCAGCCCTTCATGATGGCGGGCATCGAGAACCACCATAGCGGGAACTGGAAAATCACTGTATCGGCCCACAGCAGCTTTTCCTGCTCGGCTACGATATCCGCACTTTGGGTGCCCTGGGCAAAGGCCTGTTTGGAATCGAGGGTCGGCCGCCAGAACTCGCCGACCGGCGGCGCGCCGCTGTCGTCGGCGTCATACCCGGCCTTCCAGCGCATGGCATAGAGATCAGAAACCTGCACTTCATGCCCGGCCTGCTGCAGATGGCGAATGGCGAAATTTTTCAGCGCGCCATTGAGCGAGCGCGGTTCCGGATGGGCGTAAATCAGCAGTACTTTCATAATATCACCTCTGGCGTATGGAGAGCTGCAGAGTAGGAAAGCTGACGCTATAGTAGAAATTAATTACTTAAATTCCCGGTATAGTCGTGATTAATTTACAGCGTCTGGATCTCAATCTGTTGCGCACCCTGGATGTGCTGCTTAGCGAAAACAACGTTACCCGGGCGGCGCAGCGGCTGAATCTGTCGCAGCCCTCGGTGAGTATTCAGCTCGCCAGGCTGCGGGAGATTTTCGCCGATCCGCTGCTGATGCCGGGCCCGCGCGGCATGCAGCCCACCGCCCGCGCCGATGAGCTTCGTCAGCCGTTGCGCGCTGCGTTAGCCGCGCTGGAGCAGGCGGTGGCGCCGGTCAGCCCTTTTGATCCGGCCACGGCGGCGGAGACCTGGCGGGTGGCGGCGACGGACTATATGGCCTCGGCGATCCTCCTGCCGATGCTGGCTGGGTTACGCCAGGCCTCTCCCGGCAGTCGGCTGGCGGTATTCGAACTGCAGCCGGCGCGGCTGGAGCAGCAGGCGGCCAGCGATACAGTAGATCTTTTCTTTCATACCCGCGAGGGCGCGCCGCCGGGGCTGCATCAGCGCCTGCTGTTTCGCGAACGCTACGTGCTGGCTGGCCGGGCGGAACATTCGGCGCTGCGGCCTGGGCTTAGCCTGGAAACGTTCTGTCAGCTGGAGCACGTGATCGTCTCCCCGGACGGGGGCGGCTTCAGCGCGGCGACCGATATCGCGCTGGCGAACCTCGGATTGATGCGGCGGGTTGTCCTTTCCGTGCCACATTTCCTGTTTATGCTGGAGACCCTGCGCAATAGCGATCTGGTGGCGGTCCTGCCGGAGCGGCTGGGGCGCGGGCAGAGCGGGCTGGTGGTCGTCGAGCCGCCGCTGGCGGTCGCCGGCTTTGAGATGCTGATGCTGTGGCACGAGCGCTGGCACCGCGACCCGGCGCATCAATGGCTGCGTCAGTTCATTGTGAATTCACTGGAGGAACAGACATGCTGAGTGGACTGAATCACCTGACCCTGGCAGTCAGCCAGCTGGCGCCGAGCGTGGCGTTTTATCAGCAGCTGCTGGGCATGACGCTGCACGCCCGCTGGGACAGTGGGGCCTATCTCTCCTGCGGCGATTTGTGGCTGTGCCTGTCGCTGGATCCGCAGCGGCGCGTTACTCCGCCGGAAGAGAGCGACTACACCCATTATGCGTTTAGTATTAGCGAAGCCGATTTTGCTAGCTTCGCCGCCCGCCTTGAGGCTGCCGGCGTGGCGATCTGGAAGCTGAACCGTAGCGAAGGTGCCTCGCACTATTTCCTCGATCCCGATGGCCATAAGCTGGAGCTGCACGTCGGCAGTCTTGCCCAGCGGCTGGCCGCCTGCCGCGAACAGCCGTATAAGGGGATGGTGTTTTTTGCTGAGTGACAGGGGGCTCTCGGTGCTATGGCGTTGTGGAAGAAAGTCTCCTGTGTTACCTTTCCTACGAGGCAGGATCTACTTGTGGCTGGCATATTTTGTATTGGTAGACGTCAGTGCAAAATATGTTTTACGTGAAGCTCGCCAATGCCGCTGTGGCATCGTGAAAAATATAACCTTCGCCGTTGGTGGCGCAGACGAAAGGAACGTTCAGCAGACGTGTGTACTCATACCTCTACTACGTATTCTTTGCCGATTTCATGTTTATTGGTGTTGGCTTAAATAACCACCAGAGGAGTGCCTGCCTTGTGATACAGCACTATATCCCCCGGATTTTACCGGTCTCCGCTCCACTATCTTACCGCGCACGATGGCTTTGCCGTCCCGAAGTATGACCTCTTGGCAGATTTTCGTCGTGTTGTTCCAGTCACCGGGTATTCTCGATAGAACCGGATGACTCTGATTCTACATAAAAAATAGCTAATACGAGCCGCTTTAGACGATGCAGATCAGAATATATGTTGATTTTGATGAACTATACATCTAACGACATTTAGCGTTATATTAGTGAAATAAGAATAGCTTACATTCTTTGCTGATATATATCTGTGTGTAATAATAAATAGTATGAATTTTATATTCGGAGGCTGGGTATGCCTTATGATTTATCGTCTCGATTGGTTATAGGTTTAGCATCAAGTGCGCTTTTTGATTTAGATGAATCAGATGAAATATTTCGAACGAAAGGTGAGGATGAGTACAGGAAATTTCAGCGTGAAAATCAAGATGTACCATTAGGGAAAGGCGTTGCATTCCCATTTATTAGGCGCCTGTTAACTTTGAATAAAATCAATAAAAGCAACCCTCCTGTTGAGGTTATTCTTTTATCGAGAAACGATCCCGATACAGGTTTGCGGGTTATGAATTCAATCGAAAGCCATAATTTAGGTATAACACGAGCTGTTTTCCTGCAAGGCCGTTCGCCCCATAAATATATACCAGCATTGGATATTGAGCTATTTCTTTCCGCAAATTCTCAAGATGTGAATCAGGCCGTTATGGCTGGGTATCCGGCAGGTCAGATTCTTAAGGGGAATATTAAGGATGATGTTCAGGATCATGAACTCAGAATTGCATTCGACTTTGATGGAGTTATCGCAGATGATTCTGCGGAAGCTGTATACCAAAAAAGCCATGTGCTTGCAGATTTTCATAATTATGAAGCTCAACATGTCAATGAGACTCATAATCCCGGACCATTGAAAGATTTTCTTCAACGTATATCTGATATTCAGAAGATGGAAGAGGAATTAGAGAGAGAAGATCCAGCGTATAGACGTATTCTTCGCATTTCAATTGTAACGGCGAGAAACGCGCCTTCACACAAGAGAATGATCAATACGATGAGAGCGTGGGGGATCAATGTTAATGAAGCATTCTTTATGGGCGGGGTAGAAAAGAACAAAATCCTTGAAATTATGCAGCCACATATGTTCTTTGATGATCAGCGTCTCCATCTTGAACCTTCAGCATCTGTTTTACCTTCTGTGCATATACCATTTGGTGTGACGAATAAAAGATAATGGTGTAATTAAAATATAAGGCCCCGATATTTTGGGGCATATATGATATATTACTTGCTGCTTTTAGTTAAAATAATCACTCCATCGCCACCTTCACCGCTTCTCCCAGCTTCACCATCACCGCTTTATGTTTCTCGGTCGGCGGCAGGGCGCAGTTGATCCTGACGCAGTTGCGATACTTGCCCGCTGCCGAAAACAGCGAGCCCGGCGCGACCTGGATCTTCAGCCGGCACAGCTGCTTGGCGACGCAGACCATATCTACCTGCTCCGGGAGCTCAACCCACAGCATAAAACCGCCCTTCGGCCGGGTGACGCAGATCCCGCAGGGGAAAAATTCCCGCAGCCAGCAGGTGTAGATCTCGATATTGCGCTGATAGATCTGCCGCATCCGCCGCACGTGGCGGTGGTAGTGGCCTTCGCGAATAAAATTGCAGGCCGCCAGCTGAGTGGAGGGGACGTTGGTCCCGCTGGCGGCGTACTTCATCTGTAGCAGCTTGTCGTAGTAGCGCCCGGGGGCGATCCAGCCGATACGCAGCCCGGGGGCGATGGTTTTGGTAAAGGAGCTGCAGAGCATCACCCGGCCGTCGATATCCCAGGAGTGGATCGTGCGCGGGCGCGGGTATTCGGTGGCCAGCTCGCCGTAAATATCATCCTCGAAAATAACGATATCGTAGCGTTGGGCAAGGTTCAGCACCGCGCGCTTGCGGGCGTCCGGCATGATAAAGCCCAGCGGGTTATTGCAGTTTGGCACGAGGATCACCCCTTTGATCGGCCACTGATCCAGCGCCAGCTCCAGGGCCTCGATGCTGATCCCGGTTTCCGGATCGGTGGGGATCTCAATCGTCTTTAATCCCAGCCCACGCAGCATCTGCATGGTGCCGTAGTAGCAGGGGGATTCCACGGCGATGATGTCCCCTGGCTGGCACACCGACAGCAGGGCCAGCGACAGCGCGCTGTGGCAGCCACTGGTGAGCACCAGATCGTCGGCAGTTACCACCGATCCGCCGTCGAGCATCAGGCGGGCGATCTGCTCCCGTAGCTCGCGACGCCCGGCCAGTTCGTCATAGTTCAACACCTCAGTGAGGTTGTGCTGGATAGCCCGGCTCAGTTCACGCCAGATTGGCTTCAGGCTTGGCTGCGTCACGTCCGGCGAGCCGCCGCCGAAGGGGATGATCGATTTATCGTAGCGGGCGTCAAGCATGGTCAGCACCTGATCCCACTGGGTTATCTCCACCGGGCGCTGGACCGGACGCGACATCGGCGGCACCGGCGGCTGGGCTTTGCGCGGGGCGACGAAATAGCCCGATCGCGGCTGCGGCACAATCATCTGCTGCTGCTCAAGCAGCTGATAGGCCTGCTGGACAGTGCTGATGCTGACGCCGTGCTCCTGGCTCAGGCTGCGCACCGACGGCAGCTTTTCGCCATGGCGATACAGGCCCTGTTCGATGCGTTCGGCCAGCAGCGTAGCGAGATGTTGGTAGCGGGTCATGCTGTATCCTTAATTGCCGCCATACAGATGGAATAACCAGTACAGATGGGCGTAAAAATTGGGCTCTGGTGTACGTTTTAGCTAATCTGTATGTTAAAGAAAAGCGTTTTGTGAATCTGTATTCCTTACCCCCAAATCCGTGAAGATAAAGCCTCTGGCAAGGTGAGGAGGTAGAGGATGGAATTTCACGAGAACAGGGCAAGACAGCCATTTATCGGTTTCGTACTGCTGGTGCGGTTTATCAAAAAATGGTGGCTTCAGGAGCAAACGCGCAGAGTTTTGCAGCAAATGAGCGACGAACAGCTGAAAGATATCGGCCTGCGTCGGGACCAGATCAATTAAAACGTGCAGTTTTTTACAGGCAAACCTTCTTCATTATCCCGGTGAGCGCAAAGTGCCGCCGGGATACATTCACGAAATTTATCAATTGATGCGGCACGAGCTTCCGTTTCTTGATACTTACCCTGATAAGTATTATTTTCTTCTCAATAATGAGAGGAAGACCCGTGACTGAAGACGAACTGTTTGCCCGCCGCCCGCTGGGGATGCGGATGGCTATGGTGGTGCGCCAGTGGCGCGCCATTATTGACTCCGCTATCACCGATACCGGACTCACCCAGTCCAGCTGGACGGTGCTGATGCAACTGCATCAGCTGGGAGACAACGTCTCGGTCAGCGAACTGGCGGAGGTGCAGGGCATTGAACTGCCGCCGCTAATGCGCACCCTCTCATTACTGGAAAAGCAGGGCTATCTGGTGCGTTCCACATCGCCATATGACAAACGCATTCGCCTGCTGACGCTGACCGCTGAGGGGCGGGCTATTCTGGAAAAACTGAGCTGCGTGATCGAGACCTATCAGGAGCGCGTAACCCAGACCATCCCGGAGGCCGATCTCGCCACCTTCAGCGCCACGTTAAATCAAATCGCCTGCCGTTTGCGGAATATCCGCGAAGAAGATAACAAGATCTAACACACTATGATGACGCCTGAACAAAAATTTGCCCGCTGGGTACGGGTGAGTATTGCCGCTTTTCTGGGAATATTCGCCTGGTTTATCGTTGCCGATATCTGGATCCCGCTGACGCCGGACTCCACCGTCATGCGCGTGGTGACCCCGGTTTCGTCGCGGGTCTCCGGCTATGTCTCGCACGTCTACGTGCACAACAACAGCCAGGTGAAAAAGGGCGACCTGCTGTATGAGCTCGACCCAACGCCATTCATTAATAAAGTTGAAGCGGCGCAGATCGCCCTCGAGCAGGCGAAACTGAGCAACCAGCAGCTGGACGCGCAAATCGCCGCCGCCCGCGCCAACCTGCGCACCGCGCAGTACACCGCGCGTAACGATAAGGTCACGCTCGATCGCTACCAGCGCTTGAGTACGATGCAGAACGTCTCGCAGTCCGACCTCGATAAGGTGCGAACCACCTGGCAGACCAGCGAGCAGTCGGTCTCGGCGCTGAACGCGCAGATCCAGAACCTGCTGATCCAGCGCGGCGAGCGCGACGATAAGCGCAACGTCACCCTGCAAAAATACCGCAATGCGCTGGAGGAGGCGCAGCTGAACCTGGCCTGGACCAAAGTGCGTGCGGAAACTGACGGCATGGTCAGCAACCTGCAGCTGAACCCGGGGATCTACGCCACCGCGGCGACGGCTGTGCTGGCATTGGTTAACAACAACACTGACATCGTCGCCGACTTCCGCGAAAAAAGCCTGCGCCACACCGCGGTGAATACCGATGCGGCGGTGGTCTTTGACGCCCTGCCGGGTCAAGTCTTCCCGGCGCACGTGACCAGCAGCGACGCCGGGATTCTGGCGGGACAGGAGGCGGTGAACGGCCAGCTGTCGCAGCCCGAGCAGTCCACCCGCTGGGTGCGCGACGCCCAGCGGATGCGCATTCACGTCGCGCTGGATCAGCCGCTGGACAAACCGCTGCCGACCGGCGCCCGCGCTACGGTGCAGCTGTACAATAGCGAGGGACCTTTCGCCCGCACCTTCGCCGGCCTGCAGATCCACCTGGTGAGCTGGTTGCACTATGTCTATTAATACCCTGGCGCATGTCTTTACCCCGCACGGCAATATCGTCTACACGGCGAATGATTTTCGCCAGACGGTGCGTATCGCCGTGGCCGGGACCATTGCGCTCAGCATCTCCACCTTCTACGACGTGCAGTACGGCGTATTTTTCGTCGTTTATCCGCTGATGCTGATGTCGCTGGTACCGATGTTCAACCTGCACGTCGCCCGCCAGTTTATATTTAGCGCGGCGGTAAACTGTGTCGAAATGGTGCTAATTGTCGGCTATTTGTCGCAGTGGCCGGTGATCATGACCCTGGTGGTGTTTGCCCTGTACGTGATGCGTTTCCGCTTTATGAGCCAGGGACCGCTGTTCCTGTTGGGATCGATGGGGGTGGTGTGCCAGAGCACGATGCTCAACTTTATGAGCTATCCCACCAGCAACTGGCACACCCTGATGTTCTCCAATATGGAAGCCTGCGTGATGGCCGTGGCGCTGAGCGCGCTGCTGCATTACCTGATCCCGGACGTCGAACCGCGCAAGCCGCCGCCGCGGATTGAGAAAGACGCCGCCCGCATCCGTCATGAGTCGCTGCTCTCCGGTACGGTAGCGACGATCATCTTTGTGGTGTTTCAGATCTGCGATCTCAGCGACTCGCTGTCGGCGCTGATGGCCGGGATTCTGATCCTGTTCCCGATGCACTATCGCGGGGCGGTGATCAGCTCGATCTGGCGCGTCGTCGGGGTGGTGCTGGCCTGTCTCTATATACTGGTGGTGCAGCTGATTATCTATGATTTCAGCAACCACATGATCCTGATGATGCCGCTGATTGGCCTCGGGCTGGCCTTCAGCGCCCGCCTACACGTGATGGAGAAAGTGGGCGCCGGGGTGGGCTTCGCCAGCATCACTACCATCGGCATTATGTTCGGCCAGAATCTGCATCCGTATCAGGATCTGGTGTTCAGCGATCTGTACCGCATCACCTCGGTGACGGTCTCGCTGGTGGTGACGCTGACCCTGGTTTTTCTCATGCACCGCCTGCTGAACTGTTTCGCGGCGACGCGTTTTGTGGTGAGCGATTAACCTGCAGGTGGGAAGGTGGCGAGACAGCGCCATGCTTCCCCGTTCTGCTGATACAGCGCCGCCGTCTGTTCCGGGACGATCCAGCCTCGCGCATCGGCTTCCGTCCCCTCCAGCAGGATGCACAGCCCGCAGCCGCTGCGCAGCTGGCGGGGTATATCTTTGACCTCGAAGGCCACTCCCGCCGCCTGCAGGGCTTTGCGCATCCGCACCACCCCCACCGTGGAGTGAAATAAAAACAGAAACGTTGTCATCCGCGCCTCCGCTGGCGCTGGCCGATCAGCGCCGCGCCGATCGCCCCGGCAAACTGGGCGTCGGGATGGGTTGTCACCGCCATGCCGACATGGCTTTCCAGCATCCGGGCAAAGGCGGCGCAGTGGCTGACGCCGCCGGTAAACAGCAGCGGCCCCTGCGCCGATAAGCGGCCAATAAAGTTCGCGCTGCGCCGGGCCATGGCGTTAATCACCCCGGCCAGAATCGCCTCCGGCGCGACACCGGCCGACCGCAGGCTAATGACCTCCGATTCGGCAAACACCGTGCACATACTGGTAATGGCGTGCGGTTCCACGCCGTCGGTAATGGCGTCCAGTTGTTCGACGCTGGCGCCGAGGGTGCGTGAAATGACTTCCAGAAAGCGGCCGGTGCCGGCGGCGCATTTGTCATTCATCAGGAAGTCGCTGAGGTTGCCCCCGGCGTCCAGCTGGATAACTTTGCTGTCCTGGCCGCCGATATCAATCACCGTGCGGGTGTCCGGCGCCAGCAGGCGGGCGCCGAGGCCGTGACAAGAGATCTCCGTCACCTGCTTATCGGCAAAATCCACCAGCTGGCGGCCATAGCCGGTGAGGGTTAAAAAAGGCGTCTCCGTGAGGCCAGCGCGCAGTGTCTCCCAGGCCTCGTGGATGGCGTCGGCGGGGCGAAAGGGGGTGGGGCAGAGGAAGCGGCGCACGATGACGCCGTCCGCCAACAGGATGCCTTTTGTGGCGGTGGAGCCGGAATCAATGCCAACCGTATAGTTCACGCCAGCTCCTTACAGCATTTCGATAAAGGCGGCGACGCGGGTGCTGAGCTGGCCGAGGTCCGCTGTCGAATAGTCGGTTTCAATCGCCATGTAAGGAAGATCATGCTGTTGGCGCAGATGGCGTTTAATCGCCAGCGATTCCACGGCATAGGTATGGCAGGCCTGCAAAATGACGTCGATCACCCCGTCGGCCTGATACTCCTCCACCATCTGGCTCAGCAGCTGCAGACGCTGGTCGTTGGGGGAGATACAGGAGCAGCCGATGGCGAGATATTTATCGGTTAAGGCGTCGTAGACGTCACCCTCTTCCGCCACGCAGCGCTCGGTCGCTTTCGCGCCGGTGCAGTTCTCATAGCCGACCACCCAGCCGCCGTTTTCCTCGATGGCGCGGACCACTTTTTCCGCCGCGCCGCCGATCGGGCAGCCGGTGATCAGGATCCGCGGACGAGGTTCCAGCCGTTTACCCTGCTGCCACTCCTGATGGATGCGCTCCGCCATGGCATGCAGTTCATCAATCAGGGCGGTTTTGTCGAAACGAAAAGTGGCGCCGTACACCACTTTCAGGATGTCGCCGCCGCTGAGCGCCGGCGGATTGAGCTGCCCGAGACGATAAAAGTGGGCCAGCGCCCGGCGCTCGCGATTTTTCAACACGATGGCTTCGCGCAGCGCCGCCTCGCTAATCGGCGTGCCAAACCGGGCCTCAATTACCTGCTGCAGGCGCAGGATCTCCGTTTTCCACAGTGCGCGCGAGGCGGCATCGCTGGCGCTGTTCGGCAACTGCATGACGTGGACCGCCTTGAACTCGGCCATGTACTCATACATTTTCTTTTTGCCGTCGCAGGTGGTTTCCCCAACCACCAGGTCAGAGAAATAGAAGTAGGGACATTTATCGGTTTTGCCGAAGCCGTAGCTGCTTTTGATAAGCGGGCAGAGGTTGCGCGGGAGATCTTTTTCCGCTTCCTCGATGGTTTCATCGGAGGTTGAGCACAGCGAGACGACAACGGCGCCCGCCGCCATGGCGATCTCCTGGGGCATAAAGGTGCAGTAAGTGCCCACCAGCGGTACGTTCTGCTCTTTAAGATCCATGACGGTGAGAAAGCCCTTCTGGCGAGCTTCTGAGAACTGGTCAAAAATGGCGGGTAGATCGGTGATAAGCGACATGGTTTTCCTTCCCCGTACACGGGAGATGCTGAAAGAGTCGCCATTATAGCCATGGTGTATGCAGGGTTTTATTGATCTCCTGCGTCTGTACGCGGTGTTAATAGACCTTTTTCAAATCCATCTCTTCCTGGATACGCTCGCTCCATGCCTGATGGGTGCGGATGGCCTCTTCGATACCGGCGTTGTAAAACAGCGGCCCCAGCTCTTTGGCGATAAAGTCGACGAAAAATTCGGCGTCAAACTGCTCCAGTTCGAGGTCGAAGGTCTCTGCGCAGTACTTGCTGAGCCTGTCGCGCAGCAGGTCGCGCTGCGCCTGGCTGAGTTCAATGTCATTCATGATGGGGCTTTCTCCGTAAAAGGGCTCACGACTGCCGGGCTTCGATCACCGCTTGTCCGCGCTGGTGGCGTAACAGTCCGGCCAGGCAGCAGGCGGCGACAATCCCGGCGGCCACCGCCAACAGGTGGAAGGGGAGTCTGCCGCCATGGAACCACAGCCAGCGCGCGCCTTCAATTGATAACGCGCTGACGCTGAGGATCACGATATTCAGCGAGGCGGAGACCGTGCCTTTCGGCAGGTCGTTGGAAAAGAGGGTAAAGCGAAACAGCGTCGGGAAAATCAGCCCGATGCCGAAGGCGTAGAAGCAGGTGCCGAGCACCGACCACAGCCAGACGTGGGGCCATACCAGATTGCCAACGATCAGGATGGCCAGGCCGAGCATCTGTACCGGCACCGCGCTGAGGACAAAGCGCGGGCGGGTAGGGTCTTTTACCCAGCGCGCCACCGACAGGTTGGCGATGATAACGGCGCTGAAGACCGGCACCTGGCTCCAGGCGAACTCGCTGGTGGTCAGTCCGCCGGCGTCCATTAAAATCACTGGCGATACCGCCACCCAGCTCATCAGCGGAATATAGCTCAGCGACAGCGTGGCGGCGCCGAGTAAAAAGATGCGGTTGCGAAAGACGTTGCGAAAATCGCGCAGCACGCCCAGGGGGCTGAACGGCACATCGCCGCGGCGCACCGTCTCCGGCATGGTCAACAGCAGGCCGAGCCAGGCCACCAATCCCATGGCGGCGATAATGCCGAACAGCGCTTTCCAGTGGATGAAATGCATCAGCGCCGCGCCGGAGAGCGGGCCGACGATCGGCGCCACCAGCACGACGGAGGTGATCACTGCCATCAGCCTGATCGACCTTTTTTCCTCAAAGGCCTCCTGTACGGTGACGTAGCCGACGGTGGCGATAAAGCAGATGCTGGTGCCCTGCACGAAGCGGGCAATCAGGAACTGCGTCATGGAGGTGGTGAACAGGGTCGCCAGGCATGCGAGGGTGAAAATCAGCGCGCCGGTGAGCAGCACCGGACGCCGTCCTATCCGGTCAGAGAGCGGCCCCAGCAGCCACTGTAGCGCCATGCCGCCGGCCATATACAGGCTCACCGAGGCCGGAGCCAGCGCCACATCAGCATTGAAATCCCGCACCACGTGCAGGATCCCCGGCTGGATCAGATCGGTAGTGAGATAAGCGGAAAAATCATACAGAATTAACGCCGCCGGGAAGAACAGCGCGGCGGCGTGTCGGCTCAGCCAGTGGGAAATCCTGTGCATCATCTCGCCCTCCCTGTGGAATATTTATCAGCGCTATTGTTCGGATAGTATCATTGCTAACCAATATGCAGATGCAGCAGCGAGGGGATCTGCGAGAGCAGCCACAACAACAGGCCGATGGTTCCCCCCACCAGGGTACCGTTGATGCGGATGAACTGCAGATCTTTACCGATATTGAGCTCGATCTGCCGCGACATATCGCGGGCGTCCCAGCTCTTCACTGTGTCGCTGATATGGCGGGTGAGGAAGGCGGCGAACTCCGGCGCCACCCGGTGCGCCGCCTGCTCCAGGTGTTCGTTAAGCGATTCGCGCAGCGCGTCGTCGCGGAGTAAGGTTTCACCGAACCACTGCCCCGCCTCGGCGATACGCTGCTTAATACGTGAGTCGTCGCTGCTGATATCGTTTTTTACCCAGCCGCGCAGGTCGCCCCATACTTCGCCAAGATAGTGGTTAAAGGTCTCATCATTTTTTAGCCAGGCTTTGATGTTATCGGCCTTCTGCGCCATATCCGGGTCGGATTTCAGGTTATCGATAAGCTTTTGCACGGCGCGGTCAAAAGCCTGACGGATCTGATGCGTACGGTCGTGAGTCACCTCGTCCAGCAGGGTATTCACCGCGTCGGTGACCATCTCAGCGCTGTGCTCGCCGAGCCACTCGGTGGGTAGGAGTTTGGCCTTCAGCGGGTGTTCGGTCTCCAGCCAGTGTACGATGCCGCGGGCGATAAAGGCGCGGGAGCTGTCGCGCTGCAGCAGGGCGATCAGTTGGTTTATCAGCGAATCGAGCAGCTTTTGATGGCGATTGTCGCGGGTCAGTCCCTCCAGCATCATGGCGCTGGTCTGCGTCAGGTCGACCTTATCGATAGCCTTATGCACCGCGCGTCGCAGCAGACGTTGAATGCGCGCGTCATCGGTCAGTTCGAGAAAACCGCTCATCACCTGCAGCAGGTGCTGGCCGACGCGTCGGGCGTTCTCCGGCTGGCTGAACCAGTTGCCGAGCATCAGGGCTGGCTGATAGCGGCGGATCAGCGCGACCAGCGACGGGGTATCAAGGAACTTTTCCTCGACAAAGCGGCCGAGGTTGTCGGCGATGCGGTCTTTATTGCGCGGAATAATCGCCGTATGGCGGGCGACAAAGGGCAGCGGAATACGGCGAAACAGAGCCACGACCGCAAACCAGTCGGCCAGCGCCCCGACCATCGCCGCTTCGGAAATAGCTTTTAGCGCACCGACCCAAGGCGACGGTGGTAGCGCGAGGGTAGTGATAAAAATGGCGGCTGCAATCAGCAGCAGCGACAGCGCCAGCAGTTTGGCGCGTTTCAGTTCAGCGAGTTTTTCCATATGCTTAAGCATATAGCCTGACGGCGAGGTCGTGCAAAAATCGCCAGATAATCCCCAGGCCGAAGAGCATCAGGATCGCCCCCGCCGCCCGCTCGACTCGCCAGACGATGGCGCCCAGGCGGCGCTGTATCTGCGGCAGCGCAATCGCGCTCACCAGCAGTAAATCCCAGAAGAACACCACGCTGACCATCCACAGCCCGCTCACCGTTTGCTGAAGCAGGGTCACAGCCGGCCCGAGCAGGGAAGTCATCAGCGCCAGATAAAACAGGGCGTTTTTGGGGTTGAGCAGCGATGACCCCAGCCCCAGCAGCAGCTGCCTGCCGAACCCCGGACGCGCTGCGCGAACGCTCTCCATCGCCAGCGTCGCGGGACGGCTGCGTATCAGCAGGCTGCCAATCCACAATAAATAGCCCGCCCCCAGCAGTTCGATGAGCAAAAAAAGCAGCGGCGCCTGGCGCAGAAGCCCCCAGCCGACGATGGCGAGCACAATATACAGCGCATTGCCTGCGGCGATGCCGAGACACAATCCGATGCTGCCGCGGATCCGGTAGCGCACGGCGTAGCCGACCAGCAGAAAAAAATCAGGGCCCGGACTGAGCAGAGCGACAAAGTGGGACAGGGCTAACGCCGGGCAGGCGGCGGGAAAGAGCGTCGATAAGGTATGCATAGTGGCCTCGATAATGGTGCAGAGGCCACCCTACGCCAGGTGGCCTATTACTTATTGTCAGATATTGATCTGCTTTGCGCATACTGCCGCGGCGTGGCGGCGGTATAGCTGACAAAGGTTTTATGGAAATGGCTCTGATCGGCAAAGCCAGCCTGATAGCCAACGTCGGCGATAGGATCCCCGGCGCGTAAGCGCGTTTTCGCATATTCGATGCGCGCCATGTTGATCAAACTGGCAGGCGTCAGGCCGGTATCTTGTTTCACGGCGCGGATAACGGTCTCTTTACGAAGCGCGCTGTCGTGGGCCAGCTTATCCAGCGACGGCGACGCCGGCAGATCCATCGCCAGGCGCTGAAACAGCAGGGCGCTGGCGTGATGTGGCGCCTGCGGCGCGGCGGCGCACAGCGGCAGCGCGTGCAGGAGTTGCGCCAGCCGGGCGGGCAGTTGTTCAAGGCTCCCGCGGCTCATCAGGGCGACAACCTGCTGGAAACTGGCAAAGAGAGGGCTGTCGCGCAGCAGCGGCTGCGGCGAGGTGATACTGGCGCCAGGGGGAATATCCGGGCGCTGCGCGTGGCACCATGTCGCGTCCAGGTAAAGCATGTGATAGCTGCGCGGCCTGCCATGCAGCGGATTACAGCTATGCGGCGCGTGCGGCGGGATCACGATCAGATCCCCGGGCTGCAGCAGGTACTCCTGGCCAGCGCACAGGCAGCGCGTTTCCCCCTCGATAATCGCCCCTACGGAAAGCTGGGGGTGGCTGTGGCGCTTATAGGCCTGGCGGCTGCGCCAGGTGCTGCGCAGCTCCAGCCACGGCAGACGATCGTCTCGCCAGAAGGTTTGGGGAATATCTCGGGTATGGTTCACTGCTTTGGCCTTTGCTGCGGGGATAAGCCGTTTATAGCATGCTGTGCCGAGGCTGTCGCCCGCCTGGATTTGCGTACCGCGTCGAAAAAGGATGTCACGCTTGCAGTCCGGGGAAATATGTTTTCGTAGCGGAATGTAAAATCCCGGTTTCCGGGGTGCCAGAGACATTCATGGGATGTAGAGTCCCTGCAGGATAAGCAGGCAGGGATGAGCCGATGGCAAAGGGCACCACCTCGACGCCGCATGATGCGGTGTTTAAACAGTTCCTCACTCAGGCCGACACCGCGCGCGATTTTCTGGCGATCCATCTAACGCCTGCGCTGCGTCAGCGCTGCGACCTCGATACCTTACAGCTGGAATCGGCAAGCTTTATCGAGGAGAGCCTGCGGGCCTGGTACTCCGATGTGCTGTGGTCACTCAAAACCGCGTCTGGCGAGGGCTACATTTATGTGGTTATCGAACATCAGAGCTCGCCGGATGCGCAGATGGCCTTCCGCCTGATGCGCTACGCCATCGCCGCGATGCAGCGCCATCTTGATGGCGGTCATACAAAACTGCCGCTGGTGGTGCCGATGCTGTTCTATCACGGAGCGACCACGCCATACCCGTGGTCACTCAACTGGCTGGACTGTTTTGCCGATCCACAGCTGGCGAGTGAGCTTTATATCTCGCCCTTTCCGCTGGTGGATGTCACGGTGATCCCCGACGATGAGATCGTTCGCCACCGGCGCGTGGCATTACTCGAGCTGATACAGAAGCATATTCGCCAGCGCGATTTAATGGGCATTGTTGAGCAACTGACGACGATTTTACTTAGCGGGGACGCTAATGACAGACAGCTAAAAACGCTGTTTAATTATCTGCTGCAGACTGGCAACGCGCGCCGCTTTGGCCGGTTTATCCACGAAGTGGCGCAACGGGTTCCTCAGCACAGGGAGAGATTGATGACTATTGCTGAAAGATTACAGGAAGTGGGCCGCAGAAAAGGCAAGCGTGAAGGACAGCATGCCGAGGCGCTGCGCATTGCCCAGAGGATGCTGGCCGACGGCATTGCCCGCGAGACGGTGGTGAAAATCACCGGCCTGACCGCCGACGAGATCGCCGCGCTGGCGCATTGATAACGCCGGGGCGGACTGACGGTCGCCCCGGTTAGCCTCGTTATGGAATATTCCGGATATACCTAACTTTACCCGCATCGCCAGCCATCTCGACTACCCTTAATATCCTTAACGGCATTTTTGACTGCCTTAGTAGCGATAACAAGGAGACATGCGATATGGCCTATCAGACGGTGAATCCTGCGAACAATCAGCTTATTAAAACGTACCCGGCGCACAGCGATGCGGATGTGGAGGCGGCGCTGCAGCAGGCGGATGCGCTCTACCATTCTGCCTGGGCAAAAGGCGATATTGAACCGCGGCTGGCGGTACTGCATAAGCTGGCGGATCTGATCGATAGCCGGGCGGAGGAGCTGGCAAAAATCGCTAGCCAGGAGATGGGGAAACTCATTAAGCAGAGCCGCGGCGAAGTGAAACTTTGCGCGCAGATCGCCCGCTATTACGCCGATAACGCCAAATCGTTCCTGGCGCCGGTGAAGTATCCCTCCGAACTGGGTGAAGCCTGGGTTGAGCACCATCCCATTGGCGTCTTACTGGCGGTGGAGCCGTGGAACTTCCCCTATTACCAGCTGATGCGCGTCCTTGCGCCAAACCTGGCGGCCGGTAACCCGGTTATCGCCAAACACGCCAGCATTGTGCCGCACTGCGCGGAGACCTTTGCCCATCTGGTGCGTGAGGCCGGCGCTCCGGAGGGGGCGTGGACTAACCTGTTTATCTCCCAGGATCAGGTGGCGAAGATTATCGCCGACGATCGCGTGCAGGGCGCGGCGCTAACGGGGTCGGAGAAAGCCGGCAGCGTGGTGGCGGCGCAGGCGGCGAAGCATATTAAGAAATCGACGCTGGAACTGGGCGGTAACGATGTATTTGTGGTACTGGACGATGCCGACCTGGAACGCGCGGTGAAAATCGGCGTCCAGGCGCGGCTGAATAACGCCGGCCAGGTGTGTACCGCTGCCAAGCGTTTTATCCTGCACGAAAATATCGCTGAGTCGTTTCTGGCGAAATTTAGTGAGGCGTTTCGCCAGGTGAAAATCGGCGATCCGCTGGATGAAAGCACCACGCTGGGGCCGCTCTCTTCCAAAGATGCGCTGGACACCCTAAGCAAACAGGTGGACGAGGCGGTGAAAAATGGCGCTACGCTGCATCTGGGCGGCAAAGCGGTGGCACGAGAAGGCAATTTCTTTGAACCCACCATTTTGACCGGTATCACCCGTGACAACCCGGCGTACTTCGAAGAGTTCTTTGGCCCGGTGGCGCAGATCTACGTGGTGAAAAATGACGAGGAGGCAATCCAGCTGGCCAATGATTCCCACTATGGTCTGGGCGGCGCGGTCTTCAGTCAGGATATCGAACGCGCCAAACGGATGGCCTCCGCCATTGAAACCGGGATGGTTTATATCAACTGGCTTACCGATACCGCGCCGGAGCTGCCGTTTGGCGGCGTGAAGCGTTCCGGTTACGGACGGGAGCTCTCCGATCTCGGCATCAAAGAGTTTGTGAACCAGAAGCTGGTGGTGGTGCGCCACTAAGCCCGGCCATAAAAAAACCTGCCATTCGGCAGGTTTTTTTATAATAGATTCATTGCACTTCGACTTTATCCCAGCCGCTTTTGAACATACAGCTGTCGACTAAGGTCTCCCGCTGATATTCATTCGCGTCTTCTACCGTATAGCTTGTTTCAACATCCTGTTTCTTATGTTTTTTGTCCGTTTTTTCTGAACTGGACCCGGTCACCACGTTATCCGGAGGGAGATCGACCAGGGCCTGCGCTTCACATTCGGTGAGCTTTTTATGCATTTCGGCATCGCTTAAACCCGGCTTCACCCAGGTATACTGAGTGCAGCCGGTCAGCAGCAACGCCAGGCTCAGCGCAGAGAGCGCGGCGAGACGTGGTTTCATCAGAAGGTGACTCCGCCGTCCACGTAGGCGCCATCAATCAGGGTGTGGTTTGGGCGACCCTCTTTGCCGTCAACGCTCACGTGACGGTAACCCACTTTCAGGGTCACTGGACCAATCGGGGACCAGCTTACGCCGCCGTTCGCTTCGACATAGTTTTTTACGCTGTTGTTCAGGCCGTCCGGCGCGACATACCCTTCGCCAAACACGTGGATGCTGTCGGTCAGGGCCACGTTCACCCCGCCGCCGACCGGAAACGCGACGCCGTTATCGCCTTTTTTCGGCCCGAGGTAGATAGCTTTCGCGCCAGCGTTGAGCATAACCGGACCTACTTCCAGATTGTAACCCGCGCCAACGCCGCCGGTCTGGCTACCATCATCGGTATTCTTCAGCCAGTGGCTTTCGGCGTACAGGCCAGAAGAGGATTTACCCATTTCCATATTCAGATTGGTGAAGTTTTTACCTTGTTCAACGGTAAATCCCATCGCCATGGCGGAACCAGAGACCGCGGTCAGGGCAGCAACAATCAGGATGTTAAGCTTTTTCATGGTTTGCTCCTCGTCATTAAATTTGTCTGAGCGCACCTTAACAATCGATGTTTACCTCTGCAAATGTGACTTACGTCAATTTTTTATGCTGGTTTTGTCAGGGCGGTGTTTTGAAAATGTTGTAATGACGTTGGGTTACGGCGAGGTCAATCAGCAAATTTGGTCTGTTTAGCCGCGGTTTAATGGGTGGGCTAAACAGAAACTGAACAGGGCGGGCATTAATTATTAAGGATCCTATTCATTTAGTTTCTTATTATTTCCAAAAGTGTTTCTGCTGTTACTTATTAAAACGTTGCTTTACATTTTTCGACGCGCTGCCGACGTTTGGTCCCTGTTTTTGGCGAGGTGTCAGAGAGAGGATGGTGCCTGCGCCTTGGGGCGCAGGCGGGCAGGTTAGCGTCGTAACCCGGCAAATGCGGCGCGAATTTCCTCTTCCGGCAGCTGAATGCCGATAAATACCAGCGTGCTGTGCGGCGTTTCATCGCCCCACGGGCGATCCCAGTCGGCGCTGTAGAGGCGCTGCACGCCCTGGAACAGCAGGCGATTTGGCTCGCCGTCGATCCACAGCATGCCTTTATAGCGCATCAGTTGCTCGGCGAAGGAGAGCAGCAGATTTTCCATTACCCGTGAAACTTCACTGATATCCACCGGATAGTCGAGCTCGACCACAATCGACGAGACGTCGTTCTGCTTTTCTGCAACAAAATGAAAACGCGGTGTGGCGCTGACAACCTTTTCTTCCAGCATAAAGCCGCTGGTGTTAAACAGCTGGCTTAGATCGATATCGCCGTGAATGACGGTATAAACCGGCGCCCGCGCATTGATGCGCGCCAGCCGTTCGCGCAGCTTCTCGGTGGCGCCGGCAACATCGGTTTTGGTTAGCAAAATGCGGTCCGCATAGCCGACCTGCGACTGGGCGATGGTGAACTGATCCATCTGCTGGTCGGCATGGACGGCATCCACCAGGGCGATCACGCCGTCCAGCAGATAGCGCTCGCAGAGCACCTCATGGGAGAAAAAGGTCTGGATAATCGGCCCCGGGTCGGCCATGCCGGTGCACTCAATCACCAGCCGGTCAAACTCGATTTCGCCGCGATCGCGACTGTCGAGGAGATCGAGCAGGGCGTCTTCCAGTTCGTTGGAGCGCGTACAGCAGATACAGCCGTTGGTCAGGGTTTTGATCTGCGTGGCGCGGTCGCCGATCAGCTGATCGTCAACGGAGACTTCGCCAAATTCATTTTCAATCACGGCGATTTTGAAACCGTGCTGCTCATTCAGGATATGGCGCAGGAGGGTGGTTTTTCCTGCGCCGAGAAAACCGGTGAGTAGGGTGACTGCAATCGGTGCCATTATTGCCTCCATTAACAGCAGCGTACGCCGCCTTTGCCGTCTCCGCCGTAGCGGGCCTGCTGGCGTTCGCGGAAGAATTCTTCATAAGTCATGTAGGGCTGATCCGGATGGTTGGTTTGCATATGCGTGACGTAGTTGTCGTAATCCGGAATGCCAATCAGCATTTTTGCCGCCTGACCGAGATATTTTTTTGCCTGACCTAAGTTACCAAACATTGTAAGTTCCAGATAACGAATAAAGCCGGATGGCGGCTAGCGCCTTATCCGGCCTACGTTGATGCACTTTTCTGTAGGCCGGATACGCGTAGCACTATCCGGCATCAGGGTTAATGATGTGACGAGGTCTTCACGCCGCCTTCCGGTACCGGCACGTACGGGGTCTCTTTGTCGGTACGCACCTTATTGTTGCGCACGTTGAGCCAGGTTTTGATGCCGTAGAAGATGATGCTGTACACCACCACCAGGAACAGGATACTCAGCCCGGCGTTGGTGTAGTTGTTGACCACGATATGATTCATGTTGGCAATCTGCTGCGCGGTCAGCTCGCCGCCGGCGGCAATCTTCTCTTTATACTGCTGAGCCATAAAGAAGAAGCCTTCCATCTGCGGATTGCTGCTGAACAGCTTCAGACCCAGCGCCCAGGTGGTGCACAGCAGCAGCCACGCTGCCGGGATAACGGTGACCCAGATATATTTGGTGCGCTGCATTTTGACCAGCACCACGGTGCCAAGCACCAGCGCCACGGCGGCCAGCATCTGGTTAGAGATACCGAACAGCGGCCACAGGCTCTTCACACCGCCCAGCGGGTCGACCACGCCCTGATACAGCAGGTAGCCCCACAGGCCGACGCAGCCCGCGGTACCGATAATCCCGGCGACCAGTGAGTCGGTTTTTTTCAGGAACGGCACGAAGTTACCCAGCAGATCCTGCAGCATAAAGCGGCCTGCGCGGGTACCGGCATCCAGCGCGGTGAGGATAAACAGCGCTTCAAACAGGATACCAAAGTGGTACCAGAAGCCCATATCCGCCATCGGGATGATTTTATGGAACACATGGGCGATACCGACGGCCAGCGTCGGCGCGCCGCCGGCGCGGTTCAGTACCGAAGGTTCGCCGATATCTTTCGCCGTCTGCAGGATCTGCTCAGGGGAGATCACGAAGCCCCAGGAGCTGACGGTCGCCGCCGCATGGACGGTCACTTCTTTCAGCTGCGCGGCGATCATCGCCGCGTTTTCACCGCCCATTTCATGCAGGTTCGGCATGACGATGCCAAGGCCCGCTGGCGGGGTGTTCATCGCGAAGTAGAGACCCGGTTCGATAATCGAGGCGGCGACCAGCGCCATGATGGCCACGAACGACTCCATCAGCATCGCACCGTAGCCGATAAAGCGGGCATCGGTTTCGTTGGCCAGCAGCTTCGGCGTGGTGCCGGAGGCGATCAGCGCGTGGAAGCCGGAGACCGCGCCGCAGGCGATGGTGATAAACAGGAACGGGAACAGCGCGCCTTTCCACAGCGGGCCGGTACCATCAATGTACTGGGTCACCGCCGGCATTTTCAGGTCCGGGTTGAGGATAACGATCCCCAGCGCCAGGCCGACGATCACGCCGATTTTCAGGAAGGTGGCCAGATAGTCACGCGGCGCCAGAATCAGCCATACCGGCAGCAGGGCGGAAATAAACGCGTAGCCAATCAGGGTAAAGGTGATGGTGGTGTCTTTAAAGGTCAGCGCCGGGCCCCAGTATGGGTCGTGGGCAATGATGCCGCCAAACCAGATGGACGCCACCAGCAGCACGATACCGATAACCGAGACTTCACCCACGCGGCCAGGGCGCAGGAAGCGCATGTAGATCCCCATAAACAGGGCAATAGGTACCGTCGAGCAGACGGTAAAGACGCCCCACGGGCTTTCCGCCAGCGCTTTCACCACGATGAGCGCCAGCACCGCGAGGATGATGATCATAATCAGGAAGCAGCCGAACAGCGCGATAGAGCCCGGAACCGGCCCCATTTCCTGCTTGATCATCTCGCCCAGCGAGGCGCCGTTACGCCGTGAGGAGATAAACAGCACCATGAAGTCCTGTACCGCGCCCGCCAGCACCACGCCGGCCAGCAGCCACAGGGTGCCCGGCAGATAGCCCATCTGCGCGGCCAGCACCGGGCCAACCAGCGGGCCGGCGCCGGCAATGGCGGCAAAGTGGTGGCCAAACAGCACGTAGCGGTTGGTTGGCACGTAGTTCAGGCCATCGTTATTAATAACCGCCGGCGTCGAGCGCGTTGGGTCAAGCTTCATCACCTTCTGCGCGATGTACAGGCTGTAATAACGGTAGGCGACGAGGTACACAGAAACCGAGGCGACGACGATCCACAGGGCACTGACGTGCTCACCGCGGCGCAACGCGACGACTGAGAGGCAAAATGCCCCGATGATTCCGAGAATCACCCAGGGTATGTGCTTGAATAGTTTTTTGGTATCCATAGTAAAACCTGGCGTTAATTAGATGAATAATTGGCCGAAGCCGTCTGGTTTTAAGTAAGGGTTGATGGAGGTATTGATTAGCTAGGCTGCCTTCGATCTTGCCAGAACAGCGCGCGCGTAAAGTTGGGTAAATGGGTGAGTGGTTGTATAGGGGGTTAAGCGGTTACTGGAAGGGGTAAGCGGTTAGATATGAGTACGAGAGCGCGTAAATGTGTGATTAAGTTCACAATATTATTCTGCGCATCTCAAAGATATGCTTTCAAACTGAGGATAACGGTTTTTATCACCCGCAGATTACTATCTTTATTTCAAATAGAGGTATTTTGATATTATGCTGGCTTTGTCATGTCGTATGGATAGCGTTTAGCAAAGGGAATTCGTGTTATGAAATTTGTAAAGATAATGATCGTCGCCAGTGCTTTTTATTTAACATTTGCTCATGCAAGAGAGATACATCAGGCTGTTGATGAGCCGGCAGCCCCTTATAATTTGCGCTGGGGGATGAGTTACGATGAAGCCAGAAACACGCCTTTATATTCTCTTGAGGTATCAGATATCAATTATGCCGGAAAAGACCCGGATCTGATTATCTCAACGCTGACTCCCCAGGAAGTGGGGGCATTGAAATATCAGGAGATGAAGCTTTATTTCGATAAGAATAAAGGGCTGAAAAGTGTTTTTGTTAGCGCTGATGTTGATTCCAGTCAGCAGGCCTATAAAGTTGATGATGGCCGGGAAGCACTCGCCTTATATAATGAGGAAGTTAAGGTCCTTGATCGAGAATATGGGCCAGCGACAATCAAAGAAGAGTTCATTGCAGACAAAGGGAAATTCTATCAAAGTCTTTCCGCCTGCATTGCAAAACAGCAGGAGTGGTATAGTAAAAGATTAGATCTGAATAAAATAACAAATTGTTCTACCTGGCAACGTACTTATAAAAAAGGTCGGGTAACCGTTTTGCTATACATCGAACCGAGACAAGTTTCCAAACATTATATTTATAAATAAATTAAAGGACTTCACGGTGAGAATATATAAGATTTTTTTTAGAATTATTGCCATGGTCATTATGGTTATGCTCCTTTCTGATTGTCGTCAGTCGTATTATATTGCCAGAAATACGGGGCGCAATATAATGACCTTATCCGACCATCAGCGCGCTAAATCGGCGTTAAACGCTAACGATTTAAACGCAGCTCAGGGCTACCTGACGGGAGAAAAATACAATAATCGCTACAGGCCTGTTAGCGGTGAGGAATCTTGGGGAAGTTTACAATATCGGGCGGCGAAAATCGTCGCCAACGCCGCGGCGAACGGTCAAAAAGTGCGTGATGATGCGCTCTATCTCGCTTATATCTCTTTGTTTGAAGCAGAAGAGGGAGTGCCCGAACGTCCCGATATTATGTTGGGTTACATGCATAAAGCCATGGCGCTACTGTTAGCGAATTCGCAATTACTCGATAAAATCGATTCTAAAAATGTCAGTACTTTACCCAGCCAGTTTACCCTTGAGCGCTATGCTGTATGGCAATATTTATACGATGGCGGCGAGATTGACTGGACCAAAAAAGCGCCTGAAGGTGAAGGTTATACAATTGCTGGCGAAAGCTATCAGACCTGGAATATCAAGTTAAAAAAAGCTATCTGGAATCGGGGAGATGCCTTTTTAACAAATATAGGTAAACAACAATTTATTCATGACGCTATAGATTATTCTCAATTTCCGGTTATTGCCTGTACCGCCAGGCGAAAAGGCTGGCACTTAACATTACCTGCTGACTACCGGGAACAAAATTTCCGCGGCGGTGGACGTTTTGATTGGGCTTCATGTCGCGCTGTTGAATAAGGCTGGCGGGTGAGATGACGCATATTAAGCGCCAGGTTTACGCATCGGGCGATAAGTAAACCTGGGCGCGGATTTTAGACTGCCACTTCCATTTCCATCATCACCGGGTGGAAACGGCGTTTAAAGTAAATCAGGCCGTGCCCTTGCGGGCTCAGGGTAATATTGCGGATCTCCACCAGATACACCAGGTGGGTACCAATGGTTTGCACCTGGCTAATCTCGCCTTCGAGACTGGCCAGCGAACCTTTCAGCACCGGCTGTCCGAGCGCGCCCTGCTGCCAGCCGCTGAGGGCAAACCGCTCTTCCATCGTCACCCCGGTCATCCCGGCGAAATGACGGGCCATGATTTCCTGTTCGTGGTTCAGCACGTTGATGCACAACTTGCCGTTACCCTGAAACACCGGGTTCATCGCGCTGTTGGCGTTGATACAAACCATCACCGATGGCGGCGTATCCGTCACCGAGCATACCGCCGTGGCGGTAATGCCGCAGCGGCCGGCTTCGCCTGCGGTGGTGACAACGTTAACCGCCGCCGACAGGCTGGCCATGGCATCGCGAAAACGCAGGCGTTGTTCATCTAATTGCATTATGACCTCCCGCTGTGAATTACTTCAGCAGCTTATCCAACATGTTGATATCAGCGTTATTGTGCAGATGCGGCACCGTCCAGCCGTTCTGGTCGTACTCGGACAGGCAGCGGTCGACCATCGCCATCATTTTGTCCATATTGCCGGAGCTCTGCGCCTGGCGCAGACACTGCAGGCGAATTTCATCCTGGCTACCGGAGTAGTTGATCTCATACAGTTCATGGCGGCCGCCGAATTCGCTGCCGATGGCGTCCCACATCAGTTTGAGGATCTTGATACGTTCAACGTGATCCATACCGTTGGAGCCGCGCACGTACTTCGCCAGATACTGGTCGATCTGCGGGTTGTTCAGATCGCGGGCGCTGGACGGCAGATAAATCAGGCCGCTGGTGACGTTACGCTCGATGATGTTCTTGATCTTGGCGTAGGCCATCGGGGCCATCACGCGATAGGTCTGCAGCGCGGCGTGATCCGGCAGCCATGCGCCGTTGACCCACGGCGTCGCTTCCGAGCACATGGAATCGCTTAACGCCCAGAACATGTTGCGCCACGCCACCACTTCGCCAAGGTCGGCCTGCACGCCGCGGAATTCGAGGGTGCCGGTACATTCCAGAGAGCGCTTCAGCAGGGCGGTGATAAAGTCCAGTTTTACCGCCAGGCGCACGCAGGCCTGCAGGGGATACATGCGGGCGAAACCACCTTCCATGGTCCAGCGGCGGCAGCGGTCAAAGTCGCGATAAATCAGTACGTTCTCCCAGGGGATCAGCACCTTATCCATTACCAGAATCGCGTCGTTCTCGTCGAAACGGCTGGAAAGCGGATAGTCGTACGGCGATCCGGTCGCGCCGGCGACCATCTCATAGGAGGCGCGGGAGATAAGCTTGACGCCTTCGGCATCCATCGGCGCGACGAACATCAGCGCGAAGTCCGGGTTCTCGCCCATCACCTGTGCGGAGCCGAAGCCGATCATGTTGTAGTGGGTCAGCGCCGAGTTGGTGGCGACCACTTTCGCGCCGCTGACGATGATCCCGGCATCGGTCTCTTTTTCCAGCTTGATGTAGACATCCTTCACTTCATCAGCTGGCTTGTGGCGGTCAATCGGCGGGTTGACGATAGCGTGGTTAAAGTACAGGCCGGTTTCCTGAATGCGGGTGTACCAGTTGCGGGCGTTCTGCTCGAACTGGCCGTAAAACGCCGGGTTGGCGCCCAGCGCGCAGCCGAAGGCGGCTTTGTAGTCCGGGGTGCGGCCCATCCAGCCGTAGCTTAAGCGCGACCACTCGGCGATGGCGTCGCGCTGCTGGCGCAGGTCGTCGGCGCTTTTCGCCACGCGGAAGAATTTATGGGTGTAGCCGCCGCTGCCGGTATCGGTGCCCCAGCACAGGGAATCCTGCATCTCCGGTTTGTGCAGCGCATCGTACAGCTGCGCGACAGAAGCCGCGGCGTTACGGAAGGCCGGGTGGGTGGTGACATCCTTCACGCGCTCGCCGTAGATATAAATTTCGCGGCCATCCTGCAGGCTTTTTAAATACTCTTCGCCAGTTAACGGGCGTTTCGCGTCGGCGCGGAAATCTTCAGGTTTCATAGGGGCCTCTTCAGTATTTATCGGAAAAATAATGTTAAATATATGCTTTGTTTTTGTTGTTTAATTGAAGCGGTTATTGCGCTTGCCGTGAAGGGACGTTTGCGACAACGGCGGGTACTTTTCAGGCGGGATTAAATTTTGTGATCTCGGCAGCTTTTGGCGGGTGGCGCGGCGCTGACCCGTCCTGTGGACTGTAGCCCAGGCAAGCGCAGCGCCGCCGGGGTATTACGACACCGGTACTTTTTGCGCCCGGTAGCTGCTGGGCGAGCAGCCGACCTGGCGGCTAAAAAAGCGCGCAAAATAGGCGGGGTCTTTAAACCCCAGCTGCCAGGCAATCTCATTCACCGCGCTATCGGAGAACAGCAGCAGCCGCTTTGCCTCGCGTAGCTGGCGGTCGAATATCAGCCGCTTCGGCGAACGGTTGGCGAAGCGGCGGCAGATATCGGTCAGCCGCGATTCGGTCAGATGCAGCTCCCTGGCGTAATCCGGTACCGTCCAGTGCTGATGGTAGTGGCTGTCGATCATCTGGTTAAAGCGCTGGAATAACTTCAGCTCGCCGCGCATCCCGCTGGCGGCATGATCGTCGAGCCTGGCGTTGCGCAGCAGCAGGGTAAATACCGCCTGCGCCAGCAGCGCCAGGGTGTGTTCCCGCCCGGGCAACTGGGCGGTGGACTCGCGGCGGATCAGCTGCCAGTAGTGGGCCAGCGCCGCCAGCTCGTCGGATTTATCTGCCAGCGACAGACAGATCCCCGGCAGGCCGAAGGTCTCCCGTGTACCGGGATAGAGCACCTCCAGCAGCGGCCAGATCAGCTCCTCATGGACCGTCAACACATGACCATCGCTATCGGACTCGGTAATAAAGGCGTGCGGCACCGAGGGCGGCGTTAACACAAACAGCGGCGCCTGCACCGAATAGCGATGGTCATCAAGCTGCAGCTCAATCTGCCCGGTATCAAGGTAGTGCATCTGGAAATAGCGGTCGTGACGATGCGCCTGCATGTCGCGGCCAAAAAAGGCCGCCATGCGGGAGAACGACTGGTAGTGCACCTCTTCGGTGCCCAGACTCTCGTCGTAATCTTTATTGATGTCGATGTTGGCGATTGGATGCTGGCACATACCCGCTCCTTAGTGGCCTTTTTGCGCCGCTAAGCCCGGTGCGGCGGCGGCGTCCTCGCGCTGGCTCATCGGAATGCGGGTGAGCACCAGCGCGCCGACGATCAGCAGCCCGGCGACAAACCACAGCCCGGAGCTAAAGCTGCCGGTGGTATCGCGTAATATGCCGATCAACAGCGGGCTGACGGCAGAGCCGACGTTGCCGATGGCATTGATCACCGCCAGCGCTACCGCACGCGATTGCAGGCTGATCACCCGATCCGGGGTGGTCCAGAAAATGGCCATCGCGGTAAAGGATCCCACCGAAGCCATAATAATGCCGATCAGTTGGATCAGGCTGTGGTGCGTTGCCGAAGCCAGCAGCCAACCCGCCGCGGCGAACAGGTAGGGCAGGATGGTATGCATCTTGCGCTCTTTGCGCCGGTCGGAGCGGCGGCTCCACCAGATCATACCGAAAATGGTGCAGAACTGCGGGATCGCCGCCAGCAGGCCAATCATGATATTGCTGCTGCCGGTGTTAAAGCTCTGCAGGATCTGCGGCGTCCAGATATTAATGGCGCTGAGGGTATTGGTCAGGCAGAAGTAGGCGAGGGTATACATCAGCACCGCTGGCGTCAGTACTTCGCGCAGCGTGGAGCGCGGCGAAGCCGGGACGATCGCCGCATGTTCCCGTTCGCGATCGATCATCGCCTTCAGCGCCTGTTTCTCTTCGTTATCCAGCCAGTTGGCTTTATCCGGCGTGTCGTTGAGGAAGAACCAGGTGACGACGCCGAGCACCACCGACGGCAGGCCTTCCAGCAGAAACAGCCACTGCCAGCCTTTCAGGTTCCACAGGCCGTCGAGCGCCAGGATATAGCCGGAAAGTATCGAGCCGAGCATCATGGTCACCGGCATGGCGATCATAAACAGGGCGTTGGCGCGGGCGCGATGGTAGGCCGGGAACCACCAGGTCAGATAGACGAGGATCCCCGGTAGAAAACCGGCCTCGGCGATGCCGACCAGCATGCGCAGGATGTACAGCGTATGCGGGTTGGTGGCGAACATGGTGCAGGTCGAGGCGATCCCCCAGACCACCATGATCCCGGCGATCCAGCGGCGCGCGCCAACTTTCGCCAGCATGATATTGCTGGGGATCCCGCACAGCACGTAGGTGACGTAGAACAGCGTCGCCGCCAGGCCGAACATGGTGGAGGTCAGGCCGAGATCTTTACCCATCGTCAGACCGGCGAAGCCGATATTAATTCGATCCAAAAATGAGAAAACAAAGAGAACAAACAGGAAGGTAATCAGGCGGCGGAACAGCTTTTTGATCACCCGGTTTTCTACTTCAACGGCTTTATTATCATTGTGTTGCAGGGTAGAGGTAGTCATGTTGCGCTCCACATTATCCGTTCAATAGACGGATTTATTGTTATCGGTTGTGGTGGTTGCGGTGTGGGTAAAACGGGCCGCCAGCGCTTCTGCGCCGCGGGCCAGCAGGGTGGTATCGACGCCGACGGCGACGAACAGCGCGCCCAGTTCGAGATAGCGTTTCGCCAGCTGTTCATTGGCCATCAGGATCCCCGGCGCCTTGCCGGCCTGACGGATTTGCTGGATGGCATCTTCAATGGCGGCCTGCACTTCCGGGTGCTGCGGATTGCCGCCGTGGCCCATATCAGCGCTGAGATCCGCCGGGCCGATAAACACGCCGTCCACCCCTTCGACATCGAGGATCTGCGGCAGATTTTTCAGCGCTTCGCGGGTCTCAATCTGTACCAGGACGCACATGGCGTCATTGGCCTGGTGGATATAATCCGGGACGCGATTCCAGCGTGAGGCGCGGGCCAGCGCGCTGCCGACGCCGCGGATGCCGGCAGGCGGGTAGCGGGTGGCTCTGACCGCCAGCCGCGCTTCTTCGGCGTTCTGCACCATCGGCACCAGCAGGGTTTGCACGCCGACGTCCAGCAGTTGTTTAATTTGTACCGGATCGTTCCACGACGGACGCACCACCGGCTGGCTGGGGTAGGGCGCAATGGCCTGCAGCTGGGTCAGCACCGTTGGTACATTGTTGGGCGCGTGTTCGCCGTCGATCAGCAGCCAGTCGAAGCCCGCGCCGGCCAGCAGTTCGGCGCTGTAGCTGCTGCACAGCCCAAGCCACAGGCCGATTTGCGGACGGCCCGCTTTTAAGGCGTCTTTAAAGGCATTATTCATGGTGTTTCTCCTAGACAAACCGGCAGCTGATGGCGCCCATGTTGCCGTAGTCGACGTGGAAGGTATCGCCCTTGCGCGCCGGGACCGGGCGGGTGAACGAGCCGCCGAGGATAATCTGCCCGGCTTCGAGCTGGACATCGTACGGCGCCAGCTTGTTGGCCAGCCAGGCCACGCCGTTGGCCGGATGATTGAGTACGCCCGCGGCGACGCCGGTCTCTTCAATTACGCCGTTGCGATACAGCAGGGCGGAGATCCAGCGCAGGTCGAGCTCGTCCGGTTTAATCGGCCGGCCGCCGAGGATCACCCCGGCGTTGGCGGCGTTGTCGGAGATGGTGTCGAACACTTTGCGTGGACGCTGGGTTTCCGGGTCGATGTTGTGGCAGCGTGCGTCGATAAGCTCCAGCGCCGGGATAACGTAGTCGGTGGCGTTGTAGACATCAAACAGCGTGCAGTTCGGGCCGCGCAGCGGTTTGGCCAGCACGAAGGCCAGCTCGACTTCGATACGCGGAACGATAAAGCGGTCGGTGGGAATATCGCTGCCGTCGTGGAAGAACATATCGTCGAGCAGCGCGCCGTAGTCCGGCTCGCTGATCTGCGAACTGGCCTGCATCGCTTTAGAGGTCAGGCCGATCTTGTGGCCTTTGAGCACGCGGCCTTCGGCGATCTTCATCTCGACCCACTCGCGCTGGACGGCGTAGGCGTCCTCAATGGTGATCGACGGATAATCCAGCGAGATCGCGCGGATCTGTTCACGCTGCTTTTCGGCCTGGTTCAGCCGCTGGGCAATCAGGGTACGGGTCTGTTTATCGAGCATAGTGATTCCTGTGGCATTGTATTGCCGGATGGCGCTTCGCTTATCCGGCCTACAAATTCATGGCCGTTGTAGGCCCGGTAAGCGCAGCGCCACCGGGCAATTTGCACATTATTTAAATAACGCGTGCACGTTGTTTTGTTTGTAGTTCAGCGTCGGGTCGAGCTCTTCCATGGCGAACGACAGCGCCAGATAGCGGCTCTCCATTAGCGTCGCGAAGTGGGATTTGATCAGCGCGAACAGCATATCTCCCACGTCCTGACGGCTCTCCAGGCTGCGCCCGGCGCCGATCTTCAGGGTCATATGCACGAAGGCGTAATCCTGCCTGCCGTCGGCCATCTGCCAGGTATCCAGCCAGTGGGCGCGGCTGCGGATCCCGCCGATCGGAAAGATGCCGGTGGCGGCCAGCGCCTCGTTGACTTTGGCGAACAGCCCAGGCAGATCGGCCTGCTCGCGGATGTTGTCGGTACATTCGGCGATAAAATGCGGCATGGGGCCCCCTTACGCCTGCGCTGGCAACGGGAACACGGCGTTAACCTGGCCGGTACCGGAGCTGGCGAATAGCTCGGTGATAAACTCCACCTTGCCGTCGTATTTATCCCAACCCAGCAGGCCGAGCAGCATCACCGTGTCGTGCATGTTGCCTTCGCCGTAGCAGTAGTCGGCATACTCCGGCAGCATGGTGCAGAACTCTTTGAATTTGCCCTCGCGCCATAGCTTCACCACCCGCTCATCCATTTGATGGTCAAATTCGCGGGTGTAGCTGTTCATCCCCTCTTCGGCGCGCTGGTCGTCGATAAAGCGGTGCGACAGCGAACCGCTGGCCAGCACCGCCACGGTGCCGTCATATTTGTCGATGGCCTTGAGGATGGCCTCGCCCAGCTTGCGGCTGTCGGCAAAATCGTGAACGGTACAGAAGGCGGAAATGGATACCACTTTGAAATGCTTATCGCTATTCATGTAGCGCATCGGCACCAGGGTGCCGTACTCCAGCTTCAGGCTGGGAATATTGTGCGCTTTGGCACGCACCCCGAGCTTCACCGCCTCGTCGGCGATAAGCTGGCCCAGCTCCGGGTTGCCGTCGTAGTCGTAGGTCATGTCGCGAATAAAATGCGGCAGTTCGTTACTGGTGTAGACGCCCTGAAAATGGTCGGCGCAGTTGATGTGGTAGGCGCTGTTGACCAGCCAGTGGGTATCAAACACGATAATGGTATCGACGCCCATTTCACGGCAGCGCTTGCCAATTTCTTTATGCCCGTCGATCGCGCCCTGACGGCAGCCGTGGTTTTTCCCCGGCAGCTCAGACAGATACATCGACGGCACGTGAGTGATTTTTGCTGCTAACGCTAACTTACCCATATCAGACTCCCCATTTCGGGATCGGATGGTCGCCCATCGAGATGCAGACGTTTTTCATTTCGGCGAACACTTCAAAGCTGTACTCGCCGCCTTCGCGGCCGGTGCCGGAGGCCTTCACGCCGCCGAACGGCTGACGCAGGTCGCGCACGTTCTGGGTGTTGACGAACACCATCCCGGCTTCAATACCGCGCGCCAGACGCAGCACTTTGCTGACGTCCTGGGTCCAGATATACGACGCCAGGCCGTATTCCACATCGTTCGCCAGGCGCAGCCCTTCCGCTTCGTCTTTGAACGGCAGCAGGCAGGCGACCGGGCCAAAAATTTCTTCCTGGGCGACGCGCATACGGTTGTCGACATCCGCCAGCACCGTCGGGCGCAGGAAGTTGCCGGCTTTCAGATGCGCCGGCAGGTCGGACGGTTTATCCGCGCCGCCGGCCAGCAGGGTGGCCCCCTCTTCGATGCCGAGGCGAATGTAGCCGGACACTTTCTCCCAGTGCTGCTGGCTAATCAGCGCGCCGACCTGGGTGTTCGGATCGGTCGGATCGCCTACGCGCAGGCGATTGGCGCGCTCGGCGAAGCGTTTAACGAACTCGGGGTAGATACTCTGCTGAATAAAGATGCGCGAGCCGGCGGTGCAGCGTTCGCCGTTGATCGAGAAGATGGTGAACAGCGCGGCGTCAAGCGCGCGCTCGATATCGGCATCTTCAAAAATCAGCACCGGCGATTTTCCGCCCAGCTCCATGGAGTACTTTTTCAGACCGGCGTTTTTCATGATGTTGCGGCCGGTGGCGGTGCCGCCGGTGAAGGAGACGGCGCGCACATCATGATGGCGCACCAGCGCGTCGCCGGCGGTGGCGCCGTAGCCCTGCACCACATTGAGTACGCCAGCCGGGATCCCGGCTTCCAGCGCCAGCTCGCCCAGACGATCGGCGGTCAGCGGCGACAGTTCGGACATTTTCAGCACCGCGGTATTCCCCAGCGCCAGGCACGGCGCCACCTTCCAGGTGGCGGTCATAAACGGCACGTTCCACGGCGACACCAGCGCGCAGACGCCAACCGGCTGCACGAGGGTGTAGTTGAGCATCTTGTCGTCGACCGGATAGGTCTTGCCGTTCATCTGCTGACATACTTCGGCGAAAAATTCGAAATTGTGTGAGGCGCGCGGGATCAACACGTTTTTGGTCTGGTGGATCGGCAGGCCGGTATCGGCGGTTTCCATCGCCGCGATCTCCGGGACGTTCTGATCGATCAGATCCCCCAGGCGGCGCATCAGGCGCGCGCGCTCTTTCATCGGCAGGTTAGCCCACTTCGGGAAGGCCTCTTTCGCCGCCGCCACCGCCTGGTTTATTTCGGCTTCACCGCCGGAGGCGACTTCCGCCAGTACCTCGCCGGTGGCCGGGTTGGTGGTATGAAAATAGTCTGCGCCGGCAACGTTTTTACCGTTGATCCAATGGTTAATCTTTTTCATGACAGTGTCTCCTCATACGCTTGCTGGCTGATGATATGGTTGACCAGGCGGCCCACGCCCTCGACTTCAACGATCACCTCGTCGCCCGGTACCACGTCGGATAGCCCTTTCGGCGTGCCGGTGGCGATCATGTCGCCCGGTTGCAGGGTCATAAATTCGCTTAAATAAGCGATGAGGAACGGGATGCTGAAGATCAGATCGGCGGTGGTGCCCTGCTGGCGCAGTTCGCCGTTGACCCAGGTGCGTAGGGCCAGATTATGCGGATCCGGGATCGCCTCTTTGGCGACGATCCACGGGCCGATCGGCGTCAGGGTGTCGCGGCTTTTCACCCGCAGGTTCGGGCGGTAGTAGTTTTCCAGATAGTCGCGGATCGCGTAGTCGTTGCACAGGGTATAGCCAGCGACATAGTCCATGGCCTCGGCTTCGCTGACGCGGCGCGCGGTTTTCCCGATCACCACCACCAGTTCGGCTTCGTAGTGCATGTATTCGACGTTATCCGGGCGTACCGACTGCTGCTGGTGGCCAATAAAAGTGTTTGGCGCTTTGATAAACACCAACGGCTCAGTTGGCGGTTTAAATTCCAGCTCGCTGGCGTGGTCGGCGTAATTCAGCCCCAGCGCGAACAGCGTGCCGTTGGCGGGCGGCAGCCAGCGGAATTCACCTTCTTTTAATACCGTGCCATCGTCCAGGCGCACCTGGTCGCGTTCATTGACCAGCACGTCGCGTACCTGTCCTTGCCATTCAATGCGTGCCTGTTTCATGCCAGCTCTCCTTCTGCGACAACCGGGTTTTCGAGCGCCGGGAAACCGTCGGCGAGAATACGTACCCGGTCGCCGGGGCGCAGCGTGACGCGGGAGTGGGGCGTGCCGATAAGGATCGCGTCGCCGGGATTGAGGGTGGCGAATTCGCTCAAGGCGCTCAGCAGCTGCGCGGCATTACGCTGCAGATCGCCGGTATGCCAGCTATCCGCCTCGCGGCCGTTGATTTCGGTGATGATGGTCAGATCGTCGACGTTGCGTACCGCCGATAGCGTGCCGATGGGGCAGAAGCCATCGCGGCACTTGGCTTTGATCGCCGGGCGATAAAAACTCTCTTCCGGCAGACTCACATCGTTAGCCAGCGCGTAGCCAGCGATATAGTTCGCCGCCTCTTCCGCCGCCACTTTACGCGCGGTTTTGCCGACAATCAGCGCCACCGTTGCGCCGCTTTGTACGGTCTCGCCCTGCGGATACGGGATCGCTTCGCCATCGCCAATTACGGTATTGCGCGGCTTGATAAACCAGACCGCGGTTTTCGGCGGCGTCTTGTAGGGGGCCTGTTGAAACGCCTCGCGCCAGGCGTCGAGCTGGTTGCGATGATTGAGCGCAACGGCGAAGATGGTACCTTTCATTCACCACTCCTCTGGGACAGATTTCGGTTCAAAGGGATTTCATTAATATGTTAATGATCATCTTTTATTCTTTGCGCGCCGGTTTGGCAAATAGAAGTGAATGTTTTGTGATCGGATTAACACAATATTTACATAACAATTACTTATTTGTTATAAATCAATAGATTGAATATTTTTCAGGAAAAGACTGGTACTTTTCAGGTGCAGAAACCGGTTGTACATGGCAGGATTAACGCTAATTATTAAGTTATTAATAAGTTTTTGGTGAGGCTGTTGAGGGGATACTATGCATGATTCATTAACCATTGCCTTGTTGCAGGCGCGTGAAGCGGCGATGGCCTACTTTCGACCGATCGTCAAACGACACAATCTCACCGAACAGCAGTGGCGGATCGTGCGAATTCTCGCCGAACGTCCATCGATGGACTTTCACGATCTGGCCTTTCGCGCCTGTATCCTGCGCCCCAGTCTGACCGGTATTTTGACGCGTATGGAGCGGGATGGGCTGGTGCTGCGCTTAAAGCCAGTTAACGATCAGCGCAAGCTGTACGTCTCGCTGACGCCTGCCGGAACTGCGCTGTACGAAAGCGCCCAGGCGGAGGTGGAAGAGACCTATCGCCTGCTGGAGGCCCAGTTCACCACGGAAAAGCTGCAGCAACTGACCTCCCTGCTGGAGGAGTTTATTGCGCTTGGCGTCCCTGCCGGGCGCGGTGATGAAGAAGAGTAGCGGTTACGGCTCGGCGCTCAGCCTGGCGAGGGCAATAAGCGTTTCCGCGCGGGCGGGGGACAGCGGCTCTCTCGGCTGCGGCAGCGGCCAGCCATACAGCCAGCGGGCGCTGGGTCAGTTTGGCCTGCAGCCAGTCGTCGGCGGCAGCCACGTCGCCGCAGCGCACATCCTCGCAGCGGCACAGCAGGCTCTCCGGCGTCGCCGCGTTTTTCAAAGATTCCGCCAGCCGGAAGGCGCGGTTTATGGCGTCGGCGAAGTGCTGCCAGCGCCGGGAGCGGCGCTTGCTCAATGATATTCGTCACGTCGCCTCCGGCCTGGTTCATCGTATCCGCCACCGCCTGCAGGCCGCCCGCGCTGCAGCAGAGGATCAGTTTCTGCCAGTAAACCACGCCGCCGCCGTCGGCGGTTTCAAACAGCACGCTGTGCGCGGAGGGGCGGGCAATCAGCCGCGCGTCGTTCACCTCCCGGATGGCGGCGATGTCGTTGGGGATTTACTACTGGGGCGCGCGCAGCTGCCTGCCGCAGGCTAACTTTAGCGGAGACGAAGAAGAGTAAAGGAGAACAGTATGGAGTCGGTAACTCTATCGTTACCTGAAGCTTATGACCTGGCGCTGGAGGTACTCAGCGCCAATGGATTTAGCGCCGACCACGCGGCGGCGATTGCCCGCAATGTGACCGCCGGGGAGCGCGACGGCTGCGCTTCCCACGGCCTGTGGCGGCTGTTGGGCATTGTCGATACCCTGCGCAAAGGTAAGGTATCGCCCGATGCCGAGCCGCAGATCCATGACCAGGCGCCGGGGATTGCGCGGGCGGACGCCGGGGGCGCTTTTTCACTGCTGGCCTACGAGCGCGCGCTGCCGCTGCTGCTGGAGAAGGCGCGCCACAATGGCATTGCGGCGCTGGCAATCAATCGCTGCGTTCATTTTTCCGCGCTGTTTGCCGATATTGAGCCGTTGACCGAGGCAGGGCTGGTAGGGCTGGCCTGTACGCCAAGCCACGCCTGGGTCGCCCCGGCGGGCGGCACACGTCCGCTGTTCGGCACCAACCCCATCGCCTTCGGCTGGCCGCGGCAGGATAAGCCGCCGTTTATTGTTGATATGGCGACCAGCGCCGCGGCGCGCGGCGAGATCCAGCTGCATCAGCGCGCCGGCAAAGCGCTACCGGAAGGCTGGGGAATCGACAGTCAGGGACAGCCAACGACCGATGCCGCAGAGGTGCTGAACGGCGCGATGTTGACTTTCGGCGGCCATAAGGGCTCGGCGCTGGCGGCAATGGTTGAGCTGTTGGCCGGGCCGCTTATCGGCGATATGACCAGCGCCGAATCGCTGGCGTGGGATAACGGCGCGGGCGGTCTCCCCTACGGCGGCGAGCTGATTCTGGCGCTGGATCCGCAGCGTTTTCTCGGCGCGCAGGCACCAGAGCAGCTGGCGCGCGCCGAAACGCTGTTCATGGGTATGCAGGAACAAGGGGCGCGTCTACCGGGCGAGCGGCGTTTTGCCTGCCGCCAGCAGAGTGAACGGCAGGGGGTCATTATCAGTCGTTCATTGCATGATGAGATTTGCGCCTTGCGCCGGGGCGGGTAAGGCGCGAAGCGCCGCTACCCGATACATCCCCCGGCTCGCGCTACGCTTAGCCGGGCTACCGAACGTCGCGGGTTGTGTAGCCCGGGTAAGGCGCGAAGCGCCGCTATCCGGATGCCTGTCAAAACAGCGTGTCGAGCTCGTCCAGCACGTTGTAGTCGTCATCGACCAGCAGCAACGTCTTCCACTTATCAAAGGTCAGACACGGGTGCGAGGTGCCGAACAGCAGAATATCGCCGACCTGCACATCGCTGCCCGGCGCCAGGCGCAGCATACAGTGCTGATCCATGATGCCGGTGCTGACGATCGACTCCGCGCGCAGCGCTAACTCCTGGCCGTTACGATAATGGGCGATCGGCTGCGGCAGCCCGGCGTCGAAAGCGCAGTCGCGCTTGCCGAAGTTTACCACCGCGCGATCCGCCTCCGGCACCGATTGCACCATCGCCATCAGCTCCAGCGCTGATGTAAGATCGCCGGCGAGATCGCAGGCAATCGGATCGCGGGCGATCAGCTCTTGTTGGGCGAGATCGTAGATCCCGCGATCGTGGGTGATATAACAGCCAGGGCGGATGACGATACGGCAGCGACGCGGTTTTGCCGCCGCCAGCCAGATGTTGCATACCACGTCATACCAGACGGTGCCTGCGCCGGTGAGAATAAATTCGCCGTCAACCAGCGGCTCCATGCGGCAGGCAAGCGCCGCGGCCTGCTGTAGCAGCGCTTCCACCTGCGGCTGCGGATCGTCGCCGTGCAGCACCCCTTCATACAATTCCAGTCCGCGTAGCCGTAGCCCCGGCAGGTCGCTTACCCGCTGCGCCAGCGCCAGCGCGTCATCAACGCTACGACAGCCGCAGCGCCCGCCGGGCACGCCAAGTTCAATCAGTACATCCAGCGTTTGTCCCTGGTCTGCGAAGAATGCGGAGAGGGCGCGCACGTTGACCTCGCTATCGACGCAGCAGATAAAATCCACCGCCCGATAGTGGGCTTTTAGCTGCGCGACCACCTGCATATTGGCTTTGCCGACCAGCTGATTAACCATCAGGACGCGTTGGATGCCGCTGGCCATTGCCGCGCTAGCCTGCCAGGCGCTGCCCACGCCGATCCCCCACGCCCCCGCTCGCTGCTGCGCCTGAAATATCCATGGCGTCATTGTCGTTTTACCATGCGGCGCCAGCGATACGCCGCGGGCGTCGGCGTAGCGCTGCATCCATGAAATATTATTTTCCAGCGCCGACTTTTTTAGCAGCGCGGCGGGTAGACAGACCTCTTCCGCCAGCAGATTAGCCGGCGCGGACATGAGGGCGGATTTGTGCGGGATGATCGGTGCTGAATGGTATTTCATAACACTATCCTTTCAGGGTTTATAATCGGTTAGTCGCTGGGTATCATTTATAACTATTTGATAAATATATTTTTAATATAAAAATGTTATTCGTTTTGAATAAAAGTATCACAAAACGATCTGAGTTTTGCGTAGTTTTCCACTGTTTTTTGCGCTTGTAAATGGTTAACTTATCGGCATGTCGAAAGGGAGTAATTGCTATGAAAGTTGACTGGCTTTTCAAAAACGTCACGGTGATCGACGGGAGCGGCGGGCCGCAATACCGTGCTGATGTGGCGGTGAAGGGCGATCGAATTATGGCTATCGCCCCGGCGCTGGACGTTGCGGCGGAGCAGGTGATTGATGGCCAGGGGCGGGTACTGGCGCCGGGCTTTATTGATGTGCATACCCATGATGATATCAACGTGATCCGCATGCCGGAGTACTTGCCGAAGCTCAGCCAGGGGGTGACGACGGTGATCGTCGGCAACTGCGGGATCAGTGCGGCGACCGCCACCATGCGGGGGGAAGTGCCGGACCCGATGAATCTCCTCGGCGAGCAGCAACACTTTATCTATCCCACCGTGGAGGCTTATGCCCATGCGGTGGAGGCGGCGCGACCGTCGCTGAATGTCGGCACGTTAATCGGTCACACCGCGCTGCGTAATAACCATATGGACGATCTGTTTCGTCCGGCGAACGAGACGGAAATCGCCGGCATGCGCGTACAGCTACGCGATGCGCTGCGCCAGGGAGCATTAGGGCTCAGTACCGGGCTGGCCTACGCCAGCGCCTTCCAGTCGACCACCGAGGAGGTGATGGCGCTGGCGGAAGAGCTGGCGGCCGGGAAGGGCGTCTATACCACCCATTTACGTTCAGAGTTTGAGCCGATTCTCGAGGCGCTGGACGAAGCCTTCCGTATTGGTCGCCACGGCAACGTGCCGGTGGTGGTTTCGCACCACAAGTGCGCCGGGGCGAAAAACTGGGGGCGTACCAAAGAGACGCTGGCCTTTTTCGATGAGATGCGCCAGCAGCAGGATATCGCCTGCGACTGTTATCCCTACTCCGCCAGCTCGTCGACGCTGGATATGAAGCAGGTGACCGACGAGTTTGATATCGTGATCACCTGGTCCGAAGCGCAGCCGGAGCAGGCGGGGAAAACGCTGCAGCAGATCGCCGATGAGTGGCAGGTGAGCCTGCACGACGCCGCGGCGCGGCTGATGCCGGCGGGCGCTATTTATCACAACATGGATGAGCAGGACGTACGGCGGGTGATGCGCTATCCGGTCACCATGATTGGCTCTGACGGGCTGCCGAACGATCCGATGCCGCATCCGCGCCTGTGGGGCGCCTTCCCGCGGGTGCTCGGCCACTATAGCCGCGACGAGCAGCTATTCCCGCTGACTACCGCGGTACACAAGATGACCGGGCTGTCGGCGGCGCGCTTCCAGCTGGCGGATCGCGGGCTGGTGAAAATTGGCTACTTTGCCGACCTGGTGCTGTTTGACCCGCAGACGGTGCGCGATGTCGCCAGTTTCTCCGACCCGAAACGACCGGCGGACGGCATTGAGGCGGTGATGGTCAACGGCGTGATGAGCTACGGCAGTGATAAGAAAATTACCGGACGGGCAGGGCGTTTCCTGCGTCGTCGGATGGACTAAGGAGTTGAGTATGAGTATCAAGCGTTATGGCGTAGAAGGCGGTACCGGTACCGGCGGGCAGCACCTGCCGTTCGCGCGGGCGGTGGAAGCGGGAGGCTGGCTGTACGTTTCCGGCCAGACGCCGATGAAGGACGGGGAAGTGGTGGAAGGCGGGATTGTCGACCAGTCGCGTCTGGCGATTCAGAACTGCGTAGATATCATGACCGAAGCGGGCTACACCCTGGCCGACGTGGTGCATGTTAAAGTGATCCTCACCGATGCGCGCTATTTTCAGTCGTTCAATAAGGTATTTCGCGAGTTCTTTGGCGACAACCCGCCTGCCCGCATCTGCTGCGTAGCGGACCTGGTGGTGGATTGTAAAGTCGAAGTGGATGTGACCTGTTTTAACGCTGCGCGACAATAACGCTCGAAACCTAAAATAAATCCCTCCCTTTGCGGGAGGGAGCATCAAAAAAGTGTGATATCGGCACCAGAGTGAATAAATAAATCGGTGCCACTGGGTTCGCTATGCCTTTTTTCAGGCATGGTTCCTGTTAACTCATAATATTCAGCGGCACGAATATTATTTATTACGTCTGGATGTGAGCCATGAATAATATGTCATTTATGATTTGGTTTTCCGTTTATGCCTGCGCGATGATTACCTTAGGCTGGTACGTTTCGCGCAAACAGAAAACCGGCGAAGACTTTTTACTTGGCGGTCGTTCGCTGCCGATGATCCTCACTCTCGGTTCGACGGTCGGCACCATGGTGGGGACCGGCTCCAGCGTCGGCGCCGTCGGCTTTGGCTACAGCAACGGCTGGGCCGGGATGCTTTACGGCCTCGGCGGCGCGGTGGGGATCCTGCTGGTGGCATGGTTATTCGCACCGGTACGTAAACTTCGCTTCATGACCATGAGTGAAGAAATGTCGTATTACACCGGCGGCAGTAAAATTATTAAAAACCTCGTCGCGATACTTATTTTTATTGCCTCTATCGGCTGGCTGGGGGCGCATATATTAGGCGGCGGATTATATCTGGCGTGGGCCAGCGGCATTGATATTAATGTCGCGAAAATTATTATCGCGCTGGCTTTTGTGGTTTATGTCGGTATCGGCGGCTATTCCGCGGTGGTGTGGATCGATACCATTCAATCGATCGTGCTGTTCGTGGGCTTTATTTTAATGGCGATACTGGCGGTTCATCACGTTGGCGGCTGGAGCCATATTCAGCAGGCCGTCGATCCGGCGGCGCAAAGCCTGTTCGCGGTCGATAAATTAGGCGTGCTGCCGGCGCTATCATTGGCGATGGTGATCGGCGTCGGCGTGCTGGCGACGCCTTCTTATCGCCAGCGTATTTACTCAGCGAAGACCGTCTCTTCGGTACGCCACTCTTTCACGATTACCGGCCTGCTGTATCTGGGATTCTCCTTCCTGCCGGCGATCATCGGTATGGCGGTATGGACCATGAACCCGCAGTTGGAGAACAGCGGCTTCGCCTTCTTGTTTGCCACCCAGGTGCTGCCGCCGGTGCTGGCGATGGCGATCCTGATTGCCGGCATGTCGGCCAATATGTCTTCCGGCAGCTCTGATGCCATCGCCGCGGTGTCCATTATGCTGCGCGACCTCTACACCCTGGTGACCGGCCATATGCCCGCGCCGGAGAAAGCGATTCGCCTGTCGCGGATCTTCCTGGTTCTGGTGATTGCGCTGGCGCTGCTGTTTGCCCTGACCTCCAACGACATCATCAGCTACATCACCAAAATGATCTCGATGATTATGTCCGGGATGTTTATCTGCACCATGCTTGGCCGTTTCTGGACACGCTTTAACTGGCAGGGCGCGGTCGCCGCGCTGGCCGGCGGCGCCGGGGCATCGGTTGCGGTGCTGGTGGATAGCGACTGGCTGGCGTTCTGGGGCAACCCGTGTATTCCGGCGGTGCTGACGAGCCTGGTGGCCTCGGTTGTGGTGACGTTACTGACCCCGGCCAGCAGCATGAGCCGCGAGCAGGCGCTGGAGATGATTACCCGCGAGCGTGAAAGCCGCCCAACGCCGCCGCCGCTGCCGATTGGCAAACGTCATACCTCACGCGGGTAAGGGGCAATCATGAACGAGTATATTGCCGTCGATTGGGGCTCCACCCAGCTGCGGGCATGGCGGATGCGTGATGGCGAATGCATCGACAAGCTGAAACTGCCCTGCGGCGTCACGCGTCTGAACGGGCAGCGCGCCGAAGCGGTATTTCAGCAGCAGCTGGCGCCGTGGCGCGGCGACCCCGCGCTGCCGGTGGTGATGGCGGGCATGATCGGCAGCGATGCCGGTTGGCAACCGGTGCCTTATCTGGCCTGCCCGCTGGCGCTGGAGGCACTCAACGGTCAGTTATATGAGGTGGCGGAAAAAGTGTGGATCGTGCCGGGGCTGAAAGTGGCGCAGGCTGCAGATTACGACGTAATGCGCGGTGAAGAAACGCAGCTGCTGGGCGCCTGGCAACTGATGCCCGCGGAGTGTTACGTGATGCCCGGCACCCACTGCAAATGGGTGCAGGTGCAAAACGGCGTGGTGCGCCAGTTCGCCACGGCGATGACCGGCGAACTGCATCACCTGCTGCTTAACCATTCGCTGCTCGGCCAGCAACTGCCTGCGCAGTTGCCGGATGAAGCCGCTTTCGCCCTCGGTATAGAAAAAGGGTTAAATCAGCCGGCGTTATTGTCCGGGCTTTTTAGCGCCCGCGCCGCGCGGGTGTTAGGCGCGCTGGCGGCGACTTCGGTGAGCGATTATCTCTCCGGGCTGTTGATTGGCGCGGAGGTGGCGACATTCAGCGAACGCTATCGCGCCAGCCGCGTGGTGCTGGTTGGTGAGCACTCGCTCAACGCCCGTTATCAGCAGGCGATGGCGGCGCGTGGGTTAGCCGTTTCCTGTTGCTCCGGCGAGGCGGCGTTTCTTTCGGGTATAGCGAGGATGATTGATGGACAAGATTAAGCTGGTGGCGATTTTACGCGGCATTCAACCCGCTGAGGCGGCAGATCATATTGAGACGCTAATAAATGCAGGCTTTCGCTATATCGAAATCCCGCTCAATTCGCCGGACTGGCAGCAAAGTATTCCGGCGATGGTGCGTCAGTTTGGCGAGCGGGCGATGATTGGCGCGGGAACGGTGCTGAAGGTTGAACAGGTTGATTTTCTCGCTGAAGCTGGGGCGAAACTTATCGTGACGCCCAATACGGCCCCGGCGGTGATCCGCCGCGCGGTAGATAAGGGGATGCTGGTGTGCGCCGGCTGCGCGACGGCCTCCGAGGCGTTTAGCGCGCAGGATGCCGGGGCGCAATGGCTGAAAATCTTTCCGTCATCAGCATTCGGCGCGGACTATATTCGCGCGCTGAAAGCGGTGTTGCCGCCGGAGGTTCCGGTGCTGGCGGTCGGCGGCGTGACGCCGGAAAGTCTGGCGACCTGGATACAGGCGGGGTGCGCCGGTGCCGGTCTGGGCAGCGATCTTTATCGCGCCGGACAGGCCGTGGAACGTACCCGCGAGCAGGCGGAGAGGTTTATCTCCGCCAGTAAAAGTTAGTCCCCCAGCGGCTGCCGATCGACGCCGCCGCGGTGGCTGTCGAGCGCCAGCTTAATACGGCGTAATTTGCCTTTTGCCTGGGTTTTGTTGGCCATCGCCAGTTCGGTGGCCAGCACATCGACCATCGCCAGCATCGCGTAACGGGAAGTGCTGGGCTTAAAGATATAGTCGTTTTCCCGTACCAGCAGCGGTAGCACCAGATCCGCCTGTTCAGCCAGCGGCGTTCCGGCGGGGGTAATCGCAATAACCTTCGCGCCGTACTGGCTGGCAATCGCCGCGCTCTCGATGATTTCCCGGGTATAGCCGCCCAGAGACAGCACGATCACCACATCCTGCGGCGTCACCGCCGAGCTCATCATGCGTACCAGCAGACCATCGCTCTGGCTGACTACCGGCAGACCGAGGCGAAACAGGCGATACTGAATTTCCTGAGCGCAGATGGTCGAACCGCCGCCCATCCCCAGGGCGAGGATCTGCCGCGCATCGCTCAGCCAGCTCACCGCGCGCTTCAGCGCCTCGATATCCAGCGCCCGCCGGTTGGTCTCCAGTACGCTGATGATTGACTCATAGATCCCCTGGACGCCTTCGAGATCCGGAACATCGAGGATAAACCGCTGGCCGACCGCAAGAGATTGCGCAAGCTTCATCTTCAGCTCGCGGACGTCTTTACAGCCGAGCGCCCGGGCAAAACGGGTGACCGAAGCCTGGCTGGTTTGCGTCAGACGCGCTATCTCGGCGATGGGCAGCTCCGCCGCCGCCGCGACATCATCGAGAATAAACTGCGCAATGCGTTTTTCGGTCGCCGTGAGTTCCACAAAGCGATCGGTTATGCAGGAAATAATATCGATTGACCAGGACATACGGTAACAACGGGTAAGTTTTGAATGGTACTTTGTACCATATTGCGCCGCTGAAATCAGTGCTGAAGTCTACAACGCCAGGCGCATGGCGCAGCGCGACTCGGGCGGCAGGCCGTGCCGGGTCTCCTGTTCCCTTTTTGCCGCCAGCCCGGCGGGCAGGGTCAGCTCATCGAGCATGGCGAATCCCAGACGGGTATAAAACGGCGCATTCCACGGCACCTCGCGGAAGGTGGTGAGGGTTACCGCCGGGTAGCCCATCTGCCGTGCGCTCTCGATAACCCGCTCCAGCAGCATCCGGCCGATGCCCTGTTGCTGCCAGGCCTGGTGGACGGCGACTTCGACGATAAATAACGCATCGTCGAGCGGTTCGGTCAGAATAAAGCCAACGGGTTGCCCGGCGGCTACCGCCAGCAGGCTATGCTCCGTTTCCAGATAATCATGATGGCGCGCAACGCTAATCACCTCGCTGTCCGCCAGCCAGGCGAGAGAAGGGATCTGGCGAAATGCCTGGGCGGCAGAACGTTCAATGGCGGGCAGAAGGGCGATATCGCTCTCCTGAGTCAGGCGTAATACGGCACCGGCAGTTATAGTGTTAGTTTTCATCACCTCAGCATAGCAGCCTTCGGGAGAAAAGTATGGAGCTGACCGCCGTTCCCGCCACGCAGTTCAGCAGCGTGCAGTTAACGGATATTCTCAACGCCTGTTTTGAAGCCTACCTGGTGCCTGTTACCCAGTCGGTAGAGGGATTTGTTCAGCGTTTTAGCGCCGAGGGGATGAGCCTGGTCGATTCCCGCGTCTGGCTGGCCGGAGATGAACCGGCGGCGATCGCGATCGTCGCGCGCCGGGGGAGTGCCGCTCGCCTGGCGGCCTTTGCCCTGCGCCCGGCCTGGCGCGGCAAAGGCCTGGGCCGGAAACTGATGCAGGAGCTGCTGATGCTTTTGCAACAGCAGGGGATCGAGACGGTATTCCTGGAGGTGATCCGCGATAACCATGCGGCCGTCGCGCTGTATCAGTCGCTGGGCTTTACGCGACGCTATGGGCTCTGCGGCTACCTGAGTACAGAACTTCTGCCCCCGGTGCCGGGCGTATTGCAGCTTTATCCCACCCTGTCCCTGCTTCGGCGCGCCATTGAGGAGAGTAACAGCCAGCTTCCCTGGCTGCTGGATCCGCTTACCTTCGCCACTCTGCCATGTCAGGTCGTGACGCTGGAACAGCGCGCCTTCGCTGTTCTAACGACGGCGGGCTCGCGCCCTGTACTGTCGTTTTTGTGGGTGGAGCCCTCCGCCCGCCGCCAGGGGCTGGCGCGTGAGCTGCTGATGGCACTGGCGCAGCAGTTCCCGGGCATTGGTACTTCGGTGACGGTCCCGGAAACTTTTACGCCGCTGTTTGCCGCGGCCGGCTATACGCCGCTCTCGCTGCAGCAGTATGAAATGACGATGGATCTGGCCGACGCGAAGTCGGCTTAGCCAGGAGTGTGCGCTGGACCGCAAAAAAACAGCACGGGCCGTCGATAAGCCTCTCTTTTCCCGCATCATATCCCTTCGTAATGGCGAAGAGGGGGATGCGATGCGTAAAACGGAACTGTTGGCTTTTTTGCAAAATCAGACCGATTTTTTCGATCCGGATAACCTGAGCGAGGTCTTTACCGCCAGCTGGCTGGCCCGGCGTTTCGCGATGCAAAGAAATACCGCCAGCCATTATCTCAATCAGCTGGTCGCTCAGGACGTGCTGGTGAAAATCAACACCCGGCCGGTCTATTTTCTGCATAAAAAAGCCTTTTGCCAGCAGTTCTACCCGCTTTCCCGCAGTGAGTATGCCAGCATGGCGGAGTTACTCGCGGAGAGCGACCGCCAGCCGGAGCAGGCGGACCATTTTTCGTTGCTGACCGGGCATGACGGCAGCCTGCGTAAACCGATTGAGCAGATGAAAACCGCGCTGTTTTATCCTAACGGCGGGCTACCGCTGCTGATCACCGGCGACAGCGGGACCGGCAAAAGCTATATGGCTGAGCTGATGCATGAGTTCGCCATCGCCCAGGGGCTGCTGGCGCCCGATGCCCCCTTTGTGAGCTTTAACTGCGCGCAGTATGCGAGTAATCCGGAGCTGCTGGCCGCCAACCTGTTTGGCTACGTCAAAGGCGCGTTTACCGGTGCGCAGAGCGATAAAGCGGGGGCGTTTGAGGCGGCAAACGGCGGGATGCTGTTTCTCGATGAGGTCCATCGCCTGGATGCTCAGGGACAGGAGAAGCTGTTCACCTGGCTGGATCGTAAGGAGATCTACCGGGTGGGGGAGACCGCGCAAGGCTTGCCGATTTCGCTGCGGTTGGTGTTTGCCACCACCGAAGATATTCACAGCACTTTTCTCACCACCTTCCTGCGCCGAATTCCGATCCTGGTTAGCTTGCCCGATCTTCAACACCGTAGCCGCGAGGAGAAGGAGGCGCTAACGCTACAGTTTTTCTGGCAGGAGGCGCGCACGCTTGCCGCCCGGCTGCAACTAACGCCGCGACTGTTGCAGGTCCTGACGCAGTATGTTTATCGGGGCAACGTCGGCGAGCTGAAGAATGTGGTGAAGTACGCCGTGGCGTCAGCCTGGGCCAGGTCTCCGGGCCGCGAAATGTTGACCGTGACGCTGCACGATCTGCCGGAAAATGTCATGGCCGCGACGCCAGCGCTCAGCGAAGCGATGGGCCAGCAGGAGCCGCTGCTTATCGAGCCGCAGACCAGCCTGGTCTGGCTGCTGCGCGCGCGCGACCCGGTACAGGGGCTGATCTATGACGTTCAGTGTCGGGTTCTGGCGCAGTATGAAGCGGTGCTGAATAAAAAAACGGTCTGGGAAGAGGCGCAAAGGAGCATGGGGGAAGAGATTGAAACCCTCTTCGATCGGCTGATCTTTGATAATCATGACTCCAGTAGCTCGCAGATGCTGCTGCTGATCGCTCATCAGGTTCGGGAGGAGTATTATCGCCTGGAAAAGCGCTTCAATATCCAGTTTAACGGCAACTGCCTCTACGCGCTGAGCCACTACCTGATCCACCGATCCCGACAGCCGCAGTCCACGATAAACAATGAAAAAGCCCGCCAGCTGGAGGACTTCCTGGTACAGAAGTTTCCGCTGCTGTATCGCTTTTGCGAAGCGATCCTCGGTGCGTTGACGCTGAAGCTGGATATTGAACCCCAGCGTATCGACCTGCTGCTGTTAGTGCTGTGGTTCCACAAGAATGGCGCCATCAGCCAGCAGCAGGTGACCCGGGCGATAATTCTCGCTCACGGTTACGCTACCGCCAGCAGCATCGCCAACGTGGCGAACCGCTTGCTGAAAAGCCAGCTCTTTGAGTCATTCGATATGCCGCTGGACGTGACGCCGGAGGCTATCGCTAACCAGGTGATGGCCTACATAGAGAGCCATGCCCTGGCATCAGGATTGATAATCCTGGTCGACATGGGATCGCTGAACGCCATTCACCGCCATTTTAATCGTCGCCTGAGTACGCCGATGGCGATCATCAACAATGTCTCCACCGGTATGGCGATGTACGTCGGGGAGCGCATTTTGCAGGGCGTTATGCTGGAAGATATCGTCCGCGAGATCGGCGATGACCTTGCGATTGAGCACCAGCTCTATTACCCGCAAACCGATAAGCCGCGGGCGATTTTAACCACCTGCGCGACCGGTCTGGGCGCGGCGGCGAATCTGTCGGCGCTGTTAAAAGCCAGCATTCCTGAAGCGCTTGGCATTGATATTGTGGCCTGCGATGTGGAGACCCTTGCCGATCCCGCGCGACGGGAGCCGATGCTAAGCCGCTATGAGGTGCTGGCGATCGTCGGCACCCTGGATCCGCATCTTGCCGATCTACCATGGATCTCGCTGGATTCGCTGATCTCTGGCGAAGGGAGTCGTCCGCTGATGCGCATTTTTGGCGAACTGGCGACGGCGGAGCAGGTCAGCGAGATCAACAACCTGATCCTGAAAAACTTTTCGCTGCGCCGGGTGATCGAGTCGGTGACGATCCTCGATACGGCTAAGGTGATCAACCAGGTTGAGCAGTTTTTGCTGCGCTATGAGCATCTGGCCGGGCGCGATGTACCTAACGATCGTAAGGTCGCGCTGTATGTGCATATAAGCTGTTTGATAGAGCGATTAATTCGTCACGCTTCCCCAGCCCAATACACTGGAGGGCAGTGTCCGGATCGCGAGCTGGCTACGCTACGCGAGGCCTTTAGTGTCATAGAGAGCGGGTATAGTGTCAAAATTCCCGTTGTAGAGCTCTGCTACATTCACGATATCCTGACGCGGGAAACGGAATTTATTCAGGAAGATCAAGACTTTTAACACATCTCTTCTTTTTTATCCTTACGTTAGCCGACGCGCCACTGTTTCTGGCACGTCGGTTGCAATTAAGAAAGCAGTGGAATGCGCTTTCGAGGTAAGGATGAAACGACACTATATTTTTGCCAGCCATGGCAGCTTTGCTAACGGTTTGTTGAACTCCGTGGAACTGATCCTCGGTAAACAACCCGATATACATACCTTGTGTGCCTACGTGGAAGAAGAGGTCGATCTGACGCAGCAGGTGGAAGCGCTAGTGGCGCGTTTCCCGGCGCAGGATGAGCTGATCGTAATTACGGATATTTTTGCCGGTAGCGTGAATAACGAGTTTGTTCGTTTTTTATCTCGCCCACATTTCCATTTATTATCCGGTTTAAATCTGCCGTTAATTATTGACTTGCTGATTTCCGCAGCGGAAGACGATACCGAAAAATTAATTACCGAGGCATTAACAAACGCCAAAGAGAGCATTCAGTACTGCAATCAAACGATTGCCAGCGCGATGACTATGGATAAAGACTTCTGAAATGAGGAAGCATGATGATTACATTATTAAGGGTAGACCATCGATTACTTCACGGCCAGGTGGCCTTTTCCTGGACCCAATATGTCGGCGCCGATTGTATTTTAATCGCCAACGATAGCGTCCCTGGTGATGAGCTGCGGAAAACCACCATTAAGCTTGCCAAACCGCCCTCGGTGAAGCTGGTGATTAAAAATGTAAATGATTCTATTGAGGCAATAAAAAGCGGGGTTACCGATAAATATAATTTATTTATTGTTGTGGAGTCGGTTAATGACGCCTGGCGTATTGCCAGCGCCATCGACGAAATAAAAAGCATAAATCTTGGCGGAATAAAGGCTAAAGAGGGCAGTAAAAATATCTCTAAGGCGATTAATTTACTGCCGACAGAAATAGAACAGCTACAACAACTGGTGGGCAAGGGCGTCGAAGTGGAGATTCGCCAGGTCCCGAACGATCGCAAACAGCTTTTTGCGGAATGCGTGTAATTCCGGAGGACAGATTATGGTAGAGGCTCTCTTACTGGGTCTGGTGGCGTTTATCGCGCAATCGGAATATGCCTTAGGGACGTCGCTAATTTCACGGCCTATCGTCACCGGGCTGTTGACCGGGCTGGTGCTGGGGGATGTACAGACCGGCGTCATTATGGGCGCGACGCTGGAGCTGGCGTTTATCGGCTCTTTCTCCGTTGGCGCCTCGATCCCGCCCGACGTCGTGACCGGCGGTATTCTCGGCGTGGCGTTCGCCATTACCTCTGGCGCAGGCACAGAAACGGCGTTGCTGCTTGGCCTGCCTATCGCCACGCTGACTTTGATCCTGAAAAATATCTATCTGGGGATGTTCATTCCAATGCTTAGCCAGAGGGCGGACGGGTATGCGGAACGGGCGGATCTCCGCGGCATTGAGCGGATGCATTTGATTGCCGGATTCGGCCTGTCGCTGATGCTTGCCGCGGTGGTCACCGTCTCATTCCTGGTGGGCAGCAACGCGGTGAAATCCCTGCTCGATACGATCCCGGAATTCATCAAACATGGGCTCAGCGTCGCCACCGGCATCATCCCGGCCCTCGGCTTCGCGATGCTCGCCAGGCTGCTGATTAACAAGAAAGTGGCGCCGTATTTTTTCCTCGGTTTTGTGCTGATGGCCTATTTGAAAATCCCGGTGACCGGTATCGCCATTCTCGGCGCCATCGTGGCGGTGGTCATGGTTAACGTCACCGCATTGAATTCACCTCGTATCACGACAGAACAAGGAGTCAGCGATGACGACGAAGATGATTTCTGAAGAGACCCTGCAGCCGCAGGCGCAGGAAGAAACCCGGATTACGCCGCGCGATTTACGCCGGGTGTTCTGGCGCTCTTTCCAGATGGAGTTCTCGTGGAACTATGAGCGGCAGATGAATCTCGCCTTTGTTTACGCGTTGATCCCGGTGCTGAAGAAGCTCTATCCGCGCAGAGAGGAGCTGGCCGCAGCGCTGAAGCGGCATCTGGTTTTTTTCAATACCACGCCGCATATCGTCACCCTGCTGCTGGGGATCACCACGGCGATGGAAGAGAAAAACAGTCAGCAGAAAAACATGGATGCCACTGCGATTGATAACGTCAAAGCCTCACTGATGGGACCGTTAGCCGGGCTGGGTGACTCTTTCTTTTGGGGGACGCTGCGCCTCATCGCCACCGGGATCGGCACCAGCCTGGCGCTGAAGGGCAACATCCTCGGGCCGATCCTGTTTCTGCTGGTGTTTAACGTGCCGCACATTCTGGTGCGCTGGTGTTTTACCCGCTGGGGCTACGTACTGGGCACCGGGGTCCTGCAGCGGATCCAGAAGAGCGGAATGATGGAGAGCCTGACCTACGGGGCGTCGATTATCGGTCTGATGGTAGTCGGGGCGATGACCGCTTCAATGATCGATATCACCATTCCTCTCTCCTTCGGCGCCGGGGAGGCCAAAACCCAGGTACAGGACATTATCAACGACATTCTGCCCTGCATGCTGCCGTTGGTGAGTTTTGGCATCGTCTACTGGCTACTGGGACGGAAAGTTAAACCGCTCTCAATTATTGGCGGCATGGCACTGGTGGGCATTCTGGGTTCGTGGATCGGATTGTTTTAACGGGAGTGAGCTATGCGACCAACAATGATGACATATATCAGTGAAGAGCCAGCCTGCCTGGCGCAGATCCTGCGCGACTACCGGCAAAAGCTGGCGCCGATTGAAACCTTCGCCCGCCAGCACCCGGTACGGCGGATATTATTGCTCGCGACCGGATCGTCGCTGAATGCCGCGCTGTGCGCGCGCTATTTCTTTGAGCAACGCTTCGGTGTGCTGCTTGACATTAAAGAGCCGTACAACTTCACCCATTACGACGCGATCGACCCGCATGCCGATCTGGTGGTGGCGATTTCACAGAGCGGAAAAAGCGCGTCGACGCTGGAGGCGATGCGTAAGGTACAGGCTTCCGGCAAGTCGGTTTTCGCCCTGACCTCAGATCCGCAAAGCCCGATAGGATGCGCCAGCGATGGCGTTCTGGATATTAATACCGGGATCGAGAGCGTAGGGTTTGTGACCCGCGGCTTTAGCGCGACGGTGCTCAACCTGTTGCTGATAGCGCTGATCATTGCTCGTAAGCAGGAGAAAGCCAGCGAGGTCGAGGAGCAGCACTATCTCGCTGAATTGCAGCGGCTGGTAGCGGCGATCCCGGAGGTTATCGTCCGTACCTCGCGCTTTATTGACCGCCATAGCGAAACGCTGCGCAGCGGCGAGCGCTTTGTCGCCACCGGCTACGGCGCGCTGGTTGGCGTGGCGAAGGAGTTCGAAACCAAATTTACCGAGACGGTGCGCGTGCCTTCCAGCGGCTTTGAGCTGGAAGCCTATATGCATGGCCCCTATCTGGAAGCCAATGCCCGCCATGTGATGCTGTTTATTGAAGATACGCCGGACGCGCGAACCCGGGCGCTGCGCGACTATCTGGCGCCGTCCATTGGCCGGGCCTTTACCCTGACGCTGGGTGACGAAGAGGATGCTCAAACGCTGGCGCTAAACTGTCCGTGCGAGCATCACCTGGCGCCTCTGCTGCTGATTGTCCCAGTGCAGATGCTCGCCTGGCATACCGCAGGACTGAAAGGCATCGATCTGGCTAAACGTATTTTCGACGATTTTGACCGCGTCTTAAAAAGTAAAATCTGAATATTCAGGAGAAAACTATGTTGGGTTTTAATCAGGACGAGTACCTGACCAGTGCTCGCGAGATCATCGCTGCGCGTAAACAGGCTGAAACCGTAGCCGACGATATTTATGACAGCGGCTGTAGCGCATTATTTTTTGCTTCGGTAGGTGGTTCCCTGGCGCCGATGATGGCAATTAATGAATTTGCCAAGGAATTAACCAGCGTGCCGGTATATCTTGAACAGGCCGCGGAGTTAATCCATCGCGGACATAAAAAATTAAATAAAGATGCGGTTGTCGTTACGTTATCTAAATCCGGCGATACCAAAGAGTCGGTCGCCATTGCCGAATGGTGCAAGGCACAGGGGATCCGCGTGGTAGCTATTACTCGTCACGCCGACTCGCCATTGGCTGCCGCCGCCAGTTGGCATATTCCGATGTGCCACAAAAATGGCGTGGAATATGAATATATGCTGCTGTACTGGTTATTCTTCCGCGTCATTTTTCGTCACGGCGAGTTTGCTGATTATGCGCGATTTGCCAGCCAGCTCGAGTTACTGCCGGAAAATCTCCTGCAGGCGAAACGCCAGTTCGATCCCCGAGCGGATAGCATTGCCGCGCAATACCATGACTGCGACTATATGATGTGGATTGGCGGCGCGGAAATGTGGGGCGAGGTCTATCTGTTCTCAATGTGTATTCTCGAAGAGATGCAGTGGAAGCGGACGAAGTCGGTGAGCTCCGCTGAATTTTTCCACGGCACCCTGGAGCTGCTGGAAAAAGAGGTTCCGCTGTTTCTGGTGAAAGGCGAGGGGAGATGCCGGGCGCTGGACGAACGCGTCGAGCGTTTTGCCGAAAAAATAACTGACCATCTGGTGGTTATCGACCCGCGCGACTATCCGCTGAACGGCATTGATGACGCGTTCCGCTGGGTTATGGCGCCGTGCGTGGTGTCCACTCTGCTGGTGGACCGGCTGGCGGCCCACTTTGAACACCATACCGGCCACGACCTCAATATCCGCCGTTACTACCGGCAGTTTGATTACTAAGCCGTGTTGATGGCGGCCAGCCGGGCTGGCCGCCATGCTATTCTCCGAGGCGCTTCCCAGAAAATTGTCGTCAAACCCAACCGGGTAAAAACCGGTGATAGAGTCCGGCTTACCTTCTCTTTCAGGCAAGCGGATGGCCATGAAAAAACGGATGACCTCGACGCCGCACGATGCGGTCTTTAAGCGATTTCTTCGTCACCCGGAGACAGCGACTGATTTCCTCACCCTCTACCTTCCCGAAGCGATCCGTCAGCGGTGCGATTTCTCTACCCTGAGGCTGCAGTCGGCGAGCTTTATCGATGAGGATCTGCGCGCCTGGTATTCAGATGTCCTCTGGTCGGTGCAGACCACCTGCGGCACGGGGTATGTTTACGTGGTGATAGAGCACCAGAGCTCACCGGATAGCCATATGGCCTTTCGCCTGATGCGCTATGCGATTGCCGCAATGCAGCGCCACCTGGATGCCGGGCACAAAACGCTGCCGCTGGTGGTGCCGATGCTTTTTTATCACGGTGCAACCAGTCCGTATCCTTTTTCCCTCAACTGGCTGGATGAATTTGCCGACCCGCAGCTGGCGAAGACGCTGTATGGCTGTCCGTTTCCATTGATCGACGTGACGGTGATGCCGGACGATGACATCGTGCAACATCGGCGAGTCGCCTTGCTGGAGCTGATGCAAAAACATATTCGCCAGCGCGATCTCAGCGGCATAACGGAGTCGTTGGCGGCCGTTGTGATGCTGGGATACACTAACCGTCGGCAGTTGAGAATGCTGTTTCACTATATGCTGCAGTACGGTAATACGGCCGAGCCGGGCGTGTTTCTCCGCCGGCTGGCCCGCCGTCTGCCACAGTATGAGGAGACATTGATGTCTATCGCGCAAAAGCTTAAGCAGGAAGGTCGGCAACAAGGCCGACTGGAAGGCCGGGAAGAAGGGCACCTGGAGGGCTTGCAGGAAGGCAGCCGACGCGAGGCGCTGCGCATTGCCGGCAGTATGTTACAGAATGGCCTCGACAAAGAGATGGTACAGAAGATCACCGGACTGTCGGCTGATGAACTACAGCCGCTGTGTGGTTAACGTCCTGCCACGACAACCGCTGCCCGGCGCGAAAATTCGCCGGGCAGGATTGCGTTAGCCTTCGCTTTTCACCACTTTGATCTCCACCATGCCGATCCCCAACTGACGCGGGGAGTGGCCGAGGATATTGCCCTCGTTAGTGGTTTGCGGGTCCGGCGGGGTGATGATCAGCGTGTTGCTGCGCGTTGGGTTGTCAAAGTGCAGCGTCGTGGTAGTCACGTCATTATCCAGAGTGAGCACTTGCTCACTTTCTCCAACTCGCACCGGAATCGGCTTATTAGCGTTTGGGCCATAAGCTTTGGCGGTGATCACCAGATCAAATTTCTCCGGCAGCGGCTCTTTATATTCAATCTTCACGTCGCTGCCCAACTGAGCATTGGACCACCGCCCCCACGACTCGGGACGCGAAATACCGCTGAACTGTTTAACCTCTTCCGGGGCGCCAGCGACGTTAAACACGAAGCTGTCGGCCTTATAGCGAATATCGTTGTCGACAATTTTCAGCGTATCGACGTTGCCCTTATAGCGCTCCATATCGATAAGGGTGTCCCTGAAGGCGGTCTTGCCGTGCCACTGCGGCTTATCAACGTGCTGGACCTTCTGCTCACCCCCCAGCTGTCCCTGCGAGACGCACCAGTCGGTGGAGAGCGCCAGCTCAGGCGACCACAGCTGGCCCATTTTATAGCAGCGATCGACCCACACGAAATTATCCCGTGGCGCGAAATCGGCCAGCTGGAAGCGCAGCGGCGCAGAGTATTCACTCTCCGGCAGCGGTTCTACGCGCTGGTCAGATACCCGCAGCAGCAGCGGCAGGCGGAAATGGCTGCCGGAGAAAGCGATCATATTTTTTTGCGAGTCGATGGTGAAATTCTTCATTTCTTTGGGGAAATTCCACAGGCGGATCACGTCAGGCTTCCATGCCAGGACTTTCTCTTTCATATTCATGAAAATACCGGAGAGCGACTGGCCGGAGAGGCTGCTACGCCCGAGGCCGATATAGTTATCGCCGCCGAGAATATCCAGCACCGTCGCGCCGTTATCCATGGTGTTGCGTTTCACCGCCAGGGTCTCCTGCTGCGGTTTATCGCCGCGCAGGACGAAGAACAGATTGCTGCGATCGTGCTTGTTGAGATAATCCCAGGCGCTGTTCTTCATGGCCAGGTGATCGGAAGAGACCACGATGACCGTGTTTTTGAAATAGGGTGAGGCTTTAATCTTTTCTATCAGCGCGGCGATATGTTCCTGACTGCAGCTAACGGCGCTGAAAGAGAGGTTTTTCTTGCCGTCCACATCATAGCGTTTACGCTCGCAGGTGCGTGAGATAAAACCGTCGGGATGGTGGGTATCCACCGTCAGGGCGAAGAGCGAGAAGCGTTTCCCGGACTGCGACAGCTCTTCGAATTTTTTCCAGGTCTCGTCGAGCACAGTGTCGTCATAGAAGCCCCAGTCGTTGCGGTAGGTAGGATCCGCCACCGTAGTTTTTAGCTCTTCCGCCCCGTACAGATGATCGAAGCCGTGGGATTTAAGAAACACGTCTTTGCCGGCAAAGCGCAGGTTAGCCCCCTGCACAAAGTAATTCTCGTAACCGGAGTTCTTCAGAATATCGCCAAGGCAAATATTCTGTGGAAAGAAGCTGGAGACTGAGGCTGAGGCATTACCTTCGAACGGCGCGAACAGCGGAATGCCGCACTGTGAGGCGACCATGCCGGCGATAGTGTAATCGGTCCCCGGCAGCTGCATGGTATTGCTGAAATCAATGGCCTCAGCTTTAATTCTGCCAAGCTCAGGGGTGAGGTTGGGGAAGGCGTCGTTATCAAAATAGGTGCGCTCGAGACTTTCGCCATAGATATAGACCAGGTTCAGCTGCGGATTGTCGATTTGCTTCGACGGCTCTTTATAGTACGCGGCAAAGTCTGGATCGCCCTCGCGTGACTGGGATTTCACCAGCTCGCTGATCTGATGGAAGGCCGGGCTGGCATCAACGGAGGCCAGCGCCAGCAGTAGCGCCGCCAGGCTGTAACCGACGTGATGAGGATGATGCCGACGGCGGCGCAGCACCCAGCCGAGGGCGCCAAAGACGGCGACCAGTGCGACGGCCACGCCGACCCCCGGCAGTATATATTTGCCGATCCCGGCGCCGGTCAGGCTGTTGGTCAGAGTGTAGAGTACCGCGTCGTTGATGCCGTCGCCGGTGAAGTAGTCACTGGCGTAGAGGGTGATATTCAGCACCACGAACAGGCCTAACACCGTGAGCGTGGCGGCAAACCACCAGGTGTTACGACCCGCTTTCCAGGCATACAGCACCACCGAAGCTAAAAATAAGGCGATGGATAACAACTCTGACACAGCTCATCCTCATTAATGCCAGTTATCGGCTGGCAGAACAGATTACTTTTCAAGCCCCACTGTAATTGCAGCGCCATCTTGCTGCAATTCTAGCGTCATGAAAGTGTGCAGTTATTCAGAATTGGCTTAGAAGTTGCCTTTTTTGATCGGCATCGCATCGGGCGAAATGGGAAAACGGAACAGGAAAACTGCAAAAAAAGCGTTTCAGGCCGCGGCGCCGCCGCGAAGGCAACAAATGCGGCCTTGTCAGTCAGGATCAGGAGAGGAAATTAACACCCTGTTTTAAGACCAGATCGCAGGCTTTGGTTTTTACCTGTTTCGCCAGCGAGCTATTGCCGAGCGTATTCAGGTCCAACTGCTGGCCGTTTTTGCTGTTGAGCAGCCCCTGCAGGCCATCCAGATAGCTGGTGTCCTGTTTTTGTTTTTCCGGCGTGCTAAGCCCCAGTTTATCCAGCACCTGATTTTTGACGTTATCGGCGCTGGTCACGGAGGCCAGCTTCTGTTTCGCGCAATATGACAGTATCCCGGCCGCATTATTCATGCTGCTGGCGGTCAGGGATTGGCTGCTGCCGTTGAGCAGGCTGGTTAGCGAGGAGACGGACATGCCGCCGCTGGCCTGGGCGTTATTGCCGCTGAGCTGGCTGGCAGCGCTGTTAAGGGAATCCTGCCAGGAGGCGGCGTGGGCGCCAGAGAGGGTAAACGCGCTAACGGCAAGCGCGGCAATAACGCTATTTTTAAACGATTTCATAGACGGACTCATAAGCGTGACTGAATAATCGCTTTAGTATAACGCCGTCGTCGCCCGGAAATCTCTTAATACTCCTTGCCTGTAACGCGGTGCCGGTAACTTTCCCAATTGAAGATAACCCACAGGCTGTTGCCGAGCCGCATACGGTCCATCACCCGCTCGCCGAGCAGTTTGTTCATCTCTTCCATATTGCTGTTGGTGAGCATCCCGGTAGGTCGTTTGGAGGATGAGCGCCGGTCAACTATCTGATTGATAATGACTTTTTCATAGCGAGACTCCGTCTGCATACCAATTTCATCGATCACCAGCAGGTCGACCATGCTGAGGTCGTTAAGCAACTGTTCTTCGCTCGTTTCCCGGTTGCCGAAGGTATCTTTCATCGCCGACATAATATCGGCCACGGTGATGATTAAGACCGACTTCCCGCGCAGCAGCAGCTCGTTGCAAATGGCTGCCGCCAGGTGGTTTTTGCCAGTGCCCGGTTTACCGGAGAAGATAAAGCTGGCGATATTGCCATCGAACTCTTCCACGTACTGGCGCGCCCGGGCGAGCGCATTCATCTGCCCCTCGCACTCGACGCGATAGTTATCAAAGGAGCAGTTCTGATGCAGCGGGCGGATCCCCGAGCGGTTGAAGGTGCGCTGCATTTTCATCGCGCGATTCTCTCGCTCCAGCGCTTCGGAACGCAGCCGGCCTTGCTCTTTTTGCCAGGCCAGCAGCTCTTCGCCGGTTTTAAACGCCGGTTCAATATGTGCCGGCATCATTTTCTGCAGGCGTTTCATCAGGTCGCCAACGTTTTTCATGCTCATCCTCGGAAACCTCGCGGAATATGGCTGTCGGGTTCGCTAACGCTGTTCACATCGCGCTTCGGCTGTCCGCCGTTGCTGGCGCGGCTGATTTGCACGCTACGCGCCAGCTTCTGCTGCCACTGCACGTGGTGAAAGACTTTACCTTCCGCCTGCCAGTAAGCGACGAAAGCGGCCAGCTCTTCCGGCGTGACTGGCTGGCTCAGGGCAATGCCCCACAGCGCGGCCAGGCGCTGAAAATCGGCGTCAGGCTGCCATCCGGCGTACATAGCAAATTTGCCCATCGGCACCGCAACCGGCGCCGCGGCGGGCTCCTCGAAAAACTGCGGGTCAAGCGCGATGTCGCTGCCGGGGCGCGCCAGCCTGGCTTCCAGCTCCAGCAGTTGCGCCAGCCGCGCTGGCGTCAGCGCATAGAATGCCGGCGCGTTATTGGCAAAAACGGCAACGGTGCCGTCAGTCGATTTTGCCAGCAGCGCCGCGTGCTGCTGGAGGAACTCTTCCAGGCCGCTAAAATGGGAGGTTAAAATTCGCGAAGACATAACTCTATCTCAACTCTGAACTGCAAAGAGTGGGGTGATCTGCACATAGTAGCACAGAGGCCATCGCGGAAGGAGCGTCGCGGATTAACCGCGACGTCGGGGTTAGACGCGAGGACGCTTACGATACAGCCACAGGCCGGGTATCGACAGGCCAATCGAAAGGGCGCCCACAATCGAAGAGGCCTTTAAAAAATTGCTCAGCAGCAAAATCATCATCTCTTCCGAATAACCAAAATGACTGATTTTTACCGCGGAAATCATCGCCGTGTAGGCTGAGATGCCAGGAAACATCGGGATCACGGCGGCGACGGTAAAAATCTTCGGATGCGCCAGATACCAGCGCGACCATTGAATGCCAATGCTGCCCACCAGCAGAGCGGCGAGAAAGGTGGCCCATTCAATGTTAAAACCGGCGCTCATCATGATCATACGCGAGCCATGGCCAATCGCCCCCAGCAGCGCGCACCAGCGCAGAGCGCGCTGAGGGACATTAAAGACCATCGCAAACCCGACGGCGGGGATCGCCGCCAGCAGCATGTCTTCCGCCAGCGCAAAAATAAATGAGATTATGCCCATCCGCGCAGCCCCCATACGGTCATGGCCATCACCACGCCAATGCAGGTGGCTAGGGTTAGCAGGCTGGCGATCGCCCAGCGGGCGAGTCCGGTATTGATATGCCCTTTAAACATATCGGCGACGGCATTGATTAATGGAAAACCCGGGACCAGCAGCAGGACGCTGGCGGCCATGGCAATGGTCGGCGTGCTGGCAAACGCCGGGAGGCGCAGCAGCAGCCCGGAGATGGTGGTGGCGACAAAGGCGGTGATGCAGAAGTTGATCTGCGGATGCATGGAGCGATGGGTCAGCACCTGGCGAATGTACATGGCTACCGTGCTGGCGCAGAAGCTGACCAGCGCCCCATCCCAACCGCCGTTATTCAGTTTGCAGAAACAGGCGCAGGAAAGACCCACCATCAGCACCAGCAGCCAGCGCGGATAGCGCAGGGGAACGATCTGCGCAAAACGCTTCTCGACGTCGCGATAGTCCAGCAGCTTATGCTCGGCGAGGATCACAATGTGCTGCACTTCCGTCACCACATGCATATTAATGCCGCGATCGACATTTTTGCGCGTAGAGGTAAGACATTCGCCATTTTTAATGGTGGTCAGGACGATGGCATTCGAAGAGATGGCGCTTTCAACGCTGTCCATCCCCAACGCCAGCCCGAGACGTGTTGACAGTTCCTCCACCAGCGCACTCTCGGCGCCGTGCTGTAACAGAAAAAGACCACACTGGATGCATAAACGTGTGATTGCCCGCTGCTGTGTCCGATCAACCTGCATACTTCCTCTATTGTCCACGACGCCTGGTATCTGCCGATACTTTAACCTGAAGCGCAGTGGCGGCTGAGGGGGGTGGGATCAAATAATGTGCAAAAATTCCCGGTCTGCGGGGCGGCAGAATTTGAAGCATCCCACACTTTTGCCAGTATGGTGAAAAGTGCAATTTTTGTCGCCATTCATCCCTTCTTTTTCCCCACTGACTTATCAAAAATGCAGAAAAGCACTTTTATTAAACAAAAATTATACTAATAATTAACCCTGCAAGAGTGAGACATCCCTATGAAGACACAGGTCGCGATTATTGGCGCGGGCCCCTCCGGGCTGCTGCTGGGGCAGTTGCTGCACAACGCCGGGATCCATACCGTGATCCTTGAGCGTCAAACGCCGCAGTATGTGCTGGGGCGCATCCGCGCGGGAATTCTGGAAAGCGGTACCGTTGATCTGCTGCGCGAAGCGGGCGTGGCGCAGCGGATGGATGCCGAAGGCCTGGTGCATCATGGGGTGGAGTTTCTGTTTGACGGCCAGCGGGTGCCCGTCGCACTGAGCGAGCTAACCGACGGTAAGAGCGTAATGGTTTATGGCCAGACCGAAGTCACCCGCGATCTGATGGCTGCCCGGGCCGCCAGCGGCGCGCCGATCGTCTATGGCGTGAGCGAGGTGGCTATCCATGACGCCAAAAGCGACCGGCCGACGATCACCTACCTCAGCGAAGGGGAAACCTGCCGTCTGGAGTGCGATTTTATTGCCGGTTGCGACGGTTTCCACGGCGTATCGCGGCAAAGTATTCCAGCTGGCATTTTGCAGACCTACGAGAGCGTGTGGCCGTTTGGCTGGCTAGGCCTGCTGGCGGATACGCCGCCGGTCAATCCGGAGCTTATTTATGCGCACCATCAGCGGGGGTTTGTATTGTGCAGTCAACGCTCACTGACTCGCAGCCGCTATTATCTGCAGGTTCCGCTGAGCGATAAGGTTGAAGCATGGTCGGACGAGCGCTTCTGGCAGGAGCTGAAAAGCCGCTTGCCGGAGGAGCTGGCATCCAGGTTAGTGACTGGTCACTCACTTGAGAAGAGCATTGCCCCCCCTGCGTAGCTTCGTCGTGGAGCCGATGCAATATGGGCGGTTGTTCCTGGTGGGGGATGCGGCGCATATCGTTCCGCCAACCGGGGCGAAAGGATTAAATCTGGCGGCATCGGACGTGAACTATCTGTGGCGGATTCTGCGCGAATACTACCATCGTGGCCGCAGCGATCTGCTGGCGGCCTACTCGCAACTGGCGCTGGATCGGGTCTGGAAAGGGGAACGCTTTAGCTGGTTTATGACCCGCCTGCTGCATGATTTTCCGGATCAGAACGCGTTCGACGCTAAAATGCAGGCCGCCGACCGCCGCTACTATCTGGGCTCGCGCGCCGGGCTGACCACTATCGCGGAAAACTACGTGGGCTTGCCCATGGAGCGTGTCGCCTGAATTAAGAGGAGTCATCATGCCGTTCGTTCAAACCGTGCCCGTATTTAAGCTGTATGGCGAAGAGTGCGGCTGGCCGACGCCGGACCTGCTGCACTGTGAGTCGATTTTACAGCGCAGCAGCCTGTATCAGTGGCATATTCGCGTCCATCAGCATGCGGAAATGGTCCAGCTTCTCTATCTGCATCAGGGGCGGGCGGAGATCGAAATTGAAGGCGCCACCGCGGTGATGACGGAGTCCTGCATCCAGGTGGTTCCCGCCCTCTGTATTCACGGGTTTAATTTTTCACCCGGGACGCAAGGGTTTGTGCTCTCTCTGGCGCTGCCGCTGCTGAGCCGGTTTGAAAATCAGTTCGGTCGCCCTCTGGATGTGCTTAGCGTGCCGCAGTGTGTGCCGGTGGGCCGTTCTCGCGGGCGCATGCATACGCTGTTTTCAGCGCTTCGCGAGGAGTACTGCGAAGAGCACGATGCGCGAGAAATGATGCTCTATTCGCTGCTGGGGACGCTGTTGGTCTGGCTGAACCGACAGTGCCATCCCGCGTCCCCCGCGGAAGATAAAGCGGAGCGGAAGCGCAGCATGATGCGCCACTTCGCCCGCCTTATCGAGAGCCACTACCGACAGCATCTCCCGTTGGCGGAGTATGCGAAGCTGATTGGACTGTCGGTTACGCACTTAAATTATTTATGTCGTGAGTTTTATGGCTGTAGCGCTCTTGGAGTATTGCATCAGCGGTTGATGCTTGAAGCGCGACGCAATCTGCAGTACACCCGCATGACGATTACACAACTCTCTGATTATTTGGGGTTTAGCGATGCAGCCTATTTTTCGCGTTTTTTCCGTCGCTATAGCGGTATGTCACCCAAAGCATTTAGAGAAACAATTAAAGATAATGCTTCATAATGTTCAGTACTGAAATTATTTTTGCTAAATAATGTTTTTATCTTTTCTAATTTATTAGCGCAGGAACGTCTGTGTTAATATTAATCGCAAGTATACACGGCAATAATATTTTACACGGTATGACCACGGTTCGGTCGTTACGTATATCGTGTGCGCAGGCCATGAATATGATTTTAATATTCATCCAGGAAATGATATGGCGATAAAGTCGCTCGCCGATCGTTTGCAGGCAAGCGAAGGAACTTCGACAGGAAGCGGAGGTGTTATGTTACCAGGACAAGGTAAGTTTGGCGTCGTTATTAGTAAAATTCCCGTCATGCAATCAGGGTTAAAGGTGATCTTCAATGAGAACCTCCCTGATTACGAACTGAGTTTTTGTCGTTCTCATGATGAGCTCACCCTTTTACAACTGCGGCGGGCGGTGCTGGTTGTCGCGGATATCTCCGGCGAGATTGCGCACCCCCGAGCCGTCTGCGAGCGTTATTACTCCCTCATGACTCAGTACCGTGATATTCACTGGGTTTTTATGGTCAGCGACAGCCTCTATCCGTTGGCCGTTGAGCTATTAATTCGTCCTGAAAGCTCGTTGATCTCCGAGAGCGAGCCGGTTAACCGGCTGATTGAGGTGATTTGCGCCGGTAGCCGTGCGGCTGAACAGATTAGCCGTACGCTGTTTGCCGGGGATGAGGACAGCGATTTCGCAAGCTACCACTCTGCGGCGATGCTCACTCTTTCAGAGCGTAAAGTTCTGCGCCTTCTGGCGAAGGGTTGGGGAATAAACCAGATCGCCGCGCTGTTGAAAAAGAGTAATAAGACGATCAGCGCGCAGAAAAACAGCGCAATGCGTCGCTTATCGCTACGCAGCAACGCTGAAATGTATGCCTGGATCAACAGCGCGCAGGGAATGCAAGAGCTGAATATCAATTCAGCTTACGGGGAGCAAATGGAATGGAAAAAAATAGTACAACCCGCCATGTCGCCATCGTAGAAAAATGCGTGATGACGGAAATGGCATGGCGCTATATCTTTAGTCGTGAAGATAATCGCCGTTATCATATTCATCTGTTTAAAAATGTCAGTATGCTCAGGGCGGCGGAAATACCGTTTCCCTGGTCAACCATTATTTTTTCTCTTTCGGGAAGTCGTTCTTCACGAGCCGAGAGTCTGCTCTTTGTTCATGAAATGGCGCGGTGCCGGCCGGAAGTCCAAACGATTATTCTGGCTAATAATGAAAGTGAAATGCACCTGATCGGCCATCTTATGCCGGCCTGTTTGCACGGCATACTGAATAAATCCGCGCCGCGACGCGGGCTACAGGAGCGTTTGCTGCAGCTACTGGACAATCATCATCTCAGCGGCAGCGAACAATTTTGCGACAGAGAGGCGTGCAACGATCCGCTAAGCCCGACGGAGCACGCCATCCTTCGGTATATGTCGTGGGGATATTCGCTTTCTGATATTGCGATACAGCTCAACCGGAATATTAAAACGATCCGCGCGCATAAGTTTAACGCCATGACCAAGCTCGGAGTTCGCTCAGACATTGGTTTATTAAACGCGGCGGATATCCTGTTGCATTTACCGCTCAATAGTACGACCAGCGCCGTTAAACAGGTAGCGTAATGCGTCTATAAACACACATCTACCCATGTTGCATCGGTGAGCTGCGCCATGCGTTCTGGTTCAATGCGAACCGCGCTATGGATGGCTCCCGCTGCGGGTAGTACTTCCTGATAATGTCTGAGAGAGACGTCGCAGTAGACTGCCAGCGGGTTTTCCAGACCAAACGGGCAAACGCCGCCGACCGGATGACCGGTCCAGGTAACCACTTCATCGCTGCTTAGCATGCGTGCTTTCGCGCCAAAGGTCTCTTTCAGCTTTTTATTATCCAGCCGCGCATCGCCCCTGGCGACGATCAGTACAATCTTATCTTTGATCTTGAGCGACAGCGTTTTGGCAATTTGCCCCGGCTCAACGTTGTGTGCGGCAGCGGCAAGTGCGACGGTGGCGGTACTCTGATTTAACTCAATAATTTCGATATCGGGGGCGTGTTCGGCAAAAAACTGCCGTACAGACTGCAGACTCATTGGATTCTCCTGATTTAAGCCTGGTTAAATCTGTCACAAGCCTGGCGGAGTGTAAATATCAGCGCGGACAATCCAGATTCTTTCTATTTTGTCGATCTCCTTCACAATCGCCGTAACCGGTTACTGTAACCGGTTGCGGTTATCTGCATTGAGATGAATACTGGAACAGTCACTTCTCCTTTTATTTATAACAAAAGAGCCGTGTATGAATCGTTGCCTCATGAGCAGTATAGCCGGTTGCACAATCCGCCAGCGGCCTGCTGCGTCAAAAAGCGGTCATCGTAACGGCAGGGTAATCGTTGTTGGGCCAGTATCAATAGCCTGTCAGGAGGGCTACTATGTCTGCTAACCATGCTGCGTTTAATTTGATATTTCGCTTTGTAGAAAATTACATAAGCCCCATAGCAGGGCGGATCTCGTCGCAGCGCCACGTCATGGCTATCCGTGACGGATTTATCTCAGCGATGCCGTTTATGATCGTCGGATCGTTCCTGTTAGTGTTTGCTTATCCACCGTTCTCACCGGATACCACCTGGGGTTTTGCCCGCGCCTGGCTGGATCTGGCGAAAGAGTTTGAGGGGCGTATTCTGACCCCCTTTGATATGACGATGGGGATCATGTCGATCTACATTTGCGCGGCAATCTCCTATAACCTCGGTAAGCATTACGAGAAATCCAATCAGCTCGATCCCTTTATGTGCGCAATGCTGTCGATCATGGCCTTTTTGCTGATTGCCGCGCCGAAGACCAATGGCACGCTGCCGGTGGATAGCCTCGGGGGGACCGGGATCTTTACCGCCATCCTGGTGGCGATCTACTGCGTGGAGATGATGCGTTTCTTGAAAGCGCACAACATTGGGATCCGCTTGCCGGACCAGGTTCCGCCGATGATCAAAAACTCGTTTGATCTGTTGATCCCGGTGCTGGTGGTCGTGCTGACGCTCTATCCGCTGAGCCTGTTTATCCAGCACCATTTTGACATGCTGATCCCGCAGGCCATTATGGCCATTTTCAAGCCGCTGGTTTCGGCAGCCGACTCTCTGCCGGCAATTCTGTTGGCGGTGCTGATCGGCCACCTGCTGTGGTTTGCCGGGATCCACGGTGCGGCGATCGTGTCCGGGATGCTGCAGATGTTCTGGCTGACTAACCTCGGTATGAACCAGCAGGCGCTGGCCCAGGGCGCGCCTCTGCCGCATATCTTTATGGAGGCGTTCTGGACCTTCTTTATCGTGGTCGGAGGTTCCGGGGCGACCATGGGACTGGTGTTCTGTTATCTGCGCAGCCGTTCAGCGCATTTGCGCTCCATTGGTCGTTTGAGCGTGGTGCCAAGCCTGTTCAATATCAACGAGCCGGTGATCTTTGGGACGCCTATCGTCATGAACCCAGTGTTCTTTATTCCGTTCCTGCTGGCGCCGATGGTGAACGCGGTGCTGGCCTGGGCGGCAATGAAGCTGGATCTGATTGGCCGCGTCATCTCCGTCGTACCATGGACGGCGCCAGCGCCAATTGGCGGCGCCTGGGCGCTGGGCTGGGATTTCCGGGCGGCGATTCTGGTCATTGTTCTGGCCTGCGTGTCGGCAATCATCTACTTCCCATTCTTTAAGGTATATGAGAAACAGCTGCTTGCTCAGGAAGCGGAAGAGGCCGAGCGGGCGGAGCAGGAGAGTCAACAGACCGCATAAATAGCAACGGGCGGTAAAGGCCGCCCGTTACTTTTCAGGTAAGTGGTAATTATTTAAGCGTACAGTCGCCGCACTGTTGGACATCCGGCAGGCGATAGCGCTGACAGCAGGTGCGTCGGACTAACTGCCCTTCACGCAGCATCACCGTTCGCCACAGCGGGTTATCCTGGCCATCGGCGAGTTGTTTTTCAAAAAAACAGTGCTGACGTAGCGCGGCAAGCCGCTCATCACCCAGCAGCGCGCGCATTTCCCCAAGATACCAGTTAATCAGATAGCCGGTATTGCTCCAGATAAGTTTGCTATTGATTTCGCCCGTCGCTGCCAGCGCCTCAACAACCGGCTGCAGGGTGCGCGTTACCAGGGCATCCATTCGCGCCTGCGGTGAAAGCCTCTCGATGTCGGCATCGCTATGCACATCAATCCAGAAGCAGGCCGCCCGGCCGCTTTCATGAAATTCGACATGGAAATGTTCTGGCGCCAGGCTGAGGCCTTGCGGTTCATTGAGCAGCGCCAGCATCAGCGGCGGCACCAGCAGACCGATATACCATTGCGCCCAGAGCGAGAGCAGAGGCTTCTGTTCCCGAGGCAGCGTCGGCTGATGACGATAGATATGATCGGACCAGGTGGCCAGCAGGGAGCGCAAGGCGATGGGTTGCGACCATTCGGCAAGCGTTAACGCGTGCCGTGGGGCGGGTTCGTCAAGTCGCAGGAAATCAAGCAGGTGTGGACGCAGGGTGGCGATTTTTTCCCGAATACTCTCCGCCAGGGCATGCTCAGCCGTCGGCAAAGGAGCCCGCCAGATAAGTTCATCGCTGAGAGGAAGGGAACGCCAGGCCATTCGATTTCCAGATACAAATCTAAATGATAATGATTACTGATATTAGTTGCTTGCAGGCGGCATGGCAAGGCTTTTATCGGCGCCGCGATGTCGCAGCGCGCGCAGGTCAACTGGCAAGAATAATGTTGCGGCCTTTATTTTTGGCCTCATAGAGTGCGCCGTCGGCGCGCGCCAGCGCTTGTTCAATGTTGTCATTAATGAGCGGCGTCAGGCCAATACTGATGGTGACGTTGGTGGCGACGCTTTCATTAAACATATGCGGGATCTTCAGGTCATAGACCCGCTGACGTATACGTTCGGCTGTCTTCCAGGCCGTTTCTTCGCTGCTATTGGTCAGCAGCACCATAAACTCCTCTCCACCAAAGCGGGCGACAATATCGCGTGAGCGTACAGCGTTGCGAATGGCAGCAGAGACGCGAATAAGCGCCTGGTCACCCATCATATGACCATAGTGATCGTTATAGGCCTTGAAGTGATCGATATCGAGGAGCAGCACGTAGTGGTTGTCGCCGTCCAGCGCCAGCAGGGTATCGAGGCGGTTCTGCAGTCCGCGGCGATTATACAAACCGGTCAGGGGATCGAGCATACTGAGATCGTTGAGCGTATTGCGTTCATGCATCAGTTTATCCATTAAACCCTGCGTAAAGGCATCGCTGCGCTTCTGGATAATATTTTGCAGGGTAATACCGGCTATAGGCAGCATAAAGCAGTAAGTCATACGCAACCATTGTTCCCCCTCCGCCATTATCAGGCAGGCAAGGAAAGTTGGTAAAGAGTGGAGGGTAAAGGCAGTGATATTATTGGAAAAAGCGATGGTGCCGATAAACAGAATGCTTAATAGGGCGATCACCAGATAGTTAAAATGCGGCGGTGTCAATAGCATCGCTTTTGTCACTACGTGCCATGCCCATAGCATGCCAAATAACAACGAGATAGTGGGAATATTTATTTTCGATTGCGGCCATTTCCAGTGCCAGAGCAGCAGCAGCCCGCTGCAGACGACGATCAGGGCGCAGGGCAGCGTAAAACGAACTACCGTAAATAGGGGGGTGACCAGCGACAGCGAGGAAGAAATGAAATTAAGCAGTAAAAAAAGCCGTAAGGAATATTGATATTTTTGTGCGTAGTGTGCTCGCCAGGTTTGTGCAGTCATATCGGAAGAATCATTATTAGTCGTTAAATTTCAAAATGATGAAAGCCAAAAATGAAGAGTCTGATAACAATGTGCAAAAAAGGTTATTTGCAAAATAAGCAAAATATTTAATATATATCGATAATCCGCTTAATTTATCACCTTCATGAATGTATGTCATTACCGCGAACGTAAAGAAAAAGGGGCAGAGCACGTCGCAAATGACAAATGATAAAGATTATCATATGATATTGGTTATCATTATCGTTGTGAGAGGTGAAACCATGCTGCAGCGAGCATTAGGAAGCGGCTGGGGAGTGATGATTCCCGGCGCGCTAATTGTCGCTCTCGGGTATGCCGGAGTGTCGGCTGACGTATGGCGGGTACTGGTCGCGGTGGGCATGCTGATGTCCGCGGCGATGATCTGGCATCGTCAATTGCGCCATTTTATCCTGCTGCCATCGTGCGTCGCATTGATTGGCGGAATAATGCTGATGATTGTGGATATTAAACTGAGAGGATAATGCCGGGAGAGGGAAGAATATTGGTGCGAGGGGGGGGACTTGAACCCCCACGTCCGTAAGGACACTAACACCTGAAGCTAGCGCGTCTACCAATTCCGCCACCTTCGCATACCATCGATACTCTGAAAGTATCGTTACCACGGAGGCGCATTCTAGTGGTTTTCGGCGACACGTCAATAGTTAATTATGCAGGTTGTATCGATTGCTGCAAAAATGGGCGGATTTGCCCGCGGGAAGCGCCAGCGGTACCAGGAGCGGGCCGCCGGCGTGAAAAGACGATTATTTTTTCGCCTGACGGGTCATAATGGTGCGATAGACCTTAAAGCGCCCGGTCTGAGCGATCACCTCATGGAAGCCGAACGTCTCATCCAGCACCTGCGGATACGGCAGGAAGGCGTTGGCGACAATGCGCAGCTCGCCGCCGCTGTTCAGATGGCGAACTGCGCCGCGGATCAGCGCCTGGGCGGCTTCGAGACTGGTCTGCAGGCCGTCATGGAATGGCGGGTTGGAGATGATCATGTCGAAGCGACCATTGACCTCGGAGAAGACGTTGCTGGCAAACACATCGCCAGCCAGGCCGTTGGCGGCAAGCGTCGCGCGGCTGGCTTCGACCGCCGGGGCGCTGACGTCGCACAGGGTGAGGCGCACTTTCGGTGAATGGCTGGCCAGCGCGGCGGCCAGCACGCCCGCGCCGCAGCCGACGTCGAGCACTTTCCCTTTGGTATGCGGCTCGAGGGTGGAGAGCAGCAGCTGGCTGCCGACGTCCAGACCGTCGCGGCTGAAGACGCCCGGCAGGGTTTTTATCGTCAGATTATCCAGTGTGTATTCGCCCCAGAATGCGTCGGCGTCGAAGGTCGGCTGCTTTTCCAGACGGCCATGATAGAGGCCACAGCGGCGGGCGCTATCCACTTTGTTTAATGGCGCGTATTCAGCCAGCATCTGCTCCGCGCTGCGGACGCCGCTGCGGTTTTCACCGACGACGAAAATGTCGCTTCCCACCGGCAGCAGAGAGAGCAGGTTCATCAGCTGGAACTGCGCCTCTGGTTTGTTCTTTGGCCAGTAGTAGATCAGGGTGTCGCATTCGGCGACGTCAGCGGCCTCAGCCACTAAGCTAAAACGGACGGTGTCACCCATCTGGCGGTTGAGGACCTGCCAGTGGTGGAACTGTTGGGTGTGGGCGCGGCTGGCCGCGGTATCCAGACGCGCAGGCAGGTCATCCTGCAGGTCACCGGCAAACAGAACGCGGGCGGACTCGAAATCATCACTGTGGCGCAGCAAGACTTCACTTGCCGGGGTAAAAGCGGACATGAAACACTCCTTCATTAAGACTGGCGCCGATTATAGTAGTTTGTTGGCGCAGATACGACGGATTTGCTATATTGCGCGCTTGTTTAACAGGAGTGTTTCGCTATGACATCCCGACGAGACTGGCAATTACAGCAGCTGGGCATTACCCAGTGGTCGCTGCGCCGACCGGGGGCGTTGCAGGGCGAAATCGCTATCTCGCTTCCTGACCATATTCGTCTGGTGATGGTGGCGGAAACCCCGCCGTCGCTGACAGAGCCGCTGATTGGCGACATATTACGCGCGCTGGCCGTGACGCCAGATCAGGTCCTGCAGCTGACCCCGGAGTGGGTGGCGATGCTGCCGCAGGACAGCCGCTGCAACAGCTGGCGGTTGGGCACAGAGGCGTCGCTGCCGCTGGCGGGCGCCCAGGTGTCCACCCCCGCTTTTGATGAACTCCAGACCAGCGCGCCGGCTCGCAGGGCGCTCTGGCAACAAATCTGCGCACATGAACACGATTTCTACCCTCAGCACGGCTGATTTAACCAAAGCCTGGCACATCGAAAAACGCGCCCACGCTTTCCCGTGGAGCGAACAGACTCTGGCCACTAACCAGGGGGAGCGCTATCGCAACTATCAGCTGTCGGTAGATGGCGAAATGGCGGCTTTCGCCATTACGCAAGTGGTGCTGGATGAGGCGACGCTGTTCAATATCGCCGTCGATCCCGCGTACCAGCGCCGCGGCCTGGGGCGAGTGCTGCTGGAGCATGTCATTGATGAAGTCGAAAAACTCGGCGTCGTCACGCTGTGGCTGGAGGTGCGAGCATCCAACGTTGCCGCCATCGCGCTGTATGAGAGCGTAGGCTTCAATGAGGCAACCATCCGCCGCAACTACTATCCTACGACCGACGGACGCGAAGACGCCATTATTATGGCTCTGCCAATCAGTATGTAACACAAGGTGATACGATGAAATGGGACTGGATTTTCTTTGATGCCGATGAAACGCTGTTTACGTTTGATTCTTTCAGCGGCTTGCAGCGGATGTTTCTCGACTACAGCGTGACCTTTACCGCCGAAGATTTTCAGGACTATCAGGCCGTGAACAAGCCGCTATGGGTGGATTACCAAAACGGCGCCATCACCTCGCTACAATTACAGCATCAGCGTTTTGATAGCTGGGCGGAACGTTTGAATGTGCCGCCCGGGGAACTCAACGACGCGTTTATGAATGCGATGGCGGAAATCTGTGCCCCGTTGCCGGGTGCGGTCTCGCTGCTCAACGCGCTGCAGGGCAAGGTCAGAATGGGCATCATCACCAACGGCTTTACCTCGCTGCAGCAGACTCGTCTGGAGCGGACAGGTTTACGCGATCACTTTGATTTGCTGATTATTTCTGAACAGGTGGGTGTCGCCAAGCCGGATGCGCGTATTTTCGATTATGCGCTGGCGCAGGCGGGTAACCCACCGCGCTCGCGGGTGCTGATGGTCGGCGATACCGCCGAGTCGGATATTCGCGGCGGCGTGAACGCCGGACTGGCGACCTGCTGGCTCAATGCGCATCAGCGCGAGCTGCCGGCGGACCTCGAGCCGGACTGGACGGTGACCTCGTTAAGCGAACTGGAGCAGCTCCTGTGTAAACACTGATTGCCTCCCCCCCGTTGATGGGTAAAATAGCCGCAATTTTTCGTATTCCACATGCGTGGCCCATGGCCGCGTTTACTTAGAAGATTAATTATGACGTTGTCTCCTTATCTGCAAGAGGTGGCCAAACGCCGCACTTTTGCCATTATTTCTCACCCGGATGCCGGTAAGACCACCATCACCGAAAAGGTGCTGCTGTTCGGACAGGCGATTCAGACCGCCGGTACAGTAAAAGGTCGTGGTTCCAGCCAGCACGCGAAATCCGACTGGATGGAGATGGAAAAGCAGCGTGGTATCTCGATCACCACCTCGGTAATGCAGTTCCCGTATCATGACTGCCTGGTGAACCTGCTGGATACCCCGGGGCACGAAGACTTCTCCGAAGATACCTACCGTACCCTGACGGCGGTGGACTGCTGCCTGATGGTGATTGACGCGGCAAAAGGCGTCGAAGATCGGACCCGTAAGCTGATGGAAGTCACCCGTCTGCGCGATACGCCGATCCTCACCTTTATGAACAAACTCGACCGTGATATCCGCGATCCGATGGAGCTGCTGGATGAAGTCGAGAACGAGCTGAAAATCGGCTGCGCGCCGATTACCTGGCCTATCGGCTGCGGCAAGCTGTTCAAAGGCGTTTATCATCTCTACAAAGACGAAACCTACCTGTATCAGACCGGTAAAGGCCACACCATCCAGGAAGTGCGTATCGTGAAGGGGCTCAACAACCCGGATCTCGACGCGGCGGTGGGGGAAGACCTGGCGCAGCAGCTGCGTGACGAGCTGGAGCTGGTGCAGGGAGCGTCGAATGAGTTCGACAAAGATCTGTTCCTGGCCGGGGAAATCACCCCGGTCTTCTTCGGAACCGCGTTAGGTAACTTCGGCGTTGACCATATGCTGGATGGCCTGGTGGAGTGGGCCCCGGCGCCGATGCCGCGCAACACCGACACGCGTGAAGTCACCGCCACGGAAGAGAAATTCACCGGCTTCGTGTTTAAAATTCAGGCCAACATGGATCCGAAACACCGCGACCGCGTGGCTTTCATGCGGGTGGTGTCCGGCAAATATGAAAAAGGCATGAAGCTGCGTCAGGTGCGTATCGGCAAGGACGTAGTGATTTCCGACGCGCTGACCTTTATGGCGGGCGATCGCTCGCACGTTGAAGAAGCGTACCCAGGCGATATCATCGGCCTGCATAACCACGGCACCATTCAGATTGGCGATACCTTTACCCAGGGCGAGATGATGAAGTTCACCGGTATTCCGAACTTCGCGCCGGAACTGTTCCGTCGTATTCGCCTGAAGGATCCGCTGAAGCAGAAACAGCTGCTGAAAGGGCTGGTTCAGCTCTCTGAAGAGGGCGCGGTCCAGGTCTTCCGCCCGATCGCTAATAACGATCTGATCGTTGGCGCCGTCGGCGTGCTGCAGTTTGACGTGGTGGTAGCGCGTCTGAAAAGCGAATACAACGTGGAAGCGATTTACGAATCGGTCAACGTGGCCACCGCGCGCTGGGTTGAATCTACTGACGTGAAGAAGTTCGAAGAGTTCAAGCGGAAAAATGAAGTTCAGCTGGCGCTGGATGGCGGCGATAACCTGACCTACATCGCCCCGACAATGGTCAACCTGAACCTGACGCAGGAGCGTTACCCTGACGTGGTGTTCCGCAAAACGCGCGAGCACTAATCCCTGACGAAGCGCGGCGCAGGCCGCGCTTTTTTCTGATTACGCCCCCGTTCCCTTCCTTCTGGAAAGTTCTTAAAACACCGCTAATTCGTCTGTTTTTTATCCATATCCTCCGCAACCCCTTCGTCTGTCTACTATATTTAATTCGTGTTTTTAAAAATGCTGGCGTAATTCACTGCGATAAGACGCCAGCGCTGGTGAAAAAACGAGGACATAACGATGACCAGACTAAAGAATGCCAATATGTTGCTGGCGCTCTTCTTAGGCTTAGCCGCGTTGAACGCCTCGGCAGAGACGGAAAAAACAACGGTAGACAGTGCGAAGTCGGCTGCCAGCAATGCGGGAGAGGCGGTAGATAATTCGATTAACAAAGTCGGCGATTTTATGGATGACAGTACCATTACCGCACGGGTAAAAGCGGCGCTGATCGACCATAAAGATATTAACTCCGGCGATATTTCGGTGAAAACGGAGAATAAAGTGGTCACCCTCAGCGGCGACGTCACCAGTGCTGAACAGAAAAGTCAGGCACTGAGCGTAGCGAAAGAGGTCAAAGGCGTCTCACACGTTAACGACAAGCTGACGGTCCATCATAAATCATCGAGCGAGACGGCGACGCTGAAAGGCTATGCCGGGGATACCGCCATTACCAGCGAAGTGAAAGCCAAGCTGCTGGCGGATGACATTGTCCCTTCGCGCAATGTGAAAGTCGAAACCAACGCCGGCGCGGTACATCTGACCGGTACGGTGGCTTCCGCGGCGCAGGCGGAGCGTGCCGCAGAGATTGCGAAAGCGGTCTCCGGTGTGAAAAGCGTGCGCAACGATCTTAGCGTTAAGTAAACCGAGTTATTAACAAAAGTGTTGTCTGGCCAAGGTTGCCGAACGAATAGCAGCATCCACTGGGCGATGAGCTATACAGAAAGGGTGCGCAAACCGCTGTTCACCGTCCATTATGGTAAGGAGAAAAGTATGTTTCGATGGGGAATTATTTTTCTGGTCATTGCATTAATTGCTGCGGCTCTGGGCTTTGGTGGTCTGGCGGGTACGGCCGCTGGCGCTGCGAAAATCGTCTTTGTCGTCGGGATTATCTTGTTCCTGGTGAGCCTGTTTACAGGACGCAGACGTCCTTAGGCGGCCCGCGATGCGGGCGATACTGAAGCCTAAGCATTTTTACTGACACGTCATCTTACACAAAGCCAGTCCTGAGGACTGGCTTTCGCGGTTTAAGCGGCGGGCAAATTGCGTTACCTTGTCAGGAGAAGATCAATCGAACAGGAAAGCAGGGTGGGGCAACGCATTCCCGTCACGCTGGGCAATATCGCCCCGCTGGCGGTTAAACCCTTCCGACCAGGCAAGCTGGCGCTGGTATGCGAAGGCGGAGGACAGCGAGGGATTTTTACTGCCGGGGTGCTGGACGAATTTATGCGCGCCGGATTTAACCCCTTTGACCTGATGCTGGGTACTTCCGCCGGCGCGCAAAACCTCTCCGCCTACATGTGTAATCAGCAAGGCTATGCCCGCAAAGTTATCACCCGCTACACCACTTCACGCCAGTTTTTCGATCCGATGCGCTTTGTGCGCGGCGGCAACCTTATCGATCTCGACTGGCTGGTTGAGGCCACTTCGCAGCAAATGCCGCTTGCCATGAACTATGCCGAAGCGCAGTTCGCGTTGGGCAAAGAGCTGTGGCTATGCGCTTGCCGCGGTGACGATTACTCCGCCAGCTATTTTTCGCCGACGCCGCAAACGTGGCTGGATCTGATCCGCGCCTCCAGCGCCATCCCCGGCTTTTATCGCAGCGGCGTGTTGCTCGACGGCGTTAGCTACCTGGACGGCGGCGTCAGCGATGCGATCCCGGTGCAGGAGGCGGCCCGCCGCGGCGCCCAGACCATCGTGGTGATCCGTACCGTCCCTTCGCAGATGTTTTATACCCCGCAGTGGTTCAAGCGGATGGAGCGCTGGCTGGGAGAGAGTAGTCTGCAACCGCTGGTCAATTTGGTGCATCATCACGAAACCACCTACCGCGCCATCCAGCAGTTCATCGAGAAACCGCCGGGTAAGTTGCGGATCTTCGAAATCTATCCGCAGCGGCCGCTGCGCAGCATGGCGCTTGGCAGCCGACTACCGGCGCTGCTGGAGGACTACAAAACCGGGCGCCAGTGCGGCCGTTATTTCCTGGCAACGGTGGGTAAACTACTGGCCGACCAGCCGCCGCTGCTGCGCCACGCGCCGCGTATTGCCCGGCCCGCGCCGGTGGTGGTGCCGCCGGTGCCGGTGGCCAATGAAGCGCCCCAGGCGACCATCATTCCTGCGCCCCAGGCGAATGACCCCAGTTTTGATCATGAGGATCTGGCGTGACGCACCGTTTTATCGATACCCACTGTCACTTTGATTTTCCCCCCTTTGCGGCAGATGAGGTCGCCAGCCTGGCGCGTGCGGCGCAGGCCGGCGTCGGGCGAATTATCGTTCCAGCCATCTCTGCTGAGCGTTTTAGCCGCGTGCTGGCGCTGGCAGCTCAGCACGAAGCGCTGTACGCCGCGCTGGGTATGCATCCGATCGTCATCGAAGAGCATACTGATGAGGGACTGGCGCAGCTGGAAGCCTTGATGGCGCAGCGGCCGCCTAAACTGGTGGCGGTGGGAGAGATTGGCCTCGATCTTTATCGCGACGATCCGCAGTTTGATCGTCAGCAGGCGCTGCTGGAAGCGCAGCTGAGGCTGGCGAAGCGTTACGATCTGCCGGTGATCCTCCACTCCAGACGCACCCACGATAAGCTGGCGATGCTGCTGAAAAAACATGCCCTGCCGCGTACCGGAGTCATCCATGGCTTTGCCGGCAGCCTGCAGCAGGCCGAGCGCTTCGTTCAGCTTGGCTATAAGATCGGCGTTGGCGGCACCATTACCTATCCCCGCGCCAGTAAAACCCGTGAAGTGATGGCGCGTCTGCCGCTTTCCGCTCTGCTGCTGGAGACCGATGCGCCGGATATGCCGCTAAATGGCTTTCAGGGACAGCCCAATCGACCGGAACAAGCTGCACGGGTATTTGAGGCGCTGTGTGAACTGCGTCCGGAGTCGCCGGCAGCCATAGAAGAAGGGATCATGCACAATACGCTCGCCTTGTTTTCCCTTCCCCCGGTCTCTGTATGGTGATCAATTTCTCATAATTGTCCATCCATATCATTGATTTGCTTAAAATGTGTGAAGCCAGACGGGCAGGATAGTTTCCGGCCGATATAATCACGCCGTTAGTACTGGACTATCGAAACACAGGGAATCTGTATGCAAATCCTCATGGGACTTATCGGCATGGTGGTGCTGTTGGCCATTGCTGTGCTGCTCTCCAATAACCGAAAAGCCATTAACCTGCGCACCGTGCTCGGCGCCTGGATAATCCAGGTGGGTATCGGCGCATTGATATTATATGTACCGGCCGGGCGCTCGGCGCTGCTAGCGATGTCGAATGGCGTCGCCAGCGTAATCGCCTATGGTAACGAAGGGATCAGCTTTATCTTCGGTGGGCTGGTCTCCGATAAAATGTTCGAGGTGTTTGGCGGCGGCGGCTTCGTCTTTGCCCTGCGCGTGCTGCCGGTGATCGTCTTCTTCTCGTCGCTGATTGCCGTGCTTTACTACCTGGGCATTATGCAGCTGGTCATTCGCATTCTCGGCGGCGCGCTGCGGGCAGTGCTGAAGACCTCACGTACCGAATCGCTGTCGGCCACGGCGAACATCTTTGTTGGCCAGACCGAAGCGCCGCTGGTGGTGCGTCCTTATATCGCCACCATGACTCGCTCGGAGCTGTTTGCGGTCATGTGCGGCGGCCTGGCCTCGGTGGCGGGCTCGGTACTGGCGGGCTATGCGCAGATGGGCGTTCCGCTGGAGTACCTTATTGCCGCGTCGTTTATGGCGGCGCCGGGAGGCCTGCTGTTTGCCAAAATTATCGTACCGGAAACGGAAAAACCGGACGATAACCCGGCTCATGACAGCCAAAGCGCTGACGCGGATAAACCGGCCAACGTGCTGGATGCTGCCGCCTCCGGCGCCGCGTCTGGTATGCAACTGGCGCTCAACGTCGGCGCGATGCTGCTGGCGTTTATTGCGCTGATCGCCCTGCTGAACGGCATACTCTCCGGCGTCGGCGGCTGGTTTAACCATCCTGAGCTGTCGCTGCAGATGATCCTCGGCCGGATCTTCTCACCGCTGGCGTGGGTGATTGGCGTGCCGTGGCACGAAGCGACGGTGGCGGGGTCGTTTATCGGCCAGAAGCTGATCATTAACGAGTTCGTGGCCTACATGAACTTTGGCGAATATTTAAAGGCGGATGCCGAAGTGGCGGCGGCCGGGCTGCAGGTCATTTCAGATCACACCAAAGCCATTATCTCTTTCGCGCTGTGCGGCTTTGCCAACCTGTCATCGATCGCCATTCTGATTGGCGGACTCGGGGGAATGGCGCCCAACCGGCGGCAGGATATCGCTCAGCTTGGGCTACGTGCGGTAGCGGCGGGGACGCTGTCCAACCTGATGAGCGCCACCATCGCCGGGGTTTTTCTCGCCCTGTAAGCCTGTCTCCTGAACCAGCGGCCACCGTGCCGCTGGTGTTGCTGTAAATGTGATAATTCCATCACCTCTCTCTTTTTTGAAAAATAGTTTATATTTCAATTTGTAGCGTTTTTATTGCCCGTAAGTTGGGCAAAATGTGCGCCACGCTATCGAGTGCATCTGTTATTGTGTGTTAGAATTATCACATTCTCATCGGCGGTATAGTATCGATTATGCTTAAGAGGGGACTAACGATAATTGCTGCGGTATTGAGTGCTAATTTGTGATTTTAATCACGTTACAGTAATGCAAATTAGTAAGTAGTTTTCATTAACTGTGATGAATGTCGAAGTGTAACGACGAGCGAATGTTACAATAGTAACAGACTCGCAAGGTGAACAAACTATTGATCCGGCATGACGCCGGCGGAGTATGAAATGACTGATTTAAAAGCAAGCAGCCTGCGCGCGTTAAAACTGATGGACCTGACCACTCTGAATGACGACGACACCAATGAGAAAGTCATTGCCCTGTGTCATCAGGCGAAAACGCCGGTGGGTAACACCGCGGCGGTCTGCATCTACCCGCGCTTCATCCCGATCGCCCGTAAGACGCTGAATGAGCAGGGGACGCCGGATATTCGCATCGCCACGGTCACCAACTTCCCGCACGGGAATGACGATATCGACATTGCGCTGGCGGAAACCCGCGCGGCGATCGCTTACGGAGCAGATGAAGTGGACGTGGTCTTCCCGTACCGCGCGCTGATCGCCGGCAACGAGCAGGTCGGTTTCGAGCTGGTGAAAGCCTGTAAGGAAGCCTGTGCGGCGGCTAACGTGCTGCTGAAAGTGATCATCGAAACCGGTGAGCTGAAAGAAGAAGCGCTGATCCGTAAAGCGTCTGAAATCTCTATCAAAGCTGGGGCCGATTTCATCAAAACCTCGACCGGTAAAGTGCCGGTGAATGCCACGCCGGAAAGCGCGCGCATCATGATGGAAGTGATCCGCGATATGGGCGTTGAGAAAACCGTTGGCTTCAAACCGGCGGGCGGCGTGCGCAGCGCGGAAGACGCGCAGCAGTTCCTGGCGATCGCTGATGAACTGTTCGGCGCCGACTGGGCCGATTCTCGTCACTATCGTTTTGGCGCATCCAGCCTGCTGGCTAGCCTGTTGAAAGCCCTGGGTCACGGCGACGGCAAGAGCGCCAGCAGCTACTAATCCCTTGATTTGCCGGATGGCGCTGCGCTTATCCGGCCTACGAATTGATGCCTGTAGGCCGGATAAGGCGCTCGCGCCGTCATCCGGCAATTTATTCTCTTTGGGAGGTTACCGTGTTTCTCGCACAAGAAATTATTCGTAAAAAACGTGATGGTCAGGCATTAAGCGATGAAGAGATCCGCTTTTTCATCAACGGCATCCGCGACAATACTATCTCTGAAGGGCAGATCGCCGCGCTGGCGATGACTATCTTCTTCCACGATATGTCTATGCCGGAGCGCGTTTCGCTGACCATGGCGATGCGGGATTCCGGTACCGTTCTGGACTGGAAAAGCCTCAACCTTAACGGTCCGATCGTCGATAAACACTCTACCGGCGGCGTCGGGGATGTCACTTCGCTGATGCTGGGGCCGATGGTGGCCGCCTGCGGTGGTTACGTACCGATGATCTCCGGCCGCGGCCTCGGCCATACCGGCGGTACGCTGGACAAACTGGAAGCGATCCCGGGCTTCGATATCTTCCCGGACGACAACCGCTTCCGCGAGATTATAAAAGATGTTGGCGTGGCAATTATCGGGCAGACCAGCTCCCTTGCCCCGGCCGACAAACGTTTCTATGCCACCCGCGATATTACCGCGACGGTGGACTCCATCCCGCTGATTACCGCCTCGATTCTGGCGAAGAAGCTGGCGGAAGGGCTGGACGCGCTGGTGATGGACGTTAAAGTCGGCAGCGGCGCCTTTATGCCGACCTATGAGCTTTCAGAAGCGCTTGCCGAAGCGATTGTTGGCGTCTCTAACGGTGCCGGCGTGCGCACCACCGCGCTGCTGACCGATATGAATCAGGTACTGGCCTCCAGCGCCGGCAACGCCGTTGAAGTTCGCGAAGCGGTGCAGTTCCTGACCGGCGAATACCGCAACCCGCGCCTGTTCGACGTGACAATGGCGCTGTGTGTGGAAATGCTGATCTCCGGCAAGCTGGCGGCGGACGATGCCGAGGCGCGCGCGAAGCTGCAGGCGGTGCTGGATAACGGTAAAGCGGCGGAAGTGTTTGGCCGCATGGTCGCGGCGCAGAAAGGGCCGAGCGACTTTGTCGAGAATTATGCTAATTATCTGCCGACGGCGATGCTGAGCAAAGCAGTCTATGCTGATACCGAAGGTTTTATCAGCGCGATGGATACTCGCGCGCTGGGCATGGCAGTGGTTTCTATGGGCGGCGGCCGCCGTCAGGCATCGGACACCATTGACTATAGCGTTGGCTTTACCGAGATGGCGCGTCTGGGTGACCGCGTCGACGGACAGCGTCCGCTGGCGGTGATCCATGCCAAAGACGAGAACAGCTGGCAGGAGGCCGCGAAAGCGGTCAAAGCGGCCATTAAACTGGACGATAAAGCCCCGGAAATTACACCGACAGTCTATCGCCGTATCACTGAATAGCGATATACTGATCTGATCGCTTTTTTGCAGCGCAAGATGTATGGAGAACAAGATGAAACGTGCATTTATCATGGTGCTGGACTCCTTTGGGATTGGCGCAACGGAAGACGCAGACCGCTTTGGCGACGTCGGCGCCGATACGCTGGGCCACATTGCAGAAGCCTGCGCCAAAGGCGAGGCTGACCACGGCCGCAAAGGCCCGCTGAATTTACCGAACCTGACCCGTCTGGGTCTGGTGAAAGCGCATGAAGGCTCCACCGGTAAAATTGCCGCGGGTATGGATGGCAATGCCGAAGTGATTGGCGCCTATGCCTGGGCGCATGAACTTTCTTCCGGTAAAGATACCCCGTCCGGCCACTGGGAAATCGCCGGCGTGCCGGTGCTGTTTGACTGGGGCTACTTCAGCGACCAGGAAAACAGTTTCCCGCAGGAGCTGCTGGATAAGCTGGTGAAACGCGCCAACCTGCCGGGCTATCTCGGCAACTGCCACTCCTCCGGGACGGTGATCCTCGATCAGCTCGGCGAAGAGCATATGAAAACCGGGAAACCGATCTTCTATACCTCCGCTGACTCGGTGTTCCAGATCGCCTGTCACGAAGAGACCTTTGGCCTCGACAAGCTGTATGAGCTGTGCGAAATCGCGCGTGAAGAGCTGACCGAAGGCGGCTATAACATTGGTCGCGTGATTGCTCGTCCTTTCGTGGGCGACAAAGCCGGTAACTTCCAGCGTACCGGTAACCGTCACGACCTGGCGGTAGAGCCGCCGGCGCCGACCGTGCTGCAGAAGCTGGTCGACGAGAAAAACGGCCACGTGGTGTCCGTGGGTAAAATCGCCGATATCTATGCCAACTGCGGTATCACTAAGAAAGTGAAAGCCACCGGGCTGGACGCGCTGTTCGACGCGACCATCAAAGAGATGAAGGAAGCGGGCGACGAGACTATCGTCTTCACTAACTTCGTCGATTTTGACTCCTCCTGGGGCCACCGTCGTGACGTCGCTGGCTATGCGGCGGGTCTGGAGCTGTTCGACCGCCGTCTGCCGGAGCTAATGGAGCTGGTTGGTGAGGACGACATCCTGATCCTTACCGCCGACCACGGCTGCGACCCGACCTGGACTGGTACTGACCACACCCGCGAGCATATCCCGGTGCTGGTGTACGGCCCGAAAGTGAAACCAGGTTCGCTCGGTCACCGTGAAACCTTCGCGGACATCGGCCAGACTATTGCGAAATACTTTGGTACGTCTGACATGGAATATGGCAAAGCCATGTTCTGAGGTCATTGCCCGGTGGCGCACAGCGATCCGGGCCTACGATTTGTAGGCCGGGTAAGGCGTAGCCGCCACCCGGCAAAAACAACAATGTAAAAGGAACTGAAGATGGCAACTCCTCACATTAACGCAGAAATGGGCGATTTCGCTGACGTCGTTTTGATGCCGGGCGACCCGCTGCGCGCGAAGCACATTGCAGAAACCTTCCTCGAAGACGTGCGTGAAGTGAACAACGTGCGCGGCATGCTGGGCTTCACCGGTACCTATAAAGGCCGCAAAATCTCCGTGATGGGCCACGGGATGGGTATCCCGTCCTGCTCTATCTACACCAAAGAGCTGATCACCGATTTCGGCGTGAAGAAAATCATCCGCGTGGGCTCCTGCGGCGCGGTGCGTGAAGATGTCAAACTGCGTGACGTGGTGATCGGCATGGGCGCGTGCACCGACTCTAAAGTGAACCGTCTGCGTTTCAAAGACCATGATTTTGCGGCGATTGCCGATTTCGGCATGGTGCGTAATGCGGTAGACGCGGCGAAAGCACTAGGCGTTGACGCGCGCGTCGGCAACATCTTCTCCGCAGACCTGTTCTATACGCCGGACCCGTCCATGTTCGACGTGATGGAAAAATACGGCATTCTGGGCGTGGAAATGGAAGCGGCGGGTATCTACGGCGTGGCGGCGGAGTTCGGCGCGAAAGCGCTGACCATCTGCACCGTCTCCGACCACATCCGTACCCACGAGCAGACCACTGCCGCTGAACGTCAGACGACCTTCAACGACATGATCAAAATCGCGCTGGAATCCGTGCTGCTGGGCGATAAAGAGTAAGAGCTGTTGTGCCGGGTGGCGGCTTCGTCTGACCCGGCCTACGGTTTTCCAGGCCCGCTAAGCGCAGCGGGCTTTTTTTATCAGCGCACTGCGCCGGCAATCCACGCCGACAGTTCTTTCAGTTCCGCTTCCTGCTCCGGGAAATCGCCGACCAGCGCCTCGCACTGCTGCTGTAATACTTCTGCCCGATACTGACAGCCGACTAAGCGTGCCGCCAGGGCCTCCAGCGGCGCCGGGTTCAGGCTATCGGTAAAGGCCTGCGCGCGGGTGATATGCCCTTTTTCGACGTCAAAATGCAGCTCAACGCCGCCCCAGCGAAAGCGCTCGTCCAGAAGATGAGAGAAGGCCGGCGCCTGGCCGAAGTTCCACTCCCAGCTGCTCTGACGGGCGAAGGTCTCAGCAAAATTTGGTAGATCCGGCGTGTTGTCCGGGGAGATCACCTCGGCGTCCACCCGTTCGCCGTAATGGCTGAAGAATGCTTCCTGGATCGCCTCGCAAACTTGCTGATGGGTAATGCCCGGCAGCAGCTCAACCAGGTTCGCCACCCGTCCGCGCACCGAGGTAATGCCTTTAGCCTGCAGCTTTTTCTGGTCCGGATTGAGGTAGTTGGCGAGACGGCTTAAATCGGCGTTGAGCAGCAGGGTGCCGTGATGAAAACCGCGGTCCATGGTTTCACGATAGGCGGAGCCGGAGACTTTGCGGTCGCCGCTGTCGGTTTTGACCACCAGATCGTTGCGCCCGGAGGCTTCGGCGGTTACGCCGAGTGAATTAAGCGCCGCCAGCACAATAGCGGTGGAGACGGTTTTGTCGTACTCCGGTTTGCCTGCCATAAAGGTAAAGCAGGTATTGCCGAGGTCGTGGAACACCGCGCCGCCGCCGCTGCTGCGACGGGCCAGCCGCACATGGTCTTCTTCCATGCGGCGGGTATTACACTCCTTCCACGGGTTCTGCGCGCGGCCGATGACCACGGTATCGGCATTGCGCCACAGGAACAGCACCCGCTGGGTGGCGGGCATCTGGCGGAAAATGCACTCCTCGACCGCCAGGTTGAACCACGGGTCGTAAGAGTCAGAGAGCAGGAGGCGCAATGTGGACATTATAGATTTCCTTTCTTTTCATCGTCTTCATCCTCAACCGGCTTGTTGGCGGTGAGCAGGAAGGGAGATTGCTGCCAGCGGGTGCGTTTGCCCTGCAGCAGCGTGCGGGTCAGCACCACGCCGATAGCCAGGGACAGTAACAGCATCAGGCGTAAGATATTGGTGGTATTATCCACCTGCTTCGCCTCGGTCGCCAGGGTATGAGTATCTAGGGTCAGACGCAGGTAGCCCAGCGGGCCGTTTTTTCCTGGCACCGGTTCGACAATCTGCTGGTTGAAGTAGCCGCCGGCTTTTTTACCATCCAGCGCCAGCCGGTCGCGAACCTCGACGCTTTCGCCAGAGCGCGCCACCAGGTCGCCCTGTTCGTCATATACGCCGGCGTCCAGGACGCGGCTGTTATGGGTTAGCTGGGTCAACAGCTGATTGATGCGCTTCTCGTCAGGCGTCTCGCTGCGCATCAGCGGCGCGAGATTCAGCACCACCTGCTGCGCCAGCGTGCGGGCCAGCTCTTCCAGCTGCGGATTGCGTTGTTTCTGACTGTTCTGACTGAACCACGAAGCGCCCTGCATCAGCGCGACGAGCAGGGCGAGACAGATAAGAACAATGACCGCACGATGCAGCCGGAATTTCAGTTTTGCGCGAACCATATTCCACCTTTGAAAATTTGCAGCTTAATGTTGCCAGAAGCGCTGGTTACAAGGTAGCCTCATGCGTTATTTTCCTCGCCTGAATGAAGAGATGTGGAGCCGTAATGCCTAACAGTTTGACCTGGTGCGACCTGCCTGAAGACGTTTCCCTGTGGCCTGGGTTGCCGCTTTCCCTGAGCGGCGACGAGGTCATGCCGCTGGATTATCACGCCGGGCGCAGCGGCTGGCTGCTGTATGGTCGCGGTCTGGATAAACGTCGGCTGACGGCGTGGCAGCGTGAGCTGGGCGCCGCGTTAGTGATCGTTGCCTCCTGGGTGGTCGAGGATTACCAGGTGATCCGTCTGGCCGGTTCGCTGACTCCCCGTGCGACGCGACTGGCGCATGAGGCGGGGCTGGACGTCGCGCCATTGGGTAAAATTCCCCATTTGCGCACCCCGGGCCTGCTGGTGATGGACATGGACTCCACGGCGATTCAGATCGAATGCATCGATGAGATCGCGAAACTGGCCGGCACCGGCGAGCTGGTCTCGGAAGTGACCGAGCGGGCGATGCGTGGCGAGCTGGACTTCACCGCCAGCCTGCGCCAGCGCGTGGCGACGCTGAAAGACGCCGATGCCAGTATTTTGCTGCAGGTTCGCGACGCGCTGCCGCTGATGCCGGGCCTGGCGCAGCTGGTGCTCAAGCTGGAAACGCTGGGCTGGAAAGTGGCGATCGCCTCCGGCGGTTTCACCTTCTTTGCCGAGTATCTGCGCGACAAACTGCATCTCGACGCGGTATTCGCCAATGAGCTGGAGATCCGCGACGGCAAGCTCACCGGCAACGTGCTCGGCGATATCGTCGATGCGAAATATAAAGCCAATACGTTGCGCAAGCTGGCGGAAAAGTATGAGATCCCAACGGCGCAAACCGTGGCTATCGGCGATGGCGCCAACGACCTGCCGATGATTAAGGCAGCAGGGCTTGGCATCGCCTTTCACGCGAAGCCCAAAGTGAATGAACAGGCGGAAGTGACTATCCGCCACGCTGACCTGATGGGGGTATTCTGTATTCTCTCGGGCAGCATGAACCAAAAGTAAGAGGTAAACGTGGCGAAAGCTCCAAAACGCGCATTTGTCTGTAATGAATGTGGTGCGGATTATCCGCGCTGGCAGGGGCAGTGCAGCGCCTGCCATGCCTGGAACACCATCACCGAGATGCGCATCGCCGCGTCGCCGCAGGTGGCGAGAAACGAGCGTCTTTCAGGCTATGCCGGTAACGCCGGCGTGTCGAAGGTGCAGAAGCTGTCAGATATCAGCCTGGAGGCGCTGCCGCGTTTCTCCACCGGCTTTAAAGAATTTGACCGCGTGCTGGGCGGCGGCGTGGTGCCGGGCAGCGCGATCCTGATTGGCGGCAACCCCGGCGCGGGCAAATCGACGCTGCTGCTGCAAACCCTCTGCAAACTGGCGGAAGGGATGAAAACCCTGTACGTCACCGGGGAGGAGTCCCTGCAGCAGGTGGCGATGCGCGCCCATCGTCTCGGGTTGCCAACGGCCAACCTGAACATGCTCTCGGAAACCAGCATTGAGCAGATCTGTCAGATCGCCGATGAAGAAAAGCCGCAGCTGATGGTGATCGACTCCATCCAGGTGATGCATATGGCCGACGTGCAGTCGTCGCCGGGCAGCGTCGCCCAGGTACGGGAAACCGCGGCCTATTTGACGCGCTTTGCTAAAACTCGCGGCGTGGCGATTGTGATGGTCGGCCACGTCACCAAAGACGGCTCGCTGGCCGGTCCGAAGGTGCTGGAGCACTGTATCGACTGCTCGGTGCTGCTGGACGGGGATGCCGACTCCCGCTTCCGCACGTTGCGCAGCCATAAAAACCGCTTTGGCGCGGTGAACGAGCTGGGCGTCTTCGCCATGACCGAGCAGGGCCTGCGCGAAGTGAGCAACCCGTCCGCTATCTTCCTCAGCCGGGGAGATGAAATCACCTCCGGTAGCTCGGTGATGGTGGTCTGGGAAGGGACCCGCCCGCTGCTGGTGGAGATCCAGGCGCTGGTCGATCACTCAATGATGTCCAACCCGCGCCGCGTTGCGGTGGGGCTGGAACAGAACCGTCTGGCGATCCTGCTGGCGGTGCTGCACCGTCACGGCGGCCTACAGATGGCCGATCAGGACGTCTTCGTCAATGTGGTCGGCGGGGTGAAGGTCACGGAAACCAGCGCCGACCTGGCGCTGCTGCTGGCGATGGTCTCCAGCCTGCGCGACCGTCCTCTGCCGCAGGATCTGGTGGTCTTTGGCGAAGTGGGGCTGGCCGGGGAAATTCGCCCGGTACCGAGCGGTCAGGAGCGTATCTCCGAAGCGGCGAAGCACGGCTTCCGCCGCGCCATCGTCCCGGCGGCCAATGTGCCGAAAAAAGTGCCGGAAGGCATGCAAATCTTTGGCGTGAAAAAGCTTTCAGACGCGCTAAGCGTTTTTGACGACTTATAATAAGTTAAAAGGAGATTAGCGATGTCGTCATTTGACTATTTAAAAAGCGCCATTAAGCAGAAAGGCTGTACCCTGCAGCAGGTGGCGGAAGCCAGCGGAATGACCAAGGGGTATCTCAGCCAGTTGCTGAATGCCAAAATCAAAAGCCCGAGCGCGCAGAAGCTTGAAGCGCTGCATCGTTTCCTCGGGCTGGAGTTTCCCCGCCGACAGAAAAGCGTCGGGGTGGTGTTTGGTAAGTTTTACCCGCTGCATACCGGGCATATCTATCTGATACAGCGCGCCTGTAGCCAGGTCGACGAGCTGCATATCATTATGGGCTATGACGATACCCGCGACCGCGAGCTGTTCGAAGAGAGCGCCATGTCGCAGCAGCCGACGGTGCCTGACCGCCTGCGCTGGCTGCTGCAGACCTTTAAATATCAGAAGAATATTCGCATCCACGCCTTCAATGAAGAGGGGATGGAGCCCTATCCGCACGGCTGGGATGTCTGGAGCCATGGGATCCGCGCGTTCATGAGTGAAAAAGGGATTGAGCCGAACCGGATCTATACCTCGGAAGAGGCCGATGCGCCGCAGTACCTTGAGCATCTGGGGATCGAGACGGTGCTTATCGATCCTAAGCGGACCTTTATGAATATTAGCGGCGGGCAGATCCGTGAGAACCCGTTCCGCTACTGGGAATATATTCCGACGGAAGTGAAACCGTTCTTTGTGCGGACGGTGGCGATCCTCGGCGGCGAGTCGAGCGGTAAATCGACGCTGGTCAATAAGCTCGCCAATATCTTCAACACCACCAGCGCCTGGGAGTATGGCCGCGATTATGTCTTTTCGCATCTCGGCGGTGATGAGATGGCGCTCCAGTATTCGGATTACGATAAAATTGCCCTCGGGCATGCGCAGTATATTGATTTTGCAGTGAAATACGCCAACAAGGTGGCGTTTATCGATACCGACTTCGTCAGCACTCAGGCCTTCTGCCTGAAGTACGAGGGGCGTGAGCACCCGTTCGTGCAGGCGCTGATTGATGAATACCGTTTCGACCTGGTGATCCTGCTGGAGAACAATACCCCGTGGGTGGCCGATGGACTGCGCAGTCTTGGGAGCTCGGTGGATCGTAAAGAGTTTCAGTCGTTGCTGGTATCGCTGCTGAAAGAGAACGAGATCGAATTCGTCCATGTGAAGGAGTCGGACTACGATGCCCGGTTCCTGCGCTGCGTCGAGCTGGTGAAACAGCTGATGGGCGAGCAGGGGTAGGGGCTCTGCGGGCTGTTGCCCTCACCCCAACCCTCTCCCAATGGGAGAGGGAGCAAACATTAAAAAAGGCAACTTGCGTTGCCTTTTTGCGTTTTATTTCGCGATACGTTTGTACTTGATTCGCTTCGGCTCCAGCGCGTCGGCGCCGAGAGTGCGTTTCTTGTACTCTTCGTACTCGGTAAAGTTACCTTCGAAGAACTCAACCTTACCTTCATCCTGGTAATCCAGAATGTGGGTGGCAATACGGTCAAGGAACCAGCGGTCGTGCGAGATAACCATCGCGCAGCCCGGGAACTCCAGCAGGGCGTTTTCCAGCGCGCGCAGGGTTTCGATATCCAGGTCGTTGGTTGGTTCATCGAGCAGCAGGACGTTACCGCCGACCTGCAGCAGTTTCGCCAGGTGCAGACGACCACGTTCACCGCCGGACAGCTCGCCAACGCGTTTACCCTGGTCGACGCCTTTGAAGTTAAAGCGGCCCACGTAGGCGCGGCTCGGCATCTCGGTGTTGCCGATCTTCATGATATCCAGGCCGCCAGACACTTCTTCCCACACGGTCTTACTGTTGTCCATCGCGTCGCGGAACTGATCGACGGAAGCCAGCTTAACGGTTTCACCCAGGGTGATGGTGCCGGAATCAGGCTGTTCCTGGCCGGACATCATGCGGAAGAGGGTGGATTTACCCGCGCCGTTCGGACCGATGATGCCGACGATAGCGCCTTTCGGTACCGAGAAGCTCAGATCGTCAATCAGAACGCGGTCGCCGTAGGATTTGCGCAGATGGCTGACTTCCAGAACTTTATCGCCCAGACGCGGGCCTGGCGGAATGAACAGTTCGTTAGTCTCGTTACGTTTCTGATATTCAACGTTGTTAAGCTCTTCAAAGCGCGCCAGGCGGGCTTTGCCCTTAGACTGACGGCCTTTCGCGCCCTGGCGAACCCACTCGAGTTCTTTCTCGATAGATTTGCGGCGTGCGGCTTCCTGAGAAGCTTCCTGCGCCAGACGCTGGTCTTTCTGCTCCAGCCAGGAGGAGTAGTTGCCTTCCCACGGAATACCTTCGCCGCGGTCAAGCTCGAGGATCCAGCCGGCGACGTTATCAAGGAAGTAACGGTCGTGGGTAATCGCCACCACGGTGCCTTCGAAGTCGTGCAGGAAGCGTTCCAGCCAGGCGACGGACTCGGCGTCGAGGTGGTTGGTCGGTTCGTCGAGCAGCAGCATATCCGGTTTTTCCAGCAGCAGACGGCACAGCGCGACGCGGCGGCGTTCACCACCGGAAAGATTAGCGATTTTCGCATCCCAGTCCGGCAGGCGCAGGGCGTCGGCCGCGCGCTCCAGCTGGACGTTCAGGTTGTGGCCGTCGTGCGCCTGGATAATCTCTTCGAACTTGCCTTGCTGTGCGGCAAGCTTATCGAAGTCCGCATCCGGCTCGGCGTATTTGGCATAGACTTCGTCCAGCCCCTTCAGCGCGTTAACCACTTCGGCGACCGCTTCTTCCACGGACTCGCGCACGGTGTGTTCCGGGTTGAGCTGCGGCTCCTGCGGCAGGTAGCCGATTTTGATGCCGGGCTGCGGACGCGCTTCACCTTCGATCTCGGTGTCGATACCGGCCATGATGCGCAGCAGGGTAGATTTACCGGCGCCGTTCAGACCGAGCACACCGATTTTCGCGCCAGGGAAAAAGCTGAGGGAGATATTTTTCAAAATATGACGTTTCGGCGGTACCACTTTGCCGACACGATGCATGGTATAAACGAATTGAGCCACGTTGGACTTCGCCTCTTTCTATTTTGATAGATAGTTCAAAGCCGAAGTGTAGCCTTTTTCGCGCGCTAATCCCAGCGAGGCGACAGGATTCACAGAAGCGTAAAAAAATGTCCAGGACATGGCGCGTTTAGCGTTGTCTGATTAGCATAAGTAAAGCCGCCTGCCGAACCGGCAGGGGTTTTTAAGCGGCACGATGCTGCGAAAATGCACCGGAAAGAGGAAGAGCTTGTGGAAAAAGCCAAAAAAATGGCGTGGCATCTTTTGGCTGCCAGCGTTGGTTTGTTGACGTTGAGTCAGCTGGCGCATGCGGATTCACTGGATGAACAGCGCAGCCGCTACGCACAAATTAAGCAGGCGTGGGATAACCGGCAGATGGATGTAGTCGACCAGCTGATGCCCACGTTAAGCACCTATCCCCTTTATCCCTATTTGCAGTACCGACAGATCACCGACGATCTGATGAACCAGCCGGCGCTGGTGGTGAAAAACTTTATTGACGCCAATCCGACGCTGCCCCCTGCGCGTTCATTACGTTCGCGCTTCGTGAATGAACTGGCCCGGCGCAGCGACTGGCGCGGCTTGCTGGCGTTTAGCCCGGATAAGCCGACCAGCACCGAGGCGCAGTGCAACTATTACTACGCCAAGCTGAGCGTGGGGCAGTCGCAGGAGGCCTGGAGCGGGGCGAAAGAGCTGTGGCTGACGGGCAAGAATCAGCCCGGCGCCTGTGAACCGCTGTTCAGCGCCTGGCGCGACTCCGGTCAGCAGGATCCGCTGGCCTATCTCGAACGGATCCGCCTGGCGATGAAGGCCGGCAATATCGGGCTGGTGAAATCGCTGGCCCAGCAAATGCCCGCCAACTACCAGAGCATCGCCAGCGCCGTGGTCGCCCTGGCTAACGATCCAAACAGCGTCCTCACCTTCGCCCGCACCACCGGGGCGACGGACTTTACCCGTCAGATGGCCGCCGTCGCCTTCGCCAGCGTCGCCCGCCAGGACGTGGAAAATGCCCGCCTGATGATCCCTTCGCTGGTACAGGCTCAGCAGCTCAATGAGGATCAGACCCAGGAACTGCGCGATATTGTCGCCTGGCGCCTGATGGGTAGCGATGTAACCGAAGAGCAGGCCATCTGGCGCGATGACGCAATCATGCGTTCGCAGTCCACGCCGCTGGTGGAGCGGCGGGTACGGATGGCGTTGGGGACGGGCGATCGCCATGGCCTCAACACCTGGCTGGCGCGTCTGCCGATGGAGGCGAAAGAGAAAGACGAATGGCGCTACTGGCAGGCGGATCTGCTGCTGGAGCGCGGCAGGGATGAGGAGGCGCAGGCGATCCTTCGCTCGTTGATGCAACAGCGAGGCTTCTACCCGATGGTCGCCGCGCAGCGTCTTGGCGAGGAGTATACCTTCCGCATCGATAAAGCCTCGGGCACCATCGATCCGGCGCTGGCCTCCGGGCCGGAGATGGCGCGGGTACGTGAGCTGATGTACTGGAATATGGATAACACCGCGCGCACCGAATGGGCCAACCTGGTCACTAGTCGCACCAAATCCCAGCAGGCGCAGCTGGCGCGCTATGCCTTCGATCAGCACTGGTGGGATCTGAGCGTGCAGGCGACGATCGCCGGTAAGCTGTGGGATCAGCTGGAAGAACGTTTCCCGCTGGCCTATAACGACCTGTTTGCCCGCTATGTTAGCGGCAAAGATATTCCGCAGAGCTACGCGATGGCGATTGCCCGTCAGGAGAGCGCCTGGAACCCGAAAGTGCGCTCGCCGGTCGGCGCCAGCGGACTGATGCAGATTATGCCGGGCACCGCGACGCATACCGTCAGTATGTTCAGCATTCCCGGCTACAGCGGCCCGTCGCAGCTGTTGGATCCGGAAACCAACATCAACATCGGCACCAGCTATCTGCAGTACGTTTATCAGCAGTTCGGCAATAACCGTATCTACGCCTCAGCGGCCTATAACGCCGGGCCGGGCCGGGTACGCAGCTGGCAGGGGAACAGCGCCGGACGGATCGACGCCGTGGCGTTTGTCGAGAGTATTCCGTTTTCGGAAACCCGCGGCTACGTGAAGAATGTCCTCTCCTATGACGCCTACTACCGCTACTTTATGGGGCAGCAGGATAAGATCCTCAGCGATGCGGAGTGGCGCCAGCGTTACTGATCGCCGGGAAGTATGTTATGCTTTGTACTCGTTGAAGAGTACATTCGACGGGCAGCGTAAGCTGCCCGTCTCAATATGGTGGCGCGATATGACCCAACAATCTCCCTATTCCGCGGCCGTTGCCGAACAACGTCATCAGGAGTGGCTGCGCTTTGTTGCCCTGCTTCAGCAGGCCTATGCTGAGGATCTGCATCTGCCGTTGCTGCAGCTGATGCTGACGCCCGACGAGCGCGAAGCCCTGGGTACCCGGGTGCGCATTATCGAAGAGTTGCTGCGCGGCGAGATGAGCCAGCGTGAGCTGAAAAATGAGCTCGGCGCCGGAATTGCGACCATTACCCGCGGGTCGAACAGCCTGAAATCGGCGCCGGTAGAGCTGCGCCAGTGGCTGGAGCAGACGCTGCTGGCTAGCGATAAATAGCGTTATGGAACGGGCTTAGCGCCAGCACGACCGCCTGGTGGTAAACGCTGCTGCGGGTTAATCTGCCGCCGGTGAAAACCCCAATCGCCCCCTCTTTACGACCGATCTGATCGATGCCGGTATACTGCGACATGACCGGGCCGAGGGCTTCGCCAGCGCGAACCTGCTCAAGAATAACGTCAGGCAACGGCAGCGTGGCTGAGCGCGCTTCTCCGCGCTGGCTGGCGCTTTCGATGACCACCCAGCTAAAGGTGCTGTCATCGTCGATACCGGCTTCGATGGCTACCCAGAAATCGGCATTTGGCTGGGCAAGGCGCGCATTGGCGACGCGATTTCGTGCGCCAGCGCGCGTTTCCTCGCTGCCGAAGGGCTGTTCCGGCACGCCGCTCTCGACGGCGACGGACTCAATGTGGCAGGATCCTTCGCCGAAAATCTCGTCAAAAGCCTGCAGAATTGCCTGAATTTTGGCGGGATTAGTGGTCGCTGAGACAACATGGTGCATAATCAAAACAACTCAGAATAAACTAACGTCATCGCAGTATACTCTAAATCACCCCGAGGGCAGGCGGTAATGCCCGAAAGCGGTTGATAACGAGTCCAGAACGGAAAAAAAGCATGTTACAAGTATACCTTGTTCGCCACGGTGAAACGCAGTGGAACGCCGAGCGACGTATTCAGGGTCAGTCCGACAGCCCGCTGACCGCCCATGGTGAGCGCCAGGCCTGGCAGGTGGGCGAGCGCGCCAGAACGCTGGGGATCACCCATATCATTACCAGCGATCTGGGGCGAACCCGCCGCACAGCAGAGATTATCGCCGAAGCCTGCGGCTGCAGCGTGATCGCCGATGCGCGCCTGCGCGAACTGGATATGGGGGTGCTGGAGAAGCGCCATATCGACTCGCTCAGCGAAGAAGAAGAAGGCTGGCGTCGCCAGCTGGTCAACGGCACACCGGACGGTCGTATTCCGCAGGGCGAATCGATGCAGGAGCTCAGCGAGCGTATGCATGCGGCGCTGGCATCCTGTCTGGAATTACCCGCCGGTAGCCGGCCGCTGCTGGTGAGTCATGGGATCGCGCTGGGCTGCCTGGTGAGCACGATATTAGGGCTGCCGGCGTACGCTGAGCGTCGTCTGCGGCTGCGCAACTGCTCTATTTCGCGCGTCGACTATCAGCAAAGCCCGTGGCTGGCTTCCGGCTGGGTGGTGGAAACGGCGGGCGACGTCTCGCATCTTGACGCCCCCGCAATGGACGAGCTGCAGCGTTAACGGCGGATCGGGATCAGATACTCGCAGCGCAACTGAATCGGCGTGGCCTGATCCCGGCTTTCATCTTCAGGGTAGAAGCGTTCAATATCCAGCCCCTTGCGACGCGTCAGGTTCAGCATCGGCATGCAGGTGCCGTAGACGGTCAGGATGAATTCCTGCAGACCGGTACCCAGCCCTTCATACGTAAACATGACATACTCGCCGCCCTCCAGGGTCACTGGATGGGCATGCTGCAGGTGGCCGTTAGCCATCTCCGGCGTCAGCGCGGTGGTATAGAATACTTCCTGCTCATCGTCTTTTTCCAGGCTCGGACGCGGCTCATGCAGCCCGTAGAGCACCGGGGGGATTGACGGTGAGTTGCCGAGGAAGTCTCGCCAGAACTGGACCCGCATCTGGTTACGAAAATCGGAGATTTCCTCGAGCTTACAGGTATAGCTCTGGGTCACGCCAAGCAGCTGAGTAGGGGGCAGAGTGATAAACTCATGTTTCGGCAGGGTAAATTCGCCAAGACGCAGCGGCGGGCGCATACCGAACGAACTCCAGTCCGGCGAGCGGCGGTAGAGCGCCGGCGTCAGCGAGAATTGTTTCTTAAACGCTCGGGTGAAGGTCTGCTGGGAGTCGAAACGGTACTGCAGCGCAATATCAAGGATTGGACGGGCGGTCAGGCGTAATGCGACAGCAGATTTCGACAAGCGGCGCGCGCGAATATAGGCACCGATGGCATGGCCGGTGACATCCTTAAACATTCGCTGCAAATGCCACTTGGAATAACCTGCCTTCGCCGCCACATTATCCAGAGAAAGCGGCTGATCCAGGTGACCTTCCAGCCAGCTAAGGAGATCGCGAATAATCCCTGCTTGATCCATAAAATGTCCCCATCCTTAAACACAGGTGCCTGATATTAAAGTAGCGGATAATAGCATTTTTTGATGTTTTAGCATTCAGTGTTTTTTTTGCTTTTAAATGCGGTAGGTCAGGGGATTTGAACGATAATTTTGTAAAGCTGTGATCTATAAACCTTTTCTGCTAAGTGCGTGATAATCACTCAGCTATATTTTTTAATAATGGTAACAATATGAAATACAAGAAGTTTGCGATGGGGCTGCTCCTGCTGGCCGGTAGCCAGCTGGCTCAGGCGGAGCAGATTGGTTCCGTGGATACGGTCTTCAAATGGTTAGGGCCGGATCACAAAATCGTCGTCGAAGCCTTTGACGATCCGGATGTACAGAACGTGACCTGCTATATCAGCCGGGCGAAAACCGGTGGCATCAAAGGCGGGCTGGGGCTGGCGGAAGATACCTCTGACGCGGCGATTTCCTGCCAGCAGGTCGGGCCGATTGAGCTAACGGACAAAATCAAAAACGGTAAAAGCCAGGGCGACGTGGTGTTCCAGAAGCGCACCTCGCTGGTGTTTAAAAAACTGCAGGTCGTGCGTTTCTATGATGCGAAGCGCAATGCGCTGGTCTATCTGACCTACTCGGATAAAGTGGTTGATGGCTCGCCGAAGAACGCCATCAGCGCCGTGCCGATCATGCCATGGAATAAATAAACGGGAGTGCGCATGCAGCAGCCACGGATTTGGTTAGTTGAGGATGAACAGAGTATCGCTGATACCCTGGTTTACATGCTGCAGCAGGAGGGCTTCCAGGTCAGCGTCTTTGGCCGCGGTTTGCCCGCGCTGGAGGCGGCGGCGCATCAGGCGCCAGATGTCGCCATCCTCGACGTCGGCTTGCCGGATATCAGCGGCTTCGAGCTCTGTCGGCGTCTGCTGACGCGTTATCCGGCGCTGCCGGTGCTGTTTTTGACGGCGCGTAGCGACGAGGTCGATAAGCTGCTGGGGCTGGAAATCGGCGCTGACGATTATATCGCCAAGCCGTTTTCACCACGCGAAGTCTGCGCGCGGGTGCGAACCGTACTGCGGCGGCTGCAGAAGTTTGCCGCGCCATCGCCGGTGGTACGCGTCGGCGAGTTTGTGCTCGATGAGCAGGCGGCGGCGATCAGCTGGTTCGGCCAGCCGCTGAATCTGACGCGCTACGAATTTCTGCTGTTGAAAACCCTGCTTCACGCGCCCGGTCGCGTCTTCTCCCGTCAGCAGCTGATGGAGCTGGTGTGGATCGATGCCTGGGAAAGCCTCGACCGTACCGTCGATACCCATATCAAAACCCTGCGCGCTAAGCTGCGGGCTGTGAATCCTGAAAAGGCGCCAATCAATACCCATCGCGGTATGGGCTACAGCCTGGGGCGCGGCTGATGCGTATCGGCATGCGCCTGCTGCTGGGCTATTTTCTTATCGTCGCGATCGCCGCGTGGTTTGTGCTGTCGATCTTTGTCCAGGAAGTGAAGCCGGGCGTGCGCCGGGCGACAGAGGGGACCCTCAATGATACCGCTACCCTGTTGGCGGCGCTGGCGCGTGAGGATCTGCTGGCGGCAAACCCGCAGCAGGGCAGGCTGGCGCAGGCCTTTCACCAGCTCAACCAGCAGCCGCTCAACGCCAATATTGGCGGAATTAAAAAGGTACGTAATGAGTACCGCGTCTATCTGACCGATGCCCGGGGCAAGGTGGTGTTTGACTCCAGCGGGCAGGCGACAGGGCAGGACTATTCGCGCTGGAACGATGTCTGGCTCACCCTGCGCGGCCAGTACGGCGCGCGCAGTACGCGCAGCGATCCGCATGATGAAGCCAGCTCGGTGATGTATATCGCCGCGCCGGTGATGGATAAGGGGCGGATTATCGGCGTGCTGAGCGTCGGTAAACCCAACCTGGCGATGACGCCGGTCATTAAGCGCAGCGAGCGGCGGATCCTCTGGGCCGGCGGCGCCCTGCTGGGCATTGCGCTGTTGATTGGCGGCGGCGTCGTCTGGTGGATCAATTTCTCTATCGGCAAGCTGGTGCGCTATGCGGACTCGGTGACCGCTGAGCGCCCGCTGCCGCTGCCGGAGGTTGGCAGCAGCGAATTGCGCAAGCTGGCCCAGGCTCTGGAGAGCATGCGGGTAAAGCTCGAAGGTAAGAATGCCATCGAAAACTATGTCTATGACCTGACCCATGAACTGAAAAGCCCGCTGGCGGCCATCCGCGGCGCGGCGGAGATCCTGCGCGAAGGGCCGCCGCCTGAGGTGGCGGCGCGGTTTACTGATAATATCCTCGCGCAAAACTCCCGGATGCAACTGCTGGTGGAGCGGCTGCTCCAGCAGGCGCGACTGGAAAGCAGGCTGGAGATAAAGCAGCAGCCGGTGTCGATAGATGCGCTATACCAACGGCTGACGGAGGAGCGCAACATCGCTCTGGCGGCGAAAGCTATCACCCTGCGCTGGCGGGAGAGTGGGATGCTGGTCAATGGCGATGGCGAGCTGCTGGCCCAGGCGCTGGGTAATCTGCTCGACAACGCGATTGACTTTACCCCCCAAGGCGGTGAGATCGCCCTGGCTGCGGAGAAGCGAAATGAAGAGGTGCAATTGAGCGTTATCGACAACGGGTGCGGTATTCCGGACTATGCCCTGGAACGAATCTTTGAGCGATTCTATTCGCTGCCGCGCGAAGACGGCCATAAGAGCAGCGGCCTTGGGCTGGCGTTCGTTCGTGAAGTCGCGCGCCTGCATCACGGCGATATCAATCTGCACAATCGGCCCGAAGGCGGCGTGGTCGCCACGCTGCGACTTCACCGTCCCTTCACATAGCTTCAAATTCTCCCCACACAGCCGTCCTATTGTGAGGCCATCACGATAGGGAGAAAGGCTATGTTGAAATCACCGTTATTCTGGAAAATCACCACGTTAATAGGCTGTATTGTGCTGCTATCTTTGCCGTTAATGATGGTCAGGGAGCTTATTAATGAGCGAGCGGATTATCGTAGCGAAGTGGTGGACGCCATTGAGCAAAGCACCAGCGGCTCGCAAAAACTCGCCGGACCGCTGATCGCTATTCCGATAACCGAGACCCTGACCCGCATGGAGAACCAAAAAGAGGTCAACTATCAGCGGAACTGGGTGTATTACTGGCTGCCGGAGTCGCTGGCGGTCACCGGCAAACAGACCGTGGAGTCGAGGAGGGTGGGCATCTACAGCGGCCAGGTCTGGCATAACGCCTTGCAGATTAAGGCCTCGTTTGATCCGCTGCGTCTGGCGGCGCTGAGAAAAACGAATATCGTCTTAGGCCAGCCGCGGCTGGTGGTGAGCGTCGGCGATGCCCGCGGCATTGGCGCCATCCATGCCCCGGAGGTCAACGGTAACGTATTAAGCGTGGAGCCGGGGCTGGGGATAAGCGGCGATGGCGCAGGTATTCATATGCCAATGCCTGCGCTGGCGGAGGACAACAAGCCGCTTGAGATTGCCTTTTCACTCGATCTGAACGGGACGGGAGAGTTTTCACTGGTGCCGCTCGGGCGTAACAGCGAGCTGCAGCTGACCAGTAACTGGCCGCATCCCGGTTTTCTCGGCAGCTTCCTGCCAACGCAACGGGAAGTGAGTGCTGCCGGCTATCGCGCCCACTGGCAAAGCAGCTGGTTCGCCAACGATATGGGGAGCTATTTCAAGGATGATATGGAGATCCCGTGGTCGCGACTGCCGGCGTTCAGTGCCGATGTGATGTCCCTTGCCGACCAGTACCAGCTAACCGATCGGGCGACAAAATATGCCATCCTGTTAATCGGGCTGACCTTTATGGCTTTTTTCGTGTTCGAGAGCCTGACCCGTCGTCCCCTGCATCCGATGCAATATCTGCTGGTGGGCTTATCGCTGGTGCTGTTTTACCTGGTGCTGCTGGCGCTCTCAGAGCACATTGGTTTTACCGCCGCCTGGCTGGCGGCCAGCCTGTCTGGCGCGGTGATGAATGGGATCTACCTTCAGGCGGTGCTCAGAGGATGGCGTAACAGCCTGCTGTTTGTCGCCGCGCTACTGCTGCTGGATGGCGTGATGTGGTTTCTGTTGCATTCTGAGGATAGCGCGCTGCTGCTGGGTACCGGGGTGCTGGCGCTGGCGCTGAGCGTCCTGATGTTTTTGACCCGTCGCGTGGACTGGTATGCATTATCGCTGCCGAAAGGCACAGTGCCTCCGACACCGGCTGCCGATGACGATAAGCTGCGTCTCTGGAAAGAGTGACGGCATAAAAAACGGCGCCCCTGGGGCGCCGTTTTCGCATCATGGCTGCGGAATAAATCGTATTATTCCTGCAGATCGCCACAGAAACGGTAGCCTTCACCGTGAATGGTAGCGATGATTTCCGGAGTATCCGGAGTGGATTCGAAGTGTTTACGAATCCGACGAATGGTCACGTCAACGGTACGGTCATGCGGCTTCAGCTCGCGACCGGTCATTTTCTTCAGCAGCTCGGCACGAGACTGAATTTTGCCCGGGTTTTCGCAGAAATGCAGCATCGCGCGGAATTCACTGCGCGGCAGCTTGTACTGTTCGCCGTTCGGGCTAACCAGGGAACGGCTGTTGATATCGAGTTCCCAGCCGTTGAACTTGTAGCTTTCCACGCTGCGACGCTCTTCGCTCACGGTACCGAGGTTCATGGTACGGGAGAGCAGGTTGCGCGCGCGGATAGTCAGTTCACGCGGGTTAAACGGTTTAGTGATATAGTCGTCAGCGCCGATTTCGAGGCCAAGGATCTTATCCACTTCGTTGTCGCGGCCGGTTAAGAACATCAGCGCGACGTCAGCCTGCTCGCGTAGCTCGCGCGCCAGCAGAAGACCATTTTTACCCGGCAGGTTGATATCCATGATCACCAGGTTGATATCATTTTCAGACAGGATCTGATGCATTTCCGCGCCATCGGTCGCTTCGAATACATCGTAACCTTCTGCTTCGAAAATACTTTTTAACGTGTTGCGTGTTACCAACTCGTCTTCAACGATAAGAATGTGCGGGGTCTGCATGTTTGCTACCTAAATTGCCAACTAAATCGAAACAGGAAGTACCAAAGTCCCTGACCTGCCTGCTGCATGTCGCAAATTAACATGCGCGGCGTAACATGACTAAAGTACGTAATTGCGTTCTTGATGCACTTTCCATCAACGTCAACAACATCATTAGCTTGGTCGTGGGTACTTTCCCTCTGGACCCGACGGTGTCAAAAACGGCTGACATCCTAACCATTTTAACAGCAACATAACAGGCTAAGAGAGGCCGAACACCCAATAAAACTACGCTTCGTTGACATATATCAAGTTCAATTGTAGCACGTTAACAGTCTTGTGAAATCATTGCATCGCCATGCTCTTTATAGTCACAATCTTTACCCGGCTCAACTAGTTGCGTGGATAAATTAATAAATACAGTGAATCCAAAGCCTGAAACGATGCATCAGATGAAATTGCATTGCCCATCATATGGATAAATGGGTTCTGTTAACATACTCCTTGTCACGGCCTCCTGAGAACAGTTTAGATTTTTTTATGGGTAAGAAAACGCAATTTTAGTGATTTTTGTTGCAAATTTGTAAATTTTCACCGCGTAAAATGGGGGGCGCTGCGCCTCGATAACGCCTGAGAGAGAGAAAGAAACCGCAATGCGTTTAACGATTATTTTAGTCGGTCCTGCCCGGGCCGAGAACGTCGGCGCTGCCGCCAGGGCGATGAAAACCATGGGATTTCGCGAACTACGGATCGTCGATAGCGAAGCCCACCTGGCGCCGCCGGCACGCTGGGTGGCGCATGGCTCAGGCGACATCCTCGATGGTATCACCACCTATCCCACCCTTGCCGAGGCGCTGCATGACGTTGATTTTACCGTCGCCACCACCGCCCGCAGCCGCGCGCGTTTTCACTATTACGCCACGCCGCAGCAGCTGTTGCCACTGCTGGAGGAGAAGGCGCAGTGGATGACGCACGCGGCGCTGGTTTTTGGCCGTGAAGACTCCGGGTTGAGCAATGAGGAGCTGGCGCTGGCTGATGTGTTGACCGGTGTGCCGATGGCTGCGGATTATCCGTCGCTGAATCTCGGCCAGTCGGTGATGGTCTACTGTTATCAATTAGCATCGCTAATGCAACAAACGGCGCCCGCCGCCGCTGCGGCAGACCATCATCAGCTGCAGGCCTTACGTACTCGTACTCTGGCGTTACTTTCGCGTTTGGGCGTGGAGGATGATGCCAAACTGGCCGACTGGTTGTCGCAACGGCTGGGCCTGCTGCAGCAGCGCGACACGGCAATGTTGCATCGTTTGCTGCATGATATTGAAAAAAACCTGCCAGAATAAAACTCTGTCATATTTTTTATTTATGGATGTGTATGCTGTTCTATGCGCTGGTTTTCCGCCGATCTGGATGTTTTTTCTCACGGCAGCGGGAAAATACGTAAGCCTGCTGAAATGGGGCAAATTGAGAAATTCATTGACTTAAGACGGCAGATACTTTAACCAATATAGGCAGGACATACAGACAGATAAAAATACAGAGTACACAACATCCATGAATCGCATCGGCATGATTACCACCATTATCACCACCACCATTACCACAGGTAACGGTGCGGGCTGACGCGTACAGGAAACACAGAAAAAAGCCCGCACCTGAACAGTGCGGGCTTTTTTTTTGACAAGAGATCAAGGGGTAAGAACCATGCGAGTGTTGAAGTTCGGCGGTACATCAGTGGCAAATGCGGAACGGTTTCTGCGGGTTGCCGATATTCTGGAGAGTAATGCCAGGCAGGGGCAGGTAGCGACGGTCCTGTCTGCCCCGGCGAAGATCACTAACCACCTGGTAGCGATGATTGAAAAGACCATTGGCGGCCAGGATGCCCTCCCCAATATTGCCGACGCCGAACGCATTTTTGCCGAACTTCTTCAGGGCCTTGCCGACGCCCAGCCCGCTTTCCCGCTTGCCCAGTTAAAAGCCTTCGTGGAGCAGGAATTTGCTCAGATTAAGCATGTTCTGCACGGCATCAGCCTGCTGGGTCAGTGCCCGGACAGCGTCAATGCCGCGCTGATCTGCCGCGGCGAAAAGCTCTCCATCGCCATCATGGCGGGTCTGCTGGAAGCCCGTGGACATAAAGTCAGTGTCATTAACCCGGTCGAAAAACTGCTCGCCGTGGGTCACTATCTGGAATCCACCGTCGATATCGCCGAATCCACCCGCCGCATTGCCGCCAGCCAGATCCCGGCAGACCATATGATCCTGATGGCCGGGTTTACCGCCGGCAATGAGAAAGGCGAGCTGGTGGTGCTGGGGCGTAACGGCTCCGACTACTCGGCTGCGGTACTGGCCGCCTGCCTGCGCGCTGACTGCTGCGAAATCTGGACCGATGTCGACGGAGTGTACACCTGCGATCCGCGTCAGGTGCCGGATGCGCGCCTGCTGAAATCGATGTCTTATCAGGAGGCGATGGAGCTCTCCTACTTTGGCGCGAAAGTGCTGCACCCGCGCACTATCGCCCCTATCGCCCAGTTCCAAATCCCATGCCTGATTAAAAATACCGGCAACCCACAGGCGCCGGGAACGCTTATCGGCGCCAGCCGCGACGAAGACGATTTGCCGGTGAAAGGCATCTCTAACCTCAACAACATGGCGATGTTCAACGTCTCCGGGCCGGGGATGAAAGGGATGGTCGGCATGGCGGCCCGCGTCTTCGCCACCATGTCCCGCGCCGGCATCTCGGTGGTGTTGATCACTCAATCTTCTTCGGAGTACAGCATCAGTTTCTGCGTGCCGCAGAGCGACTGCGCACGTGCCAAACGGGCGATGGAAGATGAGTTTTATCTGGAGCTGAAAGAGGGGCTGCTGGAGCCGCTGGCGATTATGGAGCGTCTGGCGATCATCTCCGTGGTGGGCGACGGAATGCGTACCCTGCGCGGTATCTCGGCGAAATTCTTTGCGGCACTGGCCCGCGCCAATATCAATATCGTGGCGATTGCCCAGGGCTCTTCCGAGCGCTCAATTTCGGTAGTGGTCAGCAATGACGACGCCACCACCGGCGTGCGCGTGACCCATCAGATGCTGTTCAACACCGACCAGGTGATTGAAGTGTTTGTCATCGGCGTCGGCGGCGTCGGCGGCGCGCTGCTAGAGCAGATCAAGCGCCAGCAGGGGTGGCTGAAGAACAAACATATCGATCTGCGCGTCTGCGGTGTAGCCAATTCTCAGGCGCTGCTGACCAGCGTGCATGGCCTGAATCTGGAAAACTGGAGTGCGGAACTGGCGGAGGCGAAAGAGCCGTTTAATCTTGGCCGCCTGATCCGCCTGGTGAAAGAGTACCACCTGCTCAATCCGGTGATCGTCGACTGTACCTCCAGCCAGGCGGTCGCCGATCAGTATGCCGACTTCCTGCGCGAAGGTTTCCATGTGGTGACGCCGAACAAAAAGGCCAATACCTCTTCGCTGGATTACTATCACCAGCTGCGCCATGCGGCCAGCAGCTCGCGGCGTAAGTTCCTCTATGACACTAACGTTGGCGCGGGCCTGCCGGTGATTGAGAACCTGCAGAACCTGCTCAACGCCGGCGATGAGCTGCGCCATTTCTCCGGGATCCTGTCCGGCTCCCTGTCGTTTATCTTCGGCAAGCTGGACGAGGGGGTGAGTTTCTCCGCGGCGACGGCGATGGCCCGTGAGATGGGGTATACCGAGCCGGATCCGCGCGACGATTTATCCGGGGTGGATGTGGCGCGTAAACTGCTGATTCTGGCCCGCGAGACCGGGCGTGAACTGGAGCTGGCGGACATTATCGTCGAGTCGGCGCTGCCGCCGGACTTCGACGCCAGCGGCGATGTCGAGACCTTTATGGCCCGCCTGCCGTCGCTGGACGATGGTTTTGCCTCGCGGGTTGCTAAGGCGCGCGATGAAGGTAAAGTCTTGCGCTACGTCGGTAACATCGAAGAGGATGGTACCTGCCGGGTAAAAATAGCCGCGGTTGACGGCAACGATCCGCTGTTCAAAGTTAAGAATGGTGAGAACGCGCTGGCTTTTTATAGCCATTATTATCAGCCATTGCCGCTGGTGCTGCGCGGCTATGGCGCCGGGAACGACGTCACGGCGGCCGGCGTATTCGCCGACCTGCTGCGCACCCTGTCCTGGAAGTTAGGAGTTTAAGATGGTCAAAGTATATGCCCCGGCTTCCAGTGCCAATATGAGCGTCGGGTTTGATGTGTTGGGCGCGGCGGTCACGCCGGTCGATGGCACGCTGCTTGGCGACAACGTCACTGTCGAAGCGGCGGAGCAATTTAGCCTGCAGAATCTTGGACGCTTCGCCAGCAAACTGCCGACGGCGCCGCAGGAGAACATTGTTTACCAGTGCTGGGAAAGCTTTTGCCGGGAGATCGGCAAGACGGTGCCGGTGGCGATGACGCTGGAAAAAAACATGCCGATTGGCTCCGGGCTGGGTTCCAGCGCCTGCTCGGTGGTCGCTGCGCTGGTGGCCATGAACGAGTTCTGCGGCAAGCCGCTGAACGAGACGCGCATGCTGGCGCTGATGGGAGAGATGGAAGGGTGTATCTCCGGCAGCATTCACTACGACAACGTGGCGCCGTGCTATCTTGGCGGCATGCAGTTGATGATCGAAGAGAATGGGATTATCAGTCAGCAGGTGCCCGGGTTTGATGAGTGGCTGTGGGTGCTGGCCTATCCGGGGATTAAAGTCTCTACTGCTGAAGCGCGGGCGATTCTGCCGGCGCAGTATCGCCGCCAGGATTGTATCGCCCATGGTCGCCACCTCGCGGGCTTTATTCACGCCTGCTACACCCGCCAGCCGCAGCTGGCGGCAAAATTGATGAAAGATGTGATTGCCGAACCGTACCGAACCAAACTGCTGCCGGGCTTTAGCGAAGCGCGTCAGGCGGCCATGGAGATGGGCGCCCAGGCTTGCGGCATCTCCGGCTCTGGCCCAACGCTGTTCGCGTTGTGTGATAAACCGGATACCGCGCAGCGCGTCGCCGACTGGCTTGGCGCGCACTATCTGCAGAATCAGGAAGGCTTTGTTCATATTTGCCGGCTGGACACGGCGGGCGCACGCGTAGTGGGATAACCAATGAAACTGTATAACTTAAAAGATCATAACGAGCAGGTCAGCTTTGCGCAGGCCGTCACCCAGGGACTTGGCAAGCATCAGGGCCTGTTCTTTCCGCACGATCTGCCGGAATTCAGCCTGACTGAAATCGACGACATGCTGGCGCAGGACTTTGTCACCCGTAGCGCCAAAATTCTATCCGCCTTTATCGGCGATGAGATCCCGCAGGATGTCCTGCAGCAGCGGGTGCGCGCGGCGTTTGCGTTTCCGGCGCCGGTAAGCAAGGTTCAGGAAGATGTCGGCTGTCTGGAGCTGTTCCATGGCCCTACGCTGGCGTTCAAGGATTTCGGCGGCCGCTTTATGGCGCAGATGCTGACCCACATCGCAGGCGATAAGCCGGTCACCATCCTCACCGCGACCTCTGGCGACACCGGGGCGGCGGTGGCGCATGCTTTCTACGGCCTGCCGAACGTCAAGGTAGTGATCCTCTATCCGCGCGGCAAGATCAGTCCGCTGCAGGAGAAGCTGTTCTGTACCCTCGGCGGCAATATTGAAACCGTGGCGATTGATGGCGACTTTGATGCCTGCCAGGCGCTGGTGAAGCAGGCGTTTGACGATGAAGAGCTGAAGGCGACGCTGGGTCTCAACTCGGCTAACTCCATCAACATCAGCCGCCTGCTGGCGCAGATCTGTTACTACTTCGAAGCGGCGGCGCAGCTGCCGCAGGAAGCCCGCAATCAGCTGGTGATTTCCGTGCCGAGCGGCAACTTCGGCGATCTGACCGCCGGTCTGCTGGCCAAGTCGCTGGGGCTGCCGATCAAGCGCTTTATCGCCGCCACCAACGCCAACGACACCGTTCCGCGCTATCTGCAGGGCGGTGAGTGGGCGCCAAAAGCCACCCAGGCGACGCTGTCCAACGCCATGGACGTCAGCCAGCCGAACAACTGGCCGCGCGTTGAAGAGCTGTTCCGCCGTAAAATCTGGCGTCTCAGCGAGCTGGGCTATGCCGCGGTCGATGATGAGACCACCAAAGCAGCGATGCGCGAGCTGAAGGCCATCGGCTACATCTCTGAACCGCATGCGGCGATTGCCTGGCGCGCGCTGCGCGATCAGCTGCAGCCGGGAGAGTACGGCCTGTTCCTCGGCACCGCCCATCCGGCGAAGTTCAAAGAGAGCGTGGAGGAGATCCTGCAGGAGACTCTGCCGCTGCCGAAGGAGCTGGCCGACCGCGCCGACCTGCCGCTGCTGTCTCACAACCTGCCGGCGGATTTCGCCGCGCTGCGTAAGCTGATGATGGGCTAAGCCAGGCAATAATATCGGCAACATGATCGACCAAACCGGGCAGCTATTGCCCGGTTTTTATATTTAACGCACTTTTCCATATCAGTAAAATTTTTCTCCATAAAATTCCCCACACTGTTTTATTGTCAGCGCACTGCTTTTATTGCAAACTCTTTTACGGATTGTCATCTTTGCCGGATAATTCCACTGGATTATCTTTTTTATTTATTATTTCATGCTGCTTATATTTATGCTGCTGATTTTATTATGAAGCAGCTATAGATATCATTTGATATAGATGCATTGTTAATGCACAAGGTTTTCAAGGAGGAAACATGCGTATTTTATCTCTTTTTTTGGTGGTGTTCGCTTTAACAGGCTGCTCCGGGACAACGATTGGCGGTAATGAAGATAAATTAACGCCAGCCTATCTGAAACAACATCTCATTGTCGGAAAAACCACCAAGGCCGAGGTTCGTCAGTATTTTGGTGCCCCGGATTCTGGTCATACGACGGTGACGGCGTCGGGTAAAGAGAGCTGGTATTATTCAGTAGATAAAGGGATCAACCTGGTCAGCCTCGCGGGTTCCATGATCCCGGTAACCGGGGCATCGCAAGCTGCCGATGCGGTCGATAAGTCCAGCCAAAAAGATTCGAACTCGCTGATGATTTTCTTCGATGAAAAAGGCGTGGTGGAAAACTGGGTGCGTTAAAATAAGTAATAATCTGCTTAATTATATTGAAAAGGGGAATAACTCCCCTTTTTTATTACCGTAACGTGTTACTGCTCGTGGCGTTTAAACACCAGTTCGCCTTTCTCTGAGGCATCCGCATCAAAGAAATAGCCTTCGCTATTAAAGGCTTTGAGCTGCTCCGGCTGGGTTAAGCGGTTTTCAATAATGTAGCGACTCATCAGGCCGCGGGCTTTCTTCGCATAAAAACTGATCACTTTGAATTTGCCGTTCTTCTCATCGAGGAATACCGGCTTGATCAGCTGACCCTGCAATTTTGGCGTTTTCACCGATTTAAAATATTCATCGGAAGCCAGGTTGATGACGATATCGTCGCCCTGGTCGCGCAGCGCCTGATTCAGCTTCTCGGTAATGGTATCCCCCCAGAACTGGTACAGATCTTTGCCGCGCGGATTTTCCAGACGGATCCCCATCTCCAGGCGGTAGGGCTGCATCAGGTCTAACGGGCGCAGCACGCCATACAGCCCGGAGAGCATGCGCAGGTGTTGCTGGGCGAAGTCAAAGTCGTCCTCGGTGAGTGTCTCTGCCTGCAGGCCAGTGTAGACATCGCCTTTAAAGGCGAGGATCGCCTGGCGGGCATTTTGCGGCGTAAAGTCAGGGTGCCAGTCGTGGAAGCGGGTGGCGTTTAGATCCGCCAGCTTGTCGCTAATGCTCATCAGCTTGCCGATTTGCGGCGCGGTCAGCTTACGGGCTATGCCGATAAGCTGCTGAGAATACTCGAGGAGTTCGGGCTGGGTATAGCGAGTCGTTGCCAGCGGGCTTTGATAATCGAGCGTTTTAGCAGGTGAAATCAGAATCAGCATATCCAGTCCTTGCAGGTAATTTCGACGAATTTTAACAAAAAAAGTGCATGGTGGGATCGATAGCTGCAATTGCCGCGCTATTCGCGCGGCAATTCATTCCAGGCGCCCGGGGCCAGCTGTTGGTCAATATCCGGGTAACGAGTGGCATCGAAAGTCGGCTGGATACCCAGCCGCCGCTGACGCAGATAATCGCTGGCGATAATCCGCACCGTCGGGGAGAGCAACAGAATGGCCGTCAGGTTGGTCATCGCCATCAGCGCCATGATGATATCCGCGCTCTGCCAGACGACAGGCAGGCTAACCATGGTCCCCAACAGCACCATCAGGACGGTGAGTATTCGCAGCCCCCAGATATAGCGCGGCTTATCCAGGCGCAGGAAGACCAGATTATTTTCCGCGTACACGTAATTGGCTACGATAGAGCTAAAGGCGAACAGCAGCACGATGAGGGCGATGAAACCCGCTCCCCAGCCGCCGACCAGCACGCTCATCGCGTGTTGCAAGTCCTGAATACCGTTGAGCGTATATTCATTGTCGGGCCGCGGCGCCAGCATGACGATAATCGCGCTGGCGGTACAGATCACGATAGTATCGATAAACACGCCAATCATCTGCACGATCCCCTGCGCCGCCGGGTGCGGCGGCCAGGAGGCGGCGGCCGCGGCGGCGTTAGGCGAAGAGCCCATCCCTGCTTCATTGGAGAACATGCCGCGCTGGAAGCCGCTGGTCAGCGCCTGGCTGATGGTGTAGCCCACCGCGCCGGCGGCGGCCTCCTGCCAGCCGAAGGCGCAGCGAAAGATGGTGGCGAAAATCGTCGGCAGGGCGGTGATGTGCCACAGGCCGATGAGCAGGCTGGTGGCGATCCACAACAGCGCCATAAAGGGAACGATCCATTGCATCAGACGCGCCACGCCGCGTAAACCACGGAGGATCGCCAGCAAAACGACAACGGCCAGCACGCCGCCGCTGACCGCCGCCGGCAGATCGAACGCATAGCGCAAGGCATGGGCCACGGAGTTAGCCTGTACGGTATTGAAGATAAAGCCATAGGCCAGCAGGAGGAGGATCGAAAACAGGACGCCCATCCAACGCATGCCGAGCCCGCGCGCCATGTACCAGGCAGGGCCACCGCGAAACTGTCCGCGGCTATCGCGTTCTTTATACAGCTGAGCAAGGGAACATTCAGCAAAGCTGCTGGCCATGCCGAGCAGGGCGGAAACCCACATCCAGAATACGGCGCCGGGCCCACCGGCGGCGATCGCCAGCGTCACCCCGGCAAGATTGCCGCTGCCGACCCGGGCGGCAAGGCTGGTACAGAGCGCCTGAAAGGACGTTAAACCACCCGGCTGCGGGTGCAGGCTTTTTTTTAGACTGCGGCCGAATTTGCGCACGTAACGAAACTGAATACCCCGGGTTTGCCAGCTAAACCAGATACCGGCGCCCAGTAGCAGATAAATCATTACTGAGCCCCAGAGTATTTCATTGATAAATGAGAGAAAATCAGGCATTAAACATCCTCTTGTCCATGCCGGTACGCCAGTGTAAGCGTTACCAATTAAGTGACAATCCTTTCGCTTTCAGCAAATTAATCTGCATAGTTTATCACACTCTGCGCTCTTCTCTCGTCGGCGGTTGCGCTGACCCGGCAGCGTGTTATCATCTGGGCAGACCGGTTACATCCCCTTAACTGCTGTTTAAGAGAAATATATCATGACGGATAAATTAACTTCTCTGCGTCAGTACACCACTGTCGTCGCTGACACCGGAGATATTGCGGCAATGAAGCTGTATCAGCCTCAGGATGCCACCACTAACCCTTCCCTGATTCTCGGCGCGGCTCAGATCCCTGAGTACCGTAAGCTGATTGACGACGCTGTCGCCTGGGCTCGTAGCCAGAGCAGCGATCGCGCGCAGCAGATCCTCGATGCTTCCGATAAGCTGGCGGTGAACATCGGTCTCGAAATTCTGAAACTGATCCCGGGCCGTATCTCTACCGAAGTGGACGCACGTCTCTCCTATGACACCGAAGCGTCTATCGCGAAAGCCAAGCGCATCATCAAGCTGTACAACGACGCGGGCATCAGCAACGATCGCATTCTGATCAAACTGGCCTCCACCTGGCAGGGCATTCGCGCCGCTGAACAGCTGGAAAAAGAAGGCATTAACTGTAACCTGACGCTGCTGTTCTCCTTCGCTCAGGCTCGCGCTTGCGCCGAAGCGGGCGTCTTCCTGATTTCGCCGTTCGTTGGCCGTATCCTCGACTGGTACAAAGCCAACACCGACAAGAAAGAGTACGCACCGGCAGAAGATCCGGGCGTGGTTTCCGTCAGCGAAATCTACGAGTATTACAAGCAGCACGGCTATGAAACCGTCGTGATGGGCGCAAGCTTCCGTAACGTTGGCGAAATTCTGGAACTGGCTGGCTGTGACCGCCTGACCATCGCTCCGGCGCTGCTGAAAGAGCTGTCCGAAAGCGAAGGCGCTGTTGAGCGTAAGCTGGTATATACCGGTGAAGTGAAAGCGCGTCCGGAGCGTATTACCGAATCTGAGTTCCTGTGGCAGCATAACCAGGATCCGATGGCGGTAGACAAACTGGCGGAAGGTATCCGTAAGTTTGCGATCGACCAGGAAAAACTGGAAAAAATGATCGACGAACTGCTGTAATCCCGCAGGTGGCCGACGCCCGTCGGCCACATTACACTGTCTGTCCCGCCTCCGGCAGTGTATCATTTCGTTTAACGCCACAGTTTGAACGGAATAACCATGAATACCTTACGAATCGGCTTAGTTTCCATTTCCGATCGCGCCTCCAGCGGCGTCTATCAGGATAAAGGCATCCCGGCACTGGAAGAGTGGCTGGCACGCGCCCTGACCACCCCTTTCGAGCTGCAAACGCGTCTGATTCCGGATGAGCAGGCCATCATTGAGCAAACGCTGTGCGAACTGGTTGACGAAATGGGGTGCCATCTGGTGCTGACCACCGGCGGAACCGGCCCTGCGCGTCGCGATGTGACGCCCGACGCAACGCTGGCGATCGCCGATCGCGAGATGCCGGGCTTCGGCGAGCAAATGCGCCAGGTTAGCCTACACTTTGTGCCGACGGCTATCCTTTCCCGGCAGGTCGGTGTGATCCGCAAGCAGGCGCTGATCCTCAACCTTCCCGGGCAACCGAAAGCAATTCAGGAGACTCTGGAAGGGGTGAAAGATGCTGACGGCAACGTGCTGGTGCACGGTATTTTCGCAAGTGTACCTTATTGTGTACAGTTGCTTGAAGGGCCTTATGTGGAAACCGATGGCCGTGTAGTAGAAGCTTTTCGTCCCAAGAGCGCCAGACGCGAAACTTTATCCTGAATTTGATGCATTTTTGATATAACCTGCATCGCTAATGGTGTGCCGTTTTATTTACGATATAGTGATTTTTACTTTACACACTATAAAACACGCTGCACACCTCAGGATGAAATTGCGTTATGTCATATGTAAACCGACCGCTCAACCGCCAGGATTATAAAACGCTGACGCTGGCCGCCCTGGGCGGCGCGCTGGAGTTTTATGACTTTATCATTTTCGTTTTCTTCGCCGCTGTCGTCGGCGAGCTCTTCTTCCCTGCGGATATTCCCGAATGGCTGCGCCAGGTGCAAACTTTTGGCATTTTCGCCGCCGGTTACCTGGCGCGTCCGCTGGGGGGCATCATCATGGCCCACTTTGGCGATCTGGTGGGGCGCAAGAAAATGTTCACCCTCAGCATCCTGCTGATGGCGCTGCCAACCCTGGCGATCGGTCTGCTACCGACCTATAGCTCGGTAGGTATCATCGCCCCGCTGCTATTGCTGCTGATGCGTATTCTGCAGGGAGCGGCGATCGGCGGTGAAGTTCCAGGCGCCTGGGTGTTTGTCGCTGAGCATGTCCCGGAAAAACGCATTGGTATCGCCTGCGGCACGCTGACGGCCGGCCTGACGGTTGGCATTCTGCTGGGGTCGGTGGTGGCCACGCTTATCAATACCAGTCTGACGCCGCAGGGGATCCACGACGGCGGCTGGCGGATCCCCTTCCTGCTGGGCGGCGTATTTGGTCTGATAGCGATGTATCTGCGCCGCTGGCTGCAGGAGACGCCGATTTTTCTTGAGATGCAGCAGCGCAAAGCGCTGGCGCAGGAGCTGCCGGTAAAAGCGGTGGCGCTCAAGCACCAGAAGGCGGTGGTGATCTCTATGCTGCTGACCTGGCTGCTGTCGGCTGGCGTGGTGGTGGTGATCCTGATGTCGCCGGTCTGGCTGCAGAAGCACTATGGTTTTGCGCCGGCCATTACCCTGCAGGCCAACAGCATCGCCACCATTATGTTGTGCATCGGCTGTCTGCTCGCCGGGCTGGCGGCGGACCGCTTCGGCGCCAGCCGCACTTTTATCGTCGGCAGCCTGCTGCTGGCGGTTGCCAGCTGGGCATTTTACCATCTTGCCGGCGCCAGCCCGCAGCGGCTGTTTCTGCTCTACGGTACGGTGGGGCTTTGCGTCGGCGTGGTGGGGGCGGTGCCCTATGTGATGGTGCGGGCCTTCCCGGCGGAAGTACGCTTCACCGGCATCTCTTTCTCCTACAACCTGTCGTACGCGATCTTTGGCGGCCTGACGCCGATTGCGGTCACCATGCTGATGGGGGTGTCGCCGATGGCGCCGGCCTGGTATGTGCTGGCCCTGTCGCTGATGGGGCTAGGATTAGGTATCTGGCTGCGTCAGGAGCTGACGGCGCCGACGGGGATGCCGGAAGGGGAGCTGCAGCGTTAACGATGGCTAGCTGATGCTGATAATGACCTGCCGCCGCCCTGTGACCGGACGGCGGCGGAAGATTAGCGCGGTTCGCCGATCGGCAGCACGGTGCGGCCGAACTGTTCGTTCAGCACTTCACCCATCGCCAGGTAAATAGCGCTGGCGCCACAAATCAGGCCGACCCAGCCGGCTACCTTCACAATGCCTTCGTTATCGACCAAATGGCCAATCGCCAGCAGCGCGAACAGTACGGTCAGGCTCAGGAAGACAAACTGCAGCATGCGGGCTGCCTTCAGGGTGCCAAAGAACATAAACAGGGTAAAGACGCCCCACAGGCCGAGGTACATACCGAGGAAGTGCGCGTTTGGCGCGTCTGCCAGGCCCATTTTCGGCATCAGAAGAATCGCCACCAGCGTCAGCCAGAAGCTGCCGTAGGAGGTAAAAGCGGTTAAGCCAAAAGTGTTGCCTTTTTTGTATTCCAGCAGGCCGGCAAAAATTTGCGCAATGCCGCCGTAAAAAATGCCCATCGCCAGGATAGCTACATCGAATGCGAACAGGCCGCTATTCGCCAGGTTAAGCAGAATAGTGGTCATGCCGAAGCCCATAAGGCCCAGCGGTGCCGGATTAGCCAACTTAGTGTTGCCCATAATTCCTCAAAATTATCATTAAAAGGGAAGCATTACCCCGCGACTTGGCGGCGGGGCGCGGCATAATAATGAGGCGCTGAAGGGCTGTCTATGATCTGGCGGGGTATTTTTCACCAATTTCCGCGGTGTCTGACGGCGGCTGGAGCATTTGCCGTAAACAGGCAATATGCAGGACCGCGGGGATGGTGACCCGGTAGGCGCTGCCGCTCACCGCTTTAACGCTGTTCAGCGCGGCGCCGAGCGGTCCGCCCAGCCCGGCGCCGCGCACCAGGCCATGACCGATGACGCTCACCGCGGCGTGCGTGCGCAGGATGGCGGTTAAGCGTTCGTCCAGCAACAAAGTGACGCCTTCGCTTAGCTTGCGATGCCTCAGCAGATGAGCCATCAGGCTGTCCAGCTCATGGCTCCGGCACTCCACCGCGGCGAGAAACTGCGCTTTTTGCTCCGCGTTCAGTTTATTCCAGCTGTGCTGCAGAAAATGCGCCAGCAACTGCTGCTCGATCTGCGGCGTCGACAGCTGTTTGTCGACCTTCGCTTTCAGTCGTTTACATACATCCAGCAGGATCGCGCGATAAAATTTGCCATGGCGGCGCAGCGTGTTGGCGATGCTATCGCCGCCAAAATGCTGTAGCTCACCGGCGATTAGCTGCCAGTTGCGGCGATAACGCTCCGGGTGCCCCTCCATCGCTAAAAATGTCTCGTTGCGCAGGAGCGTGCTGGAGAGACGGGGTTTGCCATTTTCCCCGTGGGTCAGAATGCGGGTAAAGGCTTCCAGATGCGCCTCGCTGCACTCAGGCAGAAAGGCGAGATCGTCATCCTCCAGGTAATTAATATGCATAACGTTTTCTCTCGGGCAGGGGCGACATTAGTCATCGCCGATAATTTTCAGTGATGCCATATCTGAGGAGTGCACCGTGTGGCCGGAGAAGGCGATCTTCTTCACGCAACGTTTGTTGTCGTTATCGCTATTGATGTTGATCCAGCCGGTGGTGCAGCCCTCTTTGATCCCGGCGGGGACGTTCAGCGTGTGGCTGGCGCCGCGGCTGGCCTTAAAGTAGACCGTCGCCCCGGAGAGTTGTACATCGCCGCGGTCGGCGCTGAGCTGAATGCGTTTGACCACCCGGCAGACGGGGAGCGTCAGCGTCAGGTCGTTGGTTTCATTGCGCGGCATAGCTATCACGCCGAGAATTTTATGGTCGTTAGCGGCCGCCGAGGTGATAAATGACACGCCGAGGATAAGCCCTACGGAAAGCCGGTATAGCGATTTCATTAATTTGTCCCCTGAATAAGCGAAGTGCGATGGCGGGGAAGTTTATCACTGCGAAAACGGGGCTTTTAGCGCGCAAGTATTGCGGGTTATGTCAATGATATTATGAATGTATTTCCTATTTTAATCCGTTTTTTGTATGTGTATTTCGCCGTCGTTTTTGCCATCCAACAACCTTGTTCGGCAAGTCATCCGTAACCTTGGGCGAATCCGAGGCAAAAAATTTTTATGCTTGCCCCTTGATGCCGGAGTGGGCGACCCCATCTTGTAGTCAACCGCAGTGAAGAACCTGAAAAAAAATGATGTCTGGGCAGTTGAAACCGCACGTTTCGCCCTTATTACAGGTTCACAACCACATGTTGATCGAATTTTTAGTGGAGACGTTTAGATGGGTAAAATTATTGGTATCGACCTGGGTACTACCAACTCTTGTGTAGCGATTATGGATGGCACTACTGCACGCGTGCTGGAGAACGCCGAAGGCGATCGCACCACGCCTTCTATCATTGCCTATACCCAGGATGGTGAAACTCTGGTTGGTCAGCCGGCTAAACGTCAGGCAGTGACAAACCCGCAAAACACCCTGTTTGCGATTAAACGCCTGATTGGCCGCCGCTTCCAGGACGAAGAAGTTCAGCGTGACGTTTCTATCATGCCATACAAAATTGTTGCCGCAGACAATGGCGACGCATGGCTGGATGTGAAAGGCACCAAAACTGCACCGCCGCAGATCTCTGCTGAAGTGCTGAAGAAAATGAAGAAAACGGCTGAAGATTACCTGGGTGAACCGGTAACTGAAGCGGTTATCACCGTACCGGCTTACTTCAACGATGCGCAGCGTCAGGCAACAAAAGATGCCGGCCGTATCGCCGGTCTGGAAGTCAAACGTATCATCAACGAACCAACCGCGGCCGCGCTGGCTTACGGTCTGGATAAAGAAGTGGGCAACCGTACTATCGCGGTTTACGACCTCGGTGGTGGTACTTTCGATATCTCGATTATCGAAATCGACGAAGTTGATGGCGAAAAAACCTTTGAAGTTCTGGCGACCAACGGTGATACCCACCTGGGCGGCGAAGACTTCGATACTCGTCTGATCAACTACCTCGTTGATGAGTTCAAGAAAGATCAGGGCATTGACCTGCGCAACGACCCGCTGGCCATGCAGCGCCTGAAAGAAGCCGCTGAGAAAGCGAAGATTGAACTGTCTTCTGCTCAGCAGACCGACGTTAACCTGCCGTACATCACTGCAGACGCGACCGGTCCGAAACACATGAACATCAAAGTGACTCGCGCGAAACTGGAAAGCCTGGTAGAAGACCTGGTTAACCGTTCCATCGAGCCGCTGAAAGTCGCTCTGCAGGATGCCGGTCTGTCCGTTTCCGATATCAACGACGTGATCCTCGTTGGTGGTCAGACTCGTATGCCGATGGTGCAGAAGAAAGTGGCCGAGTTCTTTGGTAAAGAACCGCGTAAAGACGTTAACCCGGATGAAGCCGTGGCGATCGGTGCTGCCGTTCAGGGCGGTGTACTGACTGGCGATGTGAAAGACGTTCTGCTGCTCGACGTAACCCCGCTGTCGCTGGGTATCGAAACCATGGGCGGCGTGATGACTGCGCTTATCAGCAAAAACACCACCATCCCGACCAAGCACAGCCAGGTGTTCTCTACCGCTGAAGACAACCAGTCTGCGGTAACCATCCATGTGCTGCAGGGTGAGCGTAAACGCGCGTCTGATAACAAATCTCTGGGTCAGTTCAACCTGGATGGTATTAACCCGGCGCCGCGCGGCATGCCGCAGATCGAAGTGACCTTCGACATCGATGCTGACGGTATCCTGCACGTCTCCGCGAAAGACAAAAACAGCGGTAAAGAGCAGAAGATCACCATCAAAGCGTCTTCCGGTCTGAATGAAGAAGAAATTCAGAAAATGGTTCGCGAAGCAGAAGCTAACGCCGAATCTGACCGTAAGTTCGAAGAGCTGGTACAGACCCGCAACCAGGGCGACCATCTGCTGCACAGCACTCGTAAGCAGGTTGAAGAAGCAGGCGATAAACTGCCGGCTGACGACAAAACTGCCATTGAGTCTGCGCTGACCGCGCTGGAATCTTCTCTGAAAGGCGAAGACAAAGCGGATATCGAAGCGAAAATGCAGGCGCTGGCGCAGGCTTCTCAGAAGCTGATGGAAATCGCTCAGCAGCAGCACGCTCAGCAGCAGGCGGGTTCCGCTGACGCTCAGGCGAGCAACGCGAAAGACGACGATGTTGTCGACGCTGAGTTCGAAGAAGTGAAAGATAAAAAATAATCGCCCTTTGAACGGGTAAAACACTGGCACGGGCGAAGAGGTTTCCTCTCCGCCCGTGCACGCATGTTAAGGGGCTGAAAAACACCGATGGCAAAGCAAGATTACTACGAGATTTTAGGCGTTTCCAAAACAGCGGAAGAGCGTGAAATCAAAAAGGCTTATAAGCGCCTGGCCATGAAATATCACCCGGACCGCAACCAGGGTGATAAAGAGGCTGAAGCCAAATTTAAAGAAATCAAAGAAGCGTATGAAATCCTGACTGATGCCCAGAAGCGTGCGGCCTACGATCAGTACGGCCACGCGGCCTTCGAACAGGGCGGCATGGGCGGCGGCGGCGGTTTTGGCGGCGGTGCGGACTTCAGCGATATCTTTGGCGATGTTTTCGGCGATATCTTTGGCGGCGGGCGTGGTCGTCAGCGCGCGGCACGCGGCGCCGATCTCCGTTACAACATGGAGCTGACGCTGGAAGAAGCGGTGCGCGGCGTCACTAAAGAGATCCGTATTCCGACGCTGGAAGAGTGCGACGTCTGCCACGGCAGCGGCGCCAAGGCCGGCAGCAAACCGCAGACCTGTCCGACCTGTCATGGCGCAGGCCAGGTGCAGATGCGCCAGGGCTTTTTTGCGGTACAGCAGACCTGTCCGCACTGCCAGGGACGCGGTACGCTGATTAAAGATCCGTGCAATAAATGTCATGGCCATGGCCGCGTAGAAAAGACTAAAACCCTGTCGGTTAAAATTCCGGCGGGCGTGGATACCGGTGACCGGATCCGTCTGGCGGGCGAAGGCGAGGCCGGCGAACATGGCGCGCCGGCAGGCGATCTGTACGTTCAGGTTCAGGTGAAGCAGCACGCTATCTTTGAGCGTGAAGGCAATAACCTGTACTGCGAAGTTCCGATCAACTTCACCATGGCGGCGCTGGGCGGTGAGATCGAGGTCCCAACGCTCGACGGCCGCGTGAACCTGAAAATTCCAGGTGAAACCCAGACCGGCAAGCTGTTCCGCATGCGTGGAAAAGGCGTGAAATCCGTTCGCGGCGGCGCGCAGGGCGATCTGCTGTGCCGCGTGGTGGTGGAGACGCCGGTGGGGCTGAATGAGAAGCAGAAGCAGCTGCTGAAAGAGCTGCAGGAGAGCTTCGGCGGTCCGACCGGGGAAAACAACAGCCCGCGTTCGAAAAGCTTCTTTGACGGCGTGAAGAAGTTCTTCGACGACCTGACCCGCTAATTCCGCCTTTGTTGATATCCGGCCCGGGCCTTTGCTGCCCGGGCTTTTTTTCGCCTTATCACTCCCCTTTAATTCGTAAAAAGCGAATATTAGCGCAACTTAAATCTGATTTTTTCGAGTTATCAGTATGTGTATTATGCTTTTATCGAGTTATTCACCAACAGGATGAAAGTAAAAGTGAAACATCTGCAACGATTCTTTAGTAGCGATGCTTCCGGCGGCATTGTCTTAATTATCGCCGCCGCGCTGGCGATGGTGATGGCCAATACCAGCGTGACCAGCGGTCTGTATCACTCCTTCCTTGAGACGCCAGTACAGCTGCGTGTGGGCGCGCTGGAGATCAACAAGAACATGCTGTTATGGATCAATGATGCCCTGATGGCGGTGTTCTTTTTGCTGATTGGCCTGGAGGTCAAGCGTGAGCTGATTCAGGGGTCGCTGGCGAGCCGCCGTCAGGCGGTCTTCCCGGTGATAGCCGCGCTGGGCGGCATGATCGTCCCGGCGCTGGTCTACCTGGCCTTTAACGCCCAGGATCCTGTCGCCAGAGAGGGATGGGCGATCCCGGCGGCGACGGATATTGCCTTTGCCCTCGGCGTGCTGGCGCTGTTAGGTAGCCGGGTCCCGACGGCGCTGAAGATTTTCCTGATGGCGCTGGCGATTATTGATGACCTCGGGGCTATCGTGATTATCGCGCTGTTTTATACCCACGACCTGTCCATGCTCTCGCTGGGCGTGGCGGCGGCGGCGATCGCGGTGCTGGTGGCCCTGAATCTGAGCGGCGTGCGGCGTACCGGGATCTATATTCTGGTTGGCGCGGTGCTGTGGACGGCGGTGCTGAAGTCTGGCGTTCACGCGACCCTTGCCGGGGTGATTGTCGGCTTTATGATCCCGCTCGAAGAAAAGCATGGCAAGTCGCCGGCCAAAGCGCTTGAGCATGTCCTGCACCCGTGGGTGGCGTTTATGATCCTGCCGCTGTTTGCCTTCGCGAACGCGGGGGTCTCACTGCAGGGGGTCACCCTTGCCGGGCTGACGTCGCTCCTGCCGCTGGGCATTATGGCTGGCCTGTTTATCGGTAAGCCGCTGGGGATTAGCCTGTTCTGCTGGCTGGCCCTGAAGCTGAAGTGGGCTTCGCTGCCGGAGGGAACCACCTGCAAGCAAATTATGGCGGTGGGGATCCTGTGCGGGATTGGCTTTACGATGTCGATTTTCATCGCCACCCTGGCCTTTGGCAGCGTGGATCCCGCGTTGATCAACTGGGCCAAGCTTGGCATCCTGATCGGCTCAGTGCTATCAGCGGTCGTCGGCTACCTCATACTGCGTCAGCGCGTGACGGATACTCGCCTCGCGGTATAACCTTTCTGCAGGAGAGCCCGCCAGGCTCTCCTGGACATTATCAGGGAGAGAAGCATGTCACATATTAACTACAATCATCTGTACTACTTCTGGCACGTGTATAAAGAAGGGTCCGTCGTGGGCGCGGCGGAGGCGCTGTTTCTGACGCCGCAGACCATTACCGGGCAGATCAAAGCCCTGGAGGAGCGCCTGCAGGGGAAATTATTTAAGCGAAAGGGAAGGGGGCTTGAGCCGAGCGAGCTGGGGGAGCTGGTTTTTCGCTATGCCGACCGGATGTTTACCCTCAGCCAGGAGATGCTCGACATCGTCAACTATCGCAAAGAGTCGAACCTGCTGTTTGACGTCGGCGTGGCCGATGCGCTCTCGAAACGGCTGGTCAGCGGCGTGCTGGATGCCGCCGTCGTTGAGAGCGAGCAGATTCATCTGCGCTGTTTTGAATCCACTCATGAGCTGCTGCTGGAGCAGCTGAGCCAGCATAAGCTCGACATGATTATCTCTGACTGCCCGATCGACTCGACGCAGCAGGAAGGGCTATTTTCGGTGAAGATCGGCGAGTGCAGCGTCAGCTTCTGGTGCATGAATCCGGCGCCGACGAAGCCGTTCCCGGCCTGCCTCGAAGAGCGGCGGCTGCTGATCCCCGGCCGGCGATCGATGCTGGGACGTAAGCTGCTGAACTGGATTAACGTGCAGGGCCTGAAGGTGGAGATCCTCGGCGAGTTTGACGACGCGGCGCTCATGAAAGCCTTCGGCGCCGCACATAATGCGATATTTGTCGCGCCGACGCTCTACGCGCATGATTTCTACCATGATGAATCGATTGTCGAAATTGGCCGTATGGATAGCGTGATGGAGGAATATCACGCTATTTTCGCTGAACGAATGATTCAGCACCCGGCGGTACAGCGTATCTGTAATCGCGATTATTCGTCGCTGTTCACCGAACCCCGATAGCCGGAAGGCGTGGGCTGGCGTGGCTCAGATCGCGCCAGCGTGCGCTACCGGGGGAAGATGATAGGCATAAAAAAACCCGCTTTCGCGGGTTTCTTTAACAAAGTTCAGCAAGCAGGCGATTAAGCCAGTTTGTTGATCTGTGCAGTCAGGTTTGCTTTATGACGCGCAGCTTTGTTTTTGTGGATCAGACCTTTAGCAGCCTGACGGTCCACGATCGGTTGCATTTCGTTAAATGCTTTCTGTGCAGCAGCTTTGTCGCCAGCTTCGATAGCTGCGTATACTTTCTTGATGAAAGTACGCATCATAGAGCGACGGCTTGCGTTGTGCTTGCGAGCCTTTTCAGACTGAACGGCGCGCTTCTTAGCTGATTTGATATTAGCCAAGGTCCAACTCCCAAATGTGTTCTATATGGACAATTCAAAGGCCGAGGAATATGCCCGTTTAGCCTTCTTTTGTCAATGGATTTGTGCAAATAAGCGCCGTTTAACACCACAGCGCTTCATTACGTAGTGATGGCGCAAGATTCTACCAGCTTGTTGCAGGCGAATACAGCTTTTCCACCATAAAAATCGCCGGGCGCGGCCAGTTTTCACGCTTTCTCGCGCTGAGTGAATGAATTCCTGAGAACTTTCGTTGCCGAGGTGCAATCGCTGGTTAACGTTGACAGTTGTACAAGGTATACTCGGACGATTTTCACTGTTTTGAGCCAGACATGAAGCTGATACGCGGCATACATAATCTCAGTCAGGCCCCGCACGGGTGCGTGCTGACCATTGGTAATTTCGACGGCGTGCATCGTGGGCATCAGGCGCTGCTGCAGCGGTTGCGCGAAGAGGGCCGCCAGCGCGGTTTACCGGTCGTGGTGATGATTTTTGAACCCCAGCCGCTGGAGCTCTTTGCCGCTGATAAAGCCCCGGCGCGATTGACCCGCCTGCGTGAAAAGCTGGGCTATCTGGCTGAAAGCGGGGTTGACTATGTATTGTGCGTTCGCTTTGACCGCCGGTTCGCCGCGCTAACCGCGCAGGATTTTATCAGTGAACTGCTGGTGCGTCGCCTGGGCGTGCAGTTCCTCGCCGTTGGTGACGATTTCCGCTTTGGCGCTGGTCGCCAGGGGGATTTCTTGTTATTACAAAAGGCGGGGGCGGAATATGGCTTCGACGTCACCAGTACCCAAACCTTCTGCGAAGGCGGGGTGCGAATCAGCAGCACGGCGGTACGCCAGGCGCTGGCCGATGACGATCTCCTGCTGGCGGAGACGCTGCTCGGCCATCCGTTTAGCATCTCCGGACGCGTCGTGCATGGTGATGAACTAGGCCGAACCATAGGTTTTCCGACGGCGAACTTACCGCTGCGTCGTCAGGTTTCCCCGGTTAAAGGGGTCTATGCGGTAGAAGTGACAGGGCTGGGTGACAAACCGATAGCGGGCGTCGCCAATATTGGCACCCGTCCAACGGTTGCGGGCGTGCGTCAGCAGCTCGAAGTACATCTGTTGGACGTTGTAATGGACCTCTACGGTCGCCATATCAATGTAATACTGCGTAAAAAGATACGTAACGAGCAGCGGTTTGCGTCGCTGGACGAGCTGAAGGCGCAAATCGCACGTGATGAGTTAACGGCCCGCGAATTATTTGGGCTGACCAGCCAGGCCTGAGCCACTGGTGTTTATCAAACCGAAATACGGAACCGAGAATCTGATGAGTGACTATAAATCGACCCTGAATTTGCCGGAAACAGGGTTCCCTATGCGTGGCGACCTCGCCAAACGCGAACCGGGAATGCTGGCGCGTTGGACCGATGATGACCTGTACGGCATCATTCGTGCAGCCAAAAAAGGCAAAAAAACCTTCATTCTGCATGATGGCCCTCCTTATGCGAATGGCAGCATTCATATTGGTCACTCGGTAAACAAGATTCTGAAAGACATTATCGTTAAGTCCAAAGGACTGACGGGCTATGACTCGCCTTACGTTCCGGGCTGGGACTGCCACGGTCTGCCGATCGAGCTGAAAGTGGAGCAGGAATACGGCAAGCCGGGTGAGAAATTTACCGCTGCCGAATTCCGCGCTAAGTGCCGCGAATATGCCGCCGAGCAGATCGATGGCCAGCGTAAAGACTTTATCCGTCTCGGCGTGCTGGGCGACTGGTCGCATCCGTACCTGACCATGGACTTCAAAACCGAAGCCAACATCATCCGCGCGCTGGGCAAAATCATCGGTAATGGCCACCTGCATAAAGGCGCCAAACCGGTGCACTGGTGCGTAGACTGCCGTTCCGCGCTGGCGGAAGCGGAAGTGGAGTATTACGACAAAACCTCTCCGTCTATCGATGTCGCGTTCCACGCGGTAGACAAAGCCGCGGTACTGGCGAAATTCGGCGTAGCCGACGTCAACGGTCCGGTGTCGCTGGTTATCTGGACCACCACGCCGTGGACCCTGCCGGCCAACCGCGCTATCTCTCTGTCTCCTGAGTTCGACTATGCGCTGGTGCAGGTTGACGGCCAGGCGCTGATCCTGGCGAAAGACCTGGTTGAGAGCGTAATGAAGCGCGTTGGCGCGACGGACTACACTATTCTGGCGGCGGTACAAGGTTCTGAGCTTGAGCTGATGCGCTTTAAGCATCCGTTCCTCGATTTCGACGTGCCGGCGATCCTTGGCGACCACGTGACGCTGGACGCCGGTACCGGTGCGGTGCATACCGCTGGCGGCCACGGTCCGGACGACTACACCATCAGCCAGAAATACGGTCTGGAAATCGCCAACCCGGTTGGCCCGGACGGCGCTTACCTGCCTGGCACCTGGCCGTCTCTGGACGGCATTAATGTTTTCAAAGCCAATGACATCATCGTTGAGATGCTGCGTGAGCGTGGCGCGCTGTTACACGTTGAGAAACTGCAGCACAGCTATCCATGCTGCTGGCGCCACAAGTCGCCGATCATCTTCCGCGCCACTCCGCAGTGGTTCGTGAGCATGGATCAGAAAGGCCTGCGCGCGCAGTCGCTGAAAGAGATCAAAGGCGTGCAGTGGATCCCGGACTGGGGCCAGGCGCGTATCGAATCGATGGTCGCTAACCGCCCTGACTGGTGTATCTCCCGTCAGCGCACCTGGGGCGTGCCGATGTCGCTGTTCGTGCATAAAGAAACCCATGAACTGCACCCGCGTACCCTTGAACTGATGGAAGAAGTGGCAAAACGCGTTGAAGTTGACGGCATCCAGGCGTGGTGGGATCTCGATTCCCGCGACATTCTTGGCGATGACGCCGACAGCTATGAGAAAGTGCCGGATACCCTCGACGTCTGGTTTGACTCCGGGTCGACCCACTCTTCCGTGGTTGACGTGCGTCCGGAATTCGCCGGTCACGCCGCCGATATGTATCTGGAAGGTTCTGACCAGCATCGCGGCTGGTTCATGTCCTCGCTGATGATTTCCACGGCGATGAAAGGCAAAGCGCCATATCGTCAGGTACTGACCCACGGCTTCACCGTCGACGGCCAGGGCCGCAAAATGTCCAAGTCTATCGGCAACACCGTTAGCCCGCAGGACGTGATGAACAAGCTCGGCGCCGATATCCTGCGCCTGTGGGTGGCTTCCACCGACTACACCGGCGAAATGGCGGTCTCTGACGAGATCCTCAAACGCGCCGCCGACAGCTATCGTCGTATCCGTAATACCGCGCGCTTCCTGCTGGCGAACCTTAACGGTTTCGATCCGGCGAAAGACATGGTTAAACCGGAAGAGATGGTGGTGCTGGACCGCTGGGCGGTCGGCTGCGCGCAGGCGGCACAGGAAGATATCCTGAAAGCCTACGAATCCTACGACTTCCATGAAGTGGTGCAGCGCCTGATGCGCTTCTGCTCCATCGAGATGGGCTCGTTCTACCTCGACATCATCAAAGACCGCCAGTACACCGCCAAGGCGGACAGCGTGGCGCGTCGCAGCTGCCAGACCGCGCTGTTCCATATCGTGGAAGCGCTGGTGCGCTGGATGGCGCCGATCATGTCCTTCACCGCAGATGAAATCTGGGGCTATCTGCCGGGCGAGCGTGAGAAATATGTCTTCACCGGCGAGTGGTATGAAGGTCTGTTCGGCCTGGCCGACGACGAAGCGATGAACGACGATTTCTGGGATGAGCTGCTGAAGGTGCGTGGCGAAGTCAACAAGGTGATCGAGCAGGCGCGTGCGGATAAGAAAGTCGGCGGCTCGCTGGAAGCGGCAGTCACGCTGTATGCTGATGCCGATCTGGCGGCTAAGCTCAATGCGCTGGGCGATGAATTGCGATTTGTCCTGTTGACCTCCGGGGCGAACGTCGCAGACTATGCGAGCGCGTCCGCTGATGCGCAGCAAAGCGAACTGCTCAAAGGGTTGAAAGTCGCATTGAGTAAAGCTGAAGGTGAGAAATGCCCGCGCTGCTGGCATTACACCACCGATATCGGCAAGGTGGCGGAACACGCGGAAATCTGCGGACGCTGTGTGAGCAACGTCGCCGGTGACGGCGAGCAACGTAAATTCGCCTGATGAGTAAATCGATCTGTTCAACGGGGCTACGCTGGCTGTGGGTGGTCGTAGCCGTGCTGATTATCGATCTGGGCAGCAAATTCCTGATCCTCCAGAACTTCGCTCTGGGGGAGACGGTTCCGCTGTTCCCGTCGCTTAATCTGCATTATGCCCGCAACTATGGCGCGGCCTTTAGCTTTCTCGCCGACAGCGGCGGCTGGCAGCGCTGGTTCTTTTCCGGGATCGCGATCGGCATTTGCGTGGTGCTGACGGTGCTGATGTACCGTTCGAAGGCGACGCAAAAGCTGAACAATATTGCCTACGCGCTGATTATCGGCGGCGCGCTGGGCAACTTGTTCGATCGCCTGTGGCATGGCTTTGTGGTCGATATGATCGACTTCTACGTCGGCGACTGGCATTTTGCCACCTTCAACCTCGCCGATAGCGCGATCTGCATCGGCGCAGCGCTGATTGTGCTGGAAGGCTTCCTGCCGAAACCGACTGTGAAAGAGCAGGCGTAAATCTCAATGCCGGGTGACGTGACGCTTACCCGGCCTACAGAATTTTTGGCCCCCGTAGGCCCGGTAAGCGTAATGCCGCCGGGCACCGGGTGACCTAAACAAGCGAGCAATTTGCATGTCTAAATCCGTACAGAGCAACAGCGCGGTACTGGTGCACTTCACTCTGAAACTGGACGACGGCTCCACTGCCGAGTCCACCCGCAGCAACGGCAAACCGGCGCTGTTTCGCCTCGGCGACACCTCTTTGTCTGAAGGGCTGGAGCAACAGCTTCTCGGTTTGAAAGAGGGGGAGAAAAAGGCCTTTTCGCTGGAGCCTGACGCCGCCTTTGGCGTACCCAGCCCGGACCTGATTCAGTATTTCTCTCGCCGCGAGTTTATCGACGCTGGCGAGCCGGAGATCGGCGCGATTATGCTCTTTACCGCAATGGATGGCAGCGAAATGCCTGGCGTGATCCGCGAAGTGAACGGCGATTCCATCACCGTTGACTTCAACCATCCGCTGGCCGGGCGCACTGTTCATTTTGATATTGAAGTGCTGGAGATCGATCCGGCGCTGGAGGAGTAACATGCAGATCCTGTTGGCTAACCCGCGCGGTTTTTGCGCTGGCGTTGACCGCGCTATCAGCATTGTAGAAAACGCGCTGACGCTGTATGGCGCACCGATCTATGTTCGTCATGAAGTGGTGCACAACCGCTATGTGGTGGATAGCCTGCGCAAGCGTGGCGCCATTTTTATCGAACAGATCAGCGAAGTGCCGGACGGCGCGATCCTGATTTTCTCCGCCCACGGCGTGTCGCAGGCGGTACGCAACGAAGCGAAGAGCCGCGACCTTACGGTGTTCGATGCCACCTGTCCGCTGGTGACCAAAGTCCATATGGAAGTCGCCCGCGCCAGCCGCCGCGGCGAAGAGTCGATTCTGATTGGCCATGCCGGCCACCCGGAAGTCGAAGGCACCATGGGACAGTACAACAACCCGCAAGGGGGGATGTACCTGGTCGAGTCGCCGGAAGACGTGCTGAAGCTGGAAGTGAAAAATGACGCCCGGCTGTCGTTTATGACCCAGACCACGCTCTCCGTCGACGATACCTCGGATGTGATTGACGCCCTGCGCGCGCGTTTTCCGAAAATCGTCGGCCCGCGCAAAGACGACATTTGCTATGCCACCACTAACCGTCAGGAAGCCGTGCGCGCGCTGGCGGAGCAGGCTGACGTAGTGCTGGTGGTCGGGTCGAAAAACTCCTCCAACTCTAACCGCCTCGCAGAGCTGGCGCAGCGGATGGGCAAAGCGGCTTACCTGATTGACGACGCCTCCGATATTCAGGAAGCGTGGGTCAAGGATGCGGCCTGCGTCGGCGTGACGGCGGGCGCGTCGGCGCCGGATATTCTGGTGCAGAACGTCATTACCCGCCTGCAGGAGCTGGGCGGCGGCGAAGCCGTGCCGCTGGAAGGCCGGGAAGAGAATATCGTCTTTGAAGTGCCGAAAGAGCTGCGTGTGGATGTCCGTGAAGTAGAGTAAGTTCTTTCCTCCAGCAGTATGAGAAGATGCCAGACTTAACGTCTGGCATTTTTTTAGGGAGAAACCATGCGCTTACCAATCATTCTTGATACCGATCCGGGCATCGACGATGCCGCCGCCATTGCCGCGGCGCTGTTCGCGCCTGAGCTGGATCTGCAGTTGATGACCACCGTAGCGGGCAATGTCTCGGTGGAGAAGACGACCCGTAACGCGCTGCAATTGCTGCATTTCTGGAATGCCGATGTACCGCTGGCGCAGGGGGCGTCGATGCCGCTGGTGCGTCCGTTGCGCGACGCCGCCTCGGTGCATGGCGAATCCGGCATGGAGGGGTATGACTTTGTTGAGCATCAACGTCAACCGTTGGCGAAGCCGGCCTTCCAGGCTATCCGTGATGCGCTTATGCATGCTGCCGAGCCGATCACCCTGGTGGCGATTGGCCCGCTGACCAATATAGCGCTGCTGCTGACCCAGTACCCGGAATGCGTGTTTAATATTCGCCGGCTGGTGATCATGGGCGGCTCGGCGGGCCGCGGCAACTTCACGCCGAATGCGGAATTCAATATCGCTATCGACCCGGAAGCCGCCGCGAAAGTGTTCCATAGTGGGCTGGAGATTGTGATGTGCGGGCTGGACGTCACCAACCGGGCGCTGCTGGCGGCGGATTATCTGGCGACGCTGCCGACGCTGAACCAGACCGGTAAAATGCTCCATGCGCTGTTTAGCCACTATCGCAGCGGCAGCATGAGCAGTGGTCTGCGCATGCACGACTTGTGCGCTATTGCGTGGCTGGCCCGCCCGGAACTGTTCACTCTCCAGCAGTGCTTTGTGGCGGTGGAGACGCAGGGGACCTGGACCGCCGGCACCACGGTGGTGGATATCGAAGGGCGACTGGGCCAGCCGGCGAACGCCCAGGTGGCGCTGGATATCAACGTCGAAGGGTTTCAACGCTGGGCGGCGGAGGTGATTGCCCTGGCGCCGTGATATATCACTCGATTTTCAAGGAGAGAAGCAATGACCTATGGACAGGCGTATTTGAGCGGCTGGAAAGAGACCTTTAACTTTAGTGGCCGCGCCAGTCGGCGGCAGTTTTGGACGTTTTTTCTTATCAATGTGCTGATCGCCGCCGCGCCAGTGGCCGCCTGGAGTCTGGTCACCCTTGTTGACCCTCACTACGGGATCCTCAGTTTTGTTGTCATTCCCTTTGCCGCGCTCTGGCTGCTGCTGATGGCGCTCCCCTTGCTGGCTGTTGGCTGCCGGCGAATGCATGATATCGGCCGCTCCGGGATCTGGTTTGTGTTGGGAGTTATCATTCCGTGGTTTGCAATTATTTCGCTGGCTCTGTGCTGCCTGCGTTCAGCGCCGGCACCGTCTCGCTGAGATAATCGATCATCGCCCGCATCCTGGCGGGCATATGTTTATCTCCCGCCCACAGCAGCCACAGGTCGCCGGAGTAACTGCTGATGAATTCCCACTCGGGCAGCACCTGCACGATATCGCCCTTCGCCAGCGCCTCACGGGCGGTGAACAGCGGCAGGCTGCCGATCCCTAAATGCTGTCTGACCGCGTCGAGGCGTACGGCGGTATGGTTGGCGGCGTACCGCCCGTAGGTTGGCACCGTTTCTGTTTTGCCTTCCCGACGGAACTTCCAGCGCGCATCGGCGGGCGTTTCGCCAAGGCTAATGCAGCTATGCGCGCGCAGATCCTGCGGGGTGTACGGCGTACCGTGCTGCTGTAAATAGGCCTCAGTGGCGCAGATAACGTGCCTGATTGGCATCAGCGGTTTGCCATGCAGGCCGGGGGAGGGGGTATCGGTGATGCGTAGCGCCAGATCAATACCGTCATCGATAAAATCGAGAGGGCGATCTTCCAGCCGCAGGCAGACGTCCACCTGCGGGTAGCGGTGGAAAAACGCCATCATCAGCGGGTGGATCACAAAGCGGCCGACGGCTTTCGGGACGCTGAGCGTCAGCTTTCCCTGGGCGACCGTTTGGCGACTGCCTGCGGAATCCATTGCCTGTCGCGCCGCTTCCAGCATCTGCTGGGCATGCTGATATATCGTTTCCCCGGCATCGCTAAGACGCAGCTTGCGGGTGGTACGCTGCAGCAGTTTGCAGCCCATCTCTCGCTCCAGCCGTGACACGCTGCGGCTAACGGCTGAAGGGGTAATGCCGTTCTGGCGGGCGACGGCGGAGAAGCTGCCCTGGTCGACTATCTGAACGAAAAGAGCGAGGTCGGGCAGGAGGTTCAGATTCATTTGTGCTCCCGGAGCAAGAGTGCATTGGCTGGTGGTGGGATTATCGCTGTCGGCATTAATAATATACTGGCCGGACAGAGAGGAGAATCACTATGACTGAACGGGTTTATTACACCAGCGATGCTACCGACGGGCGCGCCCAGATCATCGCCTGCACTGCAGAAGCGGATGGCCGTTACGCCATCGAACTGGATCGGACGCTGTTTCACCCGCAAGGGGGCGGTCAACCGGCGGACCGTGGATGGATTGCCGGGCAGGTGGTTGAGACGGTGGCTGTGCGCGGCGAAAGGGTGCTGCATATTCTGTCGCAACCCCTTCCCCTCGGTGAAGTGGAGATGAAAATTGATGCCTCCGCGAGACAGCTGCATGCTCGTCTGCATTCTGTCGGCCACCTGCTTGGCCTGGCGGGCGAACAGCTTGGCTGGCAACCGGTGAAAGCGCACCACTGGCCCGGCGAAGGGCGGATAACCTTTACCAGCAGGAATAGCGCCGCGCTGCCGGACGCCAGTGCGCTACTGGCGTTAGTAAAGGCATGGCAGGCGCAGGACTTACCGCGTCAGGTGACGTTCGCTGATGGCATGCGCAAGGTGGGATTCGGCGAGCTGCCAGCCTATCCCTGCGGAGGCACCCACGTCGCCCGTCTGGCGGAGCTGGGCGACATTGTCATTAGTCAGATTAAGATGAAGAAGGGGCAGCTGGTGGTCAGCTACACCCTGGCGTAAGCGTTTTATCTCTGCTCAGGATAGGTCTGCTTGCCGTGATAGATACGCTCAGGTCGGCCAACCTTGCCGTAGCTGATTTCCGCTTCCAGAAAGTCGTTCTTCACTCCTTGTTCCAGATAACGGCGAGCGGTGGTTTTGCTGCTGCCGAGGATACGGGCCAGCGAGTCGGCGGTATGCACCACCGTCGGGTCGGCAAACAGCTGGAGCACGCGCTGAAAGGTGCTTTCATCGATCCCGCGCAGTGGTGCGCTGGCGGGTTCCGTTTGTTCCCGGGCCTGAATATTAAACAGCGCGTCGACATGGAGCTGGCTGGCCTGTTCACTGGAGCGCAGCGAGCTACGATAGCGGGCAAAGCGCTCCAGCGTGTGCTGCAGGCGCTGATAGTGCACCGGCTTTATCAGGTAATCAAACACCCCAAGACGCAGCGCTTCGCTGATGGTTTCCATGTGATTATCCGCAGTAATAAAGATAATCCGTCCCTTGTAATGTGTACTGACTGCATGGCGGATCAGATCGATACCTTTGCCGTCGGGTAAAAAATTATCCAGCAGGATCAGCTGCGGTTGATACAGTCTGAGCTGTTTCCTGGCGCTCTCAAGCTTATCCGCAATACCAATGACGTCGAACTGGGGAAACTGTTTAATGTTATCCACCAGGATCTCCGCCAGCATAGGTTCGTCTTCAACAATAAGAGTAGTGATGCTATCCATGATGTTCATCTCGGGTCAGGGGGATATAAAGCGTAAAAATGGTGCCAAAAGGAATATTATTTTCGACGACGATACTGCCGCCTGCTTGTTCCACGTAGCTGCGTACCAGCCAGAGTCCGATACCATGATCTTTGCTGGCGCTGCTGGTGACGCCGCGCTCGAAGATCCGATCGCGCAGCGCCTCGTCAATGCCGCATCCCTGGTCGGCGATCTCAATGATCACCTCCTGGCCATCACTGTTGATCAGGCATTCGATCTGTTTTGAACCCTGCGGTTGACGCAGGCTGGCATTGTAGGCGTTATCAAGTAGATTCCCCACGATCGAGATCCATTCGTTGTGCGAAAGGGCGGTAGGTAATCTATCAACGAAGCAGGCCGGATCGAAAATCAGCTCAAGTCCAAGCTCTTTGGCCCGGTAATATTTGCCGATCAACAGCCCGGCCAGGTGGTTGTCCTGGAAATTGCGTGCAATAAAATCGATCACCTTCTGGTGACTTTCCGACTGCTGTTGGATCAGTTCCAGCGCTTGGTTATAGCGTTTAAGAAACAGCAGACCGGCGATAGTGGAGATCAGATTGCGATGCTCATGCTGTACGGCGCGCAGGTTATCGGCATATTGTTGTACCTGGCTAAGCTGCAGGCTAAGGGTGTTGATATCGTCTTTGCTGCGAAAGCTGATCACCCAGCCCTGTGGCTCATTGTTTAAGATCACCGCCATCCGGCTGGCGATCACTTTGATCTGATTGAAGGTAACGATCTCGTCTTTTTTATTGGTCTGTGGCGCATCGTAGAAGAAGACCTCCTGCGAGATAACGCTGCTGATCCGTTTGCCGATAAGCGTCGGTTCCGGCTGACTCAAATTGAGCAGGCGACGCGCAGTCTGATTAATCGCAGTGATTTTATAATCGGAGTCGATGGCGATAAGCCCTTCGAACACCGATTCAAACAGCACGCTTTGCTGGATCAACAGCTGTGACAGCTGCTGGGGTTCCATATTGAGCATCTGTTTTTTGATATGCAGTGAGAAGCGGCGGGCGCAAAAGAGCAGAAGCAGTAACATGATGGCCATCGGGATCAGCAGCGAACTTATCTGCAGGCTGAGCCAGTTTTCCAGTTGCTCAATGGTATAGCCTACCGACACAATGCCGATCACCTTGCCGGTTGCGTCCTGAATCGGCGATTTACCGCGCAGCGACGATCCCAGCGAGCCTTTGCGCACTGACACGTAGCTTTTAGCGTTTATCAACGCCTCATCGCTATCGCCGCCTTCCATCGATTTGCCGATTTCATCAGGATTGACGTGATAGAGGCGCTGGCCGCTGGCATCACCGACGGTGATGTAGGTGGCGTCGGAGAACGAACGCATGGGGTCGATAAGGGCTTTGATTCTGGCGAGATCGCGTTTCTGCACTGCCTCCACCAGCTCCGGCATCGCCGAAATCTGCATCGCCTGAATCAGCGCCCGTTGCCCGACCTGATAATGCAGACGCTCCTCGGTAATGTCTGTCAGATACCATGACATCGCCAGCATGACGATCGTCGAGGTGAATAAGATCAGCAGGAAGATGCGATTCTGAAACGATCGCCTGGCAAACCAGTGGGTGATTTTTCGGGTATACATTGGGTAGATAGACATTAAATTGTTATTCTCCCCGTTTTGCGCCCCCGGCGCCGACAGGTGGAGCACAGAACAGAAAATTTCAGACATGTGCCCGGCCCCGTCATGCCAAGAGTGGGTATCAAATCAGCCCGGAGGTGGGGCGACAGCCACACCTCCGGGAAGGATGCCGGCCTACATCGCCAGCACGTACTTGAGCATCACCCCGGCGGCGATCGCCGAGCCGATCACCCCCGCCACGTTCGGACCCATGGCGTGCATCAGCAGGAAGTTCTGCCCGTCCGCTTCCAGACCCACCTTGTTCGACACCCGCGCCGCCATCGGCACCGCCGACACCCCCGCGGAACCAATCAGCGGGTTGATTTTGTGCCGGCTGAACACGTTCATCAGCTTCGCCATCAGCACCCCGGCTGCGGTCCCCACGCAGAAGGCGATCACCCCCAGCACCAGGATCCCCAGCGTCTGCGGCTGCAGGAACTTGTCCGCCACCAGCTTGGCCCCCACCGACAGCCCGAGGAAGATGGTGACGATGTTGATCACCGCGTTCTGCACCGTATCGCTCAGCCGCTCCACCACGCCGCTCTCGCGCATCAGGTTGCCGAAGCAGAACATCCCCAGCAGCGGCGCGGCGTCCGGCAGCAGGAGCGCCACCAGCAGCAACAGCACCGCCGGGAAGAGGATCTTCTCCCGCTTACTCACCGTGCGCAGCTGCACCATGCGGATCTTCCGCTCCTTATCCGTGGTCAGCGCCTTCATGATCGGCGGCTGGATCAGCGGCACCAGCGCCATATAGGAGTACGCCGCCACCGCGATGGCCCCCAGCAGCTCCGGCGCCAGCTTGCCCGACAGGTAAATCGCCGTCGGGCCGTCGGCGCCGCCGATGATGCCGATGGCCGCCGCCTGCGGCAGGGTGAAGCTGATGATGCCGAAGTAGTTCAGCGTCAGCGCCCCGAGCACGGTGGCGAAGATCCCGAACTGCGCCGCCGCCCCCAGCAGCAGGGTGCGCGGGTTAGCCAGCAGCGGGCCGAAATCGGTCATCGCCCCGACGCCCATAAAGATGACCAGCGGCGCGATGCCCGAGCCAATCGCCACCTTATAGAAGATGGCCAGCACCCCGGCGGAGTAGCCCATGTCCACCGCGAGGCTCTCCATCTGCCCCTGTACCGACGGCAGGGCCAGCGCCAGTGCCTCTTTGATGGCGTGGACGTCCGGCGCGCAGTGGAGCTTCGCGGCAATCACCGCCAGCTGCGCCGGGTCGTGGTGAGCCAGCAGGCTCTCCAGGGCGGTGAGCGCCAGCCCGGCCTCCGGGATATTGGAGAGCAGGCCGCCGAAGCCAATCGGCAGCAGCAGTAACGGCTCGAACTTCTTCGCAATCGCCAGCCAGAGCAGCAGCAGGCTGACCAGCAGCATGATGGCCTGGCCGGCGCCGAGGTGCATCAGCCCCATGCCCTGAATCAGGGCGTTCAGACTTTCCATTTCCGTTCCTTTTCCTTACGCCAGGGTCATCAGGGTGTCGCCGACCGCCACCGCGTCGCCGGCTTTCACCGCGATACCGCGCACGGTCCCGGCCTGCGCGGCGCGGATTTCGGTCTCCATCTTCATGGCTTCCAGAATCAGCAGCACCTCGCCTGCGGCCACCGTCTGGCCTTCGCTGGCCAGCACCTTCCAGATAGTGCCCGCCAGCGGGGCGGTCACCGGGGTACCGGCGCCGGCCGGGGCGGCAGCGGCGGGTGCAGAGGCAGGAGCAGCCGCCGTCAGCTGGCTGACGTCACCGCCGTCGCTGACTTTGACCACAAAGGCTTTGCCTTCCACCTCCACGGTGTAGACGCCGGAGGCGGCAGGTTTTTCTGCTTTTGCCACTGGCTGCGCGGCTTCCGCCTGCGGTACCGGCTCAAAGGCCGCCGGGTTGTGGCGGTTTTCGAGGAATTTCAGGCCGGGCTGCGGGAACAGCGCCACGGTGAGCACGTCGTCGATGGCGTTTTCGGCAAGCGTGATGCCCTTCTCCTGTGCCTGGCGTCTGACATCCGCTTCCAGCTGCGCCAGCTCCGGCTTGAGTAAATCCGCCGGGCGGCAGGTCACCGGGTCGGCGCCGTCGAGCACCCGCGCCTGCAGGGCGGCGTTCACCGGGGCCGGGGTGCGGCCGTACTCGCCCTTCAGGATACCGGCGGTCTCCTTCGCGATGGTTTTGTAGCGCTCGCCGGTCAGGACGTTGAGCACCGCCTGGGTGCCGACAATCTGCGAGGTCGGGGTCACCAGCGGGATGAAGCCGAGGTCCTCGCGCACGCGGGGGATTTCCGCCAGCACTTCATCCAGACGGTGGGCGGCGCTCTGCTGCTTCAGCTGGCCTTCGAGATTGGTGAGCATCCCGCCCGGCACCTGGGCGACGAGGATACGGCTGTCGGTGCCCTTCAGCTGGCCTTCGAAGGCGTGGTATTTTTTGCGCACCTCGCGGAAGTACGCGGCGATGCTCTCCAGCTTGTGGATATCCAGCCCGGTGTCGTACGGCGTGCCGGCGAGGGTGGCGACCAGCGCCTCGGTGGCCGGGTGGCCGTAGGTGGCGCTCATGGACGAAATCGCCGTATCCACGCCGTCGACCCCGGCTTCAATGGCCTTCAGCAGCGCCATCTCCGCCATCCCGGTGGTGGCATGGCAGTGCAGGTGCAGGGTGACGTCATAGCGCTTCTTGATTTCGCTGACCAGCTCAAAGGCGGCATGCGGCGTCAGAATGCCGGACATGTCCTTGATGGCGACGGAGTCAACGCCGGTCTCCAGCAGCTGTTCGGTGAGGTCGAGCCAGGTCTGCAGGGTGTGGGCCGGGCTGGTGGTGTACGAAAGCGTACCCTGGGCGTGGGCGCCGTGGCGGCGGACCGCCTGCAGGGCGGCCTGCATGTTGCGCGGGTCGTTCATGGCATCGAAGACGCGGAAGACGTCCATGCCGTTTTTGACGGCGCGCTCGACGAAGCGCTCCACCACGTCGTCGGCGTAGTGGCGGTAGCCGAGCAGGTTCTGGCCGCGGAGCAGCATCTGCAGCGGGGTCTTGGGCATCGCCTTTTTCAGCTCGCGCAGGCGGACCCACGGGTCCTCGCCGAGGAAGCGGATGCAGGCGTCAAAGGTGGCGCCGCCCCAGCACTCCAGCGAGCGGTAGCCGACGTCGTCCAGCTGAGCGGCAACGGGCAGCATATCGTCGAGACGCAGACGGGTGGCGAACAGGGACTGGTGGGCGTCGCGCAGGACGACATCGGTAATGGCAACGGTCATGAATTCCTCCGTGAATTAAGGGTGAAGACGGCGATGGTGGTGAATGGCGGCGACAATCGCCGGCTTCAGGCGGGCGAAATCGTCGGCGGGCGCGACGGCGGCCGGCGCCGGTTTGGGGGCGGCAGGCGGCTCAGGAAACAGGCGGTTGACGGCGAGGGACATTCCCCGGATGGCGAAAATGAGCAGCAGCAGGAACACCAGCACAAAGCCCATGCCGAGACACATCAGGGTGAAGCCTTCGCCTAACAGGACGGCATTGTCAGTCATTTATACATCTCAAATAGGGGCACGATGACGCGCTGTCTGACAAGGTTTCTGGCTAAGGAGCAGGGTGGATTTCCCTCTGCCGCTCCCGGCATGGGACCCTGATTCGTTCTTCACCTGTCAGTTCAACGTGCCATCGTGCGTATGGGTTAAATCATCATGCCGAACACGATGCTGGCGATGACCAGCACAATACCGCCGCCCAAACGGGAGGAGATTTGCGCATAAGAGATAAGGTTCATACGGTTACAGGCAGAGAGAACTTCCAGGTCGCCGGAGCCGCCGCGGTTGGCCATACACAGGCCTGCAGTGATGGCCGATTCTATTGGGAAGAAGCCCATCAGCCAGCCACCGATCGCCGCGCCGAGCACCGCACCGATAACGATAATGGCGGCGATAACAACGTTAGCGAAGGTGATGGCGTTGATAATTTCCTGTAGGTCGGTGTAGCAGACGCCGACCCCGACCATCAGCACCCACAGCAGCTGTTTGGAGAAGAAATCAGACAAGCGTTTAGCACCGGCTTTGATTTCCGGTGAGCACAGCCCGGAGGCGTTCAGCGCGGCGACGATCAGCACCATCCACGCGAAATAGTGAATAGCCACACCGCCAATGCTGGGCAGAATTTTCTTCGCCACGACGTAGGCCAGCAGGAAGCAGGTAGTGGACAGCACCAGACCGACGGCGGTTTCGCGATGGGTGATTTGTCCCGCTTTCTCATCTTCTTCCACTTTGAACGAGGCTTTACGCACCAGTTCCCCTTCGCCGCTCAGCCAGGTGTGTTTTTTGCCGATGATATCGAGGACGGCGGCAAAGACGATGGCGAAGATGTTAGCGATGGTCAGAATAGCGATAGCGGTTGAGTAATACTCTTCGCGAGAACGACCGGTGACGGAGTGGTAAATCTCCGACAGGGGGACCGCGCCCGCGCCGTTGCCGCCACCCATGATCGGCAGGACGTACAGCATCATGATGCGATCCACTGGAATACCGAACACCAGGCCGATAGCGATGCCAAAAATAGACGCGCCGACAATGCCCATCAGGATAGTTGGAATATAGCCGAGCAGTGATTTCAGCAGCAGGCGGCGGTTTACCGACAGAATTGCTCCGGTAATTAATACCGCGATGAATAAGTTAAGGAAGTTACTCTTATCCATAACGTTGCTGATAGCATCGATTTCTTTCTGCGTAAAAATACCTGCGTAGACAAAATAAGCCGCCACCAGGAAAATCATCACCGGAGCGCCACCGATATATTTGTTGAATATTGGCAGGCGCTTGCCAATTTCCCCGAATATAGCGCCGATAATAAACATGATGGCAAAGCCGCCGACGATATCGGTGGGTAATGCGTTATAAAAATGTGAAAGTAATAGTGTAATTAACGCAAATGCGTAAAGGGGGAGCGGCATGCCGAAGATTTTAAATCCCAGCAGATCGCTAACGCCCTTTTTCTCCGTCGCCGGAGCCTGACTCATGTTAGTCATAAACGTTATCCTGTTTATTGATGGAGTAGTAAGACCGGCGCATAGTAATAAATAGACCCAGGGGTAAGGTGTGATTATCTTCACTGAATACTCGTGTTTTTTATTAATTTAATTGTTTTTATGATTCTGAATTAATTAACAACATAAAAACCATAAAGCCAATTAAGCCACGAGAAAAACTGTGACTTAAATACAAGAATCCATAGCCGAACGCTGGCGAAATACAGTTCGTTTTGAAATGACGAAGCGCTAAAAAATGACACTGATATTAAAACGCGTTCAGCTATCAAAAGATAAACCGCGGCGAGAGGCGATCGATCGGTTTCTCCGCCAGCATCAACTGTCGTTAGAGGCCGACTGCGAAATGGCGATTATCGCCGAGTATCAGCAGCGGCTGGTCGGCTGCGGTGCTATCGCCGGCAATGTGCTGAAATGCATCGCCATCGATCCCTCGCTGCAGGGGGAGGGGCTGAGCCTTAAATTACTGACCGAGCTCCTGACGCTGGCCTATGAGCTGGGGCGCAGCGAACTGTTTTTGTTCACTAAACCTTGCAATGCCGCGTTATTTTCCGGCGCCGGCTTCTGGCCGATAGCCCAGGCGGGCGACCGCGCCGTGCTAATGGAAAATAGCCGCGAACGGCTGACTCGTTACTGTCGACAGCTGGCGATGTACCGTCAGCCGGGAAGAAAAATCGGCGCTATCGTGATGAATGCCAATCCCTTCACCCTCGGCCACCGCTGGTTGGTAGAACAGGCGGCCAGCCAGTGCGACTGGCTGCATCTGTTTGTGGTCAAAGAAGATGCGTCCTGCTTTTCCTATCACGATCGCTTCAAGCTCATTGAACAGGGGATTACCGGCATCGATAAGGTGACGCTGCATCCCGGTTCGGCGTATCTGATCTCGCGGGCGACGTTCCCCGGCTATTTCCTGAAAGAGCAGGGGGTGGTTGATGACTGCCACAGCCAGATTGACCTGCAGCTCTTCCGCGAGCGCCTGGCCCCGGCGCTGCAGATTACCCATCGCTTTGTCGGCACCGAGCCGCTGTGTCCCCTGACCCGTAATTACAACCAGCGCATGAAGTCACTACTGGAAGCGCCAGGCGACGCGCCGCCCATTGAAGTAGTTGAGCTTGCGCGAATCGAAAAAAATGGTGGACCCGTGTCGGCCTCCCGAGTGCGCGACCTCTATCGACAGCGCAACTGGCAGGCGGTCGCGGCGCTGGTACCGCCGGGAACCCTCTCTTTTCTGATGCAACTGGCGGAAAGCGAACATCAAACCGCCTGATTTATACGCCCTAACTAAGGATTTTCCCCTATGGAAATGAAGATTGACGCCCTGGCCGGCACGCTGGAGTCCAGCGATGTGATGGTCAGGATTGGACCCGCGGCGCAGCCGGGCATTCAGCTGGAAATCGACAGCATTGTGAAACAACAGTTTGGCGCTGCGATTGAGCAGGTAGTGAGAGAAACGCTGGCTCAGCTTGGCGTGAAACAGGCCAACGTGGTGGTCGATGATAAAGGCGCGCTGGAATGTGTTTTGCGAGCTCGCGTACAGGCCGCGGCGCTGCGCGCGGCGCAACAGACCCAATTACAATGGAGCCAGCTATGAAACCACGTCGCAGTATGTTGTTCATCCCTGGCGCCAATGCCGCCATGTTAAGCACGTCATTCGTCTACGGCGCCGATGCGGTGATGTTCGACCTGGAAGATGCCGTTTCGCTGCGCGAGAAAGATACCGCTCGTCTGCTGGTGTATCAGGCGCTGCAGCATCCACTGTATCAGGATATCGAAACCGTGGTGCGCATTAACCCGCTTAATACGCCGTTCGGTCTTGCCGACCTTGAAGCGGTAGTCCGCGCGGGCGTGGATATGGTGCGTCTGCCGAAAACCGACAGCAAAGAAGATATCCATGAGCTGGAAGCGCATGTTGAGCGGATTGAACGCGAGTGCGGCCGGGAAGTGGGCAGCACCAAGTTAATGGCGGCGATCGAGTCGGCGCTGGGCGTGGTGAACGCGGTGGAAATCGCCCGTGCCAGCCCGCGTCTGGCGGCGATCGCGCTGGCGGCCTTCGATTACGTGATGGATATGGGCACCTCCCGCGGCGACGGTACTGAACTGTTCTACGCCCGCTGCGCTGTACTGCATGCCGCGCGCGTTGCCGGCATCGCCGCCTATGACGTGGTGTGGTCGGATATCAATAACGAAGAGGGCTTCCTGGCGGAAGCGAATCTGGCCAAAAACCTCGGTTTTAACGGCAAATCGTTGGTTAACCCACGACAAATTGAACTCCTGCATCAGGTCTATGCCCCGACGCGCAAAGAGGTCGATCACGCGCTGGAAGTGATTGCCGCGGCGGAAGAAGCCGAAACGCGAGGTCTGGGTGTGGTATCGCTGAACGGCAAGATGATCGATGGACCGATTATCGACCATGCTCGCAAAGTGGTGGCGCTCTCGGCTTCCGGTATTCGTGATTAAGGGGAATAAGATGAAAGAGACAGTAGCAATGCTTAATCAGCAGTACGTGATGCCGAATGGACTGACACCTTATGCCGGCGTAACGGCGAAAAGCCCGTGGTTAGCCAGCGAAAGCGAAAAACGTCAGCGTAAAATCTGCGATTCGCTGGAAACGGCGATTCGTCGTTCCGGCCTGCAAAACGGCATGACCATTTCGTTCCACCACGCGTTTCGCGGCGGTGACAAAGTCGTCAATATGGTAGTGGCGAAGCTGGCGGAAATGGGTTTTCGCGATCTCACCCTGGCATCCAGTTCGCTGATCGACGCCCACTGGCCGCTGATCGAGCATATTAAAAATGGTGTGATCCGCCAGATCTACACCTCCGGCCTGCGCGGCAAGTTGGGCGAGGAGATCTCCGCCGGTTTAATGGAAAACCCGGTGCAGATCCACTCCCACGGCGGTCGCGTACAGCTGATTCAAAGCGGCGAGCTGTCGATTGATGTCGCGTTTCTCGGCGTTCCTTGCTGCGATGAGTTTGGCAACGCCAACGGCTTTAGCGGTAAATCACGCTGCGGTTCTCTGGGCTACGCGCGCGTCGATGCCGAGGACGCTAAATGCGTGGTGCTGCTGACCGAAGAGTGGGTGGATTATCCTAACTATCCGGCCAGTATTGCCCAGGATCAGGTGGATCTGATAGTCCAGGTAGATGAAGTCGGCGATCCGCAAAAAATTACCGCGGGTGCCATCCGTCTGACCAGCAACCCGCGCGAGCTGCTGATCGCCCGCCAGGCGGCGAAAGTCGTTGAGCACTCCGGTTACTTTAAAGAGGGTTTCTCGCTGCAGACCGGTACCGGCGGCGCCTCGCTGGCAGTAACTCGCTTCCTTGAAGATAAAATGCGCCGTAACGGCATTACCGCCAGCTTCGGCCTCGGCGGTATCACCGGGACGATGGTCGATTTGCACGAAAAAGGGTTGATCAAAACGCTGCTCGATACCCAGTCCTTCGATGGCGACGCGGCGCGTTCGCTGGCGCAGAACCCGAACCATGTCGAGATCTCCACCAATCAGTATGCCAGCCCGGGCTCCAAAGGCGCCTCCTGCGAGCGCTTAAACGTGGTGATGCTCAGCGCGCTGGAAATTGATATCGACTTTAACGTTAACGTGATGACCGGTTCTAACGGTGTGCTGCGCGGGGCGTCCGGTGGCCATAGCGATACCGCCGCCGGTGCGGATTTGACCATTATTACCGCGCCGTTAGTTCGCGGCCGTATTCCCTGCGTCGTGGAAAAGGTGCTGACCCGCGTCACGCCGGGGGCCAGCGTGGATGTGCTGGTCACTGACCACGGCATTGCGGTCAATCCGGCACGTCAGGACCTGATCGACAATTTGCGCAGCGCAGGCATTCCGCTGATGACCATTGAGGAACTGCAGCAGCGTGCTGAGCTGTTGACTGGCAAGCCGCAGCCGATCGAATTCACCGATCGGGTGGTGGCGGTGGTGCGCTATCGCGACGGTTCGGTCATCGATGTGATTCGTCAGGTGAAAAACAGCGACTAAACACAGAGGGGAAAGGCCATGAGCGACGTGTTAATTAATCCTGCGCGTGTGCGGCGCGTGAAGCCACTGAGTGCCGAAGAGGTGGTCAGCGCGGTAGAGCGCGCGCTGTTGACCGAAGTTCGCCTGACCCCAAAGCCCGGGTTGGTGGATATTCGTAACGCTGGCGCGCACTGGGATATGGATCTGGCCTCGTTTGAGGCCAGCACCGCGGTGGTGGCTCCGTGGATGGAGAAATTTTTCATCATGGGCCACGATACTGCGGCGGTCGCGCCGGAGCAGGTATTGATGATGCTGCGCCCGGTAGGGATGGCCTGTGAGAACGATATGCTGGAGGCCACCGGCGGGGTGAATACCCATCGCGGGGCGATCTTCGCTTTTGGCCTGCTCAGCGCGGCGGCGGGCAGGCTGGTGTCGAAAGGTGAGCCGATAGAGCAGCACCGGCTTTGCGACCAGGTGGCGCGTTTCTGTCGCGGCATGGTTATGCAGGAGTTGTCTTCTGCTGGCGGGGAACGGCTCAGTAAAGGCGAGGCTCATTTTCTGCGCTATGGTCTCTCCGGGGCCCGCGGCGAGGCGGAGAGCGGTTTCCTGACGGTGCGTACCCAGGCCATGCCAGTCTTTACCCGCATGATGGAAGAGACCGGCGACAGTAATCTGGCGCTACTGCAAACCCTGCTGCATCTGATGGCGTGGAATGATGACACCAACCTGGTCTCGCGCGGCGGGCTTGCCGGGCTGAACTTTGTCCAGCAGGAGGCGCAGCGACTGCTGTGGCAGGGCGGCGTGCTGGCGGACGGCGGCCTGGAGGCGCTGCGACAGTTTGACGATGAGCTGATTGCCCGCCATCTCAGCCCTGGCGGCAGCGCCGATCTGTTGGCGGTGACCTGGTTTTTATCCGCGTTTCCCGCCGGCGCGCTTTTCCCGCTGTAACCCACTGCAATACCGCCTTCGCCCGCACTGTACGGGCGAGGGCGCCATCATTAGCCTTCCCGGTTGTCATCCGGTAAACACGGAATCGCGGCACAATCGTATAGTTTTTACTGATATCGTCCGCCGTTTGTCATAAATTTCTAATTATCGGCGTTTTTGAGTAGCGGCCCGCTGACGGGCTGGTTACTCTGAAAACAATTTACGTAATGTTAACAAAAGAGAATAGCTATGCATGATGCACAAATCCGCGTGGCCATCGCCGGCGCGGGCGGCCGGATGGGACGCCAGTTAATTCAGGCTGCATTGCAGATGGAAGGCGTGGCGCTGGGCGCGGCGCTGGAGCGCGAAGGGTCAAGCCTGGTGGGCAGCGACGCCGGCGAGCTGGCGGGCGCCGGCAAAGCGGGCGTCGCGGTGCAGAGCAGCCTGGCGGCGGTAAAAGATGATTTCGACGTGTTGATCGATTTTACCCGCCCGGAAGGCACGCTGAACCATCTGGCGTTTTGCCGCGAGCACGGCAAAGGGATGGTCATCGGCACCACCGGTTTTGACGACGCTGGCAAACAGGCGATTCGCGATGCCGCGCAGGACATTGCCATTGTCTTCGCCGCTAACTTTAGCGTTGGCGTCAATGTCCTGTTGAAGCTGCTGGAGAAGGCGGCGAAGGTGATGGGCGACTATACCGACATCGAAATTATCGAAGCGCACCACCGGCATAAAGTGGATGCGCCGTCAGGCACCGCGCTGGCGATGGGCGAAGCGATCGCCGGGGCATTGAACAAAGATCTTAAGGACTGCGCGGTCTACAGTCGTGAAGGCTACACTGGCGAACGCGTCCCGGGCACCATCGGCTTCGCGACCGTTCGCGCGGGCGATATCGTCGGGGAGCATACGGCAATGTTTGCTGACATCGGTGAGCGTATTGAAATCACCCATAAAGCGTCCAGCCGCATGACCTTTGCAAATGGCGCTGTTCGTTCAGCATTATGGCTGAAAGGCAAGAAAAATGGCCTGTTTGATATGCGTGATGTGCTGGATCTGAATAGTTTATAACGATTATTACCCATCGTGATGTGGTTATTGCTATCAATAAGTTATTGATGCAGAGGGCAATATTTTGTTGCCCTTTTTTATTTTTGCGAGTTACGGTGTATGTTTTAAGTCTAATGCGTAAAAAATACAGTATTGGCGTGTTTTTTAGTGAATGAAATGTAAATTTTGACCATCTGGTCCACTTTTTTGTCGATCATCGCTCTGTTTTACACTCTTCCACATCCGCAAGCGTTTTCTCAGCCAGGTTTGTTGATCTTTTTGGCGTAAAAATCACGTGTTACGCACCAGTGGCGTAAAATGACATTAAAAATCTCCGCTTTAAGTTGACTTTTATCCGACATCTCTCCAGAATGCCGCCGTTTGCCAAAAATCTGCGGGCAACAGATTTGCATTGATTCAGATCGTGTTTATGAATTAATATGCAAATAAAGTGAGTGGATATTCTCTGGAGGATGTTTTGATTAAGTCAGCGCTATTGGTTCTGGAAGACGGAACCCAGTTTCACGGTCGGGCCATCGGGGCAACCGGCACGGCGGTTGGGGAAGTCGTTTTCAATACTTCAATGACCGGTTATCAAGAAATCCTCACTGATCCTTCCTATTCCCGCCAAATCGTCACTCTTACTTATCCTCATATTGGTAATGTCGGCACCAACGCCGCCGATGAAGAATCTTCTCAGGTACATGCGCAGGGTCTGGTTATTCGCGACCTGCCGCTGATTGCCAGCAACTTCCGCAGTACTGAAGACCTCTCTTCTTATCTGAAGCGCCATAACATCGTGGCGATTGCCGATATCGATACCCGCAAGCTGACGCGTCTGCTGCGTGAGAAAGGGGCGCAAAACGGCTGCATCATCGCGGGCGACAGCCCGGATGCCCAGCTGGCGCTGGAAAAAGCGAAAGCGTTCCCAGGCCTGAACGGCATGGATTTGGCGAAGGAAGTGACCACCGCAGAAACCTATAGCTGGACGCAAGGCAGCTGGACCCTGGCGGGCGACCTGCCGGAAGCGAAAGCGGAAAGCGAGCTGCCGTTCCACGTTGTGGCATATGACTTCGGCGCGAAACGCAACATCCTGCGCATGCTGGTTGACCGCGGCTGCCGCCTGACGGTGGTGCCGGCGAAGACCTCCGCCGCGGACGTGCTGGCGCTCAATCCGGACGGTATCTTCCTCTCCAACGGCCCTGGCGACCCGGCGCCGTGCGATTACGCTATCGAAGCGATTGAAAAATTCCTTGAGACCGATATTCCGGTATTCGGCATCTGCCTTGGCCATCAGCTACTGGCGCTGGCGAGCGGTGCCAAGACCATTAAGATGAAGTTCGGCCACCACGGCGGCAACCACCCGGTAAAAGATATTGATAACAACGTGGTGATGATCACTGCCCAGAACCACGGTTTCGCTGTAGATGAGGCGACGCTGCCGGCCAACCTGCGCGTGACCCATAAGTCGCTGTTCGACGGCACCCTGCAGGGGATCCATCGTACCGACAAACCGGCGTTCAGCTTCCAGGGGCACCCTGAAGCGAGCCCGGGGCCGCACGATGCCGCGCCGCTGTTCGACCACTTTATCGAGTTAATTGAGCAATACCGTCAGTCCGCGAAATAATCAGGAGTAAAAGAGCAATGCCAAAACGTACAGACATAAAAAGTATCCTGATTCTGGGCGCGGGCCCGATTGTTATCGGTCAGGCGTGTGAGTTTGACTACTCCGGCGCCCAGGCCTGTAAAGCGCTGCGCGAAGAGGGCTACCGCGTTATCCTGGTGAACTCTAACCCGGCGACCATCATGACCGACCCGGAAATGGCCGATGCCACCTACATCGAGCCGATTCACTGGGAAGTGGTGCGTAAAATCATCGAAAAAGAGCGCCCGGATGCGGTGCTGCCGACCATGGGCGGCCAGACGGCGCTGAACTGCGCGCTCGAGCTGGAGCGTCAGGGGGTCCTGGCTGAATTCGGCGTGACCATGATTGGCGCCACCGCCGATGCGATTGATAAAGCCGAAGACCGTCGCCGTTTCGATATCGCAATGAAAAAAATCGGCCTCGACACCGCGCGCTCTGGTATCGCCCACACGATGGAAGAGGCGCTGGCGGTTGCCGCCGACGTTGGTTTCCCGTGCATCATCCGTCCGTCCTTCACCATGGGCGGCACCGGCGGCGGTATCGCCTATAACCGCGAAGAGTTCGAAGAAATCTGCGAACGCGGCCTGGATCTCTCTCCGACCAACGAACTGCTGATCGATGAATCGCTGATCGGCTGGAAAGAGTACGAGATGGAAGTGGTGCGCGATAAGAACGACAACTGCATCATCGTCTGCTCCATCGAAAACTTCGACGCCATGGGGATCCACACCGGTGACTCCATCACCGTTGCCCCGGCGCAGACCCTGACCGACAAAGAGTACCAGATCATGCGTAACGCCTCGATGGCGGTGCTGCGTGAAATCGGCGTCGAAACCGGCGGCTCTAACGTGCAGTTCGCGGTCAACCCGAAAAACGGTCGCCTGATCGTTATCGAAATGAACCCGCGCGTCTCCCGCTCCTCGGCGCTGGCCTCTAAGGCCACCGGCTTCCCGATTGCTAAAGTGGCAGCCAAGCTGGCGGTAGGTTATACCCTTGACGAGCTGATGAACGACATCACCGGCGGCCGCACCCCGGCTTCCTTTGAACCGTCCATCGACTACGTGGTCACTAAAATCCCACGCTTTAACTTTGAAAAATTCGCCGGCGCCAACGACCGTCTGACCACCCAGATGAAGTCTGTCGGCGAAGTGATGGCGATTGGCCGTACCCAGCAGGAATCCTTGCAGAAAGCGCTGCGCGGTCTGGAAGTGGGCGCTACCGGCTTCGACCCGAAAGTGAGCCTCGACGACCCGGAAGCGCTGACCAAAATCCGCCGCGAGCTGAAAGATGCCGGCGCTGAGCGTATCTGGTATATCGCTGACGCGTTCCGCGCGGGCCTCTCGGTTGACGGCGTCTTCAACCTGACCAACATCGACCGCTGGTTCCTGGTACAGATTGAAGAGCTGGTCCGTCTGGAAGAGAAAGTGGCGGAAGTGGGCATCAACGGCCTCGACGCTGACTTCCTGCGCACCCTGAAGCGTAAAGGCTTTGCCGATGCGCGTCTGGCGAAGCTGGCGGGCGTGCGGGAAGCGGAAATCCGCAAGCTGCGCGACCAGTATGACCTGCACCCGGTCTACAAGCGCGTGGACACCTGCGCTGCGGAATTTGCTACCGATACCGCCTACATGTACTCCACTTATGAAGAAGAGTGTGAGTCCAACCCGTCCGTTGACCGCGATAAAATCATGGTCCTCGGCGGCGGCCCGAACCGTATCGGTCAGGGTATCGAATTCGACTACTGCTGCGTACACGCCTCGCTGGCGCTGCGCGAGGACGGTTACGAGACCATCATGGTCAACTGTAACCCGGAAACCGTCTCTACCGACTACGACACCTCCGACCGTCTGTATTTTGAGCCGGTGACCCTGGAAGACGTGCTGGAAATCGTGCGCATCGAGAAGCCAAAAGGCGTTATCGTCCAGTACGGCGGCCAGACCCCGCTGAAACTGGCTCGTGCCCTGGAAGCTGCCGGCGTGCCGGTTATCGGTACCAGTCCGGACGCTATCGACCGGGCGGAAGACCGTGAGCGCTTCCAGCACGCGGTTGACCGTCTGAAGCTGAAGCAGCCGGCGAACGCCACCGTCACCGCCATTGAGCAGGCGGTAGAGAAAGCGAAAGAGATTGGCTACCCGCTGGTGGTGCGTCCGTCTTATGTGCTCGGCGGCCGGGCGATGGAGATCGTCTATGACGAGCAGGATCTGCGCCGCTACTTCCAGACCGCGGTCAGCGTCTCCAACGACGCGCCGGTGCTGCTGGATCGCTTCCTCGACGATGCGATTGAAGTGGATGTCGATGCCATCTGCGATGGCGAAATGGTGCTGATTGGCGGCATCATGGAGCATATCGAGCAGGCAGGCGTCCACTCCGGCGACTCCGCCTGTTCCCTGCCGGCCTACACCCTGAGCAAAGAGATTCAGGATGTGATGCGCGAGCAGGTGCAGAAGCTGGCCTTCGAGCTGCAGGTTCGCGGCCTGATGAACGTCCAGTTCGCGGTGAAAGATAACGAAGTTTATCTGATTGAGGTCAACCCGCGTGCGGCGCGTACCGTACCGTTCGTCTCCAAAGCCACCGGCGTCCCGCTGGCGAAAGTGGCGGCGCGCGTGATGGCCGGTAAGACGCTGGCGCAGCAGGGCGTGACCAAAGAGATCATCCCGCCGTACTACTCGGTGAAAGAGGTGGTCCTGCCGTTCAATAAATTCCCGGGCGTTGACCCGCTGTTAGGGCCAGAAATGCGCTCCACCGGGGAAGTGATGGGCGTCGGCCGCACCTTTGCCGAAGCGTTCGCCAAAGCGCAGCTGGGCAGCAACTCGACCATGAAGAAACAGGGTCGTGCGCTGCTCTCCGTCCGCGAAGGCGATAAAGAGCGCGTGGTTGACCTGGCGGCGAAGCTGCTGAAGTTTGGCTTCGAGCTGGATGCGACTCACGGTACGGCGATTGTGCTGGGTGAAGCGGGCATTAACCCGCGTCTGGTGAACAAGGTGCATGAAGGTCGTCCGCACATTCAGGACCGCATCAAGAATGGCGAATATACCTACATCATCAACACCACCGCAGGTCGCCAGGCGATTGAAGACTCCAAGCTGATTCGCCGCAGCGCGCTGCAGTACAAAGTGCATTACGACACCACCCTGAACGGCGGCTTTGCCACCGCGATGGCGCTGAACGCTGACGCCACCGAGAAGGTGATTTCGGTTCAGGAAATGCACGCGCAAATCACTAAATAAGCTTCCCGGCCTGGCCGGATAGCAACAATCCTGGGCTGATGACATCGTCAGCCTATTTTTTTGGCCGCAGCCATCTTCAGAGAGTTCTGCTTTTAACCCCCTGTCGGGTCAGGCTAACTATAGTTAGCACCATAACGATACCTATTGATGAAAAGACAGGAGGATACAATGCGGAACAATATTCTGGTGGCATCCGCACTGGCAGCGACGGCAATCATGTTCGTGGCCGGCTGCTCATCGAATCAGTCGATCAAAACCACCGACGGCAAGACCATTGTTACCAGCGGCAAACCGCAGGTGGATGATGACACCGGCCTCGTCTCATACAAAAATGCCGAAACCGGCCGCGTGGAGCAGATTAACCGCGACCAGGTGAAGTCCATGGACGAGCTGGATAACTAAGGCCTGACGTTAACCCTCAGGGCGCGCGTTGCGTAAGCCATCGCGACATAAATCACAGTTATCATTGTAAGCGGTTCGCTTAACTGTCTACACTCTTGCTGATTACGACAAGAGCAAACGCAGGCCAATCAATGATTCTGATAATTTATGCGCATCCTTATCCGCAGCATTCTCATGCGAATAAGCGAATGCTTGAACAGGCAGGGACGCTTGAAGGCGTAGAGATACGCTCCCTCTATCAACTCTATCCCGACTTTAATATCGATGTTGCCGCCGAGCAGGCGGCGCTGGCCCGTGCCGATCTGGTTATCTGGCAGCACCCTATGCAATGGTATAGCGTACCGCCGCTGCTCAAGCTGTGGATGGACAAGGTGCTGTCGCACGGTTGGGCCTATGGCCATAACGGTATTGCCCTGCGCGGTAAATCGCTGATGTGGGCGGTCACTACCGGCGGCGGTGAAAGCCACTTTGATATCGGTTCGTTTCCCGGTTTCCCGGTGCTGGCGCAGCCTCTGCAGGCAACCGCGCTTTACTGCGGGATGAAATGGCTGCCGCCGTTCGCTATGCACTGCACCTTTATCTGCGATGATGAAACGCTGCAGGCGCAGGCCCGCCGCTATCGTCAACGCTTAATCGACTGGCAGGAGGCACACCAGAATGGATAGCCATACGCTGATACAGGCGTTGATTTACCTCGGCGCCGCGGCGCTGATTGTGCCCATCGCCGTCCGTCTGGGGCTGGGGTCAGTGCTGGGCTATCTCATCGCCGGCTGTATTATCGGCCCGTGGGCGCTGCGGCTGGTGACCGATGCCGAGGCGATTCTGCACTTTGCCGAGATTGGCGTGGTGCTGATGTTGTTCGTCATTGGTCTGGAGCTCGATCCGCAGCGCTTATGGAAGCTGCGCGCCTCGGTGTTTGGCGGCGGCGCACTGCAGATGGTGGCGTGCGGGGTGTTGATCGGCCTGTTCTGCATGCTGCTGGGCCTGCGCTGGCAGGTGGCCGAGCTGATTGGTATGACTCTGGCGCTTTCTTCCACAGCCATTGCTATGCAGGCGATGAATGAGCGCAATCTGACGGTGTCGCAGATGGGGCGCAGCGCCTTTGCGGTGCTGCTGTTCCAGGATATCGCCGCGATCCCGCTGGTGGCGATGATCCCGCTGCTGGCGGCCAGCGGCGGCGCCACTTCGCTGATGGCTTTTGCCCTCTCCGCGCTGAAAGTGGCCGCAGCGCTGGCGCTGGTGGTGGTCCTTGGGCGCTATCTGACCCGCCCGCTGCTGCGCTTTGTCGCCCGTTCCGGCCTGCGCGAAGTGTTCAGCGCCGTGGCCCTGTTCCTGGTCTTCGGCTTTGGCTTATTGCTGGAAGAGGTGGGGCTGTCGATGGCGAAGGGGGGTGTTTCTCGCCGGGGTGCTGCTGGCCAGTTCCGAATATCGTCATGCGCTGGAGAGTGATATTGAGCCGTTTAAAGGACTGCTGTTGGGGCTGTTCTTTATCGGCGTCGGCATGTCGATTGATTTCGGCACCCTGGTCACCCATCCGCTGCGTATTGTGATTTTGCTGGTCGGTTTCCTGGCGATAAAAATGCTGATGCTGTGGCTTATCGCCAGGCCGCTTGGCGTACCGCGCGCCCAGCGCCGCTGGTTTGCGGTGCTGCTGGGGCAGGGGAGTGAGTTCGCGTTTGTGGTGTTTGGCGCCGCGCGGATGGCGGATGTACTGGACGGCGAATGGGCAAAAGCGTTGACCCTGGCGGTGGCCCTGTCGATGGCGGCAACCCCCATTCTGCTGGTGCTGCTGACCCGTCTGGAGAAATCGTCCAGCGGCCAGGCGCGTGATGCTGACGAGATTGATGAAGAGCAGCCGCGGGTGATTGTCGCCGGCTTTGGCCGCTTCGGGCAGATTGCCGGGCGATTGCTGCTCTCGAGCGGGGTGAAGATGGTGATCCTCGATCATGACCCGGACCATGTCGATACCCTGCGCAAATTTGATATGAAGGTTTTCTACGGCGATGCCACCCGGGTCGATCTGCTGGAGTCGGCCGGGGCCGAAAAGGCGGAAGTGCTGATCAATGCCATTGACGATCCGCACGTCAGCCTGGAGCTGGTGGCGAGGGTAAAAGAGCATTTTCCGCATCTGCAGATCATCTCTCGCGCCCGCGATGTCGATCATTACATTCAGCTGCGCCAGGCTGGCGTCGAGGCCCCGGAGCGTGAAACCTTCGAGGCGGCGCTGAAGTCCGGCCGAATGACGCTGGAGGCGCTGGGGCTCGGCGCCTATGAAGCGCGCGAGCGGGCCGATCTGTTTCGACGATTCAACCTGCAGATGGTCGAAGAGATGGTGGCGATGGCGGAAAACGATGCCGCGTCGCGGGTGGCGGTCTTCAAGCGGACCAGCGATATGCTGACCGGCATCATCAACGAAGATCGTCATCATCTGTCGCTGGTGCAGCGTCATGGCTGGCAGGGTACGGAAGAGGGCAGGCACACCGGGGATATCGCCGATGAGCCGGAAAATAAGCCCTCAGCCTGAGGCTGACCAGTAACATTTTGTTTTCGTTTGGATCCTCTTCTGGCGGCCCACGGTGTGAACGTGGGCTTGCCAGCAAATCAGAAAATTTTCTTATTCTTTACCCTCCGGCCAGTCGACGAAGTTGTACGCTTTCCGTATAGTGGCGACAATTTTTTGCACTCGGGAATGAATGAATGATCAGTCTGATTGCGGCGTTAGCGGTAGATCGCGTCATTGGTATGGAAAACGCCATGCCATGGAACCTGCCTGCCGATCTCGCCTGGTTCAAACGCAACACGTTAAATAAGCCGGTGGTGATGGGGCGTCTGACCTGGGAATCCATTGGGCGCCCATTGCCGGGGCGTAAAAATATCGTGATCAGCAGCAAACCCGGCAGCGACGATCGCGTGCAGTGGGTCTCCTCCGTAGAAGAAGCAATTGCCGCCTGCGGCGATGTGGAAGAGATTATGGTGATCGGCGGCGGCCGGGTGTATGAGCAGTTCCTGCCGAAAGCGCAGAAGCTCTACTTGACCCATATTGATGCGGAAGTGGAAGGCGATACCCATTTCCCGGATTACGATCCGGACGAATGGGAGTCGGTGTTCAGCGAGTTTCATGACGCCGACGCGCAGAACTCCCATAGCTACTGCTTTGAGATCCTCGAACGCCGTTAAGCGGGCAGGATAGCGATAAAAAAACCCCGGTCGCGTCTGGCGTGACCGGGGTTTTCTTTTGCATGAATTGCGCGACGATGGCGCACTCAGTATCTCGTCATGTTTCCCGTCGCGGGCTTCGTCTTCTTTCTGAAGCGCTCCCCGGGGCGACAAATAGCACTTAAACGTAGGTCGGGTAAGGCGTTAGCCGCCACCCGACACAAAAGTGGCTCCGCGCCCGCAGTTCTTGCCCGGCGGCGCTGCGCTTGCGCGGGCCTACGGGACTGCGTCGTGTTTCCCATCGCGGGCTTCGTCTTCTTTCTGAAGCGCTCCCCGGAGCGACAAATAGCACATAAACGTAGGTCGGGTAAGGCGTTAGCCACCACCCGACAAAACGACGCCGCAGGTAGCCCGGATAAGGCGCAACGCGCCGCTATCCGGGAAGAGTCAGGACGCGACGGCTTCGCCTTCGTCGAGGCTTTTCTGCCGGTTTGACGGCTGGGTGAAGTACTGCTTATCTTCCCAGCGCAGGCAGGTAAGTTCCCCGCCCCAGCAGCAGCCGGTATCCAGGGCGTAAATCCCCTCCGGCGTGCCGCGTCCCTCCAGCGAAGCCCAGTGGCCAAAGGCAATGCTGTAGGCATTGCTGACCGGGCCGGGAATGGCAAACCACGGCTTCAGCGGCGCCGGGGCGTCCTCGGGCGCTTCCTTCGAATACATATCCAGCTGGCCGTTCGGGAAACAGTAGCGCATGCGGGTAAAGGCGTTAGAGATAAAGCGCAGGCGCGCCAGGCCGCTCAGCTCGTTGCTCCAGTGGTTCGGCATGTCGCCGTACATGGCATCGAGGAAGAAAGGATAGGAGTCGCTGGAGAGCACTGCTTCAACATCGCGCGCGCACTGCTGGGCGGTCTCCAGATCCCACTGCGGGGTAATGCCGGCGTGGGCCATCACCAGCTTTTTCTCTTCATCCACCTGCAGCAGCGGCTGGCGACGCAGCCAGTTGAGCAGCTCATCGGCATCCGGCGCTTCCAGCAGTGATTTCAGACGATCCTTCGGCTTGTTGCGGCTGATACCGGCAAAGACCGCCAGCAGGTGTAAGTCATGGTTGCCCAGCACCAGTCGTACGCTGTCGCCCAGAGATTTGACATAGCGCAGGACCTCCAGCGATCCCGGGCCTCGGGCCACCAGATCGCCGGTCAGCCACAGCGTATCTCTCCGCGGATCGAATTCAACCTGCGCTAATAATGCGATCAGTTCATCGTAGCAACCGTGAACGTCGCCAATAAGGTATGTTGACATTGTTTTAATGAATGAGCGTTGGAACTGCGAGACGGAAAACAGGGATCTCAATACGGAACGGCGCGCCGTCGATATCGATCATCTCATAATGACCCTGCATGGTTCCCAGCGGCGTTTCAATCACTGCGCCGCTGGTATATTGATATTCACCGCCGGCGGGAATATGCGGTTGCTCGCCGACCACCCCTTCACCCTGAACTTCAGTCTCACGACCGTGGCCGTTAGTGATGAGCCAGTAGCGGCCAAGCAGCTGAACCTGACTCCGCCCCAGGTTGCGAATGGTGACGGTGTAAGCGAAGACGTAGCGCTCTTCTTCCGGGGAAGACTGCGATTCGATATAGACGCTCTGTACCTGGACACACACCCGGGGCGAATGAATCATGGTTAGCTCTCCTTCGTTGGCAGATTGTCAGACAGCCAGTTGGCCATCAGGCAGTACTGCGCCACGGAAATATTTTCGGCGCGCATGGCCGGGTCGATGCCCAGCTCGGTCAGCACTTCCACGCTGAACAGATTGCCGAGACTGTTGCGGATAGTCTTGCGGCGCTGGTTGAACGCTTCGGTGGTGATGCGGCTCAGCACCCGGATCTCTTTGACCGGATACGGCATGGTGCTGTGCGGCACCAGGCGTACCACCGCGGAGTCGACCTTAGGCGGCGGGGTAAACGCGCTCGGCGGCACTTCGAGTACCGGGATCACCTGGCAATAATATTGCGCCATCACGCTTAACCGACCATACGCCTTACTGTTCGGTCCGGCAACCAGACGATTCACTACTTCCTTCTGCAGCATAAAGTGCATATCGGCAATGGCATCAGTATAGCTGAACAGATGGAACATCAGCGGGGTTGAGATATTGTACGGCAGGTTGCCGAAGACGCGCAGCGGCTGGCCCATTTTCTCCGCCAGTTCGCCAAAGTTCATGGTCATCGCATCCTGCTGATAGATGGTCAGCTTTGGACCGAGGAACGGATGCGTCTGCAGGCGAGCCGCCAGATCGCGGTCCAGTTCGATGACGGTCAGCTGGTCAAGGCGTTCGCCGACCGGCTCGGTCAGGGCCGCCAGGCCGGGGCCGATTTCAACCATCGCCTGGCCTTTCTGCGGGTTAATCGCCGAGACGATGCTGTCGATCACAAACTGATCGTTGAGGAAGTTCTGCCCGAAGCGTTTACGGGCTAAATGGCCCTGATGGACTCGATTATTCATTGGGTATTAACAATCATTTTGATGGCGAGATTAAGCGCCGTGATAAAACTGCCGACGTCCGCTTTTCCCTGGCCCGCTAATTCCAGTGCGGTGCCGTGGTCGACGGAGGTACGAATAAAAGGTAAACCGAGCGTAATGTTCACGCCGCGGCCAAAGCCCTGGTATTTTAGCACGGGCAGGCCCTGATCGTGGTACATCGCGAGTACCGCATCGGCATGATCAAGATATTTCGGCTGAAAGAGGGTGTCTGCCGGCAGCGGACCGCTGAGGTTCATCCCCTTTGCGCGCATCTCTTCCAGCACCGGAATGATGGTGTCTATCTCTTCTGTTCCCATATGGCCGCCTTCGCCAGCGTGCGGGTTAAGCCCGCAAACCAGCACATGCGGCTGGGCAATGCCAAATTTCGTGCGCAGGTCGAGATCGAGAATGGTGATGATCTCGCGCAGTAGCTCGGGGGTAATCGCTTCGCTGATGGCTTTCAACGGCAGATGGGTGGTGACCAGCGCCACCCGCAGCTCCTCGGTCGCCAACATCATCACCACTTTGCTGGCCTTCGCGCGCTCTTCAAAGAACTCGGTATGACCGGTAAAGGCGATACCGGCGTCGTTGATGTTGCCTTTATGCACCGGGCCGGTCACTAACGCCGCAAACTCGCCGCTAAGGCAACCGTCGCAGGCGCGCGCCAGCGTCTCCACTACGTAGGCGCCGTTTTGCACATTCAGCACGCCGGGCTCCGCCGGGACGTTTAGCGGCACGTTCAGCAGCGTCAGGGTACCGGCGCGCTGAGGAACAGGAGGTTGCGCGGGATCGTAAGGGAGGAGAGATAAAGGAAGACCGAGCCGCTTGGCTCGGTCAGTTAACAGGGCGCCATCGGCGCAAATCACCAGCTCAACTGGCCAGTCGCGCTGGGCAAGCTGCACGACCAGGTCAGGGCCAATCCCGGCGGGTTCGCCGGGAGTGATAACAACTTTACGGGTTTCAGGCATCGATATTAGTTGCTCAGAATTTTAACATACGCACTGGCGCGCTGTTCCTGCATCCAGGTTGCCGCTTCTTCAGAGAATTTGCGGTTCATCAGCATGCGGTAAGCACGATCTTTCTGCGCGGCGTCGGTTCTGTCGACCTGACGGCTATCCAGCAGTTCGATCAGGTGCCAGCCAAAGGAAGAGTGCACCGGTCCGCTGGTCTGCCCTTTGTTCAGACGCATCAGCGCATCGCGGAACGCCGGGTCAAAGATGTCCGGCGTGGCCCAGCCTAAATCACCGCCCTGGTTTGCCGAGCCCGGATCTTCCGAATAGGTTTTCGCCGCTTGAGCAAACGTGATTTTCCCGCTCTTAATCTCGGCTGCGATCTGTTCCAGCTTAGCCTGAGCCTGGGCGTCGTTCATGATCGGCGACGGTTTCAGCAGAATATGACGGGCGTGAACCTCGGTAACGGAGATATTCTGGGTACCACCGCGCAGGTCGTTGACTTTCAGAATGTGGAAACCAACGCCGGAACGAATCGGACCGACGATATCCCCTTTCTTCGCGGTGCTTAACGCCTGAGCGAAAATGCCCGGCAGCTCCTGGATACGGCCCCAGCCCATCTGGCCACCCTTCAGCGCCTGTTGGTCAGCGGAGTAGGTGATCGCCAGTTTGCCGAAGTTGGCGCCGTTGCGCGCCTGCTCAACGATGGAGTTTGCTTGCTCCTGGGCCGCGGCGACTTCATCAGAGGTCGGGTTCTCCGGCAGCGGGATCAGGATGTGGCTCAGGTTGAGCTCGGTGCTGGCGTCGTTCTGGTCGCCGATCTGTTTCGCCAGCGCTTCCACTTCCTGCGGCAGCACGGTGATGCGACGACGCACTTCATTGTTACGCACTTCCGAAATCAGCATCTCTTTACGGATCTGGTTACGGTAGGTGTTGTAGTTGATGCCTTCATAGGCCAGACGGCTGCGCATCTGATCCAAGGTCATATTATTTTGTTTGGCGATGTTGGCGATAGCCTGATCGAGCTGGTCGTCAGAGATCTTCACGCCCATCTTCTGCCCCATCTGTAACACGATCTGGTCCATGATCAGTCTTTCGAGGATTTGATGGCGCAGGGTGGCGTCATCCGGCAGCTGTTGGCCAGCCTGACCAGCATTGAGCTTAACCGATTGCATCAAACCATCGACGTCGCTTTCCAGCACGACGCCATTATTGACGACGGCCGCTACTTTATCGACCACCTGGGGGGCAGCGAAACTGGTATTCGCGATCATGGCGATACCGAGAAGCAGCGTTTTCCAGTTCTTCATACTTTTTCCATTTCGATTAACCGCAAATGCGGATGATGTTGTAAACCAGCCGCATCACAGGGAGCTCTGGTACGGTAAAATGTTCGAGCGCAGCATCTGCTGGGTGCCGAGGCCGTAGTTAGAGCTCAGACCGCGCAATTCGATATTGATTCCGAAGGTGTTATCGTATTTGCTCTCGCCGCCGTTGTCGTTGCTGTTCCAGCCGTTGACTTTACGTTCGTAGCCAAGACGGATGGCGTAGCAGCAGGAGTTATACTGCACACCCAACATCTGGTTTGCTGCTTTCCGGGTATTAGTATCGTAGTAGTAGGCCCCGACCACGGACCAGCGATCGACAATCGGCCAACTGGCGGTCATCCCCACCTGCGAAATACCCTGTTTATATTGTGCCGCGGTGGAATATGACGGCAGCGTGGCCTGAATATATTCCGGGCTGGCGTAACGATAGTTAAGCTGGACTAAGCGGTTCTCATCGCGACGGTATTCAATGGTGCCGTTACCAGTGGCAACGTTATCCAGACGCGTATCGTACTGGATCCCCCCGCGCAGACCCCATTCATCGGCAATGCGCCAGTAGGTATCGCCGGCCCAGACCAGTGAACCCGTGGTATCGTTGTTCTCCCAGTTGATGTTGTCATCACCGGTGCGTGACTCGGTGAAATAGTAGATTTGACCAACGGAAATATTAAAACGTTCCACCGCGGCGGCATCGTACACGCGCGAGGTGAGCCCGGTGGTGACCTGATTAGCCGACGCGATGCGGTCCAGACCGCTATAGGTACGGTCGCGGAACAGACCGGTGTAATCCGACTGCAACAGCGTGGAGTCGTAGTTGCCGATTTCACTCTGATCGCGGTACGGCACGTACAGATACTGCACGCGCGGTTCCAGCGTTTGGGTGAATCCCTCCTGCAGGTCGCGTTCAAAGACCATTTTGCCGTCGACTTTAAACTGCGGCATTACGCGGCTGACGGACTCTTTATAGTCAGTGCCGTTGGCGGCATTGTACTTATCGAGGTTGCTCTGCTGGTAGTGAGTCGCCAGCAGCTTGGCTTCGGTATTCAGACTGCCCCAACCGTTGGACAGCGGCAGGTTGATCGTCGGTTCGAAGTGAACGCGGGTCGCTTCCGGCATGTTGTTATTCGAGTTAACAAAATGGGCAACCTGTCCATAGAGATGGGTATCGAACGGACCGACATCATTCTGGTAGTAGTTGACGTCGAGCTGCGGCTCAGCCGAATAGGAGTTGCTCGATTCGCGGTCAAAGACCTGGAACTGTTTGGTCGATACCGTGGCGTCAAAGTTCTGGTTGACGTAACCGGCGCTGAATTTCTGCGTCGCATAGCCGTCGGTACTGGAACCATATTTCGAGCTGAAGTCGTTGAAGTAGTCAGGATCGCTGACCTTGGTGTAGTCAGCGTTCAGACGCCATACCTGATCGATAACCCCTGAGTGGTTCCAGTAGAACAGCCAGCGGCGGCTGTTGCTGTCGCTCGAGTGGTCGTCTTCGTAGACTTTATCCGACGGCAGGTAGTCGAATTCAGTTAAGCCGCTGCCGAGCTGGGTCAGATAGCGGAACTCGTTTTCCCACATCACGCCGCCGCGTTTGTTCATATAGTGCGGAGTAATGGTGGCATCGAAGTTTGGCGCGATGTTCCAGTAGTACGGCAGGGAGAATTCCACGCCGTTTTTGGTGCTGTATTTCGCGTTCGGGATCAGGAAGCCTGAACGACGCTTATCGCCCACCGGCAGCTGCAGGTAGGGGCTATAGAAAATCGGCACAGAGCCAAGCTTGAAGCGGGCGTTCCAGATCTCGGCAACCTGCTCTTCGCGATCGTGGATAACTTCGCTGCCGACGACGCTCCAGGTGTCGGAGCCCGGCAGACAGGAGGTAAAGCTGCCGTTTTCGAGAATGGTATAGCGGTTTTCACCGCGCTGTTTCATCAGGTCGGCGGTGCCGCGTCCCTGGCGTCCGACCATTTGATAATCGCCCTGCCAGACGTTGGTATCTTTGGTATTCAGATTCGACCAGGCTTTTGGCCCTTTGAGGATCACCTGGTTATCGTCGTAATGCACGTTGCCCAGCGCGTCCACCGTGCGCACCGGCTGCGCCTGGCCCGCGGCCTGCTGCTGATGCAGCTGAACTTCGTCGGCGCGGAGGCGACTATTCCCCTGGTTAATATCGACGTTGCCGGTAAAGACGGCGTTGTCCGGGTAGTTGCCCTTCGCATGATCGGCGTTAATCGTCACCGGCAGATCGCCAGGACGACCTTCCACGAGCGGACGATCATAGCTTGGCACGCCAAGCATACATTGCGTTGCGAGATCGGCAGCGAGGCCTTGTTGGCTATACAAGGCGCTGGCAATCATCGTAGCCAGGAGGCTGGGAATACGTTTTTTCATACGTTGTATTTATTGTTCCATCATCTTGTGACAGCGGCTTGCAAACGGTCAGAGCCTAACTTACTCAACATTATCACGCTAGTGTTAATCCTGCCCGTTTCGAGCCCGAGCGTTAGGCACCCTGTTGAATGACGAGTATGATAAAGCAAATTATAGGCTATGTCCCACAATTGACCGAGGCGCGAGTGCCGGGTAACGTGCGGTCATATTCGAGCTTAACGGCGATAAACAGTTGGGGAGTCTATGCAGTATTTGGGTAAAGTGATTGGCGTGGCAGTGGCTTTGCTGATGGGTGGTGGGTTCTGGGGCGTGGTGCTTGGCTTTCTGGTCGGCCATATGTTTGACCGGGCGCGCAGCCGCCGGTTAAATCTCTTCGCCAATCAGCAGGAGCGTCAGTCGCTCTTCTTTTCCACCACCTTCGAAGTGATGGGGCACCTGACCAAATCCAAGGGCCGCGTTACCGAAGCGGATATTCATGTCGCCAATGTGCTAATGGATCGCATGAACCTGCATGGCGCCTCGCGCACCGCGGCGCAGCAGGCGTTTCGCGACGGTAAGGCCGACAACTATCCCCTGCGCGAGAAAATGCGTCAGCTGCGCAGCGTCTGCTTTGGCCGTTTCGATCTGATTCGGATGTTTCTGGAAATTCAGCTGCAGGCGGCGTTCGCTGATGGCGAACTGCATCCTAACGAACGTGAAGTGCTGTTCGTCATTGCCGACGAGCTCGGCATCTCCCGCGCCCAGTTCGATCAATTCCTGCGGATGATGCAGGGCGGCGCCCAGTTTGGCGGCGGTTCGCAGCAGCGCTCTTATGGCCAGCATGGCGGCAACGCCGGCTGGCAGCAGGCGCAGCGTGGGCCGACCCTCGAAGATGCCTGCAATGTGCTGGGAGTAAAACCGACCGACGATGCGGCGACGGTGAAGCGCGCCTATCGCAAGCTGATGAACGAACATCATCCGGACAAGCTGGTAGCGAAAGGTCTGCCGCCGGAGATGATGGAGATGGCCAAACAGAAGGCCCAGGAGATCCAGAAGGCCTGGGAGCTGATCAAAGAGCAGCGCGGCTTCTGACGTTTCCAGCCCCTCCCGTCCGGCGAGGGGTTTTAACTTTTGACCTTAGCGCGGCGATACAGCCGCCGCGGATGGCCAATTTTTCCGTACAGCATCTCCACTTCCAGAAAACCGGTCTCAACGCCATGCTCCAGATAGCGACGGGCGGTGGTTTTGCTAAGCCCGGCGGCGCTGACCACTTCATCAACGGAAAAACAGTGCGCTTCCCGGTCGCTAAACAGTCCCTGCACCAGCGCCAGCGTTTTCTCTTCAATCCCCTTGCTGCCGCTATCCACGCGATAGTTCTTCGCCTGCAGTTGATAGAGGGAATCGACGTTTTGCTGATCGACGATTTTCCACTCCCGTTGCTGATCGTAGAACTGGATAAAGCGCTCCAGCGACTGGCTCAGCCGCTTCCATGATACCGGCTTAAGGATATAGTCGAAGGCGCCGTTGCGGATGGCCTGGCTGCAGGTTTCCATATCGCTGGCGGCGGTGATAAAGATCACCGAGCATTGGCTGGTCGCCAGCGCCGGGTCGGTCATCAGCGTGACGCCTTTGCCGTCCGGTAAATAGTTATCCAGCAGCACCAGCTGCGGCGGCGTGGCGTGAAGCAGCTGCCGCGCCTGGGCGAGGGAGGCCGCCATGCCTGCCAGCCGCAGTCGCGGGTGTTTTTGCACAAGCTCGGCGTGCAGGCGCGCCAGTTCGCTCTCATCTTCAATGATTAGCACATCGACCAGGTCATGATGCATCGTGGACCTCCGGTTGCGGACAGGCGTGCGCGTCGGCCGGGATAAATAGGGTGAAGATCGTTCCCCGCGGCGCGTTATCGGCGACTTCGATGGTGCCGCCCGCCTGAGTGACATAATGTTCAATAAGATACAGACCAATGCCGTGATCGCCACGGGTTTTGGTGGTGACGCCGCGTTCAAAAATGCGCTCGCGGATATCGGGGCGGATGCCGACGCCGCGGTCGGCCACTTCGATAATCAACTCCCGGGCGTTGAGCTGGATCAGGACTTCCACCGGCTCATGCGGCAGCTCGGCACGCTGCGTGGCTTCGATGGCGTTATCCAGCAGGTTGCCGATGATGGAGATCAGCTCGGATTCCATTAGCGACGGCAGGGGGCGGTCGATACGGCAGGCCGGGTCGAAGCTCAGCGCCACGCCTTTTTCGCGGGCGCGGGTGGCTTTGCCGAGCAGCAGACCGCATAGCGTCGGCGAGTGGAAGTGCGAGGAGATAAAGTCCAGTAGCTCCTGAGCATGTTCCGACTGGGCCTGAATATAGCGGATCGCTTCGTCATAATGGCCCATATGCAGCAGGCCGGAGAGGGTAGTCATCCGGTTGAGCTGCTCGTGGCGCATGATGCGCAGATTGTCGACATAGCGCTTCACCTGGCTCAGCTGGGCGGTGAGGGCATTGATTTCATTGCGGTCACGGAATGTGATCACCCAGCCCTGCAGGGTATTCTCCAGCATAATGCGCACCCGACTGGCGAGCACGGTCAACTGGTTGAAGCGGCATAGCTCATCGTGGGTATCGCGTTCGAGCATGTCGCCGCTGGCGAAAAAGGGCTGCGGCGAAATGACGCTGTCGATCGACTGACCGCGCAGCTGGCGGGCGGGCTGGCTGAGCTCCAGCAGGCTGCGGGCGGCATGGTTTATCACCTCAATACGCCGCTGGCGATCGATGACGATCACCCCCTCAAAGATCGACTCCATCATCGCCTTTTGCTGGCGAACCAGCAGGCCAATTTCCCGCGGCTCGAGCGAAAAAATCTGCTTCTTGATGCTGCGGGTAAAGTACCAGGAGAAGATAAACAGGGCGATGAGCAGCAGGACGGCGGCGATAAAAATATTGATCACTTTAGTCAGAGTAATGCTGTCGAGATAGCTGGTGAGGTAGCCGACGGAGACAATACCGATCACTCGCCCTGCGTCATCAACGATGGGCGTTTTGCTGCGCAGCGAGACCCCGAGGCCGCCTTTGCGAATGGTGGTGATGGATTTCCCTTCCAGTACCGCCTGGTTGTCGCCGCCGACCAGTCGGGTGCCAACCCACTCCGGATGGACGGAATGAAACAGATGAACTCCCTGACGGTCGCCGATGACGATAAAGCTGGCGTCGCTATGGGCGGCGATTTGCTGCATAAACGCCTGAATCGCCTGTGGGTCGTGCCGGCTGACCTGTTGACGTAAATTCGGCATCAGGGCTATCTCTTCGGCCTGTATTTTGGCCCGGGCGCTCATCTCCTGATAAAGCTGGCGGCTGGCGTCAAAATAATAATAAATGCCCAGTGCGATAAAAAGGACCGAGAAAAAAGCGACCAGAGAAATAAACAGCTTATATTGAAAAGATAATTTCATAGGCCCCGGACGACGTATTAACCATAGCGGCACTCTATCATTTTTCTGTCACGTGACGTAAATGTTAAGGGAAAGTTGTGATCAGCGGCGCAGGCGCGGGCTGCCGCCAGCGGTCGCGGCGGAAATAGGCGGCCGGCGGGAAATAAAAACCATAAAAACCACAGTCATAAATCAGAGATATATCACTCCCGGGCAGTTCAGCGAATAAAAACCATAAAAACCATAGTGACCATTAAAACTTCTTTTTTAATCTGGGAAGCTTCACATTAACGACGCCGCTGTCCCTTTACGCTGAAAATGAATAATAACGACAGGGCTGAATTTATGAGCACCACAGACAATGCATTCTCTGCAACCCTTGAACCGATCGATACGCCGAAAACCACGCTCAAGCAGCGCTGGTGGCATATTATGGATAACTGGAAGGTGGGGATCGTCCCGCTGCCGCTGTTTCTGCTGGCCGGAGGACTGATTGCCCTCGACTGCCTTGGCGGCAAACTGCCGAGCGATATCGTGGTGATGGTGGCCACCCTGGCTTTCTTTGGCTTCGCCTGCGGCGAGTTTGGTAAACGCCTCCCGGTGCTGGGGAAACTCGGTGCGGCGGCGATCTGCGCCACCTTTATTCCTTCCGCGCTGGTCCACTATGGTCTGCTGCCTGACGTGGTTATTGAATCCACGACCAAATTCTATAAATCCACTAACATCCTCTATCTCTATATCTGCTGCATCATTGTCGGCAGCATCATGAGTATGAACCGCACCACGCTGATTCAGGGCTTTCTGAAGATCTTCTTCCCGATGCTGTGCGGCGAAGTGGTCGGCATGCTGGTGGGCATCGGCGTCGGCACGCTGCTGGGCATGGAGCCGTTCCAGGTATTCTTCTTTATCGTGCTGCCGATTATGGCCGGCGGCGTGGGAGAGGGGGCGATTCCGCTGTCAATGGGTTATGCCGCGCTGATGCATATGGAGCAGGGCGTGGCCCTGGGCCGGGTATTGCCGATGGTGATGCTTGGCAGCCTGACGGCGATCGTCATCTCCGGCTGCCTCAACCAGCTCGGCAAGCGCTTCCCGCATCTGACCGGCGAAGGGCAACTGATGCCGAACCGCAGCCATGAAACCCGCAGCCTCAGCGAGAGCGAAGGCGTGAGCGGTAAGACCGACGTTGGGACCCTCGCCTCCGGCGCGCTGCTGGCGGTACTGCTGTATATGATGGGGATGCTCGGCCACAAACTGATTGGTCTGCCGGCGCCGGTAGGCATGCTGTTCCTCGCGGTGCTGTTAAAGCTGGCTAACGTGGTGTCTCCGCGTCTGCAGGAGGGGTCGCAGATGGTGTATAAATTCTTCCGCACCGCAGTCACCTACCCGATCCTCTTTGCCGTCGGCGTGGCGATCACCCCGTGGCAGGAACTGGTAAACGCCTTCACTTTAACCAACCTGCTGGTGATCGTCAGTACCGTCTCCGCGCTGGTGGCGACCGGTTTCCTGGTTGGTAAAAAGATAGGGATGCACCCGATCGATGTGGCGATTGTTTCCTGTTGCCAGAGCGGGCAGGGCGGCACCGGCGATGTGGCGATCCTGACCGCCGGCAACCGCATGAGCCTGATGCCGTTCGCGCAGATCGCTACCCGCATCGGCGGGGCGATAAATGTCTCGCTGGGGTTGCTGTTCCTCAGCCACTATCTGGCGTGATATAACGCTACGCTCAGCGATAAATCTGCTATTTTCCGCTACGGAACGCCGAAAATATCTGCGTTCTGTATCCTAAATGCTCCGCATTTAGCGTTACAATCAGCGCGCGATCGGCTATCGCAACCATCATCATGACAGTCCAGGCGCTGTCGTATTTATCATATGTAGGAGAGGAATTAATGTCAGTGGATACTCCCGCCCAGGCGGGCGTCAGCATCGACGCATTGCTGGCGGCGAAAGAGCAGCGTGCAGCCCGCCAGGCCGACTGGTTGGCCCATTATCAGCAGCCTGTTATTTCCCTGACCCTGGTGACCCCGGGGGCGGTGAAGGACAGCATTCGCTATCGCAATATGATGGGCGTTGCCCTCCAGGCCTGCGATCAGCTGCTGTGGAAGCACCGCTGGCAAACGCTGGATCGTCAGGTGCTATGGCTGCCGACCGGGCCAGAAGCGCTGTGGTGCGTAGCGCATCCGGCCAGCGAAATCAAAGCGATGTGCAGTACGCTGGAGCAGAGCCATCCGCTGGGACGCCTGTGGGATATCGATGTAATCTGTCCGCAGAACGGGCTGGTGGGACGCCAGTCGCTGGGCGAATCGCAGCGCCGCTGCCTGCTGTGCGATGAGCCGGCGCACGCCTGTGCGCGCAGCCGTCGTCACGACACCGATCTCGTCGTCGCCCGCGTTGAGCAGATGATTGACGCGTGGTTCGCCCGCGATTAATCGGGATTGTTTTCTGTATCCTCACTAATCCGAGTTGCACGCAGCCAACCCGCACGCAACTCGAAGTATGAGCGTTAAAAGTCGATCGGCGCGCGAAAGGTCATCGCGTTGCCGTAGGCAGGATGGGTGATGGTGAGCGTCTCGGCGTGCAGCAGCAGGCGCGGGGCCATCGCCAGCGCCTCCGGCGTGGCATAGAAGCGGTCGCCAAGGATCGGATGCCCCAGCGCCAGCATATGCACGCGCAGCTGGTGCGACCGTCCGGTAATCGGCTTCAGGCGCACGCGGGCGGTGTTATCCTCTGCGTACTCCAGCACCTCATATTCGGTTTGCGCCGCTTTGCCGGTTTCATAGCACACCTTCTGCATTGGCCGGTTCGGCCAGTCGCAAATCAGCGGTAAATCCACGAGGCCTTCCGCCGGCTGCGGATGGCCCCAGACGAGGGCGACGTACTGCTTCTTCGGCTCGCGCTCGCGGAACTGACGCTTCAGTTCACGCTCGGCGGCTTTATTCAGCGCCACCACAATCACGCCGCTGGTGGCCATATCCAGGCGATGCACCGATTCGGCCTGCGGGAAGTCGCGCTGAATGCGCGTCATCACGCTGTCTTTATGCTCCTCAAGACGACCGGGGACGGACAACAAGCCGCTCGGCTTGTTGACCACCATGATGTGCTCATCCTGATACAGGATCACCAGCCAGGGATCCTGCGGCGGATTGTAGTTTTCCATCGCCATGTTCGCGTTCCGTTACTGGTGAGTAACGACGATCAGACGCAGCGCGTCCAGACGCCATCCGGCCTGCGCCAGCGCATCCATCACCTGCTGACGGTTGCTTTCGATCGCCGCCAGTTCGTCGTCACGGATGTTCGGGTTCACCGCCTTCAGCGCTTCCAGACGCGACAGCTCCGCCGTCAGCTTTTCATCGGCTTCGTTACGCGCCGCGTCGATCAGCCCCTGCGCCGCTTTGGCGATCTGCGCTTCACCCTGCTGCAGAATCGCATGAACGTCCTGCTGCACCGCATTGACCAGCTTGCTACCGGTATGGCGGTTGACCGCGCTCAGCTGGCGGTTGAAGCTTTCGAACTCCACCTGCGCGGCGAGGTTGTTGCCGTTTTTATCCAGCAGCATGCGAACCGGGGTCGCCGGCAGGAAGCGGTTGAGCTGCAGCTGCTTCGGCGCCTGCGCTTCGACGACATAGATCAGCTCCAGCAGCAGGGTGCCGACCGGCAGCGCCTTGTTCTTCAGCAGCGAAATGGTGCTGCTGCCGGTATCGCCGGAAAGGATCAGGTCCAGACCGTTGCGTATCAGCGGGTGTTCCCAGGTAATAAATTGCGCATCTTCACGCGACAGCGCCACGTCACGTTCGAAGGTGATGGTGCAACCGTCTTCCGGCAGGCCCGGGAAATCCGGCACCAGCATATGGTCGGAAGGGGTGAGGACGATCAGGTTTTCACCGCGGTCGTCCTGGTTGATGCCGACGATATCGAACAGGTTCATCGAGAAAGCGATCAGGCTGGTGTCGTCATCCTGCTCTTCGATGCTCTCCGCCAGGGCCTGGGCTTTCTCGCCGCCGTTGGAGTGGATCTCCAGCAGACGGTCGCGGCCCTGCTCCAGCTGCGCCTTCAGGGCATCATGCTGTTGGCGGCAGGATTTGATCAGATCGTCAAAGCCGTCGGTGGATTCCGGCGCCGCAAGATAGTTGATCAGTTCATCGTGCACGCTGTCGTAGACGGTGCGACCGGTCGGGCAGGTATGTTCGAAGGCGTCGAGCCCTTCGTGATACCAGCGCACCAGCACCGACTGCGCGGTTTTTTCCAGGTACGGAACGTGGATCTGGATATCGTGCGCCTGGCCGATACGGTCGAGACGACCGATACGCTGCTCCAGCAGATCCGGGTTAAACGGCAGGTCGAACATCACCAGGTTGCTGGCGAACTGGAAGTTGCGTCCTTCGGAGCCGATCTCGGAGCACAGCAGCACCTGGGCGCCGGTGTCTTCTTCAGCAAACCACGCCGCGGCGCGGTCGCGTTCGATAATCGACATCCCTTCATGGAACACCGCGGCGCGGATGCCTTCGCGCTCGCGCAGCACCTGTTCCAGCTGCAGGGCGGTGGCGGCCTTAGCGCAGATTACCAGCACCTTCTGCGAGCGATGGCTGGTCAGGTAGCCCATCAGCCACTCGACGCGCGGGTCGAAGTTCCACCAGGTACCGGTATCACCTTCAAATTCCTGATAGATCTGCTCCGGATAGAGCATGTCGCGCGCGCGCTCTTCCGCGGTTTTGCGCGCGCCCATAATGCCGGACACTTTGATGGCCGTCTGGTACTGGGTCGGCAGCGGCAGACGAATGGTGTGCAGCTCGCGTTTCGGGAAACCTTTGACGCCGTTACGGGTATTACGGAACAGCACGCGGCTGGTGCCGTGGCGGTCCATCAGCATCGAGATCAGCTCCTGGCGCGCGGCCTGGGCATCTTCGCGATCGCTGTTGGCGGCCTGCAGCAGCGGCTCGATATCCTGCTCGCCGATCAGATCGCCCAGGGTATTGAGTTCGCTATCGCTCAGCTTGTTGCCCGCCAGCAGCAGCGCGACGGCGTCGGCCACCGGACGGTAGTTCTGCTGTTCTTCGACAAACTGTTCAAAATCGTGGAAGCGGTTCGGATCCAACAGACGCAGGCGCGCAAAATGGCTCTCCATTCCCAGCTGTTCCGGCGTCGCGGTGAGCAGCAGGATACCCGGCACGCGCTCAGCCAGCTGTTCAATAGCCTGATATTCACGGCTCGGCGCCTCTTCGCTCCACACCAGGTGGTGCGCTTCGTCGACCACCATCAGGTCCCACTCGGCGTCGCACAGATGCTCCAGGCGCTGCTTGCTGCGACGCACGAAGTCTAAAGAGCAGATCACCAGTTGTTCGGTTTCGAACGGATTGTAGGCATCGTGCTGCGCTTCGGCGTAGCGCTCGTCGTCGAACAGCGAGAAACGCAGGTTGAAACGGCGCAGCATCTCCACCAGCCACTGGTGCTGGAGGGTTTCCGGGACCACGATCAGCACGCGCTCTGCGGCGCCGGAGAGCAGCTGCTGGTGCAGGATCATCCCGGCTTCAATGGTTTTACCTAAGCCCACTTCATCGGCCAGCAGGACGCGCGGCGCGTGACGACGGCCCACATCGTGGGCAATATGCAGCTGGTGCGGGATCAGGCTGGTGCGCTGGCCGCGCAGGCCGCTCCACGGCATGCGGTACTGTTCGCTCTGGAACTTGCGCGCGCGGTAGCGTAGGGCAAAGCGATCCATGCGGTCGATTTGGCCGGCGAACAGGCGGTCCTGCGGTTTGCTGAATACCAGTTTGCTGTCGAGCAGCACTTCACGCAGGGTGACGTTCGCTTCCTGGGTGTCCAGGCGGGTGCCAGTGTAGGACAGCAGCCCGTTCTCTTCATTCACTTTGTCAACGTGGAGCTGCCAGCCTTCATGGCTGGTGATGGTGTCGCCCGGGTTAAACATTACGCGGGTGATCGGGGAATCGTTGCGAGAGTACAGACGGTTTTCGCCGATGGCGGGGAAAAGGAGAGTGACCATGCGCGCATCCAGCGCTACCACCGTCCCTAATCCTAGTTCGCTCTCTGTGTCGCTAATCCAGCGTTGACCAAGTGTAAAAGGCATATATGTTCGGCTCTTTAGTTCTTTAATTGCAGGCAATAGTTGATCATCTCCATGAACAATCGGAGATGCGTCAAAATTGGGGCCAGGAATGGAAAGGGCGCTATATTACTGGATGGCAGAACGTTCGTCACGTTCTCCTCACGCTTCATTTTTAGGCTTTCGTGCCCGTGGAATGGGTGACAAAAAATCAAAATAGCCCCAACTGTCCTGTCACTATTGTAGCAAAGTCATCGTTGACGAAGGGCAGGATCCCTTCCGCCACCGGCTGCAACTGCTTTGTTAAATAGTGATCGTAATCGAGCGGCGACTGCTGGTAATCCACCGGCTCCGGGCCGCTGGTGGTCCAGACGTATTTGATGGTGCCGCGCTGCTGATACTGCTGCGCCCGCCCAAGCTTCAGGTTGTGTTCATCGGCAAGCCGGGCGGCGCGCACGTGCGGCGGTACGTTGCGCTGATACTCCGCCAGCGGCCGGCGCAGGCGTTTGCGATAAACCAGCTGTTCGTCGAGCTCGCCGTTCATCAGCCTGGCGATAGTCTCCCGCACATAATCCTGATACGGCTGGTTGCGGAAGATGCGCAGGTATAACTCTTGTTGAAACTGCTGGGCCAGCGGCGTCCAGTCGGTACGCACCGTTTCCAGCCCCTTAAACACCATGCGCTGGGCATCGCCCTCCTGAATCATCCCGGCATAGCGCTTCTTGCTGCCGGTATCGGCGCCGCGGATCGTCGGCATTAAAAAGCGGCAGAAGTGGGTTTCATACTCCAGCTCCAGGGCGCTGGTAAGCTGGCTTTTGCTAAGCTCCTGCGCCCACCAGGCGTTGACATCGCTGACCAGCTCGCGGCCGATCTCCGCCGCCTGGGCTTCGCTGTGCGGGCGCTTAAGCCAGACGAAGGTGGAGTCGGTATCGCCGTAGATAACGTCATAGCCTTTGGCTTCAATTAACGCTTTAGTCTGGCGCATGATCGCATGGCCGCGCATGGTGATCGACGAGGCGAGACGCGGGTCGAAGAAGCGGCAGGCGCTGGTCCCCAGCACGCCGTAAAAGGCGTTCATAATGATCTTCAGCGCCTGGGAGAGCGGCTTATTGTGCTGGCGTTTGGCTTCATCCCGGCCGTGCCAGATCTGGCTGACAATCCCCGGCAGGCAGTGCTTATCTCGCGAGAAGCGGGCGCCGAGGAAGCCCTCGATACTGTGCTGATCATCGGGTTGCGCCAGCCCTTCAACCAGGCCGACCGGATCGATTAAAAAGGTACGAATAATCGACGGATACAGGCTTTTATAGTCCAGCACCAGCACCGAGTCATACAGGCCGGGGCGGGAGTCCATCACGTAGCCGCCGGGGCTCGCCTGCGGCGGTACGTCGCCGAGATTCGGCGCCACGTAGCCCAGGCGGTGCATGCGCGGGAAATAGAGATGGCTGAAGGCGGCGACCGAGCCGCCGTGGCGGTCGGCGGGCAGACCGTTGACCGTCGCTCGTTCGAGCAAAAACGGCATGATCTCCGTTTTGTGGAAGATCCGCGTCACCAGCTCGCAATCCTGCAGGTTATAGATGGCCAGCGCCGGTTTGTCTTCATGAAACCGGCGCTCGATCTCATCCATCCGATCCCATGGGTTGTCGATGGCTTTGCCTTCTCCCAGCAGCTCGCGGGCCACCGCCTCCAGCGAAAAGGAGGAGAAATTCCAGAACGCCGATTTTAGCGCGTCGATGCCGTCGATAATCAGCCGCCCGTTGGCCTGGGCGAAAAAGACGCCGTTCTTAAAGCCGTGCTCACGCCACTCCAGCTCGCTGTTGCCGCGGCCGAGCCGCAGCGGGATACGATAGCGTTCGGCGTGCTTTTGCAGAACGCGCAGATCGAACTGCACTACGTTCCAGCCGATCAGCACGTCGGGGTCGTGTTCGGCAAACCAGGCGTTAAGCTTTTCCAGCAGCAGGGGACGGCTGGCGATGAAGACCAGCTCGAAGTCGACATCTGGCGGCGTTTCCGGTTCGGGGCCCAGCATGTAGACCACCCGCTGGCCGCAGCCTTCCAGACCGATGCAGTACAGCTCGCCGTGGCGGCTGGTTTCGATATCCAGCGACACCCATTTCAGCGGCGGACGATAGTCAGGGTTCGGCTTCATGCGCGCGTTGACCAGCTGCGAGCCGCGCGTTTCGCCTTCCACCCACACCGGGGCGGTGATAAAGCGCTCCATCAGATAGCGCTCCGGCGGGCGGATATCGCCTTCGTAAACGGTGACGCCGCTGTCGCTGAGCATCTTCTCCAGACGCATCAACTGGCGATGGGCGCGGCAGTAGAGTCCAACAATCGGCTGACGGTGGAAATCTTTCAGGGCCAGCGGGGCGAAGCGGAGCCCTTTCTCCCCCTGCAGCAGCCGTTCAGCCTGCGCCCGCTGCGCTTCGGGAATAAAGGCGACGGACTCCTGCGGCGGGAGGGTGACCTGCAGCGGACCGTCGTCGGTGGCCAGCCAGAAGGAGAGCTCGGTGCCCTGCGGAGTGTCCCGCCAGTGACGGGTGAGTAAAAATCCTGCTCGTGGCTGGGTCACGGGTATTCTCGCCGATAAAAAACCAGGCCTGATTATAGCCTGGTTTCATGAGGGGCGCTGGGGTTTTATACAGGTGTTCGGCGCTAATGTTGCCCCGGATTGCGGCTTGCGCCTTATCCAGGCTACCAGATGGCGCAGAGCCCTGGCCCTGCTAAGCGCAGCGCGAGCAGGGTGATTATTGGCCGTAGTAGGCTTTGGCCCCATGCTTACGCAGATAGTGCTTATCCAGCAGGGTCTGCTGCATAGCCGGCAGCTGCGGCGCCAGCTGGCGGCAGAAAATCCCCATATAGGCGATCTCTTCCAGCACGATGGCGTTATGCACCGCGTCTTCGGCGTTCTTGCCCCAGGCGAACGGGCCGTGGGAATGGACCAGCACGCCGGGCATCTGCGCCGGGTCGATTCGCTGCTGGCGGAAGGTTTCGACAATCACGTTGCCGGTTTCCCACTCATAGTCGCCGTTGATCTCCGCATCAGTCATTAACCGGGTGCAGGGCACCGGGCCATAAAAGTAGTCGGCATGGGTAGTGCCGGTCGCGGGAATAGATTGCCCGGCCTGCGCCCAGATGGTGGCGTGGCGCGAATGGGTATGCACAATGCCGCCCAGCGTCGGGAAAGCCTGATACAGCAGGCGATGGGTCGGGGTATCCGACGAGGGCTTTTTATTACCCTCTACCACTTCGCCGCTCTCCAGACTGACCACCACCATATCGTCGGCGGTCATCACGCGGTAATCCACGCCGGAGGGTTTGATCACGAACACCCCTTTCTCGCGGTCGACGGCGCTGACGTTGCCCCAGGTTAAGGTCACCAGATTATGCTTTGGCAGAGCCAGGTTAGCTTCCAGCACCTGGCGTTTAAGATCTTCTAACATAGTGTGCTCCGAATAGCAGGCGAGTCGGGTATCCCTCACCCCGACCCTCTCCCGGCGGGAGAGGGAGAAAGGCGGCATGGCGCCCGGTCGGTCCCCTCTCCCCAACGGGGGGAGGGGAAGGGTGAGGGGACGGCCTCTTAGCGTTTTGAACCGTAATACACTTCATTCCAGCGCAGCGCGTCCTTGAAGGACGGCAGACGGGTATCGTTGTCGATGACGGTCAGCTCGATATCATGCAGCTCGGCGAACTGGCGCATATCGTCGAGGTTCAGCGCATGGCTGAAGACGGTATGGTGCGCGCCGCCGGCGATGATCCAGGCTTCCGACGCGGTACGCAGATCCGGCTGCGCTTTCCACAGGGCGTTGGCCACCGGCAGCTTCGGCAGATCGTGCGGCGTTGGGACGGTTTCGATGGTATTGACCAGCAGACGGAAGCGGTCTCCCAGGTCGATCAGGCTGGCGACGATCGCCGGGCCGGTTTGAGTATTGAAGATCAGGCGCGCTGGATCCGCTTTGCCGCCGATGCCCAGCGGCTGAACGTCGAGGATCGGTTTCTCGGCGGTGGCGATCGTCGGGCACACTTCCAGCATGTGCGAGCCGAGCACCAGATCGTTACCATTGTCGAAGTGGTAGGTGTAATCCTCCATAAAGGAGGTGCCGCCCTGCAGACCAGTTGACATCACCTTCATGATGCGAAGCAGAGCGGCGGTTTTCCAGTCGCCCTCGCCGGCAAAGCCGTAGCCCTGCTGCATCAGGCGCTGTACGGCGAGACCCGGGAGCTGTTTCAGGCCGTGGAGATCTTCAAAGGTGGTGGTAAAGGCGTGGAAACCGCCCTGTTCGAGGAAGCGTTTCATCCCCAGCTCAATGCGCGCGGCGTCCAGCACGTTCTGGCGCTTCTCGCCGTGAACCTGCGCTGCCGGGGTCAGACGGTAGCTGCTCTCATATTCATCGACCAGGGCGCTGATATCGCCGTCGCTGATGCTGTTCACCACCTGCACCAGATCGCCGACCGCCCAGGTGTTCACCGAGAAGCCAAACTTAATCTGCGCCGCGACTTTATCGCCGTCGGTCACCGCCACTTCGCGCATGTTATCGCCGAAACGGCACACTTTCAGATGACGGGTATCCTGTTTGGAGACCGCCTGACGCATCCAGCCGCCGATACGCTGGTGGGCCTCTTTATCCTGCCAGTGGCCGGTGACCACGCTGTGTTGCTGGCGCATGCGGGCGCCGATGAAGCCGAACTCGCGGCCGCCGTGCGCGGTCTGGTTCAGGTTCATAAAGTCCATATCGATGCTGTCCCACGGCAGCGCGGCGTTGTACTGAGTATGGAACTGCAGCAGCGGCTTATTGAGGATGGTCAGGCCGTTGATCCACATTTTTGCCGGCGAGAAGGTATGCAGCCAGACCACTAACCCGGCGCATTTGTCATCGTAGTTGGCGTCGCGGCAGATATGGGTGATCTCGTCCGGGGTGGTGCCCAGCGGCTTAAGGACCAGTTTGCACGGCAGTTTGGCTTCCGCATTCAGGCTGTTCACCACATGTTCGGCATGCTTCGTCACCTGGCGCAGGGCTTCCGGGCCGTACAGATGTTGGCTGCCAATAACGAACCATACTTCATAGTTATCAAAAATCGTCATTTTCGTATCCTTAATGGGTGAGCGCTGCCTGAGATTGCGGGGCTTTTTCCGCCTTTGCAGCCGAAGGGAGATAGTGTTGTTCCGCGCTGACCGACCACTGCTGGTAGCGCTGATAGAGTTGTTCGAAACGCTGTGCCTGCGCCGGACGCGGCTGCAGGGTAGTTTCCACCTGGCTTGCCATCCGCTGTTGGGCGGCTGGAATATCCTCATAGACGCCGGCGGCGACGGCGGCGAAGATAGCCGCCCCCAGCGCGCAGCACTGATCGGAGGCGACAATCTGCAGCGGACGGTTCAGCACGTCGCAGCAGGCCTGCATGATGACCTGGTTTTTCCGCGCGATACCGCCAAGCGCCATGACGTTGTTAACCGGGATCCCCTGCTCGGTGAAGCACTCCATAATGGCGCGAGCGCCGAAGGCGGTGGCGGCGATCAGACCGCCGAACAGCGCCGGCGCGTCGGTGGCCAGGTTAAGGTCGGTGATCACCCCTTTCAGGCGCTGGTTGGCATTCGGCGTGCGGCGGCCGTTGAACCAGTCGAGCACCACCGGCAGATGCTCCAGCGATGGATTGTTGGCCCAGGCTTCGGTGAGCGCCGGCAGTAACTGTTTTTGACTGGCTTTGATTTGCTCGCGCAACGCCGGCTGCTGCTGAGCCAGTTGTTCCAGCGGCCAGCCGAGAATGCGGCCAAACCAGGCGTAAATATCGCCGAAGGCGGACTGGCCTGCCTCCATGCCGATAAAGTGTGGAACCACGCTGCCGTCGACCTGGCCGCAGATGCCTTTGACCGTGCGCTCGCCGACGTTCTCTTTATCGGCGATCAGAATGTCGCAGGTGGAGGTGCCGATGACTTTCACCAGCGCGTTAGGCTGCGCGCCGGCGCCAACGGCGCCCATGTGGCAGTCGAAGGCGCCGCCGGAGATGGCCACACTCTGCGACAGACCCAGGCGCTGGGCCCACTCTGCGCTCAGCGTGCCGACCGGCACATCGGCCGTCCAGGTATCGGTGAACAGCGGCCAGGCCAGATGCTGGTTGATGATGGGATCAAGCTCATCGAAGAAGCTGGCCGGCGGCAGACCGCCCCAGCTCTCATGCCACAGCGATTTATGTCCGGCGCTGCAGCGGCCGCGGCGCAGATCCTGCGGACGCGTAGTACCGGAGAGCAGGGCGGGCACCCAGTCGCAAAGCTCTACCCACGAGGCGGCTGCCTGGGCGACGGCGCTATCTTCGCGGGTGACGTGAAGGATTTTGGCCCAGAACCATTCGCTGGAGTAGATCCCGCCGATATAGCGCGAGTAATCCTCTTTGCCCGGCTGATGACACAGGCGGGTGATCGCCTCGGCTTCCTCGACCGCGGTGTGATCCTTCCACAGGACAAACATGGCGTTAGGGTTGTCAGCGAATTCTTCGCGCAGCGCCAGCACGTTGCCCTCGGCATCGACGGGAGCCGGAGTTGAGCCGGTGCTGTCGACGCCAATACCCACGACGTCGGCGCGTTGTTCGGCGCTCAGCGAAGCGAGCACGCTTTTCAGCGCCGCTTCCATGGACTCGATGTAATCTCGCGGGTGATGGCGGAAGCGGTTGTTAGCGCCATCGCAATACTGTCCTTCCCGCCAGCGCGGATACCACTCCACGCTGGTCGCCAGCTCTGCGCCGGACGCGCATTCCACCGCCAGAGCGCGGACTGAGTCACTACCAAAGTCGAGGCCAATCGCAATTGCCATCTTGTTACTCCATGCAGAAATCATTCATGCAGCAACAGTAGATATCCCCGGCAAAATCCGTCAGGCCGGATTCGCTAATCTTATGGATTATTTTGCTGTTACCTTGCAAAGTGTGACGCCGTGCAAATATTCGATGTGGACTTTTTTGCCGTATTTATAGACACTTTTGTTACCCGGCATATCACGGTGGAATGCACGCTACTGGCGCTTTTTTCGCTTGCTGTGCGGGTTTTTCGCCAAATTCCCACCGCCGTCGCAGTCGCGACAGGGCCGAGAGCGATAAAATGATGAATATGGACAATTGGTGCCACTGATACCTTCGGGGAGAACCACGCGTATGGCCGAAACGCAAAACGATCCGCTGCTGCCGGGCTACTCTTTTAACGCTCATCTGGTTACCGGCCTGACGCCGATTGAGGCGCAGGGATACCTGGATTTCTTTATCGACCGCCCGCTGGGTATGAAAGGCTATATTCTCAATCTGACGATTCGCGGCGAGGGGGTGATCAACAACCACGGCGAACAGTTTGTCTGCCGGCCGGGCGATATGCTGCTGTTCCCGCCCGGGGAAATTCATCACTATGGCCGCCATCCCGACGCCAGCGAGTGGTATCACCAGTGGGTCTACTTCCGCCCGCGCGCCTACTGGCACGAGTGGCTCAACTGGCCAACGATTTTTGCCCAGACCGGCTTTTTCCGTCCGGATGAACAGTGGCAGGCGCGCTTTGGCGAGCTGTTCGGCCAGATCGTTGATGCCGGGCAGGGGGCGGGGCGCTATTCCGAACTGTTGGCGATAAACCTGCTGGAACAGCTGCTGCTGCGGCGGATGGAGGCGATCAACGAATCGCTGCATCCCCCGCTGGACAACCGGGTGCGCGACGCCTGCCAGTACATCAGCGACCATCTGGCGGACAGCCATTTTGATATCGCCAGCGTCGCCCAACACGTTTGCCTGTCGCCCTCGCGTCTGTCGCACCTGTTCCGCCAGCAGCTGGGGGTCAGCGTCCTCGGCTGGCGGGAGGATCAGCGCATCAGCCAGGCCAAACTGTTGCTCAGCACCACGCGGATGCCGATCGCCACCGTTGGGCGCAACGTCGGCTTCGAAGATCAGCTCTATTTTTCCCGCGTGTTTAAAAAATGCACCGGGGCCAGCCCGAGCGAATTCCGCGCGGGTTGTGAATAAAAAGTAAAGAAAGTGAAATGATGACCCGCTTAAATGTCACAGCCAGTAAACTATTAAGACAATTGATGGCTTGACGACGGCGCGATGGCTTCGGAGAATCCGGGCTTCGTTTTTTAACCGGGTACATTATGCAAGCATTGCTCGAACACTTTATTACCCAATCCACGGTCTACTCATTGTTAGCCGTGATGCTGGTGGCCTTTCTCGAGTCGCTGGCGCTGGTGGGGCTTATCTTACCCGGCACGGTGATGATGGCTGGCCTTGGGGCGCTCATCGGCGGCGGCGAAGTTAACTTCTGGCAGGCGTGGCTGGCGGGGATTGTCGGCTGCCTGCTGGGCGACTGGATCTCATTCTGGCTCGGCTGGCGCTTTAAGAAGCCGTTGCACCGCTGGTCGTTTATGAAGAAAAACCGCGCCCTGCTGGAGAAAACCGAGCATGCGCTGCATCAGCACAGCATGATCACCATTCTGATTGGCCGCTTTGTCGGACCGACGCGTCCGCTGGTGCCAATGGTCGCCGGGATGCTCGACCTGCCGGTGGCCAAGTTCGTGCTACCGAATATTATCGGCTGCCTGCTCTGGCCGCCGCTCTATTTCCTTCCGGGCATCCTCGCCGGGGCGGCGATTGATATTCCGGCTGATGAAAACAGCGCCAGCTTTAAATGGCTGCTATTGGGGGCGGCGCTGCTGGCCTGGCTGGCGGGATGGCTGTGCTGGCGGCTGTGGCGGAGCGCGAAAACCTCAGGCGATCGGCTGACCCGCTGGCTGCCGCGCGGCCGACTGCTGTGGCTGTCGCCGCTGATGGTCGCGCTGGCGGCTACAGCGTTAACATTTGTCTTCCGCCATCCGCTGATGCCGGTCTATCTGGCGATCCTGCACAAAGTCATCGCGCGCTGATCCCCATCAAATGCGAGGCGCTGCTGTGGCCGCTTAACAGCTCGGCGGTGGCGCCATCCCAGACAATGCGCCCTTCGGCGACCACCATCGAGCGCGGCGCGATGCGCGAGGCGTCCTCTACGCTGTGGGAGACCATCAGCAGGGTGAGCTGCTGCTGCTCGCAGACATCGGCGACCAGGGACAGCATCTCCTGGCGCAGCGCCGGATCGAGCGCCGAGAAGGGTTCATCCAGCAGCAGCACCGGCTGCTGGCGCACCAGACAGCGGGCCAGCGCCGCGCGCTGCCGCTGACCGCCGGAGAGCTCGCCGGGCAGACGTTCCAGCAGCGCATCAATTCCCATCTGTCCAGCTATCGCCGTGACCTGCGCCTGCTGCTCGCGGCTCAGTTTAAGGCCTGGATGGATCCCGAGGCTGATATTTTGTCGAATGGTCAGATGGTTAAACAGGTTATTCTCCTGAAACAACATCGAGACCGGACGCTGCGCCGGCGGCGTCGCGTTATGCGCCTCGCCGTTAATCAGCAGGCTGCCGCTGGCGGGCGGCAGAAACCCGGCGATTAGATTCAGCAGGGTGCTCTTTCCGGCGCCGCTGGGACCGAGCACCGCGATGCGCTCCCCGCGCGCGACGTCGAGGGTGAAGCGCATCGGCAGATGCTGGTATAGCCAGGTCACATCATTGAGTTTTAGCATCACGCCCCGGAAGTTTTTCAATCAGCGTAAACAACAAGAAACAGAGCAGCAGCAGGAGCAGGGCGGTGACGGCCCCGTCCTGGCTGCGGTAGGCGCCTATCTGCTGGTACAGATAGAAAGGCAGGGTGCGGAACGCCTCGTTGCCGAACAGCGCCACCACGCCGAAATCGCCAATCGACAGTACGCAGGCGAAGGCGAGCGCCTGGGCCAGCGGGCGCCGGAGAGCGCGAAGCTCGACCACCCGCAGCCGGGCAAAGCCTTCAATACCCAGCGACTGGCACAGCATGCTGTAGCGGGCGGCAATGTCGCGCATCGGGTTTTCCAGTACTTTCAGCGCATAGGGGATCGCCATCAGGGCATTAGTGAAGATGACGATGCCGTCGGCGGACTCCGGCAGGCCGATAGTGTTATTGAGCAGCAGGAAGAAGCCGGTCGCCAGCACAATTCCCGGCATCGCAAGGATCAGCATGCCGCTCAGCTCCATTGCCTGCCCGGCCAACGGCCGCTGGCGAGCGCGCAGCTCCCGGCTGCTCCATAACAGCATCATCGTCAGGGTCACGCTCAATAGCCCGGCGGCGATGGCGATGCGTAGAGAGGTGCTCAATGCCTGCCAGAGCGCTGGCTGCGCCAGCACGTCCAGCATATTACGGTTGATCCCGTCGACGATGACCGCCAGCAGCGGCGGGAGCAGCAGCAGCAGGGCGGCGCCGATCAGCAACCCGTCGCTCAGGCGGCTATGCAGGCGATCGTCAGGGTCGCGCCAGCCGCGCACATGGCTGACGCCGATGGCGACGGCTTTACTCAGACGCTGGCTAAGCAGCACCAGCCCAAGGCAGCAGAGCATCTGGATCAGCGCCAGCATTGCCGCTCGCGCCGGATCGTAGTCAAAGCTCAGCGCCTGGTAGATAGCCAGCTCGATCGTGGTGGCTTTCGGGCCGCCGCCCAGCGAGAGCACGGTGGCGAAGCTGGCGAAGCAGAGCATAAAAATCAGCGCGGCGACGGCGGGAATGTGCCGGCGCAGCCACGGCCATTCGACGAGGCGGAAGAAGGCATAGCCGCGCATGCCAAGCTGGGCGGCAATTTGCCGCTGCTCGCCGGGAATGTTCTCCAGCGCCTGCAGCAGCAGGCGGGTCGCCATCGGCATATTGAAAAAGACGTGCGCCAGCAGGATGCCCTGCAGACCGTAGGGCGAGAACTCCCATTGCCAGCCGAGCGCGTGAAATAGTGAGGCCAGCCAGCCCTGGCGGCCATAGACGCTGAGGATACCGAACACCGCCACCAGCACCGGCAGGATCAGGGTCATCGCGCACAGGCGCAGCAGCAGCGTACGGCCCGGGAAGCGACGCCGATAAAGCGCGCGGGCGAGAAAGATGGCTGGTCCCACCGAGATCAGCGCTGACAGCGACGCCTGCCAGAAGGAGAAGCGGACCACATGCCACAGGTAGCTATCGCTGAAGACCGATTGCCAGCCCGCGCCGGGGGCGCTAAACCACAGCGCCAGAAACGCCGCCAGCGCGACAGCGCACAGCAGCGTAGCGGCGAACAGGCCCGGCATCAGCCCGCGAAGATTTAGCGGCTGACGGCGCGTTGCCATGCGCTAATCCAGGTTTGACGCTCGCTGGCGACTTGCTGCGGGGTGAAGGACAGGGTGGTCTGCGGCTTCACCAAGGTATCAAACCCGGCCGGCAGGGTGACCTGGGTCACCGGATACATCCAGTTGCCGGTAGGGATGGCGTTCTGGAAGCCAGGAGATACCATAAATTTGAGGAATTTTTCCGCCAGTTCCGGCTGCTTGCTGGCGGCGGTACGCGCGGCAACTTCGACCTGCAGATAGTGGCCCTCGGCGAAGTTCGCCGCCGCATAGTTGTCTTTCTTCTCTTCAATCATGTGGTAGGCCGGCGAGGTGGTATAGCTCAACACCAGGTCGCTTTCCCCTTTCAGGAACAGGCCATAGGCTTCGCTCCAGCCTTTGGTGACGGTAACGGTTTTCGCGGCCAGCTTCTGCCAGGCCTCGGGCGCTTGATCGCCATAGACCTTTTGCATCCACAGCAGCAGGCCCAGTCCCGGGGTGCTGGTACGCGGATCTTCATAGATGACCCGCCATTTTTGCGGCCCCTCGACCAGCTCTTTCAGGCTCTTCGGTGGATTAGCCAGTTTGTTTTTGTCATAGACGAAGGCGAAATAGCCATAGTCGTAGGGAACAAAGGTGTCATTATCCCAGCCGCCCGGCACGCTGACCGCGCTGGCGGGTACGTTGCTTTTGGCAAACAGTTTACTCTGCGCCGCGGCTTCCAGCAGGTTGTTATCAAGGCCAAGCACGACGTCGGCCTTGCTGTTTTTGCCTTCCATGCGCAGGCGATTCAGTAGCGAAACGCCATCTTCCAGCGCGACGAACTTCAGCTCGCAGCCGCACTCCGCTTCAAAGGCTTTTTTGACCGCCGGGCCGGGGCCCCAGTCGGCAGAGAAGGAGTCATAGGTATAGACGGTAAGAACAGGCTTAGCCAAAGCGGGCATGGCGACCAGCGCCAGCAGCGGGAGTAATTTTTTCAACACTTTGCACCTCAGAAAAAAGGGGTGGCAAAGGATTTTGAGTGAGCCTCAAATCCCTTCGCCGGCGTTATCCGGATCAGGTTCGACGGGTATTTTCTCAGCCCATACGCTTCATCCTTCAAGCCGCATCTGCGTTAGCTTCGCGCGTTCACCCCAGTCACATAGTTATCTATGCTCCAGGGGATTCACCCGCTTGCTGCCTTGATGCAACTTGAATGATATTGCGTATGTTTATTAGCACCCCGTTGAGAACGGCCTTAGTGTAATGATTTTGTCAGATGACGGAAAGCGCTTACGGCTCCGGCGGCGCAAACCATGCGGATTTAAAATCGAACCAGCCGAGGGTATTCATCCTCACGCCGCGCATACTGCGCTGACCCTGAATCATCAGCCAGTGGTGGATCAGCGGCACGATATGTTGCCCGGCCAGCAGCCGCTGGCTCCAGGTGGCCGGATTAAACTCTCCTGCTCGCCAGCGGCAGGCGTCTGCCTGCCAGTCAATGGGAATGCAGCGCTGAATCAGCGGGACTTCGTACAGATAGGCGAAGAGCGAAAATTCGATCGGTAAGGTGAAGTTCACGCTGTTGAGCCAGATATCGCTGACCACCTCGCCGCGATGCCAGGCATCGTACTCCAGCTCCTGGATCTCCAGCTTTACCTGATGCGCCGCCAGCAGGTCGCGCATGATCCCGCCGATCACCCGATGTTCGACGTGATCGCGGTAGTAGGTAAGGGTGACTGTCTCCAACCCCGCCGGCTTCTCGCAGGCGTGGTTGCTGGCGTGATGCCAGCGCGGCAGCAGGCCGTAGGCGGGAAACCAGTTGCCCTGGTAGTGTTCGCCCGCATGGTAGAGCAGGTTGGCGGGCTGAAACAGATAACTTAGCCAGCGGCGCACCGCGTCGTTGGCCCCCAGCGGGCTTCGCGAGTCGAACAGCAGGTAATAGCAGCCCTCTTCCAGGCGACTCTCTACCGCTTTTTCGCTTTCGGTATTGCCCTGCAGCGTCAGGCCGCCGTTGGGCTCTTCGCTAATCTCCGGCAGCACCCAGACGTTCACCTCATCGATCAGCGCCCGGTAGCCAAAATAGTCCTCAAAGGCATGGATCTTGAGCTGATTCTGGTTGTTACGCACCACGGCATAGGGGCCGGTGCCGACCGGCATGGAGGAAAAGTGGTTCATGGTCTGCCACTCCTGAGGCAGCACCATCGCCGGCACCTGCCCCAGCAGCCAGGGCAGCCAGCGGTCGGGCTGGCGCAGATGAATATCCAGGGTCCAGGCGGTGGGCGATTCGATGCGTTCGATATGTGAATAGAGCGGCAGGGCATTGCTGCGCTGCAGAGAGGCGATCACATCCGCCATCTCCAGCTCACGGCCATGGTGAAAATGGATGCCGGGACGGAGGAAAAAGCGCCAGTGGGTGGGGGTCAGCTGCTGCCAGTGGTGGGCAATATCGGCTTCCAGTTCCCCATTTTCCTCATTTACCCGCGTCAAGGCGCTGAATATTTGCCGGGCAATATGCGTTTCCGAACGCCGCAGCGCGCTACCGGGCAGCAAATTCTTCATCGGACGATAGTAGAGCACGCGCAGGATGTGCCGCCCCTGGCGGAAGCTGCGGCCGAGATGCGAGACCAGCATCTGGCGGACGGCAGCCTTATCGCCGACCAACTGCACCAGCTGATCGATGCGATCCTGCTCAAGGAGATCTTCGGCACGTTGCTGCTGCAGGGCGAGGCCGGTATAGAGAAAGGTTAGCCGCGAACGCTTGCCGCGGCCTGCCTCCGCTTCCCAGGTCAGCCAGCCGCGGGACTCCATCATATTGAGCAGGGTGCGCATATGGCGGCGCGAGCAGCTCAGCATTTCCGCCAGCTCGTTAAGGGTGGTCTCCTGCGACTTGCCGTCGCAGCACTGCCATAGGCGAATGAACTGTTGTTGCAGACGGCCGGAAGACATAAAAGGGGAACTCCTGCGCAAAACTCAGCAATTTATTACTTCCTATATTAAGCCAATAATGAATCCCGATGAAGCGAGGAGGTGAATATGATGAGGTCTACCGCAAAATCGTTCTACCAACGCTACTTTTCTGCGACGCAGGAAGCGTCCTGGCTGGCCCGCCTGATGGCAGGACGACAGCAGGAAATTCTGGGGGAACTGATGCAGTGGGGAGTGACGTCAACGACCTCTGATCATTGACTTGCAGACATCATGTGTGACTGAGTATTGGTGTTATACTCGTCGTTTTTCAAACTGCAGGTGCGCTGTCGATGCTTCCTGGGCCGTATGTTCGGGCTGCGTGATTCGCCTCTACGGGACTCACCTTTTCAGGGCCAGCGCGAGCGCGGCGCAAAATGGTTAACCGTTTTGTCCTGCAGCATGAAATCCATAGAGTATAGAATCACCCGCCAGCAGAAAGCCTCTGCTGGCTTTTTTCGTTTTCTTCGCGTGTGTTAAGGACATTCCATGCTGTGGTTGATGACGTTGGGACGACGGCTTAACGGCGTCTATGCCGCCTTTATGCTGGTTGCTTTTATGATGGGCGTGGCGGGCGCGTTGCAGGCGCCGACGTTGAGTTTGTTTCTCAGCCGCGAAGTGGGGGCGCAACCGTTCTGGGTGGGCCTGTTCTATACCGTAAACGCCATCGCCGGGATCCTGGTTAGCCTGTGGCTGGCCAAGCGCTCCGATAGCCGCGGCGACCGGCGGCGGTTGATTATGTTCTGCTGTCTGATGGCGGTGGGTAATGCGCTGCTGTTTGCCTTCAACCGCCACTATCTGACGCTGATCACCTGCGGCGTGATGCTGGCATCCATTGCCAACGCCGCCATGCCGCAGCTCTTCGCGCTGGCGCGGGAGTACGCCGACAGCTCGGCGCGGGAAGTGGTGATGTTCAGCTCGGTCATGCGCGCCCAGCTGTCGCTGGCTTGGGTGATTGGCCCGCCGCTGGCCTTTATGCTGGCGCTCAACTATGGCTTCACCACCATGTTCTTCATTGCGGCGGGCATTTTTGTCATTAGCCTCGCTCTGATTGCCATCAAACTGCCTTCGGTTCCGCGTGTGGAACAGCCCTCGGAGGAGGCGGCGGCGCTAGCGCAGGCCGGCGGCTGGCAGGACAAGAACGTGCGTATGCTGTTTATAGCCTCAACCCTGATGTGGACCTGCAACACCATGTACATCATTGATATGCCGCTGTGGATCAGCAGCGATCTCGGGCTTCCCGACAGCCTGGCCGGGATCCTGATGGGCACTGCCGCCGGGCTGGAGATACCGGCGATGATCCTCGCCGGCTACTACGTAAAGCGCTTTGGCAAACGTAAAATGATGGTGGCGGCGGTGGCCGCCGGCGTGCTGTTTTATGCCGGACTGATCCTGTTTCATGGTCGCACGGCGCTGCTGGCTCTGCAGCTGTTCAATGCCATCTTTATCGGCATTATCGCCGGGATAGGCATGCTGTGGTTCCAGGATTTAATGCCGGGACGGGCGGGAGCGGCGACCACCCTGTTCACCAACAGTATTTCCACCGGCGTGATCCTTGCCGGCGTTATGCAGGGGGCGCTGTCCCAGAGCTATGGTCACGCCAGCGTCTACTGGACGATCGCGGCCATTTCGCTGGTGACGCTGTTTTTGACCAGCAAGGTGAAGGATATCTGACTACTCGCCCCGGCATCGCCGGGGCGACCAGGCCTACTTGAGTTCGATACGCTTAATGTCGCCGATGATAAAAATGTAGGCAATCACCCCAATCAGCGCCGTCAGGCCGACGTAGATCAGCGCGTAAAAGAAATTACCCGTGGCGGAAATAATCACACCAATTATCAGTGGTGCGATAATCGAGGCCATATTGGCACAGAAATTAAATATGCCGCCGGTGAGGCCTGCCATATTTTCCGGGGCAATATCCGAAATTAAGGTCCAGCCCAGACCGACCATCCCCTGGCCAAAAAAAGCCACCGACATGATAATAATTACGGTGCTATTGGCGCTTACCCAATTCGCCGCGATAATACAGCTGGACAGCAATAAACCGGAAATTATTGGTAACTTTCGACTGATGTTGACGGAGCCGGTTCGCTTCAACAACCGGTCGGAGATCCAGCCGCCGAAGAGGATGCCAATCGCGGCGGCAAGGAAGGGCCAGGTGGCGAAGAAGCCGACGTGCAGCCATGGAAGATGGCGCTCGTTGGCGAGGTAGCTGGGAAACCACGTCAGGAAAAAGACCAGTGTGGTGTTGCCGGCGAACTGACCCAGGCTGGCGCCGAGGATCTGGCGACAGCCCAGCAGGCGTCTGGCGTCACGCCAGTTAAATGGAACGTTCTGGATTTTATTGTTAATGCTGTTTGCGCCGATATACTCCAGCTCCGCTTGATTAGCCGTGTGCGATTCATGCGGTTCATGATAAAAACGCCACCACACTAAAGTAAATAAAATACCTAATCCGCCGGTGAGGAAAAAAAGCGTTCTCCAGCCATGATGTTCGAGAATTAAAAATAACAGCGGCGAGAAAGCGGCCAGCCCTATATATTCACCAACTGTATATGTTGCCGTTGCCCGCGCGCGCTCATGCTGAGGGAACCAGGTGCTGACGATGCGGCTGTTGGCCGGAAAGCAGGGCGCTTCGCTGACGCCGAGTCCCAGGCGCAGAAGCAGCAGGGATTTTAGGCCGAGGGTGAAACTTTGCAGCAGGGTAAACAGCGACCAGAAGAAAATTGACAGGGCATAGGTCAGTTTGTTGCCAAAGCGGTCTAAAAACATCCCGCCGGGGATCTGCGCCAGCGCATAAGTCCAGGCGAAGGCGGAGAAGATGATGCCCATCATCGCCGGATCGATATGGATTTCTTTGCTTAACTGTGGCGCTACAATACCCAGGATGGTACGGTCGAGATAATTGATCATCGTTCCGACGGAGAGTAGCAGCAGAATAACTATCCGTACGCGGCTTCTTTTTTTCGCCCCCGATGTGGAAGTGAGGACTTCCTGAGAGTTTGACATACTCATAGCGAGTTCCTTTAAAGTTTAAAATATTTTTGCATATATTCTAATATGCAAAAATATCTCAAGGAGCTATAGGTAGTATCTATGAATGGCAATGCCTTGTGGCACATTCAGGCCCTTCGTCAAATAATATTTGATGTAACGCCGATATTTACCCGTTCATGCGCATTATTGGTGGCTTGCATGGTATATTAGCGTCAGTGCATTTATTCTTATATTATACGGGTAAAAATAATGAACCTAAAGCAACTTTATTATTTTAAACGTCTGTCTGAAACTGAGCATTACACCGAAGCCGCCTCCAGTCTGTGCATCACCCAGCCCTCGCTAAGCCACGCGATATCGGAGCTGGAGAAGGAGTTAGGGGTCGCGCTATTCGCCAGACAGGGGCGGAACGTAAAAATTACCCAAAACGGCAAGCGTTTTTTGCCGTATGTTGAAGATGCGCTGGCCTCGCTGGAGAACGGACGCATGATATTGCAAAAAAATGGCGCTGAGAATAAAGAGAATATTCGCATCGCCTTTATTTACACGATGGGGGAGTATGTTGTTCCACAGTTAATTAATAAATATTCTCTTTCACCTGAATGTCACAATGTGACTTTTTCTTTTACTCAAGGGACATCGCTGACGCTGTTGCAGGAGCTGAAGGCCGGAAAAGTCGATCTGGCGATCTGCTCTTATATTGCCGATGAACCCGATATCGATTTTATTCCGGTGATCCAGCAGGAACTGGTGGTGGTCACGGCAAAGGATCATCCGCTGGCCCGGCTATATGAACATGAAGTCGATCTGGTGGAGACGATTCATTATCCGTATATCTATTTTTCAGAAAATAGCGGCTTACGTCCGTTTATCGATAATGTATTTATGCAGCAAAAGCTGGTGCCGGAGATCGCCTGCTATGTGGATGAGGATACGGCGATGGCCGGGCTGGTGAGTATTGACTACGGGATCGCGATTATGCCGCGCATTACCGCGCTCTCCTATTACAACGTCCATATCCTGAAGATTAAAAACACCATCCCCCCCCGCTATATCTATCTGGCGACCATGAAAGACAAGGGGCTCTCTCCGGCGCTGGAGTCATTTAAAAATGTGGTTATCCACGATAGCCAGAAGATCTGTTAACGGATGGCCCGGATGTGACCTCCGGGCCATCCGGATATCAGGAGAGAATATCCATCACTTCACGCAGCTTAGCGATGGCGATCTGCCCAGGCGCGGAGGCCTGACCAACGGTACCGAAGGTCATCGCCGAACCGAACAAGCGCCCGGTGACCCGGCTAACGCCACCGGATTTGCCCATCGACATGGTGATCAGCGGACGCGTCGCATACTTCTCTTTCATGGTCAGCGTGGCGGCGAGCAAGGTGAGTACGTCCTGCGGCGACTGCGGCATCACCGCGATCTTCGGCAGATCGGCCCCCAGATCCTGCATGCGGCGCAGGCGATAGATAATATCTTCCTGAGCGGGAGTCTTATGGAAATCATGATTACTCATGATCACCTTGACGCCCGCGGCATGCGCATCGTCAACCAGCGCGCGGATCTGCGCTTCATCATTGAACAGTTCGATATCGATAACATCAACCAGTCCACTGCGTGCGGCCTCGCGGTTGAGCGCAAAATAGGCTTCGTCGCTGAGCTCGGTTTCGCCACCTTCTTTCTTACTGCGGAAGGTAAACAGCAGCGGAAGCGCTTTCAGCGCGCCACGGATTTCCGCCAGCGCGGCCATCACCTGGGCCATCTCTCTGACCTGGGCAAAGTGGTCAACGCGCCATTCGATAATATCAGCGCCGGCATCGACCAGGCCGTGGGCGTTACCCAGTATCTCATCCAGGGTTTTACCGATCAGCGGTACACAAATGAGGGTTTCCCCTTCCTGAAAGGTGATGTTCTTTACGGTTACTGCATTTGTCATGTAGGTATCCATTATTTTTCGCGTTGTACTTCAGGCGATGACTGCGGTGCGTGACACTTTTTGCGCCGCCCGAGCCTGCAGTTGACGATAGCCGATGTACAGGGCGATCACAAAGCCGATAACGGCGATCAGAAAATCAAACCACATAATGCTGGCAATACTGATCTGCGAAAGCTTTGCGGTGATTAACGGGATCGTGAAGCTGGCGATACTGCCGGCAGTGTAGAAGATGCCGGTTGCTTTGCCTTTTCCGTTCGGGAAGCTCATCGCCATGATTGTCGCACCCAGCTGCAGCACTCCGCCAGCGGCGGCAAAGCCGATGACAAAAGCAAAGCCGGTCACCATCATCGGCGTCGGGAACAGGCACACCAACAGCAGCGAAATCATCGACAGGCCAGTATAAATAATCATCGCAATGGCCGAGCTAAACACCTCTTTGACGAAGGCGGCAGTTACAAAGACGCAGACCAGCGAGCCGACGGTATAGATGCTAAGCAGTTTAATCGCCGAGGCATAGGGCAGGCCGACGACGAACTGGCCGTACTGCGCCAGCCATTGGCTGACCAGATAGAAGGTCGCCATGCCGATATAACCGTACAGGGTGAAGATCACCATATCCAGCTTATTAGCCTGTGGCTGGACGGCTGTTTCCGCCTGTGCCGTAGGGGCTTCCTCTTTTTTCGCCGCCTGGCTGTCAGGGAACGGCATTTTAAGCAGATAAATCCCGCTCAGTACAAAGAGCGCTGCCGCAATCACGAACGACCAGCCGAACCACAGATTTGCCCATATCAGGAAGCTGATAATGAACGGCAACAGGAACTGCCCTGCAGAGACGAAGGCTTTGATCAGCACGTTGGCCCGGCTGGCAGAGTGCGGGAAAGATTCCATCAGCGCCGGATAGGTACCGGAGTCGAGGAAGCTGTTCGCCAGGCCCGCCATAATGCCGAACACGTAAGCCAGATAGATATTTTTGGTCAGCAGGATGCCGACGAAAAAGATCAGGTAACTCAGGATCCCAAGATAGATAAAGGGCTTGCGACCGAAGCGATCCGAGAGAAATCCGGTCACGATGGTCGCTAACTTACCAATACCTAACGAAGATATAACGATCGATACGCCGGCTTTGTCTGTTCCCCACTGTTCCTGAAGATGGGCCATGTTGAGGGTGATTAACAGCACCCCCATACCGTGGATCAGGTAGTTGAGATACAGCCCTGCCGCAGTAGGGATGTATTTATTTTTCATCATTCGCCTCTTAGAACAGAATGCTCTTGATGTAATCAACCGGCATCTGTTTGCCCGTCCAGATTTCGAACGCGCGCGCGCCTTGCCACAGCATCATCCCCAGGCCGTTCAGCGTGCGGCAGCCTTTTTTCTCGGCCACTTCCAGCAGGTGGGTTTTGCGCGGGTTGTAGACGACGTCGGAGACGATCAGGTCCGGACGCAGGAAGCTGTCGTCAGGTAGCAGCATCTGGCCTTCGAACGGCTTCATGCCGACCCCGGTGGCATTGGTCAGGATCACGCTGCTGTCAATTTCGGCGCGCAGTTTGTCATGATCGTCGAGATCGAACAGATGGATCTCGCAGTCGGTGTTGTGGCGGATCTTGGCCACGGTTTCTTCTGCGTTAGCGAAGAATTTATCGCGACGGTTAAAGATGGAGATCGCCTTCACACCATCCAGTGCTGCCTGGACGCAGAGCGCCGTTGCCGCGCCGCCGGCGCCGAGTACGGTCATCTTCTTGCCGATGATATCGATACCGGCTTCGCTAAGGGCGCGCATGTAGCCGGTGCCATCGGTGATATGTCCGGTCAGTACGCCGTCGTCGTTGACCACGGTATTGACCGCCCCGACCAGCTGTGCCGCCGGCGACAGTTTATCGAGATACTGGCAAATCTCGGTTTTGTTCGGCATAGAGACGTTAAAGCCGCGCAGCTTCATCGCCCGGAAGCCCTGCACCACGTCTTTTAGCTCCTGGTTACCGACTTCAAAAGCGAGATAGACGTAGTCCAGCCCGAGATGGGCGAAAGCCTCGTTGTGCATGGTGGGCGACATGCTGTGACGAATCGGGGTGGCGATCAGGCCAATCAGCTCAGTGTGTCCAGTAATACGTTCTGCCATGACAAAAATCCTCAATAAGTTAGAAAGGGAATTCGTTGTGCTTCGCGGCTGCCCAGCGCACCCATGTCTTCCAGTGCATCCAGTACGTTGCGGCCTTCGCGGACGCCATCGATAATGCGTCGCGCCATCACGCTGTCGCCGATGTTCATGATTTTGACGTTATTGGCATTGGCCCAGCGCTCGATCTCGTCGAGACCCGTCCGGTTGGCGCGCATCCCCAGACAGACAAAGCCGTAGTCGAAGGGAATATCGAAGGTTTGCTGTGTATTTTTCACCTGGAAATGGTCGGCAGCGACCGCCATCAGTTGGGTATTCATGTGCTGTTCGACCTGGTGCTCGTCGAGCATGGTCAACATGGCATTTTTGGTAATGATGTCGAGATCGCGACCGGCGGCGTCCTGCATCTCGATTAGCACCGCCTGTGCGCCGCGAGCGGTAAAGTATTCGATAACGTCAAGGCCAACGGCGCCGGCGCCGACTACGGCGATGCGTTTGCCCTTGATATCGGTAAATTTCGCCAGATTGTCGATCATGCCGGTAATGGAAAAGATCTTGCCGTTCTCGACGTCAATGTTTTCCCGCAAGCCTTCAATGGGCGGCAGCAGCGGCGTTGAGCCGGTGGCGTTGACAATCAGATGCGGACGCAGGGCGGAAACTGAAGCCACGTCGGCCCGCTTGCCGATCTGCAGCATCAGGTTGTCCAGCGAGGCGATACGATTTTTCATAAACTGCGGGAAATCAGCGATGCGTTTTTTCTCCGGCAGGCGGGAGATTTCGCTGGCGAGGCCGCCGACGTGGTTTTTCGCTTCCAGCAGCCAGGTATGGCAACCAACTTCCGCCGCGGTGCAGGCGGCTTCCATCCCGGCGGTGCCGGCGCCGATGACCACCACGTTAGTGTCGCGATTCACGCGCCGCATTTTATAGGCGTCACCGTGAATAATATCCGGGTTAATCGAACAGCGCAGCGGGCGCGAGCGGGCGATGCGATGGTCGGCGCAGCCGATGTTGCAGGAGATACATTTGCGCATCAGTCGCTCTTTTCCGCCTTGCACTTTCTGCACCCACTCCGGCTCGGCAATCAGACCGCGGCCAATGGCGATAAGATCGGCATCGCCGCTGGCGAGGATATCTTCGGCTACCTGTGGAGTGCGAATATTGCCGGCGATGACCGTGGGTTTATGGAATTTATCGCGCACCGCGCGGGAGAGATAGCGCTTCCAGCCATCCTCCAGCGACATCTGATCGATTTGCAGATTCAGGTTGTCGTTCTGCGCCGCAGAGACGTTGATGATATCGACCTTCTCCTGGCAGAGCTCAAGAATACGCAGGGAATCTTCGAGGGTATTGCCGCCCTTGAGGAAGTCGTCGGCGCTGATGCGCAGACTGACCGGAAAACGCGGCCCCACGCAGGCGCGAACCTTATCGACAATCAGACTCAGTATCCGAGTGCGATTTTCGACGCTGCCGCCAAATTCATCAGTGCGCTTATTAAACAGCGGCGATAAAAACTGGCTAATTAAATAGGAGTGACCGGCATGAATTTCGACGCAGTCAAAACCTGCGCGCCGAACGCGCTCCGCGGCGTCACCAAATTTCTCTACCGCATGATAAATTTCCTCATGGGTCATCGGACGCGGAATATTACCGTGCTTCTTCGACGGCGTTGTAGAAGAGGAGAGCGGCGTCTGGCCTTCCAGTCGGTAGGCATAAGCGGAAGCGCCGGCATGATTTAACTGAATGGATACGCAGGCGCCATGTTTATGCAGGGTCTCGGTTAATTTAAACAGCCGTGGAATATATTGATCGTTATCGATGCGCAGTTGGGTGGTGCCGTTGGAGGCGAAGGAGAAATCAATACAAATATTTTCGATGGTGATAAGCCCGGTGCCGCCTTTGGCCCGCAGTTCGTAGTATTCCAGCTGTTCCTGCGACACCTCGCCATTGAGCGTGGCCATATTGGTGCCCATAGGGGGCATAATAATGCGGTTTTTTAACGTCATACCGTTGATGGTCAACGGACTGAAAAGGTGCGGATAGTGGCTCATCTCTTCTCTCCACAGGAGGCCGGGAGGCCGATATGCGGGGCCCAGGCGTGTCCTTAGTTAATATTTCTCTGTGGCAAAAGATAACGAGGGGAAAAATCGAAAAATAATGCTTTTTTTTGTGCATAGCCATAGGGGTTCTCTATGAGATTAACGCTTTCTTCACATTCTTATATTTTTATATTAAACACTCGTGCCTTATTTTTACTTGCAGTGCAGGGAAAATACATAAACAGTGCTGGAGAAGGGGAGGAAAGCGGAATAATTCTTCTTTAGGCGGTAGGGCAGGGTGGCGGTAAGGTCTGACAATCAGCACATTAAAATTGGTTTTTGTGCGTGAGATCGCAATTTTCTCCGCAATAAAATAAAAAGCCCGATCAAATGACCGGGCCCAAAGGTTAATTCATAAATGCCGGCAGCTTGCGTTCATAGTCGGAGATCGCCGCTTCATGCTGCAGCGTCAGGCCGATGCTATCCAGGCCGTTGAGCATGCAGTGGCGGCGGAAATCGTCGATCTTAAAGCTGTAGGTTTTATCCCCGGCTTTAACCACTTGCGCTTCCAGATCCACTTCAAACGTAATGCCCGGGTTGGCCTGCACCAGCTTGAACAGCTCGTCGACCTGCTCGTCGCTCAGGGTCACCGGCAGCAGCTGGTTATTGAAGCTGTTGCCGTAAAAGATATCGGCAAAGCTCGGGGCGATAACGACCTTAAAGCCGTAATCGGTCAGCGCCCACGGCGCGTGCTCGCGCGAGGAGCCGCAGCCGAAGTTTTCCCGCGCCAGCAGTATCGATGCCCCCTGGTACTCAGGAAAATTCAGCACGAACTCCGGGTTCGGCTGTTGACCTTTATCGTCGAGAAAGCGCCAGTCGTTAAACAGGTGCGCGCCAAAGCCGGTGCGGGTGACCTTCTGCAAAAATTGCTTAGGGATGATCGCGTCGGTATCGACGTTTGCAGCATCCAGCGGAACCACCAGGCCGGTATGTTGGGTAAATTTCTCTGCCATGATGGTCTCCTTACTTCAGATTACGGATATCGGCGAAATGGCCGGTAACGGCTGCCGCCGCGGCCATTGCCGGGCTCACCAGGTGCGTGCGTCCGCCGCGGCCCTGACGGCCTTCAAAGTTACGGTTGCTGGTTGAGGCACAGCGTTCGCCCGGATTCAGGCGGTCATTATTCATTGCCAGACACATAGAGCAACCAGGTAAGCGCCACTCAAAGCCGGCTTCGATAAAGATCTTATCCAGACCTTCCGCTTCCGCCTGCGCTTTCACCGGACCAGAACCCGGCACCACCAGCGCCTGGACGCCCGGCGCCACTTTACGCCCTTTAGCGATTTCCGCCGCGGCGCGTAAATCTTCGATGCGCGAGTTGGTGCAGGAGCCGATAAACACTTTATCGATAGCGACTTCCGTCAGCGGGATCCCGGATTTCAGCCCCATATAGGCCAGCGCTTTTTCGGCGCTGGCGCGTTCCACCGGATCGCTGAACGACGCTGGATCGGGGATGTTATCCGTCACCGAGATCACCTGGCCCGGGTTGGTGCCCCAGGTCACCTGCGGGGCAATTTCCGCCGCCTGCAGCGTCACCACGGTATCAAACGTCGCGCCGTCGTCGGTTTTCAGGGTTTTCCAGTACGCTACGGCATCGTCAAAATCTTTGCCTTTCGGCGCATGCAGACGGCCGCGTACGTAATTGAAGGTGGTTTCGTCCGGCGCGACCAGGCCCGCTTTGGCGCCCATCTCGATCGCCATGTTGCACAGGGTCATACGCCCTTCCATGCTCAGATCGCGGATCGCTTCGCCGCAGAACTCAACCACATGGCCGGTGCCGCCGGCGCTACCGGTTTTACCAATGATGGCCAGCACGATATCTTTGGCGGTAATGCCCGGCGCCGCTTTGCCCTGGACTTCGATTTTCATGGTCTTCGCGCGGCCCTGTTTCAGGGTCTGGGTCGCCAGCACATGCTCCACTTCGGAGGTGCCGATACCGAACGCCAGCGCACCGAACGCGCCGTGGGTGGCGGTATGGGAGTCACCGCACACGATCGTCATCCCCGGCAGGGTAACCCCTTGTTCCGGGCCCATGACGTGGACGATGCCCTGATACGGGTGGTTCAGGTCGTACAGTTCAACGCCGAACTCTTTACAGTTCTTAATCAGCTCCTGCATCTGAATGCGGGCCATCTCACCGGACGCGTTAATGTCTTTGGTCTGCGTCGAGACGTTATGATCCATGGTAGCGAAGGTTTTACCCGGCTGGCGCACCTGGCGGCCATGGGCGCGCAGGCCGTCAAACGCCTGCGGAGAGGTGACTTCGTGCACCAGATGGCGGTCGATATACAGCAGCGGGGTTTCGTTCTGCGCCTCATACACTACGTGCGCATCAAATAATTTTTCGTATAACGTCTTCGCCATGATTACACCCCTTCTGCGACATAGCGGGCAATAATATCGCCCATTTCATCAGTGCTGACCGCCGCCGTGCCGCGCGCTAAGTCGCCGGTTCGAACCCCTTCTTCTAAGGCGCGGTTGATCGCGTTTTCAATGGCGGTCGCCGCTTCGTCAGCGTCGAGGCTGTAGCGCAGCAGCAGAGCCAGAGAGAGGATCTGCGCGATCGGGTTGGCGATATTTTTGCCGGCGATATCCGGTGCGGAACCGCCCGCCGGCTCGTACAGGCCAAAACCTTGTTCATTGAGGCTGGCGGACGGCAGCATACCCATCGAGCCGGTGATCATCGCGCACTCGTCGGAGAGGATGTCGCCAAACAGGTTGGAGCACAGCAGCACGTCGAACTGGGACGGATCTTTAATCAGCTGCATGGTGGCGTTATCGATATACATATGCGCCAGCTCAACGTCCGGATACTCCTTGCCGATCTCGCTGACGATTTCGCGCCACAGGATGGAGGACTGCAGAACGTTGGCCTTATCGATGGAAGTCACTTTGTGACGACGCTTGCGGGCGGATTCAAAAGCGATGCGCGCGATACGCTCGATCTCAAAGCGGTGATACACCTCGGTATCAAAGGCTTTCTCATGCTGACCGCTGCCTTCGCGGCCTTTCGGCTGGCCGAAGTAGATGCCGCCGGTCAGTTCGCGTACACAGAGAATGTCGAAGCCGTTAGCAGCGATGTCGGCGCGCAGCGGGCAGAACTCTTCCAGCCCCTGATACAGTTTGGCCGGGCGCAGGTTGCTGAACAGTTTAAAGTGTTTACGCAGCGGCAGCAGCGCGCCACGCTCTGGTTGTTCCGCCGGCGGCAGGTGCTCCCATTTCGGACCGCCGACGGAGCCGAACAGGATCGCATCCGCCTGCTCGCATCCGGCGACGGTCGCCTGCGGCAGGGGAGTTCCCTGACGGTCGATGGCCGCCCCGCCAACGTCATACTGGCTGGTGGTAATGTGCATGGCAAAACGTTGGCGCACGGCTTCCAGTACTTTCATCGCCTGGTTCATCACTTCCGGGCCAATGCCATCACCCGGCAAAACGGCAATATGGTAATTCTTCGACATTACACGGTTTCCTTATTGTTCTCTTTATTCTGAGCTTTGCGTTGCAATTCTTTTTCGACTTCGGCGGCGCGCCAGATGTTGTTCAGCACGTGAACCATCGCTTTGGCTGACGACTCTACGATATCCGTTGCCAGACCAACGCCATGGAAGCGGCGGCAATTGTAGTCAACGACGATATCCACCTGGCCCAGGGCGTCTTTGCCGTGGCCTTTCGCGCTTAAGCCATACTTCACTAATTCAATGTTGTAGTCGGTGACGCGATTAATCGCCTGGTAGATAGCATCGACCGGACCGTTGCCGTTGGCGGCTTCGGTTTTGATCTCATCCCCGCAGACCAGTTTGATCGAGGCGGTGGCGATATCGCTGGATCCGGATTGGACGTTGAAGTAATCCAGGCGGAAATGCTCTGGCTCTTCCTGCTGCTTGTTGATAAAGGCCAGCGCTTCCAGATCGTAATCGAAGACCTGGCCTTTTTTGTCCGCCAGCTTCAGGAATGCGTCGTACAGATGATCCAGGTTGTAATCGCTCTCCTGGTAGCCCATCTCTTCCATCCGGTGTTTCACCGCCGCGCGGCCGGAGCGGGAAGTCAGGTTCAGTTGCACCTGGTTCAGGCCGATAGATTCCGGGGTCATGATCTCGTAGTTTTCGCGGTTCTTCAGCACGCCGTCCTGGTGAATGCCGGAGGAGTGGGCGAAGGCGCCGGTGCCGACGATGGCCTTGTTCGCCGGGATCGGCATATTGCAGATCTGGCTGACGGTCTGGCTGGTGCGCCAGATTTCATGATGATTAATGTTGGTGTGCACGTTCATGATGTCTTTGCGCACTTTGATCGCCATGATCACTTCTTCCAGCGCGCAGTTGCCGGCGCGTTCGCCGATACCGTTCATCGCACCTTCTACCTGGCGCGCACCGGCGTGGACCGCGGCGAGGGCGTTACCGACAGCGATGCCCAGATCATCATGGGTGTGGACGGAAATAATTGCTTTGTCGATATTCGGCACGCGATCATACAGGCCGCTGATGATGTTGGCATATTCGAACGGCATGGTATAGCCGACGGTATCCGGGATATTAATGGTGGTGGCGCCGGCGTTGATCGCCGCTTCCACGACGCGAGCCAGATCGGCAATCGGCGTACGGCCGGCATCTTCACAGGAGAACTCAACGTCGTCAGTGTAGTTGCGTGCCCGCTTCACCATATAGATCGCGCGCTCAATAACCTCATCCAGCGTACTGCGCAGTTTGGTGGCGATATGCATCGGCGAGGTGGCAATAAAGGTATGAATACGGAAAGCCTCGGCCACTTTTAACGATTCCGCCGCCACGTCGATATCTTTCTCAACACAGCGCGCCAGGGCGCACACGCGGCTGTTTTTAATGGTGCGCGCGATGGTTTGCACCGATTCAAAATCGCCCGGCGAGGATACCGGGAAACCGACTTCCATTACGTCGACCCCCATTCGCTCAAGGGCCAGTGCGATCTGCAGCTTCTCTTTGACACTCAGGCTTGCCTGTAACGCTTGTTCGCCATCACGTAAGGTCGTATCGAAAATAATGACTTGCTGGCTCATGGTTTGGATCCTTAGTCTGTGTCCTGGCGCCTTGTTGACGAGCATAAAAAAACCCGCGCCAAGGCGCGGGTTTTATAGTCTTGCTGGAAGATGACTTAACGCTGAACGTCGCCCAACAGCCTACCGCGCAAATGGCATGCGTTTAGTAGTAGTAGGCTGGTGATACGAGCGGTGCGAATCATTGCGTCAAACTCCAGATGAAATCGTTATGCTTTTAGAGTTACTGGATAGCTGTTTTAAAGTCAACCCCTGGCATGGAAAAAGCGTTTTGGGCTGACTAAATGAATTAGCAAAATGTGCTGATGTAAGCCCCATTTTGCCGAAGATCCTATTTTGGACCGAAGGCGGTTTATCCCCATTTGTTTCATTTGAAAAAGTGCTTTGCATTCAAGGCATCGTCGAACAGGTGTCGCCAATGAAGGGACAAAAAACGGTATCTGGATGAAAATATTAAATTTATTTTTCCTGTGAATGTATTCGAACGCTAGCGGATTATTTTTCAATGATAAGGATTTGTTAATTTTATGGAGGGAAAAATAAAATACTTTATTATTGCTTAAGTTACAGTTAACTCGTGGTGCTGTTTTTATTTTTATGGATTATGGTTACACTTATCATCATTAAGTAATCAGTATGGTTTGAGCGGCTCAATTTTTTGATCAGGACCGTTTCTTCACTGCCACTCATAGCCTTGATATATTCCTAAAAATTTCTTTTGCTATTTTGTAAATGTCATTTGCATGGTAAATGATATTTTCGGCGCTAATTATAGCGGTTTAGTGAAGGGAATTCATCGTGACGGCGGAATTAGATATGTTAATTGAAACTCCAGAATATAAATCAGCCCCCGGACAGGAAGTCGTTAAACCTCAACTACGGATGGTTGATCTCAATCTGCTTACCGTTTTTGATGCGGTTATGCAAGAGCAGAATATTACTCGTGCCGCCCATACGCTCGGCATGTCACAACCCGCGGTGAGCAATGCGGTTTCACGACTGAAAGTGATGTTTAATGACGAGCTTTTTGTGCGCTATGGCCGCGGTATTCAGCCGACGGCGCGCGCCTATCAGCTGTTTGGCTCGGTACGCCAGGCGCTGCAGCTGGTCCAAAACGAATTGCCAGGCTCCGGTTTTGAACCGCTGAGCAGTGAGCGCGTGTTCCATCTGTGCGTCTGCAGCCCGCTGGATAACATCCTGACGTCGGTTATTTTTAATAAAGTTGCAGAGATAGCACCCAATATTCATTTAGTCTTTAAGTCTGCGCTGAATCAAAATACGGAACATCAGCTACGTTATCAGGAAACAGAATTCGTAATCGGTTATGAAGAGTTCCGTCGCCCTGAGTTTGCCTGCGTTCCGTTATTTAAAGACGAAATGGTCCTGGTCGCCAGTCGCAACCATCCGCGTATTTCCGGGCCGATGATGGAGGCGGATATTTATCGCGAGGAGCATGCCGCCGTTGCTCTCGACCGGTATGCCTCATTTAGTTTGCCGTGGTATGACACGGCCGATAAACAAGCGCGTATCGCCTATCAGGGTAATGCGATGGTCAGCGTATTAAACGTAGTATCGCAAACCCAGATGGTGGCCATTGCCCCGCGCTGGCTGGCAGATGAATTTGCTGACAAGCTTGCCCTGCAAATATTACCTTTGCCGTTGAAGGTCAACAGTCGGACCTGCTATCTCTCCTGGCACGAAGCCGCTGGTCGTGATAAAGGCCACCAGTGGATGGAAGAGCTGTTGGTGGACATTTGCAAGCGCTGACCCAACGACGATAGATAGCAAAGGAGCTTCGGCTCCTTTTTTTATATGACATAAATCAAATAAAGCAGAATTTTATTCTGTTTACCTTGCGCGAGGGGTTCGTTGTGTTCGTGAAAAATGGATCTATTCCTGTTATCACCCTTTTTCGCCGAGTATTTACCATTCTCTTTTCTTATCTCTGAAGCAATTCACCATATTTTCCCCTCACCGCTTTCTTTTCTTCTTATTCAAGAAATAAGGCCTCAGCTGCGGCGAATTGCCTGCCTGCTGGCGAGCAGTTATGGTAGTGGCATGCAGTACATTCACCTCAATGCGGAGGACCACTCCTTCGCATCGTGCGAGCGCGCGGAAATTGAGTTCCGCTGTCGTAAAACAATAAGCCTGGAGGCAAACCATGGAGATGTTGTCAGGAGCCGAGATGGTCGTCCAATCGCTTGTCGATCAGGGCGTCAAGCAAGTATTCGGCTATCCCGGAGGCGCAGTCCTCGATATCTATGATGCGTTACATACCCTTGGCGGTATCGATCATGTGCTGGTTCGTCACGAGCAGGCGGCGGTGCATATGGCGGATGGCCTGGCGCGGGCGACCGGGGAGGTCGGCGTGGTGCTGGTGACCTCTGGGCCTGGGGCGACGAACGCCATCACTGGCATTGCGACAGCCTATATGGACTCTATTCCGTTGGTGATCCTCTCGGGGCAGGTAGCCACCTCGCTTATCGGCTACGATGCCTTCCAGGAGTGCGACATGGTGGGGATTTCCCGTCCGGTGGTGAAGCACAGTTTCCTGGTGAAGCAGACCGAAGATATTCCCGGCGTGCTGAAGAAAGCCTTCTGGCTGGCGGCCAGCGGTCGCCCCGGTCCGGTAGTGGTCGATCTGCCGAAGGATATTCTCAATCCGGCGAAGAAGCTGCCTTACGTCTGGCCGGACGCGGTGAGCATGCGCTCGTATAACCCAACCACCAGTGGCCATAAAGGGCAGATTAAACGCGCGCTACAGACTCTGGTGGCCGCAAGTAAGCCGGTCGTCTACGTCGGCGGCGGGGCGATCAATGCGCATTGCGAACCTCAGCTGCGCGAGCTGGTGGAAAAACTGAAGCTGCCGGTGGCCTCATCCTTGATGGGACTTGGCGCTTTCCCGGCGACACACTCGCAGGCGCTGGGGATGCTGGGGATGCACGGCACCTATGAAGCCAACATGACCATGCACCACTCGGACGTGATTTTTGCCGTCGGCGTTCGCTTTGACGACCGGACCACCAATAACCTGGCCAAGTATTGTCCTAACGCGACGGTACTGCATATTGATATCGATCCGACTTCAATCTCGAAAACCGTGCCGGCAGATGTGCCGATCGTCGGCGATGCCCGGCTGGTGCTGGAGCAGATGCTGGAGCTGCTGGAGCAGGAGGAAGCGCAGCAGCCGCTGGACGACATTCGCGACTGGTGGCAACAGATCGAGCAGTGGCGTGCCCGTCATTGTCTGCGCTACGACGACCAGAGCGATAAAATCAAACCGCAGGCGGTAATTGAAACTATCTGGCGGCTGACCCAGGGCGATGCCTACGTCACTTCCGATGTGGGTCAGCATCAGATGTTCGCCGCCCTGTATTACCCCTTCGATAAACCGCGGCGCTGGATTAACTCCGGTGGTCTCGGCACCATGGGCTTTGGCCTACCGGCTGCGCTGGGGGTCAAAATGGCTCTGCCGGACGAAATGGTGGTCTGCGTGACCGGTGACGGCAGTATCCAGATGAACATTCAGGAACTCTCCACTGCGCTGCAGTATGAGCTGCCGGTCCTGGTGCTTAACCTCAACAACCGCTATCTCGGGATGGTGAAGCAGTGGCAGGATATGCTCTATTCCGGGCGTCACTCGCAGTCCTATATGGAATCGCTACCGGACTTTGTCCGTCTGGCGGAAGCCTATGGCCACGTCGGGATCCGCATCAGCGAGCCGCAGGAGCTGGAGACGAAGCTTGCTGAAGCTCTGGAGCAGGTGCGCCAGCGTCGGCTGGTGTTTGTCGATGTGACCGTCGACGGCAGTGAGCATGTGTACCCCATGCAGATCCGCGGCGGCGGCATGGATGAAATGTGGTTGAGCAAAACGGAGAGGACCTGATTATGCGCCGGATATTATCGGTATTACTGGAAAACGAATCGGGTGCATTGTCCCGCGTTATCGGCCTCTTCTCCCAGCGTGGCTATAATATAGAAAGCCTGACTGTCGCGCCGACGGACGATCCCACTCTCTCCAGAATGACCATTCAGACCGTGGGCGATGAAAAAGCGATTGAGCAGATTGAAAAGCAACTGCACAAGCTGGTGGATGTCCTGCGGGTCAGCGAGCTGGGGCAGGGGGCTCATGTTGAACGCGAAATTATGCTGGTGAAGGTTCAGGCCAGCGGCTATGGCCGTGAAGAAGTGAAGCGCAACACCGAAATCTTCCGCGGACAGATTATCGACGTGACGCCTTCTATCTATACCGTCCAGCTCGCCGGCACCAGCGATAAGCTGGATGCATTTCTGGCCTCGCTGCGCGATGTCGCTCGGATTGTGGAAGTGGCTCGCTCCGGCGTGGTCGGCCTGTCTCGCGGTGATAAAATCATGCGCTAAGGATCGGGAACTGCTGTAAAAATAGCCCGGCAGAGACTGTCGGGCTTTTTTTTTGCGAAATCAGTAGGAACTGTAAGCGAAAGCGGTTGCTGCGCTAACTATTCTGCGCTTAGATGTTATAAAAAGGATTCCATACCTGAATAATGGTTATGTTTGGCACTTCTTACCCAAGGGGCAATTGTGAAACTGGATGAAATCGCCCGGCTGGCCGGTGTTTCAAGAACCACCGCGAGCTATGTGATTAATGGCAAAGCGAAGCAGTACCGCGTAAGCGATAAAACGGTCGAAAAAGTGATGGCTGTGGTGCGAGAGCACAACTATCACCCAAATGCGGTCGCTGCTGGCCTGCGTGCAGGACGCACACGCTCTATCGGTCTGGTGATCCCGGATCTGGAAAACACCAGCTATACCCGGATTGCAAATTATCTCGAACGTCAGGCGCGTCAGCGCGGCTATCAGCTGCTGATTGCCTGCTCGGAGGATCAGCCCGATAACGAGATGCGCTGCATCGAGCATCTGCTGCAGCGCCAGGTGGACGCTATCATTGTCTCTACTTCGCTGCCGCCGGAGCATCCATTTTATCAGCGCTGGGCTAACGACCCGTTTCCGATTGTCGCCCTCGACCGCGCCCTCGATCGCGAGCACTTCACCAGCGTGGTTGGCGCTGACCAGGATGACGCCGAGATGCTCGCAGCTGAGCTGCGGACGTTTCCTGGCGAAACGGTGCTCTATCTCGGCGCGCTGCCGGAGCTGTCGGTGAGCTTCCTGCGTGAACAGGGCTTCCGTAAAGCCTGGCAGGACGATCCGCGTGAGGTGCATTATCTCTATGCCAACAGCTATGAGCGCGAAGCGGCGGCCCAGCTGTTTGAGAAATGGCTTGAAACCCATCCGATGCCACAGGCGCTGTTTACCACCTCTTTCCCGCTGCTGCAGGGCGTAATGGATGTGACCTTGCGTCGCGAGGGTAAACTGCCCTCCGAGCTGGCGATCGCCACCTTCGGTGATAATGAGCTGCTCGATTTTCTGCAGTGTCCGGTACTGGCCGTGGCCCAGCGTCATCGCGATGTCGCTGAGCGGGTGCTGGAGATCGTCCTCGCCAGCCTCGACGAACCTCGCAAGCCGAAGCCGGGTCTTAGCCGCATTCGCCGTAATCTCTATCGTCGCGGTAGCCTGAATCGCCGCTAAGGGCGCCATATCGCCAGCGCCCAGGTATAAACCTGGCAGGCCTGACCGTAAGCAGGCCGCTGGCGATAAATCAGGCAATTGACGTGCAAAATGCAAAACTGAATATATTTCAGACAAATCCCTAAACTTCTTTACGCGTTATTTTATTTTATTCACTGACCATCGTTTTGTGACTCCAAATGGGGTACAAAAAATGACTGCGCGGACTTTAATTGTATTATTTTGTTACATTCATCAGGTTAATTGCTGAATTAACACTCATTTTGTACGCGCCACGCTTTCTTCCCCGTCATATCCCGCGCCTGGCCAGTCCCTCTGCCAGCAACAGGTACTGTTAACGGCCGGCATAATGGCCTAAAATGCCGCTCGCGTCGCAAACTGACACTTTATATTTTCCCGCCGAAGATATTCTGTTGTTTATAACTGTTACGAGTTTGTTGGTTATTTTCTTACTCGTATTCATAACGTTAATTTGCCTCGCCTGTTGATGACTTTTTCATCAGGGCTAATGTCGGCTGTAAATAATGGGTTTTTGAGCTCCGTTGGCATCCGTGCTGGCTTGACAAGCTTTTCCTCCGCTCCGTAAACTCCTTCTGGTGGGAATTTGTGGGGTAAAGTGGCGAAAAGGGGTGAGGCTGGCATGTTCCGTGGAGCAACGTTAGTCAATCTCGACAGCAAAGGCCGCCTGGCCGTGCCAACGCGCTATCGCGAAGGGCTGATCGAGGACGCTGCCGGTCAATTGGTATGCACCATTGACATTCATCACCCGTGCCTGCTGCTTTATCCATTGCCTGAATGGGAAGTCATCGAGCAGAAATTGTCGCGTTTATCGAGCATGAATCCCGTTGAGCGGCGCGTACAGCGTTTGCTTTTGGGTCATGCCAGCGAATGTCAGATGGATAATGCCGGCCGCTTGCTGATTGCGCCGGTGTTACGGCAGCATGCCGGGCTGACAAAAGAAGTGATGCTGGTCGGGCAGTTTAATAAATTTGAACTGTGGGATGAAACGACCTGGTATCAACGGGTCAAGGAAGATATCGACGCTGAGCAGTCCGCGACCGGTGAACTGTCGGAGCGCCTGCAGGATTTGTCCTTATAAAAATGATGGAAAATTATAAACATACTACGGTACTTCTGGATGAAGCCGTCAACGGCCTCAATATTCGTCCAGACGGTATCTATATTGATGGTACTTTTGGCCGCGGCGGTCACTCGCGCCTGATCCTCTCCCGGCTGGGTGCGGAAGGACGCTTGCTGGCCATCGATCGCGACCCGCAGGCGATTGCCGTCGCGCAAACCATCGATGACCCCCGCTTTTCCATCGTACATGGTCCCTTTTCACAACTCGCTGAGTACGTCGGCGAGCGCAATCTTACCGGTAAGATCGACGGCATTCTGCTCGATCTCGGCGTCTCTTCCCCGCAGCTTGACGATGCGGAACGCGGCTTTTCCTTTATGCGTGACGGGCCGCTGGATATGCGCATGGATCCGACGCGCGGTCAGTCCGCGGCCGAATGGCTGCAGACGGCTGAAGAAGACGATATCGCCTGGGTGATTAAAACCTTTGGCGAAGAGCGTTTCGGCAAACGTATCGCCCGCGCGATCGTCGAACGTAATCGCATTCAGCCGATGACCCGCACCAAAGAGCTGGCGGAAGTCATCGCCGCGGCGATGCCGGTAAAAGATAAGCACAAACATCCCGCGACCCGTACCTTCCAGGCGGTGCGCATATGGGTAAACAGTGAACTGGAGGAGATAGAGCAGGCGCTAAAAAGCTCGCTCAGCGTGCTGGCCCCGGGCGGGCGGCTGTCGATCATTAGTTTTCATTCGCTGGAAGATCGCATTGTGAAGCGCTTTATGCGTGAGCAAAGCCGCGGTCCGCAGGTTCCGGCGGGAATACCGATGACCGAAGCGCAGCTCAAAAAACTGGGCGGCCGTGAGTTGCGAGCACTAGGCAAGTTGATGCCGGGCGAAGAAGAGGTGGCAGAGAATCCACGCGCCCGTAGTTCAGTGCTGCGTATCGCAGAGAGGACGAACGCATGATCGGCAGAGTGACAGAGGCCTTAAGCAAGGTTAAAGGGTCGATTGGAAGCAACGAGCGCCATGCTTTGCCTGGCGTGATCGGGGACGACCTTCTGCGGTTTGGGAAACTGCCACTCTGCCTGTTCATTTGCATCATTATTACGGCGATTACCGTGGTCACCACTGCGCATCACACGCGCCTGTTGACCGCGCAGCGTGAACAGCTGGTTCTGGAGCGCGACGCCCTGGATATTGAGTGGCGCAACCTGATCCTCGAAGAGAACGCGCTCGGCGATCACAGTCGGGTTGAGCGGATCGCGACCGAGAAGTTACAGATGCAACACGTCGATCCATCACAAGAAAATATCGTTGTACAGAAATAAGGATTATTGCGACGGATGAAAGCAGCGCCAAAAACGCCTAAAGCAAAACGTCAGGAAGAACAGGCCAACTTTATCAGTTGGCGTTTTGCGTTGCTGTGCGGCTGTATTCTGCTGGCGCTGGCTTTTCTGCTGGGTCGCGTCGCCTGGCTACAGGTGATCAGCCCCGATATGCTGGTGCGCCAGGGCGATATGCGTTCTCTGCGCGTACAGGAAGTGTCCACCGCGCGCGGGATGATAACCGATCGCTCCGGACGTCCGCTGGCGGTCAGCGTGCCGGTGAAGGCTATCTGGGCCGACCCGAAAGAGCTCCATGACGCCGGCGGGGTTACCCTGGATACACGCTGGAAGGCGCTGGCGGATGCCCTCAATATGCCGCTGGATCAGCTGGCGACGCGCATCAATACCAATCCGCGGATGCGGTTTATCTATCTGGCGCGTCAGGTTAACCCTGACATGGCCGATTACATCAAGAAGCTGAAGCTGCCGGGCATTCATCTGCGCGAAGAATCCCGTCGGTACTACCCTTCCGGGGAAGTAACCGCTCACCTCATCGGCTTTACCAACGTCGATAGCCAGGGGATTGAAGGGGTTGAGAAAAGCTTTGATAAATGGCTTACCGGCCAGCCGGGCGAGCGTATCGTACGTAAAGACCGCTATGGCCGGGTAATTGAAGACATCTCTTCTACCGATAGCCAGGCAGCGCACAACCTGGCGCTGAGTATCGACGAACGCCTGCAGGCCCTGGTCTATCGCGAGCTAAACAACGCCGTGGCCTTTAACAAAGCCGAGTCGGGCAGCGCCGTGTTAGTGGATGTTAACACCGGTGAAGTGCTGGCGATGGCCAACAGCCCATCCTATAACCCGAACAACTTCGCCGGTACGGCAAAAGACACCATGCGTAACCGTGCGATTACCGACGTGTTTGAGCCGGGTTCGACGGTGAAACCGATGGTGGTCATGACGGCGCTGCAGCGCGGTATCGTCAACGAAAATACCGTGCTCAATACCGTGCCTTATCGAATTAACGGCCACGAAATCAAAGACGTGGCGCGCTACAGCGAATTGACCCTGACCGGGGTGCTACAGAAGTCGAGTAACGTCGGTGTTTCTAAGCTGGCGTTAGCGATGCCGTCCTCAGCGTTAGTAGATACTTACTCACGTTTTGGGCTTGGAAAGGCGACCAATTTGGGGTTGGTCGGAGAACGCAGTGGCTTATATCCTCAAAAACAACGGTGGTCTGACATAGAGAGGGCCACCTTTTCTTTCGGCTATGGGCTAATGGTAACCCCGTTACAGTTAGCGCGAGTCTACGCAACGATTGGCAGCTATGGCATCTATCGCCCGTTGTCGATTACCAAGGTTGATCCTCCGGTTCCGGGCGAGCGCGTCTTCCCGGAATCACTCGTTCGTACCGTCGTTCATATGATGGAAAGCGTGGCGCTGCCCGGCGGCGGCGGTGTGAAAGCGGCGATCAAAGGCTATCGCATCGCGATTAAAACCGGTACGGCGAAAAAAGTGGGGCCGGATGGCCGCTATATCAACAAATATATTGCTTACACCGCAGGCGTTGCGCCCGCCAGCCATCCGCGCTTCGCGCTGGTGGTGGTGATCAACGACCCGCAGGCAGGTAAATACTACGGTGGCGCCGTTTCCGCGCCGGTCTTCGGTGCCATCATGGGCGGCGTATTGCGCACCATGAACATCGAGCCGGATGCGCTGGCAACGGGCGAAAAAAGTGAATTTGTAATTAATCAAGGCGAGGGAACAGGTGGCAGATCGTAATTTGCGCGACCTACTCGCTCCATGGGTGCCAAACGCACCGGAGCGCATTCTGCGAGAGATGACGCTGGACAGCCGGGTGGCTGCTTCCGGCGATCTCTTTATCGCGGTACAGGGTCATCAGGCGGACGGGCGTCGTTATATCCCGCAGGCGATAGCGCAAGGTGTGGCTGCCATTATTGCTGAAGCGCAGGGCGAAGCTAAAGACGGTGAGATCCGTGAAATGCACGGCGTGCCGGTTATCTACCTGAGCCAGCTTAACGAACGCCTATCGGCGCTGGCCGGGCGTTTTTATCATCAGCCGTCGCAGCAGCTGCGTCTGGTGGGCGTCACCGGCACCAACGGGAAAACCACCACCACTCAGCTGCTGGCGCAGTGGGCAAAGCTGCTCGGCGAAACCAGCGCGGTGATGGGGACCGTCGGTAACGGTCTGCTGGATAAAGTCGTTCCAACTGAAAACACCACCGGTTCCGCGGTGGACGTTCAACATGTGCTCTCCAGTCTGGTCGGGCAGGGGGCTACCTTCGGCGCGATGGAAGTCTCCTCCCACGGTCTGGTACAGCACCGCGTAGCGGCCCTGCAGTTTGCCGCCTCGGTGTTTACCAATCTCAGCCGCGATCATCTCGACTACCATGGCGACATGGAGCACTACGAAGCGGCGAAATGGCTGCTGTACTCCACCCATCATTGCGGTCAGGCCATCGTCAATGCTGACGATGAAGTCGGTCGTCGCTGGCTGGCAAAACTGCCGGACGCGGTGGCGGTATCGATGGAAGATCATATCAACCCGAATTGCCACGGCCGCTGGCTAAAGGCCACCGCGGTGAACTATCACGACAGCGGGGCGACCATCCAGTTTGACTCCAGCTGGGGCAAGGGCGAAATCGAAAGCCGCCTGATGGGCGCATTTAACGTCAGCAACCTGCTGCTGGCGCTGGCCACGCTGCTGGCGCTGGGCTATCCGCTGGCCGATCTGCTGAAGACCGCAGCGCGTTTACAGCCGGTGTGCGGCCGTATGGAAGTGTTCAGCGCGCCGGGTAAACCTGCCGTGGTGGTAGATTATGCCCATACGCCTGACGCGCTGGAAAAAGCGCTGCAGGCGGCACGCCTGCACTGCAGCGGCAAGCTGTGGTGCGTCTTCGGCTGCGGCGGCGACCGCGACAAAGGTAAACGTCCGTTGATGGGCGCTATCGCGGAAGAATTTGCCGACATCGTGGTCGTTACTGACGATAACCCGCGCACCGAAGAGCCGCGGGCGATTATCAACGATATTCTGGCCGGCATGCTCGATGCAGGTCAGGCGAAGGTGATGGAAGGCCGCGCGGAAGCGGTGACCAACGCCGTGATGCAGGCGAAAGAGAACGACGTGGTGCTGGTGGCGGGTAAAGGCCATGAAGATTACCAGATCGTCGGCAACCGCCGTCTGGATTATTCCGACCGCGTGACCGTCGCGCGTCTGCTGGGAGCGGTAGCATGATTCGCTTTACGTTAAGTCAACTTGCCGCGATCGCCCATGGCGAACGGCAGGGTAGCGATGTCGCTATCGACGAGGTGACCACCGATACCCGTAAAGTGACGGCGGGCTGCCTGTTTGTGGCGCTGAAAGGGGAGCGTTTCGACGCCCATGATTTTGCCGAACAGGCGAAAGCGGCGGGCGCCGGCGCGCTGCTGGTGAGTCGTCCGCTGGCCTGCGATCTCCCGCAGGTGATTGTGAACGATACCCGGCAGGCTTTCGGTGAGTTAGCCGCCTGGGTGCGTCAGCAGGTGCCGACTCGCGTCGTCGCCTTGACCGGCTCGTCCGGTAAAACCTCGGTTAAAGAGATGACCGCGGCGATCCTCAGCCAGTGCGGCAACACGCTGTATACCGCCGGCAACCTGAACAACGATATCGGCGTCCCGATGACGCTGCTGCGGCTGACCAAAGAGCATCAGTACGCGGTGATCGAACTCGGCGCCAACCACCAGGGCGAAATCGCCTGGACCGTCAGCCTGACGCGTCCGGAAGCGGCGCTGGTCAACAACCTTGCTGCGGCGCACCTGGAAGGTTTCGGTTCGCTGGCGGGCGTGGCGAAGGCGAAGGGCGAAATCTATACCGGTCTGCCGGAAAATGGCATCGCCATCCTCAATGCCGACAATAACGACTGGCTGAACTGGCAGGCGGTGATTGGCGATCGCAAAGTGTGGCGCTTCTCGCCGAACGCGGCGAACAGCGATTTCACGGCGACCAACGTGCAGATCACCAGCCACGGCACCGAATTTACGCTGCAGACCCCAACCGGCAACGTTGACGTACTGCTGCCGCTGCCGGGACGCCACAACATCGCTAATGCGCTGGCCGCCACTTCGCTGGCGATGGCGGTAGGCGCCGATTTGGCGGCGGTGAAAGCCGGACTGGCGCAGCTGCAGGCCGTTCCGGGACGTCTGTTCCCGATCCGGCTGACCGAGAGCCAGCTGCTGCTGGATGATTCCTATAACGCTAACGTTGGTTCGATGACCGCGGCGGTGCAGGTGCTGTCAGAGATGCCCGGCTTTCGCACGATGGTGGTCGGCGATATGGCAGAGCTTGGCGCGGAGAGCGCGGCCTGCCATCGCGAAGTCGGCGAAGCGGCGAAAGCGGCGGGTCTGGATTGCGTCCTCAGCGTCGGCGCCTTGAGCGCGGATATCAGCCGCGCCAGCGGCGTGGGCGAACATTTTAACGATAAAGCCGCCGTGGTGGCTCGCCTGCGCGAGCTGCTGGCGGAGCACAAAATAATGACCATTTTAGTGAAGGGTTCACGTAGTGCCGCCATGGAAGAGGTAGTACGCGCATTACAGGAGACTGGGACATGTTAGTATGGCTGGCCGAACACTTGGTCAAATATTATTCCGGCTTTAACGTCTTTTCATATCTGACGTTTCGCGCCATCGTCAGCCTGCTGACCGCGCTGTTCATCTCGTTGTGGATGGGCCCGCGCATGATCGCCCGTCTGCAAAAACTCGCCTTTGGCCAGGTCGTACGTAACGACGGCCCGGAGTCTCATTTCAGTAAACGCGGTACTCCGACCATGGGCGGGATCATGATCCTCACCGCGATCACCGTTTCCGTTCTGCTGTGGGCCTATCCATCTAACCCGTACGTCTGGTGCGTACTGACGGTATTAATCGGCTACGGCATCATCGGTTTCGTTGATGATTACCGTAAAGTCGTGCGCAAAGATACCAAAGGCCTGATCGCCCGCTGGAAGTATTTCTGGATGTCGGTGATCGCCCTGGGCGTGGCCTTCGCGCTGTATCTGGCGGGGAAAGATACCCCGGCAACCGAGCTGGTGGTGCCGTTCTTTAAAGACGTAATGCCGCAGCTGGGGCTGTTCTATATCTTGCTGGCCTACTTCGTTATCGTCGGTACCGGCAACGCCGTCAACCTGACCGACGGCCTCGACGGCCTGGCGATTATGCCGACCGTTTTCGTCGCGGCAGGCTTTGCGCTGGTGGCATGGGCCACCGGCAACATGAATTTTGCCAACTACCTGCATATCCCGTATCTGCGCCACGCCGGCGAGCTGGTGATCGTCTGTACGGCGATTGTCGGGGCGGGGCTGGGCTTCCTGTGGTTCAACACCTACCCGGCGCAAGTCTTTATGGGCGACGTCGGTTCACTGGCGCTCGGCGGCGCGTTGGGCATTATCGCCGTGCTGCTGCGTCAGGAGTTCCTGCTGGTGATCATGGGCGGGGTTTTCGTGGTGGAAACGCTGTCGGTTATTCTGCAGGTCGGCTCCTTTAAGCTGCGCGGTCAGCGCATCTTCCGCATGGCGCCGATCCACCACCACTATGAACTGAAAGGCTGGCCGGAGCCGCGCGTTATCGTGCGCTTCTGGATTATTTCGCTGATGCTGGTGCTGATTGGCCTGGCGACGCTGAAGGTACGTTAATCATGGCAGATTATCAGGGTAAAAAAGTCGTCATTATTGGGCTGGGTATGACCGGCCTGTCATGCGTGGACTTTTTCATGGCGCGCGGCGTAACCCCGCGCGTGATGGACACCCGCGTCGCGCCTCCGGGGCTGGATAAATTACCCGAAGCGGTCGAATGCCATGTGGGCGGACTCAATGATACCTGGCTGCTGGCGGCGGACCTGATTGTCGCCAGTCCGGGAATTGCGCTGGCCCATCCTTCGCTCAGCGCAGCGGCCGACGCTGGCGTAGAGATCGTTGGCGATATCGAACTGTTCTGCCGCGAAGCGCAGGCGCCGATTATCGCCATTACCGGTTCTAACGGCAAAAGCACTGTTACTACCCTGGTGGGCGAGATGGCGAAAGCCGCTGGAGTTAACGTCGGCGTGGGCGGCAATATCGGCCTGCCGGCGCTGATGCTGCTGGACACCGATCGAGAGCTGTATGTGCTGGAGCTCTCCAGCTTCCAGCTGGAAACCACCTCCAGCCTGCAGGCGGTGGCGGCAACCATCCTCAACGTGACTGAGGACCATATGGACCGCTACCCGCTGGGGCTGCAGCAGTATCGCGCGGCGAAGCTGCGGATTTACGAGAATGCGAAGACCTGCGTGGTGAACGCGGACGATGCGCTCACCATGCCGGTACGCGGGGCGGACGAACGCTGCATTAGCTTTGGCGTCGATGTCGGTGACTACCACCTTAACCGCCAGCAGGGCGAAACCTGGCTGCGCGTTAAAGGTGAGAAAGTCCTCAATGTGAAAGAGATGCCTCTCACCGGTCAGCATAACTACAGCAACGCCCTGGCGGCGCTGGCGCTGGCCGATGCCGCGGGTCTGCCGCGGGCCAGCAGCCTGAAGGCGCTGACCACCTTTACCGGTCTGGCGCACCGTTTCCAGCTGGTGCTGGATCACAACGGCGTACGCTGGATTAACGACTCGAAGGCGACCAACGTCGGCAGCACCGAGGCGGCGCTGAACGGCCTGCAGCTGGACGGCACGCTCTATCTGCTGCTGGGCGGCGACGGCAAGTCCGCTGATTTTACCCCGCTGAAGCGCTACCTTGGCGGCGATCGTATTCGCCTGTACTGCTTTGGTCGCGATGGCGCCGAGCTCGCTGAGCTGCGTCCTGAGGTGGCGGTACAAACTGAGACTATGGAACAGGCGATGCGTCAGATTGCTCCCCTGGTGAAAGCGGGGGACATGGTGCTCCTGTCGCCGGCCTGCGCTAGCCTGGATCAGTTTAAGAACTTTGAACAACGGGGCGAGATGTTTGCCCGTCTGGCGAAGGAGTTAGGTTGATGCGTTTCTCTCTCCCACGCCTGAGAATGCCGCAGCTGAGCCTGCCTCGGCTGAGACTGCCGCGACTGCCGGGGATGTTTATTTTCGCCTGGCTATTCGCTGCGCTGAAAGGCTGGGTGATGGGCTCGCGCCCGAAAGATAACGACAGTCTGGTGATGTATGACCGGATGCTGCTATGGCTGACCTTCGGCCTGGCGGCGATCGGCTTTATTATGGTGACCTCGGCGTCGATGCCGGTCGGACAGCGCCTGGCGAACGATCCTTTCCTCTTCGCCAAGCGTGACGGCCTGTACATTGTGCTGGCCTTCGCGCTGGCGATGATTACGCTACGTCTGCCGATGGATTTCTGGCAGCGCCACAGTACCGCGATGCTGATCGCCTCGATCGTCATGCTGCTGATCGTACTGGTAGTAGGCAGCTCGGTAAACGGCGCATCGCGCTGGATAGCCCTTGGTCCGCTGCGTATTCAGCCGGCGGAGTTCACCAAGCTGTCGCTGTTCTGCTACATCGCCAACTATCTGGTGCGTAAAGCCGACGAAGTGCGTAACAACCTGCGCGGCTTCTTAAAACCGATGGGCGTGATTTTCGTACTGGCCATCCTGCTGCTGGCGCAGCCTGACCTCGGTACCGTGGTGGTCCTGTTCGTCACCACGCTGGCGATGCTGTTTCTCGCTGGCGCGAAGCTGTGGCAGTTCATCGCCATTATCGGCATGGGTATTTCGGCGGTGGTCCTGCTGATCCTCGCCGAACCATACCGTATTCGCCGCGTGACCTCCTTCTGGAACCCGTGGGAAGACCCGTTCGGCAGCGGCTACCAGCTGACCCAGTCGCTGATGGCTTTCGGCCGCGGCGAGATGTGGGGGCAGGGCCTCGGCAACTCGGTGCAAAAACTGGAGTATTTACCGGAAGCGCACACTGACTTTATCTTCGCCATTATCGGCGAAGAACTCGGTTATATCGGTGTGGTACTGGCGCTTTTAATGGTATTCTTCGTCGCTTTCCGCGCCATGTCGATTGGCCGTAAAGCGCTGGAGATCGATCATCGCTTTTCCGGCTTCCTCGCCTGTGCGATTGGTATCTGGTTTAGCTTCCAGGCGTTAGTTAACGTCGGCGCGGCGGCGGGGATGCTGCCGACGAAAGGTCTGACGCTGCCGCTGATCAGTTATGGTGGTTCCAGTCTGTTGATTATGTCGACGGCCATTATGTTGTTGTTGCGAATTGATTATGAAACGCGTCTGGAAAAAGCCCAGGCGTTTACACGGGGTGTGCGATGAGCGGTCAGGAAAAGCGGTTGATGGTGATGGCGGGCGGTACCGGCGGGCATGTGTTCCCGGGACTGGCGGTCGCGCACCATTTAATGGACCAGGGCTGGCAGGTTCGCTGGCTGGGTACCGCCGATCGTATGGAAGCGGATTTAGTGCCGAAAAACGGCATCGAAATTGATTTTATCCGCATCTCCGGCCTGCGTGGCAAAGGTATCAAAGCGCAGCTACTGGCGCCGGTGCGTATCTTTAACGCCTGGCGTCAGGCGCGGGCGATCATGAAGCGTTTCCAGCCGGACGTGGTGCTGGGTATGGGCGGCTATGTTTCCGGGCCTGGCGGTCTGGCGGCGTGGTCGCTGGGGATCCCGGTGGTCCTCCACGAGCAAAACGGCATTGCCGGCCTGACTAACAAGTGGCTGGCGAAGATTGCGAAGAAAGTGATGCAGGCGTTTCCCGGCGCGTTCCCGCATGCGGACGTCGTTGGGAACCCGGTGCGCACCGATGTACTGGCGTTGCCGCTGCCAGGTCAGCGTCTGGTTGGCCGTCAGGGGCCGATTCGCGTGCTGGTGGTCGGTGGCTCTCAGGGCGCGCGCGTCCTGAACCAGACGATGCCGCAGGTGGCGGCGAAGCTCGGCGCTACGGTGACCATCTGGCATCAAAGCGGCAAAGGCGGCCAGCAAACCGTGCAGCAGGCCTATGCCGCCGCCGGACAGCCGCAGCATAAAGTGACGGAATTTATTGATGACATGGCCGCGGCGTATGCCTGGGCAGATGTTGTGGTTTGCCGTTCCGGCGCGCTGACGGTTAGCGAAATCGCGGCCGCAGGTTTACCAGCGCTGTTTGTCCCGTTCCAGCACAAAGATCGTCAGCAGTACTGGAATGCGCTGCCGCTGGAGAAAGCCGGCGCGGCGAAAATTCTTGAACAGCCTGAGTTCACGGTAGAGGCGGTTGCCTCTACCCTGGCGAGCTGGGATCGGGAAACCTTGCTGGATATGGCGGAACGAGCGCGTGGCGCTTCGATTCCGGACGCTACCGAGCGGGTAGCAGAAGAGGTCAGCGCCGTAGCTTTGGCGCGCTAATTGCGGTGATTTTCACCGCCCGAATACAGAAGTTGATGGCGTAAAGAATGAATACACAAGATTTGGCAAAACTGCGTTCCATAGTGCCCGAGATGCGTCGCGTTCGGCACATTCACTTTGTCGGCATCGGCGGTGCCGGTATGGGCGGTATTGCCGAAGTGTTGGCTAACGAAGGTTACCAGATCAGCGGCTCCGACCTGGCGCCGAATCCGGTGACCCAGCAGCTGTCGCAGCTTGGCGCCACCATTTATTTCAACCATCGCCCGGAAAACGTGCGTGATGCCAGCGTGGTTGTCGTTTCCAGCGCGATTTCGGCAGATAACCCGGAAATCGTTGCCGCGCATGAGGCGCGTATCCCGGTGATCCGTCGTGCCGAAATGCTGGCGGAGCTGATGCGCTTTCGCCACGGGATCGCCATTGCCGGGACCCACGGCAAAACCACCACCACCGCGATGGTATCCAGCATTTACGCCGAGGCCGGGCTGGATCCGACCTTCGTCAACGGCGGACTGGTAAAAGCGGCGGGCGTACATGCCCGTCTTGGCCATAGCCGTTACCTCATCGCGGAAGCGGATGAGAGCGACGCGTCGTTTCTGCATCTGCAGCCGATGGTGGCCATTGTCACCAACATCGAAGCCGATCACATGGATACCTACCATGGCGACTTTGAGAATCTGAAGCAGACCTTTATCAACTTCCTGCACAACCTGCCGTTCTACGGACGCGCGGTGATGTGCGTGGACGATCCGGTGATCCGGGAACTGCTGCCGCGCGTTGGCCGGCAGATCACCACCTACGGTTTTAGCGACGACGCCGACGTACGCGTCGAGGACTATCGTCAGGTTGGGGCGCAGGGGCATTTCCGCCTGGTGCGCCAGGATAAAGCGATCCTGCAGGTGACGCTCAATGCCCCGGGACGCCATAACGCGCTGAACGCGGCGGCGGCCGTCGCCGTGGCGACGGAAGAGGGGATTGACGATCGGGCTATTCTGCGCGCACTGGAGAGCTTCCAGGGAACTGGACGCCGCTTTGATTTTCTTGGCGAGTTTCCGCTGGCCGAAGTCAACGGCAAACCGGGCAGCGCGATGCTGATCGATGATTACGGTCACCACCCGACGGAAGTGGACGCCACCATTAAAGCAGCGCGCGCCGGCTGGCCGGATAAAAACCTGGTGATGGTATTCCAGCCGCACCGTTATACCCGTACCCGCGATCTGTATGATGATTTTGCCAACGTGCTGACCCAGGTGGATGCCCTGCTGATGCTGGACGTCTATCCGGCGGGCGAAGCGCCGATCCCGGGCGCCGACAGCCGCTCGCTGTGCCGCACCATTCGCGGCCGCGGGAAAGTGGATCCGATCCTGGTGCCCGATTCGGCCCAGGCCGCGGAGATGCTGGCGTCAGTCCTGACCGGCAACGATTTAGTACTGGTGCAGGGCGCCGGTAACATCGGTAAAATCGCCCGCCACCTGGCTGAAATCAAACTGATCCCGCAAAAAACGGAGGAGGAGCGCCATGGCTGATAAAATCGCGGTGCTTTTCGGTGGAACCTCCGCTGAACGTGAAGTGTCGCTGAATTCAGGCGCGGCGGTGCTGGCCGGGCTGCGTGAAGGCGGGGTGGACGCCCATCCGGTCGACCCGCGCGATGTTGATATTACCCAGCTAAAAAAGCAGGGCTTTAAGAAAGCGTTTATTGCCCTCCACGGCCGCGGCGGGGAAGATGGCACTCTGCAGGGGCTGCTGGAGTTAATCCAGCTGCCTTATACCGGCAGCGGCGTGATGGCTTCGGCGATTTCAATGGATAAACTGCGCAGCAAGTGGCTGTGGCAGGGCGCCGGATTACCGGTCGCGCCGTGGGTGGCGCTGACCCGCGCCCAGTTTGCCGCCGGGCTGTCTACTGACGTCGAACAGCAAATTGCGGCGCTGGGTCTGCCGGTCATCATCAAGCCGAGCCGTGAAGGCTCCAGCGTCGGGATGTCGAAAGTCAGCGAAAGTTGTGATTTAGCGAGCGCATTGGCGTTGGCTTTTCAGCATGATGATGAAGTTTTGGTCGAAAAATGGCTCAGTGGACCGGAATTTACCGTCGCCATAGTCGGTGAAGAAATTTTACCGTCAATACGTATCCAGGCCGCGGGAACCTTCTATGATTATGAGGCGAAGTATCTCTCTGATGAGACGCAATATTTCTGCCCAGGATTTGAAGATCCCGCGCGTGAGTCAGCTATTCAGAACCTGGTGCTTAAAGCCTGGAATGTTCTGGGTTGCAAAGGCTGGGGCCGTATTGACGTGATGCTGGACAGCGATGGCCAGTTTTATCTGCTGGAAGCGAATACTTCCCCGGGCATGACCAGCCATAGCCTTGTGCCAATGGCGGCGCGTCAGGCAGGAATGAGCTTCTCCCAGCTTGTTGTACGAATTCTGGACCTGGCGGGGTGATATGTCGCAGGCTGCGCTGAATACGCGGAACCATGAAGAAGAGGCTTCTTCTTCGCGTCGGAGTAATGGAACGCGGCTGGCAGGGATCGTTTTCCTGCTGGCGGTGCTGTTTACCGTGCTGGTCAGCGGGTGGATGGTTCTTGGCTGGATGGAAGATGCGCAGCGCTTACCGCTGTCGAAGATGGTGGTGACCGGCGAGCGTCACTATACGCGCAATGATGACATCCGTCAGGCGATCCTGGCGCTGGGTTCGCCGGGTACCTTTATGACTCAGGATGTGAACATCATCCAGAGCCAGATTGAACGTCTGCCGTGGATTAAGCAGGCGAGCGTCCGAAAGCAGTGGCCCGATGAATTGAAGATTCATCTGGTTGAATATGTGCCGATTGCGCGCTGGAATGATCAACATATGGTGGATGCAGAAGGAAATGCCTTCAGCGTGCCGGCGGATCGCACCAGCAAACAGAATTTACCGATGTTATACGGTCCCGAAGGCAGCGAGAACGAAGTGCTGCAGGGGTATCGTGACATGGGGCAGGTGCTGGCAAAGGATAAATTCACGTTGAAAGTGGCGGCGATGACCGCCCGTCGCTCCTGGCAGTTGACGCTTAATAATGACATCAAGCTCAACCTTGGCCGTGGCGATACCATGAAACGGCTTCAGCGCTTTATGGAACTCTACCCGGTTCTTCAGCAGCAGGCGCAGACCGACGGCAAACGGATTAGCTACGTTGATTTGCGTTATGACTCGGGTGCGGCAGTGGGCTGGGTACCTGCTCCCGCAGAGGAAACTAATCAACAACAGAATCAGGCACAGGCAGAACAACAATGATCAAGGCGACGGACAGAAAACTGGTAGTTGGACTGGAGATTGGCACCGCCAAGGTGGCCGCTTTAGTAGGGGAAGTTCTGCCCGACGGCATGATCAATATCATCGGCGTGGGCAGTTGCCCATCGCGTGGTATGGATAAAGGCGGTGTGAACGACCTCGAGTCGGTGGTGAAATGCGTACAGCGCGCCATCGACCAGGCCGAACTGATGGCGGATTGCCAGATTTCATCAGTTTATTTGGCACTTTCGGGTAAACATATAAGCTGTCAGAATGAAATCGGGATGGTACCGATTTCGGAAGAAGAAGTGACGCAGGACGACGTCGAGAACGTGGTCCACACCGCGAAGTCGGTTCGCGTTCGCGATGAACATCGTGTCCTGCACGTGATTCCGCAGGAATATGCTATCGACTACCAGGAAGGGATTAAAAACCCGGTAGGGCTGTCCGGCGTGCGTATGCAGGCGAAGGTGCATCTGATCACCTGCCATAACGATATGGCAAAAAACATTGTTAAAGCAGTGGAACGTTGTGGTCTGAAAGTTGACCAACTTATTTTCGCCGGGTTAGCGGCCAGTTATTCGGTATTAACAGAAGACGAACGTGAGCTGGGCGTCTGCGTTGTGGATATCGGCGGTGGTACAATGGATATCGCCGTCTACACCGGCGGCGCATTGCGTCACACCAAAGTGATCCCGTATGCCGGTAACGTGGTGACCAGCGATATCGCCTATGCCTTCGGTACGCCGCCGAGCGATGCCGAAGCCATCAAGGTTCGTCACGGATGCGCATTGGGTTCCATCGTCGGTAAAGACGAAAACGTCGAAGTACCGAGCGTTGGTGGACGTCCTCCGCGTAGCCTGCAGCGTCAGACGTTGGCAGAGGTGATTGAACCGCGCTATACCGAGCTGCTTAACCTGGTCAATGAAGAGATCCTGCAGCTGCAGGAACAGCTCCGCCAGCAGGGTGTTAAACATCATCTGGCGGCGGGGATTGTGTTAACCGGCGGCGCGGCGCAAATTGAAGGTCTGGCGGCCTGTGCGCAGCGCGTGTTCCATACTCAGGTGCGCATTGGCGCGCCGCTGAACATCACCGGTTTAACCGACTATGCCCAGGAGCCGTATTATTCAACGGCGGTGGGGCTGCTGCACTACGGAAAAGAGTCACATCTCAGTGGTGAAGCGGAAGTAGAAAAACGCGTGACGGCCTCAGTGGGCTCGTGGATTAAGCGACTCAACAGCTGGCTGCGAAAAGAGTTTTAATTTTTTAAGAGAACGCAGACAATTAGCGTTCTCAGGCGACAGGCACAAGACGGAGAGAAACTATGTTTGAACCTATGGAACTGACCAACGACGCGGTGATTAAAGTCATCGGCGTCGGTGGCGGCGGCGGTAACGCCGTTGAACACATGGTGCGCGAGCGCATTGAGGGTGTTGAATTCTTCGCGGTAAACACCGATGCGCAGGCGCTGCGTAAGACGGCGGTTGGCCAGACTATCCAGATCGGTAGCGGTATTACCAAAGGTCTGGGCGCGGGCGCGAACCCGGAAGTCGGCCGTAACGCGGCTGATGAAGACCGTGAAGCGCTGCGCGCAGCCCTTGATGGCGCAGACATGGTGTTCATCGCGGCAGGCATGGGCGGCGGTACCGGTACCGGCGCGGCGCCCGTAGTCGCGGAAGTGGCGAAGGATCTGGGGATCCTCACCGTTGCGGTGGTCACTAAGCCGTTTAATTTTGAAGGTAAGAAGCGCATGGCGTTCGCTGAGCAGGGGATCACCGAGCTGTCCAAGCATGTTGACTCACTGATCACCATCCCGAACGACAAGCTGCTGAAGGTCCTGGGTCGTGGAATTTCCCTGCTCGACGCATTCGGCGCGGCAAACGACGTCCTGAAAGGCGCGGTGCAGGGTATCGCCGAACTGATCACCCGTCCGGGTCTGATGAACGTCGACTTCGCAGACGTCCGTACCGTGATGTCTGAAATGGGCTACGCGATGATGGGCTCCGGGGTGGCGAGCGGTGAAGACCGTGCGGAAGAGGCGGCTGAAATGGCTATCTCTTCTCCGCTGCTGGAAGATATCGACCTGTCAGGCGCGCGCGGCGTGCTGGTCAACATTACTGCGGGCTTCGACCTGCGTCTGGACGAGTTCGAAACTGTGGGTAACACCATCCGTGCTTTTGCCTCGGATAATGCGACCGTAGTTATCGGTACCTCTCTGGACCCGGATATGAACGACGAGCTGCGCGTGACCGTAGTGGCGACCGGTATTGGCATGGATAAGCGTCCGGAAATCACCCTGGTAACCAACAAGCAGGTTCAGCAGCCGGTGATGGATCGTTACCAGCAGCATGGTATGTCGCCGCTGACGCAAGAGCAGAAGCCGGCAGCCAAAGTGGTGAACGACAATACGCCGCAAACCGCGAAAGAGCCGGATTATCTGGATATCCCAGCCTTCCTGCGTAAGCAAGCCGATTAAGAATCGACTGGAAGTTGGGCATCTGCGCTCTTTGTGCTAAACTGGCCTCCCGATAGTGGTGTACACTTCGGTTGGATAGGTAAATTGGCGAGATTATACGATGATCAAACAAAGGACTCTTAAACGTATCGTTCAGGCGACTGGCGTCGGTTTGCATACCGGCAAGAAAGTCACACTGACGTTACGCCCTGCGCCGGCAAATACCGGGGTCATCTATCGTCGCACCGACTTGAATCCACCGGTAGATTTTCCGGCTGATGCCAAATCTGTGCGTGATACCATGCTCTGTACTTGCCTGGTTAATGAGCATGACGTGCGGATTTCTACGGTTGAACACCTGAACGCCGCATTGGCTGGCCTGGGTATCGACAACATTATTGTTGAAGTCGATGCGCCGGAAATCCCGATTATGGACGGCAGTGCGGCTCCGTTCGTTTATCTGTTGCTGGACGCCGGCATTGATGAACTGAACTGCGCCAAGAAATTTGTACGTATCAAAGAGACGGTTCGCGTCGAAGATGGCGACAAATGGGCTGAATTCAAACCGTACAATGGTTTTTCGCTGGACTTCACCATCGATTTTAACCATCCAGCGATTGATGCCAGCACCCAGCGCTATACGCTGAACTTCTCGGCCGATGCGTTCATGCGTCAGATTAGCCGTGCGCGTACCTTCGGTTTTATGCGCGATATCGAATATCTGCAGTCCCGCGGCCTGTGCCTGGGCGGCAGCTTCGATTGTGCCATCGTTGTTGACGATTATCGCGTACTGAACGAAGACGGTCTGCGCTTTGAAGACGAATTTGTTCGCCACAAAATGCTGGATGCGATCGGTGACCTGTTTATGTGTGGTCACAACATTATCGGCGCATTCACGGCGTACAAATCGGGTCACGCGTTGAACAACAAACTGCTGCAGGCGGTTCTGGCAAAACAGGAAGCCTGGGAGTATGTGACCTTCGAAGACGACGCAAAACTGCCAATGGCGTTCCGCGCACCGTCGATGGTTCTGGCGTAAGCCTGACCATTCAGTAAATTCGACTGGTAACCTGGTACTCTCTCCGACCAGGGAGCCAGTCGTTTTTCTTTTATAGCACCCTCCAGTTATTTTCGCTGCGATCCCTGGATAATAATTAGCGTGCGTTCGCTGCTTTATTAAGCGTTTTCGCCGGGCAATCGCCTTCATTCATGCTGCCTCAGGCCGGTATTAATGTTAGTATTTGAGCGCAAAATTATTTCTCAGGGTTGCTTTACCCCGTGGACATCAGGTTGTCCTGCGAAAAACATCAATAAAGAGACAGCCTGAACGACGACGGGTCTAGCAAAGAAAGGTAATGAACGTGAGTGGATTGCTGACGCGCTGGCGACAGTTTGGCAGACGGTATTTTTGGCCGCATCTCCTGTTGGGGATGGTCGCGGCCAGCCTCGGCCTGCCTGCGCTAAGCAACGGTCACGAGACCGCGGCGCCAGCGAAGGCGACCGCCAGCAATCACAATCCGAGCAAGGTTAATTTCTCTCAGCTGGCGCTGCTGGAGACGAATCGCCGGCCCAGCTTTACCGTCGACTACTGGCATCAGCACGCCATTCGCACCGTTATTCGTCATCTCTCCTTCGCCATGGCGCCGCAGGCGCTGCCGGTGGCGGAAGAAACTTCCCCGCTGCAGGCTCAGCATCTGGCGCTGCTCGACACCCTCAGCGCGCTGCTGACGCAGGACAGCACGCCGCCGGTGGTGATCCGCCAGGCGGGTTACATCCCTTCTTCATATTCTGCCTTCCGCGTCAGCGCCTGGATAAGCCAGGTGGCGGGGATCCGCGCAGGGCCTCAACGTCTCAGCTGAAAATAACCACGGACCATCCTATTTTTTGTGACTCCGCACCGCGGGGCGTTTGAGATTTTATTATGCTTATCAAAATGTTAACCAAGGTTTTCGGCAGCCGTAACGACCGTACGCTGCGTCGTATGCGCAAAGTCGTCAATATCATCAACGGCATGGAACCGGCGATGGAAAAACTCTCTGATGACGAGCTGAAAGCGAAAACCGCTGAATTCCGCGCGCGCCTGGAAAAAGGCGAAACGCTGGAAAGCCTGATCCCTGAAGCTTTCGCCGTCGTTCGCGAAGCCAGTAAGCGCGTATTCGGCATGCGCCACTTCGACGTCCAGCTGCTGGGCGGTATGGTGCTTAACGATCGCTGCATCGCCGAGATGCGTACCGGTGAAGGTAAAACCCTGACCGCGACCCTGCCGGCGTACCTCAACGCGCTAACCGGCAAAGGCGTTCACGTAGTGACCGTCAACGACTATCTGGCCCAGCGTGACGCCGAAAATAACCGCCCGCTGTTTGAATTCCTGGGCATGACAGTTGGCATCAACATGTCCGGCCTGCCGGCGCCGGCGAAGCGTGAAGCTTACGCTGCCGATATCACCTATGGCACCAACAACGAATACGGCTTCGACTACCTGCGCGACAACATGGCCTTCAGCCCGGAAGAGCGCGTTCAGCGTAAACTGCACTATGCGCTGGTGGATGAGGTGGACTCCATCCTGATCGATGAGGCGCGTACGCCGCTGATCATTTCCGGCCCGGCGGAAGACAGCTCTGAAATGTACCGCAAGGTAAACAAAATCATCCCGCATCTGATCCGCCAGGAAAAAGAGGATTCGGATACTTTCACTGGCGAAGGCCACTTCTCGGTGGATGAAAAAGCGCGTCAGGTTAACCTGACCGAACGTGGTCTGGTGCTGATTGAAGAGCTGCTGGTACAGGAAGGCATTATGGATGAAGGTGAGTCCCTGTACTCTCCAACCAACATTATGCTGATGCACCACGTTACCGCCGCGCTGCGCGCCCATGCGCTGTTCACCCGCGACGTTGACTACATTGTCAAAGATGGCGAAGTTATCATCGTCGATGAGCACACTGGCCGTACGATGCAGGGCCGCCGCTGGTCCGATGGTCTGCACCAGGCCGTTGAGGCCAAAGAGGGCGTGGAGATCCAAAACGAGAACCAGACTCTGGCCTCTATCACCTTCCAGAACTACTTCCGTCTGTACGAGAAGCTGGCGGGGATGACCGGTACAGCCGATACCGAAGCCTTTGAATTCAGCTCTATCTATAAGCTGGATACCGTGGTTGTACCGACCAACCGTCCGATGATCCGTAAAGACATGGCGGATCTGGTCTATATGACCGAAGCGGAAAAAATTCAGGCAATTATCGAAGATATCAAAACTCGTACCGCTGCCGGTCAGCCGGTGCTGGTGGGGACTATCTCGATCGAAAAATCTGAAGTGGTTTCCCGCGAACTGACTAAAGCCGGCATCAAGCACAACGTCCTGAACGCCAAATTCCACGCCAGCGAGGCGGATATCGTCGCCCAGGCGGGCTACCCTTCCGCGGTGACCATCGCCACCAACATGGCGGGTCGTGGTACCGATATTATGCTCGGCGGTAGCTGGCAGGCGGAAGTCGCTGCGCTGGAAAACCCAACGCCAGAGCAGATTGAGAAAATCAAAGCCGACTGGCAGGTACGCCACGATGCGGTACTGGCCGCAGGCGGTCTGCACATCATCGGTACCGAGCGTCATGAATCTCGCCGTATCGATAACCAGCTGCGCGGCCGTGCTGGTCGTCAGGGGGATGCCGGTTCTTCCCGCTTCTACCTGTCAATGGAAGATGCCCTGATGCGTATCTTCGCCTCCGATCGCGTGTCTGGCATGATGCGTAAACTGGGAATGAAACCAGGTGAGGCGATTGAGCACCCGTGGGTCACCAAGGCGATCGCCAACGCCCAGCGTAAAGTGGAAAGCCGTAACTTCGATATCCGTAAGCAGCTGCTGGAATATGATGATGTGGCCAACGACCAGCGCCGGGCGATCTACACCCAGCGTAACGAGCTGCTGGACGTGTCTGACGTCAGCGAAACCATCAACAGCATCCGCGAAGACGTCTTTAAGGCGACGATCGATGCCCATATTCCGCCGCAGTCGCTGGAGGAGATGTGGGATATCGAAGGTCTGCAGGAGCGTCTGAAAAACGACTTCGACCTCGACCTGCCAATCAAAGAGTGGCTGGATAAAGAGCCGGAGCTGCATGAAGAGACCCTGCGCGAACGTATTCTGCAGAGCGCGGTAGAAACCTACCAGCGTAAAGAAGAAGTGGTCGGCGCCGAGATGATGCGCCACTTCGAGAAAGGCGTGATGCTGCAGACTCTGGATTCGCTGTGGAAAGAGCACCTGGCGGCGATGGATTACCTGCGCCAGGGTATCCACCTGCGCGGCTATGCGCAGAAAGATCCGAAGCAGGAGTACAAGCGCGAATCGTTCTCGATGTTTGCCGCGATGCTGGAGTCACTGAAGTATGAAGTGATCAGCACCCTGAGCAAAGTCCAGGTGCGGATGCCGGAAGAAGTCGAGGCGATGGAACAGCAGCGTCGTGAAGAGGCCGAGCGCCTGGCGCAGATGCAGCAGCTCAGCCATCAGAGCGATGATGAAGCCGCAGCCCAGGATCTGGCGGCGCAAACCGGCGAACGTAAAGTGGGCCGTAACGATCCGTGCCCGTGCGGCTCCGGCAAAAAGTACAAACAGTGCCACGGCCGTCTGAGCTAAGGTCTGATAAAACAAACAAAGGCGCAGAGTTCTGCGCCTTTTTTATGGAGCGCATTCAATGAAAAAACTGCAAATCGCCGTCGGGATAATTCGCAATCCGCAAGGCGAAATCTTTATTACCCAGCGCGCCGCCGATGCCCATATGGCGAATAAGCTGGAGTTCCCGGGCGGGAAGATTGAATCTGATGAGACGCCTGAGCAGGCGCTAATCCGCGAACTGCAGGAGGAGGTTGGGATTACGGTCACCACCTCTTCGCTCTTTGATAAGCTGGAGTATCAGTTCCCCGATCGCCATATTACGCTGTGGTTTTTCCTCGTGGAAAGTTGGCAAGGCGAGCCGTGGGGTAAAGAAGGGCAGCCGGGTCGGTGGATGGCGGGACCAACGTTGGATCCGGCGGCTTTTCCTCCGGCGAATGAACCGGTTATCAGCAAACTTATCGCCCAGGGCTGAGCCCCGGGTCGCGAGGCTAACCCGCCAGGCGCCGGGTTAGCTTGCCATCAAATCAGGGTTGCTGCTCGCTCCAGTCATCGCTATCGGAGAGATCCCCCGCGCTGGGGATGCGCTTCTCTTCCGCAGCCCATTCTCCCAGATCGATCAGTTGGCAGCGCTTGCTACAGAACGGACGAAACGGACTCTGCTCGCCCCACACCACAGTTTTGCCGCAGGTCGGGCAGTTGACGATAGTCTCTTCTGACATGTTATCTCCTTAACAGCAGGCCAGTTCAAAATCAAAGCGCTCCGGCACGATCCCATATTCACTGTCCAGCGCCAGGAAACGGATGGCGAAACGGCTCTTATGGCCGGAAATTTGCGGATAAAGCTGGTGAGCCAGATCGAGACGCAGGCGCAGCAGATCGGCATCTTCGCCATTATCCTGATAAAAGCCGTTGAGGCTGGTCTGTTTGCGGAACAGCGCGGAGTTGCGGATAAGTTGGAGGATCAGGCTCAGGGACTGGACCAGCGGATCGAGGCTGGCAAGCCAGCTGGCCACCTGCTCGTCGCGATGCGCCTGTGGCATATGGAGCCAGATATGCAGGGTCGGTAAATCGAAGCTGCAGCAGCCGCCAGGAATACTCAGGCGCTGACGCACCAGCGCAATCAGGCGATCTTCACGCAGAAACTGACCAATGCGCGGCGCGGCCATCAGGGTGCTGGAGGACTGCTTCAACTGGTGGCGCAGCTCGTTAATGCGCTCCTGATCGACGCCCGGCACTTCTGCCCATGACTGGAGCTTACGCTGCTGGCGTTCCAGCTCTTTAACCAGGTCAGTGCGCACCTCGCCGCGCTCCAGGACATCCAGCAGATCGCCGGCGTTACGGAAAAAATGGAGCGCATCGGCATGGCTGGCAATCTGCGGATGGAAAGCCATCTGCTGGATCAGAAATTCGATGCGCAGCCAGGTGCGCATTTTCTCATTAAGAGGATGTTCAAACAGAACGGGGGTATGCATTACGAGTTTTCCTGTGAGGCGGCCTGCGATGCCAGCGTTAAATACTTTTCGTGCAGGCGGGCAACATCCGATGCCACTGCATCCGGCGTGCCAGTGTTTTCAATAACATCGTCCGCGACGGCCAGGCGCTGCTGGCGCGTGGCCTGGGCGGCAAGAATATGTTCAGCATGTTCGCGGCTGACCTTATCGCGCAGCATGGTGCGTTCGATTTGCGTCTCTTTCGGCACATCGACGACCAGTACGCGATCGGCCAGACTGGACAGGCGGTTTTCGACCAGCAAAGGTACGACCCAGAGGAGATAAGGGGAGGTGGCGGCCTGCATCTGGCGGCGCGTTTCCTGCTGAATCAGCGGGTGCAACAGCGCATTGAGCCAGGCTTTTTCCTCCACGTGAGCAAAAATTTTTTCCCGCAGCAGGCGGCGGTTCAGCGTGCCGTCGGGGGCAATCATCTGTGGTCCGAAGTGGCCGACAATGGCCTGGAGCGCCGGGGTACCGGGCTCGACCACCTGACGGGCGATAACATCGGCATCGATAACCTTAACCCCAAGCTGCGCGAAGGCGTCGGCGACCGTACTTTTACCGCTGCCGATCCCGCCTGTTAACGCGACTGTGTACCCCATATCTTCTGACCCTGAAACGGATTGCTCGTATTTTTTGCAGGCAGACAGCGATGACTGGCAGCGCGCCGGGGAGGCGACAGTGAGCATGTCGTGAGGGCCCCGCGCCAACCGGGATCGCCGTCCGCTATACTGTTTGTTTTAATCAAGCAAATCAAATGGTTAAAAACAATACTCCGGCAGGGGAAGGCATAGGCGCCTTTTTCTCCATTCACCAGGTAAATTTATACGATTGTAGCGTAAAAAAAGTGAAAATCGCAGTCTTGCGCGGGCCTGATTCGCGCGTATGATAACGTCACTGGAGTTGTGCTCTCACATTCATGCCATTAACCCCAGGAATTCGCACATGCGTATTGAAGAAGATCTGAAGCTTGGTTTCAAAGACGTTCTTATCCGCCCGAAACGCTCTACCCTCAAAAGCCGTTCTGATGTTGAGCTGGAACGTGAATTCACCTTTAAACATTCAGGCCTGACCTGGTCCGGCGTGCCGATTATTGCGGCTAACATGGATACCGTCGGCACCTTCAGCATGGCTAAAGCGCTGGCCACTTTTGGTATTCTGACCGCGGTACATAAGCACTACACCGCTGAAGAATGGTTGGCGTTTACCCAGGGCGCATCCGCAGACGTACTCAAGCATGTGATGGTTTCCACCGGCACGTCCGATGCGGATTTCGAAAAAACCCAGCAGATCCTCTCTCAGAACCCACAGCTGAATTTTGTGTGTATCGACGTCGCCAACGGCTACTCTGAGCACTTTGTACAGTTCGTGGCGAAGGCGCGCGAAGCCTGGCCGCAAAAAACTATCATCGCCGGGAACGTGGTCACCGGTGAAATGTGCGAAGAGCTGATCCTCTCCGGCGCCGATATCGTCAAAGTTGGCATCGGCCCGGGATCCGTCTGCACCACCCGCGTTAAGACCGGGGTCGGCTATCCGCAGCTCTCCGCCGTGATTGAGTGTGCCGATGCGGCGCACGGCCTTGGCGGCCAGATCATCAGCGACGGCGGTTGCACCATGCCGGGCGATGTGGCGAAAGCCTTCGGCGGCGGCGCTGATTTCGTGATGCTTGGCGGCATGCTGGCGGGCCATGAAGAGAGCGGCGGAACCATCGTTGAAGAGAACGGAGAGAAATTCATGCTGTTCTACGGCATGAGCTCCGAGTCGGCGATGACCCGCCATGTGGGCGGTGTCGCGAAATACCGCGCGGCGGAAGGCAAAACCGTTAAGCTGCCTTTGCGTGGACCGGTGGAGAATACCGCACGTGATATTCTCGGCGGCCTGCGTTCTGCCTGCACCTACGTTGGCGCCTCGCGTCTGAAAGAGCTGACCAAGCGTACGACCTTTATCCGCGTTCAGGAACAAGAGAACCGGGTATTCAATAGCCTGTAATCGGCTGCACTGGCGCCTGCGCGGCGCCAGTGTTTCTCATCCTCCCGCCCCGCCAATGGCATCGCCCAGGTGAAAAACGGGCAAATACATTGCCACCACCAGAATCCCGACCAGCGAGCCGGTTATCACCAGCATCATTGGTTCAAGATGCGCAGCCAGACTATCGGCTCGCTGATAGGTTTGCTGGCGATGGTGATGCGCCAGGTTTTCCAGCATCTGATCCAGCGCTCCCGCGCTTTCCCCCGTGCGGATGAGCTGCAGGCACAGCGGTGTAAAACCGCCGCAGCGGCTTAACGCCTGCCAAATCGGCTCCCCCTGAACGATCAGCGCGCGGGCCTGCGCCAGACGCTGGCGCCACAGCGGGCACGACAGGGACTCTTCAACGCTTTGCAGCCCCTGCAGAAAGCTAATACCGGCGCTTTGGGTTAACGCCAGGATGGTGAAGATCAGGCTCAGCTGTTGTCCGCCGATCAGGGAGCCAATGAGAGGGAGCGCGTTAAGCAACCGCTGGCGGCGCAGCAACCAGTCGCTGCGCCGCCGGATCAGCTGGTTGAGCAGCAGCGGGCTCAGCAGCGAGGCCAGCAGCAGCGGCCAGCCGCGACTTAGCATGTCGCCTGCCGCAACGACCATCCGCGTCAATAGCGGTAGCGGCGTACTGAACGTCTGGTAGATGGCGGTGAACTCGGGCAGGACAAAATAGAGCATCCCCAGCACCACCAACAGCGCCAGAGAGAGCACGATCAGCGGGTAGCGCAGCGCTTTTTTGACTTTGCTGGCGAGCCGCTGCTGCTCCTGCTGCTGATTCGCCAACTGCAGGCAGCAGATATCGAGCTTGCCCGTCAGTTCGCCGGTGCTAATCATCGCCAGATATAGTGGCGGAAAAGCCTGGGGCCACTGCGCCAGCGCGGCAGAGAACGCCACGCCCTGGGCCAGCTCGCGGCCCAGCGCCTCAAGCAGCGCCTGCCACTGGGCATGCGACTGCTGCTGCGCCAGCAGCGATAACCCTTCCGCCAGCGGCAGGCCGGCCTGCAGCAGGGTCGCCAGCTGGCGGATCGTTTCGCAACTGTAGCGCGGGTGCCAGAGGCTCTGCTTCACCGCACAGCGGCGTACGGCCAGCGGTATGACTCGCTGCTGTTGGAGGTGCTGCAGGACCTCCAGACGCTTGGTTTGCCATAGCATCCCCTGACAGGGGGCGCCCTGCACATCGATACCGCGCCAGCGCCAGAGACGCTTAGTCGCCATGGGGGATCCCCAGCACCCGCACCACCTCTTCGAGGCTGGTCAATCCCTGTTCGATAGCCTGACAGCCGCTTTCAAAAAGCGTCATCATCCCCGCGGCTCGCGCCAGAGATTCAATCTCAATGGCGTTAAGTCCCTGGACTATCCCCTGGCGTAGCCCGGGGGTAACAGGCAGCACTTCGAACAGCGCCAGCCGGCCGTAATATCCGTGGTAACAATGTTCGCAGCCCGCTGCCTGCCAGCGTGGCAGCGGGCGGGGCCACAGGCTGTGCGGCAGGTCGGCGGCGCTGCCGGCATTACGCCGACAGTGGGGACACAGCTTGCGGACCAGACGCTGGGCGATGACCAGCGAGAGCGCAGAGGAAATCATCCAGCGGGCGATGCCCATTTGCTGCAGGCGCGTCAGGGTTTCGCTGGTGGAATTGGTGTGCAGGGTGGAGAGCACCAGATGACCGGTCTGGGCGGCTTTGAGCGCGATTTCAGCGGTCTCGGCATCGCGGATCTCGCCCACCATGACAATATCCGGATCCTGGCGTAACAGGGCGCGCAGCACACTGTGAAAAGTGAGTCCGGCGCGGGGATTGATTTGCGTCTGGTTCATCCCGGCGATGGGGATCTCCAGTGGATCCTCCACGCTACAGATATTCACTTGCTCACGGTTTCTGGCCTGCAGGGCGCTGTAGAGGGTCACCGTTTTCCCGCTTCCGGTTGGGCCGGTGACCAGCAGCAGACCCTGCGGCTGGTTCAGCGCCTGGCGAAAGGCCGCCAGCTGGGAGGATGAGAGTCCGAGTGCTTCCAGATCCAGCGCCTGGTCAACCTGATGCAGAAGGCGCAGGACAATCTTTTCGCCATAGCGGCAGGGCAGAGTGGCGATGCGAAAAGAGAGCGGTCGTCCCGCAAGATTCAGCGCGAACTGGCCATCCTGCGGTAAACGGTGCTCGGCGATATCGAGACTGGCCAGGACCTTGAGTCGCGCGATAACCGGTGCGGCCAGTTCGGGAGCCAGCAACGGTAGGGCGTGAAGGACGCCATCGACCCGCAGGCGGATGCGTAAGTGCGTTTCCGTGGGCTCGATATGAATATCAGACGCCCGCTGACGCAGGGCCTGTTCGAGGATCTGGTTGACCCGTTCGGCGATATTTTCCGGCCCGTCGTTCTGCGCCAGTTGCGCCTGCTTTTCCTGGGCCTGCAGACGCTTATCCATCTGCTCCTGGCTCCAGCATTCAATGTCGATCCGCTTTTGCGTCGCGAAGCGTAGCGCCTCCATTAACTCCGCCGGCGGGGTATTAACCACCGCAATAGAGATTGTCTGTTCATCGCTATGCAGCAGCATGGCGTGGTAGCGACGGCAGAGAGGGATCAGCTGTTCTGTTTTCATGCATTCGCCCTCACTTCACCCGGAAAACGTCTTCGCAGGCCTGCTGAAGCGCGCTATTGCCGGTGATGGTGCAGACGCGCTGCCAGCCGGTGACGCCCTCGGCATTGTCCCAGGTCGGCGTCAGGGTGACCCCCAGTCCGTTCAGACTCTCCTGACCGGTGAGGGTGACGACCCCTTTGGCCACGCTCATGGCGGAGAGGTAGCGCGTGGTTGTCGGCGAGGGAATGCCGTTGCTGCCGCCGTCGCATGGCGTTAGGCCGCCATGATCGAGCGCGCAAAGTTCGATGGCTGTCCGGTAAGGGACAAAGGTCTGCAGCAGGTCGGTGAGGGCGGCTTTACGCAGGTAGTTCTGGTAGGCCGGGATGCCGATGGCGCTAAGAATGGCGATGATTCCGATAACCACCATCAGTTCAATCAGGGTAAAACCTCGTTGTTTATCCATAAGTCGCTCCTTGTTGTGACAGGAGCACTGTGAAGGGATTGAGGGGCGCAGGCGAGGGGGCGAAAACGATCCGGGAAAGCGGGTTCCAGGGTTTTTATCTGGATTTCATGGTGAGCACGGGCGACTGCGAGGCGGGCCGCAAATTCAGGCCTTCACGCCCGGAAGCGTGAAGGCCTGTTGCTCAGCGGAAGCGCATCGACAGGTCGAGCGCCTGCACATGTTTGGTCAGGGCGCCGACGGAAATATAGTCGACGCCGGTATCGGCGAATTCGCGGATGGTGTCAAAGGTAACGTTGCCGGAGACCTCCAGCGCCGCCTGGCCTGCGGTAATTTTCACCGCCTCGCGCATCAGGTCGGTGGTGAAGTTATCGAGCATAATGATATCGGCCCCGGCTTTTAACGCCTGCTCCAGTTCATCCAGGGTTTCCACTTCCACTTCCACCGGCACATCAGGATGCAGCCAGAACGCCTTTTCCACTGCCTGACGGATCGATCCGGAGGCGATAATGTGGTTTTCTTTAATCAGGAACGCGTCGAACAGGCCCAGTCGATGGTTGGCGCCGCCGCCGCAGAGTACCGCGTATTTCAGCGCGGTACGCAGCCCTGGCAGCGTTTTGCGCGTATCCAGCAGTTGGGTTTTGGTGCCGGCGAGCAGGTCGACATAGCGACGGACGACGCTGGCGACGCCGGAGAGGGTTTGCACAAAGTTCAGCGCCGTGCGTTCGCCGGTGAGCAGAATACGCGACGGGCCTTCCAATTCGAACAGCGGCTGGTCGGCTTTGACCGCATCGCCGTCGGCCACGTGCCAGGTGATATTCACATCGTCACCGGCGAGCTGAATAAAGACCTCTTCCACCCAGCGTTTGCCACAGAAGACGCCATCTTCACGAGTAATGACCACCGCATGGGAGCGTGCATCCTGCGGCAATAATTGCGCGCTAATATCGTTGTTGGCGTCGACTTCGCCGCCCAGATCTTCCCGTAGGGAGTGTGCGACAGCATCGGTAATATCGAGATTAATACGTTCCAGCAGCACGTCACGGCGGCGGTCGGGGTTGTAACGACGAGGCGACATGATAAAGCTCCAGATAGATAAGATTCAGAAGTGGGAAACATGCTAACCTGAACGACGTTTCAGTACCATACACACTTCATCCTTTGGGCCGGCGTGTGGCCCGGAAGCATGAGTTCGCGAAAGGAGATCCCGCATGCAGTTGAACGAGGGGTGGTTGGTCGGCGCGCGTCGGGTTCCCTCGCCGCACCATGACTGCCGTCCGGATGAAGAGACCCCTTCCTTACTGGTGGTGCATAACATTAGCCTGCCACCGGGGGAATTTGGTGGTCCGTGGATTGATGCGCTGTTCACTGGTACCCTGGATCCGCACGCGCATCCTTTCTTTGCCGAGATTGCTCATCTGCGCGTTTCGGCGCATTGTCTGATTCGCCGTGATGGCGAAATCGTGCAGTATGTGCCTTTCGATAAGCGGGCGTGGCATGCGGGCGTCTCCTGTTATCAGGGACGCGAACGCTGCAATGACTTTTCCATCGGCATAGAGCTGGAAGGCACCGATACTCTGGCGTATACCGACGCGCAGTACCGGCAGCTGGCGGCGGTGACGGATCTGCTGATCGCGCTTTATCCGGCTATCGCCGAAAACATTGCGGGCCACAGCGATATCGCGCCCGTGCGGAAAACCGATCCAGGACCGGCCTTTGACTGGATAAAATACCGTGCGCTGCTCAGCGCCCCGTCAGAAAAGGAGACCTCATGACGCTGTTTACGACGCTGTTGGTGCTTATCGCCGAACGGCTGTTTAAGCTGGGCGAACACTGGCAGCTTGATCATCGGCTGGAGGTGGTGTTTCGCCGGATAAAACATTTCTCGTTACCGGGCACGCTGCTGATGACGCTGGTGGCCGTCGCGGTCGTGTATATCATTCAGCGTCTGCTGCAGGGGCAGCTGTTTAACATACCGCTGCTGGTGTTCTGGATTTTACTGGGCCTGCTATGCATTGGCGCCGGCAAAGTTCGGCTGCACTACCATGCCTATCTGAAAGCGGCGTCGCGCAATGACAGTCGCGCCTGCGATGCCATGGCCAGCGAGCTGACGCTGATTCACGGCGTGCCGCCGGGCTGTGATGAGCGTGAGTACCTTAGCGAACTGCAAAATGCGCTGCTGTGGATTAACTATCGATACTATCTGGCGCCGCTTTTCTGGTTTGTCGTGGGGGGTGCCTGGGGCCCGCTGACGCTTATCGCCTACAGCGTACTGCGCGCCTGGCAGACATGGCTGGCGCGCTACCAGACGCCGCACCACCGGTTGCAGTCCGGGATCGATGGTATCCTGCATATTGTGGACTGGCTGCCGGTGCGTCTGGTGGGGGTGGTCTATGCCCTGGTGGGCCATGGTGAAAAAGCGCTCCCGGCGTGGTTTGCTTCGCTGGGCGACCGCCATTCGTCGCAGTATCAGGTGTTGACCCGCCTGGCGCAGTATTCCCTGGCCCGTGAGCCGCACGTGGATAAAGTAGCGACGCCGAAGGCTGCGGTATCGATGGCTAAGAAGACTTCGCTGGTGGTAGTGGTGATTATGGCGCTGCTGACGATTTACGGTACCCTGGTTTAACGGCCTGAGCCCGCGCGCTGCCTGCCACGATGTACGTACCTGCGGGGCTTTTGTTGCCTGATGGCGCTGCGCTTATCCGGCCTGGCGAGTCACCCGCAGGCTCACGTCACGTAGGCCCGGCAAGCAACAGCGCCGCCGGGCGATATATCAGACGCCGTGCTGGTCATGTTGCCGGGTGGCGGCTTCGCCTGACCCGGCCTGGAGAACCCGCGCCAGCGGGTAACATTCCGAACCGCTACAGCGTATCCGCCGGTGGAATACCGAAGTCGGGCATCCCGTCTTCCCGCCAGCTGACCAGCTTTAACCGCGTATGGCGATTGGGATCATACAGCGGGTCGCCTTCAATCTCGGTGTAATTCCGCGCGTGGTACACCAGCACATCTTCCCCTTCCGGCGTTTGGGTAAAACTATTATGACCTGGGCCATACTGGCGGTTTTCATAGCTGGTGCGGAACACCGGCTGCGGAGCTTTATGCCAGTTTGCCAGCTGCAGCGGATCGGCCTGCCGGTCGATCCATAACAACCCCATGCAGTAGTTTTCATCGGTGGCGCTGGCGGAATAGCTGATAAATAGCTTATCGCCATGCATCAGTACCGCAGGCCCTTCGTTGACCTTAAATCCCCGGCACTCCCAGTCGAACTCCGGCTTGCTCAGCATGACCGGCTCGCCTTTTAACGTCCACGGGTTAGCCATTTCGGCGAGATACAGGTTTGAGTTGCCTTCGATATGCGGGGATTTTTGCGCCCACAGATACCAGCGTTTCCCCTGATGGGTAAAAGTGGTGGCATCGAGGGCGAAGGTATCGAAAGGCGTGACCACCTGGCCTTTTTCCTGCCAGCGGCCGGTCAGCGGATCGCTGTCAGCGCACTCGAGAACGAACATGCGATGCTGGAACATCCCCAGCGCATCCAGATCGTGAGTATGGGTGGCGGCAAAATAGATATACCACTTACCGTCTATTTCATGCAGCTCCGGCGCCCAAATCAGCTGGCTCATCGGCCCGCTTTGCGGCGCGCGCCAAACCACGACCGGCTCAGCATCGCGTAATCCTTCAAGGGTTACCGCGCGCCGGATCTCCAGCCGGTCGTATTCCGGCACCGAGGCAATAAAGTAGTAGTGGCTAAGATGGCGCAGGATAAAGGGATCTGCACGCTGTTCAATAAAGGGGTTTGGCCAGTTGTTCATCAGGCTTTCCTTACGTGTTCACTGGTTTTCAGTTCCTGGTATTCGTTCAGCTCGCTGTAGTTGCTGCGGCGCTTCTCCAGATCGCTCTGAATCTGGCGCATCAGGGTACGGTCAACCTTCAGCAGGCGCACCACGCCGGCGGTGATCAGATAGCCGACGCCGGGAATGACTGAGAATAGCAGCACGATACCGTTCAGCGCGGAGGCGCTTTGCGCTTTCGCGCCGGCGTCGTAGCCGTACCATGACAGCAGGAAACCGACCATTGCCCCGGCGACCGCCAGGCCGACCTTCAGGAAGAACAGATTACCGGAGAAGCTAATACCGGTGATGCGCTTGCCGGTTTTCCATTCGCCGTAGTCATCAACGTCGGACATTAGCGACCAGTGTAGCGGGGAAGGGATTTGATGCAGAATGTTGAGCAGGAAGTAGAGCACCATAATCAGCGTGGTGGCGTGTGGATTAAAGAAATAGAAGGCGCAGGAGAACACGGCCAGCACGATATTGGTCCAGAAGAAAACCTGCAGTTTGCACCAGCGGTCGGTCAGGACTTTCGCCAGCATGCTGCCAATCATCATCCCAACTACGCCGAGGCTGATAAACAGGGTGGCAAAATGGGTGCTTTGTCCCATCACCCAGGTGACGTAGTACATGGTGGCGGCCATGCGGATAAAGCCCGGACAGACGTTGCAAAGCGTTAGCAGCAGGATGCGCACCCACTGGTCATTTTTCCAGACGTCTTTCAGATCTTTTTTCAGTTCGTCATTCGTCTGCACCGCCGGGCGGATACGTTCGCGCACGGTGGCGAAGCAAAACAGGAACATACACATACCGATAAAGGCCAGCACGGTCATCGCCATCTGGTAGCCCTTCGCTTTATCGGCGCCGCCGAACCAGTCGGCCATTGGCAGCAGCGTCAATGACAGCAGGAGCGTGGCGATACCCACCATGACGAAACGATAAGACTGGCAGGCAACACGCTCTTTCGGATCGGCGGTCATCACCGTTCCCAGCGAGCAGTAGGGAATATTAATCGCGGTATAGGTAATCGACAGCAGAAAGTAGGTCACAAACGCATAGATGACTTTGCTATTGTAGGTCCACTCAGGAGTGGTGAACATCAGGACGCTGAACAGGGCGTAGGGGAAGGCGATCCACAGCAGCCATGGACGAAAGCGACCATATTTACTACGGGTGCGGTCGGCAAGAGCGCCCATGATAGGGTCGGTTACCGCATCGATGACTCGCACCGAGAGCAGAAGTACGCCGACCAGCGCCGGCGCCAGTCCGAATATATCAGTGTAAAAATAGTTCACAAACAGCATGATGGCGCCAAAGATAATATTGCATCCGGCATCACCCATCCCGTAACCAATCTTTTCTCTTATTGAAAGCGTGTTCTCTGCCATGTGCGGTCTCTCCGTTGCAGTATGGAGAGAATTATTGGCTGCGGTTGGCAGAAATACGTTGCAGGAACTCGTTGACGATATGGATAAATAAGCTATGGAGGGGAAAGTGTGAAGCAGATAACAATGCTCTGCGCCCATTATTCAGGGGAGGGCGCAGAGCAAAGTGAAGTATTGGTGAGATGTATTATTGTGCTTTTATGGTGGCGGCGGCTTTCTCTTTAAACAGGTAGCCCACGCCCAGCACCGCAATCCATACCGGGATCAGCCAGACGGAAATCGCCATCCCCGGGGTCATCAGCATAATCACCAGCACCGCCGCCATAAACAGCAGGCACAGCCAGTTGCCCAGCGGATAGAAGAGGGCCGGGAAACGCGTGACCACGCCCTGCTGCTTTTTGGCACGACGGAATTTCATATGCGCGAGGCTGATCATCGCCCAGTTGATGACCAGGGCCGAGACCACCAGCGCCATCAGCAGACCGAAAGCAGATTCAGGCGCCAGGTAGTTGATCAGCACGCACAGCGCAGTGACCAGGGCCGAGACGAGAATGGTATTCACCGGCACGCCGCGTTTGTCGACGCTGAGCAGCGCTTTTGGCGCGTTGCCCTGCTGAGCAAGGCCGAACAGCATACGGCTGTTGCAGTAGACGCAGCTGTTATAAACCGACAGCGCTGCCGTCAGCACCACCACGTTCAGAGCGTTTGCCACCAGCGTATCGCCAAGTTCATGGAAGATCAGGACGAACGGACTGGTGTCCGCGGTGACGCGGGTCCACGGCAGCAGGGAGAGCAGCACCGCCAGCGAACCAACATAGAAGATCAGAATACGGTAAATAACCTGATTGGTGGCTTTAGGAATGCTTTGCTCTGGATTATCCGCTTCCGCGGCGGTGATCCCCACCAGCTCCAGGCCGCCAAAGGAGAACATGATGATCGCCATCATCATCACCAGCCCGTAAAAGCCGTGCGGCAGGAAGCCCCCCTGGTCCCACAGGTTACGTACCGTCGCCTGCGGGCCGCCGTTGCCGCTGAACAGCAGCCAGCCGCCGAACAAAATCATCGCCACTACGGCGACCACTTTGATAATCGCGAACCAGAATTCCATTTCACCGAACACTTTGACATTGGTCAGGTTAATGGCGTTGATGGCGATGAAGAAGACCGCCGCCGAGGCCCAGGTAGGGATTTCCGGCCACCAGAACTGGATATATTTGCCAACGGCGGTCAGTTCCGCCATGGCCACCAGGACATACAGTACCCAGTAGTTCCAGCCGGAGGCGAAGCCGGCAAAACCGCCCCAGTATTTGTAAGCAAAGTGGCTAAATGAGCCGGCCACCGGCTCTTCCACCACCATTTCGCCCAGCTGACGCATGATCAGGAAAGCGATAAAACCGGCGATAGCGTAACCAAGAATGATACCCGGGCCGGCGGACTGAATGACGGACGCGCTCCCCAGAAACAGGCCGGTGCCGATAGCCCCGCCCAGCGCGATGAGCTGAATGTGACGGTTTTTCAGGCCGCGCTTCAGCCGATCGCCGTGCTGTTGACCTTCCATATGAAACCTCGTGTGTGGTTATTTTTTGTGTACGTCATCCGTCAGGTTGCTGCTTCACTGCTGTCCCTGCCTGAAAGCATAGCCAGCGAAAATTTGGGCGAAGTGGCCCACTTTTTACCTGAGTGATGGCGCGCACATATTGTTGTGTTTGTGTATTCAGGAACTTCCGTTTCTGTATTGTTTTGTTTACGGAAGGCTGTGTGGTAATTCCGAAAAAGGCCTTTCGTCTCCGGCAGAATAGTGGTAAGCGCGTTTGAATGCACCTGCTTTATGAAGGGATGATGACGATGTGTCTAAAAAGACATCAATAGTCACAATCTGTCGTATTTTGATGCATGCTGCTTTGTCATTATTTATTCACTATAAATGACTTTGCATTCATTTATTGCAGCGTTGAATCGGTTCAGAAAGCGTAATTTTTCGTTTCTATAAAGTTAAGGCTACCTCTTTGTGAGTAAACGTAACATTTGTGCAAGGTTACATTTCTGAAATGTTATTTCTGTAAGGTTGTTAAAATGTCCCGGGTTTACTGATTTCAATCAAAACCTGTATGGACAGAAGGTGAATACTTTGTTACTTTAGCGCTACGAACTTTAAATTGGTAAGACCAATTGACTCCGGGCTAATGGCAGAGACAGGGAATATGGCCTACAGCAAAATCCGCCAACCAAAATTATCCGATGTGATAGAGCAGCAGCTGGAGTTTCTGATTCTTGAGGGGACCTTGCGCCCCGGTGAAAAACTCCCGCCAGAACGAGAACTGGCTAAACAGTTCGACGTTTCCCGCCCCTCGCTGCGTGAGGCGATTCAACGCCTCGAAGCCAAGGGCTTGTTGCTTCGTCGTCAGGGAGGTGGAACGTTTGTTCAGAGCCGCCTGTGGCAGAGCTTCAGCGATCCGCTGGTTGAGCTGCTGTCCGATCACCCTGAATCCCAATTCGATCTGCTTGAGACCCGTCACGCGCTGGAAGGCATCGCGGCCTATTACGCGGCGCTGCGCAGCAATGATGAGGATCGCGACCGTATCCGTGAGCTGCATCAGGCTATTGAACGCGCTCAGCAGTCGGGCGATTTGGACGCTGAGTCCGGCGCCGTCGTCCAGTATCAAATCGCCGTCACCGAGGCGGCACACAATGTGGTGTTGCTTCATCTGCTAAGGTGTATGGAGCCGATGTTGGCGCAAAACGTGCGTCAGAACTTTGAATTGCTGTATGCCCGGCGGGAAATGCTCCCGTTGGTCAGCAACCATCGCACTCGCATTTTCGAGGCGATAATGGCCGGGGAGCCGGAGCAGGCGCGTGAAGCGTCGCACCGTCACCTGGCGTTCATTGAGGAAATTTTGCTGGATCGTAGTCGTGAGCAGAGCCGTCGAGAGCGCTCACTGCGTCGTTTACAGCAACGAAAGGACGAGAACTCCGGTTCTTAAGCGCCATTTTTAGAGCGCGGCAACTAAACGCAGAACCTGTCTTATTGAATTTTTGGTTGTTCCAGCGTGAAGAACGAAGAGTTCAATGGGACAGGTTCCAGATTAATCAACGATTAGATAGATAAGGAATACCCCCATGTCAGAACGTTTACACAATGACGTGGATCCGATCGAAACTCGCGACTGGCTACAGGCGATCGAATCGGTCATCCGTGAAGAAGGTGTTGAGCGCGCTCAGTATCTGATTGACCAACTCCTTTCTGAAGCCCGTAAAGGCGGAGTGAAGGTTGCTGCAGGCGCTTCCGCCGGCAACTACGTCAACACTATTGCCGTTGAAGATGAGCCGGAATACCCGGGCAATCTGGATCTGGAACGTCGCATTCGTTCTGCGATTCGCTGGAACGCCATCATGACCGTTCTGCGCGCGTCGAAAAAAGATCTCGAACTGGGCGGCCACATGGCGTCCTATCAGTCTTCCGCGACCTTCTACGAAGTCTGCTTCAACCACTTCTTCCGTGCGCGCACTGAGAAAGATGGCGGCGATCTGGTGTACTTCCAGGGTCACATCTCTCCGGGCGTATATGCACGTGCGTTCCTGGAAGGCCGTCTGACCGAAGAGCAGATGGACAACTTCCGCCAGGAAGTTCACGGCAAGGGTCTGTCCTCTTATCCGCACCCGAAACTGATGCCGGAATTCTGGCAGTTCCCGACCGTATCCATGGGTCTGGGGCCGTTGGGCGCTATCTATCAGGCCAAATTCCTGAAATATCTGGAACACCGCGGTCTGAAAGACACCTCCGAACAAACCGTTTACGCCTTCCTGGGCGACGGCGAGATGGATGAGCCGGAATCAAAAGGCGCTATCACCATCGCCACCCGTGAAAAACTGGACAACCTGGTCTTCGTCATCAACTGCAACCTGCAGCGTCTGGACGGCCCGGTCACCGGTAACGGCAAAATCATTAACGAACTGGAAGGCATCTTCGGTGGTGCTGGCTGGAACGTTATCAAGGTTATCTGGGGCGGCCGTTGGGATGAGCTGCTGCGTAAAGACACCAGCGGTAAGCTGATTCAGCTGATGAACGAAACCGTTGACGGCGACTACCAGACCTTCAAATCCAAAGACGGCGCTTACGTTCGTGAGCACTTCTTCGGCAAATATCCGGAAACCGCTGCCCTGGTCGCTGACTGGACTGACGAGCAGATCTGGGCTCTGAACCGCGGTGGTCACGATCCGAAGAAAGTCTACGCTGCATTGAAGAAAGCGCAGGAGACCAAAGGTCAGCCGACCGTGATCCTGGCGCATACCATTAAAGGTTATGGTATGGGCGATACCGCTGAAGGTAAGAACATCGCGCACCAGGTTAAGAAAATGAACATGGACGGTGTTCGCTACGTCCGCGATCGTTTCAATGTGCCGGTGGCGGATGCCGATCTCGAAAAACTGCCGTACGTAACCTTCCCGGAAGGTTCCGAAGAGCACACTTACCTGCACGCTCAGCGTCAGAAGCTGAACGGCTATCTGCCGACTCGTCAGCCGAAGTTCACTGAGAAACTCGAGCTGCCGACCCTGGCCGACTTCAGCGCGCTGCTGGAAGAGCAAAACAAAGAAATCTCTACCACTATCGCTTTCGTTCGCGCCCTGAACGTGATGCTGAAGAACAAGTCGATCAAAGATCGTCTGGTGCCGATCATCGCCGACGAAGCGCGTACCTTCGGTATGGAAGGTCTGTTCCGTCAGATCGGTATTTACAGCCCGAACGGCCAGCAGTATACCCCGCAGGACCGTGAGCAGGTTGCTTACTACAAAGAAGACGAGAAAGGCCAGATTCTGCAGGAAGGGATCAACGAGCTGGGCGCAGGCGCATCCTGGTTGGCTGCTGCGACCTCTTACAGCACCAACAACCTGCCGATGATCCCGTTCTACATCTACTACTCGATGTTCGGCTTCCAGCGTATCGGCGATCTGTGCTGGGCGGCTGGCGATCAGCAGGCTCGCGGCTTCCTGATTGGCGGGACTTCCGGTCGTACTACCCTGAACGGCGAAGGTCTGCAGCACGAAGATGGTCACAGCCACATTCAGTCGCTGACTATCCCGAACTGTATCTCTTACGACCCGGCGTACGCCTATGAAGTGGCTGTCATCATGCATGATGGTCTGGTCCGTATGTACGGCGAAGCGCAAGAGAACATTTACTACTACATCACTACGCTGAACGAAAACTACCACATGCCGGCCATGCCGGAAGGCGCCGAGGAAGGTATCCGTAAAGGTATCTACAAACTCGAAACCATCGAAGGTAGCAAAGGTAAAGTTCAGCTGCTGGGCTCCGGTTCTATCCTGCGTCACGTGCGTGAAGCAGCGCAGATCCTGGCGAAAGACTACGGCGTGGGTTCCGACGTGTATAGCGTTACCTCCTTCACCGAACTGGCGCGTGATGGCCAGGATTGCGAACGCTGGAACATGCTGCACCCGCTGGAAACCCCGCGCGTGCCGTATATCGCTCAGGTAATGAACGACGCTCCGGCAGTGGCATCCACTGACTATATGAAACTGTTCGCTGAGCAGGTTCGTACTTACGTACCGGCTGATGATTACCGCGTACTGGGTACCGATGGCTTCGGTCGTTCCGACAGCCGTGAAAACCTGCGTCACCACTTCGAAGTCGATGCTTCCTATGTGGTCGTAGCAGCGCTGGGCGAACTGGCTAAACGTGGTGAAATCGATAAGAAAGTGGTGGCTGACGCTATCGCGAAATTCGACATCGATGCAGAAAAAGTTAACCCGCGTCTGGCGTAAGAGGTAAAAGAATAATGGCTATCGAAATCAAAGTACCGGACATCGGGGCTGATGAAGTTGAAATCACCGAGATCCTGGTCAAAGTTGGCGACAAAGTAGAAGCTGAACAGTCGCTGATCACCGTAGAAGGCGACAAAGCCTCTATGGAAGTCCCGTCTCCGCAGGCTGGCGTCGTGAAAGAGATTAAAGTCTCCGTCGGCGACAAAACCGAGACTGGCAAACTGATTATGATTTTCGATTCCGCCGAAGGTGCAGCCGCCGCTGCACCTGCGCAGGAAGAGAAGAAAGAAGCCGCTCCGGCCGCCGCTGCTCCAGCGGCTGCCGCGGCAGCGAAAGAAGTTCACGTCCCGGATATCGGCGGCGATGAAGTCGAAGTCACCGAGATCATGGTTAAAGTGGGCGACACCATCGCCGCTGAGCAATCCCTGATCACCGTAGAAGGCGATAAAGCCTCTATGGAAGTTCCGGCGCCGTTCGCCGGTACCGTCAAAGAGATCAAAATCAATACCGGCGATAAAGTTTCCACCGGCTCCCTGATTATGATCTTCGAAGTGGCGGGCGCTGCGCCTGCAGCCGCTCCGGCACAGGCTGCCGCGCCGGCTGCTGCGGCTCCGGCTGCCGCAGCAGGCGTGAAAGATGTTAACGTCCCGGACATCGGCGGCGACGAAGTTGAAGTCACCGAAGTGATGGTTAAAGTCGGCGATAAAGTCGCGGCGGAACAGTCCCTGATCACCGTAGAGGGCGACAAAGCCTCTATGGAAGTTCCGGCGCCGTTCGCGGGTACCGTTAAAGAGATCAAAATCAGCACCGGCGATAAAGTCAAAACCGGTTCCCTGATCATGGTCTTCGAAGTGGAAGGCGCTGCGCCTGCCGCCGCTCCGGCTCAGGCTGCTGCCCCGGCACCAGCTGCTGCCCCGGCTCAGGCCGCTAAGCCTGCCGCTGCGCCGGCTGCGAAAACAGAAGGTAAAAGCGAATTCGCTGAAAACGATGCCTACGTTCACGCGACCCCGCTGATTCGCCGCCTGGCGCGCGAGTTCGGTGTTAACCTGGCGAAAGTGAAAGGCACCGGCCGTAAAGGTCGTATCCTGCGCGAAGACGTTCAGGCCTACGTGAAAGACGCGGTTAAACGCGCTGAATCCGCACCGGCGGCTGCCGCAGGCGGCGGTATCCCGGGCATGCTGCCGTGGCCGAAGGTTGACTTCAGCAAGTTTGGCGAAGTCGAAGAAGTGGAGCTGGGTCGTATCCAGAAAATCTCTGGCGCCAACCTGAGCCGTAACTGGGTGATGATCCCGCACGTTACCCACTTCGACAAAACCGATATCACCGATCTGGAAGCGTTCCGCAAGCAGCAGAATGCCGAAGCTGAGAAGCGCAAACTGGACGTGAAATTCACTCCAGTGGTCTTCATCATGAAAGCGGTTGCCGCTGCGCTTGAGCAGATGCCGCGCTTCAACAGCTCGCTCTCCGAAGATGGTCAGCGCCTGACGTTGAAGAAATACATCAACATCGGTGTGGCGGTGGATACCCCGAACGGTCTGGTGGTTCCGGTCTTCAAAGACGTGAACAAGAAGAGCATCACCGAGCTGTCTCGTGAATTGACCACCATCTCGAAGAAAGCGCGCGATGGCAAACTGACGGCTGGCGAAATGCAGGGCGGTTGCTTCACCATCTCCAGCATCGGCGGCCTGGGTACCACCCACTTCGCGCCGATTGTTAACGCGCCGGAAGTGGCCATCCTCGGCGTGTCTAAGTCCGCGATGGAGCCGGTATGGAATGGTAAAGAGTTTGTGCCGCGCCTGATGCTGCCAATCTCTCTGTCCTTCGACCACCGCGTCATCGACGGTGCTGATGGTGCCCGCTTCATTACCATCATTAACAACACCCTGAGCGACATTCGCCGCCTGGTGATGTAATCGAAAAAGCCGGCCTGACGGCCGGCTTTTTTCTGATAACCTCAGGCTGTTGGGGATTATCAGCAACAAAGGACAAAATCGTTTGCCGTTTGTTGTTTAAAAATTGTTAACAATTTTGTAAAATACACGCGGATAGAACGTCCCGGTGGACTTGGGCGTAAGAATAATAGCGTCAGACCCGCCGGATATAAATTACAGAGGTCATGATGAGTACTGAAATCAAAACTCAGGTCGTGGTACTTGGGGCAGGCCCCGCAGGTTACTCTGCAGCCTTCCGTTGCGCTGATTTAGGTCTGGAAACCGTCATCGTAGAACGTTACAGCACCCTCGGTGGTGTTTGTCTGAACGTGGGTTGTATCCCTTCCAAAGCGCTGCTGCACGTGGCAAAAGTTATCGAAGAAGCGAAAGCGCTGGCCGAACACGGCATCGTTTTCGGCGAACCGAAAACTGACATTGACAAGATCCGCACCTGGAAAGAAAAAGTCATCACTCAGCTGACCGGTGGTCTGGCTGGTATGGCCAAAGGTCGTAAAGTGAAGGTGGTTAACGGTCTGGGTAAATTTACCGGCGCTAACACCCTGGAAGTGGAAGGCGAAAACGGCAAAACCGTGATCAACTTCGACAACGCTATCATCGCGGCGGGTTCCCGTCCGATTCAGCTGCCGTTTATCCCGCATGAAGATCCGCGCGTATGGGACTCCACCGACGCGCTGGAACTGAAATCTGTACCGAAACGCATGCTGGTGATGGGCGGCGGTATCATCGGTCTGGAAATGGGTACCGTATACCATGCGCTGGGTTCAGAGATTGACGTGGTGGAAATGTTCGACCAGGTTATCCCGGCTGCCGACAAAGACGTGGTGAAAGTCTTCACCAAACGCATCAGCAAGAAATTTAACCTGATGCTGGAAACCAAAGTGACTGCCGTTGAAGCGAAAGAAGACGGTATTTACGTTTCCATGGAAGGTAAAAAAGCACCGGCGGAAGCGCAGCGTTACGACGCAGTGCTGGTCGCTATCGGCCGCGTACCGAATGGTAAAAACCTCGATGCAGGTAAAGCGGGCGTGGAAGTTGACGATCGCGGCTTCATCCGCGTTGACAAACAAATGCGCACCAACGTGCCGCACATCTTTGCTATCGGCGATATCGTCGGCCAGCCGATGCTGGCGCACAAAGGTGTCCATGAAGGCCACGTTGCCGCAGAAGTTATCTCCGGTCTGAAACACTACTTCGATCCGAAAGTGATCCCATCCATCGCCTACACTGAACCAGAAGTGGCATGGGTCGGTCTGACCGAGAAAGAAGCGAAAGAGAAAGGCATCAGCTACGAAACCGCCACCTTCCCGTGGGCTGCTTCCGGCCGTGCTATCGCTTCTGACTGCGCAGATGGTATGACCAAACTGATCTTCGACAAAGAGACCCACCGTGTTATCGGCGGCGCGATTGTCGGCACCAACGGCGGCGAGCTGCTGGGTGAGATCGGCCTGGCTATCGAGATGGGCTGTGACGCTGAAGACATCGCCCTGACCATCCACGCTCACCCGACTCTGCACGAGTCCGTTGGCCTGGCGGCGGAAGTGTTCGAAGGCAGCATCACCGACCTGCCAAACGCCAAAGCGAAGAAAAAGTAACTTTTTCTTTCAGGAAAAAAGCATAAGCGGCTCCGGGAGCCGCTTTTTTTATGCCTGATGTTTAGAACTATGTCACTGTTCATAAACCGCTACACCTCATACATACTTTGAAAATAGTCACTCAGTAAACTTATAGGTAGTTAATGATATCGATGAGGTGTGAGATGAAACGCTTTTTAACCACAGCGCTGGTCGCTGCAACGTTTTTTACCGGTGTGGCTTGCGCCGCTGACGCCAACATTCCCTGGGCGGACAACAGCGGCGGTACGGAAACGACCCACATTGCGGCGATGGGCCAGGATCTGAATGCCCAGCATCAGCAGGTGACGAAGACCAATGAAGGGGTATGGGCGGCGAATTCCGGTAGCATCAGCGCTGACGAAGCGGCATTATCCAGCACAAAACCAGCCTTTGCCGGCGATCCTTCTCTGATGCCTCACCAGGGCTAAGTGAATGAAAACGCCCGGTTGCGTGAGTGCAACCGGGCGTTTTTTTTAAGGTTCTGCCACTTGCCAGCCGGCGTCAGCGTCGGGGGTAAAACGCGTTATCTCCTGTGCCTTTGCGGCGCTCTCTTCACCGAGATTGGCCTGATAGACCCTATCCTGCTGATCGATCATAAAGCTCATCACGCCGGTTTCACCCCAGGCTATCGGCCAGGCCAGCAAGGCGACGCTCTGGTCATCGCGACCGGCGATAATTCGAAAGCGATAGCCATGGTAGCCGCTACCGGGCACCGTCGGGCTAAAGGCCGGACCGAGCGGGCTTGGCGCTTCGCCCGGCGAAGTTGGCCAGTACAAGCCATCTTTTTTGCCTTCGCTACTGATGATTTTCTGCGCCCAGCGGTGGTTCAGATGATAATAATCCTGCTGGGCATCAACATAGGCATGCATGGCGGCGATCGCCGACAGCTCATTGCGGCCGATGGCGCGGGTGAGGATCTCCTCTTCGCCAGCGGCCATATCAAAGCGCCATCCCTCAGACGCTTTTACGATAGGCACGGGCAGACGCCATGCCTCGCTACCGACATCGAGCCAGGCTTTGTCACCCTGCTGGATGATGACATGTTTCACCTGCCAGTCGCGTTGAAAGCGATCGACGGCGGCAGGGTCGATCCCGTCCGTGGGTAAAAACTGCTGCCAGTTATCGCCGAGTACTTCGCTCAGCGCGGCTTCATTAGGCTGGCTGATCGCTTCGGCCAGCGCAGTTGCGGCCTGTTCCGGCGTGGCAAACTGCTGTTGGGCGAAGGCGGCAAGCGGCGACAGCATTAACGTAAACAGGGCAACGGATAATGGGTTTCTCATTCTGCTCATCCTTAGCGGCGACGCAGTTCATGGTGTTCGGAAAGACGTTCTCTGGCGCCCTCGCGTAACTCGCGGTTTACGCCGGATAACTGGCGGCTCTGCAGTCCTCGTTCCTGCTGCGCTTGCCAGGAGGGGGCGCGGCTTTCGTTGCCGCTAAGGGCGTTGGCGCGCAGATGGCTGAGCGTCTGCTGACGCTGGGCTGGCGTGGCGGACTGGAACTGCTGCCGGCGCTGCTGCTGCTGAGGTGTGCGGTTCTGCTCGTGGCTCCTGGCGGCTTCTCGACGCTGCTGTTGCTGCGGCGTGGGGGTTTTCAGCTGCGTTTTTGCCGCCTCGCGACGCTGCTGTTGGGTCGGCGTGCTGTCGTAACCGCGGTAATTACTGCGTTGGGTGGCTTGCTTCAGCTGCGCCGAGGCCGCCTGACGCTGGGCGTCGCGTGAGGCGTTGTTTGCCGCCAGATTGCCCGCTGTGGCCGTCGGTACGTTATGCTGCAGCTGGGTCATCGCTGCCCGGCGCTGCGCTTCGCGATCGACTGGCGCATGTTGGGTCGCGCTCAGTCCGCCGGAAACGTTGGTCTGATGGAAGCGCTGAGCTACCGTATTATCGGGATACGGTGTGTGTCCGCGATAGGCAGGATTGTGCTGCCAGTTAACGTGGTTTCCCGGCAGGTTTTCTCCTGTTATATGATTGAAATTATTTACATTAATATTGATGTTATCGCCATTATGCGAGTAATCGCCGTGGCGGTAGTCGTCATCGTGATGGTGATGGTCATCATCATCCCAGTCGATACTGCTGAACAGCGCCCAGGTGGTGGCCACGCCGAGGCTGTACCCGAAGCCTTTGACGAAGCTATCGGTAAACTGCTCCCCGGGAGGGGGCGGCAGATAGACCGGCGGATAGGCGCTGTTCGGCCAGGTACCATAGACGGTGGAGGGGTTATAGCTGGGAACATAGACCACCTGTGGATTGGTCGGCTCTATTTTAATGACCTGCGTGGGCGCAGGCGCCGCTGTGTGGGCGGTTGCGGTTGCTGCCGTGCTGCTGCTGGCTGAAACCAGTGCGGCAGGGGTGACAATCACTTTCTGCTGCGGTGTGGATTTCAGCGTCCCGGTTTGTTGGGCAATGGCGCGCAGGCGCTGCACTGAATCCATCACATCATGCGGCTGGGCCAAAAACGCATTGCCAAGATTTTCCACCCAGGGCGGATTCTCGCCCATCATCGCCAGCAGGGCAGGGAAAGCGACAAGAGATTTGACGCTAGGGTCCCACGGCTGGCTGGCAACCGCCTGCACGGCCGCATCCCCTTTCATCGCGGGGTTATCCTGGGACCACTGGACCGCCTGCAGGACGTTGTCGGGATAAGTGGAGGCCATCAACACCTGCGACAGCAGACTGTCCGGGTAGAGCGCGATAGGGGCGACCCACTGATCAATTTGCGCCTGGGTGTAAGTGGCGGCCACCGGCTGTGTCGTCGACGCTGCGGGCGCTGGCGCTTGCTGCGCAGGCGGTTCAGCGATCGTCGCTGGGGTTCGGCTTTGTACATAGAGTGTTCCTGCCGCCGCGAGTAAGCCAGCGCTACAGAGCAGGGCGATAATATGGGGTTTGAACGGCAGTGACATGGAAACTCCTGACCCAAAAAGTAACCCATCTCGCTAAAGTATCTGCGAAAACGGCGCGTTTGCTGAGTATAAGTAAGCGGTATGGCTTTTTATTGATTATTGTTGGGATCGGCCCGTGGCGTTGTACGCGGAAAGGAATTTTTGTCGCGGGATTTGAACAGAAAGCCTGCAATATCCTGCCCTTAACGATTCAGCTAAATTTTAATGTTGCTTTTTTGTAAACAGATTAACACCTTTCAAAAATCCTGCTATGCTGCCGACGCGGTATCGGGCATTTACCCTACAAACTGCTGTCTCACAGGAGCGTGAAGAAAATCGCCCAGCCACTAAATCCTTCAAGATGCGTCACGCGGCAAGCTAAGCCAGGACAGAGGCAGATTGATTGAAGACGTGTAGGCCGCATTATGACAATGAGAGCGAGGAGAACCGTCGTGCTAGAAGAATACCGTAAGCACGTAGCTGAGCGTGCCGCCATGGGGATTGTTGCCAAACCCTTAGATGCAACCCAAATGGCCGCGCTGGTAGAACTGCTGAAAAACCCGCCTGCGGGCGAAGAAGAATTCCTGTTAGACCTGCTGATTAACCGTGTACCGCCGGGCGTCGACGAAGCCGCCTATGTTAAAGCTGGATTCCTTGCCGCGATCGCCAAAGGCGAAGCGACCTCCCCCCTGGTTACCCCTGAAAAAGCCGTTGAACTGCTGGGCACCATGCAGGGCGGTTACAATATCCATCCGCTGATCGATGCGCTGGACGACGCGAAACTGGCGCCGATTGCCGCGAAAGCGCTCTCCCATACCCTGCTGATGTTCGATAACTTCTACGACGTGGAAGAGAAAGCCAAAGCGGGTAACGAGCATGCTAAACAGGTTATGCAATCCTGGGCTGACGCCGAGTGGTTCCTGAACCGTCCGCAGCTGGCAGAGAAAATCACTGTTACCGTCTTCAAGGTCACCGGCGAAACGAACACCGATGATCTCTCTCCGGCGCCGGATGCGTGGTCGCGCCCGGATATCCCGCTGCATGCGCTGGCAATGCTCAAAAACCCCCGCGAAGGCATTGAGCCGGATCAGCCGGGCGTGGTTGGCCCAATCAAACAGATCGAAGCCCTGCAGCAGAAAGGCTACCCGCTGGCCTACGTCGGCGACGTGGTCGGGACCGGTTCTTCACGTAAATCCGCCACCAACTCGGTGCTGTGGTTTATGGGCGACGATATCCCGAACGTGCCGAACAAGCGCGGCGGCGGCCTGTGTCTGGGCGGTAAAATCGCGCCAATTTTCTTCAACACCATGGAAGATGCGGGCGCGCTGCCTATCGAAGTTGATGTGTCTAACCTGAACATGGGCGACGTAATCGACGTTTACCCGTTCAAAGGCGAAGTGCGTAACCACGAGACCAACGAACTGCTGGCCAGCTTCGAGCTGAAAACCGATGTGCTGATCGACGAAGTGCGCGCCGGCGGCCGTATTCCGCTGATCATCGGTCGCGGTCTGACCACCAAAGCGCGTGAAGCGCTGGGCCTGCCGCACAGCGATGTCTTCCGTCAGGCGAAAGACGTGGCGGAAAGCACCCGCGGCTTCTCGCTGGCGCAGAAAATGGTTGGCCGCGCCTGCGGCGTTGCCGGTATCCGTCCGGGCGCTTATTGCGAACCGAAAATGACCTCCGTCGGTTCTCAGGACACCACCGGTCCAATGACCCGTGATGAGCTGAAAGACCTGGCGTGCCTGGGCTTCTCTGCAGACCTGGTGATGCAGTCCTTCTGCCACACCGCGGCCTACCCGAAGCCGGTTGACGTTACCACGCACCACACTCTGCCGGACTTCATCATGAACCGCGGCGGTGTTTCTCTGCGTCCGGGCGATGGCGTGATTCACTCCTGGCTGAACCGCATGCTGCTGCCGGATACCGTGGGTACCGGCGGTGACTCCCACACCCGTTTCCCAATCGGCATCTCCTTCCCGGCAGGCTCTGGTCTGGTGGCCTTCGCCGCCGCGACCGGCGTGATGCCGCTGGATATGCCGGAATCGGTGCTGGTGCGTTTCAAAGGTAAAATGCAGCCGGGGATCACCCTGCGTGACCTGGTCCACGCCATCCCGCTGTACGCCATCAAGCAGGGCCTGCTGACCGTGGAGAAGAAAGGTAAGAAAAACATCTTCTCTGGTCGCATCCTCGAGATCGAAGGTCTGCCGGATCTGAAAGTCGAGCAGGCGTTCGAGTTGACCGATGCCTCGGCGGAGCGTTCTGCCGCCGGCTGCACCATCAAGCTGAATAAAGAGCCGATCGTTGAGTATCTGAACTCCAACATCGTTCTGCTGAAGTGGATGATCGCCGAAGGCTACGGCGACCGCCGTACCCTGGAGCGTCGTATCCAGGGCATGGAAAAATGGCTGGCGGATCCGCAGCTGCTGGAAGCCGATGCTGACGCGGAATACGCGGCAGTGATCGACATCGATCTGGCGGATATTAAAGAGCCGATTCTGTGCGCGCCGAACGATCCGGACGATGCCCGCCTGCTGTCTGATGTGCAGGGCGAGAAGATCGACGAAGTGTTCATCGGCTCCTGCATGACCAACATCGGCCACTTCCGTGCCGCCGGTAAGCTGCTGGACAGCCACAAAGGCCAACTGCCGACTCGCCTGTGGGTGGCGCCGCCAACCCGTATGGATGCCGCGCAGCTGACCGAAGAAGGCTACTATAGCGTGTTTGGTAAGAGCGGGGCGCGTATCGAAATCCCTGGCTGTTCTCTGTGTATGGGTAACCAGGCGCGCGTGGCCGACGGCGCGACGGTGGTTTCCACCTCTACCCGTAACTTCCCGAACCGTTTAGGTACCGGCGCTAACGTCTATCTGGCCTCTGCCGAACTGGCAGCGGTGGCTTCGCTGCTCGGCAAACTGCCGACGCCGGAAGAGTACCAGACCTTCGTGGCGCAGGTGGATAAGACGGCGGAAGATACCTACCGTTATCTGAACTTCAACCAGCTGGATCAGTACACTGAAAAAGCTGACGGCGTGATCTTCCAGACCGCGGTGTAAACCATTCGGTCAGCCCGGCTGACCGTTTGGCGATAAACTCTCCAATGCCCGGTGAACATTGCATCAGCGGGCATTTTTATTTCCAAACCTCCCGCCCGCTACGCTTTTTTTCTTTCTGTCTGCTGCGATAATTACTGCATGGGTACAGTGCAGCGGTGACGCATTGCCCTTGCAGAGGAAAAGACTATGGATTACGAATTTCTGCGCGATATTACCGGAGTGGTAAAGGTGCGAATGTCGATGGATCACGAGGCGATCGGCCACTGGTTCAACGAGGAGGTGAAAGGCAATCTTGCTCTGCTGGACGAAGTGGAGCAGGCTGCGCGCACCGTGAAGGGCAGCGAGCGTTCCTGGCAGCGTGCCGGGCATGAATATACGCTGTGGCTGGATGGCGAAGAGGTGATGATCCGCGCCAATCAGCTGGAGTTTTCCGGCGACGAAATCGAGGAGGGGATGAGCTACTACGACGAAGAAAGTCTCTCTCTGTGCGGTGTTGAGGATTTCCTGCAGGTGGTCGCCGCCTATCGTGAGTTTATGCAGCAGCGTTAATGACCCCTTTTATGTCGGGTGGCGCAGAACCGTAGCCCTGCAAAGTGTAGCGTGAGCAGGGGAAATCCCGGGAGCGGCTAGCGCCTGACCCGGTCTACCAGGCGGCTAGCGCCTGACCCGGTCTACCAGGCGGCGCAGAACTACAGGCCCGGCAAGCAAAAGCGCCGCCGGGCATTTCATAGATTACACGGCAGGAATATTGCGGCCGTAGTAAATCTCGCGCATCTCTTTCCATAGCAGGTCGGTAATGACCTTGCGCTCTTCGGCAGTCAACTCTTCCGGTCGGGTATGGAACATGTAGTGCTTAAGGTCGAACTCCTTGAGCAACATTTTGGTATGGAAGATATTTTCCTGATAAACGTTGACGTCGACCATGTCATACAACGACTTCATATCGTCGGACATAAAGTTCTGAATCGAATTGATTTCATGATCGATAAAATGCTTCATCCCATTGATATCGCGGGTAAAGCCGCGCACACGGTAGTCAATGGTCACAATGTCCGATTCCAGCTGGTGAATCAGATAGTTCAGCGCTTTAAGCGGGGAAATGACGCCGCACGTTGAAACTTCGATATCGGCGCGGAAGGTGCACAGGCCGCCCTCCGGATGGCTCTCCGGGTAGGTATGCACGCAGATATGGCTCTTATCGAGATGGGCGACCACGGTTTCCGGTAGCGGGCCAGGATGTTCGGTCTGGTCAATCAGCTTGGGATCGACAGGCTCTTCGCTGACCAGAATGGTCACGCTGGCGCCCTGGGGTTCATAATCCTGACGGGCGATATTCAGGATATTGGCGCCAATAATAGAACAGGTTTCTGTCAGGATCTCCGTCAGGCGATTGGCATTATAGAGTTCGTCGATATAGGCGATGTAGCCGTCGCGCTCTTCTGCCGTTTTGGCGTAACAGATATCGTAGATACAAAAACTCAGGCTTTTGGTCAGGTTGTTAAAGCCGTGCAGCTTCAATTTTTTCAATTTAGTTCACCCCCTTATTTCGCGTCACGGTGCGGACAGAGCATCATGCAGATATTGTGGTAAGGCGAAGGCCGCCGTATGGATTGCCGGATTGTAGTAACGGCAGGTCAGGTTGGCTTTGTGAAAGCGCGCCTGAATGATTTCGCTGGAGAGATGGCGCAGCGCCTCATTGTCGCTCGCCCAGGCAAAGGTCATGATCCCGCCGTAATAGGTTGGAATTGCCGCCTGGTAGAAGCTGACGTCGCGAAAATAGTGGCTTAGCTTGCGATGGCTGCCTACCGCTTCATCCTGTTGCAGGAAGCAGACGCCATTCTGGGCAACAAAGATCCCACCCGGGTTCAGGCAGCGTTTGCAGCCTTCATAAAAAGCCGAGGTGAACAGGCTTTCTCCCGGGCCGATAGGGTCGGTACAGTCCGAAATGATCACGTCAAACGTTTGCGTCGTCTGTTTAACAAAATTGACGCCATTATCAATCACCAGCGTAAAGCGCGGATCGTCATAGGCGCCGGCGTTATGGTTCGGCAGGTACTGGCGGCAGAATGAAACTACCCCGGCGTCGATTTCCACCATGGTGATGGTTTCGATGCTACGGTGACGAGAGACTTCGCGCAGCATCGCGCCATCGCCGCCGCCAATGATCAACACATGCTTCGCGTTGCCGTGAGCCAGCAGCGGCACATGGGTCATCATTTCGTGATAGATGAACTCGTCGCGTTCGGTGGTTTGTACGACGCCATCCAGCGCCATCACCCGGCCAAAGGCGCGGTTATCAAAGATGATCAGATCCTGATGATCGGTTTTTTCGTGGTACAGCACGTTATCAACGCTAAAATACTGACCAAAATGGTCATGCAGCGTTTCATGCCACAGTGGATTATCGGCCACGATAAGGCTCCTCCTTCGTTAACATCTGTTACACCCGTAAAACGAGTGCAACATCATAGACAACTATAGATGAGGATGCACGGCGGTTATTGCAGCAATGAGGCAGGAATAACAGCCACCGCCCCGGAAGGGCGGTGGAGAGGATGAGGCTATTTTGCCGGCTCGGGTTGGCTATCTACTATCCGCACGGAATAAACCATGGTGGCGCCTGGCGGGATTTTTGGCGGTAATCCTTTACTGCCATAGGCCTTTTCAGGCGGGACGACGAGCGTCACGGAGCCGTGGTTCTGTAGACGCTTCAGCGGTTCGCGAAACACCGGGGGATAGGCATCCAGCTTTTGCGTAAGCGCCTGATCTTTCGCTTCCATATCGTTGATCACCGTCCCGTCCGTCAGCATCTCTTTGATCACCACGGTAACCAGGTCGTTACCGCTTATTTTTCCTTTACCCGGGTAATCGACGCGGCTGTAGACGCCCTCTTTAAAGACCACATCTTTTTTGCGCGCAAACGCCTGCTGATATTTCTTGCCGGCACTGATGTTTTTCTGCTCTATTTTATTCAGGTTCTGATAAACCTGCTGCGACACATCAAACAGCGCTTTGTTACGTTCCTGCTCTCCGAGACGAAGCTGGCCGCGAAAGGCATCTTCGATGCCCTGCAACACCAGGCCTGCGTCGACGGTAACTCCCTGAGTGCGACGGGTGGTAAGGACGTTGAGCGCCTCGCTTCCCATCGAGGCGCCGATCGCATAAGCCTGCTGTTCTCCCGATGCGCTGAGTTTGGCAGCGGCGCTCTCGCCGCTGCGCGTTTTGGACTGTACAGAAAGCTGCGTTCTCAGCAGTTCGATTTCATCTTCTTTCATCCGTAGCTGGGCGTTGTCTTTATCCGCCTGCAGGCGATAGGCTGCCACTATGGCCGCCATCTCTGGTGGCTCATTTTTTGGCGCAGCGGCGTCGTTAGCGGGGCCATGCGGCACTTTATCCGCAGCGGCGAGCCGGGTGGACAGAGATTGTTTATCGGCGTTAAGGGCTTTGACCTGATCGAGGGCAGCCTGCTGCGTCTTTTCCGCAGCGGCGAGGCGAATAGTCAGCGACTGCTTATCGGCGTTAAGGGCCTTAACCTGCTCGAGGACGGCCTGTTTCTCTTTTTCCGCGGCGGCCAGCCGGGTCGTCAGCGGCTGTTTTTCAGCGTTAAGCGCTTTGACCTGCTCAAGAGCGGCCTGTTTCTCTTTTTCCGCAGCGGCCAGTTGGGTCATTAGCGCGTGTTTATCTTTATTAAGCGTGGTAAAGCTGGCGCTGAGGCGTTTATTTTCAGCTTCGGCTTGCTGAATCTGCGTCGTTAATTGCTGGATCTGCTGACGCGCCGCGGCCTGGCTTTGCTGTAGATTATTATTCTGCACAACGCCTGCTTTTTTTATTAATGCCTCTTTTTCTGCAGTAGCGGCGCTTAAGGCGACCTGTAATTCATTAATTCTCTTATTCAACGCCGCTTGCTCATTCGCTCCGGCAGTATCCGTTTGCGGCGTAGCGGCAAGCTGTTTTTTTAATTGCTGTATAAGCTTATCTTTTTGTGCAATCGCCGCCTGCTGGCTGGTGATTCTTTTTTGTAATTGTGAGGTGCTGGTACCGGTTTTTTTATTATCTGCGCTCTGGCGGCTTTCTTGTGTTTGTTTTGCGCTTGCGGCATCGTTTTTTTCTTGCGCCTGAGATTGCTGGGTTTGCTGTTGGGCGTAATCAAGAAAGGCCGGCGCGGCGCCGGCGGTGAAGGGGGTTGAAAGCGCCAGCGCAGCGACGAGCATCAGCAGGGGCGCGTTGAGGGTCAGCGTGGCGGCTCTGTTCATGGCTGTTTGCTTTCACCACGCTGTACCAGGCTATCGATCAGCGTTTTCTGGATATCGGCGCACAGTTTGATGGATTTAAACTGATACATGGAGTCAATGCCAAGCCGGGTAGGATCCGCCACTTTCTCGCGCACGCTATTGTATTGTGACGCCGCGCGCACTAAAGCGTTAAAGTCATTGTTGAGTTTAGTGGCTTGCTGTGGGTTAACCTCTTTTAGCGAATCCAGCGCCTGGCGACAGGATTCAATGCGCGCTTGTTCGCTGGCCGCCCGCTCCTGCTCTGCCTGCTGCTGTGTCGTCAGCGGCGTGGCGATCGGTTTAACCGGCTGGCGGGAAGAGGTATTGCTACAGCCGGCTACTAACAGCGCGGCGAGAGGGATAACACGAAGAGTCAGCGAGATATTCACAATTTCAGTCCATGAAGTAGGTATATTTTTACCGGATTCTAGAAGGGTGCTTTTTATTTTGCAATATATGAATAATGATATTTTATTAGTTTTTTAGTCATTCTTCATTATTATGGGTTTACTTTATTTGGCAAATTGATAGGTTCGTAATTAAATAAGGTTTGTTTATATACAATAATAAATATAAATATTTAAAGGGGGAATTGAAATGCTAAAGGCGCGGAGCGTTGCCGCCCGCGCAGGGAATTATTTAACGTAAGCCAGCAGGCTGAGCGAATCGCGGGCCAGCGCTTTACATTTTTTCGCCGTCGGAATGTTAATGCCGCTAAGATCGCGATAGCTGTCTTCGCCAAGCGCTTTCATGTTGTAGCTGTCATAGTTGCTCAGGTCCCACTGGTTCTGTTGGGCAAAGAACACCAGCGCGCGACGGATCTGCGTGTTGGGCAGGTTCTGGTAGCCACAGTCGTTTTTCAGAAACACAAAAACCGCGGTTAAATCAGCCATATCTTCCGCTTCGGATTCGCTGAGCGCGTAGCTGTTGGCGGAGAGAGCAAGCAGGCTGCCGAGTACCATTGTTCTGAAAAGCGTCTTCATTTTTTCTACCATTAGATCACCGACGCTTCAAATTAGCATACTTCTTTACACAGCGCCGATCTTTATTCTTACTCTTCTGCTTGACCTTCCCGTTACGGTAGGGTTTAAGCTCAAATATTCGCCCGCAGAATAAAAGGATGTGAATATGCAACGTCGAGACTTCCTCAAACTGACCGCCGCGGTCGGCATGGCCAGCGCATTGCCGTTATGGAGCCGGGCGGTCTTTGCCGCCAGTCGCCCGGCTCTGCCGATACCGTCGCTGTTAGCCGCCGATGCGCGCAACCGCATCGCGCTCAGGATCCAGGCGGGCAAAACGCGGTTTGGCGCCCTGAATGCCACTACCTGGGGCTACAACGGGTCGCTGCTGGGCCCTGCGCTGCAGTTGACGCAGGGGAAGACCGTCACGGTGGATATTACTAACCAGCTGGCGGAAGAGACCACGCTGCACTGGCATGGTCTGGAGGTACCGGGCGAGGTCGACGGGGGGCCACAGGGGGTTATCGCGCCGGGTGCCACCCGCACGGTAAGCTTCACGCCAACGCAGCGGGCGGCGACCTGCTGGTTTCATCCGCATCAGCATGGGAGCACCGGCCGGCAGGTGGCGATGGGGCTGGCCGGCCTGGTGCTGATCGAGGATGAAGAGAGCGGGCGCCTGCTGCTGCCTAAGCAGTGGGGAATCGATGATGTGCCGGTGATCGTCCAGGATAAGAAGTTCACCGCCGCCGGCGAGATCGACTATCAGCTGGATGTGATGAGCGCCGCCGTCGGCTGGTTTGGCGATACGCTACTGACCAATGGGGCCCTCTATCCCGAACATGCCGCGCCGCGCGGCTGGCTGCGCCTGCGCTTGCTGAACGGCTGTAATGCCCGTTCCCTCAATTTTGCCACCAGCGATAAGCGCCCGCTGTACGTAGTGGCCAGCGATGGCGGTCTGTTGGCCGAGCCGGTCAAGGTCGATGAATTGCCGGTCTTGATGGGGGAACGCTTTGAGGTGCTGGTGGACACCAGCGACGGTAAACCTTTCGATCTGGTGACCCTGCCGGTGAGCCAGATGGGCATGGCGATTGCGCCTTTTGATAAACCACAGCCGGTACTGCGCGTCCAGCCGCTGGTCATTCCCGCCTCCGGCAAGCTGCTGGATACTCTGGCCGCTCTCCCGGCGTTACCGTCCCTGACGGGGCTGACGCAGCGTCAGCTCCATCTGTCGATGGATCCGATGCTCGACCGGATGGGCATGCAGGCGCTGATGGAGAAGTATGGCGACCAGGCGATGGCCGGAATGGATCACGGCATGATGGGGCATGGCGACATGAGCGACATGGGGAATATGCATCACGGCGACATGAGCATGAACCACGGATCCGGCATGGAGCATGGCATGTCGTCAGGCAAGGGCTTTGATTTCCATAACGCCAACCGCATCAACGGCAAAGCCTTCGACATGAATGAGCCGATGTTTGCCGCCGCCAGAGGCCAGTATGAGCGCTGGGTGATTTCTGGTAAGGGCGACATGATGTTGCATCCGTTCCATATCCACGGCACCCAGTTCCGTATCCTCAGCGAAAACGGCAAGCCGCCAGCGGCGCATCGTCGCGGCTGGAAAGACACCGTTCGTGTGGAAGGGGACGTGAGTGAAGTATTAGTGAAGTTTGATCATCCGGCGCCGAAGGAGTTTGCCTATATGGCCCACTGCCACCTGCTGGAACATGAAGACACCGGGATGATGTTGGGGTTCACGGTTTAAGTCTCTGCGACCTGCTGCGATCCCCAACGGGAAGAAGGACGGAACACCAAAAAAAACGGCAACTTTCGTTGCCGTTTTGCGTTTTATTTGGCGTCATCCGGGAGCGCATAGGCGACAATATAATCGCCCATTTTGGTACCGAACGAGCCGTGACCGCCGGCAGAGATGACAACATACTGTTTGCCATTCACTTCGTAGGTCATCGGAGTCGCCTGACCGCCGGCTGGCAGACGGGCTTCCCACAGCTTCTCGCCGTTGCTCATATTGTACGCGCGCAGGTAGTTATCTGCAGTCGCGCCGATGAACAGGACGTTACCGGCCGTGGAGATTGGACCGCCCAGCATCGGCATCCCCATGGTAAACGGCAGTTTAACCGGCATCGGGAAGGGCAGGCTGTCCTGCGGAGTACCGATACGTTTTTTCCATACCACTTCGTTGGTTTTCAGATCCAGGGCGGAGATATACCCCCAGGCCGGCTGTTTGCACGGCAGGCCGAACGGCGACAGGAACGGGTTCAGCGTTACGCCGTACGGGACGCCGTACTGCGGCTGCACGCCGGACTCGGTACCAGAGCCTTTCGCATCTTTCGGCGGCTCCATCGGATTGCCTGGCCCGCGCGGGATCAGTTTTGAGACGAAAGGCAGCGCCATCGGGTTGGCGATAGCCACCTGACGGTTCGGATCGACGGAGATACCGCCCCATTCAAACATCCCCAGGTTACCCGGGAACACCAGCGTGCCCTGCTCAGACGGCGGGGTGAAGATACCTTCATAGCGCAGCTGGTGGAAGATCACGCGGCACACCAGCTGGTCGAACATAGTGGCACCCCACATGTCCGCGCCGGTCAGATCTTTCTTCGGACGGAAGCTCAGATCGGAGAAGGGCTGGGTTTTGGTAACGTAATCACCTTTGGCAGCGCCCTGCGGTACTGGTTTTTCCGGCGCCGGGACCACCAGCTCGCCGTTACGACGATCCAGCACGAAGATGTTGCCGGTTTTCGCTGGGGCATAGATGACCGGTACGGTTTTGCCGTTGACCTCAATATCAGCCAGCGTCGGCTGGGAAGGCATGTCCATATCCCACAGATCGTGATGGACGGTCTGATAGCTCCAGGCCAGCTTACCGGTGGTGGCGTTCAGTGCCACAATCGAGCTGGCATAACGCTCTTGCTCCGGCGTACGGTTGCCGCCCCAGATGTCCGGAGTGGTCACGCCCATCGGCAGATAGACCAGATCCAGCTTAGCGTCGTAGGCGGCAGGCGCCCATGAGTTCGGCGAGTTGAGCGTGAAGTGATGTTCATCGCTCGGGATGGCGTTCGGATCTTTCGCACCCGGATCGAAGGCCCACAGCAGTTTACCGGTATTCACATCAAAGCCGCGGATCACGCCTGACGGCTCGCGGGTAGAGAAGTTATCGGTGACCGCGCCGGCAATCACGATGGTTTTATCGGTGATGATCGGCGGTGAAGTGGGTTCATACATGCCCGGCGTGGTGACCGGCATGTTGGTCTGCAGATTGAGAATACCTTTATTAGCAAAGGTTTCGCACAGCTTACCGTTGTCGGCGTTTACCGCGAACAGGCGACCATCGTTCACCGGCAGGATAATGCGGCGCGGACAGTCGGCGACGACGTCGGCAGGGGCGTTATCCGCTTTCGCTTCGTGATAAGAAACACCGCGGCAGGTGACGTGCTGGAACGACGGATCGGCGTTCAGCTGCGGGTCAAAATGCCACTTCTCTTTACCGGTGGCGGCGTCCAGCGCAAACAGGCGCTGGTGAGCGGTACACAGGAAGAGCGTATCGCCGACTTTAATCGGCGTCACTTCGTTAGTGATTTCACCCGGATCGTTCGGCTGTTTCAGGTCGCCGGTGCGGAACACCCAGGCTTCCTTCAGGTTCTTCACGTTATCGGCGTTAATCTGCTTCAGCGGGGAGAAGCGCTGGCCTTCCTGGTTACGGCCATAGGCCGGCCAGTCGCCGTCGGCGACGGTGGAAATCGGTGCGGCCGGCGTAGCGTCGGCGCTCAGGGTGCCGTTGACTTCCTGCGGGTCGTTAAAACCAGCCCAGGTCAGCATGCCGCCGCTGATCAGCAGGGCGACGACCAGCGCGCCAACGGCGCCAGCGGAAGGCACCGGCAGACGACGCCAGACAAAGGGCAGGATCAGCCAGATGCCAAAGAAGACGAGGATATCGCTACGCGGCGTCAACGCCCAGAAGTCGAAACCAACTTCCCAGACGCCCCAGATCATGGTCGCCAGCAGCAGCGCGGCGTACAGCCACAGCGCAGCGCGCTTGCCGCGGAACAGCATTACGGTCACGCCCAGCATCACCAGCCCGGCGATAGGGTAGTACCAGGAGCCGCCAAGCACGACCAGCCATGCCCCGCCGATTAATAGATAGAGGCCGCAGAACGCTGCAAATAGCGCAGTCAGCGTCACCAGGAGCCTTGATTGTTGAGACTTTGTTTCAGCCATAAAAAGTTACTCATGTGTTTGTTAAATTTTTTAACTGCAATTAATTATAGGATTTAACAAGTGTGATCGGAATCACAAATATGGCTTTATTAATCCCTGCACCGAAGATTTCTTTTTGCTGGTATACTGGATGGCTTGCCGGTCATCGTCGGGGCGAAAGCAGCGGCTTTGATGATTTATATTTAGAATCAAATGGTTAGTATTATGAAACATACTGTAGAAGTGATGATCCCGGAATCCGAGATCAAAGCGCGTATCGCGGAACTGGGTCGTCAAATCAACGAACATTATCAGAACAGCGGCAGCGAAATGGTGCTGGTGGGGCTGCTGCGCGGCTCGTTTATGTTCATGGCCGACCTGTGCCGTGAAGTGCAGGTGCCGCATGAAGTCGATTTTATGACCGCCTCCAGCTACGGCAGCGGCATGTCCACCACTCGTGATGTGAAAATCCTTAAAGATCTGGATGAAGACATCCGTGGTAAAGACGTTCTGATCGTGGAAGACATCATCGACTCCGGCAATACCCTGTCTAAAGTTCGCGAAATCCTCAGCCTGCGCGAGCCGAAATCGCTGGCCATTTGTACGCTACTTGATAAACCCAGCCGCCGCGAAGTGAACGTCCCGGTTGAATACGTCGGTTTCGCGATTCCGGATGAGTTCGTGGTGGGCTACGGTATCGACTATGCTCAGCGCTACCGCCATCTGCCGTATATCGGCAAAGTCACCCTGCTGGACGAGTAAGGGGATATCCCACTCTGGACAGCGCACGCCGCGCTCTCCAGGGTGGCGAAGTCTGAAGGCTATCTGTGGTTGATGTGCTTGATCTTGAGGTTGGAGATCCCGTGGCGATAGCGCTGTTCGAGGGTTTCCCTGCTCACAGCGGTGACATCCAGATCGCGCAGCAGTCCGTCGTGAATCCCGTAAGCCCAGCCGTGGATGGTCACCTTCTGTCCGCGCTTCCACGCGGATTGCATAATCGTCGAATGTCCCAGATTGTACACCTGTTCCATCACGTTCAGTTCACAAAGGGTATCCAGACGGCGCTCCTCTGGCATTTCACCGAGCAGCGAGCTGTGCTTAAACCAGATATCGCGGATATGCAGCAGCCAGTTGTCGATAAGCCCCAGCTCCGGGTTCTCCACCGCCGCCTGCACGCCGCCGCAGCCGTAGTGGCCGCAGATAATAATGTGCTCGACTTCCAGGACATCGACGGCATACTGCACCACCGACAGACAATTGAGATCGGTGTGGATCACCAGGTTCGCTACGTTACGATGCACGAACAGTTCGCCAGGCTCCAGGCCGGTGAGTCGCTCAGCGGGAACGCGGCTGTCCGAACAGCCAATCCACAGGAAGCGCGGTTTCTGCGTCTGCGACAGTTTCTCAAAAAAGCCGGGGTCCTCTTCCACCAGCATTTTTGACCATAGTGCATTGTTGCTGATGAGTGTATCTATATCATTCATGGACGTTATCGGCCTGTAACCAAGTAAGTGCGTTGCGCTAATATAGGGTAAGCTCACCTTTTTTAAAACCATCTTAACCCGTGATACTTCAGGCTGCAGATGCGTTGGCGGCGTCAGCGCCGGTCCAGCGCAAACGTGAGTCAGGCGGGTTAATGACGTGTCACGACACGAGAAGAGATATTTAATGACCATTGCTCTGGAATTAAAACAGCTCAAAAAAACCTATCCCGGCGGGGTTCAGGCGCTGCGGGGGATCGACCTGCAGGTCGAAGCGGGGGATTTTTATGCCCTGCTGGGCCCGAACGGGGCCGGAAAATCCACGACCATCGGCATCATCAGCTCGCTGGTGAACAAAACCTCTGGTCAGGTCAATGTCTTTGGCTACGATCTGGAGAAAGACGTCGTCAATGCCAAGCGCCAGCTTGGCCTGGTGCCGCAGGAGTTTAACTTCAACCCGTTCGAAACCGTGCAGCAGATCGTCGTTAACCAGGCGGGCTACTACGGCGTTGAGCGTAAAGAAGCCCTTTCCCGCAGTGAAAAGTATTTAAAACAGCTCGACCTGTGGGAAAAACGCAACGAACGCGCGAGAATGCTCTCCGGCGGGATGAAGCGCCGTCTGATGATCGCCCGCGCGTTGATGCATGAGCCGAAGCTGCTGATCCTCGACGAACCGACCGCCGGCGTCGATATTGAACTGCGTCGCTCGATGTGGGGCTTTCTCAAGGATCTCAACGATCGCGGAACCACCATTATCCTGACCACCCACTATCTCGAAGAGGCCGAAATGCTATGTCGCAACATCGGCATCATCCAGCACGGCGAGCTGGTGGAAAACACCTCGATGAAAGCGCTGCTGTCGAAGCTGAAGTCAGAGACCTTTATTCTTGACCTCGCGCCAAAAAGCCCGGTGCCGAAGCTCGAAGGCTACCAGTACCAGCTGGTCGATACCTCGACGCTGGAAGTGGAGGTTCTGCGTGAGCAGGGAATTAACAGCGTCTTCGCGCAGCTGAGCGCCCAGGGGGTGCAGGTACTGAGTATGCGTAACAAAGCCAACCGTCTGGAAGAGCTGTTTGTCACGCTGGTGCATGAGCGAAAAGGAGAATCAGCATGATGCAGCTTTATTGGGTCGCGCTGAAAAGCATCTGGACCAAAGAGATCCACCGTTTTATGCGCATCTGGGTGCAGACGCTGGTGCCGCCGGTGATCACCATGACCCTGTATTTCGTGATCTTTGGCAACCTGATCGGCTCGCGCATTGGTGAGATGCATGGTTTTACCTATATGCAGTTTATCGTCCCAGGCCTGATCATGATGGCGGTGATCACTAATGCTTACGCCAACGTCGCCTCATCCTTCTTCAGCGCCAAGTTTCAGCGCAATATTGAAGAGCTGCTGGTGGCGCCAGTGCCGACGCATGTGATTATTGCCGGCTACGTGGGCGGCGGGGTAGCGCGAGGACTGTGCGTAGGTATCCTGGTGACCGCGGTGTCGCTATTCTTTGTGCCGTTCCAGGTTCACTCCTGGCTGTTTGTCGCCCTGACGCTGCTCCTCACCGCGGTGCTGTTCTCGCTGGCCGGGCTGCTGAACGCGGTGTTTGCCAAGACCTTCGATGACATTAGCCTGATCCCGACCTTTGTGCTGACGCCGCTGACCTATCTCGGCGGGGTGTTCTACTCGCTGACCCTGCTACCGCCGTTCTGGCAGGGGCTGTCGCATCTGAACCCCATCGTCTACATGATCAGCGGTTTTCGCTTCGGCTTCCTCGGTATCAACGACGTCCCGCTGGCGACCACCTTCGCCGTGCTGGTGGTGTTCATTGTCGCCTTCTATCTGCTGTGCTGGTCGTTAATTCAGCGCGGTCGCGGCCTGCGTAGCTGATACTCATCATGGTTAGCGCTTCCTGAAGTAAATATGCGAAGCGCTAACCGCTTATCTTTGACTCCCATCACCGATACGTCATCTTCACCTTGCTACATTATTCGCTGGCTAAGGAGGGAAGCATGCTCGGATGGGTCATTACCTGTCACGATGAGCTGGCGCAGGAGATGCTGGATCGTCTTGAACAAAAGTTTGGTCCGCTGGCCCAGTGCCGGGCGGTCAATTACTGGCGCAATCTCAGCAGCAATATGTTGAGCCGGATGATGTGCGATGCGCTGCATGCCACCGACTCCGGGGACGGGGTCATTTTTCTCACTGACAAAACCGGTGCGGCGCCTTATCGGGCCGCGGCGCTGATGAGTCACAAACATACCCACTGCGAAGTGATCTCCGGCGTCAGCTATCCACTCCTTGAGCGAATGTATCTCCTGCGAGGCACGTTAAGCAGCGTGGCGTTTCGCCAGGCGATCGTCAGCGCGGGCGGGCCGATGGTGAGCAGCCTGTGGCATCAGCAGCAGAAGAACCCCCCGTTCCGGTTGCGCCATGATGCCTGGGGAAATTAAGCAGCGGGACAGATACCGCTTTTGTTACAATAACCGCCGTTGATGGTATAACGGTTTGATGCGTATGCTTGCCCGATTTTTGACCCTGCTTCTTTTCCTGACCTCACTCAGCGCCTCCGCCAGCCTGCTTAGCCAGCACGGCAAGGCTGTGCGCTATATGCAAACCACCGAAGACGCGGTCATCTGGGCGCAGGTGGGAAACCATGTGGTCAGCGTCGGCAATGTTCGTGCCGGGCAGATCCTCGCAGTCGTCCCGACGGCGGCTGACTACTATGAGTTTCGTTTCGGCTTTGGCACCGGGTTTATTGATAAAGGGCATCTCGAGCCGGTGCAGGGCAAGCAGCGGGTGGAGGACCGTCTGGGGGATCTTAATAAACCGCTGAGTAACCAAAATTTACTCACCTGGAAAGATACACCGCTCTATGACGCTCCCTCGGTAAGCAGCGCGCCGTTCGGCACGCTGGCCAACAATCTGCGCTATCCGATCCTCAGCAAGCTGAAGGACCGGCTCAATCAGACCTGGTTTCAGATCCGCATTGGCGACCGGCTGGCGTGGGTCAGTAGTCTGGACGCGCAGGAGGATCACGGTATTCCCGTGCTGACCTATCACCATATTCTGCGCGATGAAGAGAACACCCGTTTTCGTCATACGTCGACCACCACCTCGGTTCGCGCCTTCACGAATCAGATGACCTGGCTGCGCGATCAGGGCTATACCACGCTGACCCTGTATCAGCTGGAAGGCTATGTGCGTAATAAAATCAATCTCCCGGCGCGGGCGGTGGCGATCACTTTCGATGATGGCTTGAAATCGGTGAACCGCTACGCCTATCCGGTGCTGAAACAGTACGGTTTCCATGCCACCGCGTTTATTATCTCCTCGCGTATTAAGCGCCATCCGCAGAAGTGGGATCCGAAATCCCTGCAGTTTATGAGCATTTCCGAGCTACGCCAGATCCAGGACGTCTTTGATATTCAGTCGCATACTCACTTCTTGCATCGGGTTGACGCCGGCCGGCGGCCGATTTTATTCAGTCGCAATTACCATAATATTCTGTTTGATTTCGCCCGCTCGCGCCGGGCGCTGAGCCAGTTTAATCCGCACGTTCTCTACCTTTCCTATCCCTTCGGCGGCTATAACGCTACGGCGGTGCAGGCGGCGAATGACGCCGGGTTTCATATGGCGGTAACGACGGTGCGTGGGAAGGTGAAGCCGGGGGACAATCCGTTTCTGTTAAAGCGGTTATATATCTTACGCACGGATTCGCTGGAGACGATGTCGCGGCTGATCAGTAACCAGCCGCAGGGGTAATACCGACGCTGCGCCTGAGCGCAGCGTCGCGGCCATCAGGCGACCTGTACCGGAATAGCTTTTGCCTGGCGCTTCATTTCGTTGTCGCCTTCGAAGTAGGCGATGTTAGGCTGCCAGCTGCGCGCCTCTTCGTCCGACATGGTAACGAAGCTGGCGATGATCAAAATATCGCCGACGCTGGCGCAGTGCGCGGCGGCGCCGTTAACGGAGATGATCCGGGAGCCCCGCTCGGCGGCAATGGCGTAGGTGGAGAAACGGTTGCCGTTGGTGACGTTCCAGAGGTGAATAGTTTCATTCTCCAGAATACCGGCCGCATCCAGGAAGTCCTGGTCAATGGCGCAAGAACCTTCATAGTGCAGGTCCGCCTGCGTGACTTTTACGCGGTGGAGCTTGCCCTGCAGCATATTACGCATCATAACTTCTACCCTTCAACCTTAATGTAGCAGAGCGGACACGGCGCCCGCCCTGAGAAAAGCCCGGGCAGTATTGCCCGATTTTTACCCGCTGTCTACTGAGCGAGCGTGACGATCCGGTTGTCGATCAGGCGGGCCTGCCCCAGCCAGGCGGCCATCAGGATCACCGCGCGCTGGCTGGCATCGGTCAGCTCAAGCAGGGTGTCGGCATCGCGGATCTGAATGTCGTCGGCGCGGAAGCCTTTCTCATTCAGCTCTTGTTCAGCGATAGCGATGATCTCATCGAGCTGCCGATCGCCGGCGGCCAGCTTTTCCGCCACCGCGCTCAGCACTTTATACAGACCAGGCGCGATTTTGCGCTGGTCGGCGGTCAGGTAGCCGTTACGCGAACTCAGCGCCAGGCCATCTTTCGCGCGGACGATCGGCACGCCGATGATCTCAATGTCGTAGCCCATGTCGGCGACCATCTTGCGGATCAGCGCCAACTGCTGGAAGTCTTTCTCGCCGAAGCAGGCGACGTCTGGTTGAACAAGGTTGAACAGCTTACTGACGATGGTCGACACGCCGCGGAAATGGCCCGGGCGGCTGGCGCCTTCGAGCATGGTGGATAATCCCGGAACGTCGACGTAGGTCTGGCCTTCAGTACCCTGGGGGTACACTTCCGCCGGCGTCGGCGCGAAGACAAAGTCGACATGACGTTTGTTCAGCTTTTCGCAATCATCCTGTAAGGTGCGCGGGTAGCGCGCCAGGTCGTCGACGCGGTCAAACTGCATCGGATTGACGAAAATACTGACCACCACCACGTCCGCACTGGCTTTGGCTTCATCAACCAGCTTCATATGACCATCATGCAGGTTGCCCATTGTCGGGACCAACGCGATACGCTTACCTTCCTGACGCAGACGGCGGATATGCTGCCGCAGCAGCAGTACGGATTCAATAATCAGCACAACAAGACTCCTTAATGGAAACTGTGTTCTTCGCCCGGATAGACTCCGGATTCGACTTCGGCAATATACTGCCGCACCGCGGCGCGGATGTCGCCCGCTTCGGCAAGGAAATTCTTGGCAAATTTAGGAATGTGGCCGCCGGTAATGCCGAAAGCGTCATGCATCACGAGGATTTGCCCGTCGGTGACGTTGCCCGCGCCGATGCCGATCACTGGAATGGTCAGAGCGTCGGTGATGCGCTTCGCCAGTTCAACCGGCACGCACTCCAGGACCAACAGCTGCGCACCCGCCGCCTCCAGCGCTAACGCGTCTTCAAACAGGGTCTGCGCCGCATCGCCGCGACCCTGCACTTTATACCCACCGAATACGTTCACCGACTGCGGCGTCAGGCCAAGATGGCCGCAAACCGGCACCGCGCGCTCCGCCAGCATCCTCACGGTGTCGGCCAGCCAGGCGCCGCCCTCGAGTTTGACCATATTGGCGCCAGCGCGCATCACGATGGCGGCATTTGCAAAGGTCTGCTCGGGGGTGGCATAGGCCATGAACGGCAGGTCGGCAAGCAGCAGGCTGTTTGGCGCGCCGCGGCGGACGGCGCGGGTGTGATAGGCGATATCTTCCACGGTAACCGGCAGGGTGGAGTCGTGACCCTGCACCGTCATTCCCAGCGAGTCGCCTACCAGCAGCACATTAATGCCTTCATCGGCGAACAGCTTCGCGAAGCTGTGATCGTAGGCGGTAATGGTGGCAAAGCGCTTCTTTTCCTGTTTGCATTTCTGCAGCAGGGCAATGGTGGTCGGTTTCATAACATTTCCTGATGATGAAAGTCATATTAACCGGCATTCTAACAGCAGCATTCAGAGGGGCAATGATTTTGGGCAACCGATTACGACGATCGCCGCAAATGCTAAAAAAGGAAGAGGGGATTACCAGCTGGCGGGCTTTTCCGCGCCGAGATTATCCAGCACGGCGCGCAGCGCCGGGCCGTCAGGAAAGTGAAGGTCCGGGGCGATCTCGAACAGCGGCCAGAGCATAAAGCCGCGGTTTTTCATATCGTAGTGCGGAACGGTCAGGCGCTCGCTGTTAATGACAGCATCGCCAAACAGCATGATATCGAGGTCCAGCGTGCGCGGCCCCCAGCGTTCGGCTTTGCGCACTCGCCCCTGCTGCAGTTCGATGCGCTGAGTATGATCGAGCAGCGTCTCGGGGGGCAGGGCGGTTTCCAGCGCAACGGCGGCGTTGAGATAGTCCGGCTGATCCTGCGGGCCCAGCGGCGGCGTGCGGTAGAACGAAGAGACGGCGACCACGCGGCTGTGCGGAATTTCGCCCAGGGCGCGGATAGCCGCCTGCACCTGCTCCAGTGGAGAAGCAAGGTTGCTGCCAAGAGCGATATAGACCAGAGTCATGCGTTACCCTGGCGCGGCGCGCGCTTGCGCGGACGACGGTGACGACGGCGCGGCGCAGGATCGTCCCCGAGGTCGTTGAGCATATCTTTTTGCGCCGGCGGCGCGGCGACCTGGAATTCGCCCCACCATTTGGTCAGGCGCTGCAGTTCGTGGTTGTTCTCGGCGCCGGCGCGTAGCTCCAGCAGGTCATAGGCGGCGCGGAATTTCGGATGCTCCATCAGCTTCCAGGCGCGTTTGCCCTGACGACGGGACATGCGCAGCTGCAGCTGCCAGATATCACGAATAAGGGTGGTGATGCGCTTAGGGATCGCCAGCGTACGGCAGGCTTCGTCCAGCACATCGTTCATCGCCAGGGCGAAGGCGTCGTAGTACGCCAGGCCGCTCTCCTGAGCGATTTTTTGCGCCGTCTCCAGCAGCGGATACCAGAACATCACCGCGAAGAGGAAGGCCGGATTGACGCGCATATCGTTATGAATGCGGGTATCGGTATTCTTCAGCACCTGGCTGATGATCCGCTCCATCGGACTGTCGCCGCGCTCGGTAAAGTAGCGGGTGATGGTCGGGAACAGCGGCTGGAACAGGCTGTATTCCCGCAGCAGCATGTAGGTCTGGTAGCCATACCCGGCCTGCAGCAGCTTGAGCACTTCTTCGAACAGACGCGCCGGCGGCACATCGTGGAGCAGGGCGGCCAGGCGCGGCAGCGGTTCAGCCGTTTCCGGGCTGATGGTCATATTGAGCTTGGCGGCAAAGCGCACCGCGCGCAGCATGCGCACTGGATCCTCGCGATAGCGAGTTTCCGGATTGCCGATCAGGCGGATCACGCCGTCCTGCAGATCCTTCATGCCGCCGACGTAGTCGCGAACGGTAAAGTCCGCCACGCTGTAATAGAGGCTGTTGATAGTGAAGTCGCGACGCTGGGCATCCTCCTCGATCGAGCCGAAGATGTTATCGCGCAGCAGCATGCCGTTCTGGCCCCGCTGGGAAGTGACGCGATCGGTGGTATGCCCTTCGTGATGGCCACGGAAGGTGGCGACCTCAATGATTTCCGGCCCGAACATCACATGCGCCAGGCGGAAACGTCGCCCAACCAGACGGCAGTTGCGGAACAGCTTGCGTACCTGATCCGGCGTGGCGTTGGTGGTAACGTCAAAATCTTTAGGCTTTTTGCCAAGCAGCAGGTCGCGGACGCCGCCGCCGACCAGCCAGGATTCGTAGCCCGCCTTGTTGAGGCGGTACATGACCTTGAGGGCGTTTTCACTGATATCTTTGCGGGAAATAGCATGCTGCTCACGCGGGATCACCGTCATAGGCGTTGGTTCGACGGCGGCTTCTGCCTCGCGCTCCTCACGGCTTAGCACCTTACGGCAAAAATTAGCGACTCGGGTAAAAATGGTGCACCTCGTAGTGTCAGACGGACTTCAGATCAACTGTACAGTGTAAAAATAGCGGCTAATCATAGCTCAGCGGGAGCCATTTGAGAATGCTCGATTTTCGCCGGCTGCCAGTTGGCGACGGCCTGGACGAGTAAATCATCGATGCTCAGGGCCTGCCACTCCTCGGGGATCGCCTGATTCAGAAAGCGGAGCGCCCGGACGATTTCGGGGCGCGGATCGCCTTCCGGCAGCGCCGGCGCGTGGTTTTGTTTAGAGAGTTTATTGCCGTCGCCATTGAGAGCCAGCGGCAGATGGAGGTAATCCGGCGCCTGCCAGCCAAAATGCTGATACAGCGAAATCTGCCGCACCGTCGGCTCAATCAGGTCTGCGCCGCGGACAATCTCGGTGATCCCCTGAAAGTGGTCGTCGACCACCACCGCCAGGTTGTAGGCGAACAGCCCGTCGCGACGGTGGATAATAAAATCCTCACGCGCCAGCGGCTCATTGGCGATGAGCGTGCCGCGCAGACGGTCGCTAAACTGCAGCACCGGACGGGTTTGGCGCAGGCGCAGCGCGGCGTTTTCCGCCCCCAGCCCGAGATCGCGGCAGTGGCCGTCGTAGATCCCGCCCACGGCGTGGATCCGCGCGCGGGTGCAAGTGCAGTAATAGCTCAGCCCTTGCTCGCCCAGCCACGTCAGCGCCTCGCGGTAGGCTTCGTGCCGTTGCGACTGCCACAGCACGTCGCCATCCCAGTGCAGACCGTAGTGGTCAAGCTGGCGCAGGATGGTATCGGCGGCACCGGGGACTTCGCGCGGCGGGTCGATATCTTCAATACGAACACGCCAGATGCCCTGGTTCGCGCGGGCTTGCAGGTAGCTGCCGAGCGCGGCGATCAGAGAGCCGAAGTGGAGTTCGCCGGAGGGGGAGGGGGCGAAGCGCCCTATATAGCGTGAGTCAGTCATGGTACGGACAACAGAACCAGGCGGGAGAGACTCCCGCCAGAGAGTGAGGCAGCAGGGGATTAGCCCGCCATCTGTTTTTCGCGAATTTCCGCCAGGGTTTTGCAGTCAATGCACAGATCCGCTGTCGGACGCGCTTCCAGACGGCGAATGCCGATCTCCACGCCGCAGGATTCGCAGTAGCCGAAGTCTTCGTCTTCAACTTTTTTCAGCGTTTTCTCGATCTTTTTGATCAGTTTACGTTCGCGGTCGCGGTTACGCAGTTCCAGGCTGAACTCTTCTTCCTGGGCGGCACGGTCTACCGGGTCCGGGAAGTTAGCTGCTTCATCCTGCATGTGCGATACGGTGCGATCCACTTCATCCCTGAGTTGATTACGCCATGCTTCAAGAATACGCTTGAAGTGCGCCAGCTGGGCTTCGTTCATATACTCTTCGCCCGGTTTCTCTTGGTACGGCTCCACCCCAGCGATGGCGAGAATACTCAGGGACGATGTTTTACGGTTTTGCCCTTCTTGCATGTTGCTTCTCCTTAACACGCACTATCGATCCCCATGTGGGGGAAAATCAGGCCGCTATAAATAGCAGATGCTTTTCCGGATAGCAATTATCTAAACGTTACACTTGACAACCCTGTGAAGAAAAGCGTATTCGCGCTTGCGACCCGAACACTATTTAGCCACTTATTTACCGGGGTTTAACACCACGGCGATCGGCTTATTCAGAGTCATCCTCGTCGTAGAAAGTTCCGCTTTCCAGGCGAGAATTTCCACCCCCTTGTCCTGGGCTTCTGTTAACAGCTGTGCGTATCTGGCATCAATATGATGCGCGGGAGAAAAACGGTCAATTGCCGAATGCAGGACGGCAAATAAAATCACCGCGCGGTCGCCATTTGCCGCGACGGCCATCAGTTCCCGCAGATGCTTCTGACCGCGCGTGGTCACCGCATCGGGAAAATAACCGTATTCTTTCTCCGCCAACGTAACCGATTTCACTTCAATATAGCAGTTTTGTCGGTCATCTGCCTGTAACATAATATCGATACGGCTATTCTCTTCGCCATATTTCACTTCGCTTTTCAGCTGGTTATAGCCTGAAAGTTCAGAAATTATTCCGGCGGAAATCGCCTCTTTCGCCAAAGAATTCGCGCGCAGCGTATTGACGCAAATAACTGCGCCCTGCTGGATTTCAGTTAATTCCCAGGTGTGGGCATATTTGCGCTTCGCATTGTCTGAGGTGGAATACCAGACGGTGTCGCCCGGGGCGGCGCAGCCGGTCATCGCCCCGGTATTCGGGCAGTGGAGCGTCAGCTCGCGGCCATCGGGGGTGACCACGTCAGCAAGAAATCGTTTGTAACGTTTAAGCAAAATGGCGGGCTGCAACGGCGGATCAAACTGCATCAACTTTCCTTATCAAACGGATAACGTTCCAGCGCCGTGTAGCGCGTGCGCCCGCGGCTAAAGCTGGACTCATAGAGCACGAACTCGTTCACCGGAAATGTCCAGCGAAAGCCGGGGGCCGGGATCGGCACCGCCTGGCGAGCATCGCGCCACAGGGTAATATGCGGGTGAAACGGCTGCGGGCTCTGATAGCAGCCGCTGCGCGCCGCCTGAGCGCGCAACATGCTGGCGAGCTGCAGCAGGCCGCGCGGCGGCTGGCGGGTTCCGAGCCACACCACTCGCGAACGTAGCCACTGTCCGGCATCGTCCAGCGTCAGGGTAAAGCCCGGCTGGCGCAGGCGACCAGCGAGAGCGGCCAGCGCCCGCTGTTTTTCCGCGCTCACCTCGCCGAGAAACGCCAGCGTCAGATGAAGATTATCCGCCGCGACGGGCCTGCCGGCATCTTCGGGGAAGTGCGTTGCCCGCCACTGGACAATCTGCTTCTGGACGGCAGACGGCAGTTCAAGAGCAAAAAACAGCCTTTTCGGCTCAGACATGATAGAGACTCGGTAATGAATTAGGGGGATGCTACAATGCGAACCCCTGAATGTTAACCCCCGGAGCCTTTTGTGTCCTCATTGCCGGTTGCCGCTGTCCTTCCAGAACTGTTATCCGCCCTGCAGCATGCGCCGCAGGTTTTGCTCAACGCGCCGACCGGCGCCGGGAAGTCGACCTGGCTGCCGCTGCAGATCCTCGCCGAGGGCAACATCGCGGGACGCATTATCCTGCTCGAGCCGAGGCGCCTGGCGGCGCGTAATGTCGCGCAGCGGCTGGCTGAACTGCTTGGCGAAAAGCCGGGGGAGACCGTGGGTTTCCGCATGCGCGCCGAAACCTGCGTCGGACCGCAGACCCGCCTGGAGGTGGTTACGGAGGGGATCCTGACGCGCATGATCCAGCGCGATCCGGAGCTGACGGGCGTGGGGCTGGTGATCCTCGATGAGTTTCACGAGCGCAGCCTGCAGGCGGATCTGGCCCTGGCCCTGCTGCTCGACGTCCAGCAGGGGTTACGTGACGATCTCAAGCTGCTGATCATGTCGGCGACCCTCGATAACGATCGCCTGCAGCGTCTGCTGCCGGAGGCGCCGGTGGTGGTCTCGGAGGGGCGCGCTTATCCGGTGGAGCGTCGCTTCAGCCCGCTCTCCGCGCACCAGCGTTTTGATGAGGCGGTGGCGGTAGCGGCGGCGGAGCTCCTGCGGCATGAACAGGGATCGATGCTGCTGTTTCTGCCCGGCGTCGGCGAGATCCAGCGCGTTCTGGAACAGCTGACGGAGCGCGTGGCGGAGGATGTCATTCTCTGCCCGCTGTATGGCGCGTTGCCCTTAAGCGAACAGCGCAAAGCGATCCTCCCGGCGCCGGCCGGGAAGCGCAAAGTGGTGCTGGCCACCAATATTGCCGAGACCAGTTTGACCATCGAGGGGATCCGCCTGGTGGTCGACAGCGCCCAGGAGCGGGTCGCCCGCTTTGACCCGCGCACCGGCCTGACCCGGCTGGTGACGCAGCGCATCAGCCAGGCATCGATGACGCAGCGTGCCGGACGCGCCGGTCGTCTCTCCCCGGGGATCTGCCTGCATTTGCTCGGCAAAGAACAGGCGGAACGGGCGGCGGCGCAGAGCGAGCCGGAGATCCTGCACAGCGATCTGTCGGCGCTGTTGCTGGAGCTGCTACAGTGGGGCTGCCACGATCCGGCCGCGCTGGCCTGGCTGGATCAGCCGCCCGCGGTCAATCTGGCCGCCGCGCGTCGCCTGCTGGAGGCGCTGTCGGCGCTGGACGGCGAGCGGCTGTCGGCGTTTGGCCGCAAAATGGCAGCGCTTGGCAACGAGCCGCGGCTGGCGGCGATGCTGGCCGCCGCGCAGACCGATGACGAGGCGGCGACAGCGGCAAAGCTGGCGGCGATCCTCGAGGAGCCGCCGCGCGGCGGACTGGTGGATTTGGGGGCCGTCTTTTCCCGTCAGCAGGCCAACTGGCAGCAGCGAGCGCAGCAGCTGATGAAACGCCTGGCCCGCCGCGGCGGCCAGCCCGATGCCGGGCTAATGGCGGGGCTGCTGGCGTCGGCCTTCGCCGATCGCATCGCCCGCCGCCGCGGTCAGGAGGGGCGCTACCAGCTGGCGAACGGCATGGGCGCGATGCTGGACGCCGACGACGCGCTGGGCCGTCATGAATGGCTTATCGCTCCGCTGCTGCTGCAGGGTAGCGCTTCGCCGGATGCCCGCATGCTGTTGGCTCTGCCAGTGGAAATCGGCGAGCTGATCGCCGCCCGCCCTGAACTGGCGAAAAGTTCCGACACGGTGGAGTGGGATGAAGCGCAGGGGACGCTAAAAGCCTGGCGGCGGACGGTGATCGGCCAGTTGGTGATCAAGACCCAGCCGCTGGCGAAGCCCTCTGAGGCAGAGCTGCATCAGGCGATGCTCAACGGTATTCGTGAGAAAGGCCTCGGGGTGCTCAACTGGACGCCAGAGGCTGAGCAGCTGCGCCTGCGGCTGCACTGTGCGGCGCAGTGGCTGCCGGAAGAGGCATGGCCCGCAGTGGATGACGCTTCGCTGCTGGCCTCGCTGGAGGCATGGCTGCTGCCGCAGATGAACGGCGTTCATTCCCTGCGGGCGCTGAAGGCGCTGGATCTGCGTCAGGCGCTACAGGACTGGCTGCCATGGCCGCTGCGCCAGAAGCTGGATCGCGAGCTGCCGACGCACTATACCGTGCCGACCGGCAGCCGCCTGGCGATCCGATACCATGCGGAGAACCCGCCAGCGCTGGCGGTGCGTATGCAGGAGATGTTCGGCGAGGCCACGACGCCGGTGATCGCCGAGGGGCGGGTGCCGCTGGTGCTGGAGCTGCTGTCGCCTGCCCAGCGTCCGCTGCAGATCACCCGCGATCTGAGCGCCTTCTGGCAAGGGAGCTACCGCGAGGTGCAGAAAGAGATGAAGGGACGCTATCCGAAGCACGTCTGGCCGGACGATCCGGCCAACGCCGCCCCGACCCGCCGCAGCAAAAAATACTCGTAGCCGCCGCTGCCGGGCGGCATCCTGCCCGGCCAGTCGGTTCGCAAACGCTAGACCATCTGCTGCCAGAGAAAAATACCCCCGCCGGCCAGCGCCAGCCAGGGGCCGAAGGCCAGCGGCTGCTGCAGCGACTGCCGGGTCCACAGGCGTTGCAGCAGGGTCCACACCAGCCCGCTGGCCGAAGCGAGCAACAGCACCTGCGGCAGAACCTGCCAGCCGCACCAGGCGCCCAGCGCCGCCAGCAGCTTAAAATCGCCATAGCCCAGCGCCTCTTTCCCGGTCAGCAGGCGGAACAGCCAGTAGACCGACCACAGCGCCAGATAACCGGCCATCGCCCCGGCGACCGCATCCGGCAGGGCAATGTACACCTCGTTAAGATTGAACAGCAGCCCGGCCCACAGCAGGGGCAGAGTCAGGCGATCGGGCAGCAGCTGGGTCCGGGCGTCAATCCGCGCCAGTATCAGCAGGAACGAGAGCAGCACCAGGCCGCCCGCCAGCGGCAGGCCCGGCGCCAGCAAAGCTCCGGCGAGGATAAACAGCAGGCCGGTGGCCAGCTCGGTCAGCGGATAGCTCCACGCGATGGGCGCCTGACAGCAGCGGGCGCGACGGCCCAGCCAGAGGAAACTGAGCAGCGGGATATTGTCCCGCCAGGCGATCGGCTGGCGGCACTGCGGGCAGGAAGAGCCCGGGGTGCTGAGGGTTATCCGCTCGTCGTCCGCGGTCTGGGTCAACATGCGCGGCAGACGATAGATCACCACATTGTAAAAGCTGCCCAGCGCCAGGCCGAACAGCAGTAGAAAGCCATACCAGACAAAGGGAAAGTGCAGCGATAACGCGGCTAGTGTCGTCATTTTTGCTCCTGTGGTAACCATTTTCCCTGCAGCTGCCACGGCGTCGGGCCCGGGGCGTTATTCGCTGTCGGGCGCGTGACCAGCAGCGCCAGCAGCGGCGGCATCCCCTGCCGGGGCTGTAGCGTGCCGCGAAACAGATAGCGGCCATCGGGCGACAGAGTCCCCTGGCCGCTGAGGCTCAGCTGATGAGAGTCCTGACGGAGAGTCAGCGCCACGGCGCCGTCCACCGTACAGCGGAAGGTGCCATTAACCTGGGCCAGCTCCAGGCTGCCGACCGGGGAGTGCAGTCGGGCCTGCCGCCACTGCGCGCCTCCGGCGATGATTTGCCGGCAGCGTCCGTCGCTGAACCGCCCTTCGGTCAGGCTGAAGGTGACCTCCCCCGCGGCCTTGACGGGCATAGTCGACATCAACCAGCGGCTGAGCATGCTGGCGGGGGCGGTGAGCCGCCCCTCCTGTAGGCGCAGATCGCGAAGGCCCCACAGCCGGGCCTGACCCATCACGCCGCGGGGATCGCTGAGAGAGACCTGCCAGCCCGCCAGGGTCAGCGACCACGCCAGTCGTTCAAGCCGTTCCCCATGCCAGTAGACCGGTTGCGCCGCGCCGCGCCAGACGCTGCCGCTAAACTGCCCCACCTGTACGCCGGGCGGCAGCATGGGGGCCAGCAGGCGCGCCGGAGCCGTGGCGGTGAGCCACAACAGATAGAGGACCAGCAGCAGTCCGCCCGCGATCCAGTTAGCCTTCATCGTCGCGCTCCAGCAGCAGATGGTTGACCGTGACCCAGCCGGGTCGCGACGGCTGCCCGGTCACGGACAGCGAGATCGCGTTGACGCCGCGCATCGCCGGAGCGTCCAGCCAGTCGATCAGCGCCTGGAAAGCGCAGGGCTGAAGGGTGATCTGCAGACGTTTTCCCTGCGGCTGCAGGCGGATGACCGTCAGTCCGTGGCTCGCCGCCTCGCGCATCACCAGCGCGGTGAGCGCCTCTTTTGCCGCCGGCGCGGGCTGCTGGCTGAGCTGCTGCAGGCGCGGAGCCTGCTCCGTCATCCAGCGCAGGCTGGCCTGCTCTTTCACCAGGGTTTGCCGCCACTGCGCCTCGCGGGCTCGCCAGGGCTGCCACAGCCCATACCAGAAGGCGCATGCCGCCAGCAGCCCTGTCAGACCAAGCAACAGGCGCTGCTCCGACGGCGTGCGCTGCCGCCACCAGATAAGCAGATTAGCCATCGTTTTCCTCCAGCGTCAGTTGTCCCTCAATGCCATCCGGTTTCGTGATCATGTCGCCCGGCCGGACGCGAAACCGCGGCTGCGCCCGCTGGGTAAACTGCTCCAGCGCCCGGGAAGAGACCGCGGCGATATCCAGCTGCAGACGATTGCCCGCGGCATCCCAGCTCAGCGCTCGCAGACGGATCCCCGGCGTTTCGCTGAGGATGTTTTGCAAGGCGCTGAGGCGGTCGACGAGGGGGGCATGCTGCGCCTGACGGGTGAGGGTTTGCAGGTGCTGCTGCATCTGCAGTCGCGGGTTAATCACCTTTTTCTCCGTCGGAAACCAGCGGTGATAGAAGGCCCGGCTGGCCTGTTGCGCCGCCTCGGCCTGACGCGCCAGATCGCGATGGTCCAGCACGCTGTTTGCCCCTGCCAGTAACGCCAGAGCCAGCGCGGCATACCGCGCCGGACGCCAGCTCGCCTGCGCAGACCGCCGCCGGACGGCGAACTCCCCCTGCAGCAGACTGAGTTTCTGCGCTGCCGGATGGCGTGCGGCAAGGGTCAGCAATGTCTGCGCAGGCTGCTCCCGCCAGACGCCCGGCGCCGCGGGCGGCGGCGAATAGCTGTCGATGACGTGCTCTTCCGCCTCGCTCTGCAGCAGCTCCGTCAGCCAGACGTTTTCCGCTGCCATGCCGCCCCACGGCTGGTGGCGGATCAGCCACTGCTCGTCCACCTGCACCGCGCCCCACGCCGGCAGTTGCCAGGGCAGGGCCAGCACGTCGGGCGTCAACGCCAGGGGCTGTAAGGAGAGCGATTCGCAGCGCGCCAGCCAGTCGCGCATTTTTTGCCGCTGTACGGCGACGATCTCGCACTGGGCCTGCTGGCGGTGGAGCAGGGCAAAATGGGTGGCTTCCACATCGTCGGCCAGCTGCTCTTCCAGCAGAAACGGGGCCACCTGCAGCGGCGGTTTACGCAGGCCCGCCGGTAGGGTGAGCGAGTGAAACGCGCAGTCGCTGGCCGGGATCAGCACCCAGGCCGGGTATTGCTCAGCCAGCGCCGGGAAAGGGCTGGCGTCGTCAGTCGGCCACCGGCCGCTGGCCTCGTGGTGCGGCTCGCCGGGGGCGAAGAGTTGCCAGTGCAGCGGCGCCTGCGCAGCGGCGAGGCGCACGATCAGCATGGCCTGGGGAGAAGCATTAATCTTGTTCATCGACCACCATAGAGAGTCCATATCGCCGCTGGACGACGGTAAACGTGCGCCCCGATTGTTGCAGGACGCTGTGCAGCTGAAAGCGGAGATTGCCAGTCACCACGGTAAAAGCGGCGATAAAGCGTGCGCTGTGCACCGTCAGCCAGGGACGGGCAAGCGTGGTATCGGTTTTCTGCAGCGTCGGCTGCGCGAGAAAGGCGGCGACGCTGCTCCACCCGGTTCGCGGGCGGTTGTGCAGCAGCTGTTGCGCCTCCTGCAGCGTCAGATCGCCGGGAAAGAGGGCCACCAGCAGGGCGGCCTGGGAGGGGCGCAGGGTGTTGACATTGACCTGCAGCGCGTCATCCGGCTGGACGCAGACGAAGGGGAGCAGGCGCTGATAGAGCGCGGCGTCCATCCCGGCCAGCAGGCGCAACTCGCTGACATCCTGCATCGGCTGGTTGGCGGCGAGATAGCCCGGGGTTTGCGCCATATAGACCTCGTCCTCCGCCCCGTTCAGCCGCGGCTGGCCGTCGCTGTCCGTCCAGTCGCCAAGGGCGGCGGCGATCTGGCTGGCGCGCAGCGGCGGCTCGCCGAGCAGCGCCAGCAGCCGAACGAAGACGTCGGTCGGGTAGGGCATTCCGTCGCCAGCCTCATCCGCGCGATGGTCAATAGCATTGAGGTTGAAGCAGGCGTGCCCGTCGCGGATCGTGGCGCGGATTTCGCCATCGTCGAGGGTAAAACGGCGCCCCTCCTGCGCCCAGGTTTGCGCCAGATTCGTTTGACTGGGCGAGTCCAGCGCATCGCGTTGCAGCAGCGCGGCGGCCATATTTTCCGCCGCCAGGGCGTACCATCTGGCCTGCAAATTATCGAGGGTCACGGCGGTATGCTGATACATGACCGCGGTGCGCTCGGTCATGGCGCTGGCGAGGATCATCATCAGGGCGAGGATGAACAGCACCATCAGGAGCGCGACGCCGCGTTGCCGATTTTTCACTGGCCGCCTCCCGGGGTAAGTAAAAACAGGCGGGTTATCTCCCCGCTGTTCGCCAGCGTCAGGGTGATCTCCAGCCCCTGCGGCAGCCTCTGCGAGCGGTCCCAGGTCTCCTGCCAGCGCCCGTCGGCGTAAAACCGCAGGCGAAACGCGGTTACCTCGCGCAGCAGCACCCGGACCGTCGGCTGGCTGCCGGTCAGCGGATCCTGCTGATCGAAGCTCAGACGCTCAAGCTGCTGCTGGCGCAGACGGTAGCTGACGTTCTGGATCTCCGAGCGCGGGAGGATCCCCAGCGGGTTTGGCCAGCCGCTGCGGCTGAAGGCCAGTCCCCAGTCGTCGCTCTGCAACTGGAAACGTCCGGCGAAGAAAAACGTGTCGCTGTTTCTGGCGCGACGGGGAATGATGTGGGTGACATCGTCGGCTATCTGGCGAAAGGCGCGCTGGAGGGCCGCGATCTGCTGGCTTTTCTCGCGGGTCAGGCCATCGGCGCGGATGACGTTCTGCAGCACCATCACGGCGGCGGCGCTGAGGACGGCGAGGATAGCCAGCGCCAGCAGCGTTTCGATCAGAGTGAAACCGCGCATTTTCGTTATCATGGCGGCGTCACCCAGGTGCGCAGGGTGGCCAGCGGCGCGGGATCGCTTTTTTGCCGCCGGACCTCCACGTCCAGCGCCCGCAGCTGCGGCAGCGCGGTTTCCACTCCCTGCCAGCGGACAAACCAGCGCGTCCCGGCGGCCTCCACGGTGGTTTCAGACCAGCTGAGGGCAGGCCAGCGTTTCTCCAGCCGCAGCTGCACCAGCTGGTTATCCGCCAGCCAGCTGGCGAGGATTTTCTCTTCCATACGCCCGAGCTGGCGCGTTTGCTGCAGGGTGGACTGCATCACCGCCAGGCCGGCGAGGGCGAAAATCACCAGCGCGACCATCACTTCGATAAGCGTCATTCCGGCTTCACGCTTCATGGCTGCTCCCGCGCCGCCAGCGGCTGGCTGTCGCCCTGGGCGTCGACGTTGATGCCCGTCGCGGCGTCAATCCGCAGCTGAAACGGCGTGACTTCACCGCCGGGAAAAATAAGCACGTCGGGCTGCTCGCCCGGCGTCCACGCCTGGCCGTCGGGAAAGCGCAGCGTCAGCCTGGCCCGCGGGAGGGTTTCCGCCGTGGTGACGCGTCCGGCCTGCAGCGGCAGCCACTGCGCGTTGCCCCACCGGTCGTCAGCCGCCGCCGGGGCGCTATCGTCGGCAGGCTGCAGGCGCATAAACTGCCAGCGCTCAGGGTGGATGATAATGCCGAAGAGCTGACCGGTTTGCTGCCCGCGCTCGCGGACAAAATCCAGTTGCGCCTGAAAGCGCGCCAGGATCTGTGTGGCCTCCTGGGGGCGGGCGGAGGGAAACGCCAGCAGCACCATGCTGGCGCTGACGCCGATCAGCAGCAGGACCAGCATCATCTCCAGGAGGGTGAAACCGCGCTGAGACACTATTTCTTCCCGAGGGTCCAGTTGCCGATATCGTCATTGGTGTCGGGCATCCCGTCCGGGCCGACGCTGAAGACGTCGATGGCGCCATGCTGACCCGGGCTTAACAGCTGATACTCATTTCCCCACGGGTCCTGCGGCAGACGGCGGATATAGCCGCCTTCCGGGTAGTTGCGGGCATGCGGCTCGGCGGCCGGAGCGGTCACCAGAGCCTGCAGTCCCTGCTCGGTGTTGGGGTAGCGGCTGTTGTCGAGTTTATACATGTCCAGCGCTCCCTCGAGCGCCACCAGATCGCTGACGACTTTCTGGCGGTCCGCTTTCTCCTTGTTGCCCATCAGGTTAGGCACCACCAGGCTGGCGAGAATGCCGAGAATGACGATCACCACCATAATTTCCAGTAACGTGAAACCGCGTTGCCGTTGCATAGTTTTCTCCATTAATACAGTTACATACTCATAAGGGTGTTCAGTTGCAGGATCGGCTGCAGGATGGCCAGCACGATAAACAGCACCATGCCGGCCATGGTGACCACCAGCAGAGGCTCAAACAGGCTGAGGGCCATCTGGATCTGCGCGCTCAGCTCCCGGTCCTGGTTCTCCGCCGCGCGCTCCAGCATGGCGGTCAGTTCGCCGCTCTGTTCGCCGCTGGCGATCATGTAGCGCATCATCGGCGGAAACAGGGCGGTGGATTCCAGCGCCCGATGCAGACTGACGCCTTCGCGTACCGATTCGCTGGCCGCCGCCAGCTGGCTGCGCGCCCAGGCGTTGCTGAGGACGTCGGCGCTGATGCGCATCGACAGCAGCAGCGGCACCGCGCTGGCATTGAGAATGCTTAAGGTGCGGGCGTAGCGCGCGCTGTTGACGCTGCGGGCCACGCGGCCGATGACCGGCAGGCGCAGCAGCGCCCGGTCCCAGGCGAGCCGCCGGGCGGGCTGGCGCAGCAGATAGCGCAGCGCCAGCAGCGCCAGTAACGACAGCAGCGCCAGCCAGGGGCCCGCGCTGCGCACGATGTCGCTCAGGCTCATTAGCAGCCGGGTAGAGAAGGGCAGGGCCTGTTTAAGATGGACAAACTGCTCAACGACTTTCGGCACCACGGTGGAGAGCAGAATGGCGATCACGCTGATAGCGACCAGCGTCAGTACGATGGGGTAGATCATCGCCTGCAGCAGGCGGGCGCGGAGCTGCTGGCGCTGCTCGGTATAGTCAGCAAGCCGGTTCAGTACGCCGTCGAGATGGCCGGAGGTTTCGCCGGCCGCCACCATGGCGCAGAACAGCCCGTCGAAGCAGGCGGGATAGCCGCGCATCGCCTCCGCCAGCGAGTGGCCTTCGAGCACTTTGCTGCGCACCCCGGCCATTAACGTTCTTAGCGACGGCTTTTCGCACTGCTGGGCGACGGCATCGAGCGCCTTTTCCAGCGGGATCCCGGCGGCAACCAGAGTCGCCAGCTGGCGGGTGAGCAGGGCTAAATCACCGGCGCTGGTACGCCGGGTAAGGGATCCGCCGGCCCACAGTCGCCGCGCCGGGTCGGCAGTTGTCACTTCCAGCGCCAGCCAGCCCTTGTCCCGCAGCAGCTGGCGGGCGTGGCGGGCGGAGTCGGCCTGCTGAAGGCCGCGGCGGGTTTTGCCCTGCGCGTCCAGCGCCTGATAGCGAAACAGGGCCATCTTAGACGCTTTCCGTCGTTTGCTGTTCGGTGACCCGCATCACCTCCTCCCAGCTGGTGATCCCCGCCAGCGCTTTGTCGCGTCCGGCATGACGCAGGGTTTGCCAGGCTGGCCCCAGCTGCTGGATCAGGGTGATCTCGTTTTCGCCGCGGTGGATGGCGGCGCGCACGCGATCGTCGATTAGCAGCAGTTCATGGATCCCGGTACGCCCGCGATAGCCGATGAAATTACACTCCGGACAGCCTTTGGGCTGCCACAGCCGCGCGCCGACCGGGACCGCCATCTGCCGGGCGGTGTTGGCATCCGCCTGCCAGGGCTGACGGCAGTGTGGGCACAGTTGGCGCACCAGCCGCTGCGACATCACCGCCAGCAGCGAGGTGGAGAGTAAAAAAGGTTCCACGCCCATATCCTGTAGACGGGAAATGGCGCCCAGCGCGCTGTTGGTGTGCAGGGTCGACAGCACCAGGTGCCCGGTCAGCGAGGCCTGAACGGCGATCTGGGCGGTTTCGCCATCGCGGATTTCGCCCACCAGCACTACGTCCGGATCCTGGCGCAGGATGGCGCGCAGGCCGCGGGCGAAGGTCATCTCGACTTTGGCGTTGACCTGGGTCTGGCCTATGCCCTCCAGCTCATACTCCACCGGATCTTCAATGGTCATGATGTTGCGCTCCCGGGCGTCGAGGCGGCTGAGGGCGGCGTAGAGCGTCGTGCTTTTCCCGGAGCCGGTCGGACCGGTGACCAGGATGATGCCGTGCGGGCGGGCGATCAGCGCATCGACCCGATCGAGCAGGGCGGGCGGCATGCCCAGCGTCAGCAGATCCAGGTTGACGCTGTTTTTGTCCAGCAGACGCAGGACGACGCGTTCGCCGTGGCTGGAGGGCAGGGTGGAGACGCGCACGTCGATTGCTCGCCCGCCGATGCGCAGCGCCATGCGGCCATCCTGAGGGACCCGCTTTTCGGCAATGTCCAGGCTGGCCATCACCTTGATGCGCGAAATTAACAGGGCGGCCAGCCGCCGCTGCGGGCGCAGAATTTCGCGCAGCACGCCGTCGACGCGAAAGCGGATCTGCAGATGGCGCTCGTAGGTTTCGATATGAATATCCGAGGCTTTCTCTTTGATGGCCTCGGTGAGCATGGCGTTGATCAGGCGGATGATCGGCGCGTCGTCCTCGCTGTCGAGCAGATCGTCGGTGTCCGGCAGCTCTTCGGCGAGGGTATAGAGGTCGAGCTCGTTGCCGATGTCGGCCATCATGCGGTGCGCCTCCGCCGAATCACGCTGATAGCTGAGCACCAGCACTTTCTCGAACGCGTCCGGCGCCAGACGGCTGACGCGCATCGGGCCGTCCGCCAGGCGGCGCGCTTCCAGCAGCGCCCGGGCGGCGGTATCGGGGCGGCACAGCGCTTCGCAGCATTCGCCGTCGCTGAGCAGCACAAGATGGTGCGCGCGGGCCCAGGCGAAGGGCAACAGCGGACGGCGTTCGGCGGCTGGCGTCATGGGCGGCCTCCGAGATTGAAGGCGTCAATGGCGGCGCTGACCTGGCGGAAGGCCTGGGTCTCCTGCTGCGGATAGATGTGCAGCAGGTCGTTGCTGAGCGACGCTTCGCTGCTTTCTTTACCCCGCTGTTTAGTTTGCGCATTGTTGAAGGCGGTGTACTGGCCGGAAGAAGCCTGGCGGTACTCATCGCGATCGCGAATGATGGTCGGGCGGATAAACAGCATCAGGTTGCGTTTCGACACTTTCTTGCTGTCGGAGCGGAACAGGGCGCCGATCACCGGGATATCCCCGAGCAGCGGCACTTTGTCAGCGGTATCGGTGACGGTTTTATCCAGCAGCCCGCCAACCACCACCGTTTCGCCGCTGCCGACCAGCACGGCGTTATTCACCGTCCGGGTATTGAAGGTCGCCCCGAGATCGCTGCTGGTGCTGGAGGCCGAGTCGGCAACGCTCGATACCTCCTGCTCTATCTCCAGCAGCACCGCATCGCCTTCGTTAATCTGCGGCTTCACCTTCAGTTTAATGCCGACGGTTTTGCGCTCGACGGTATTGAAGATGTTGTCGCCTGAGGTGGTTTGCGAGCCGGTTAATACCGGAACTTCCTGGCCGACGTTAAAGGTGGCTTGCATGTTATCGAGGGTGACGATGCTGGGGGTGGCCAGAATATCGTTCTTGGTACTGCTGGAGAGGGCGGTGAGCAGCATCGCCCAGTTCCCCTGATAGAAGCCGGCGGCGATACCGTTAAACGAGCCGAGGGCGCTGGCCAGCGAGCTGCTGATGGTACCGTCTTTGTTGTACTGGTTGGCGCCGGCGATAGCCGTCGATATCGGCAAACCGCTGTTGGTGAACTGCGTCATGCCGGCGTTTTTGTTTGCCCACTGGATACCGAGATTAAGGCCATCGGCATCCTGCACTTCGGCAATAATCGCCTCCACCAGCACCTGCGGGCGGCGGATATCGAGCTGGGCGATCACCCGCTCAAGATCGTTCATCACGTCCGGCGCCGCGGTGACGATCAGGGCGTTGGTCTGGCCGTGGGCTTTGATAATAATATTTTTGTCGATCGCGGCCACTGGCCTGGCGCTTTGCTTGTCGCTCTGCAGCGAGCTGCTGATCCCGGTCAGAACCTCCACCAGATCGGCGGCTTTGGCGTACTTCAGGTAGATCACTTTGGTGTTACCCTGTACCGCCTGCTGGCGGTCGAGCTGTTTGATCATGGCGATGATGCGCTGGCGCGAGTTTGGTTCGCCGCTCACCAGTACCGCGTTGGTGCGCTCATCGGCCACCACGTTCGCCACCATCGAGCCCGGCAGCGCCGACTTGCTGGTATCTTTATTAAGCTCGGTAACCAGTTTGACTACTTCCGCGGCGGAGGCCCAGGAAAGGGGCACGGTCACCACGCTGCGATCCCCGGCGTTGTCGACGCGCTCGACAATGGTCAGCAGGCGTTTGATAACCGCCGCGCGGCCGGTCATCAGCAGTACGTTGGAGGGCTCATAATGGACCACGCTGCCGGCGCCAGCGTTATCGTTCAGCTGGCGGAGCAGCGGGGCGAGATCGCGGGCGGCGACGTTGGTCAGGGGCACCACCCGGGTGACCACTTCATCGCCTTCGCCCGGCGCGGCCGCGCTGGCGACCGGCACGGCCGAGGTCTTGGCGTCTTTGGCGCGGACCACTTTTAGCACGCCGTTATTCATATTGATCACGGCGAAGCCATATACATCCAGCACGCTGAGGAAGAATTGATAATATTGTTCTTCATTGAGCATATCGTAACTGCGCACGGTGATAGTACCGCGTACGCTGGGATCGATAATCACCGTTTTATTCAGGTTTTTGCTGACGGTATTGATAAATTCCTGGATATCGGTGCCTTTAAAACTGGCGGAAAATTCCTCCGCGGCGGCCGGAGAAAATAGCAGCGGGGTTAATATCAGCAGCGTAGGCAGCATTTTTCGCAGGCGTTTCATGGTTGGCAATTATTCATCCCCCAGCGCGAAAGCAATATCGTGTCGTTGGCCTTCCCGCTCAACGGTTAGCGTTATTTCGGTCATGTCGGCCAGATTTTGCAGCGCCTGTTGCGCTTGCTCCTGGTCGCGTAAATCGATGCCGTTTAAGGCAATCGCCAAATCATTTGCCTGCAGGCCGGACTGGCGAAACAGCGAGGCGTCTTTGCCTGGGTTCAGCCGATAACCCAGCAGTTTGTCGCCGCTGAGTACCGGCGAAATAGATAAATAAGTGAGGATATTTTGCGGCTGTTCGCGGAGTCGCTTCACGAGGGGCGGGTTGCCCGCGGCGGTGGGCGGCGGCGACGGCGCGCGACTGTCGTTAAATAATAAAATGGCCTCTTTGCGCCCCTGATAGTTGACGATGATCCGGTCAGGCAGAATGGCGGCGATCCGCGCATCATACCCTGGGAGAGGATCGCCCGTGCTAAGGCTAACCTGCTGATTTCCCTTTTCGATAATAGCGATGGAGCGCGCCGGGTTGCTGCTGGCGAGTAGCCCGGCCAGGCGTAGCTTCAGGCTGGAAACCGGCACCTGATTGAGACTGGCAGCATCCGTTGGCGTGGGGCTAATTTTCACCGCCAGGCCAAACAGGGTAAATGCGGGCCGCACATTTTTTAATTCCGGATCTGCCGGCGGAGGCATGGTTAACGGTAGGGCGGAAATATCCTCAGGACTCACAGGGAATACCACGCGCCAGGTTAATTTCGCCAGCTGTGGGATAGCGGTTATTAATATGATGAGCGTCACAATTTGTGGTAATAATTTAATTATCCCTTTATTTATATTTGTTAACCTCATCACAGAAACTGGCATTTTAATTCCTTTGCTAATTTATTTTTCTGCACGTTGGCGTAATACCCTACCGAAACAGGTAGGTGATTATTGGCTTTTGAATTATTTATTGCCGGAGAGTGGCGATAAGCGTGGCGAATCATAATCAGTTTGCGGTTTCGGGTCGTCATTCCCTTTATTGATTTACTCCCCCGGCTTCCTACGCCCCCCGCTCATTTGTGGGGGATGATTGCGCCTGGGAAAGCAAAAATATCTAATTAGCGCGCTGTAAAGATATTCATCCTTTCTTACCTTTTATAATTTAATAAGCATATTAGGGACTATCGAATGCTCAGATATACCTGTCATGCCCTATTTCTTGGATCGTTAGTATTATTGAGTGGCTGTGATAACAGCTCTTCCTCTTCTACCTCTGGCTCACCGGGTTCACCAGGCAATCCTGGCAACCCAGGCACTCCCGGCACGCCCGACCCGCAGGATGTCGTCGTCCGCTTACCGGACGTTGCCGTCCCAGGCGAAGCGGTGCAGGCTTCCGCCAGGCAAGCTGTCATTCATCTCGTCGATATCGCCGGCATCACCAGCAGCACGCCGGCCGACTATGCGACGAAAAACCTCTATTTATGGAACAACGAAACCTGTGACGCGCTGAGCGCGCCGGTGGCGGACTGGAATGATGTCAGCACCACCCCGACCGGCAGCGACAAATATGGCCCTTATTGGGTGATCCCGCTGACTAAAGAGAGCGGATGCATCAACGTTATCGTCCGCGATGGCACCAATAAGCTTATCGACAGCGACCTGCGCGTCTCTTTCAGTGATTTCACCGATCGGACGGTATCGGTCATCGCCGGCAACAGCGCGGTCTATGACTCCCGCGCCGACGCCTTCCGCGCCGCCTTTGGCGTGGCGCTGGCCGATGCGCACTGGGTCGATAAGACTACTCTGCTGTGGCCGGGTGGGGAAAATAAACCCATTGTGCGCCTCTATTACAGCCACAGCAGTAAGGTGGCCGCCGACAGTAACGGCGAATTTAGCGATAAATATGTCAAGCTGACCCCCACCACCGTCAGCCAGCAGGTAAGCATGCGCTTCCCGCATCTCGCCAGCTATCCAGCCTTTAAACTGCCGGATGATGTTAACGTCGATGAATTGCTGCAGGGCGAGACGGTGGCGATAGCCGCGGAAAGCGATGGGATCCTGAGCTCAGCCACCCAGGTGCAGACCGCCGGCGTGCTGGACGATACCTATGCCGCCGCCGCCGAGGCGCTGAGCTATGGCGCCCAGCTAACCGATAGCGGCGTGACCTTCCGCGTCTGGGCGCCCACGGCGCAGCAGGTCGAGCTGGTGATCTATAGCGCGGACAAGAAAGTGATAGCCAGTCACCCGATGACCCGCGATAGCGCCTCCGGCGCCTGGTCCTGGCAGGGGGGAAGCGACCTGAAGGGCGCCTTCTACCGCTACGCGATGACGGTCTACCACCCGCAGTCGCGTAAAGTCGAGCAGTACGAAGTGACCGATCCCTACGCCCACAGTTTGTCGACCAACTCGGAGTACAGCCAGGTGGTCGATCTCAACGACAGCGCGCTGAAGCCGGAAGGCTGGGACGGGCTGACGATGCCGCACGCGCAGAAAACCAAAGCCGATCTGGCGAAAATGACGATTCACGAATCGCATATTCGCGATCTCTCCGCCTGGGATCAAACCGTGCCTGCGGAGCTGCGCGGTAAGTATCTGGCGCTCACCGCCCAGGAAAGCAATATGGTCCAGCATCTGAAACAGCTGTCGGCCTCGGGCGTGACCCATATTGAGCTGCTGCCGGTCTTCGATCTGGCGACGGTCAATGAGTTCAGCGACAAGGTCGCCGATATTCAGCAGCCGTTCAGCCGCCTGTGCGAGGTCAATAGCGCGGTGAAGAGCAGCGAGTTCGCGGGCTATTGCGACAGCGGTTCGACGGTCGAAGAGGTGCTGACCCAGCTGAAGCAGAACGACAGCAAGGATAACCCGCAGGTGCAGGCGTTGAATACGCTGGTGGCGCAGACCGACTCCTATAACTGGGGCTACGATCCGTTCCACTACACGGTACCGGAAGGATCCTACGCCACCGATCCGGAAGGCACGGCGCGTATTAAAGAGTTCCGCACCATGATTCAGGCGATCAAGCAGGATCTGGGAATGAACGTCATTATGGACGTGGTGTACAACCACACCAACGCCGCCGGCCCGACCGATCGCACCTCGGTACTGGATAAGATCGTCCCCTGGTACTACCAGCGTCTGAACGAAACCACCGGCAGCGTGGAATCGGCTACCTGTTGCTCCGACTCGGCGCCAGAGCACCGGATGTTCGCCAAGCTTATCGCCGATTCACTGGCGGTATGGACCACCGATTATAAGATCGATGGCTTCCGCTTCGACCTGATGGGCTACCACCCGAAAGCGCAGATCCTCTCGGCCTGGGAACGCATTAAAGCGCTGAACCCGGATATCTACTTCTTTGGCGAAGGCTGGGATTCCAACCAGAGCGATCGCTTTGAAATTGCCTCGCAAATCAATCTCAAAGGCACCGGGATCGGCACGTTCTCCGATCGTCTGCGCGACGCCGTGCGCGGCGGCGGGCCGTTCGACTCCGGTGACGCATTACGCCAGAACCAGGGCGTGGGCAGCGGGGCCGGCGTTCTGCCGAATGAGCTGACCACCCTGACCGACGATCAGGCGCGTCACCTCGCCGATCTGACCCGTCTCGGCATGGCCGGTAACCTTGCGGACTTTGTGCTGATCGACAAAGACGGCGCGGTGAAGAGAGGCAGCGAGATTGACTATAACGGCGCGCCAGGCGGCTATGCGGCTGATCCGACGGAAGTCGTGAACTATGTGTCAAAACACGATAACCAGACGCTGTGGGACATGATCAGCTATAAAGCCGCTCAGGAGGCGGATCTCGATACCCGCGTCCGGATGCAGGCGGTGTCGCTGGCGACGGTGATGCTCGGCCAGGGGATCGCCTTTGACCAGCAGGGCTCGGAGCTGCTGCGCTCTAAATCCTTTACCCGCGATTCGTATGATTCCGGCGACTGGTTTAACCGCGTGGACTACTCCCTGCAGGACAACAACTACAACGTCGGTATGCCGCGCAGCAGCGATGATGGCAGCAACTATGACATTATCGCCCGGGTGAAAGACGCGGTGGCTACTCCGGGTGAAACGGAGCTCAAGCAGATGACCGCGTTTTATCAGGAGCTGACCGCGCTGCGTAAATCGTCTCCGCTGTTTACCCTCGGCGACGGCGCGACGGTGATGAAGCGCGTGGACTTCCGCAATACTGGCGCCGATCAGCAGACGAGTCTGCTGGTGATGACCATCGATGACGGGATGCAGGCTGGCGCCAGTCTGGACAGCCGTGTCGACGGCATCGTGGTGGCGATCAACGCCGCGCCGGAAAGCCGGACGCTGCAGGACTTCGCCGGCACATCGCTCCAGCTGAGCGCTATTCAGCAGGCGGCGGGCGACCGGTCGCTGGCGAGCGGCGTGCAGGTTGCCGCTGACGGTTCGGTCACGCTGCCGGCCTGGTCGGTTGCCGTTCTCGAGTTGCCGCAGGGCGAGTCGCAGGGCGCTGGCCTGCCGGTGAGCAGTAAATAACATAACGTAGGGCGCCCGTAAGGGCGCCTCTGGCTGATGACAAACCTGTTTCGTTATTGTGCTCGCCTTTCTGTCGGGTGGCGGCTTTCGCCTTACCTGGCCTACGAAAGATTGCAATTTCAAACAGTTATGCAGTTATCTGTAGGCCCGCGCAAGCGTAGCGCCGCCGGGCAATTCCTGAAGATTGCACTTTGTCAGCAGTCTGGGGCATCCGTAAGGGCGCCTTCTCGTTATGGTGAGGGAACAGGAGACGGTTGTGATTGTTCGTGATGACAGTGAAAGAGGGATCCCGCCGCTGGTGACGCATCAGCCGCCGTCCTCGCTGGATGATGCGCCGGTGATCCGCGGACGGATGGTGCAGATCCCCGGCTGGATTATCCCGCTGTACGCCGGATTATTTATCGCGCTCGGCTGGTTTGGCGGCGAGCAGTGGCGTCACCCAGCACCGCCGCAAACGCTGCCCTTGCCGGTGGCGCATGCGGCGCTTCTGCCGTTAACCGCTGCCGGAGAGGCCGCGCCAAAGACGCCGCCGCCGGCGGCAAAAGCCAGCGCGCCCGCGGCGCCGGAAGTGGACAGCGATACGCTGCCGCCTCTGCGCTACAGCGCCCATGTCTACGCCTCGCGACCGGAAAAGCGCAGCATTGTATTAAACGGCAAAGCGTGGACGGAGGGCGATTCACCCCTGCCGAACCTGGTGGTGGAGCAGATCCAGCAGGATGTGACGATCTTCAGCTTCAACGGCACGACCTTTACCCTCGCGGCGCTGGAGGACTGGCCGGGCGGAAAAATTGACGAGGAGCCGAAAGAGGAATAAAAGCGCGCACAATAACCGGCGCGCTGAGGATATTTCGCTTAGTCGCTGCGCAAGCTGGCAATAAATGGCGCGAGCTGACGATTAAATTGACTGCACTGTGTGGCTTCCGGGGTACTGTCCTGTAAAAGCTGTTGGTAAAGCCGGTCGCTATTTGGGCTTAACGTCGCCACGTCAATATTTCCCCATCCGCGCGCTTTACCGACATTCACCGCTGCCCGATATATCGTTTCATCAGCGGGGAGATCGCTACGATTACATTTATTCTTGAGATAGCGCGTCCCGGCCGCCACGGACGAGAGCTGCTCGAGCTGCGCCTGGCTGCTGATAGCCGGGCTGAGCGTTGAGGCGGGTTTTTGTTGGCAGCCAGAGAGAAGGGCTACCATGCAAAGCGGAAATATAAGCGGAATACGCATCATAGAGTAATCAAAATAATGAATCACTGGCCGCTAGTTTAACAAATATTTACCTGGTGTCATCATAAAATATTATTCTGCATAAATGTTAACAGGCTCTCATTTTTATCAACGGAAAGGCGCTTAATCGACTTTACTTTTATCAATAATAAACGTTGGCGCTGGGAAAATATATTTTCATCCGCGGATGATGCCACTGCGCTGACCGGCAGGAAGCGCGCCGTTTTTTATGTTATTAAAAAACATACTCTTTCCCATCTTGTTACGTGCGCAGGAGGTAAAATGCTGGTTAAGAATGTCGCATTTTAGTGCTATCCTGTATGCCCTGAACATTACGTGCTATGTTCTGACTTATTCTGCCGATGATGCGTTTAACACAATGATTTTATGGTGAATTTTTATTGTTAGTATCATGTAACATGAAGCAAACCAACCCTCTGAAAGGCTGGCGGCGCGTCCTGCCTGCCAGCAGGTTGTCGTCCGAAGGATAAGCAGCCTGGACGTTAATTTGAGAGATTTCTTCTTCCTCTGAACAGGGGAAGTATTGAGAATCAGGCCTTTGCGCCTGAACGTTGCGGAGAAAAAGCATGGCGGGAGATGACCGCGAGCCTATCGGACGTAAGGGAAGACCCTCACGTCCGACTAAACAGAAAGTCACCCGTCGCCGGGTCCGGGAAGAGGACTACGACGACGAGTATGATGACGATGATTATGAGGATGAGAAACCGGTGCCGAGAAAAGCCAAAGGCAAAGGTGGCAAGCCTCGTCGGAAGCGCAGCTGGCTGTGGCTGCTGGTCAAGCTGGGGATTGTCTTCGCGGTGCTGATTGCCGCCTATGGCGTCTACCTCGACCAGAAAATCCGCAGCCGCATTGACGGTAAAGTCTGGGAGCTGCCGGCCGCGGTCTATGGCCGGATGGTCAACCTTGAGCCGGACATGCAGATCAGCAAAAACGAGATGGTGCGTCTGCTCAACGCCACGCAGTATCGCCAGGTCAGCGCGATGACGCGCCCCGGCGAATATACCGTGCAGGCTAACAGCATCGAGATGATCCGTCGTCCGTTCGATTTCCCGGACAGTAAGGAAGGGCAGGTGCGCGCGCGTCTTACTTTCGACGGCGACCATCTTGAGACCATCGAGAATATGGATAATAACCGCCAGTTCGGTTTCTTCCGCCTCGATCCGCGTCTTATCACCATGCTGCAGTCGCCGAACGGCGAGCAGCGCCTGTTCGTGAAGCGCAGCGGCTTCCCCGATCTGCTGGTGGATACCCTGCTGGCGACCGAAGACCGCCACTTCTATGAGCACGATGGGATCAGTCTCTACTCCATCGGCCGCGCGGTGCTGGCGAACCTGACGGCAGGCCGAACGGTGCAGGGGGCGAGTACCCTGACCCAACAGCTGGTGAAAAACCTGTTCCTCTCCAGCGAACGCTCCTACTGGCGTAAAGCCAACGAAGCGTATATGGCGCTGATCGTCGACGCCCGCTACAGCAAGGATCGCATCCTTGAGCTGTATATGAACGAGGTGTACCTCGGCCAGAGCGGCGATAACGAAATTCGCGGCTTCCCGCTGGCCAGCCTGTATTACTTCGGCCGTCCGGTGGAAGAGCTGAGCCTCGACCAGCAGGCGCTGCTGGTGGGGATGGTGAAAGGGGCGTCGGTCTATAACCCGTGGCGTAACCCGAAACTGGCCCTTGAACGACGCAATCTGGTGCTGCGTCTGCTGCAGCAGCAGCAGGTTATCGACCAGGAGCTGTACGACATGCTCAGCGCACGTCCGCTGGGCGTGCAGCCGCGCGGCGGGGTGATTTCACCGCAGCCGGCGTTTATGCAGATGGTTCGTCAGGAACTGCAGGCGAAGCTGGGCGATAAAGTGAAAGATCTCTCCGGCGTGAAGATCTTCACCACTTTCGACTCGGTGGCGCAGGATGCGGCGGAAAAAGCGGCCTCCGAAGGGATCCCGGTTCTGAAGAAACAGCGTAAGCTGGCAGACCTGGAAACCGCCATGGTGGTGGTTGACCGCTTCACCGGCGAAGTGCGGGCGATGGTCGGCGGCGCGGAGCCGCAGTTCGCCGGTTATAACCGCGCGATGCAGGCCCGCCGATCGATTGGTTCTCTGGCCAAGCCGGCGACCTATCTGACCGCGCTGAGCCAGCCGAATCAGTATCGCCTGAATACCTGGATCGCCGATGCGCCGGTGACGATTCGCCTGTCCAACGGTCAGACGTGGTCCCCGCAGAACGACGATCGTCGTTTCAGCGGTCAGGTGATGCTGGTCGATGCCCTGACTCGCTCGATGAACGTCCCGACGGTTAACCTCGGGATGGCGCTGGGCTTGCCGGCGGTAGTCGATACCTGGACTAAACTGGGGGCGCCGAAGAATCAGCTCAACGCGGTGCCGTCGATGCTGCTTGGCGCGCTGAACCTGACACCGATTGAAGTGGCCCAGGCCTTCCAGACCATCGCCAGCGGTGGGAACCGTGCGCCGCTTTCCGCGCTGCGGTCAGTGATTGCCGAAGATGGCACTGTGCTCTACCAGAGCTATCCGCAGGCGGAGCGCGCGGTGCCTGCCCAGGCGGCCTACATGACGCTGTGGACTATGCAGCAGGTGGTGCAGCGCGGTACGGGGCGTCAGCTGGGGGCGAAGTATCCGGGCCTGCATCTGGCGGGGAAAACCGGGACCACCAACAATAACGTCGATACCTGGTTCGCCGGCATCGACGGTAGTCAGGTGACCATCACCTGGGTGGGGCGCGACAATAACCAGCCGACCAAACTGTACGGTGCCAGCGGCGCGATGTCGATTTACCAGCGCTATCTGGCGAACCAGACGCCAACGCCGCTGGTGCTGACGGTGCCGGAAGACGTGGTTGATATGGGCGTGGACAGCAACGGCAACTTCGTCTGCAGCGGTGGTATGCGTTCGCTGCCGGTCTGGACCACGCAGCCGGATGCGCTGTGCCGTCAGGGCGAAATGATGCAACAGCAGCAGTTGCAGCAACAGGAAGCGAAAAATCCGTTTAATCAGTCCGGGCAGCAGCAGCAGCAACAGCAGCAACAGCAGCAACAGCAGCAACAGCCGCCGAAGCAGCAGGAAAAGAGCGACGGCGTCGCGGGCTGGATCAAGGATATGTTCGGCAGTAACTGATTTTGACCGCACGACCAGACCCCTTAATACGAAAGTATTAAGGGGTTTTTTTATGCCTGTAAAAAAGTTAACGGCTCTTTAACTCCATAATAACTATCTGGTTATTAATTCAGCCTTCGACCGGCGGCGACAGGCATATCGCTTGCCTTGCCTTCGACGTTTCGCCTATTATATCGCCCGTCATAATAATAATTCTCGTTTACGTTATCATTCACTTTCATCAGAGATATACCCATGGCGCGTCCAAAAACTGCTCAGCCAAATCACTCGCTGCGTAAAGTCGCAGCTGTAGTAGCCACGGCGGTTAGCGGCATGTCTGTCTACGCACAGGCAGCAGAACAACCGAAGCAAGAAGAAACCATCACCGTCGTTGCCGCCCCGGCCGCCCAGGAAAGCGCCTGGGGACCGGCGCCGACTATCGCGGCAAAACGCTCCGCCACGGCGACCAAAACCGATACCCCGATTGAAAAAACGCCGCAGTCTGTGTCGGTGGTGACGCGCCAGGAGATGGAGATGCGCCAGCCGACGACGGTAAAAGAGGCGCTCTCCTATACGCCAAGCGTCTTCTCCACTCGTGGCAGTTCGACCACCTATGACGTGGTCACCATTCGCGGCTTCACCACCTCGACGACCGTCAACACCAACCAGTATCTGGACGGCATGAAGCTGCAGGGGAATAACTACTCTGAAGTCTCCATGGATCCTTACTTCCTCGAGCGTGTGGAAGTGATGCGCGGGCCAACCTCGGTGCTGTACGGCAACAGCAACCCGGGCGGTATCGTCAGCATGGTCAGCAAGCGCCCGACTACCGAGCCGCTGAAAGAAGTGCAGTTTAAGATGGGCACCGACAATCTGTGGCAGACCGGGTTTGACTTTAGCGACGCCATTGATGATGCCGGCGTCTGGTCGTATCGCCTGACCGGCCTTGGCCGCAGTCAGGATGCCCAGCAGCAGATGGCGAAATCGACCCGCTACGCGGTGGCGCCCTCCTTTAGCTGGCGTCCGGACGATAAAACCGACTTCACCTTCCTGAGCAACTTCCAGAATGACCCGGATGCGGGCTACTACGGCTGGCTGCCGCGCGAAGGCACCGTGGTGCCGTATTACGACGCCAACGGTAAGGCGCACAAGCTGCCGACCGATTTCAACGAAGGCGAGTCCGATAATAAAATCTCCCGCCGCCAGAAGATGGTGGGCTACAGCTTCTCCCATCAGTTCGATGACACCTTTACCGTGCGGCAGAACCTGCGCTATGCCGATGTGCATACGCTCTATCGTTCGGTATACGGCAACGGCTATGTCGCGCCGGGCTACATGAATCGCGCCTACGTGCGCTCCGACGAGCACCTGAACACCTTCACCGTCGATACCCAGCTGCAGTCTGATTTCGCCACCGGCGCGGTCAGCCATACGCTGCTGACCGGCGTGGACTACTCGCGGATGCGTAACGATGTGGATGCCGACTACGGGACGGCGGATCCTATCAGCATGAGCAATCCGCAGTACGGCAATCCGAATATTCAGGTCACCTTCCCGTACGCGGTCCTCAACCGGATGGAGCAGACCGGCCTGTACGCGCAGGATCAGATGGAGTGGGATAAATGGGTGATGACCCTGGGCGGCCGTTACGATTACGCCACGACCTCAACGTTAACCCGCGCCACCAACAGCCTGGCGGAGAATCACGACCAGCAGTTCAGCTGGCGCGGCGGCATCAACTACCTGTTCGATAACGGCATCTCTCCGTACTTCAGCTACAGCGAATCGTTTGAACCGGTATCGGGTTCCAACAGCCGCGGCCAGCCGTTCGATCCGTCGCGCGGTAAGCAGTATGAAGCCGGCGTGAAATACGTGCCGAAAGATATGCCAGTGGTGGTCACCGCGGCGGTCTATCAGCTGACCAAAGACAAGAACCTGACGGCTGATCCGGCTAACCAGGCGTTCAGCATCCAGACCGGCGAGATCCGCTCCCGCGGCCTTGAGCTGGAGGCGAAGGCGGCGGTGAACGCCAATATTAACGTCACCGCGGCCTACAGCTACACCGATGCGGAGTACACTCACGATACGGTGTTCAACGGCAAACGTCCGGCGGAAGTGCCGCGTAACATGGCCTCCCTGTGGGCGGATTATACCTTCCACGAAACCGCGCTGAGCGGTCTGACGATTGGGGCCGGGGCGCGCTATATCGGTTCAACGGTCAGCTACTACAAAAATGACACCAGCACCGGTAAGAAAAATGATGCCTTTAGTGTGGCCGGTTATGCGCTGATGGATGCGACGGTGAAATACGATCTGGCGCGCTTTGGCCTGCCGGGATCGTCGGTCGGCGTCAACGTCAACAACCTGTTCGACCGCGAATATGTCTCCAGTTGCTACAGCGAATACGCCTGCTACTGGGGCGCCGGACGTCAGGTCGTCGCCACCGCCACCTTCCGTTTCTAACCACCTACGGGCGCGGTTCGCCGCGCCCTCTATCAGGTTATCGCTATGCAGGAACAGACTCCGCACGCAGAAACCACCTTCGCGCTGGATCGCGTCACTTTCCGTGTGCCTGGCCGCACATTGCTCCATCCGCTCTCGCTCACCTTCCCGACCGGAAAAGTCACAGGCCTGATCGGCCATAATGGCTCCGGCAAATCGACGTTACTGAAAATGCTTGGCCGTCATCAGCCGCCCTCCGCAGGCGAAGTGCTGCTGGACGGGCAGCCGCTGGAGAGCTGGGGCAGCAAAGCCTTTGCCCGCAAAGTGGCCTATCTGCCGCAGCAGCTGCCGCCGGCCGAAGGTATGACGGTGCGCGAGCTGGTGGCGATCGGCCGCTATCCATGGCACGGCGCGCTGGGTCGCTTTGGCGCAGCGGACCGTGAGAAAGTAGAAGAGGCGATTGCGCTGGTGGGGCTGAAGCCGCTCGCTCATCGTCTGGTGGACAGCCTCTCCGGCGGTGAACGCCAGCGGGCGTGGATCGCCATGCTGGTGGCGCAGGACAGTCGCTGCCTGCTGCTCGATGAACCCACCTCGGCGCTGGATATTGCTCATCAAGTCGATGTTCTGGCGCTGGTGCATCGTCTCAGCCAGCAGCGCGGCCTGACGGTGATCGCCGTCCTGCACGATATTAATATGGCGGCCCGCTATTGCGACTATCTGGTGGCCCTGCGCGGCGGAGAAATGATTGCTCAGGGGACGCCGGCGGAACTGATGCGCAGCGACACTCTGGAACAGATCTACGGCATCCCGATGGGGATCCTGCCACACCCGGCCGGTGCGGCGCCGGTAAGCTTTGTCTATTGATGATGAACCCAACTCTGATAACCCGACGCCGCCTGCTGATCGCGATGGCGCTCTCGCCGCTGCTGTGGCAGATGCGCGGCGCGCAGGCGGCCGACGTCGACCCGCAGCGCGTGGTCGCCCTGGAGTGGCTGCCCGCGGAGCTGCTGCTGGCGCTCGGCGTGACGCCCTATGGCGTGGCCGATATTCCCAACTATCGCTTGTGGGTGAACGAACCCGCGCTGCACGACTCGGTGATCGATGTTGGTCTGCGTACCGAACCCAACCTTGAACTGCTGACGCAGATGAAACCGTCGTTTATCGTCTGGTCGGCGGGCTACGGCCCGTCGCCGGAGAAGCTGGCGCGTATCGCGCCCGGCCGCGGTTTCACCTTCAGCGACGGCAAACGGCCGCTGGCGATGGCCCAGCGTTCGCTACTGGAAATGGCCGATCTGCTGGGCAAAACGCAGCAGGCGAAGCGCCATCTGGCGGAGTTCGACGCGCTGATGGAGAGCCTGCGTCCGCGTTTTGCCGGGCGCGGCGATCGTCCGTTGCTGATGATCTCTCTGCTCGATCCCCGCCACGTGCTGGTGTTTGGCGAAAACTGCCTGTTCCAGGAGGTGCTTGATCGCTTTGGTATTAAAAACGCCTGGCACGGCGAAGCGGCATTCTGGGGAAGCGTTAGCGTTGGCATCGACAGGCTGGCGGCATTTAACGAAGCCGATGTCATCTGTTTCGACCATGGCAATGAGCGAGATATGGCTCAACTGCTGGCGACGCCGCTATGGCAGGCGATGCCCTTCGTGCGCGCGGGCCGCTTCCAGCGCGTTCCGGCGGTTTGGTTCTACGGCGCGACGCTGTCAGCGATGCATTTTGCCCGCGTGCTGGCTGATGCCCAGGGGAGACCGGCATGAATACGCGTCTCTCGCCGTTAGCTATTATCCTGCTGGCCGGGCTGCTGGGCGTCGCCTTCGCGCTGAGCATCGTCAACCTCAATGTCGCCTTGCCCTATGCGCAGTGGCGGCAGGCGCTGTGGCAGCCGGATGTCGATGATATTGCCCAAATGCTGTTTCATTACAGTTTGTTACCGAGACTGGCTGTTGCGCTGCTGGTGGGCGCCGGGCTGGGACTGGTTGGTGTCCTGTTCCAGCAGGTGCTGCGTAATCCGCTGGCGGAACCGACCACCCTTGGCGTCGCCACCGGCGCGCAGCTGGGGATAACGGTCACCACGTTATGGGCTATTCCCGGCGTGCTGGCGTCGCAATTCGCCGCGCTGGCCGGGGCCTGTCTGGTGGGCGCGCTGGTGTTTGGCGTCTCGTGGGGCAAGCGCCTGTCGCCGGTAACGCTGATCCTGGCGGGGCTGGTGGTCAGCCTTTACTGTGGCGCGCTTAACCAGCTGATGGTGATTTTCCATCACGACCAGCTGCAAAGCATGTTCCTGTGGAGCACCGGGACGCTGACGCAGACCGACTGGAGCGTAGCGCAGCGCCTGTGGCCGCAGCTGCTTGGCGGGGCAATACTCACCTTGCTGCTGCTGCGGCCGCTGACCCTGATGGGGCTCGATGACGGGGTGGCGCGTAACCTCGGGCTGGCGCTGTCCCTGGCGCGCCTCGGCGCCCTGACGCTGGCGATCGTCATCAGCGCGCTGCTGGTGAACGCGGTAGGGATTATCGGCTTTATCGGCCTGTTCGCGCCGCTGCTGGCGAAAATGCTTGGCGCCCGTCGGCTGCTGGCGCGGCTGCTGCTGGCGGCGCTGATCGGCGCGCTGCTCCTGTGGCTTTCCGATCAGGTGATCCTCTGGCTGAGCCGGGTATGGCGGGAAGTCTCCACCGGCTCGGTCACCGCCCTGATTGGCGCGCCGCTGCTGCTGTGGCTGCTGCCGCGGTTGCGCAGCATCAGCGCCCCGGTGATGAACGGCGGCGATAATGTGCAGCCTGAGCGCTATCATGTGCAATGGTTTGTTCTCGCAGGCGTCGCGTTGCTGCTGCTGGCGGTGAGCGTGGCGCTGGCCTTTGGTCGCGATGCCCACGGCTGGCTGTGGGCCCACGGCGATCTGCTGGAGCAACTGCTGCCCTGGCGCTGGCCGCGGGTGCTGTCGGCCCTGTTCGCCGGGGTCATGCTGGCGGTCGCCGGCTGTATTATCCAGCGCCTGACCGGCAACCCGATGGCCAGCCCGGAAGTGCTGGGCATCAGCTCCGGCGCGGCTTTTGGCGTGGTGCTGATGCTGTTCTTCGTGCCTGGCGACGCCTTTGGCTGGCTGCTGCCGGCCGGCAGCCTTGGCGCGGCGGCCACCTTGCTGATCATTATGCTCGCCGCCGGGCGCGGCGGCTTCTCGCCGCATCGGATGCTGCTGGCGGGGATGGCGCTGAGCACCGCCTTCACTATGCTGCTGATGATGCTGCAGGCCAGCGGCGATCCGCGTATGGCGCAGATCCTGACGTGGATCTCGGGGTCGACATATAGCGCGACGCCGGAGAGAGTGGTGCGTAGCGGCGCGGTAATGCTGGCGCTGCTGGCGCTGGCGCCGCTCTGTCGTCGCTGGTTAACCATCCTGCCGCTGGGCGGGGAGGCGGCGCGAGCGGTGGGCATGGCGCTGACGTCATCGCGGATTGTTCTGCTGCTGCTGGCGGCCTGCCTGACGGCGGCGGCGACGCTGACCATCGGCCCGCTGAGCTTTGTCGGGCTGATGGCGCCGCATATCGCGCGGATGATGGGCTTCCGGCGAACCCTACCGCATATGGTGATTTCAGGGCTGACTGGCGGGCTGCTGCTGGTCTTCGCCGACTGGTGCGGACGGATGATGATGTTCCCGTATCAGATCCCGGCGGGGCTACTGTCGACCTTTATCGGCGCGCCTTACTTTATTTATTTGCTGAGAAAGCAGAGTCGCTAACGGTCCTGGATGGCTTCAACATCCCCGGTGGCGCTATCGCTTACCGGGGCTACAGCGCTGTGCGATTTGGTAGCCCGGATAAGGCGCAATGCGCCTCCTCCGGGAAAATCCCTGCGCCACCAGGCATTCAAGCACCTTACAGCTTGGCAAATACCCGACGCGCGGCGTCGATGGTGTTGTCGATATCTTCTTCGCTGTGGGCCACGGACATAAAGCCGGCCTCAAACGCTGACGGCGCCAGGTACACGCCTTCCTCCAGCATCAGATGGAAGAAGCGCTTGAAGCGTTCAACGTCGCACTTCACCACGTCCTGATAGCAGGTGACGGTTTCGGCATCGGTAAAGAAGATGCCGAACATGCCGCCGACGTTATTGACCACCAGCGGGATCCCGGCGTCACGTGCCGCATCCAGCAGGCCTTGCGCCAGCTGGTTAGTCAGTTCAGTCAGGGTTTCATGGACCCCCGGCTGCGCCACTTCGTTCAGGCAGGCGAAGCCAGCCGCCATGGCGATCGGGTTGCCGGAGAGGGTGCCCGCCTGATAGACCGGACCGGTGGGAGCCAGGGCATCCATCACCTCACGGCGGCCGCCGAAGGCGCCTACCGGCATCCCGCCGCCGATGATTTTCCCCAGACAGGTCAGATCCGGCTCCACGCCGTAGTAAGCCTGAGCGCCTGCCAGCGCCACGCGGAAGCCGGTCATCACTTCGTCGATAATCAGCAGGGCGCCAAATTCGTCGCACAGGGCGCGCAGGCCCGGCAGGAATTCCGGCTGCGGCGGAATGCAGTTCATATTTCCGGCCACCGGCTCGACGATGATGCAGGCGATCTCCTGCGGATACTGCTCGAACGCCGCGCGCACCGAGGCGAGGTCGTTATAAGTGCAGGTCAGGGTATGTTTGGCGAAATCGGCCGGGACGCCCGGCGAGTTCGGCTGGCCGAGGGTCAACGCGCCGGAACCGGCTTTCACCAGCAGGCAGTCGGCATGGCCGTGGTAGCAGCCTTCGAACTTAATGATTTTGTCGCGACCGGTGAAGCCGCGCGCCAGGCGAATGGCGCTCATGGTGGCTTCGGTACCGGAGTTCACCATCCGCACCATATCCATGGTCGGCACCAGCTCGGTCACCAGGGCCGCCATTTTCACTTCCATTTCGGTCGGCGCGCCAAAGCTCAGGCCGCGGGATGCCGCCTCGATCACCGCATTGCGGATAGCCGGGTGGTTGTGGCCCAGCACCATCGGACCCCAGGAACCGACATAATCGATATAGGCTTTCCCATCCACGTCATAGAGGTAAGCGCCATCCGCGCGTTCGATAAACAGCGGTGTGCCGCCGACGCCGGTGAAAGCGCGCACCGGCGAGTTAACGCCGCCGGGGATCAGTTCGCGCGCAGCGTGGTACAGATTTTCAGATTTGCTCATGGCCAGGGTCCTGGTTCGTGAAAAATGTTTTATCGGCTATTCTAAGTTATTCCAGGATGGTTATGAAAGTTTTGCCCAATTGAAACAATGTGCCGCAAGGGCATTTTTTTGACGACGCAGCGCGCCGGGACGGCTAAAATGCCGCTCTCTTCATTTGTATTACCAATAATTGATAACGGCATGAAAGCAGAAACTCCCTCTTTTGAAGCACATCAGTTTGTGCGGGTGCGTCGCGGCGATGCGGTGCGCCGTCTGATTCAACGCGATAAAACGCCGCTGGCGGTGCTGTTTATGGCGGCAGTGGTCGGCACGCTGGCGGGGCTGGTGGGCGTCGCCTTTGAAAAGAGCGTGAACTGGGTGCAGAACCAGCGGATCGGCGCGCTGGCGCAGGTGGCGGACCACTGGTATCTGGTCTGGCCGCTGGCGTTTATCCTGTCGGCGCTGCTGGCGATGGTCGGCTATTTTCTGGTGCGTCGCTTTGCGCCGGAGGCCGGCGGCTCCGGGATTCCGGAAATTGAGGGCGCGCTGGAGGAGCTGCGGCCGGTGCGCTGGTGGCGCGTGCTGCCGGTGAAATTCGTTGGCGGCATGGGGACCCTTGGCGCCGGGATGGTGCTGGGTCGTGAAGGACCGATGGTACAGCTTGGCGGCAACATTGGGCGCATGGTGCTGGACGTTTTCCGCATGCGCAGTCCGGAAGCGCGGCATACGCTGTTGGCGACCGGTGCGGCGTCGGGGCTTTCGGCGGCCTTTAATGCGCCGCTGGCCGGTATTCTGTTTATCATCGAAGAGATGCGCCCGCAGTTCCGCTACAACCTGATCTCCATTAAAGCGGTGTTTACCGGCGTGATCATGTCGAGCATTGTGTTTCGCATTTTCAACGGCGAAGCGGCGATCATTGAGGTGGGTAAACTAAGCAACGCCCCGGTAAATACCCTATGGCTGTATCTGGTGCTGGGCATGCTGTTTGGCTGCTTTGGCCCGCTGTTTAATTTTCTGGTGCTGCGCACTCAGGATCTGTTCCAGCGCATCCACGGCGGCAACATCAAAAAATGGGTGTTGATTGGCGGATTAATCGGCGGGCTCTGCGGTCTGCTGGGGCTGATGCAGCCCTCCGCGGTGGGCGGTGGCTTTAACTTGATCCCTATCGCCGCTGCCGGTAACTTCTCCGTCGGACTGCTGCTGTTTATCTTTATTGCCCGCGTGGTGACCACGCTGATCTGCTTCTCTTCCGGCGCGCCAGGGGGCATTTTCGCGCCTATGTTGGCGCTCGGCACGCTGCTGGGCACGGCGTTCGGCATGGCGGCTATTCCGCTGTTTCCGGCCTACCATCTCGATGCCGGCACCTTCGCGATTGCCGGTATGGGGGCGCTGCTCGCCGCCTCGGTGCGTGCGCCGCTGACCGGGATCGTGCTGGTGCTTGAGATGACCGATAACTATCAGCTCATTTTGCCAATGATTATTACCTGCCTTGGCGCAACACTACTGGCGCAATTCCTCGGCGGTAAGCCTTTGTATTCGACCATTCTGCAGCGTACTCTGGCGAAGCAGGAAGCCGAGCAGGCGGCAAAAGCGCAGCAGGCTCCCCGGGAGAATACTTGAACGATTTACCAGGGTATTAGATAATGGCTCAAAAGGTCCGGTTATTCTTTAACCGGCCGGAAGTATCAATGGGAGCAGAAAATGAGTGATGACGTAGCGTTGCCGCTGGAGTTTACCGAAGCCGCAGCCAATAAAGTAAAACACCTGATTGCGGATGAAGATAATCCGAACCTGAAACTGCGCGTGTATATCACCGGCGGCGGTTGCAGCGGTTTCCAGTATGGCTTCACCTTTGACGATCAGGTGAACGAAGGGGATATGACCATTGAGAAACAGGGCGTCGGCCTGGTGGTTGACCCGATGAGCCTGCAGTATCTGGTCGGCGGCTCTGTCGACTATACCGAAGGGCTGGAAGGTTCGCGCTTTATCGTGACCAATCCGAACGCGAAAAGCACCTGCGGCTGCGGCTCCTCGTTCAGCGTTTAAAGCGAGTTCTCCCCCAGCGGGAGGGAGCAAACCCTAAAAACGGTAACCTTAAGGTTACCGTTTTGCTTTTATTACCGACCGTTATCGTCCAGGGCAAACGTCGGCAGCTTCAGATGCCAGCGAATAGCCGCCAGACGAATTACCAGGGTGACCACCATCCCCATCATTGCCGAATTCTCCAGCGGGAGATGAAAGGTGTCGTGTGCCGTGGCGTGGACAATACCGCCGACGATACAGGCGGTGGCGTAGATTTCGGTACGCAGAATCATAGGAATTTCCCGCGCCAGCACGTCGCGAATAATCCCGCCGCCGACGCCGGTCACCACCCCCATGCACACCGCGACCAGCGGGCCGCTGCCAGCGAGAAAAGCTTTATTGACGCCAATGCCGACAAACACCGCCAGACCGACGGCATCAAGAACGGGCAGGATCCATTTCGGCAGCCGGCGAGGCTGGCGGACCAGCAGGATGGTCAGCATGCTGGTGACCATCGCCACCACCAGATCGGTGGGATCTTTGACCCAGAATACCGGGCCATTCGCCAGCGCCATGTCGCGGATGGTCCCGCCGCCTACCGCCGTCACTACCCCTAACACCAGCACGCCGAATGGGTCCATACGCAGTTTTCCGGCCAGCAGTACGCCGGAGATCGCGAAGACAGCTGTGCCAATAATATCCAGCCAATAGACAAGCATCGTTGATTCCCACTGAACATCCGGTGTGCCGGATGATTATTTTACCTGGTCAAGCGCCGCACAAAGTTGTTTGGCGGCGAGGATAATACGTGGGCCGGCGCGTTCAAACCAGTCGCTGTGTAACGCAATCAACGAAATGGTGAGCTGATGTTGCCAAAAGCGCTGCGCTTCGGCAATGCGGCTGGCATCCCCGGTCACCACGATCGCCTGCGGCTGGCGGGCCAGCACCTGTTCGCGGCTCACCTGCGGCCAGGGAACGCGGCTGGTGGCGAAGATATTCTCGCCGCCGCAAAGCCTTAGCACCTGATCCTGAATCGAACCGGGGCCGCTGGTGAACAGCGGTGCGGAGCCGAACTGCAGGAAGACGCGTTTCTTCGGCGCGTTGGCATAGCGCGCTTTCAACGCATCGTATTCCTGCTGCATCGCCTGCGCCGCCTGCTGCGCTTTTTCCGGCTGCGGGCTCCACTGCGCCAGCTCACGCAGGGTAGCGATGATCTCTTCTATGGTCGAGGTCTGTACCCACAGGACATGAATACCCAGAGACTGCAGCTGGTTAACCTGGCGTTCGGCATTGCCCCCGCGCCAGGCCAGCACCACGTCTGGCTTGAGCGCCACGATGCGTTCCAGGTTCATTCCCTGCCAGCTGGCAACCTGTTCGATCGTTTTGGCCTGCGAAGGATAATCGGAATAGCTGCTGACGCCGACCGGCGTGATCCCGGCGGCAAAGGCCAGTTCGGTATTGGCGGGGGAGAGGGTGATCACCCGCGGCGCGGCCAGCAGCCACGCCGGGGCGAGTAACAGCAGCGCGGCAAGCGCGAAGGATAGCGACTTAGCCACGTGCCAGGTTCTGTACCAGATTCTCCACCATCAGGGTGGACTGTCTGGCGGCGACCGCAAGGAACTCCTCAAAGCTGAGGTGGGACTGCTGGTCGGCCACGTCGGAGATAGCGCGAACCACTACGAAAGGAACCTTAAAGTTATGGCAGACGTGGGCGATGGCGGTCGCTTCCATTTCCACGGCGATCGCCTGCGGGAAATTATGGCGGATCTTCGCCAGACCGACAGAGCCGTTAATGAAGGCATCCCCGCTAACGATGAGGCCGCGAACGGCGTTGAGATCTAACGCTTTAATGCAGCTCTCTGCGGCGGCCACCAGTTTTTCATCCGCCTTAAAACCCGCCGGGCAGCCAGGGAGCTGGCCGTATTCATAGCCGAAGGCGGTGACGTCGGCGTCGTGGTAGCGCGCTTCATCGGAGACGACGATATCGCCGACCTTCAGCGTCGACGCCAGGCCGCCGGCAGAACCGGTATTAATGATCACGTCAGGCTGGCAGCGCTCCAGCAGCAGGGTCGCGCCCATCGCCGCCGCTACTTTTCCGATACCAGACTTCAGCAGAGCGACGTCAACGCCGTGAAGTTGGCCGGTATAGATTTCGCTTCCGCCAATGGTGATGGTCTGGCGGTTTTCGATTTTGTCGCGCAGAAGGGTAACTTCCTCTTCCATAGCGCCAATAATGCCAATTTTCATAGATTTACTCGCGATGTGTCAGGTTTAGTTGCATAGTCTATCATGCGCTTAAGGGGAAGCGTATTGCTCGCGCGGGAGAGGCTATGGCAAAGATTGATTTTCGCAACAAGATAAACTGGCGTCGACGCTTCCGTTCGCCGCCGCGGGTGGAGACGGAGCGCGACATCCTGCGGATCTTTGAAAGCGATCGGGGACGGATCGTCAACTCGCCGGCAATCCGCCGCCTGCAGCAAAAAACTCAGGTCTTCCCGCTCGAGCGCAACGCGGCGGTGCGCACTCGCCTGACCCACTCGCTGGAGGTGCAGCAGGTGGGGCGCTATATCGCCAAAGAGGTGCTGAGCCGGCTGAAAGAGCTGAGGCTGCTGGAAGAGTATGGCCTGGAAGAGCTGACCGGGCCATTCGAGAGCGTGGTGGAGATGGCCTGCCTGATGCACGATATCGGCAATCCCCCGTTTGGCCATTTTGGCGAAGCGGCGATTAACGACTGGTTCCGTCAGCGCCTGGCGCCCGGCGATGCGCTCGGGCAGCCGCTGACCGACGATCGCTGCGAAGTGCAGGCCTTACGCCTGCATGACGGAGAGACATCGCTTAATGCGCTGCGCCGTAAAGTGCGCCAGGATCTCTGCAGCTTTGAGGGCAACGCGCAGGGCATTCGTCTGGTCCATACGCTAATGCGTATGAACCTGACCTGGGCGCAGGTGGGATGTATCCTGAAATATACTCGTCCGGCGTGGTGGTCTGAGGAGACGCCGGCCAGCCACAGTTATTTAATGAAGAAACCTGGCTATTATTTAGCCGAAGAAGAGTATGTCGCGCGTTTGCGTAAAGAACTGGATCTCGCGCCTTACAATCGGTTTCCATTAACCTGGATTATGGAGGCTGCAGATGACATCTCATATTGCGTCGCGGATCTCGAGGACGCGGTGGAAAAACGTATTTTTAGCGCAGAACAGCTCTATCAGCATCTTTACGACGCCTGGGGCAGTCATGAAAAAGGCTCGTTATTTTCGCAGGTAGTAGAAAATGCCTGGGAGAAATCGCGAGCCAATTATCTGAAGCAGAGCGCGGAAGATCAGTTTTTTATGTATTTGCGGGTGAATACGCTGAATAAGCTGGTGCCCTACGCGGCGCGCCGATTTATTGACAACCTGCCGGCAATCTTCACCGGGGACTTTAATCATGCGTTGCTGGAGGACGACAGCGATTGCAGTCAGCTACTGGAACTCTATAAAAATGTGGCGATGAAACAGGTCTTTAGCCATCCGGATGTTGAGCAGCTGGAATTGCAGGGCTACCGGGTGATCAGCGGCCTGTTGGATATCTATCAGCCGCTGCTGAAATTATCGCTGGAGGATTTCAGCGAATTAGTAGCGCAGGAGCGGGTACGACGTTTACCCATTGCCTCCCGGCTGTATCAGAAACTTTCGACCCGTCACCGGCTGGCCTATGTTGAAGCGGTAAATAAACTGGCGCGTACGGCGCCCGAATTTGCGCTGATGGAATACTATTATCGCTGCCGTCTGATTCAGGACTATATCAGCGGGATGACGGATTTGTATGCGTGGGATGAATATCGGCGACTCATGGCGGTGGAATAGGCTGGAGTTTTGTAAAGATGGACAATAAATTTTTACTTTTTCCAGAAACTTAATTCCGGAACTTAGCGTTATAAAATGACTCTGATAGTCACGTACACAGCAACTTTCGTTACCTGATATTGAGATTGAAACTGATGAAAAAAACCACGTTAGCAATGAGTGCACTGGCTCTGAGTTTAGGTCTGGCGTTGTCCCCGCTCTCTGCGAGCGCGGCAGAAACGGCATCTTCGGCTACTAATGCACAGCAGATGCCAAGCCTGGCCCCGATGCTGGAGAAGGTGATGCCGTCGGTGGTGAGCATTAACGTTGAAGGTAGCACCACCGTTAATACCCCACGGATGCCACGTAACTTCCAGCAGTTCTTTGGCGATAATTCGCCGTTCTGCCAGGATGGTTCTCCTTTCCAGAGTTCGCCGTTTTGCCAGGGCGGCGGACAGGGCGGTCAGCCTGACGGCGGCCAGCAGCAGAAATTTATGGCGCTGGGCTCCGGCGTCATCATTGATGCCGCCAAAGGGTATGTGGTGACCAACAACCACGTCGTGGACAACGCCACCACGATTAAGGTTCAGCTGAGCGATGGCCGTAAGTTTGATGCCAAAGTCGTCGGCAAAGATCCGCGCTCTGATATCGCGCTGATTCAGATTCAGGATCCAAAAAACCTGACGGCGATTAAGCTTGCCGACTCCGATGCGCTGCGCGTCGGTGATTACACCGTGGCTATCGGCAACCCGTTCGGTCTGGGCGAAACCGTGACCTCCGGGATTGTCTCCGCGCTGGGCCGTAGCGGCCTCAACGTGGAAAACTACGAAAACTTTATCCAGACCGATGCGGCGATTAACCGCGGGAACTCCGGCGGCGCGCTGGTGAACCTCAACGGCGAGCTGATCGGTATCAACACCGCCATTCTGGCGCCGGACGGCGGCAACATCGGTATCGGTTTTGCTATCCCGAGCAACATGGTGAAAAACCTGACCGAGCAGATGGTGAAATATGGCCAGGTGAAACGCGGTGAGCTCGGCATTATGGGCACCGAACTGAACTCTGAGCTGGCGAAAGCGATGAAAGTCGATGCCCAGCGCGGGGCCTTCGTCAGCCAGGTAATGCCAGGTTCGGCGGCCGCGAAAGCGGGCATTAAAGCCGGCGATGTCATCACCTCCCTCAACGGGAAAGCGATCAGCAGCTTCGCCGCGCTGCGTGCCCAGGTCGGCACCATGCCTATCGGCAGCAAAGTTGAGCTTGGTCTGCTGCGCGACGGCAAACCGGTGACCGTGACCGTCGAACTGCAGCAGAGCAACCAGACCCAGGTTGACTCCAGCACCATCTTCAACGGGATTGAAGGGGCGGAAATGAGCAATAAGGGTCAGGATAAGGGCGTGGTGGTCAATAATGTGAAAGCCGGTACCCCGGCGGCACAGATTGGCCTCAAGAAAGGCGACGTCATCGTCGGGGCGAATCAGCAGCCGGTGAAAAACATCGCCGATCTGCGGAAAATCTTCGACGCCAAACCGTCCGTACTGGCGCTGAACATTCAGCGCGGCGACGCCTCTATCTATCTGCTGTTGCAGTAACCGCCAGCGCTCGCTTCCCAGCCCCTTCCCTCGCCGAGGGCAGGGGCTTTTTTCGTTCTGTGACCGCCCCCACAACTCCACATATCTCACCCCGGCTTAGTGCAAATGCACAATGCAGCGCGACGATGACTCTTTTATGCTGGTGCCCAGCAAAGGGGAGGACTACATGGCTGGCTGGCATCTTGATACCAAAATGGCGCAGGATATTGTGGCGCGGACCATGCGCATCATCGATACCAATATCAACGTGATGGATGCCCGCGGGCGGATCATCGGCAGCGGCGATCGGGAAAGGATTGGTGAATTGCACGAAGGCGCGCTGCTGGTCCTCTCCCAGGGGCGGGTGGTGGATATCGACGACGCGGTCGCTCGCCATCTGCACGGGGTTCGCCAGGGGATTAACCTGCCGCTGCGCCTGGAGGGGGAGATCGTCGGGGTGATCGGCCTGACCGGCGAGCCGGAGTCGCTGCGAAAATATGGCGAGCTGGTGTGCATGACAGCAGAGATGATGCTGGAGCAGTCGCGGCTGATGCATCTCCTGGCCCAGGACAGCCGTCTGCGCGAAGAGCTGGTGATGAACCTGATTCAGCCGGAAGAGCATACCCCGGCGCTGAACGAATGGGCTCAGCGTTTAGGCATCGATCTCAATCAGCCGCGCGTGGTGGCGATGATTGAGGTAGACAGCGGTCAGCTCGGCGTGGACAGCGCGATGGCGGAACTGCAACAGTTACAGAACGCGCTGACCACCCCCGATCGCAATAATCTGGTGGCCATTGTCTCGCTCACGGAAATGGTGGTGCTGAAACCGGCGCTGAACAGCTTTGGCCGCTGGGACGCTGACGATCACGTCCGGCGCGTCGAGCAGCTTATCGCCAGGATGAAAGAGAATGGCCAGCTGCGCTTTCGCGTGGCGCTGGGCAACTTCTTCACCGGCCCAGGAAGTATCGCCCGCTCTTACCGTACCGCACGGACGACGATGATGGTTGGCAAGCAGCGGATGCCGGAGAGCCGCAGTTATTTCTATCAGGATCTGATGCTGCCGGTGCTGCTTGACAGCCTGCGCGGCGGCTGGCAGGCCAATGAGCTGGCCCGTCCGCTGGCGCGTTTGAAGGCCATGGACAACAACGGGCTGCTGCGGCGGACGCTGCAGGCGTGGTTTCGCCATAACGTGCAGCCGCTGGCGACGTCAAAGGCGCTGTTTATTCATCGCAATACGCTGGAGTACCGGTTGAACCGTATCTCGGAGCTGACCGGCCTGGATCTCGGTAGCTTTGACGACAGGCTGCTGCTGTATATCGCGCTGCAGCTGGACGAACAACGCTAAGACGTGGAGGCAAAAAAAATGCCGGGTAGCGACGCGCCATACCCGGCCTGGACGATGCATGCTGTCTGGAGTGGATAGAGACCACCAGCCCGGCCAGGCAACGCGCCGCCGGGATGCTCTTACTTACGGGTGAGCTTTTCCAGATCGGCTTCGATTTCGCTGATCTTATTGGTGACCACGCTTTCCAGATGGCGTAAATCGTCGAGGATTTTACGCTTGAGATCGATTTCAGTGCGATCGCGCTGGCAGATCTGATCCAGCTCGTCGATAACGTAGCGCAGATTGGGGCTGATCTCCTGGACCTCTTTGTAGCCCTGGCCGACGCCGTCGGCGACGACGGTTTTGCGCTGACGCGGATATTTGAACTTCACGCTCTTGGCGAAGAATTCGCCTTTGTCTTTCTGAAAATAGATTTTCAGAATGTCGTTGTTAGCTTCCTGCCGCAGGCTATAGCGATCGATCTCATCAGGGTTGGTAATGCCAAGACTTTTCAGATTATCGTACATAACGGTACCTTTGATAGCATCATAACCATTGAATAATTAACGAAAAAATCCATTTTCGCCAGCATCAAATATAAAAAAAGCGGGATATCTCCCGCTTTTTATTTGCTTTAGTCGATGGTGCGCAGCAGTTCGTTAATGCCGACCTTGCCGCGGGTTTTGGCATCGACTTTCTTCACAATCACCGCGCAGTACAGGCTGTATTTACCATCTTTCGACGGCAGGTTGCCTGAGACCACCACCGAGCCAGCCGGTACGCGGCCGTAGAAGACTTCGCCGGTTTCGCGATCGTAGATTTTGGTGCTCTGACCGAGGTAAACGCCCATGGAGATGACGGAGCCTTCTTCGACAATCACCCCTTCAACCACTTCAGAGCGCGCGCCGATGAAGCAGTTATCTTCGATGATGGTCGGGTTCGCCTGCAGCGGCTCCAGTACGCCACCGATGCCGACACCGCCGGACAGATGCACGTTTTTACCGATCTGCGCGCAGGAGCCGACGGTGGCCCAGGTATCAACCATGGTGCCTTCGTCAACGTAGGCGCCGATGTTAACGTAGGACGGCATCAGCACAGTGTTGCGGGCGATGAACGCGCCCTGGCGCACGGCGGCCGGCGGCACCACGCGGAAACCTTCTTTCTGGAAACGCGCTTCGTCGTAGTCAGCGAATTTCATCGGCACTTTATCGAAGTAGCGGCTTTCCGCACCATCGATAACCTGGTTATCGTTAATACGGAAAGAGAGCAGTACCGCCTTCTTCAGCCACTGATGCGTCACCCACTGACCGTCGATCTTCTCAGCGACGCGCAGCGCGCCGGAATCAAGAAGGGCGATAACCTGGTTAACCGCTTCGCGGGTCACGGTATCCACATTAGCCGGCGTAATGTCGGCGCGACGCTCGAAAGCGGACTCAATAACGTTCTGTAACTGCTGCATTGTTTCTTTCCATTTACTAAAAAAAATACGTCACCCTTTATCGTTTGGATTGAGGGCCGCTGTCAACCGTTGTTGCACTTCTTGTTGCAGCTCATTATTAAGGGCACGCCGGTCGGCGGTGGCGATTATAAATAAATCTTCTACTCGCTCACCAATTGTCGTAATTCGCGCCCCGTGAAGCGATATCCCGAGGTCGGCGAACACCTGCCCGACGCGGGCGAGCAGCCCGGGCTGGTCGAGCGCTATCAGCTCCAGAAACGATTTTCGGTCGGTATGGGTCGGCAGGAAATTCACCTCGGTGTCCACGGAAAAATGGCGTAGCTTTGCCGCCTGACGACGCGGGGCCGGAGGCTGCCAGCTGCGCTGAGTGATGGTCTGCTCCAGCCCCTGGCGGATCGCCTCGTGGCGGTCGGCGGAAAGGGGGCTGCCGTCGGGCTCAAGGACGATAAAGGTATCCATCGCCATACCGTCGCGGGTGGTGAAGATCTGCGCGTCGTGGACGCTGAGGTTGCGACGGTCAAGTTCGCCACACACCGCGGCGAACAGGTAAGGACGATCCGGGCTCCAGATAAAAATCTCCGTACCGCCGCGGGTGGCCTGCGAGCTCAGCAGGATCATCGGTTTATTCAGATCGTGGCGCAGCAGGTTGCGGGCGTGCCAGGCGAGCTGCGTCGGCGTATGTCGCACGAAATAGTTGGCGCGGCAGCGGTTCCAGATCTGATGCAGTGCCTCTTCATTAATATTGTCCATCCGCAGCAGGGCCAGCGCCTGCAGCTGATGGTGACGCACTCGTTCGCGCATGTCCGGGGTGCTTTGCATGCCGCGACGTAGCTGCTTCTCGGTGGCGAAATAGAGTTCACGCAGCAGGCTCTGCTTCCAGCTGTTCCATAAGGTTTCGTTGGTGGCGCAGATATCGGCGACGGTCAGACACACCAGATAGCGCAGACGATTTTCCGTTTGCACCTCCTCGGCGAACTGCTTAATCACCTCCGGATCCTGAATATCGCGCCGCTGGGCGGTGACCGACATCAGCAGGTGGTGACGCACCAGCCAGGCGACCAGCTGCGTTTCGCGCGAGTTCAGCCCGTGCAGCTCGGCAAACTTCAGCACATCCTGCGCGCCGAGGATCGAGTGGTCGCCGCCGCGCCCTTTGGCGATGTCGTGGAACAGGGCAGCAATTAAGATCAGCTCCGGGTGCGTTAAGCGCGGCCACAGCTCCACGCACAGCGGGTGGCGGCTGCGGGTTTCTTCTTTGGCAAAGCTTTCCAGCTTGAGCATCACCCGGACGGTGTGTTCATCGACAGTGTAGGCGTGAAACAGGTCGAACTGCATCTGGCCGACGATATGCGACCACTGCGGCATATAGGCCCACAGTACGCTGTGGCGATGCATCGGCAGCAGCCCGCGACTTACCGCCCCCTGATGGCGCAGCATACTAAGAAAGAGCGTGCGCGCCTCCGGGATATAGCACAGCGGCTGGGTGAGATGACGGCGGGCGTGGCGCAGATGGCGCAACGTCGTTGAGTAGATGCCGGTGATGGTGCTATTGCGCACCATGATATAAAACATGCGCAGAATGGCCTGCGGTTCGCGAATAAACAGCGTGTCGTCACGCAGATCGATAAGGGTGCCGCGCAGCTGGAAATCATCATCGATCGGGCGTGGCTTTTCATCCTCGGTCAGGGCGAGGATAGCCTCCTCAAACAGCTGAAGCAGCATCTGATTCAGCTCGCTCACCCGGCGGGTAACGCGGAAGAAGTCCTTCATCATGTGTTCAATCGGCTGGTTGCCGTCGCCTTCATAGCCTAGCCGGCGGGCCACGCTGAGCTGGCGGTCGAAAAGCAGACGGTTGTCATAGCGCGTGAGTTCAAGATGCAGCGCGAAACGGATGCGCCACAGCTGATGCAGACACTCATTGAGTTCATTGCGCTCGGCTTCGGTCAGAAAGCCGAAGCCGACCATCTCATCCATTGAGGTGGCGCCGAAATGGCGGCGAGCCACCCACTGTAGCGTATGGATATCGCGCAAGCCGCCGGGGCTGCTTTTCACGTCCGGCTCGAGGTTATAGCTGGTGCCATGATAGCGCTGATGACGGACGTTCTGCTCTTCGACCTTGGCGGCGAAGAACTTTTCCGATGGCCAGAAGCCGTCGCTAAAAATATGTTTTTGCAGTTCAAGGAACAGCGCGACGTCGCCGATCAGCAGGCGCGATTCGATTAAGTTGGTGGCAACGGTCAGATCCGAGAGACCTTCCAGCAGGCACTCTTCGAGGGTGCGTACGCTGTGGCCTACCTCCAGCTTGACGTCCCACAGCAGGGTGAGCAGTTCGCCGACTTTTTGCGCCTGGTCGTCCGGCAGTTTTTTACGACTGAGGATCAGCAGATCGACGTCTGAGAGCGGGTGCAGTTCGCCACGGCCATAGCCGCCGACGGCGACCAGCGCCAGGTCGCTGACAGATTCAAAACCGCAGGCGATCCATAATCGCTGCAGCAACTGGTCGATAAATTCGGTGCGCGCCGCGATGAGCTGCTCCGCGACGATGCCGGAGTCAAACGCCTCGCCCAGCCAGTGCTGGAAGGTATCGATGTGCGCCTTGATTGCGGCACAGTTCAGATCGCCCTGCGGCCAGCTCACCGGGTGTTCTGGCGGGACGGGCAGGAGAGGGGAGGCTGTGTCAGGTAATGAGTTGCTCATCGCGTCACCATAAGAAAAAACTATCTAATAAAAAAGCCGGCGGGCGCCGGCTTTTCATCATTCATCGTGCGAGATTATCGCCGGGATGGTGTCATCCTTGCGTAGCGTCAGAATTTCGCAGCCGTTGTCTGTCACCACAATAGTATGCTCGTACTGCGCAGACAAGCTCCGGTCTTTGGTTTTCACCGTCCAGCCGTCTTTCATGCTGCGGATCTCTTTTTTACCGGCGTTGACCATCGGCTCGATGGTGAAGGTCATGCCTGGTTTGAGTACGACGTTGGTCTCCGGCGAATCGTAGTGCAGCACCTGAGGTTCTTCATGGAAGCCGCGGCCGATGCCGTGGCCACAGTACTCGCGAACCACGGAGAAACCTTCGGCTTCCACAAATTTCTGGATCGCCGCGCCGATGGTGCGCAGGTTGATGCCTGGCTTCACCATTCTCAGCGCCAGGTACAGGCTTTCCTGAGTGATGCGGCACAGGCGCTCGCCGAGAATCGTCGGTTTGCCAACGATAAACATTTTGGAGGTATCGCCATGGAAATCATCTTTAATGACGGTCACGTCGATATTCACGATATCGCCATCTTTCAGCAGCTTGCCGTCATCAGGGATACCGTGACAGACCACTTCATTGACCGAAATGCAGACGGATTTCGGATAGCCGTGATAGCCGAGGCAGGCGGAAATGGCCTTCTGCTCGTTAACGATATAGTCGTTACAGATGCGGTCCAGTTCGCCGGTGCTGACGCCCGGTTTGACGTAGGGTTCGATCATTTCCAGCACTTCGGCGGCCAGGCGGCCGGCAACGCGCATTTTTTCGATGTCTTCAGATGTCTTAATAGAGATAGCCATGGAGTATGTCCAGCAGTGTCGATATTTTCGACAATAATAGAGTAAGTCCTGTCAATGGTAACAGTCCGGGCAGGCTGGTGCCAAACTGAGAATCATTAACAGCACGCGACGTCAACAAGAGTTGGTGTCTGGATGGATTTTGTGGTATAAAGCGCGCCGGACTTCCGTTCCATCTCAGATACACAAGGATGGACGTAAGCGACATAGCTCACTTTGTGTAATAACACACACGTATCGGCACATATTCCGGGGTGCCCTTCGGGGTCGGTAATATGGGATACGTGGAGGCATAACCCCAATTTAATCTATAGAGGTTTTAAACATGGCAACTGTTTCCATGCGCGACATGCTCAAGGCTGGTGTTCACTTCGGTCACCAGACCCGTTACTGGAACCCGAAAATGAAGCCTTTCATCTTCGGCGCGCGTAACAAAGTTCACATCATCAACCTTGAGAAAACCGTACCGATGTTCAACGAAGCTCTGGCTGAACTGAACAAGATCGCTGCTCGTAAAGGTAAAATCCTTTTCGTTGGTACTAAGCGCGCTGCAAGCGAAGCGGTAAAAGACGCTGCTCTGAGCTGCGATCAGTTCTTCGTGAACCATCGCTGGCTGGGCGGTATGCTGACTAACTGGAAAACCGTTCGTCAGTCCATCAAACGTCTGAAAGACCTGGAAACTCAGTCCCAGGACGGTACTTTCGACAAGCTGACCAAGAAAGAAGCGCTGATGCGCACTCGTGAGCTGGACAAGCTGGAAAACAGCCTGGGCGGTATCAAAGATATGGGCGGCCTGCCGGACGCACTGTTCGTTATCGACGCTGACCACGAGCACATCGCTATCAAAGAAGCAAACAACCTGGGCATCCCGGTATTTGCTATCGTTGATACCAACTCTGATCCGGACGGCGTAGACTTCGTTATCCCGGGTAACGACGATGCAATCCGCGCAGTAAGCCTGTACCTGGGCGCTGTTGCTGCTACCGTTCGTGAAGGTCGCTCTCAGGACCTGGCTTCTCAGGCGGAAGAAAGCTTCGTAGAAGCTGAATAATAAGGTTTAAGCCCTTATTAGTACCGTGTATGAATAGGGGCCCATTATCGGCCCCTTTTTTCAATTTACGCTGTTTGGCCGTTGGCCGGGCAGTATCCACATCTCCCGAGGATTTTAGAATGGCTGAAATTACCGCTTCCCTGGTAAAAGAGCTGCGCGAACGTACTGGCGCAGGCATGATGGATTGCAAAAAAGCGCTGACTGAAGCGAATGGCGACATCGAGCTGGCAATCGAAAACATGCGTAAATCCGGCGCGATCAAAGCGGCGAAGAAAGCAGGCAACGTGGCTGCTGACGGCGTGATCAAAACCAAAATCGAAGGCAACTACGGTTACATTCTGGAAGTTAACTGCCAGACTGACTTCGTTGCTAAAGATGGTGGTTTCCAGGCATTTGCCGACAAAGTACTGGACGCCGCTGTTGCAGGTAAAATCTCCGACGTTGAAGTTCTGAAAGCGCAGTTCGAAGAAGAACGTGTTGCGCTGGTTGCTAAAATCGGCGAGAACATCAACATCCGTCGTATCGCTGTTCTGGAAGGCGACGTTCTGGGCAGCTACCAGCACGGTGCGCGTATCGGCGTTCTGGTTGCCGCTAAAGGCGCTGACGAAGAGCTGGTTAAGCAGCTGGCAATGCACGTTGCTGCAAGCAAGCCGGAATTCGTTAAGCCGGAAGACGTGTCTGCTGAAGTGGTAGAGAAAGAGTACCAGGTTCAGCTGGACATCGCGATGCAGTCCGGTAAGCCGAAAGAAATCGCAGAGAAAATGGTTGAAGGCCGCATGAAGAAATTCACCGGCGAAGTTTCTCTGACTGGTCAGCCTTTCGTTATGGAGCCGAGCAAATCTGTTGGCCAGCTGCTGAAAGAGCACAACGCTGACGTGACTGGCTTCATCCGCTTTGAAGTGGGCGAAGGCATTGAGAAAGTTGAGACTGACTTTGCAGCAGAAGTTGCTGCGATGTCCAAGCAGTCTTAATTTTTAAAAAAAGGAGCCGCCTGAGGGCGGCTTCTTTTTGCGCCCATTTTGTAAATTCAGCCAACTGCTTATAGTGGCCGCGCTGAAATGCGACATACAATGTCGCCGGAATTAACACATCTCATTCGTTGACAGTCTCAGGAAAGAAACATGGCTACCAATGCAAAACCCGTCTACAAACGTATTCTGCTGAAATTAAGTGGCGAAGCGCTGCAGGGCTCAGAAGGCTTCGGTATTGATGCAAGCATACTTGACCGCATGGCTCAGGAGATCAAAGAGCTGGTTGAGCTGGGTATTCAGGTTGGCGTAGTAATTGGTGGCGGTAACCTGTTCCGTGGTGCTGGTCTGGCGAAAGCGGGTATGAACCGCGTTGTGGGCGACCACATGGGCATGCTGGCAACGGTCATGAACGGCCTGGCAATGCGTGATGCGCTCCACCGCGCCTATGTGAACGCTCGTCTGATGTCCGCCATCCCGCTGAACGGCGTATGCGACAACTACAGCTGGGCAGAGGCAATCAGCCTGCTGCGCAACAACCGCGTAGTGATCCTCTCCGCTGGTACCGGCAACCCGTTCTTTACCACCGATTCCGCAGCCTGCCTGCGCGGTATCGAAATTGAAGCCGATGTGGTGCTGAAAGCCACCAAGGTTGACGGCGTATTCACCGCTGACCCGGCAAAAGATCCTTCTGCCACCATGTACGATCAGCTGACCTACAGCGAAGTTCTGGAAAAAGAGCTGAAAGTCATGGATCTGGCGGCCTTCACCCTGGCGCGTGACCATAAATTACCGATTCGCGTCTTCAACATGAACAAACCTGGCGCCCTGCGTCGCGTGGTGATGGGCGAAAAAGAAGGCACATTGATCACGGAATAATTCCCGTCAGCGCCAAATCCGGGTAATATTCCGCTTTACTTTCGCGGGGATATTGCCCGGTGATTTTCATTAAATCTGACTATACTTAGCTCATTTTCCGACGGGTGCCCCGTCTGGTCTGACTGAGACAAGCTTTCAAGGATTCGTAACGTGATTAGCGATATCAGAAAAGATGCTGAAATCCGCATGGAAAAATGCGTCGAAGCATTCAAAAACCAAATCAGCAAAATTCGCACGGGTCGTGCTTCTCCGAGCCTGCTGGACGGGATTGTTGTTGAATACTACGGTACTCCGACCCCGCTGCGCCAGCTGGCCAGCGTCACCGTCGAAGACTCCCGTACCCTGAAAATCAACGTCTTTGACCGTTCTATGTCCGCGGCCGTTGAAAAAGCGATCATGGCGTCAGACCTCGGTCTGAACCCAAGCTCTGCCGGCAGCGATATTCGTGTCCCGCTGCCGCCGCTGACCGAAGAGCGTCGTAAAGATCTGACCAAGATCGTGCGTGGTGAAGCCGAGCAGGCGCGCGTTGCCGTGCGTAACGTTCGCCGTGACGCCAACGATAAAGTCAAAGCGCTGCTGAAAGAAAAAGAGATCAGCGAAGATGACGATCGCCGTTCTCAGGACGACGTGCAGAAAATGACTGACGCCGCCATCAAAAAAGTTGACGCGGCGCTGGCAGACAAAGAAGCGGAACTGATGCAGTTCTAATGCTCTGCCCTTACTCGGGCCAGACAGGCTCTGGCCTGAGTAAAATCTGAAACGCCGTACAGAAGACTGTACGCTCAATTCTCGGGATTGCGTTGCGACCGCTGGCCTTGTAGCCTTTAGCGCTTAGTTGAAGGCCTAATGCCGCCGCCTTATCCCCGATAGTTGCTGCGTAGGGGCTTGCTGGCGGCGTTTTGCTTTTTATTCTGTTTCCACTCTTCTGGACGTCTCATGAAGCAATTAACCGTTCTCGGTTCGACCGGCTCCATTGGCTGTAGCACGCTGGACGTGGTGCGCCATAACCCTGGTCGCTTTTCCGTCGCCGCGCTGGTCGCGGGGAAAAACGTTGACCGTATGGTTGAACAATGCCTGGAATTTACCCCCCGTTACGCGGTGATGGACGATGCGCAAAGCGCTGAGTGGTTGCGCACCCGTCTGCATGAGCATGGCTGTCGCACCGAGGTGCTAAGCGGCCAGCAGGCGGCGGCCGAGGTCGCGGCGCTGGATGAGGTCGATCAGGTCATGGCGGCAATCGTCGGCGCGGCGGGACTGGTGCCGACGCTGGCGGCGATCCGCGCCGGGAAAACGGTATTGTTAGCGAATAAAGAATCGCTGGTGACCTGCGGTCGCTTATTCATGGAGGCGGTGCAACAGTCGGGGGCGCGATTGCTACCGGTCGATAGCGAGCATAACGCTATTTTTCAGAGTATGCCGGAGACAATTCAGCAGCATCTGGGATACGCTGATCTTGCCCGGAACGGCGTCTCGTCTATCCTGCTGACCGGCTCCGGTGGGCCTTTCCGCGAGACGGCCGTGGCTGAACTGGCGGCGATGACCCCGGATCAGGCCTGCCGTCATCCCAACTGGTCGATGGGGCGCAAGATCTCCGTCGATTCGGCCACGATGATGAACAAAGGCCTGGAATATATTGAAGCGCGCTGGCTGTTTAACGCCTCGGCCCAGCAGATGGAAGTGCTGATCCATCCGCAGTCGGTGATCCACTCGATGGTTCGCTATCAGGATGGCAGCGTGCTGGCCCAGCTTGGGGAGCCGGATATGCGCACGCCGATCGCCCATACCATGGGCTGGCCGCAGCGACTGAATTCCGGCGTTAAACCGCTGGACTTCTGTCAGTTGAGCAATCTGAGCTTCTCCGCGCCGGACTATACGCGATATCCGTGCCTGAAGCTGGCGATGGACGCGTTTGACGTCGGCCAGGCCGCGACCACGACGCTGAATGCGGCTAATGAAGAGTCGGTTGCCGCGTTTCTGCATGGCGATATCCGCTTTACCGATATTGCGGCGGTTAACCTGGCGGTGCTGGATAAGATGGACCTGCAGGAGCCGCAAAGCATTGATGATGTTCTGGTTATCGACGCCGAGGCGCGCGCAATCGCTCACCAGCAGCTGCAGCGGTTGGTTGCGCAGGCGTAACGCGGTGATATTTGTGGGCGCAAGGCTTCGGTGATATAGTCTGCGCCACCCGATCGTTGCATTTTGTTGTTAAAGATTACGGTGGCCGTGACAAAACACGGCTTTTTTGCGTAAAGCTTTTGGTTGTTCTCTGCGATTGGCTGCAGCCCCGGCACCGGATAAAAATGCGTATCCAGCGCGGCCCGGTGGCCTCTGTTTGGTGGCTAGTTAATCCTTATTATGGACTTAAAACGCGTGATGTTGTCTGCTAATCAAACTGTCAGCGAAATATCGCCCACCCATGGCTGCCGTCATGTCGCCATTATTATGGATGGCAACGGCCGTTGGGCGAAACGGCAAGGTAAAATTCGCGCTTTCGGGCATAAGGCCGGGGCGAAATCCGTGCGTCGCGCGGTCTCCTTCGCGGCGAATAATGGGATTGAGGCGTTAACGTTATACGCGTTCAGCAGCGAAAACTGGAACCGTCCGGCTCAGGAAGTCAGTGCGCTGATGGAACTGTTCGTCTGGGCGCTGGATAGCGAAGTCAAAAGCCTGCACCGACACAATGTGCGTCTGCGGATTATTGGCGACACCACGCGCTTCAATGCGCGCCTGCAGGAGCGGATCCGCAAAGCGGAAGCGCTAACCGCAAACAATACCGGCTTAACGCTGAATATTGCAGCCAATTACGGCGGTCGCTGGGATATTACCCAGGGCGTTCGTTTGCTGGCGAAACAGGTACAGGACGGGACGCTGCTGCCTGAGCAGATCACGGAAGACATGCTGAGTCAGCAGGTCTGCATGCATGAACTGGCTCCCGTTGATTTAGTTATTAGGACCGGGGGAGAGCACCGAATAAGTAACTTTCTGATTTGGCAAATTGCCTATGCCGAACTTTACTTTACGGATGTTCTTTGGCCCGATTTTGCTGAACAGGACTTTGAAGGTGCACTCCATGCCTTTGTTAATCGAGAGCGTCGTTTCGGCGGCACTGAGCCGGGTGGCAGTCATGCCTGATGGGGGTCACTTTTGCTGAAGTATCGCCTGATATCTGCTTTCGTCTTAATCCCCATCGTCATTGCGGCATTGTTTTTATTGCCGCCGATGGGCTTTGCTATCGTCACCCTGGTGGTCTGTATGCTCGCCGCCTGGGAGTGGGGACAACTGAGCGGTTTTACCTCGACGTCGCAGCGGGTTTGGCTGGCGGTGCTGTGCGGCCTTCTGCTGGCGGCGATGCTTTTTCTGCTGCCTGAATACCACTATGACGTTCATCAACCGATGGTTGAAGGGTCGCTATGGGCCTCTTTTGCCTGGTGGATCGTCGCGTTACTGCTGGTGCTCTCATACCCGGCGTCGGCGGCATTCTGGCGCCACTCTAAGGTGCTGCGCCTCATCTTCGGCATTCTGACCATCGTCCCGTTTTTCTGGGGCATGCTGGCGCTGCGCGCCTGGCACTATGCCGATAACCACTATAGCGGCGCGCTGTGGCTGCTGTACGTCATGATCCTGGTGTGGGGCGCGGACTCTGGCGCCTATATGTTTGGTAAAATGTTTGGCAAGCACAAGCTGGCGCCGAAGGTCTCACCGGGTAAAACCTGGCAGGGCTTTTTTGGCGGTTTGCTGACCGCGGCAGTGATTTCCTGGGCCTACGGCGTGTGGGCCCATCTTGACGTCACGCCGACGGTGCTGCTGGTCTGTTCGGTGGTGGCGGCCCTGGCTTCGGTGCTGGGCGACCTGACGGAAAGTATGTTTAAGCGCGAGGCCGGCATTAAGGATAGCGGGCACTTGATTCCCGGACATGGTGGTATTCTCGATCGTATCGACAGCCTGACGGCGGCGGTACCGGTCTTCGCCTGTCTGCTACTGTTGGTCTTCAGGACGATTTGACGGAAGGTTATATGCTGAGCGTGCTCTGGAATCTGGCGGCTTTTATCATTGCGCTTGGCGTATTGATTACGGTGCATGAGTTTGGCCATTTTTGGGTGGCGCGCCGCTGCGGTATCCGGGTTGAGCGTTTTTCTATCGGCTTCGGCAAAGCGCTGTGGCGGCGGATGGATAAGCAGGGCACAGAGTTCGTCATCGCCCTGATCCCACTGGGCGGCTACGTCAAGATGCTGGATGAGCGTGTTGAAGCGGTGGCGCCGGAGATGCGTCACTACGCCTTCAACAATAAAACCGTCGGTCAGCGTGCGGCGGTTATTGCCGCCGGCCCCATCGCTAACTTCATTTTCGCTATCTTTGCTTACTGGCTGGTCTTTATCATCGGCGTTCCCGGCGTGCGGCCGGTGGTGGGTGAAATAACGCCCAATTCGGTTGCCGCGCAAGCACAAATTGCAAAAGGAACGGAACTTAAAGCGATAGATGGTATCGAAACGCCTGATTGGGATGCGGTGCGTCTGCAGCTGGTGGCCAAAATCGGCAACCCGCAAACAATAGTTACCGTCGCCCCTTTCGGGACCAATCAGCGCCAGGATAAAATCGTCGATCTGCGGCACTGGTCGTTTGAGCCAGACAAGCAAGATCCCGTGACCTCTCTGGGGATCCAGCCGCGCAGCGCGCAGATTGATACGGTGCTGGCTGAGGTTCAGGAGGGATCGGCAGCCCAGAAAGCGGGTTTGCAAGCGGGCGACCGGATCGTTAAAGTCGATGGTCAACCGTTAACGCAGTGGATGACGTTTGTTAATCTGGTGCGCGATAATCCGGGCAAAGCGCTGGCGCTGGAGATTGAACGGCAGGGGAGTGCGCTGCCGTTAACCCTGACGCCGGATGCGAAAACGGTGAAAGGTAAGGCGGAAGGGTTCGCAGGGGTGGTGCCAAAGGTCATCCCGCTGCCTGAAGAATACAAGACAGTACGTCAGTACGGACCGTTTGCCGCCATCGCTGAAGCCACGGATAAAACCTGGCAGCTGATGTCGCTGACGGTCAGGATGCTGGGTAAATTGATAACCGGTGATGTCAAACTGAACAACCTCAGTGGGCCGATCTCTATCGCTCAGGGGGCTGGAATGTCAGCGGAGTTTGGGTTGATTTATTATCTGATGTTCCTGGCGCTGATTAGCGTGAACCTCGGAATCATCAACCTGTTCCCTCTACCCGTACTGGATGGGGGACATCTGCTGTTTTTAGCGATTGAAAAGCTGAAGGGCGGGCCGGTATCCGAGCGAGTTCAAGACTTTAGTTATCGCATTGGCTCAATACTGCTGGTGCTGTTAATGGGGCTTGCACTTTTCAATGATTTCTCTCGGTTATAAGAGAGTTTGTTAGGAAGAACGCATAATAACGATGGCGATGAAAAAGTTGCTCATAGCGTCGCTGCTGTTTAGCAGCGCGACTGTATACGGTGCTGAAGGGTTCGTGGTGAAGGACATTCATTTCGAAGGCTTGCAGCGTGTCGCTGTTGGTGCGGCCCTCCTCAGTATGCCAGTGCGTCCTGGCGATACGGTGACCGACGATGATATCAGTAACACTATTCGCGCGCTGTTTGCCACTGGCAACTTCGAGGACGTCCGCGTCCTGCGCGATGGTGATACCCTGCTGGTGCAGGTGAAAGAGCGTCCGACGATCGCCAGCATCACCTTCTCCGGCAACAAGTCGGTGAAAGATGACATGCTCAAGCAGAACCTTGAGGCCTCAGGCGTTCGGGTGGGCGAGTCGCTTGACCGCACGACCATCGCGGATATCGAGAAGGGTCTTGAAGACTTCTACTACAGCGTCGGTAAATACAGCGCCAGCGTCAAAGCAGTCGTTACGCCGCTGCCGCGTAACCGTGTCGATTTGAAGCTGGTCTTCCAGGAAGGCGTCTCCGCAAAAATTCAACAGATCAACATCGTCGGCAACCATGCGTTTTCGACCGATGAGCTGATCTCCCACTTCCAGCTGCGCGATGAGGTGCCGTGGTGGAACGTGGTCGGCGACCGTAAATACCAGAAGCAGAAGCTAGCGGGCGACCTTGAAACCCTGCGCAGCTACTACCTGGATCGCGGCTATGCCCGTTTCAACATCGATTCTACCCAGGTCAGCCTGACGCCGGATAAGAAAGGGATCTACATCACCGTCAACATCACCGAAGGCGATCAGTACAAGTTTTCCGGAGTGCAGGTGACGGGCAACCTCGCTGGCCATTCCGCGGAAATCGAAGCGCTGACTAAAGTTGAGCCAGGCGAACTGTACAACGGCGCGAAAGTGACCAAGATGGAAAACGACATCAAGAAACTGTTGGGTCGTTATGGTTACGCCTATCCGCGCGTGCAGTCGCAGCCGGAGATCAACGACAGCGATAAAACCGTTAAGCTGCACGTTAACGTCGACGCAGGCAACCGTTATTACGTGCGTAAAATTCGCTTCGAAGGCAACGACACCTCTAAAGATGCCGTACTGCGCCGCGAAATGCGCCAGATGGAAGGCGCATGGCTGGGGAGCGACCTCGTCGATCAGGGTAAAGACCGTCTCAACCGTTTAGGTTTCTTTGAAACGGTGGATACTGATACCCAGCGCGTGCCGGGCAGCCCGGACCAGGTCGACGTTGTCTACAAGGTGAAAGAGCGTAACACCGGTAGCTTCAACTTCGGTATCGGCTACGGCACCGAGAGCGGCGTCAGCTTCCAGGCGGGCGTTCAGCAGGATAACTGGTTAGGTACTGGCTATGCTGTCGGGATCAACGGTACCAAAAACGACTACCAGACCTATACCGAGCTGTCGGTGACCAACCCGTACTTCACCGTAGACGGTGTAAGCCTCGGCGGTCGTGTCTTCTATAATGACTTTGATGCGAACGATGCGGATCTGTCTGACTATACCAACAAAAGCTATGGTACAGACATTACGCTGGGCTTCCCGGTCAATGAATACAACACGCTGCGCGCCGGCGTCGGTTATGTGCATAACTCCCTGTCCAATATGCAGCCGCAGGTGGCAATGTGGCGTTACCTTAACTCGATGGGCCAGTATCCGGACAACACCAACGACCGGAACTCGTTCAGTGCGAATGACTTCACCTTCAACTACGGTTGGACCTATAACAAGCTTGACCGCGGCTTCTTCCCAACGGAAGGTTCGCGCGTCAACCTGAACGGTAAGGTGACCATTCCGGGCTCAGACAACGAGTACTACAAAGCGACGCTGGATACCGCGACCTACGTGCCGATCGACAACGATCATCAGTGGGTAGTACTGGGTCGTACGCGCTTTGGTTATGGCGATGGTATCGGCGGCAAAGAGATGCCGTTCTATGAGAACTTCTATGCCGGTGGTTCCAGCACCGTGCGTGGCTTCCAGTCGAACACCATTGGTCCGAAGGCGGTGTACTTCCCGTCGAGCAGCCGTCATGATGGCGATAGCGGTTATACCAATGACTGTAAGAGCACCGAATCCGCAACGTGTAAATCCGATGATGCGGTTGGCGGTAACGCGATGGCGGTGGCCAGCCTTGAGCTGATTACCCCGACGCCGTTTATTAGTGACAAATATGCGAACTCGGTCCGGACTTCCGTCTTCTGGGATATGGGTACCGTATGGGATACTCACTGGGATTCGAGCGCGTACGCTGGTTATCCGGATTACAGCGATCCGAGCAACATCCGTATGTCTGCGGGTATTGCCGTACAGTGGATGTCGCCGTTGGGGCCGTTGGTCTTCTCCTACGCCCAACCGTTCAAAAAGTACGATGGAGACAAAGCCGAACAGTTCCAGTTTAACATTGGTAAAACCTGGTAATTGTTGGCGGCAACGGAATGCAAGTGCAGTATAGCGCTGACTGTAGGCGATAACGCGTTTATCGCCTCGCCACGCAAATAACGGTACCCCTGGGTACTCATGGGATGGTAAGGAGTTTATTGTGAAAAAGTGGTTATTAGCTGCAGGTCTGGGTTTGGCAATGGTAACTTCCGCTCAGGCGGCAGATAAAATTGCCCTGGTGAACATGAACAGCCTGTTCCAACAGGTTGCCCAGAAAACTGGCGTTTCCAACACGCTGGAAAACGAGTTCAAAGGCCGCGCTAGCGAACTGCAGCGTATGGAAGGCGACCTGCAATCCAAAATGCAGCGTCTGCAGTCCATGAAGCCGGGCGCCGAACGTACCAAACTGGAAAAAGACGTGATGGCTCAGCGCCAGACCTTCTCCCAGAAAGCGCAGGCGTTTGAACAGGATCGCGCACGTCGTTCCAACGAAGAGCGTGGCAAACTGGTTACCCGTATCCAGACTGCCGTACAGAGCGTAGCGAAAGATCAGAGCATCGATCTGGTGGTTGACGCGAATGCCGTTGCATATAACAGCAGCGATGTAAAAGACATCACCGCTGATGTGCTGAAACAGGTTAAATAAGTAATGCCTTCAATTCGACTGGCTGATCTCGCGCAGCAGTTGGATGCAGAATTACACGGTGATGGCGATATCGTCATCACCGGCGTTGCGTCCATGCAGAGCGCGAAAACGGGCCAAATCACTTTCATGGTCAACCCTAAGTACCGTGAGCACCTGGCCGCTTGCCAGGCTTCTGCCGTTGTGATGACGCAGGATGATTTACCTTTTGCCCATAGCGCCGCGCTGGTAGTGCGTAACCCCTACCTGACCTACGCGCGCATGGCTCAAATTCTTGATACCACGCCGCAGCCGGCTGAGGATATCGCGCCGAGCGCGGTCATCGATCCGTCGGCGAAGCTGGGTAGCAACGTTGCCATCGGCGCCAACGCGGTTATCGAATCCGGCGTAGTGCTGGGCGATAACGTAGTTATCGGCGCAGGCTGCTTCGTTGGGAAAAATACGAAAATAGGCGCCGGCTCGCGTTTGTGGGCTAATGTGACCGTTTACCATGAGATTGAGATCGGCGAGAATTGCCTGATTCAGTCCAGCACGGTGATTGGCGCGGATGGCTTCGGCTACGCTAACGATCGCGGTAACTGGGTAAAGATCCCGCAGCTGGGTCGCGTCATTATTGGCGATCGCGTGGAGATTGGCGCCTGCACCACGATTGACCGTGGTGCGCTGGACGATACCGTGATTGGCAACGGGGTTATCATTGATAACCAGTGCCAGATTGCGCATAACGTGGTGATTGGCGACAATACCGCGGTCGCTGGCGGCGTTATCATGGCGGGCAGCCTGAAAATTGGCCGCTACTGCATGATTGGCGGCGCCAGCGTGATTAACGGCCATATGGAAATCTGCGATAAGGTCACCGTCACGGGGATGGGGATGGTGATGCGTCCTATCAGCGAACCTGGCGTATATTCCTCCGGTATTCCGCTGCAGCCGAACAAGGCGTGGCGTAAAACCGCTGCGCTGGTGATGAATATTGACGAGATGAGCAAGCGCCTGAAAGCGATTGAGCGCAAGGTTAATCAACAAGACTAATTCATCATTTGGTCACATGACATTTTCGGCCTGTTGCATTCGCTAAAAGATTGCCGCAGGCCGTGTTATTATTGCCTTTTAGTACATTTAGACAGGAAGAGTATTTTGACTACTGACACTCATACTCTGCACATTGAAGAGATTCTGGAACTTCTGCCTCACCGTTACCCGTTCCTGCTGGTAGACCGCGTGCTGGATTTTGAAGAAGGTCGTTTTCTGCGCGCAGTAAAAAATGTTTCTGTAAACGAGCCGTTTTTCCAGGGGCACTTCCCTGGTAAGCCGATTTTGCCGGGCGTCCTGATTCTGGAAGCAATGGCGCAAGCCACCGGGATTCTGGCGTTCAAAAGCGTCGGAAAACTGGAACCAGGCGAGCTGTACTACTTCGCGGGTATCGATGAAGCACGCTTCAAACGCCCGGTAGTACCAGGCGATCAGATGATTATGGAAGTCACTTTCGAGAAAACCCGCCGCGGCCTGACCCGTTTCAAAGGCGTTGCGCTGGTTGACGGTAAAGTGGTTTGCGAAGCGACGATGATGTGTGCGCGTAGCCGGGAGGCCTGATACGTGATTGATAAAACCGCTTTTGTTCATCCTACCGCCATTGTAGAAGAAGGCGCCGTGATTGGCGCTAACGTTCACATTGGTCCGTTTTGTATTGTTGGCGCTAACGTCGAAATCGGCGAAGGCACCGTGCTGAAGTCTCACGTTGTCGTTAACGGCCACACCAAAATCGGCCGTGACAATGAGATCTATCAGTTCGCTTCCATCGGCGAAGTTAACCAGGATCTGAAATATGCTGGCGAACCGACCCGGGTGGAAATTGGCGATCGCAACCGCATTCGCGAAAGCGTCACCATTCATCGCGGCACAGTACAGGGCGGTGGATTAACAAAGGTGGGCAACGATAACCTGCTGATGATCAACGCCCACGTGGCGCACGATTGTACGCTTGGCGATCGCTGCATTCTGGCCAATAACGCGACGCTCGCGGGCCATGTTTCGCTGGATGATTATGTCATTATCGGCGGCATGACGGCGGTGCATCAGTTCTGCGTCATTGGCTCACACGTTATGGTTGGCGGCTGCTCCGGCGTGGCGCAGGACGTTCCGCCGTTCGTAATTGCCCAGGGCAACCATGCGACGCCGTTCGGCGTTAACATCGAAGGGCTGAAACGCCGCGGCTTCAGCCGGGAAGCAATCACCGCGATCCGCAACGCGTATAAACTGCTGTACCGCAGCGGCAAAACGCTGGAAGAAGCCAAGCCGGAAATCGCCGAACTGGCTGCTCAGCATCCTGAGGTTCAGCCGTTTGTCGATTTCTTCGCTCGTTCTACCCGCGGCTTGATTCGTTAATGGCTGAACAGCGTCCCCTGACGATTGCCCTGGTCGCCGGAGAAACCTCCGGCGATATTCTAGGCGCTGGTCTCATCCGCGCGCTTAAAGCACGCATCCCGAATGCGCGCTTTGTCGGCGTGGCGGGGCCGCTAATGCAGGCGGAAGGGTGCGAAGCCTGGTATGAAATGGAAGAGCTGGCGGTGATGGGCATTGTTGAAGTGCTCGGTCGCCTGCGTCGCTTACTCCATATTCGCGCCGATTTGACCCGCCGCTTCGGCGAGCTGCGTCCCGATGTCTTCGTCGGCATCGACGCCCCTGACTTTAATATCACCCTCGAAGGAAATCTGAAAAAGCAGGGCATCAAAACCATTCACTACGTCAGCCCGTCGGTCTGGGCCTGGCGACAAAAACGCGTTTTCAAAATCGGCAGATCCACCGATCTGGTGCTGGCCTTTCTGCCTTTCGAAAAAGCGTTTTATGACAAATTTAACGTCCCCTGCCGCTTTATTGGCCATACCATGGCGGATGCGATGCCGCTGGATCCTGACAAAGGCGCTGCGCGCGACCGGTTAGGGATCCCGCACAGCGTGCGCTGCCTCGCTCTGCTACCCGGCAGCCGCGGCGCGGAAGTCGAAATGCTTAGCGCCGACTTCCTGAAAACCGCGCAGCTTCTGCGCGCCACCTATCCCGATCTGCAGGTGGTGGTGCCGCTGGTTAATGCTAAACGGCGGGAGCAGTTTGAGCGTATTAAAGCTGAGACGGCGCCGGATATGATCGTGCATATGCTGGACGGTCAGGCGCGCGATGCGATGATCGCCAGCGACGCCGCGCTGCTGGCCTCCGGGACGGCAGCGCTGGAGTGTATGCTGGCGAAATGCCCGATGGTGGTTGGCTACCGGATGAAGCCGTTCACCTTCTGGCTGGCGAAGCGGTTGGTAAAAACCGACTACGTCTCGTTACCGAACCTGCTGGCCGGTCGCGAACTGGTTAAAGAGCTGCTGCAGGATGAGTGCGAGCCCCAGGCGCTGGCAGCCGCTCTGCAGCCGCTGCTGGCCGATGGCAAAACCAGCCATGAGATGCATGAGACGTTCCGCGCCCTGCATCAGCAGATCCGCTGCAACGCCGATGAGCAGGCGGCGGACGCCGTACTGGAGTTAGCAAAACAATGATGGAGTTCGTCTATCCGCATACCCATCTGGTTGCCGGCGTCGATGAGGTCGGGCGTGGCCCCCTGGTTGGCGCGGTGGTTACCGCGGCGGTGATCCTCGATCCGGCGAAGCCGATTGTGGGTCTGAATGATTCCAAAAAACTCAGCGAGAAGCGTCGTCTGGCGCTGTTCGATGAGATTAAAGAGAAAGCGCTGTGCTGGAGCCTGGGGCGCGCCGAGCCGCACGAAATCGACGAGCTGAATATTCTGCATGCCACTATGCTGGCGATGCAGCGCGCCGTCGCCGGCCTGAGCATTGTTCCTGAGTTTGTCCTGATCGATGGCAACCGCTGTCCGCCGCTACCGATGCCCTCCCAGGCGGTGGTGAAAGGCGACAGCCGGGTGGCAGAAATCAGCGCAGCGTCTATTCTGGCAAAAGTCACTCGTGACGCCGAAATGGCCACGCTGGACCTCGCATTTCCCCACTACGGATTTGCCCAGCATAAAGGCTATCCCACCGCTGTTCACCTGCAGAAGCTGCAGGAACACGGCGCAACAGAGCATCACCGGCGCAGTTTTGGCCCGGTGAAGCGTGCCCTGGGCCTGGCGTCCAACTAAGTCACCGGGATCTAAAGATGGCTGAACCACGTTTCGTACACCTGCGGGTGCACAGCGACTATTCCATGATCGATGGGCTGGCAAAGACCGGGCCGCTGGTGAAGAAGGCGGCCTCGCTTGGCATGCCAGCGCTGGCGATCACCGATTTCACCAACCTCTGCGGACTGGTGAAGTTCTACGGGACGGGACACGGCGCGGGGATTAAGCCGATCGTCGGCGCCGACTTCCATGTTCAGTGCGATCTGCTTGGCGATGAATTCACCGAGCTGACGGTTTTAGCGGCCAACAATACCGGCTATCAGAACCTGACCCTGTTGATTTCCCGCGCCTATCAGCGCGGCTACGGCGCCCTGGGGCCGTGGATCGATCGCGACTGGCTGGTGGAACACCAGGAAGGGCTGATTCTGCTCTCCGGCGGCCGGAAAGGTGACGTCGGCGTCAGCCTGATCCGCGGCAATATGCCGCTGGTTGAACAGTGCGTCGCCTTCTACGAAGAGCATTTCCCGGACCGCTATTTTCTGGAGCTGATCCGTACCGGTCGACAGGATGAAGAGGCCTATCTCCACGCCGCCGTGGCGCTGGCGGAAGCGCGCGGCCTGCCGGTGGTGGCGACCAACGATGTCCGCTTTCTCGACACCAGCGATTTCGACGCCCATGAAATCCGCGTCGCGATCCACGACGGCTTTACGCTCGACGACCCGAAACGGCCGCGCAACTACTCGCCGCAGCAATATATGCGCAGCGAGGAAGAGATGTGCGAGCTGTTCGCCGATATTCCGGAAGCGCTGGCGAACAGCGTTGAAATTGCCAAGCGCTGCAACGTCACCGTGCGACTTGGCGAATATTTCCTGCCGCAGTTCCCGACCGGCGATATGACCACGGAAGATTTCCTGGTCATGAAATCGAAAGAGGGTCTGGAAGAGCGGCTGGAATTCCTCTTCCCGGATCCTGCCGTCCGTGCTGAAAAGCGCCCGGAGTATGACCAGCGTCTGGATATTGAACTCCAGGTTATCAACCAGATGGGGTTCCCGGGCTACTTCCTGATTGTGATGGAGTTTATCCAGTGGTCGAAGGATAACGGCGTGCCGGTTGGCCCGGGACGTGGTTCCGGCGCCGGTTCGCTGGTGGCCTACGCGCTGAAGATCACCGATCTTGACCCGCTGGAATTCGACCTGCTGTTCGAACGTTTCCTTAACCCGGAGCGTGTCTCGATGCCCGACTTCGACGTCGACTTCTGCATGGAGAAACGCGACCAGGTTATTGAGCACGTGGCGGATATGTACGGCCGCGACGCGGTATCGCAGATCATCACCTTCGGTACCATGGCGGCGAAAGCGGTCATCCGCGATGTCGGTCGCGTGCTGGGTCACCCGTACGGGTTTGTCGATCGTATCTCCAAGCTGGTGCCGCCCGATCCGGGCATGACGCTGGCGAAAGCCTTTGAGGCCGAGCCGCAGCTGCCGGAGATCTACGAGGCGGACGAGGAAGTGAAAGCGCTGATCGACATGGCGCGTAAGCTGGAAGGGGTGACGCGAAACGCCGGTAAACATGCCGGTGGGGTAGTTATCGCTCCAACCAAAATCACCGATTTCGCGCCACTGTATTGCGATGAGCAGGGGCTGCATCCGGTTACCCAGTTTGATAAGAACGACGTGGAATACGCCGGGCTGGTGAAATTCGACTTCCTCGGTCTGCGTACGCTCACTATCATTAACTGGGCGCTGGAGATGATCAACAAGCGCCGTGAGAAGAACGGCGAAGGGCCGCTGGATATCGCCGCCATCCCGCTGGATGACAAGAAAAGCTTCGACATGCTGCAGCGCTCGGAAACCACCGCGGTCTTCCAGCTTGAATCGCGCGGCATGAAAGATCTGATTAAACGCCTGCAGCCGGACTGCTTCGAAGATATGATCGCGCTGGTGGCTCTGTTCCGCCCGGGCCCGCTGCAGTCGGGGATGGTAGATAACTTTATCGACCGTAAGCATGGCCGCGAGGAGATCTCTTATCCGGACGTGCAGTGGCAGCATGAAAGCCTGAAACCGGTGCTGGAGCCAACCTACGGCATCATCCTGTATCAGGAACAGGTCATGCAGATTGCCCAGGTGCTGTCCGGATATACCCTCGGCGGCGCGGACATGCTGCGTCGTGCGATGGGTAAGAAAAAGCCGGAGGAGATGGCCAAGCAGCGTTCTATCTTTGAGGATGGGGCGAAGAAAAACGGCATTGACGGCGAACTGGCGATGAAAATCTTCGACCTGGTGGAGAAATTCGCCGGTTACGGATTTAACAAATCGCACTCCGCCGCCTACGCGTTGGTCTCCTACCAGACGCTGTGGCTTAAGGCGCACTACCCGGCCGAGTTTATGGCGGCGGTGATGACCGCCGATATGGACAACACCGAGAAGGTGGTTGGCCTGGTGGATGAGTGCTGGCGAATGGGGCTAAAAATCCTGCCCCCGGATATTAACTCCGGCCTGTACCATTTCCACGTCAACGACGATGGCGAGATCGTCTACGGCATTGGCGCCATCAAGGGCGTCGGCGAAGGACCGATCGAAGCGATTATTGAGGCGCGCAACAATGGCGGCTATTTCCGCGAGCTGTTCGACCTCTGCGCGCGAACCGATATTAAAAAGCTCAACCGTCGGGTGCTGGAAAAGCTGATTATGTCCGGGGCGTTCGATCGTCTCGGCCCACATCGCGCGGCGCTGATGAATTCGCTGGGCGATGCGTTGAAAGCCGCCGACCAGCACGCGAAAGCCGAGGCCATCGGCCAGGCTGATATGTTCGGCGTGCTGGCGGAAGAGCCCGAGCAAATTGAGCAATCCTACGCCAGCTGCCAGCCATGGCCTGAGCAGGTGGTGCTGGATGGTGAAAGGGAGACCCTGGGGCTATACCTCACCGGACACCCGATTAACCAGTATCTGAAGGAGATTGAGCGCTACGTCGGCGGCGTGAGGCTCAAAGACATGCATCCGACCGAACGTGGGAAAGTCACCACGGCGGCGGGGCTGGTGATTGCGGCGCGGGTAATGGTCACCAAGCGCGGCAATCGTATCGGCATCTGTACTCTGGATGACCGTTCCGGGCGGCTGGAAGTGATGTTATTCACCGACGCGCTGGATAAATATCAGCAGTTGCTGGAAAAAGACCGCATACTTATCGTCAGCGGACAGGTCAGCTTTGATGACTTTAGCGGGGGGCTTAAAATGACCGCCCGTGAAGTCATGGACATTGACGAAGCCCGGGAAAAATATGCTCGCGGGCTTGCTATCTCGCTGACGGACAGGCAAATTGATGACCAGCTTTTAAACCGACTCCGTCAGTCTCTGGAACCCCACCGTTCGGGAACCATTCCAGTGCACCTCTACTATCAGAGGGCGGATGCACGCGCGCGGTTGCGTTTCGGCGCAACATGGCGCGTCTCTCCGAGCGATCGTTTACTTAACGATCTGCGGGGCCTTATCGGCTCGGAGCAGGTGGAACTGGAGTTTGACTAATACAGGAATACTATGAGTCTGAATTTCCTAGATTTTGAACAGCCGATTGCAGAGCTGGAAGCGAAAATCGATTCCCTGACTGCGGTAAGCCGTCAGGATGAGAAACTGGATATTAACATCGACGAAGAAGTGCATCGTCTGCGTGAGAAAAGCGTAGAGCTGACGCGCAAAATCTTCGCCGATCTCGGTGCATGGCAGGTTGCGCAACTGGCGCGCCACCCGCGCCGTCCTTACACCCTGGATTATGTCCGCCTGGCGTTCGACGAATTTGACGAACTGGCCGGTGACCGCGCCTTCGCTGACGATAAAGCGATTGTCGGCGGTATCGCGCGTCTTGACGGTCGTCCGGTGATGATCATCGGCCACCAGAAAGGTCGTGAAACCAAAGAGAAAATTCGCCGCAACTTTGGGATGCCGGCGCCGGAAGGCTACCGCAAAGCGCTACGCCTGATGGAGATGGCTGAGCGGTTTAAAATGCCGATCATCACCTTTATCGACACCCCGGGCGCCTACCCGGGCGTCGGCGCGGAAGAGCGTGGCCAGTCGGAAGCGATCGCCCGCAACCTGCGTGAGATGTCGCGTCTGAGCGTGCCGGTTATCTGCACCGTAATCGGTGAAGGCGGCTCCGGCGGCGCGCTGGCGATCGGCGTGGGCGACAAGGTCAACATGCTCCAGTACAGCACCTATTCGGTCATTTCGCCGGAAGGCTGCGCCTCCATTCTGTGGAAGAGCGCGGATAAAGCGCCGCTGGCTGCGGAAGCGATGGGCATTATCGCCCCGCGTCTGAAAGAGCTGAAGCTGATCGATTCTATCGTTCCGGAACCGCTGGGCGGCGCTCACCGCAACCCGGAAGCGATGGCGGCAAGCCTGAAGGCGCAGCTGCTGGCAGACCTGGCAGACCTCGATCTGCTCAGCGAAGAAGAGCTGCTGAACCGCCGTTATCAGCGTCTGATGAGCTACGGTTACGCTTAACTTTTTCGTCAGGACTAAACACTAAGGGCCGGATTTTCCGGCCCTTTTTTTATGTGCGATGCGCCCGGGGGATTGCTATGATGCTTGACTTAGGTGAATACCAGGAGGAAAGCGTGAATATCATCGCCATCATGGGGCCTCACGGCGTCTACCACAAAGACGAGCCGATCAAAGAACTGGAAGCGGCGCTGCAGCGCCAGGGCTTCCAGACCATCTGGCCGCAAAACAGCGCCGACCTGCTGCAGTTTATCGAGCACAACCCGCGCATCTGCGGGGTGATCTTCGACTGGGATGAATACAGCGTCGATCTGTGCAGCGATATCAATCAGCTCAATGAATACCTTCCTCTGTACGCCTTTATTAACGCCCACTCGACGATGGATGTCAGCAGTCAGGATTTGCGCATGACGCTGTGGTTCTTCGAATATGCGCTGGGACTCTCCGAAGAGATCGCCACCCGCATTGGGCAGTACACCCGCGAGTACCTGGAGAATATCACTCCGCCGTTTACCCGCGCGCTGTTCAACTATGTCCAGGAGGGAAAATATACCTTCTGTACGCCGGGCCATATGGGCGGCAGCGCCTATCAGAAAAGCCCGGTGGGCTGCCTGTTCTATGATTTTTTTGGCGGGAATACGCTGAAGGCGGATGTCTCGATTTCGGTCACCGAGCTGGGCTCCCTGCTGGATCATACCGGCCCGCACCTGGAGGCGGAGGAGTATATCGCGCGCGCCTTTGGCGCCGAGCAAAGCTATATGGTGACCAACGGCACCTCGACGTCCAATAAAATTGTCGGCATGTACTCGGCGCCCGCCGGCAGCACCCTGCTGATTGACCGTAACTGTCACAAATCGCTGGCCCACCTGCTGATGATGAGCGATGTGGTTCCCCTGTGGCTGAAGCCGACCCGCAACGCGCTGGGGATCCTCGGCGGTATCCCCCGGCGCGAATTTACCCGCGACAGCATTCAGCAGAAAGTGCGCGACACGGGCGGGGCGCAGTGGCCCGTGCATGCGGTGATCACCAACTCCACCTACGATGGTCTGCTCTATAACACCACCTGGCTTAAGGAGACGCTCGATGTCCCGTCGATCCATTTCGATTCCGCCTGGGTGCCCTATACCCATTTCCATCCGATATATCAGGGGAAAAGCGGTATGAGCGGGGAGCGGATCCCCGGGAAAGTCATCTTCGAGACGCAGTCGACGCATAAGATGCTGGCCGCGCTGTCGCAGGCCTCGCTGATCCACATTAAAGGCAACTATGATGAAGAGACCTTTAACGAAGCCTTTATGATGCATACCTCTACGTCGCCGAGCTACCCCATCGTCGCGTCGATTGAGACCGCGGCGGCGATGCTGCGCGGCAACTCCGGTAAACGTCTGATCCAGCGCTCCATTGAGCGGGCGCTGGACTTCCGCAAAGAGGTGCAGCGACTGCGCGAGGAGTCGGACGGCTGGTTCTTTGATATCTGGCAGCCGGAAGCCGTGGATAAAGCCGAGTGCTGGCCGGTAGCGCCGGGCGAGGACTGGCACGGTTTCAAAGATGCCGATGCGGATCATATGTATCTCGATCCGGTGAAGGTCACTATTCTGACGCCGGGCATGGACGAGCAGGGGAATATGGATGAAGAGGGGATCCCGGCGGCGCTGGTGGCGAAGTTTCTCGACGAGCGGGGCGTAGTGGTAGAGAAAACAGGCCCCTACAATCTGCTGTTCCTGTTCAGTATCGGCATCGATAAAACCCGGGCGATGGGGCTGCTGCGCGGCCTGACCGAGTTTAAACGCGCCTACGATCTCAATCTGCGGGTGAAAAATATGCTGCCGGATCTGTACGCCGAAGATCCCGACTTCTACCGCAACATGCGGATCCAGGATCTGGCGCAGGGGATCCACCGCTTGATCCGTCAGCATCAGCTGCCGCAGCTGATGCTCAGCGCCTTTGACGTCCTGCCGGAAATGAAAATGACGCCGCATCACGCCTGGCAGCGCCAGATCAAGGGGGAGGTGGAAACTATTGAACTGGAGAACCTGGTGGGGCGGATTTCGGCCAACATGATCCTCCCTTATCCGCCGGGGGTTCCGCTGCTGATGCCGGGAGAGATGATCACCGAGGAAAGCCGGGCGGTGCTCGATTTTCTGCTGATGCTTTGCTCTATCGGCCGTCATTACCCGGGCTTTGAGACCGATATTCACGGCGCCAAGCGCGATGAGGACGGTGTGTATCGGGTACGAGTCTTAAAAAATGACGAAAGGCTTGCGCGTTAACGGCGCGCACGAGTAACGTGGCTGGCTTAACAGAAGGAGTTTAACCATGCTGGGTTTGAAACGGGTTCACCATATTGCCATCATTGCGACCGACTACGCCCGCAGTAAAGCGTTCTATTGCGATATTCTGGGGTTTACGCTGCAAAGTGAGTTTTATCGCGCCGAGCGCGATTCCTGGAAAGGCGATCTGGCGCTCAACGGCGAGTATGTGATTGAGTTGTTCTCGTTCCCGTTTCCGCCAGCCCGCCCCAGTCGTCCGGAAGCCTGCGGGCTGCGTCATCTGGCCTTTAGCGTGGATGATATCGACGCCGCGGTAGCCCATCTCACCGCGCATGGCGTGGAGTGCGAAGCGATTCGTGTCGATCCCTTTACCGGTAAACGCTTTACCTTCTTTAGCGATCCGGACGACCTGCCGCTGGAAATATATCAGCAGTAAATCTTGCCAGCGCGGCCCTGGCCCGGTAACGTGCCGGGCCATCACTTCTCGGTATGTTCGTGGATATGACGGCTGATATTGCGCATACGCTTCATCCCCATCGCCAGCTGCTGGTGGCCTTCAGCGGCGGTCTGGACTCGACGGTTCTTCTGCATCAGCTGGTGCTGCTGCGGGAACAGGATCCCTCGCTGACGCTGCGGGCGGTGCATGTTCACCACGGCCTTAGCGCCCACGCAGACGACTGGGTGGCGCATTGTCGGCAGATTTGCCAGCAGTGGCAGGTGCCGCTGGTGGTGCATCACGTGACGTTAGCCCGGGGAGGGCTGGGCGTCGAGGCCCACGCTCGTGCGGCGCGCTATCAGGCCTTTCAGGATACGCTCAATGCCGGCGAGGTGTTAGTGACCGCCCAGCACCAGGACGATCAGTGCGAAACCCTGCTGCTGGCGTTAAAACGCGGCAGCGGTCCTACCGGCCTGTCGGCGATGGCGCCATCCTCTGCCTTTGCCGGCAGTCGACTGCTGCGTCCTCTCCTCAATGAAACCCGCGAATCACTACGCCAGTGGGCGCTCGCCCATCAGCTGTCGTGGATCGAAGATGAGAGTAATCAGGATGATACCTATGACCGCAATTTCCTGCGCCTGCGGGTGATCCCGGTGCTGCGCGAGCGTTGGCCGCACTTTAGCGAGGCCGTCGCCCGCAGCGCCAGCCTGTGCGCCGAGCAGGAACAACTGCTGGACGAGATGTTGGCGGCGGAGCTGGCGTCGCTGGTGGCCGAAGATGGCTCGCTGGCTATCGCGCCGCTGGCGACGATGAGTCCGCCGCGCCGAGCGGCGCTGCTGCGTCGCTGGCTCGCCGGGCAGCAGGCGCCGATGCCCGCCCGCGAGGTGCCTGAGCGCCTCTGGCACGAGGTGGCGCTGGCGCGGGAAGATGCCAGCCCCTGTCTGCGGCTGGGGGAATTTACCGTCCGCCGTTTTCAACAGCGTTTGTACTGGGTGAAGTATCTTCCCGGTCAGACGGACAGCGTTCAGCGCTGGCCCGACTGGCGCCAGCCGCTGCGGCTGGGGGAGCTGACGCTGCAGCCCGGCGGCAGGCTGCGCCCGCCGTCGGCGGATGAGCCGGTCACCGTCCGCTTTCGCGCCAGCGGCCACCTGCATATTGTCGGGCGCCATGGCGGACGCAAGCTTAAGAAGCTCTGGCAGGAGCTGGGCGTTGCTCCGTGGCGACGAGACACCACGCCGCTGCTGTTTTACGGCGAAACGCCGATTGCCGCAGCGGACGATCTGTTTGTGACCACAGAAGGTGAAGTGAAGGACGGGGAAGGGGTCAGGCTGATGTGGAGGAAAACGGGCGATTAAGCCCGTTTTTGATTCAGGATTCGCTCACCACCACGGTGCCGATTTCCGGGTGACTGAAGCTGGCGATTTTATCCAGGCGCAGCTCGCGGACGTTGCCGGCGAGTTCGACCACCAGATACTCGATATTTTTTCGCGAGATAAGATCGCTGGCCTTTGCCTGCAGCTGTTCGCCATCCTTCAGCGCCAGCGTCAGCACCAGGTGATGCTGGCAGGCCAGCTCCAGGTTGTCGTAATCATCGCAGTTAATGGGTTGATAAGTATCATTCATTGACATAATCGCTCACCAGTAAGTTTGCTGCCGCATAAGCGGCCTTTTCCCTGACTGACTCCGAAAGGGCCTCATCCGCCGCAATCTCATTCAATACTTTCAACACGCAACCCAGCGCATCCGGGATATACCCTAAGTCTCCGCTGGCTATTTCCGCATACCGCTTGCGTATTAACTCACAATAGTGGTCCACATGCCCTCCTGTCAGCGTTCTGACTCAACCGTGGGATGCAAGTTTAAGCCTACGAAGATAAACTCTGTTTAGCAAGGGAACTATATCATAGTCATTTAAGCAATTTCAGCAGGATGAAACAGGTTGCTGCGATTGACGACAGCCTTTTGCCGCCAGTTTCGCTACAATGTACGCCATTCTTTTCAGGAGTTTATTCATGGCGCTGAAAGCGACAATATATAAAGCTGCGGTAAATGTAGCCGATCTGGATCGCAACCAGTTTCTGGATGCTAACCTGACGCTGGCTCAGCATCCGTCAGAAACCCAGGAGCGCATGATGCTGCGCCTGCTGGCATGGATCAAATATGCCGATGAACGGCTACAGTTTACCCGCGGTCTGTCGTCGGATGACGAGCCGGAGCTGTGGCTGCTTAACGATCATCTCGGGGTCGATCTGTGGATCGAACTGGGTCTGCCGGATGAGCGGCGGATTAAGAAAGCCTGCTCACGGGCGCAGGCGGTGGCGCTGTTTGCCTATAATAGCCGGGCAGCTGAAATCTGGTGGCAGCAGAATCAGAGCAAGCTTGCGGCGTACCCGAAGCTGACCATCTGGTATCTTGATGATGCGCAACTGGCACTGCTTAGCGCCTTTGCCGACCGTACCATGACGCTGCAGGCCACTCTGCAGGAGGGCAGTATCTGGTTATCCGACGCTCGGAATAATCTGGAAATTCAGCTTACCGCCTGGCAAGCGTCGGCATGATTACTATTAGCCGCAGCGTAGCCCTTGCCGACGACGAGATCGTCTTGTCAGGCATTCGCGCCCAGGGAGCAGGGGGGCAGCATGTAAACAAAGCGTCGACGGCGATCCATCTGCGCTTTGATATTAAAGCTTCAAGCCTGCCGGAGTTTTACAAAGAGCGCCTGCTCGCCGCCAGCCACCACTTAATTTCTGCTGACGGTGTGGTTATCATTAAGGCTCAGGAATACCGCAGCCAGGAGATGAACCGTGAAGCGGCGATCGCCCGGCTGGTGGCCCTTATTAAAGAATTAACCGCAGTGCAAAAAAGTCGCCGGGAGACGCGACCGACTCGGGCATCGAAAGAGCGACGCCTTGCTTCCAAGGCACAGAAGTCCTCAGTCAAGGCGCTGCGTGGGAAAGTTCGCCAGTGAAGGCGTCGGCGAACGGGTGAAATGGATGATAAGGAAAGCAAAGTGAAGAAAATCGTATTCTCCGTGATAGCGGCCTGTTCGCTGTTCGCGCTGTTTGGTTGTAACCATCGCGCCGAGACTGACACGGTCCAGCCAGCGGCGATGGAAGAGCTCAAGCCGATGCAGCAAAGCTGGCGAGGCGTGCTGCCTTGCGCGGATTGCGAAGGTATCGACACCTCGCTGTTCCTGGAAAAAGACGGGACCTGGGTGATGAATGAGCACTACCAGGGCGCCCGTCGTGAGCCGTCATCCTTTGCCTCGTACGGCACCTGGGCACGTACCGCGGATAAGCTGGTGCTGACCAACAGCAAGGGCGAGAAATCTTACTTTCGCGCGAAAGGCGACAAGCTGGAGATGCTCGACCGCAACGGAAGCCCCATTCAGTCTCCTCTCAACTATACCCTGGAGCCAGTGAAGGCCAGCCTGCCGACGACGCCGATGGCGATGCGCGGCATGTATTTCTATATGGCCGATGCGGCAACCTTTACCGATTGTGCGACCGGTAAACGCGTCGCGGTGGCGAACAATGCCCAGCTTGAACGGGATTATGCCGCCGCGCGCGGGACCGATACTCGCCCGGTACTGCTGGTGGTAGAAGGGCACTTTACTCTCGAAGCGAACCCGGATACCGGCGAGATGATGAAAACGCTGATGACGGATCAAGCCGGCAAATTTATTCCCGGTAAAGACTGCAGCCATTGATTGTCAGGCCCCTGTCCGGGTAACGGGCAGGGGATGATCCCGCGCAGTACCACCTACTTCCTCCTGTTATTAGCCCTGTCACATCAAGAGTGAGCGTGGATCTGGCTAGCGGAAAAGCGTCAATCGTTTCTTTACTCCGCACCGTCCTTCGGTTTGTTCAGCCCCACCAGCTTACCGGCCTGAAGATAAACTCCCAGTTTCAAATGCCCGACATACTGGAGCTGCGTTTCGGGTTTAAACGTGGCGACGTCTCCTTCCCGCATGTGCAGCAGATCGGAAGGACTGATCCACGCCGCCTGCGCGAGCGTCAGCGGATGCCCGGCTCGGACAAAGGCCTCGCTGACAAACTCCGAGCAAAACCACGCTTTCTTGTCGCCGCTTGCCGCATCGCCCAGCTGCGCTTTAGCCAGGCCGCTCACGCACTGCTGGCGAAAGTCTCGTGAGAAGGGGTTGAGCGAGCAGAGCGGTTTGGTGACCATATAAGGGATAAACTGAATAATGCCGCGATAGTTATACCCGCTGTCTTTGACCTGCCAGGCAAAACTTTTCATCGCCGTCGCCTGGTCCGGCGTCAGGTCAGGCACCCTGAGAGCAAAGAGTTTATCGCTGTGCGCCAGCGCCTGCTGAAGGGTAATCACTTGTACGCCGGCACCGGTGGCTTCCGCAACCTGACCTTCGCCAACATACAGCGCGACGTGGCTTACGGAAGAGGCGCTGAAGGCGCGGATCCCAAGCGATGTGACGCCCAGGCTGGAGGAGAACAGCAGGTCGCCGGAGCGCAGGTCGCTTTCGGCGATTTCGCGCAGTCCGCTGCCGGCAATCGAGCTTTGACGCTGGAGGGTAACAGCCCAGGATGATGAATGGTCATCGGCAGCAGATGTGGAAGGCGAGCTGCGGCCGACGTCCAGGGTACAGGCGGTAAGCAGGAGCAGGGCAAAAGTAAGCAGTCCGCTGCGGAGGAGATGTGCAGTCATTGGTACTGTCCTTGTAAAAAAAAAGCCCTGACATCCGTTCAGGGCCCTGAGGTGGGTGTTAGCCTTTTATCGCTTTAACCAGATATTCCACAATATCTCCGGTCTTAATCAGCTGCTTCTCACCGTTGCGACGATACTTGTATTCGATATCATCGTTGTCGAGGTTACGATCTCCCAGCACGATGGTGTGCGGGATACCGATCAGCTCCATATCGGCGAACATCACGCCCGGACGCTCTTTACGATCGTCCATCAGCACTTCAATACCCTGGGCGCTCAGCTCGGCGTACAGTTTCTCCGCCAGCTCCTGCACACGGTAAGACTTGTGCATGTTCATCGGCAGGATCGCCACCTGGAACGGCGCAATCGCATCCGGCCAGACGATACCGCGATCGTCAAAGTTCTGCTCAATCGCCGCCGCTACCACGCGAGTCACCCCGATACCATAGCAGCCCATGGTCAGGATCTGGTTACGGCCATCTTCGCCCTGGACCGCGGCTTTCATCGCCTCGGAGTACTTCGTCCCCAGCTGGAAGATATGACCCACTTCGATACCGCGCTTAATAAGCAGGGTACCTTTACCGTCCGGGCTCGGGTCGCCGGCGACGACATTACGGATGTCGGCCACTTCTGGCGTCGCGACATCGCGGTCCCAGTTGATGCCGAAGTAGTGTTTGCCATCGATGTTGGCGCCAGCGGCGAAATCGCTCATCACCGCTACAGTACGGTCGATAATCACCGGAACCGGCATGTTCACCGGGCCCAGGGAGCCAGGACCGGCGTTCACCAGGGCGCGGATCTCTTCTTCGGTGGCGAAGGTCAGCGGGCTGGCGACCTGCGGCAGTTTTTCCGCTTTCACTTCGTTCAGCTCGTGATCGCCGCGCACCAGCAGGGCAACCAGCGGGGAAGCGCTATCTTCAACCGCTTTCACCAGCAGAGTTTTCACGGTTTTTTCGATCGGCAGGTTGAACTGCTCCACCAGCTCGGCGATGGTTTTGGCGTTCGGCGTATCGACCAGGGTCATCTCCTGGGTGGCGGCTGCGCGCGGCTCTTTCGGCGCAACGGCCTCCGCAAACTCGATGTTTGCCGCGTAGTCGGAGCTGTCGGAGAAGATCACATCGTCTTCGCCGCTCTGCGCCAGCACCTGGAATTCATGAGAGGCGCTGCCGCCGATAGAACCGGTGTCAGCCTGTACCGCGCGGAAATCCAGCCCCATACGGCTGAAGATTTTGCTGTAAGCGGCATACATCGCGTCGTAGGTTTCCTGCAGCGATTCCTGCGAAGTATGGAAAGAGTAGGCATCTTTCATCAGGAATTCACGGGAGCGCATCACCCCGAAACGCGGGCGTACTTCGTCGCGGAATTTGGTCTGGATCTGATAGAAGTTCAGCGGCAGCTGTTTATAGGAGTTCAGCTCGTTGCGGATCAGATCGGTAATGACCTCTTCGTGGGTTGGGCCGAGGACGAACGGACGATCGCCGCGATCGGCAATGCGCAACAGTTCCGGGCCGTACTGCTCCCAGCGCCCGCTCTCCTGCCACAGTTCAGATGGCTGAACGACCGGCATTAACACCTCGATCGCACCGGCGTTGTTCATTTCTTCACGCACGATGTTTTCGACTTTTTTCAGGACGCGCACGCCGGTCGGCAGCCAGGTGTATAACCCGGAGGCCAGCTTGCGGATCATCCCGGCGCGCAGCATCAGCTGATGGCTGATTACCTCGGCGTCGGCAGGTGTCTCCTTCAGAGTGGAGAGCAGATATTGGCTAGTACGCATGTTGTAACGGTTCCAGTTAAACGAGCGGAACAGGCTGGTTGCCCAGCCTGAAACAAAAAAGTGGTTTAGTTTACCAGTGTGGCAAAGATGCCAAAAGAGAGGAAAATAAAATTAGCGCGCTTCGAGGGCAAAGACTTCAAAACCGGAGGCAATCACCCGCCAGCGGACGTTGAAATCCAGCAGCCAGACGGCATACGTTTTTCCCGCTTGTTCCTCTTTTCGGTAGGCCGGACGCGGATCCTGCGCCAGCACCTCGCGGATAAACGCTTTGATATGTGGGTAACGTTTTTCCAGCGTGAGTAACTGTGCGTCTATTTCCGGCGTAAAGCTGACGTTCATACCCGCCAGCGGCGCCTGCTGTGCATAGCTGGCGCTGGCGTCCGGCAGGGCTTCGGCGAAAGGAAGATACGGTTTGATATCAACCACCGGCGTCCCGTCGACGAGATCGAGGCTGCCGAGTTCCAGTATTACCTGATCTTTCTGACAGCGAATGCCCTTGAGCTCAACGAGCGACATGCCGATGGGATTAGGGCGAAACGTTGAACGGGTGGCGAAGACGCCCATCCGCGCATTGCCGCCCAGTCGGGGAGGTCGCACCGTCGGACGCCAACCGCCTTCCATTGTCTGATGAAACACAAACAGGATCCACAGATGGCTGAAGCTCTCCAGGCCACGCACGGCGTCGGCCTGGTTATAGGGCGCGACCAGATGGAGTTCTCCGCCGCCGTGTTTCACCAGGCCTGGCTGGCGAGGAACGGCAAACTTCTCTTTATACGGCGAACGGATGACGCCTATTTGCGCGAACTGAAATGCGCTCATTGCGCCGAGACGTTAAGCGCTGAACCCAGGCAAACGGCCTGACGGTAGCAGCCTGGCGTACCGCTGGTCACTTCGCAGCGGTGAAGCAGGACGGCATTAGCTTTCATACGCGCGGCATTAATTTGCAGACGCTTGCGCGCGGTGGGGATATTCGGCGGAGAATCCTGATTCGAAGCCTGGCAGGACTCGCCAGATACTTCACCCAGATCGCGGAACGGTTTACCAACCAGCTCTGACGCATCGGTGTAAATACGTACTGGGGCCGGGCGGGTGGCGCGCGGTTTGCTCGGCTCAGATTTAACCGGCGGGGTTGCAGTGCTTTGAGCAGGCTCAACGGGAGATCTGCTTAGCATGGAACAACCGCTTAACATGAGTGCTAACAAACAGATCGGTAAAGCACGCATAGTATTTCCTCAATGAATAAAAAACAGGGCGTTATTGAATCAGGTGCTTGCATAAATGACAAGACGGGCGTGAAGCCCGTCCTGAATGATATTACGGTGAGAAAAGATTACCAGCCTTTCACGGCACCGCCGTTAAAGATCTTGTTTGCTGCTTCGTAAACTTCATCGCTCTGGTAAGCCTGAACGAATTTTTTCACATTCTCAGCATCTTTATTGTCTTCACGCGCCACAATCAGGTTCACGTAAGGAGACTCTTTACCTTCAACAAAGATGCCGTCTTTCGCCGGGGTCAGGCCAATCTGGCTGGCGTAAGTGGTGTTGATAACGGCCAGCGCAATCTGCGCATCGTCCAGGGAACGCGGCAGCTGCGGCGCCTCCAGTTCAACAATCTTCAGGTTTTTCGGGTTCTCGACGATGTCCAGCGAGGTCGGCAGCAGGCCTACGCCATCCTTCAGTTTGATCAGGCCCACCTGCTGCAGCAGCAGCAGAGAACGACCGAGGTTGGTCGGATCGTTAGGGACGGCGATCTGCGAGCCCGGCTGCAGTTCGTCCAGCGATTTGATTTTCTTCGAATAACCCGCGATCGGGTAGACGAAGGTGTTACCGACAGCCACCAGCTTATAGCCGCGGTCTTTAATCTGCTGATCGAGATACGGTTTATGCTGGAAGGCGTTCACGTCGATATCGCCTTTGCTCAGCGCTTCGTTCGGCAGAACGTAATCGTTGAAGGTCACCAGCTCAACATCGAGGCCATACTTCTCTTTTGCCACTTTCTGCGCAACTTCAGCGACCTGCTGTTCCGCCCCGACGATAACGCCGACTTTAATATGATTCGGATCTTTTTCATCCTGACCGCAACCCACCAGCGCCAGAGAACCGATTAACGCGCCGACTGCCGCAAAAGTTTTGAAATTAAAGGCCATGTTATTTCCTTCCTGTAAGAATGAGTGTTGTCTGCCAATAACGTTATTTGTGAGTCACAGCCCGGACGATGCGATCGCCAGAGAATTGAATTAAATAAACCAGAACAACCAGCAATACCAGTACGGTATTCATCACGGTGGCGTTATATCCAATATAGCCATACTGATAACCAATCTGACCCAGGCCACCGGCGCCCACCGCGCCGCCCATTGCGGAATAACCCACCAGCGTGATGAGCGTGATGGTGGCGGCGTTGACCAGACCCGGCAGTGCTTCAGGTAGCAGGACTTTGCGCACGATCTGCAGCGGCGTGGCACCCATCGCGCGGGAGGCTTCAATAAGGCCGGTGGGGATCTCCAGCAGGGCGTTCTCCACCATGCGGGCGATAAACGGCGCGGCGCCAACTGTTAATGGCACAATCGCTGCCTGCAGGCCGATAGAGGTACCGACAATCACGCGGGTGAACGGAATCATCCAGACCAGCAGGATAATGAACGGGATGGAGCGGAAAATATTCACCAGCGCCGAGAGCGTGCGGTACAGTTTGGCATTGGCGACGATTTGCCCCGGACGGGTAACGTACAGCAGCACGCCCACCGGCAGGCCGAGGACAAAACCGAAGAAGCCAGAGACAAAAGTCATTGCCAGCGTTTCCCATACGCCGCGCAACAGCAGCCACATCATTGCCTCAGACATAACCCAATACCTCTACTTTTACATGATGTTCCTGCAGCCAGGCGATGGCCGCCTGAGTGTCTTCCTGTGTACCGTGCATTTCGGTGAGCATGATGCCGAACTTCACCCCGCCGGCATAATCCATCTGCGCGCTGATAATGTTGTTATTCACGTTGAAGCGACGCGCGGTTTCAGAGAGCAGCGGCGCATCGACGGAGTGGCCGGTAAATTCCATGCGCAGCATCGGTACGCTATCCGCTGTGGCGGTAGGTTTCAGGCGCGCCTGATAGTCATCCGGAATATCGAGGTGCAGAGTGGACTGAATAAACTGCTGAGCCAGCGGCGTCTTCGGATGGGAGAAGACTTCGCTCACGGTGTCCTGCTCGATCAGTTGACCATTACTAATGACCGCCACGCAGTCGCAGATACGTTTAACCACGTCCATTTCATGGGTGATCAACAGAATGGTCAGCCCCAGACGACGGTTAATGTCTTTCAGCAGTTCGAGAATGGAACGGGTAGTGGCCGGATCCAGGGCGCTGGTGGCTTCATCGCACAGCAATACTTTAGGATTGCTGGCCAGCGCGCGGGCAATCGCCACGCGCTGTTTCTGGCCGCCGGAGAGGTTGGCCGGGTAGCTGTCGTGCTTATCACCCAGACCGACAAGATCCAGCAGCTCCGTGACACGGCGTTTGATTTCAGCCTGCGGCGTGTTATCCAGCTCCAGGGGTAATGCCACGTTGCCGAAAACGGTCCGCGAGGCCAACAGGTTAAAATGCTGGAAAATCATGCCAATTTGACGGCGAGCGCGGGTTAGCTCTTTCTCCGACAGGGCAGTCAGTTCCTGACCGTCAACCTGTACGCTGCCCTCGGTCGGGCGCTCCAGCAGGTTCACGCAGCGAATCAGCGTACTTTTACCGGCGCCGGAGGCACCGATGACGCCGTAAATCTGTCCGGCAGGGACATGCAGGCTGACGTTATTCAGCGCCTGAATGCTGCGATTCCCCTGCTGGAATACTTTGGTGATATTGGAAAGTTTAATCATCAGTTATTTATTATCGTTTAGCCGTTTGCCGTGGCATTTTCTTCTGCCGTATCCAGGCGATGCCTGGCAATGAAATGGATGTTAAGGCATCCAGACGTCTAAATCAATCTGACTCTTTATAATGAGCACTTTCTTGCATGCGGAAACATGCGATACTAGCGGCACTAGTCTTTTTCAGGAGCAAACCGGTGGCAAAGTCAGTACCCGCAATTTTTCTCGACCGTGACGGCACTATTAATGTCGATCATGGCTACGTCCACGAAATCGACAATTTTGAATTTATCGATGGCGTCATTGACGCGATGCGCGAACTAAAAGAGATGGGCTACGCGCTGGTGCTGGTCACTAACCAGTCCGGTATTGCCCGCGGTAAATTTACCGAAGCCCAGTTTGAAACGCTGACCGAATGGATGGACTGGTCTCTGGCAGACCGCGGTGTCGACCTCGACGGTATCTACTATTGCCCGCATCACCCGCAGGGTGCGGTTGAGGAGTACCGTCAGACCTGTGATTGTCGTAAACCGCATCCGGGGATGCTGATTTCCGCCCGCGACTATCTGCATATCGATATGGCTGCTTCTTATATGGTAGGGGACAAACTGGAAGATATGCAGGCGGCAGCGGCTGCGGATGTCGGGACTAAAGTACTGGTGCGCACCGGTAAACCCCTGACTGAAGAAGCGGAAAAAGCGGCGGATTGGGTGCTAAATAGCCTGGCAGAGCTGCCGGCGGCGATTAAAAAGCAGCAAAAATAAGCGTTGCGTTTAAAAGATGAGCGGTTGAAATAAAATTGTATTTTTCCGCTTGTCATTCCCGGAGAGCTCCCTATAATGCGCCTCCATCGACACGGCGGATGTGAATCACTTCACACAAACAGCCAGTTCGGTTGCAGAGAAAAATCCTGAAAAACGGGTTGACTCTGAAAGAGGAAGGCGTAATATACGCCACCTCGCGACAGAGCGCTAAAGCGCGTCGCAACTGCTCTTTAACAATTTATCAGACAATCTGTGTGGGCACTCAAAGTGACATGGATTCTTAACGTCCTCGGACGAAAAATGAATACCAAGTCTCAAGAGTGAACACGTAATTCATTACGAAGTTTAATTCTTTGAGCATCAAACTTAAATTGAAGAGTTTGATCATGGCTCAGATTGAACGCTGGCGGCAGGCCTAACACATGCAAGTCGAGCGGTAGCACAGAGAGCTTGCTCTCGGGTGACGAGCGGCGGACGGGTGAGTAATGTCTGGGAAACTGCCTGATGGAGGGGGATAACTACTGGAAACGGTAGCTAATACCGCATAACGTCGCAAGACCAAAGTGGGGGACCTTCGGGCCTCATGCCATCAGATGTGCCCAGATGGGATTAGCTAGTAGGTGGGGTAATGGCTCACCTAGGCGACGATCCCTAGCTGGTCTGAGAGGATGACCAGCCACACTGGAACTGAGACACGGTCCAGACTCCTACGGGAGGCAGCAGTGGGGAATATTGCACAATGGGCGCAAGCCTGATGCAGCCATGCCGCGTGTGTGAAGAAGGCCTTCGGGTTGTAAAGCACTTTCAGCGGGGAGGAAGGCGTTAAGGTTAATAACCTTGGCGATTGACGTTACCCGCAGAAGAAGCACCGGCTAACTCCGTGCCAGCAGCCGCGGTAATACGGAGGGTGCAAGCGTTAATCGGAATTACTGGGCGTAAAGCGCACGCAGGCGGTCTGTCAAGTCGGATGTGAAATCCCCGGGCTCAACCTGGGAACTGCATTCGAAACTGGCAGGCTAGAGTCTTGTAGAGGGGGGTAGAATTCCAGGTGTAGCGGTGAAATGCGTAGAGATCTGGAGGAATACCGGTGGCGAAGGCGGCCCCCTGGACAAAGACTGACGCTCAGGTGCGAAAGCGTGGGGAGCAAACAGGATTAGATACCCTGGTAGTCCACGCCGTAAACGATGTCGATTTGGAGGTTGTGCCCTTGAGGCGTGGCTTCCGGAGCTAACGCGTTAAATCGACCGCCTGGGGAGTACGGCCGCAAGGTTAAAACTCAAATGAATTGACGGGGGCCCGCACAAGCGGTGGAGCATGTGGTTTAATTCGATGCAACGCGAAGAACCTTACCTGGTCTTGACATCCACAGAACTTTCCAGAGATGGATTGGTGCCTTCGGGAACTGTGAGACAGGTGCTGCATGGCTGTCGTCAGCTCGTGTTGTGAAATGTTGGGTTAAGTCCCGCAACGAGCGCAACCCTTATCCTTTGTTGCCAGCGGTTAGGCCGGGAACTCAAAGGAGACTGCCAGTGATAAACTGGAGGAAGGTGGGGATGACGTCAAGTCATCATGGCCCTTACGACCAGGGCTACACACGTGCTACAATGGCATATACAAAGAGAAGCGACCTCGCGAGAGCAAGCGGACCTCATAAAGTATGTCGTAGTCCGGATTGGAGTCTGCAACTCGACTCCATGAAGTCGGAATCGCTAGTAATCGTAGATCAGAATGCTACGGTGAATACGTTCCCGGGCCTTGTACACACCGCCCGTCACACCATGGGAGTGGGTTGCAAAAGAAGTAGGTAGCTTAACCTTCGGGAGGGCGCTTACCACTTTGTGATTCATGACTGGGGTGAAGTCGTAACAAGGTAACCGTAGGGGAACCTGCGGTTGGATCACCTCCTTACCTTAAAGAACCTGCCTTTGTAGTGCTCACACAGATTGTCTGATGAAA
>NZ_MJDM01000002.1:0-62731 GCF_008452795.1 Klebsiella sp. AqSCr
GGGGCGGCGGCGACTGGCCGCCCCCTGTGCGCTCCCTGCGCCATAAGAGACAGAACGCAGACGATTAACCGGGAGCGCAATGTGCGCTGAAATCACATGCGACAAACGCTTTACCCGGATTAATAGAGTTGCATACCAATAACATTATCTCCGGCACCCCGCAGGCGCATATACCCCAGGCCCGGCAAGCGCAGCGCCGCCGGGGAGGAACCTCCGGCACTGTACCCGTCTTGTGCCGGATGGCGCTACGCTTATCCGGCCTACGGCATCCTCCCGTAAGCCTATACTGCGCCGCCGAGTAACAAACGCCAGGCAGCCTATCTCACGCCTTCTGCTTGGCCTCGGACTCCTGGCTGCTGTTCAGCGCCAGCGAGACCGCCAGCGTCTGGGCCAGACACAGGGAAGCAACCTGCGAGCGGAAGCCATCCACCTGCGCTTCACGCACCACAAAGCAGACATCGCTGAAGGCCGCCAGCGGGCTGACCTGGCTGTCGGTAATGGCGATCTGCCGCGCTTTGCGCTGCGCGCCCAGCTCCACCAGCTCGACCACTTCCCGGGCGTACGGCGAGAAGCTCACCGCCACCACCACGTCTTTCGGGCCGACCAGACTCAGCTGCTCGGTGAACATGCCGCCGAGGCCGTCGATCAGAAAGGCTTTGCGATCGAGGTGACGCAGCGCATAGGTCAGATAGGAGGCGACGCTAAACGACCGGCGCAGACCAATGACGTAAATATTTTCCGCCTCGCCCAGCAGGGCCACCGCGCGCTCCAGATCATCGCTGGAGGTCTGCATCGCCAGCTGCTGCAGCGCCTGGTTGTTCACCATCGTGAACATATTGAGGATTTCCGTCGGCGTTTCCGGCGGGCTGGACTCATCGCTGGTGGTCTGGCGGAAAAGACGGGCGCGCTCGGTATAGTTGGCGGTCTCTTCCATCAAATGTTGCTTGAACATCTGTTTCATTTCGTTAAAGCCGCTGAAGCCGAAGGCGTTGGCAAAACGAATCAACGTGGAAGGGGGAACATCCGCCTGTTGCGCAATGGAGGCCACGGTATCGAAAGCCACGCTATTGCTGTTATCAAGGATATAGCGGGCGACCTGTTTCAGGCGTTTGCTTAACGTATCGTAGCGACGCCTGATTTCATCCTGCAGGATGGTCAGCTGTGTTGGGTTATTGGCCATAAAGTGCGCTCTGAGAAAATGGAAGGAATATGGCTTCCAGTGTACCAAATGAAGCGAATTTTTCATTTATTGCGACGAAATACGCGATTCATTTCACGAAGAAACAGAAAAACGCCCGCTCCGCAAGGTGACGGAGACGGGCGTCGGGGGATCAGCGGCGGGCTTCGCGCCATTAGCCAATAAGCGTCAGGTAGTTGCGTTTCACTTCCTCTATCAGGGCCTCATCGCTGAGCTCACCCTGCATCCAGCGCCGCGACGGCTGGCCAAAGATGGTGCGCCCGACGGCGAAACCTTTGATCATCGGGTGTGCGGCCGCCTCGGCGAAACCGGCGCGCAGTTTGTCGGAAGGCGCGTCAAGCCCGAGGATCAGGATCCCGCGGCTCCACGGATCTTCACGCTCGATAAGCGCGGTGATCTGCTGCCAGCTGGCGCTGGAGAGCGGCGGCAGCTTCCACCAGTCCGGCTTGATCCCCAGCTGATAGAAGTGTTCCAGCATAGTGTGGTAATGGCGCTCGTCTTTGTCCGGGCCATTTTCCGGCAGGATCACCTCCAGCAGCAGTTCATGGCCTGACTTGTTACAGGCCTGCCAGACCTCGAGCAGCAGGGCATCCTGCTCTGCACGCAGCGCCGCCGGGTCGTCCGGGTGATAGAAGACCAGGCATTTGACGACATGCTCCAGCGGCCAGTCGATCAGCTGCGAGCCGATGTTGCCATGCTCCAGACGCAGCGGTCGCGAGCTGGGCAGTTCGATAGGGCGCCCGATCCACCAGCCCTTGCCGGTAATGGCGTTGAGCGCACGCTGGCCGTAGGTACCGTCGGCCAGAATGCCGCTGCGCTGATCGAGACCTGCCTCCTGCGCCGCCGCTTCGGCCGCGGCCAACAACAGCAGCTTGAGCTGCGGAATGCAGGCTTCGTCGCGCCCGGTCTCCCGCGCCAGATCGGCCAGCTGTTTACGATGGTCAAAGGCGAAAATGCACAGCTCCGGCCACTGCTGACGGCGGCTGGTGACCCGGTGCAGGTGGTTGAGGCGCTCGTCGACGTCCGGGCGCGGCACCGATTCGGCGCGCTGCAGGTAGTCATCGAGTTCGACTTTGGTCGGCATCGCCGGCGCGCAGCCGTGGCGGGAGACCACCAGCGCCCCGCAGGCGTTGGCGTAACGGCAAGCCTGCTCCCAGCCTTCGTCGTTGAGCCAGCCGCGCAGCAGACCCGACATAAAGGCATCCCCGGCGCCCAGCACGTTGAGAACCTCCACGCGCACGCCCTGCTGTAGCGGCACCTGGTCCCAGCTGTCCGGGATGTCGCCTTCCAGCACCACGCAGCCCATCGGCCCGCGCTTGCAGACGAGAGTGGCTTTGGTGGCATTGCGCACATTTTTCAGCGCGGTCAGGGTATCGGTGCTGCCCCCGGCAATATGAAACTCTTCTTCGGTTCCCACCACCAAATCGAACAGATGCAGCACTTCCTGCAGCTGGCTGGTGACCGGTCCGGACTCAATGAAACGGGTTTCGCCATCGCCGAGCGAGGTGAGCCCCCACAGCACCGGACGGTAATCGATATCCAGCGCGGTGCGCAGGCCGTGACGGCGGGCGTACTCCAGCGCCTTCAGCACCGCGGCGCGGGTGTTGGCGTGCGACAGGTGGGTGCCAGTCACCGCCAGCGCCCGGGAGGAGGCAATATACTCCTCGCTAATGTCGTCAGGCGTTAAGGCCATATCGGCGCAGTTATCGCGGTAGAAAATCAGGGGGAAGGTCTCCTGATCCTTAATCCCCAGCATCACCAGCGCGGTCAGGCGAGATTTGTCGGTAATCAGATACTCGGTATCCACCCCGGCGCGGTTGAGCGTTTCGCGCAGGAAACGGCCGTTGTGTTCATCGCCAACGCGCGCCAGCATGGCCGATTTCAGCCCCTGAATCGCGGTGCCAAAGGCCACGTTGCCGGAGGAGCCGCCGAGATATTTCGCGAAACTGGCAACGTCTTCTAGCCGCGAACCAATCTGCTGGGCATAGAGGTCGACGGCCACCCGACCTATACAGATGACGTCGAGCCGCTTTACTGCTGCATTCATAGCTAGGATTTCCTTTTTGGTGTCTGCTGCCTGGAAGGGTCGGGATCCCGACGTCGACTCCGTGAACAGCCTGAGGGTTATTGGTTACCCTTAGTTTGAGAAATAAATATTTCATTTGCAAACTCGTTCGAAATTAAAAAACCAAAAGTGTGAGGGATCTACCACTCTGCCGCACTGAGCCTCGCGCGAGCGCGGATCGCCCCCTCTGTCGACCCGGGGGAAAATGAAACGCCAAATGTCATCCATTTACCTATGATTTTTAAGGGGATGTTGCCGTCTGGTGCGGCAAAAAAGGGCCCGAAAACGTGTCTGGAATGTAAGTGAAACGTATGAAATGGGTAGAGAGTTTGATCCTTCTCGCAAAATGAAATATTTCTTCTGTATTTGTATTTAATGAAAAAAATGTTTGCCTATAATCCACAGGTATTCCAGTGACGTGAACGACGGCCCCGGCGGCATCGGCGCGACGCCACACACAAATACTGAACAATAAGGATTGTGCATCATGGGCAAACTGAGACTGACAACGGCGCAGGCGCTGGTGAAGTTCCTCGATAACCAGTACCTGGAAGTGGATGGCGTAGAGCTGAAGTTCGTGAAAGGCATTTTCGCGATTTTCGGCCATGGCAACGTCCTGGGGCTGGGGCAGGCGCTGGAGCAGGACAGCGGCGATATGCGCGTCTATCAGGGGCGCAACGAGCAGGGGATGGCCCACGCGGCCACCGGTTTTGCCCGCCAGGCCCTGCGCCGGCAGATTATCGCCTGCACCTCCTCCATCGGTCCGGGAGCGGCCAACATGATCACCGCCGCCGGCACCGCCAGCGCCAACCGCATCCCACTGCTGCTGCTGCCGGGCGATGTCTTCGCCACCCGCCAGCCGGATCCGGTGCTCCAGCAGATTGAACAGAGCTACGATCTCAGCATCAGCACCAATGACGCTTTCCGCGCAGTCAGCAAATACTGGGACCGCATTACCCGCCCGGAACAGCTGATGAGCGCCTGCATCAACGCCATGCGCGTCCTGACCGACCCGGCGGAAACCGGCGCGGTAACGCTGTGCCTGCCGCAGGACGTGCAGGGCGAAGCCTGGGATTACCCGGAATCCTTCTTTGCGCGCCGCGTGCACCGTCTCGACCGCCGCCCGGCCAGCGCCGCGCAGCTGGCGGACGCCGTGGCGGCCATCAAAGGCAGCCGTAAACCGCTGATCGTCTGCGGCGGCGGGGTGAAATACTCCGGCGCGGGCGAAGCGCTGTCCCGTTTCGCCGAGCGCTACGGGGTGCCCTTCGCCGAAACCCAGGCCGGGAAGGGGACGGTGGTCTCGTCTCACCCCCTGAACGTCGGCGGCGTCGGCGAGACGGGCTGTCTGGCGGCGAACCTGCTGGCGAAAGAGGCCGACCTGGTGATCGGCGTCGGCACCCGCTTCAGCGATTTTACCACCGCCTCGAAATGGATTTTCCAGCACCCGGAGGTCCGTTTCCTGAATATTAACGTCAGCAACTTCGACGCCTGGAAGCTGGACGGCATTGCCATGCTGGCGGACGCCCGGGAAGCGATGACCGCTCTCGACGCGGCGCTGGCGGACAGCGGCTGGCAGGCCGGCTGGGGCGCGCAGATCGAGAGCGTGCAGAGCCGTCAGTTAAAAGAGACCCAGCGCGTCTACCAGGCGGTGTGGCAGGAGAAATCCTTTGTGCCGGAGATCGACGATCATCTCGATCGTGAATCGGTGTATCGCGAGTTCCGCCAGATCACCGACTCCACCCTGACCCAGAGCAGCGTTCTTGGGGTACTGAATGAAACGCTGCCGGCCGAGGCGGTGATCGTCGCGGCGGCGGGCAGCCTGCCAGGCGATCTGCAGCGCGTCTGGCGCAACCGCGCGGAAAACACCTACCACGTGGAGTACGGCTACTCCTGCATGGGATACGAAGTCAACGCGGCGCTGGGCGTGAAGCTGGCGCAGCCGCAGAGCGAAGTCTACTCCCTGGTCGGCGATGGCTCGTTCATGATGCTGCACTCTGAGCTGGTCACCTCCCTGCAGGAGCGGGCGAAGATCAACGTCGTGCTGTTCGACAACATGGCCAACGGCTGCATCAACAACCTGCAGATGGAGCACGGGATGGACAGCTTCGGCACCGAGTTCCGCTACCGCCAGCCGGAAACCGGCCAGCTGCAGGGCGGCCTGGTGCCGGTGGACTTCGCCACCATCGCCGCCGGCTACGGCTGCAAAACCTGGCGCGTCACCACCCTGGACGAACTGCGCCACGCGCTGGACGCCGCCCGTCGCGAAACGGTCAGCACCCTGATTGATATTAAAGTGCTGCCGAAGACCATGGTGCACAAATACGGCAGCTGGTGGAACGTCGGGGTCGCCCAGACGGCGCTCTCTGAGCGGATCCGCAAAGTGGCGCAAATGATTAATGAAAAGCGCGCCCAGGCGCGTGATTACTAAAACGAACATCCACTCTGAATCCTACAGACTTACGGAGAAAACCATTATGTCGCTCAAATTAGGTGTCATCGGCGCTGGCGCTATCGGTAAAGAACACATCCGTCGCTGCACCCAGGTTCTGCAGGGGGCCACCGTTGTGGCGGTGTCTGATATCAATGCCGACAACGCCCGCGCGGCGGTCGCGCTGCCGGGCGTGCAGGCGGAAGTCTACGCCGACGGCCACGACGTGATTAACGCCAGCGATGTCGATGCCATCCTGGTCACCTCCTGGGACCCGACCCACGAAGAGTACACCCTGGCCGCCATCGCCGCCGGTAAGCCGGTATTCTGCGAAAAACCGCTGGCGATGACCGCGGAAGGCTGCCGCCGCATCGTCGATGCCGAAATGAAGGCCGGCCGTCGTCTGGTGCAGGTTGGCTTTATGCGCCCGTACGACGAAGGCTATCTGGCGCTGAAAAAAGTGATCGACGATGGCGATATCGGCGCGCCGCTGATGCTGCGCTGCGCCCACCGCAACCAGTCGGTCGGCGAGAACTACACCACCGATATGGCGATCACCAACACCCTGATCCACGAGCTGGACGTGCTGCGCTGGGTGCTGAACGATGACTACCGTTCCGTGCAGGTGCGCTTCCCGCGCTCCACCTCGCACACCCATGCGCGCCTGAAAGATCCGCAGATCGTCTCCTTTGAAACCAAAAAAGGCACCCTGATCGACGTCGAAGTGTTCGTGAACTGCCAGTACGGGTATGACATCCAGTGCGAAGTGGTCGGCGAAACCGGGATTGCCCGTCTGCCGGAGCCGTCGGCCGTCCAGATGCGCAAGTCCGCCAGCCTGTCGACCGCCATTCTCACCGACTGGAAAGACCGCTTTATCAAAGCCTACGACGTCGAGCTGCAGGCCTTTATCAACGACGTCAAAGCCGGCCAGCTGCACGGCCCGTCGGCCTGGGACGGCTACGCGGCGTCGGTGGCGGCGGACGCCTGCATTAAAGCGCAGGGAACCAGCGAGCCGGTTGAAGTGACGCTGCCTGAGTGCCCGGCATTCTACAAACGTTAAGCGCGTTTTGCTGACGGAACTTCTTTGCACAGGTAACGACGATGAAAATTGCCTTTGATGTGGATGTCATTAAGGACCTCGGGATCACCCGCATGGTCCATCAGGTAGCGGAGTGGGGCTACAAGTACATTGAACAGTCGCCGCACCCGCAGATTAACCCGTTCTACAAGCACCCGCGCGCCAGCCGGGAGATCATGGCGGAGTACAAGCAGGCGCTGCGCGATACCGGCCTTGAGCTGTCGTCGTTTATCTGCGTCTACCGCTGGTCCGGCCCGGACGAACTGCGCCGTCAGGCGGCGGTGAAAAACTGGAAACGGCTGGTGGAAATCGCGGTGGAGATGGACGTTCAGGTGATCAACACCGAGTTCTCCGGCGATCCGAATCAGCCTGAGATCTGCGATGAAATGTTCTATCGCTCAATGGAAGAGCTGTTGCCGATTTTTGAGCGGGAAGGCATCCGCGTGGAGATCCAGGCGCATCCCTGGGATTTCTGCGAAGAGAACAATGAAACCGTCGATATCGTGAAGTCGTTCCGCAGCGATAACGTGAAGTACGTCTACAGCGTGCCGCACACCTTTTTCTACGACAAAGGCGTCGGCGACGTGGCGAGCATGCTGCGCTATGCCGGGAGCGATCTCTCCCATGTCCTGATTGCGGACACCCGCAACCATACGAAACATTGCCGCTATATCGTTAACCCGCCGGGCGTGGATGCCGTGGTGCACCAGCACGTAGGCGTCGGGGAAGGGGATGTGGATTTCGACGCGCTATTCCGCACCCTGCGCGAAATGAAATTCGCCGAGCAGACCTTCAAGGTCGGCGGGGAGCCGATTGTCGCCACCTCGCTGTTTGGCTACCCGGAAAAATTGAAATACCAGGCAGTGGAAACCCGTGAACTTATTGAACGTGAATTGCTGCGCCAGTAAGGCGCAGCGGCAGGAGCCCTACTATGAACAAAGATAACGTCAAACTGGCTATCGCCCCGATCGGCTGGACTAACGATGATATGCCGGAGCTCGGCAGCGAAAACACTTTCCAGCAGATCGTCAGCGAAATGGCGCTGGCCGGCTTTACCGGCAGCGAAGTCGGCAGCAAATATCCGCGCGACCCGGCGGTTCTCAAGCCGATGCTGGACATCCGCGGCATTCAGATCTGCAACGCCTGGTTCAGTACCTTTTTCGCCAACGGCCAGCGGGAAAAAACCATTGATGAATTCGTCAATCACATGAACTTCCTTCATGCGATGGGGGCGAAAGTGATTGGCTGCTCCGAGCAGAGCGGCAGCATCCAGGGGCTGGATAAACCGATCCTCGGCGATGCGAAGCCGTGCTTCAGCGACGAAGAGTGGCAGCGGGTGGCGGAAGGCTATAACACCCTCGGCCGCCTGGCGGCGGAGAAGGGGATGCAGGTCTGTCTGCACCACCACATGGGCACCGGCATTCAGACCACCGCGGAAATCGACAAATTTATGTCGCTGGTGGACGAGCGCGTCTTCCTGCTGTTCGACACCGGCCACGCCTGGTATTCCGAAGGCGGCGAAGCGCCGATGCTGGCGATCCTCAAAAAGTATCTGCCGCGCATCAACCACGTTCACCTGAAAGACGTCCGTCCGCCGGTGATCGACCAGGTGCGCCGCGACGGCCTGTCGTTCCTCGACGGCGTGAAAAAAGGCACCTTCACCGTCCCGGGCGACGGGGTGATCGATTTCCGTCCGGTGTTCAAGCTGCTGGACGATTTTGGCTATAAAGGCTGGATGGTGGTGGAAGCCGAGCAGGATCCTGCCCTGGCCAATCCTTTCGAATACGCCGTCAAAGCGCGCAAATATATCCGCGAAACGGCAGGGATCTAATCGTTGTGACATTTTCAGGCCATACCGGGTATGGCCTGCTTTTTTCCTTTCTCAACCGGACCCAGGGCTTAACCACAGCGCCGGACAGTTCCCTCTCCCTCAGGGAGAGGGCCGGGGTGAGGATGACGATGACGGGTAACGCGTCACTTCACTTCCGCCAGCGCGGTCTTATCCACATACGGTTTCATCAGCGCGTCGGCTTCCTTCTGCGCCGCCTGCACCGCCGCTTCCGGCGTCACTTTGGCATCATTGACCACCGCCGCCAGCTGGTTCTCCATCGCCTTACGCACCGCCACGGTCTCCCAGGTGGAGTACCATGGATGGGCGTACTTCAGCTGCTCAAGGGCGATCGCCGCCCGCGGATCCTGCTGCAGATAGGCCTTCATCTCCGGCGTATCGTATGACGCCTTGCGCGGCGAGAAGTAGCCGGTGAAGCGGCTCCACGCGCCGTTCACCTCGGGGCTCACCAGATAGGTCAGGAACTGATACGCCGCTTTCTTCTGCGCCTCGTTGATGCCTTTAAAGCTCACCAGGCTGGCGCCGCCGATCGGCACCGCACGCTGCTCTTTGGCCGGCAGCATCGCTACCCCAAGCTCAAAATCTTTGCTGTTCTCGCGCATAAAGCCCAGCGCGCCGGTGCTGAGCATCGCCATCCCGAGCTTGCCGGAGAAGAACGCGGCGCTGATCTGCTTCGAGTTCAAGACCCCGGACGGCATCACCTTGTCCTTGTAGATCAGATCCTGCCAGAAGCGCAGGGCGCCGATGGCGGTCGGCGAGTTGTAATAGACCTCGCCCGGATAGTCTTCGTTAAAGTATTTCCCGCCGTTGGCGCGCACCAGCGCCGAGAAGATCCAGCCGCCGTAGTCGTCGTTGGTCGACGGCAGCATGATCCCCCACTGGCCTTTGCTTTCGTCGGTCAGCTTTTTGGCATCGGCCAGCAGCTCGGCCCAGGTCTGCGGCGGCTGTTTGATCCCGGCCCGATCGAACATCGTCTTGTTGTAGTAGAGGATCGGCGTCGAGTTATGGAACGGGATCGCATAGGTGGTGCCCATCACCTGGGCATTCTTATGCATCGCGGGCCAGAATTCCTTGTGCAGAAAATCGCCGGCCTTTTGATCGCCATATTTAAACAGCTCATCCATCGGCAGGATCTCATCCTTCAGCGCCAGATCGGTGGTGAAGTTGGCGGACATGATCACCAGCGCCGGCGGCTGGCCGGCCTTCTGCGCCGATTCGGCTTTGATCTTGGTGGTGTCGTAGTTGCCGGTGAAGATCCCGCGCACTTCGACATCCTGCTGCGAGTCGTTGAATTGCTTAATGACGCGGGTCATCTCCATGGTTAGCTTGCCGTCCACCGGCGCCGGGAACATGAAGTCTATTTTCTCTTTCGCCAGCGCCGCGCCGCTCAGGGCGAGGCTGAGCCCAACCGCGACTAGCGTGAGGGGTTTAAACATGATCTGTCTCCATCAGTAAGCACCTGTCCACAGGCTATTTTATTTGCCAGTTTGGCCCTGGGCAGTGCTCAGAATCCTCACGTACTACGTGTACGCTCCGGTTCTTCCGCGCTGTCCGCGTCCAAACTGACTGCAACAATTACGCCTGATGTACCGGCGCTAAATTATGCTGGGTCTCAGCATGAAAAAGATGCACATCGGCAGGCGAAAAGCCGATCGGTAGCGACTCGCCTTTCTCCGGCACCGTGCCGCGGTGGCGGCGGCTAAAGCGCAGGGTGCCGATCGGGGTGCTGACGTGGAGCAGATAATCGGCCCCCATCAGTTCTCGTTGCAGAACGGTGGCCGGCAGGCGCAGATGGCCCTCCTCCACGCGGTCGGTAATATGTTCCGGGCGAACGCCCAGCCAGATGCGGGTCTGATCCCGGTGGCGCGGCGGCAGCGGATGGCGCTGTTCTCCCAACAGTACTTCACCGTTGGCGCAGGGCAGCGACAGGAGGTTCATCGCCGGCGAACCGATAAACCCGGCGACGAACAGATTGGCCGGATTGGCATACAGATACTCCGGGCGCCCGACCTGCTGTACGTGGCCGCCGTTCATCACCACGATGCGGTCGGCCATCGACATCGCCTCGGTCTGATCGTGGGTCACATAGATGGTGCTGGTTTTCAGCTGCTGGTGGAGCGCCATAATGCTGTCGCGCACTTCGCTGCGCAGGCGGGCGTCGAGGTTGGAGAGCGGCTCGTCCATCAGGAACAGCCGCGGATTGCGCACAATCGCCCGGGCCATCGCCACCCGCTGGCGCTGGCCGCCGGAGAGCTTCGCCGGTTTGCGGTCAAGCAGCGCCTCCAGCTGCAGCATCTGCGCCACTTTATCCACCCGCGGCTGCCAGCTGCTTTTCTCTTCCTTGCGCACCTTCATGCCGAAGGTGATGTTGTCGCGCACCGACAGATGGGGGAACAGGGCATAGTTCTGGAAGATCATCGCGAAGTTGCGCTCGCGCGGCGTGGCGGCGGTGATGTTCTCATCATGCAGCCAGATTTGGCCTTCGCTGACCGGTTCCAGCCCGGCGAGCAGGCGTAGCAGGGTGCTTTTCCCGCAGCCCGACGGGCCGACCAGCACCACGAATTCGCCTTCGTGAATATCCAGCGACAGGGCGCTGAGCGCCGGTTTGCCGTCGAAACGTTTACTGATGTTTTGCAGACTGAGCATGGCGGTTAGCGCTCTTCCGTTGGGCAACTGATGTTTTCGTCGTACAGCCACGGCCCGGCGTAGTGGGCCAGCGAGTGCTGGTAGCTCACCCACTGCTCGCCGACCTGACGGTGCATCAGGCACGAGGCCGGGGAGAGGTCGTAATAGGGCCGGGTGTCTTCGTGGCAGTACGGCACCTGATGGACGGTGCCGGGAATGGTGGAGATCAGCGCCTGGCGATACTGGGTCATGGTCAGGCTGTGGTTGTGGCCGCAGAAGATGCGCGTCAGTGACGGGAAACGCTCCACCAGCGCCAGCAGACGGTGGCCGTTTTCGCAGGCGATCGGGTCCATCTGCGCATTGCCCAGCGGCAGCGGCGGGTGGTGCATAAAGATCGTTGCCGGTTTGTCGCCGCCCTCGAACAGTTGCGCCTCCAGCCAGCTGATGGTCTCGTCGGTCAGCCAGCCTTTTGACGTGCCGGCATGACTGGAGTCGATAAACAGCAGGCGGGTGGCGAAGTCATCCACCGCATAGCGCATATTTTGCGGATCGTTGCCCAGCTGCGGGCACAGCGGGTGAAGATGCTCAAGAAAATGGGCTTTGTCGTCGTGGTTGCCGGGGATCAGATACAGCGGATAGTTCAGGCTGCCGAGGATCTGGCGGGCCACCTGATACTCCTCCGGGCGGCCGCAGTTGACGATATCCCCGCTCACCACCACCGCGTCCGGGCGCTCGCGCAGCGCGTTAAGCTGGGAGACCACGTCGGCGTTGGCGGCATTGACGTCGATAAAGCCGTACAGCTTCTCGCCGCGGCTGCGGAAATGGGTATCGGAAATGTGCGCTAACAGCATGAATCACTCCTTATTTGATCCCGGAGAAGCCGAAGCTCCGCAGGAACTGTTTCTGAAAAAGGATGAACGCCAGCATCAGCGGCAGGCAGACCATCAGCGTCCCGGCGCCGATGGTGCCCCACTGGCCGCCGGATTCGGCGCCCATGGCGAAGGAGACCAGCCCGACGGTCAGCACCTGCTTATCGGGATCGTTGAGCATCATCAGCGGCCACAGGTACTCGTTCCAGTGGTAGGTAATGCTGACGGTGGCGAAGGCCAGCACCGACGGCCAGGACATCGGCAGCAGTACGCGGAACAGCACCTGCCACCAGCGGCAGCCCTCCATCAGCGCCGCCTCCTCCAGCTCTTTCGGGATGGCGAGGAACGCCTGACGCATCAGGAACACGCCGAACGCCGAGGTGAAGTAGGGCATCATCACCCCGGTAAGGGTGTTGAGCAGGCCGAAAGTTTTCAGGGTCAGCATGTTCGGCACCATCATCACCACCGGCATGATCATCAGCTGCACCAGGAACAGGAGAAACAGCGTCTGCTTGCCGCGAAACTCGTGGCAGGCGAAGACGTACCCGGCGGTGGTGATGGTCAACAGTTGCACGCAGAAGGTGCCGAAGGTGAAGATAAGGGTGTTGGCGTACAGGCTCAGCCAGTCGGCGCTCTGCCAGGCGTCGCGGAAGTTATCGAGGGTCAGCGGCAGGCGCGGCAGCAGCGACGCCATATCGTCGCCGAAGGTGGTGGCGCTGAACGAGGTCGCCAGCATCCAGATAAACGGGCTGACCCACAGCAGCGCCAGGCAGCACATTAATACTGTGAGCGTAAAGGGCGACGAGCGGCGCAGGCGCAGCCACAGCGGACGGGCGGCGGCGGGCGTGCGGACCAGCAGCGGCGAGATTTCAGCGCTCATAGTGGGCTCCTTTCTCCAGCAGTTTCAGGTTAATCAGCGAGAAGGCGAACAGCCCGGCCAGCGTCAGGAAGGTGGCGGCGGAGGCTTTACCGAGGTCGTGGGTATCCCAGGCGAGATTCTGGATGTAATAGAGCAGCACGGTGGTGGCGTTGTCCGGCCCGCCGCGGGTCATCACCGCCACGTGGTCGATCTGGGTGATGGAGTAGATCAGCGCGGTGGTGATCACAAAGCTCAGGGTCGGGCGCAGCAGCGGTAGCGTGACCTTAAAAAAGACCTGCGTGCGGGTAGCCCCCTCCATCAGCGCCGCTTCCCGCGTCGAGGCCGGAATGCTCTGCAGCCCGGCGAGGAAAAACAGCATGTAGTAGCCGGCGAACTTCCACACGCCGATCAACGCCAGGGCCAGCAGCGCGCTGTTGCTGCGTCCCAGCCAGTTGTTGTTCATTGGGCCAAACAGCTTCGCCAGATAGTGGTCGAGCAGGCCGAGGCCGGGCATAAAGATAAACAGCCACAGCGCGGCGGCGCTGACCATCGGGATAATCATCGGGAAGAAAAAGGCGGTGCGCAGCCAGCGGTTGACGCGATGGTTCTCGCTCAGGGCGACCGCCAGCAGCAGGGCGAGGGTCACCCCAGGCACCACCGTCAGCAGGATATAGAGCAGATTATTGACCAGCGACTGCCAGAAAACGCCGTCGGCAAACAGGCGGGCGAAGTTATCCAGCCCGACGTACTGCGCGCCGTCGCTGGCCATGCGGGTATCAAACAGGCTGTCATACACCGAACGCCCCAGCGGGAACCAGGTAAACAGCAGTAAAAACAGCAGGGAAGGCGACAGGATCAGCCAGGGAAGCCAGGTCTTTCTCATGGTGACGCGCATCTCGTTCAGCCATTTATCGAAGCCCGGATTGTGGGAAGAAATAACTACAGAGGCATGGCGGGGAGATGACGGTTTGATGAAGCGACGGGGAAAACGCCGGGCGAACGGGCTGCCCGGCGGGAGAGAACCATCAGAAGTCGGCTTTCAGCACCGCGCGGTAGCGGGCTTTGCCTTCGCGAACGTGCTTCAGCGCTTCGTTAATTTGCGACATCGGGAACAGCTCGGTGGTCGGGGCCACTTTGCTGCGCCCGGCAAACTTCATCAGCGTGCGCAGTTCGGACGGATTACCGGTCGCCGAGCCGGAGATGCTGCGGTCGCCGCCGATCAGGGTAAAGGCCGGCACCGGGAACGGCTTCATCACCGCGCCGACGGTGTGGAAATTGCCGCCGTAAGCCAGCGCCTCGAAGTACGGCTGCCAGTCGAGGTCCACCGCCACGGTGTTGATGATCAGGTCAAACTGACCGGCCAGCGCTTTTAAGGCTTCAGGATCGCGGCTGTTGACCACGCGATCGGCGCCCATCGCCAGCACTTCCTGCTCTTTGGCCGGGTTGGAGCTGAAGGCGGTCACTTCCGCACCCATCGCCCGCAGCAGCTTAATAGCGATATGGCCGAGGCCGCCGATGCCGATCACCCCGACGCGGCTGGTGGCGGTGACGTGGTGGGTCAGCAGCGGTTTAAAGACGGTGATGCCGCCGCACAGCATCGGGCCGGCGGACGCCAGATCGATGCTCTCCGGCAGGGGGATCACCCACTGCCAGTCGGCGCGCAGCTTATTGGCGAAGCCGCCGCGGTTGAGAATGGTCGGCACCGAGCCTTCCAGACAGTTGATCTGGTTGCCGCTGATGCAGGCGTCGCAATGGCCGCAGCTGCGCGCCGTCCAGCCGATGCCGACCTTCTGGCCAATCTTCAGCCCTTTATCCTGCGCCGCGCTGCCCAGCGCCGCCACCCGGCCAATCACTTCGTGACCGGCCACCAGCGGGTAGCTCGACATCCCCCATTCGTTGTCGATCATCGACAGGTCCGAATGGCAGATCCCGCAGTATTCCACTTCAACTTCGACATCTTCCGGCTGCAGCTCGCCGGCATCGTATTCCCACAGCGACAGATCGGCGCCCGCTTCTTTGGCGGCGTAGCTTTTAATGATGCTCATGTTCATTTCCTTGGGGTTGGCGTGATAACCCAGAAAGTGTAGAGCATGGTATTCCCCGGCGCTTGGCAATCGGAGGGGTCGCGAAGCGGGCGGGCCAGCCGCCCGTTAAGGTCAGCGGCTGGTGAGCGGCCACTGATTAAGGCGGATGCCGCGCTGCGGGGCGTTCTCGGCAAAATCATCCAGCACTGCGCGCACGTCCGGGTCGAGGTAGCCGACGCTATCGTGCTCGACGATCACCACGCTCTTTTCCGGAATTTTCGCCAGCAGGGCCAGCAGATGCGGATTGTGCATAAAGGTCAGATTCTGCTGGATGCGCAGCACGTAGTGGTCATCGTAGCGCGCCAGCTGCAGCGAGTGGCGATGGCTGCGCCAGAGGCTGAATGCCATCTGGGTGGCAAGGCCAATCCCGATCCCCGCCAGCATGCCGAAGGCGATAATCCCGCCGATGGTGGCGAGGAACGGGACGTACTGCGCCGCCCCCTGGCGGAACTGCTCGATGAACAGCCGCGGGGTCGCCAGCTTATAGCCGGTATACAGCAGCACGGCGGCGAGACTGGCGAGCGGGATTAAGGTTAGCAGGCCGCTGAACCACAGGCCGCAGATCAACAGCAGTACGCCGTGGATAAAGATCGACAGTTTGCTCTGCGCGCCATTGCTGACGTTCACCGAGCTGCGGACGATCACCGCGGTGATCGGCATCGCCCCCAGCACGCCGGAGAGCAGATTGCCCACGCCCTGGGCGACCATTTCGCGGTTCGGCGAAGGCGGCGGATTTTGCGGACGCAGCTTTTTCAGCGCCTCCTGGCTCAGCAGGGTTTCGAGGCTGGCGACCAGCGCCAGGGTTACCGCCACCACCCACACCGACGGGTTGCGCCACGCGCTCCACGCCGGAGATTCCAGCTCGCCCAGCAGGTCGCCGAGGCTGCCGAACGCCGGCAGGGTAATACGCGGCAGAGCGGCCAGCTGCTGCGGCGCAAAATGGGTCAGCAGCAGGGTGGTCACGCAGCCGAGCAGGACGGCGATCAGCGGCCCGGGGATCCAGCGCAGGCTCTTCACCCGGCGGATAAGCGGCGAGCCCCACAGCCAGAGCACCAGCAGGCCGCCCGCGGCGACGGCGATAGCACTGAGGGAGAAGGTGGCGTTACCCTTCACGATATCAACGAGCCCGGTCTCTTCTGCGCTGCCGAGCGCAACGGGGATCTGCTGCATAATCAGCAGGATGCCGATCGCCGCCAGCATGCCTTTGATGACGCTGGCGGGAACCAGCGAGATAAAGCGCCCGGCCCGCAAGATGCCGAACAGCAGCTGCAGCACGCCGGCCAGCACCAGCGCCATCAGGAAGAGGGAGAAGGAACCCAGGGATTCAATGGCGGCGACGACGATGGTGACCAGTCCGGCGGCGGGGCCGCTGACGGCGAAGCGGGAGGGGCTGAGGGCGGTGACGACCAGGCCGCCGATGATGCCGGTCAGCAGGCCGACGAAAGGCGGTAAGCCGCTGGCCTGGGCGATGCCGAGGCACAGCGGCAGGGCGACAAGGAAGACGACGATGCCGGCGAGAGAGTCCTGACGAAGCGTGTTCATGGGGCGTGCTCCTGCGGTGAGAGGTGTTCGACGAGGGTGGTTAAATGGCCGGAAGCCAGATCGTAGACGCAGCCGTGCAGGCTGAGCGGCCGCCCGCTGGCGAGCACCGTCTGCACCGGCTTACTCTCCAGCAGACGGGTGAACTGGGCGCGAACGTTGGCTTCCACCAGGGCGTCCAGCGCATGGCGAGAGGGCTCCGCGTCGGTGCTGGCGCCGGCGCCGGGGGAAGCCTCAACACCACACCCATCGGCAATCTGCGCAATTTCTTGATGCAGGGTGCGGCGCAACTGGCCGATGCGGCGAGCCAGCGCCGAGGACTCCTGCGCCAGCGGCAGGGTGGGCAGGGAGAGCGCCGCCTGCACACCGCCGCAGCCGTAGTGGCCGCAAAGCACCACCCGCTCCACCTCAAGGTAGTGGAGGGCATACTGCAGGACGCTCATGACGTTGTCGTCGGCGGGGTCGAGCATGTTGGCGATATTGCGGTGGACAAAGAGCTCGCCGGGCTGACTGCCGGTGAGCACCTCGGCGGGCACGCGGCTGTCGGAGCAGCCGATCCACAGCGAGTGGGGCCGCTGCCCGTCGACCCATTTTTCGAAATAATCCGGATCATGCTGACACTTCTGCAGCGCCCAGCTGCGGTTGCGGGCCAGCAAAGGTTTTAACGTCGTCACAAGTATTCTCCTGAGTTAATTCATCGAATGAATATGTCCATCAAGACTCGTACAGCGACTAGTAAAATTAGTGTTTACCGGAACCCTTCACGCCTGAGGAAAATCCTGGAATAAACGGCAAAAAGAAAACTTTTCATTAATGTAAAGTTATAAAAATATTGATGAAATTAATATTTTGCTGCGAGGCGGATGAATAACTAAAAGGCATTGGCTAAAACTTTCTGGAATATATGGGAATGGTGGAGGTTGGGATTGTGGGAATAGTTGGGGAGTGGATATTGGGCATTTGTTTGAGGAGAGATGGATTGTGATGGGGATGCGGGTGAGAGTGGGGTGAGAATAATTTGAGATGAATTTGAGTGGGATTTGGGAGTGCTGGGGGAGAAGGGGAAACGGCTGGCAGGTGGAGTTGGATTTGCGGGAGGGTGAGAGGAGGGGGCTGGTGGCAGTCGCGCTATGGAACGGCAGCAAAAGGTGACGCCGCGCAGGATAGCGCTGTTTTTTTCAACACTTAGCGTAATGACGGCACGCTGTCGCTTGCATGACCGCCGCCGACAGGTATAATCCAGAACGTTTCCGCATCCCCTTCAGTGCCGAAGTGGCGAAATCGGTAGACGCAGTTGATTCAAAATCAACCGTAGAAATACGTGCCGGTTCGAGTCCGGCCTTCGGCACCATCGGAACATCAATAGACGTCGACGGACGTCTTTTTTGTGCCTGAAATCCGCGCTACGCAAGGCTTTTCGCGATTCTCCTTTCAACAGAAGTCAATTTGAGTCAACCTGTAAGCATCCCGGTAAACCGGACCATTCACATTTAGAGATCTTCCGGCATACTGAATATATCCTTGGAGGAGATCGCCATACGCAAAGCCCGATTCACCGAACACCAGATCATCGCCGTTCTGAAGTCCGTCGAAGCCGGACGCACCGTCAAAGATGTGTGCCGCGAAGCCGGGATTTCTGAGGCCTCGTACTACAACTGGAAAGCGAAGTTCGGCGGTATGGAAGCCTCTGATATCAAAAAGATGAAGGACCTCGAAGATGAAAACCGCCGGTTGAAACAGATGTTTGCGGACCTGAGCCTCGAGTGCCGCGCATTGAAAGACGTTATTGAAAAAAAGCTTTAAAACCAGCGATAAAGCGTGAGTTGGTCAGCTATCTGACCGCGCAGTTTGCCATGAGCTTACGTCAGGCATGCAGGATATTGTCGCTGAGCAGGACGGTATTTCGTTATCAGCCGGATACGCAACGTGATGAGCCAGTCATTATGGCGCTGACCGTGGCGGCTGAACGCTATCCGCGATACGGATATAAAAGGTTTTTTCAGGTCCTTCGCAGGCAGGGCAACGCCTGGAACCATAAGCGCGTTCACCGGATTTACTTCCTGCTGAAACTGAATTTTCGCCGTAAGGGAAAACAGCACCTGCCGGTGCGCAATCCGGCTCCGCTGGCAACGCCAGAGGCGATGAACCAGAGCTGGTCCATCGATTTTATGCACGATGCGCTGGTGTGCGGCAGACGTTTCAGAACCTTCAACGTGGTGGATGGTTATAACCGGGAAGCGCTGGCGATCGAAATTGACCTGAATATCCCGGCGCAGCGGGTTGTCAGAGTGCTGGGCAGGATCGTGGCAAACCGCGGATATCCGCTGAAGATGCGGATGGATAACGGTCCGGAGCTGGTCTTGCTGACGCTGGCACAATGGGCAGAAGAGCATGGTGTGATGCTGGAGTTTATCAGGCCCGGCAAGCCAACGCAGAATGCCTTTATCGAACGGTTCAACCGGACATACAGAACAGAAATACTGGATTTTTATCTGTTCAGAACACTGAATGAAGCACGGGAAATTACAGAGCGCTGGCTGGCTGAATATAACGGCGAGCGCCCCCACGAATCCCTGAATAACCTGACGCCGGAAGAATACCGGCTGATGGCTGAAACCCCGGAAATCTCAAAAAGTGCGTGGAACTAAAACGGGTGCGCTTACATTCTGACTCTCACCATTTTATCTTTTATATTGCCCATTTATAGGTATGAATACATTTCTGTTTGAGAATATTTTATATTATATACAGCTATTGTGGATATGTTCCTTTACTTTATTGCTTTTTGGAGAATGATACCATGCCCTGTGGAATGTAAATTACTAAGTAAGATACTACAGGCTCAATATAATGATTTATCTGAGCGATTTATTGATAACAGGGCGCTCAAAATATGCTTTTGAACGCCCGTTTCTAATAAGGTTCATGGTTTATCTGATTGGAGAGTGTTTTGCACAGCCTAATGCTGCAGCCTCTGCCAGCCAATTCAACCCTTCATCGTTTATGCGCTTCATGATTTCTTCTAATTTTGCATTATTAGGATTTTCGAATGCTTGTAGCATCATGGAGTAAAGCTGTGCAGAGCATAGAAGGCACATCCTACTTAATTCTGATGCAATATTAATACTGTTAAAGGATTCATCTTCAGTGCGAAATTGTTCACCATGTACTAAAGCCGAACGAGTTTTGTATAGTTCTAGAGCTTTAGTGTAAACATGATGCTCTTCATCACAATTGAAAGCTTTCAACACATCCCTAACCCGACCGGCAAACAATTTTGTACGCCCTGCTTCGAATTTACCGAAGAACAACCGCTCAATTGCAGATACGTATTTTACGATACTCGAATGTACATTTGAATCTGTAACCGCGTCCCCAAACCAATTGATAGCGTCAATAAGGCGCTGGTGAAGGTGAGTAGTTTCTACTGGATTGACTATGGATATCAAAGCAGAACCGAGGATGTCTAATTCTAAATTTGCCCTTATCAATGCTTCATGCCAGTTTATTACACCAACCGGTTCTAAAGAATCAGCGCAGAGACTTGCGTGAATCACACCATGTACATCAGCGTGCAAATGTGCCGAGCGCAGAGCTCCGCTGCGTGACCATGCTAGCCTAATTTCCCTTGTCGGTTTAGCTCCCAAGAGGATACGGATGATGTGAAGCGCCATCTCTGTAGCTTGGAGCGCTCGTTCTTTAGAGATTGCTTCATCACAATCACTCACTTTCACACAAGCAATCCATGGATAGTCTTTGTAGGCTTTGACTGCTCGGGACTGTAATTTACGCACTAGTTGTCTTGATTCATCTTTAGTGTGCGTGCGTTCTTGTGGGAAACCTTGAGCAATCGCTTCCTTTACGCACTGAATATGCGCCTTCGTGTTAACATGAATACTATGTTTTAGTACTGATTTTTTATCATCGAAGAACTTGGAGCGACGGACGAATGTGACAGGACCAACGCTGAATTCAGTAGGTGTATCCCCAGGGAAAAGCACACACGGTAGGTAGTGTTCGATAACTACAAGCTTTTCTCTCAAAATCGTTAAAGCGTCTTTAAGAAGCAGCATTGCGGTTTCCTGATCAACTCCACGTGCCTCCTGTAATACTCTTTTAACAAAAGCATTTATTACGGCTTCCTTTGCGAGTTTGCGGCCTACTCGTCGCCCAAGACCGTGATCCAATTCGATAGTGAGGTCTACAAGCTCATTCAGCTTGTTCCAGGCAAGAGAACCACAATGGATATGTCCATTTCCTTTCGGATGGGGAATATTACAAAAGGCATCTTTGGGATTCTTTCGTAAGTAAGCCATAAGCTCAACGGGTGTCATTTTTGCAAAGCGCGAGAGCTGTCGACAAATAAATTCAATGGCTTTCAGTGCTCGTTTAGCTATTTTTTCCTCAGGTAAGCTCATTTAATGAATATCCACTCCGCTGAAAATAATTTGAGTAACTTATTAGATAAAACGAACAGCCATTATATCTTGTTAGGAGTCAAATTGTATTGATTTTACTACAAAAACATATGCTTTTGACCAGCGTGTTAATTAGTCGATTTTTTCACAAAAAAAACAATTATCAACGGCCAGTGCTTTGGTATTATCAGTCTTGAGTTTATGGCTGGGTGAATAAGTACTATCTAGGTTGCATTACAAATGCTTTTTGAATGCTCCCGTCGCTACTGAACCCGCGAGCCCACTCAGCATCACTCCAGGTATTACAATATATCTTGATTCCAGAAAAACTGGCACCGCCAGCCACGCCAGCCACGCCAGCCACGCCAGCCCCGTTGCCGCGAGGCTGGAGCCGATCATACGCCTTGCATGATGATAAACAAACCCGGACTCATGGCCTGCGCCGAATCGCCGTAAGTCGCGGCGTACCAGCCCGTCAATCAGCCCTATAACAATGATCAGCACAAACTGTGGTAGCGCCTGCAATAAAATAGCCAGCGCAGCAGAAAGGTAAGGGTAACTTACTCGCAGACAGTAACGCACAGCGGATCACCGTAGTGATGGTTTCCGTCCAGAACAACCCGCTTTGCCCGTTGAGCGAATGAACCAGCGCCGCAATCCCTTGCTGCAACGTATCGCTGACAATCGCGAGGTCTTCTACTAACCACATCGGTGCGCCAGCAGAGCTTTTCCACCACTGCCATGTCACCTGCAATACCTGCTCACTGTGACTGGCACAGGTGTTCCGCCAGAAAAACGCCTCGCCCAGCCACTCCAGCGTTATCGCCAGCATCCACGCGCCGAGGCAAAAGCCGACCAGCACGCCGGGAAGTAATGCTATCCAGCCGAGCAGTCCGGGGCGACGCACGGGGCCTGGTGGCGCATGTTCGGGCATCAGTGCAGCGGCAGAGTAATGTAGCGGCAGAGGAACCGTGCCTCGTGTGCCTCATCCAGTCGTATCTGAAAAATGTCGTGTTCGCCTTGCGGCGATGTAGCTTCGCGCCATGCCTGAAAGCCCTGCAAATTCATGCGAGCGATAATCTGGTCGGGCGTTTCTCCCTGCGTCAGCGCTTCCACCGCCTGTTGCAGGGGAAGAGGCAGTGTTTGTGCAGGCCACATCACTTCAACGCTCACGAGCTGGCGGTGTGTCCGGGGTATCATCGGTCTGTTTCTCCGTGGTTTCGCTGTCATTCAGCCATAAAATAGGGTCATTTTTCGCCGTTACAACTGTCTCCGGGCGGTCCCACCATATGGGCGTGCTGTCGTACTGTTTTTCCATATAGTGGGCTATGTGTGTGATGCTTTCCGGCATCAGCGGATCGTGTGCTGCGTCCGGTAATGGGATGCGTAGCTTCCAGAGCTGACCACCTTCCAGCAGAGCGAACGCCTGCCCTTTGGGAAGCTGTACCAGTGAGGCGGGTTCCAGTAACGGCACCTGTATGCTGCTCATCCGATCCTGGGTGTTGCTGGAAAAACCGATGTTGCCCTGTGCGTCGGCGCTGTCGGCAACGCCGGAACTGATGCTGTTGCTGAGCACATCCACCTGCGGCAGTTGCTTCGTCAACAATTCGACGGTGGCAGATTCCCGCACCCGCATCATGATCCGATTGTTGAAGTTGCCGACGACCTGGTCCGCTTTGGCGCGGTCGCCGATGCGGGCTTCGATATCGGAGAGCGTCTGGGTGTAGGCCGTAACCTCTACACCTGCGCCGCCGCCTTTATTTATTAGCGGAATAAATTCATCGCCCATCAGTTCACTGAACTCATCGCAGTGCAGGTTGATGGCCGGGTTCTCTTCCGTCTGCGGCAGGCCATCCATCACGCCGTGCTTGTAGATATGTCCGGCGACGCTGACCAAATCGGCGAACATTGAGTTGCCGACAGCGGCGGCAATTTCTGCGTCAGACAATGCATCCAGCCCGACATAAATGTAAGCGTACAGCGTGAACCGTCTGGTCATAATCTGAAGCATCCGACAAAGTGGTGTCCACCAAATAAGTAGTGGGAACCAAAGTGTTAGATATGCAGAAAAATATGACTCCCGGCAGGCGTAAAGGCTGCCCTAATTATTCTCCTGAGTTTAAACAGCAACTCGTTGCTGCCTCCTGCGAACCCGGGATATCCATCTCAAAACTGGCGCTTGAAAATGGCATTAATGCCAATCTGCTCTTTAAATGGCGCCAGCAGTGGCGCGAGGGAAAGCTGCTATTACCTTCCTCTGAGAGTCCTCAGTTACTTCCTGTGACTCTCGATGCCACCGCCGTACAACCAGAACCGCCCGCTGAGGACTCAGAGCTCAGCATCTGCTGTGAGGTAACGTTCCGGCACGGGACACTCCGCCTCAACGGCACTGTCAGCGAAAAGCTTCTGACTCTGCTGATACAGGAACTGAAGCGATGATCCCGCTACCAACAGGCACCAAAATCTGGCTGGTTGCCGGTATTACCGATATGAGAAACGGCTTCAACGGGCTGGCTGCAAAAGTGCAGACGGCGCTGAAAGACGAACCGATGTCCGGCCATGTCTTCATCTTCCGGGGCCGCAGCGGCAGTCAGGTTAAACTTCTGTGGTCCACCGGCGACGGGCTGTGCCTGCTGACCAAACGGCTGGAGCGCGGGCGCTTCGCCTGGCCGTCAGCTCGCGATGGCAAAGTGTTCCTGACCCCGGCGCAGCTGGCAATGCTGCTGGAAGGCATCGACTGGCGACAGCCGAAGCGGTTGCTGACCTCCCTGACCATGCTGTAGGCTTCTTTATCCTGGTTGTCGCAGAATAAGCCTGGTAAAATGCTGGCTTATGAATGACATCTCTTCTGACGACATCCTTCTGCTGAAACAGCGCCTTGCCGAACAGGAAGCGCTGAACCGTGCCCTGCTGGAAAAGCTGGCAGACCGGGAGCGCGAAATAGACCATCTGCAGGCGCAGCTGGATAAACTTCGCCGGATGAACTTCGGCAGCCGTTCCGAAAAAGTCTCCCGCCGTATCGCACAAATGGAAGCCGATCTGAACCGGCTTCAGAAAGAGAGCGATACGCTGACCGGTCGGGTGGATGACCCGGCAGTACAGCGCACTCTGCGTCAGACCCGCACCCGCAAACCGTTCCCCGAATCACTCCCCCGCGATGAAAAACGCCTGCGGCCAGCGGGTTCCTGCTGCCCGGAGTGTGGTGGTGCGCTGAGTTACCTGGGTGAGGATGCCGCTGAACAGCTGGAGCTGATGCGCAGCGCCTTCCGGGTGATCCGGACCGTACGGGAAAAACATGCCTGCACAAAATGTGATGCCATCGTGCAGGCCCCCGCGCCTTCGCGCCCCATTGAGCGGGGTATCGCCGGACCGGGGCTGATGGCCCGCGTGCTGACCTCAAAGTATGCAGAGCACACACCGCTGTATCGTCAGTCTGAAATATACGGTCGCCAGGGCGTGGAACTGAGCCGTTCACTGCTGTCGGGCTGGGTGGATGCATGCTGCCGGCTGCTGTCCCCGCTGGAGGAGGCGCTTCAGGACTATGTCCTGACTGACGGTAAACTCCATGCCGATGATACCCCGGTCCAGGTGCTGTTGCCGGGCAATAAGAAGACGAAGACCGGGCGGTTGTGGACGTATGTTCGTGATGACCGCAACGCCGGGTCAGCGCTGGCACCGGCGGTGTGGTTCGCCTACAGCCCCGACAGAAAAGGCATCCATCCGCAGACCCATCTTGCGGGGTTCAGCGGTGTGCTACAGGCGGATGCGTACGCCGGGTTCAACGAGCTGTACCGCGATGGCCGGATAACGGAAGCCGCCTGCTGGGCTCACGCCCGCCGTAAAATCCACGATGTGCACGTTCGCACGCCGTCAGCCCTGACGGAGGAAGCCCTGAAGCGTATCGGCGAACTGTATGCCGTGGAGGCGGAAATAAGAGGAATGCTGGCGGAACAACGGCTTGCTGAACGTCAGCGGAAAACGAAACCGCTGCTTAGTACCCTGGAAAGCTGGTTGCGTGAAAAAATGAAAACGCTGTCGCGACACTCGGAGCTGGCAAAGGCGTTCACGTACACCCTGAACCAGTGGCCGGCCCTGACGTACTATGCAGAAAACGGCTGGGCCGAAGCCGATAATAACATCGCTGAAAATGCGCTGCGGATGGTCAGTCTGGGTCGTAAAAACTGGTTGTTCTTCGGCTCAGACCACGGTGGTGAGCGGGGAGCGTTGCTGTACAGTCTGATCGGGACGTGCAAACTGAACGGCGTGGATCCAGAAAGCTACCTTCGCCATGTCCTTGACGTCATAGCTGACTGGCCGGTCAACCGGGTCAGCGAGCTGCTACCCTGGCGCATCACACTGCCAACTGAATAACACATCCCCGTCAATACGGTTCTCGCTGTACGCTTACACATAAATAATCGCCTGCTGCCAGTTAAATACCGGGCGCGGGTCGTTAAGGTCGCCGTAGTCCGGGGCCAGCAGTTGGGAGATTTTTCTGGTGGTCAGTTTTCCCAGCAGTGGCAGCAGCGAGGCGACGATCTTATCGAAATAGGTTTTGTCATAGCGCACGGCAGTACGTAGACCGTCGAGGATCGTGTCGTGTAATCGGGTGGTTGAAAGGTACTGCTCCAGCGCGACGACGTAGCTGTCCCTTCCCTGAAGATTACGTGGCGTGTTTTTCTCAGTGATGCCACCGGCAATCCGTACCACGTTGTCCCATGCCTGGCGGTCGTGGCTGGTCAAAAAGACGCGGGCGTAGTCGATAAATAGTTCGTCGATGTTGATAACGTGGCGGGCGATACGGGCGTAGTCCGGGCGCTGGCCCAGTGCCACCAGGGCGCGGGTGATGATGTTGACGAAGCGCCAGTCGAACCTCCTATACTCAAACTTTAGGGCAGAATCGTCTACCGGAGTGGTGGGGGCAGTCCAGGGTGGCCAAATTCAGTGTGCCACTACATATTGTCTAAAATGAGGGAGGAAGGAAAAGGCTGGATCTCGCCAGCCTTTGACGGTCATTTCACTTTCTTGAAGATGAGCAGGATCAAAGGGACGCAGACAGCGAAACCAATGATGGAGGCTAAAGCCGAATCAGAGTGATTTTGCGCTAGCTCCTTAACAAACCAGGTACATTGAGAAGGGGTAAATTCTCCGCCTTGACTCATTGTCTCTGTAAAGTTAAGAGCGAAGACCAGATCGAAATAAAGCACGATAGCGTAATACGCTGCACAGATCAGCGCGATACTCACCCATCTGATCCAGAACTTCTTATTCATCATCGTAAGTGCTTCCCAATGAACCGCCTACTGTACCGCCTGAGTAGGGGGAAGTTGAGCCAGCAACAGCAGCGGAATCGGCAGCAGATTGTTGGATTTTTGCACTCCCTCCCATTGATTGAGGGCTTTTGTTCTCGGTGTTAGGGTACTGCTGTTTGAATGTATTAGTCATTTCGACAACGAGGATTGATGAGAAGTCTGCACTCTTTGATTCAAGATATCTTTGCAGTGAAACCGGAATAGTAAAATCTTCTTCTATGTCGATTGGTAGCTGTGTTGTCGTGGATGTGTAACCGTGTTCGAATACCTTTGAGCCAGCAAACTTGAGCCCCTCGACTGAGTGAGTGGTACAGTTGCTACCAGTGACATCATATTTATCAATGGTTCGGCCTCTTCGCTTTGTACCATCTTGCATGTTTGGCGTTTGAATTGGTGTTACTCCGCCATTCCAAAGGTTTTCGAAGAATTTACGGATTATTTTAGGATCTGCATCATCAATGCGGAAAGCGCGAGCCCCCATTTCATAAAGTTCGTATCGGTAATACTTACGCGCATCTTCATCCTGGAAAAAGTCTAAAATCCCATCCCCAGTGAAGGTACTTTTATCAGTGCGTCCATAGCGTCCATAGGTGTAGAGGAAGATATTGTTATTCTCATGCACTGAAACGAAAACATGACCTGCACTTGTCGTTTCAGTCCATATATAAACGCCGTTCAGCAGCGGGTTATCTTCTGACTTGCAGGTGTCAGTCACATTATCAGCTTGGGGATCATAAATCGGGCGGGGGAGAACGGGAAATTCGACGACTTGAGATTGGGCTGTGTCGGCTTTCGCTGCCCCTGTAGAAAATTCATAAGTGTCATCGATGGAAGGAATAAAACGTGATTTGCAGGGACAGGAACTACGGCTGTGCAGTGTTCCGGCTACTCTTTTACCATGTATTTCGTCACTATCAAGGCCACCGCAGATACGATAATGCCCTGGATGTTTGCCGCAGGTTACTTTATGGCCTTCACATGCCATATCTTTATCGAAAAATTGATGGTTGGGGCATCCTTCAAGAATCCTGCCACCGCAAGCGGTCTTATCACCCCTAAATAAAAAATGACCAATAGCCATTCGTCCTTATCCTTATTTTTGCTTTTAAGTCCATGTGGGAAGTGTAAGTTTTTGGTGTTGGCGAGTAAATGAGCAAATGTAATAAAATCAAAGTGTGTTAATCAATGGGATCATGTCGTCAGCTATGGATAGTGTTTATCCGCACGGTCAGTTGCAGACGAGATTTCCACAATTGCCCGCATTCCAACAGAGCAAGAGCCTGTCTCTTGTGAAGCTGGATCAGGGCGGCGGTATCGCGGACCGGTAAATTACTTGTGGTTACCTGTTAGCCGGTGTTGCTGGTAAAGCTGGTGACGCTGGAACTTATCTAGCGAGTATGTTCTTTCACCTTTGGTGGTTGCTTAGAATATGGCACCGCTTGGCCTACAGTCTGGAGAACACTGGACGGAACAGGAGGTCGTAAGTTGTTCCAGAAACGGCTGTTGCGGGTTAAGTGTCGACTAACAGATAGCTGTCATAATGGTCGGCTTCCGGCGTGAGAACGGAAGCTACAACCAATTCTTTGAAAATAAATAAAAGCAGGGCTAACGCCAATCGTTTCATTACATACTTCCGCGTACTACGGCGGGGGTGTTGATCTCCTCCCTGAAAACAGTGCCGGGCTAAACTGAAGTCTCCGGTCTTTCTTCCATCTCACAGAGAGGCACATCGCCATGAAAAAGACCCGCTATACCGAAGAACAGATTGCGTTTGCTCTGAAACAGGCCGAAACCGGCACCCGCGACGGGGAAGTCTGCCGAAAGATGGGCATTTCTGAAGCCACTTTTTATAACTGGAAGAAGAAATTCGCCGGTCTGGGCGTGACCGAACTGCGGCGTCTGCGGCAACTGGAGGATGAAAATCTGCGGCTGAAGAAACTGGTGGCTGACCTGAGTCTGGACAAGGAGATGCTGCAGGAGGTACTGAAACAAAAGTTCTGAGGCCGGCTCAGAAACGTCAGGCGGTGCATTTTCTGCGGGGGGCTTACCGTATCAGTGTCCGACGGGGATGCGGACTGCTGATGCAGAGCAGAACCGTTTACCACTGGCAGAGCCGGCGGGATGATCGGGCGATAACCCTGCGTATCCGGGAAATAGCGGAAACCCGGATCCGCTACGGTTGCCCGCGTATTCATATTCAGCTGTGGCGGGAAGGCTGGCCTGTTAACCACAAGAAAACACACCGGATTTACTGTCTGGAAAGCCTCAACCTGCGCAAAAAGCGCCCCCGCATGCATGTCAGTGCAGCACATCGTCAGCAACGTCCGGTCCTGACCGGTATCGATCAGTGCTGGAGTATGGATTTCGTGTCGGATAATCTGTTTAACGGAACACGTTTCCGGGCGCTGACTGTAGTGGATAATTTTAATCGGGAGTGTGTGGCGATCCATGCCGGAAAGTCACTGTAAGGTGAGGATGTGGTCGGTGTGATGGAAAGGTTGCGGGTGCTGGGCAAGCGTCTGCCGGTACGTATTCAGACAGATAACGGCAGCGAGTTTATTTTGAAAAGTCTGGATAAATGGGCGTATGAACACGGTGTCACAATGGACTTATCCCGCCCCGGAAAACCAACGGATAATCCGTTTATTGAATCATTTAACGGCAGTCTGCGGGATGAATGCCTGAACATTCACTGGTTTCTCTCGCTGGAAGATGCGCAGGACAAACTCGACAACTGGCGCAGGGAATATAATCATGAGAGAACGCATTCATCATTAAATGACATGACTCCGGCTGAATTCATCCGAAGTCTCCGGAAAGACGAAGATCTCTGATTTAGCACTGCACTGAATTTGGGCCAGGGTCAAATCTGGCCGGGAACTCAAAAATGCATGCAACTAAAACAGGGTTATTTACAGACAAATTTAAAATTAGCTGAAAGTTAATATTATTTTTGCGGAGCCCTTTCGGGCCCCGAATATTACTTTATTTTAACATTGATTTCACTTTCCGGGCAACCCGGCGAACCAGGCTGGTGCCTCGTTTTGCGCCTTGGACATGAATTGCTTCATACAGAGCATTAAAACGGTCATGGGCCCAGCCATCTCTTTGCTGAGAAATAAGACCATCAACCTTATTATTTAAAAGTTGTAACTCGTTACTGACAGAATGACCACTATTGATGCTCCGCAAGCGATTCACTTCACTCTCAAGTTCTTGAATCTTCTCGAGGTAGGAAGGTATCAACCCCATTGCATAGTTATATTTAACATTCTCATCCATAAAAGGACGGAAACTGCGGTAGTTATTTTTACTCTTATTTCCACTTAACAACATGCCGGAGTTTGCAACTCTATACCAAAATAGAGGTTCCGGGACGATTTGCAATTTATATCCCTGTAATGATATTTTGGCAAAAAACTCCCAGTCTTCATGACCTAAACCGTAATCTTCAGTAAATCCGCCAACTTTTTCGAAAACCTCTTTTCTGATCAGCGCATTAGCATCGCCAAAGCAGTTACTAAAGCTGGCGATATTTAAATCAGGCCCTAACGGAAGCCAGCAGTGCGTCATTTTACGGAACGGAGAAGGGAACTCCTCACCAAAAATAAGATCGCTTGGTGTGGTTAACACATCGGCCCCAGAGTTTAATGCTGCAGTAACAAACGTTTCTACCTCAAAAGGCTTAGCAACATTATCATCGTCCATAAACATCAGATATTCGCCAGAGGCGTGTCGCGCAGCCAAATTCCTTGCAGCACCCAGATAGTTATTAGAACTACGGACAATTTTCCAGCCTCGAGAGTTAAAATCATTCTCGATGAGATTTAAATAACGATGAGAATCTTCTGTCGTACTTCCATCATCAACCAAGATGACCTCAATATTTTGGTACGTCTGAGATTTTATTGATGCGAGTGCTTGCTGAAGCAAATGGTGACGTTCGAAGTGAGTTATACACACGCTAACTAACGGGCTGTTAGCTTCATTGATTTTCTTGAATGCGCGGTTGTTTTTTCGTTCAACTGCGACAAACCAAGCTTCTTTAATATTGTCTTGTGATTCAGCAAGCCCTGGTTTTATATTTATATTTTTTAAGCGATAGTGGATTTTCCCGTATAAATCGACAGGTGTAGGAATAAATAGAACTTCCGCATGATGCTCCTGCGGAATAAGCTCTGGAATTCCACCAACGTTTGAAGCGAGGAAATTAACGTTATTAATCAAGCATTCATAAACAGTATAGGGTGAGTTTTCTACAAGTGATGGAATGATGACTAATACATTTTTTCTTTTTATATATTCATTAGCGTTGGTACGATCATAGTCGCTGATGACATTAACTGCGAGTCCCAAATTTTTAGTCTGATTCATAATATAAGTAAATGAATCAGTTTTCCCCATAGTGACATTTTTTCCGAGGAAGGTTACTCCAGAAATGCTCTCTTTATCTTCATCAGATAGTTTTCTTAATGCACGCAGGAATATGTCAAGTCCTTTACGGGTTTCAAGGCGGCCGAAAAATACAAGCTCAACGCCAGAAGCTGGCTTTTCATTTATTTTAACTGTAACATCATCTCTCGTCACAAACCCTTGAAATGGCTCGCAATTTAAAATTACATGACGTTCTTCAGGAACATTCCAGTGCTTACTCAACATCCAATCAATTAAATACTGAGACGGACTAACAACTTCATCCGCCATTTCAACCACCATTTTCTCCATATAATAGAGTTCAAGATGGTTCTGATCATATGGAAGCTGGTAATTACCTTCATCAGCCCATAACGTTGAACTGTGAGTATTTACAATGAACTTTGTATTTTCAAAATCCGTTCCATTCTTTTTGCTTAATAAAGTGTAATAAAGATCTGCCTGCCACTCACAAGAAATAACAGTGTCATAGATGTTATTTTCTTTCAACCAGAGATAAATTGAATAACTTTTCCTTCTAAAATACGGTGCATCAATATTAATCTCTTTTATCAGTCCGGTTCTTAGCAGATTGATACCAAAGGTACTATAAATACGTGACCAGTCGCTAAATTTCGATACAGATGATTCAGAATAGTCGCCACATGTATACAATACATCAACATCATACCCCTTTTTTGCCAAAGTAGTGGCAAGGGCAGTGAAAGCAGTACCAATACCGCCGTTACGGACAGGCCCCTCAATGTCCGGCGTCATTATAAGAATTTTCTTCATTGTAACCCTTCCTTTGTAACCTAGACTTTTCTATGATATTAGTGAATTGAAGTAGTGTAAGATAGCAGTCGGTAGCTTCTGTTAAACAGGATAAAAAATGACCAATATGAAGTTAAAATTTGATTTGCTTCTAAAATCTTATCATCTATCTCATCGATTTGTCTATAAGGCAAACCCTGGTAATGCTGGTGATGGTGTAATTGCATCTGCGACGTATGACTTTTTTGAACGAAATGCTCTTACCTATATCCCTTACAGAGATGGCGAGTGCTACAGTTCTGAAACTGATATTTTAATTTTTGGAGGCGGAGGAAACCTGATAGAAGGATTGTATTCTGAAGGTCATGACTTTATCCAGAATAATATTGGGAAATTTCATAAAGTAATAATAATGCCGTCGACAATCAGAGGGTATAGCGATTTATTCATCAACAATATTGATAAGTTTGTTGTTTTTTGTCGCGAAAATATCACCTTCGATTATATTAAATCTCTCAACTACGAACCAAACAAGAACGTATTCATTACTGATGATATGGCATTTTATCTCGATCTTAATAAATACCTGTCACTTAAACCCGTCTATAAAAAACAGGCCAACTGCTTCAGAACGGACTCCGAATCTCTAACTGGAGACTACAAAGAAAACAATCATGATATTTCGCTCACCTGGAATGGCGATTATTGGGATAATGAATTTCTGGCGCGTAATTCTACCCGTTGCATGATAAACTTTCTTGAAGAGTATAAAGTTGTCAATACCGACAGGCTGCATGTGGCAATTTTAGCATCTCTGCTTGGCAAAGAAGTCAACTTCTATCCTAACTCATATTACAAAAATGAAGCTGTTTACAATTATTCACTTTTTAATCGTTATCCAAAAACATGCTTTATTACGGCTAGTTGAAAAAGGCAGCGTATAATAATACGCTGCCTGAAAGCCATATAACTGTTACAGCATTGTTAATTATTACCTGCCAGCTTTTAGGTGACTATTCATTCGCACGCCTATAGTCTGCAAATCTATCGATTATCGCAGTAAAAAACTTATCAATGAGTTTAGTTGTTGCACCGAGGTTTTAACTTTCCGCATCACTTTTCACGTACAGTATTTTACTGACTCCGTGTTTCTTAAATTCTATTGTATGCTGACAGATTTTCCCACTTGCGTCGTCACGACTGGAGCAACACTGGATACTGCTGATCCCATTTCGCTTCCAGTTCATCCAGCACCGTTTCTGCGGCTTCTTTCGACCCCGCGCGATATACCGGTTTCAGATCAGCCATAAAAGCTTTATGGTCATTTGAGGCCACGTATTTAATCGAGTTACTGATTTGGTGAATGACGCACAACTGAACCTCTGTCTGCGGATAAATGCTGTTTATCGCCTCCGGGAAGCCGGTCAGCCCGCGCACGCAGGCGATCAGGATGTCTTCAATGCCCCAGTTTTGCAGGTCGCTTAATATAGACAGCCAGAAGTTAGCGCCTTTACTTTCTTATAGATACCGGCCCAGAGTTTCTTTCTTGCCTGCCAGATTCAGCGCCAGAACGGTATAAACCGTTTTGCTCTGATAACGGCCATTCTCACGGACTTTATAGTGAATACGTTCAGCCAGACGAAGGGGTAAACCTTTTCCAGCGGGTGCTGTTGCCACTGTTTTAGTTCAGGGGTAACTTTATCGTACTACACTGATGGTGGCGGTTGACATGCTGAAAGCATATAAATCTTCGAACTCTCGGCTAATGTCCTGGTAGCTAATCCCCTGCGCAAACAGCAGAATGATCTTGCGTTCAATAATAAATGCGATGATGCTCGCAAAATCCTTGCCGATCAACCCACCAGATGCGGCGGTTCTACGTGGATCGCGATTTAACTATCACTGCTAGTTATTTGTTCGAAAAGCCCATAGCTTTCTATTTATACTCAAGCTTCGCGCCATCAGATAGCTATGTCTTATGAAAAAACTACCGGACCATTTATCCAGGGAATGCATCATCGCCGCCATTCGCGCTTACGATGCAGGCGTTGCGCATCAGTTTAAAAGCGCGCGTCTGTATGAGATCGAGTTTGAGGGGCGTCGGTATCCTTCAAAAGCCATCGTCGGGTTAGCGGCCACGCTTGCGACAGGCACGGAATTTACCCCGGCGGATTTCAGCGGAGGGATTAAATCCAAATGCGTGCGTCTGTTACTGGATCAAGGATTTACGATCGCGTCGCAGGGCGCTGGCGATGACGAGGTTGCGCTTTTCCCCGATGAGGGACAGACGACTATGGAGTTCGTGGAAGGGGCGGCGATGCAGGTGGTGGTCAATCGCTATGAGCGCGACCGTCAGGCTCGTCAGGCGGCGCTTCGCCTGTATGGCTGCCGGTGTCAGGTATGCGGTCTGGATATGGCCAGCCGCTATGGCGAAATCGGCCAGGGCTTTATCCATATCCACCATCTCATTCCGCTGGCCGGGATCAAGCAGGACTACCGTCTGAACCCTGAAACCGATCTGATCCCGGTATGTCCCAATTGCCATGCAATGCTGCACCGGCGAGATCCGCCGTTTACTCCCGAAGAGCTGAAGGCCCGGCTGCGCCCCGCAGACTGACATCCTACAGCGCTCGCTTTAATTACATCACACACAGCACAAACCCCACGCTACCTTACCGGTAGCGTGGGCTCATACTCTCTTACTTATCCCGCGTCTCGCCAGCCTCCCAGCTGTAGCTCCCATCGGCCGCTAACGCATCGCCCAGCTCCTGATACTCGAACTGATAAAACTCAGCCTGGGTGCCGTACCCGGCGTAGTCTACTGCCGCCAGGCCGACGAACGCCCCGGTAAAGAACCCGCCGTAGCTCTGCAACACATAGTCATCGGACAGTACCGCGGCATCCAGCAGGACCGGGATCTCGGTGAACGACACGCCATCGAAGCTGTATTCATAGCTGTAGGTCTGCTTGCGGACCTTGGTCCGGAACCAGACGTATTCCACGCCGTCCGGCACCTTGATGGCGTTATCTTTCAGGTACGACGTGTATTTTCCGCGGTTATTTTCGCCGACTTCGATGACCTTGCCGTTAATTTCATTCCAGGTCAGGAAGACGAAGCTCCAGTGGCGGTCGTTATAGTAGTTTGTTAATCCGGCCATCTGCTGGTAGCTGAAGGGTTCGAATTTCACCTTCACCGCGGCGTCAAAATAGAAGGCCTGCCAGCGGCGGGCAATCAGCGACAGGTCATGCGTATTGGCTAACGAACCCTGGCCGATTAAGGTTAATTTGCCGTCGCCGGTGGTGCCCATTTTGGCCGTAAACGGCACCCGCAGGGTATTCCAGTTCGGGTCGAGCGCTGGGGAGGTAAAGTCATCCTGCTGGCTATTATCGCTGGCGCTTTCGGTGAAGATGGCATCTTTCGGCCCTTCGACGAAGGTTTTCCCGCCGTGACCGCCTTCAATACGCGGCCAGCCCTCGTCGTCCCAGTATACTTTCTGGATCGCGGTTTCCCGGCCGAGGGTTGACCAGCCGCGCGGGTCGTAGATGGATTCCCCCGGGCGATTCCACGGCCGGGCGCAGAGCGAGGCGTAATACCATTCGCCTTCCGGAGTGGAGACCAGCGCGCCATGGCCCTGTTTCTGGATGTAGCTGTCCGGCGTGTCGACGTTGGTTAAGAACACGTCGCCCGGTTCGGTTTCGAAGCTGTCGGCCTCGAGGGTTTTCGACCGCGCCACCACCTCCTGGTGGGTAAACACGGTGCCGCCCTGGGCGGCAAACAGATAGTAGTAGCCGTTCAGTTTATAGAGGTGCGGCCCCTCGACCAGCGCCACGGCGGTGCCGCGGTAGATGGTGCGCGCGGTTTCCGGCATTAACTTCAGCGTGTTGGTATCCAGCTCCGTTAAGGTAATGCCATCGAAGGGGTGATGGTACTCCCGGTGATCCCAGGTTTGCTGGACGATATATTTCCGGCCATCGTCGTCATGGAACAGCGAGGCGTCAAACCCGACGCCGTTCAGCTTGATCGGGTCGCTCCACGGGCCCCGAATATCCTTCGCCGTGGTCAGGTAGTTGGTCATGTCTTTAAAGGCGCCTTCCGTGACCTTCACATCGGTATACACCAACCAGAATTGCCCATCGGCCCAGGAGAGCGCCGGCGCCCAAATGCCGCCGGAGGAGGGGTTGCCCTTCATATCCAGCAGGGTGGTGGTGGAGAGCGGCGAAGGCAGCAGGTTCCAGTTTTTCAGGTCTTTCGACTCATGTAAACGCACGCCCGGAAACCACTCAAACGTCGAGTTGGCAATATAGTACGTATCCTCGACGCGAATAATACTGGGGTCGGCATTAAAGCCGCGTAATATCGGGTTTTGAATAAGTGACATTTCATTACACCTTTTAAAATGGAAAGTTAAGGATCGGTCTGATTTATAATTTTTTTAACTACACGCGGATCTCATCCAGCTGACGGTTGATGTCGGTCACATGTTTATCGGAGATCGGATAAACCTGCATGATCACCATCGAAATAGCGGCCAGCGCAATTGGGATCCACACCGCGGTCATAATGATCCCGTCGATGGCGCTGGCGCTCTGCACGGCGCCGCTTTCATTAAATCCATACACCGCCAGCAGCCACAGCGGGATAGCGCCGCCGATGGTGAAGCCGATCTTGAAGAAGAGTCCCATAATGGCATTGATAATGGCGGCATTGCGTTTGCCCGATTTTAATTCGCCGTACGCGATAACTTCCGGTACCAGCGCCCACATAAAGCCGGTGGCGGAGGTTAAGCCCCACTGTTTAATAAAGGTGGCGATGTAGGCCAGCCACAGGGCGTCGTGCATCCCTTCGCGGGACCAGGCGTAGGTCAGCAGTTCGCCGACGATGAACATGGCGAGGAACAGATGGAAGAAGCCTTTTTTACCAAAGATTTTTTTCAGTTTCGGCCAGAACACCGGGAAGGCGATGCCGGGAATAGACGCGACGAGGCCCACGGCGCCCATCCATTCGGAGTGGCCGACGACGAACTGGTTGAAGAAGCCGTTAACGGTGTTCATGAAGAACATGAAGGTAAAGGCCAGCATAAAGAACATGCCGAGAATAACCAGCGGACGGTTATGTCTGAGCTCGTGGAAAAGGTCGGTAGTTTTGACGTTGGCGGTCTGCTCGGCGGTCGCGACAACGCGTTCTTTGGTGCATTTGTAGCAGATAAACAGGGCCACCGCGCCGATGATCATATAGATGGCGTACACGCCGAACCAGGCGTAGTTCGCTGACGGATCGGTATAGTTGCCGAGATTCAGCTCAAGGCCAAAAAAGCCGGTGTCTTTCAGGCTGCGATCTTTCGGCGCCGCCATCTGCACAAACATCGGGAACAGGGTATAGACCAGCAGGTTGGCGCTGTTGGCCAGCATCATGCGGGTACTGGTCAGCTTATCGATCGATTCCGGGTCGCGGGTCAGCGACGCATTCAGCGAGCCATAGGGAATATTGACTAAGGAATAAACTAAGTCCAGTGCCAGATAAATAATAAAGGCGAAAGCCACCGAACCTTTCACCCCAGGGATTGGCGCGAACAGTAATGCCGACAGGATCACCAGCGGCACGCCGGCTCGTAACAGCCAGGGGCGATATTTCCCTGCTTTTGAGGTTCGTTTATCCACGTAGGTTCCGACCATCGGATCCCAAAACACATTAATGATACGGACAAAAAGAAAAATAAAGCCTGCCGTTGCCGTGCTGATGGTATTTACCGTCAGCATATGCAAAGCCAGAAAACCCCCAATTGTGCCGAAAACCAGGTTTTGCGCAAAGTCGCCCATGCCATAACCAATTCGTTCTCCACGGGTTAATTTATGATATTCATCATGCCGACTGTGCATTATGTTTTTACTCATTCTAAGCAGACTCCGGTTTGTTTTGTGTAGGTGAAACACTTTCTGACACAGTTGACCTGGAAGAATCTATTACGTTTTTAAATTACGTAATTATGTTTTTTTACTTCTGTGATCCTCGAAGCAAAGGCCTGTATCGCCTGCGTTGAACCGTTATCCGCCGCTAATTTTTGGGCAGGCAGGCATTGCGACAAAACCGGCATTTTAATTTGGTATGGATACCTGAATTCCCCAGGAAGTGTACTCTATACGCGCGCGAAGCGAGATATTTAAAATAGTTTTATTTGCGAGATGGCTCACATTTGAGCATTTTCTCAATCGCCGAGTGAAATAACGTAATTGAGCAACCGACGATGAGAATACACGATGTGTCACAGTTGTTAATTTTCCTGTTTCTCAATTTCGGAGTTCATCATGCAAACCTATTTCGACCAGGTTGATCGCGTTCGCTTTGCCGGACCCAAAACCGATAATCCGCTGGCGTTTCGCCACTATAATCCGGATGAAATCGTGCTGGGAAAACGCATGGCAGATCATCTGCGTTTTGCCGCCTGTTATTGGCATAACTTCTGCTGGAATGGCGCTGATATGTTTGGCGCCGGCTCGTTTGAGCGTCCCTGGCAGGCCGCGGGCGATGCGCTGGAAATGGCCAAACGCAAAGCGGACGTGGCGTTTGAATTTTTCTACAAGCTCAACGTGCCGTATTACTGCTTCCATGATGTCGACGTCTCGCCAGAAGGCGCGTCGCTGAAAGAGTATTTGCATAATTTCGCCGTGATGACCGAAGTGCTGGCGGAGAAACAGCAGCAAACCGGCGTGAAACTGCTGTGGGGCACCGCCAACTGCTTTACCCACCCGCGCTACGGCGCCGGGGCGGCGACCAACCCCGATCCGGAGGTATTTGCCTGGGCGGCCACGCAGGTAGTGACCGCCATGAATGCCACCCACCAGCTCGGCGGCGAAAACTATGTGCTGTGGGGCGGCCGCGAAGGTTACGAGTCCCTGCTGAATACCGACCTGCGTCAGGAGCGTGAGCAGATTGGCCGCTTCCTGCAGATGGTGGTGGAGCACAAGCATAAGATTGGCTTTGGCGGCACGCTGCTTATCGAGCCGAAACCGCAGGAGCCCACTAAGCATCAGTACGATTACGATGTCGCGACGGTGTATGGTTTCCTGAAGCAGTTTGGTCTGGAAAATGAGATCAAGGTGAACATTGAAGCTAACCACGCCACCCTGGCGGGGCACTCTTTCCATCATGAAATCGCCAGCGCCATCGCGCTGGGCATTTTCGGCTCCGTTGATGCCAACCGCGGCGATGCGCAGCTCGGCTGGGATACCGATCAGTTCCCGAACAGCGTGGAAGAGAATACCCTGGTGATGTACGAGATCCTCAAAGCCGGGGGATTCACCACCGGCGGCCTGAACTTTGACGCCAAAGTTCGTCGGCAGAGCACCGACAAATACGACATGTTCTATGGCCATATTGGCGCCATGGACGTGATGGCGCTGTCCCTCAAGCTGGCCGCGCGCATGATTGAGGATGGCAAGCTCGATCAGGGTCTGACAAAACGCTATGCCGGCTGGCAGGGCGAGCTGGGGCAGAAAATTATGAGCGGGCAGATGTCGCTGGATAATATTGCCCGATACGCTGAGCAGCATAATCTGAATCCGCAGCCTCAGAGCGGGCGTCAGGAATTACTCGAAAATCTCGTCAATACCTATATCTTTGGTTAATTTTTGCTGACATGCCCCCGCGGGGGCATGTATTGCGCCGTCTATCCGCTGCCGGGAAATAGCGTTTATTGGTTCGTGCTGTGTTTTTTGTCAGTGGCGAAAGACCATTTGTTTAATATCAGCGAAGGAGGAAGGGTAACGATAATTGTGTAACGCCTCTGTGACCGTACAAAATAAAAAATAACTTGTTCTGATGATAGCGACATATTCTGTCAGCTCAGAATAGGCTGGTTATTGTCTGAATAAAATTAACCTATATTGAGAAACTCATGACAATGATAAAAAAACTTCCATTAACCATGGCGGTTATCGCCGCGTTTTTTCCGCTTACCTCTGTAATGGCGCAAGAATTTACTCAGGAACAGATCGACGCCATCGTCGCCAAAGCCGTTGATAAAGCGCTGGCCGACCGCCAGGCGAAAATCGACGCCGCGGCCGACAAAAAGGTCGACGTGATCACCAACCCGCAGACCACCGCCGCCTCGCCGGATATGGCCATTCCGTTCGGCCTCAAGTTCAGCGGCTATGCCCGCTATGGCGCTCACTTCCAGACCGGCGACCAGAAATATGTCGGCGTCGACGGCTCCTATAACGGCGCCTCGGCGATCGGCCGTCTGGGCAACGAAAGCAACGGCGGCGAATTCCAGATCAGCAAGGCCTTCAAAAGCGCGCAGGGGGCTATCTGGGATCTTAACGTGATGTTCGACCACTGGAGCGACGAAGTTAACCTGAAGAAGGCCTACGTCGGGGTCACCAACGTGCTGGAATCCAACCCCAACGCCTATATCTGGGCCGGCCGCGACTTCCACCAGCGTCCGCAACAGGGGATCAACGACTACTTCTGGATGAACCACGACGGCCAGGGCGCCGGGGTAAAGAACTTTGATATCGGCGGCGTGCAGTTCGACGTGGCGGCGGTGTCGCAGGTGAAATCCTGTAGTCCGGAAGTGATGGCCGACGAGACCAACCCGTCGCGCATCACCTGTACCGGCAGCTCCGACACCGGCGACAACGGCCACTACGCGCTGACCACCAAAACCCACAACATCAAGGCCGGGCCGATCGACGTCGAGGTGTACGCCAACTACGGCTTTGACTCAAAGGCGGTGGACAGCGACGCGCGTCTCGAAGCCTGGCAGGGCGGCCTGGTGCTGAGCCACACCAACGACAGCGGGGTGAACAAGGTGATCCTGCGCTACTCCGACAACTCGGATAACAGCGTCTACAACAAAACCGACGACCTGACCACGGTCTACGCCAGCTTCGAGGGCAGCCATAAGTTCACCCAGCAGGCGCAGGTGGAATATCTGCTGGCCTTCCACGACTACGACAACGGCAAAGATAATACCGACAACCGCAAAAACTACGGCGCCATCGTCCGGCCGATGTACTTCTGGAACGACGTGCACTCCACCTGGCTGGAAGCGGGCTACCAGCGCGTGGATTACGAGCAGGGCGGGGATAACCACGGCTGGAAGCTGACGCTGTCGCAGAACATCGCCATCGGCATGGGGCCGGAGTTCCGCCCGATGCTGCGCTTCTACGTGACCGGCGGCCAGGTGGATAACGAGCACACCGCGAAGGTGAACGGCACCCAGGACCAGCAGCTGGATTCGCTGAACGTCGGTGGGATGTTTGAGGCGTGGTTCTGATGCGATAGCGTTGTCGAAGGAGCGTTCCCGGCTGGCGCTACGCTTAGCCGGGCTACGACTGGTGCGCTCCATTTATGCCGGATGGCGGCATACATGCCTTATCCGGCCTACGTTCCTTCCTGCGGGCTCCCCCCCAGGACCGGCAAGCGCAGCGCCGCCGGGCGGTCAGGCTCCATACCTGCGGTAGTGCCGGATGGCGGCATCAATGCCTTATCCGGCCTACGTTCCTTCCCGCAGGCTCACACCCCCAGGACCGGCAAGCGCAGCGCCGCCGGGCAGCTGGCCCATCCCCCCTCAGTTCACCGTCAGGCGCAGGGCCAGATCCTGCGGGTAGGGATCAAAATAGTTCTGCGCCTGCAGGTAGCGATCCGGATACTCGGCCAGATAGTGCTTAAGCAGCGTCAGCGGGGCGAGGATCGGCAGCAGCCCGGCGCGATAGTTGAGGATCACCTCCCGCAGCTCGCCGCGCTGGCGGCTGTTCAGCTGGTCGCGGAAATAACCCTGAATATGCATCAGCACGTTGGTGTGGTTTTTCCGCGAGGCGGGCCGCTTGAGGATCGCCATCAGCTTCTCGCGGTAAACCTCGAAGAAAGCCTCCAGATCCTCCCATTCATGCAGCGAGGCGACGAACGGGCCGATCTCCCGGTAGCCCGCCTGGTGGTGAGCCAGCAGCTGCAGCTTGTAGCGGCTGTGAAAGGCCAGCAGGCCGTGACGGGTCAGGCCGCGGGCGCGCAGGGCGTTGAGTTCATGCAGGGCGAAAACGCGCTCGACAAAATTCTCCCGCAGCAGCGGATCGTGCAGCCGGCCATCCTCTTCCACCGGCAGCCACGGGTAGCGCGCCATCAGGGCACCGGTAAACAGCCCCACGCCTTCCTTACGCCCGCGATTGCCTTTTTCGTCATACAGCCGCACGCGCTCCATCCCGCAGCTCGGCGATTTGGCGCAGACGATAAAGCCCGACAGCTCGCCCAGAGTTGCCAGATGGGCGTTGGCAAAATCAGCCATCTTCTCCGTCACATCCTCGTGCGGGGCGTGGCTGAAGCGCATGCGGATCTCCCCGACCGGAGTCTGCACCAGGCGGAGCGCCGGGCGGGGTACGGGCAGGCCGATCGCCATCTCCGGGCAGACGGGCTTAAACGCCACCCACTGCGCGAGCTCATCCATCACAAAGCCCATACGCTTATGCCCGCCGTCGAATCGCACGGCTGAGCCGGTTAAACATCCGCTGATCCCAATGACAGGTTGCGTGTTCATGGCGCTGTCCTCTCTTCTGCTGTGGTTCGGGTAAAGAAAAGGGTCACGGTGGCGACCGTAATGCCGAATTTCTTCATCTCGGTTTTGTTAAATAAATGGCTGCCGTCCTGCAGGAACATCCAGTCGTCAAAGTGCAGCAGCCACCGGCTGCCGCTGGCCTCGACGTTCATGCTGTAGCGCCAGTGAAAGGCATTGCCTGCCGCCTGGCCGCTGGCCACGCCTTCGATATCGCCGGCGGTGCCCTGATAACGGTTATCGCCGGTGCGGCGAATGCGCCATACCCGCTGCTGCTTCTCACCGTCGTCATAGACAAAGCGCTCATGGAGGGTCAGGGTGTCGCCGACGACGTCGCCATCGATCTCAACATGGAAGCGGCGCAGCTGCTTGCCGCTGCGATCCTGCACCATCCCCCACGCCTCGGTTCGCCCCTGAAAATAGTGAAAGATGTCGAGGGCGGGCTGCTGCTGCCGGTACTCCGTGACCTCGGTGCTGCAGCCGGCGAGGATCAGCATCAGCAGCGCCAGGCCAAGGGTCAGAATGCGTTTCATGGTGTACCTCCGATCAACTGCTGACGCAGTTCGGGATAAGTGGTGCGCGGATCGAGCCAGATGGCGAGAAAGCGGGTGCTGAACGCCGCCGACTGGCGCGGGCCGAGCGGGGTAAAGGCGGTCTGCGCGGCGCTGGCGCGGTACCAGAACTGCCCCTCGCCGCCGCTGACCACGAACGCCAGCTGGCTGCCCGGCGCGACGTCCGGCCAGATCCCCTGCAGCATGCGTAGCCAGGCTTCGCTGCGCGGTTCCTGCTGCAGAATGCCCTGCGCCTGCCACTGGTCGCGGGTGGCCTCCACCAGCGCCTCGCGATCGATGTCGCGCCGGTAGGTGATGATCAGCGCCCGATCCTGCTGCGGGCCGTCATACCGGCCATTGGGCGTACGCAGCTGCGAGTGATAGACGGTGAACGGCCCCCAGGTGAGGGTCGCCTCGCCGACGCGGCGCCACGTCAGCCAGTCGGCGGCGTGGGCCGCCGGGGCGAGGATGGTCAGCCACAGCAGTAACAGGGCGAATCTCATTTTTGCCTCCCCATCCCCAGATGGAATAACAGCATGAGCACCAGCCAGCCGCAGGCCATGGCGGCCACGCCAAGCGCCGTCGGCACCAGCAGGGTCATAGCTCCGAGGCGAGCGCCGATCAGGTAGGCCACCGGGCCGCCGACGGTGGCGGCCGTGGCCAGCACCCAGCCGGGAAGCGTCACGGTGCGGGTCAGTCGGGTCCAGACGACGGCGAACATCAGCCACAGGGCCACCATCCACAGGGGCAGCAGGCTGTCGCCGCGAAAATCGATCAGTCCCGCCAGCGCCCAGCAGGCGTCCAGACCGCAGCCCGCCGCGGCCAACAGCAGGGCGGGCGGACGACTGGCCGCCGGCAACCGCAGCCAGGCGAAAATGGCCAGCGTCAGCCAGATCAGCAGACCGCGCTCGCGCAACATCACCACCAGCGTCCAGTAAACATCGAACGCGAGGGCCATCAGCAGATGCTGCGCCGGGCGTGTCATACCCGCTCCGCGGTGAGCTGCACCACGCTGATGGTGCGGGCGTTAAATCCGGCTTCGCAGTAGCCGAAGTAGTAGAGCCACATCCGGCGGAAGCGCTCATCAAAGCCGAGCTTTTCAATATCCAGCCAGGCGTGGGTAAAGCGCTGTCGCCAGTGCGCCAGGGTGCGGGCATAGTCCGGGCCCATGTCGAACAGGTTGCGTACCACAAAATCGGTGTGGCGGGTCATCAGCTCGCTCATTGCCGTGATGCTGGGCAAAAAGCCGCCGGGGAAGATGTAGCGCTGGATAAAATCGACGCTTTTGCTGTAGTCGCGATAGCGCTGATCCTGGATGGTGATCGCCTGCAGGGCCATTCTGCCGCCCGGGCGCAGGCGCGCCTGGCAGGTGCGGAAGAAGGCCGGGAGGTAGCGCTGGCCCACCGCCTCAATCATCTCCACCGACACCAGTTTGTCGTACTCGCCGCGCAGATCGCGGTAGTCGCAGAGCAGCACCTCGACGCGATCCTGCAGCCCGGCGCGGGCCATGCGCTCGGTAGCCCAGCGGTGCTGCTCCCGGGAAAGGGTGGTGGTGGTGACCTGGCAGCCGTAATGGCGGGCGGCGTACTCGGCCAGCGCCCCCCAACCGGTGCCAATCTCCAGCAGATGATCGCCGGGAGTGAGCGCAAGCTGGTCGCACAGGCGCGCCATCTTGGCCCGCTGGGCCTGGGTCAGATCCTGCTGGTCATCGGTAAACAACGCGCTGGAGTAGAGCAGGTCGTCATCCAGAAAGTAGGCATAAAATTCGTTGCCGAGGTCGTAATGGGCGGCGATGTTCTCCCGCGCCTGGGCGCGGGTGTTGCGGCGGGTCCAGTGGCGCAGGTGGGCGACGGGCTTGCCCAGCAGACGAAAGCCGCGCTCCAGACGCCCCAGCACCTCGCCGTTGCGCGCGAGGATCTGCAGCAGCGCCGTCAGCTGGTGGCTCTCCCAGTCGCCGTCCATCCAGGCCTCGGCCGCCGCCAGGCTGCCGCCGGTCAGCAGACGCCAGTACACCTCCGGCGCGCAGACCCGCGCCTCGGCGCGCAGCGCGGCGGCGGGGTCGCCAAAATGAAAAGTCTGCGCCCCTTCGCGCACGGTGAGCGAGCCTTCGCGGAGGCCGCTCAACAGACGAAAGAGCAGCCAGCGCGCGAGCCGCACGTTGCGCGGCACATCGGGTTCAAGCGCAAAGACGGGATCGGTCATGAGCGTTCACTCCTGCTGACAGGATGGTTGTACAGCGGCACGCGCTTCAGCCACAGCCGCAGCGCCTGCCAGTAGATGGCGAGGACGGTTTTCAGGGTCATCAGCGGCAGACGCAGCAGCAGCCCGCGCAGGTTGGCGCGGGTCAACGGCACGCGGCTCAGGGCCAGGGTGGCGTCGAACATCTTGCTGGCCTGATGGTTTTCAATATGCATGTGCAGCGTTTTGCCGGGCGCGTTGAAGCGCCAGTGATAGACCATGTCCATCGGGTTAAAGGGCGAAACGTGAAAGGCTTTCTCCAGCGGGCGCGCCTGCTGGCCGTCCACCGCGTAGTAATGACGCTCATTCCACGGCGTGTTGCGCACTTCGGCCAGCACCCAGCGCAGGGTGTCGGCTTCGTCATAGCAGTAGTAAAAGTTGACCGGATTAAAATGGAAGCCGAAGTAGCGCAGCTGGGTCAGGAGCATCACGCGGCCCGCCGGGCGGCAGCCGGTCAGGCTCTCCAGCCGGTTCAGCGCCTGGGCCTTCAGCGGCGCGCCCAGCGGATAATCGGCATCGTACCAGGCGGCGGCGGCCAGGCGGTTGCGGCGGATGCCCGCCTCAGGCAGCCTGTCCAGTTCGTCGAGGTCGAGCCAGGCCATAAACAGGCGGTAGACGAAGTGGTGCGCTTTCGGCTGCAGGCGACGGTGGCGCAGGACGCCCTGATAGAGGCAGCTGTTCATTTCAGTGGCCCTCCGCCGCGGCGATGCCCTGCACCACGTCGAGCGCGCTGCGCACCCCATCCTCATGAAAGCCGTTGTACCAGTAGGCCCCGCAGTACCAGCTCCGCTGCTGGCCGTTAATCTCTTCGCGCCGCAGCTGGGCCGACCAGCTTTGCGGGTTAAACAGCGGATGCTCATAGACGAAGCGCTGCCAGACGTAGCGATCGTCCACCGGCGCGTCCGGGTTCAGGGTAACGCAGAACAGCGGCGCGCCCGCGGGCAGCCCCTGGAGAATATTCATGTTGTAGGTGACGCAGGCCCGGGCCCGATCCCCGTCGCTCAGGCGATAGTTCCAGCTGGCCCAGGCGCGCTGGCGCTCCGGCAGCCAGCGCGGATCGCTGTGCAGCACCACCTCGTTACGCTGCCAGCCGATGTCCCCGAGGACTTCTCGTTCGGAATCGGTGGGCGCCGCCAGCATCGCCAGGGCCTGCGCGGAGTGGCAGGCGAAGATCACCTGGTCAAAATGCGCCTCCCCGGACGCCAGCCGCAGGGTGACCCCCGCCGGGTGGCGGTCCACCTGCTGCACCGGCGCGTTGAGCCGCAGGTCCAGGCGATCGCCGAGCCTGGCGAGCAGGGAGCGAACGTATTCCCGGGAACCGCCGGGCACCACGTACCATTGCGGACGATCGCGAATATCCAGCAGACCGTGGTTTTCAAAGAAGCGCAAAAACAGCGGCAGCGGGAAGCGACGCATCTCCTGCAGCGACGACGACCAGATGGCCGCCCCCATCGGCAGAATATAGTGGCGGGCGAAGAAGGGGCTGAAACGGTGGCGGGTGAGGAAGCTCTCCAGCGTCGCGCCTGGATCCAGCGCCTCGGTCAGCGCCAGTTTCGCCAGGCGGTTGAAGCGGACGATCTCGCTCAGCAGTCCCCAGAAGGCCGGCTTCAGCAGATTGCGCCGCTGGGCGAAGAGCGAGGTCAGGCTGTGGCCGTTGTATTCCAGGCCGCTGGCCGGGTTGTGGACCGAGAAGCTCATCTGCGTTTTTTGCCTGCCGATCCCCAGCTCGCTGAGCAGGCCCATAAAGCGCGGATAGGTGCGATCGTTGTAGACGATAAATCCGGTATCGATGGCCCAGGTGCCCTGCGGCGTGGCGACATCCACGGTGGCGGTGTGGCCGCCCGGCGTGGCGCCCGCTTCGAACAGCGTTACCTGATGGTGTCCGGCCAGTCGCCAGGCGCAGGTCAACCCGGCGATGCCGCTGCCGATGATGGCGATGTTCATGAGCGCACCATCCTGCGCAACAGTAGGCGCTGGATACCCGATGGCAGACTGGCCAGCAGCCGCAGGGCCAGGCTGAAACCGGTGGGGAAGGCGATGTGGTTTTTGCCCTTCGCCAGACCGTGGCGGATCGCCGCCACCGCCCGATCCACGCTCACCCGGCCGGGCATGGCGAAGTCGTTTTGGCGCGTCAGCGGGGTGTCGACGAAGCCCGGAGAGACCACCGTGACGGCCACCCCTTTCGGCTCCCAGTCCAGACGCAGGCTATTGGCAAACCAGCTCAGCGCCGCCTTGGAGGCGCCATAGGCTTCCGCGCGCGGGAAGGGCAGCCAGTGCGCCATGGAGCTGACCAGCACCACCCGATCGCCTGCCTCCAGCTGCGTCTGCAGCGCTGCCAGGCAGTTCACCGGCCCGAGGAAGTTGGTGGCCATCACCCGCTCCACGAGGGCGGCATCCACCTGTCCGTGGTCGAGGTATTCGCAGGTCCCGGCGCAGAGAATGATCAGGTCGGCAAAACAGCCTGTCAGCGCCTGGCGACAGGCGTCCCTGTCTGTCATATCGAACAGGCGTACGCTGATGTTGGGGCTGAGCTGCTGGAGCGCTGCCAGGCGCGACGCATCGCGCCCGCAGGCGATGACCAGATGGCCATCCGCCGCGAAGGATTTCGCCAGGCCGGCGCCGATCCCGGAGCTGGCGCCGGTGATGAGCACCGTCATCATGAGCGCACCCTCCGCTTCACGCCGCGCACCGCCCAGCCCAGCAGGGGAAGATGCTCGTAGATCATCTCCCCGGCGTCGTAGTAGTCGCGCTGATGGAGAACCTGCTCCCCGGCGATGTCCACCACCGAGCAGCCCGGCAGGGCCAGGGTTTCTCCGCCGGCAATGCGCGGATGCGACCAGTGCATGGTCCAGGTCACGGCGAACCGCTGGCCGTCGCAAAGCGGCGTGTCGATGGTGAACCGGCACTGCTCCACGTTGGCCAGCAGATGGGTAAAGTAGCGCTGAATGGCGAACAGCCCCTGATGCTGACCAAAAGGATCGCTCAGCGTCGCGTCCGGATGGTACAGCGTGGCCAGCGCCGCGGGCGGCTGTGCATCCAGCCCGGCGTAGTACTCAACGAAACGACGAATCACGGACGGCGAGGTGCTCATGGATCACATCCTGGCTAGATACGGTAGCGTAATGGCATACTTAAAACTTACACAAATAAAATTATTTGTCCAAGTTTGTAGAAAAATATATTTTATTTGTGTTAAAAATCATGTTGTTATGATTGGTGTTTTAAGGAGTGAAAATCGCGGGTGGTGCAAAGGGCAAGCGTGAGCCCGCCGCGCCACCGGGCGCTGGCGTCTCAGAGAGGGGATGTAGGTTAAAACATGGGGGTTAGAGCGGAATTATCTCGAGGGAGACGACCTGCTGCTGCCAGAGTTCGACCTGCCTCTGGCGGGCGGCGGAAAGTTTGCCGCTGGTGACCAGCAGCCAGTTGCGCTGGGGAAAAATCTCCGGCGCCAGGGCGGCGGGAGGCACCGGCAGGACGTCGATGCGATGGCCCTGGCCGGTACGTTTGAGCGCCTCAAGCCAGATTTCACAGGCGTCGGTCAGGTGCCAGCCGGTGATCAGAAAGTTGTCCCCGGGCGCCTTCTTGTCGCCTTCGAGGCAAAACGAGGTATAGGCGATGATGATGCCGTCGAGAATTTCGCGCAGCGTCATGATGGCCGGCACGTTGGCGGAGACCTGGCTGCGCAGCGGACGCAGCACCTCGGTTACCAGCTCCTGGCGCGGATATTCGCGCCCGGCGTCGTAGATCAGCTGGCGCAAGGACTCGATTTTTCCCTCTTTCAGCCGCTGCAGCATGGTCTCCTGCAGCGTCAGCCAGTTGTTGGTGCGCCGCGCGCCGGGGCGCGACAGCAGGGGTTTCACCTGGCTGACCGGCACCCCTTTTTTCACCCAGTCGAGGATCTTCAGCGCCTGCTGGACGTCGTCATCGCTGTACAGACGGTGTCCACCATCGGTGCGCAGCGGCTTAAGCAGGCCGTAGCGGCGCTGCCAGGCGCGAAGCGTGGTCGCATTTATCCCGCATAGTCGGGCAAATTCGCCGATGGAGTAAGGCATGGAGGCCACCTGTTAACAAAGAATATTCTCAATATACTACGAATCACGACGGCTGGCGTGAAGTGTAGTGGCTTTGCACTACACTTTCCCCAACCGCGTAAATGAAAGGAGTTCTCATGAAGCTATGGCCTGTTGTCACCGGCGTCGCTATCGCGTTAACCCTGGTGGCCTGCAAATCGCCCACGCCGCCGAAGGGCGTTCAGCCGATTAGCGGGTTTGACGCCAGCCGGTACCTTGGAAAATGGTATGAGGTCGCCCGCCTGGAGAATCGCTTCGAGCGAGGCCTGGAGCAGGTGACCGCCACCTACGGCGCCCGCAGCGACGGAGGGATCAGCGTCGTCAACCGCGGTTATGACCCGGTCAAAAAACGCTGGAATGAGAGCGACGGGAAAGCCTATTTCACCGGCGCCCCCACCACTGCGGCGCTGAAGGTGTCGTTCTTCGGGCCGTTCTACGGCGGCTATAACGTGATCCGCCTGGACGACGACTACCAGTACGCGCTGGTCAGCGGCCCCAACCGCGACTATCTGTGGATCCTGTCGCGAACCCCCACCATTCCGGCGGCGGTGAAGCAGGATTACCTGAATACCGCGCGCGAGCTGGGCTTTGACGTCGATCGCCTGGTGTGGATCCGCCAGACGCCGCGCTAGCCTCGCCGCTTAGCGGCTGAGCAGATGGGTATAAACCACGTACAGCCCGGCCAGCGCCGCCACGTTGAGCGCTACGCTGATGAAAAACCGCGTCCGGAAGGGCTGCTTTTGCGTTTTATGGCGAAAGCACTGCTGGCCGAGGATGGCCCCCGGCCAGCCTCCCGCCAGGCCCAGCACCAGCAGCGTGGTTTCCGGCACCCGGCGCCAGGCTTTGCGCGCCGCCAGCTTGTCGGCGCCATAGATAAGCCATGTCAGAAGGCTGCTCAGTAAAAACCACATCGCCAGCGGGTAGGGCAGCAGGGCGCTGCCCACGGCGGTGAGCAGCAGCAGGGAATAACATACCAGGTTCAGATTCATAGGGACGTTCACGCCGGCCAGAAGAATGGCGCCACTATAGCCAATTTCCCGGACCGGCGTAAACGCGGCGGGCTATTGGCTACGCTTGCCCCGATGCCGATACAGCCACATCAGCTTATACGCCGCCGGAATGATAAACAGCGACAGCAGCGGGGCGGTGATCATCCCGCCAATCATCGGCGCGGCGATACGGCTCATGACTTCCGAACCGGCGCCGGTGCCCCATAAAATCGGCAGCAGGCCGGCGATAATCACTGCCACGGTCATCGCCTTCGGCCGCACGCGCAGCACCGCCCCCCGGTACAGCGCCTCGTCGAGCTTATCGACGCTGAAAGTCTGCGGATTCTCCAGCGATGGCTCCGCCTCGATGGCATGGCGCAGGTACATCAGCATCACCACGCCAAACTCCGCCGCCACCCCGGCGAGGGCGATAAAGCCGGTCCCGGTGGCCACCGACAGATGGAACCCCATCCAGTAGAGGAACCAGATCCCGCCCACAAGGGCGAACGGCACGCTGGTGATAATCAGCAGTGCTTCGCCGACGCGGCGGAACGCCAGATACAGCAGCACGAAGATAATCATCAGCGTCATCGGCACCATCAGCTTCAGCTTCTGATTGGCGCGCTCCAGCAGCTCAAACTGCCCGGAGTAGGACACACTGATGCCCGGCTTCAGCTTTACCTCCTTGCCGATGGCCTGCTGCAGATCGTGCACTACCGACACCATGTCGCGGTCGCGGGCGTCGATGTAGATCCAACTGGTCGGGCGGGCGTTCTCGGTCTTCAGCATGGATGGTCCGGTGACCACTTTCACCTCAGCCACGTCGCCGAGGACAATCTGTTGCTTCAGCGGCGCGAGGATCGGCAGCTGGCGCAGGGTCTCCGGGCTGTCGCGATAGCTCTGCGGGTAGCGGATGTTGATCGGATAGCGCTCGACGCCCTCCACTGTTTCGCCAACCATCGCCCCGCCGATGGCGGACGAGACGAACAACTGCACGTCGCCGACGGTCATCCCGTAGCGGGCCGCCTTCTCACGATGAATATCAATGTCGAGGTAGCGCCCGCCGACCAGCCGCTCGGCTAATGCCGACGTGACTCCCGGCACGCTGCGCGCCACCCCTTCAATTTGTTCGGCGATGGCGTCGATATCGGCCAGGTTAGTGCCGGAAACCTTAATGCCAATCGGGCTCTTGATGCCGGTGGAGAGCATGTCGATGCGGTTGCGGATCGGCGGCACCCACAGGTTCGCCAGTCCCGGCAGGCGCACGGTTTTATCCAGCTCCTCGACGATCTTCTCCATGGTCATCCCCGGTCGCCATTGATCCTGCGGCTTGAGCTGAATGGTGGTCTCCACCATCTCCAGCGGCGCCGAGTCGGTGGCGGTTTCGGCTTTGCCGGTTTTGCCGAACACCCGCGCCACTTCCGGCACCGTCATGATCAGCTTATCGGTTTTCTGCAGCATATCCGCCGCCTGCGCAGCGGAGATCCCCGGCAGCGTGGACGGCATATACAGCAGGTCGCCCTCGTTGATCTGCGGCAGAAACTCGCCGCCGACCCGGTTAAGCGGCCAGACAACCGTCAGGATCGACAGGAGCGCGATCAGCAGGGTGGTCTTCGGCCAGTGCAGGACCTTCAGCAGCAGCGGTTGATAAATGCGGATCAAAAAGCGGTTCAGCGGATTGCTGCTCTCCGCCGGGATCCTGCCGCGGATCCAGAAGCCCATCAGGATCGGGATCGCCACGATCGCCAGCAGCGCCGCCCCGGCCATCGACCAGGTTTTGGTGAAGGCCAGCGGGCCGAACAGTTTGCCCTCCTGGCCTTCGAGGGTGAAAATCGGGATAAACGACAGGGTGATGATCAGCAGGCTGATAAACAGCGCCGGGCCAACCTCCACCGAGGCCTCGGTAATGATTTTCCAGCGGATGTCGTTGCTGAGCTTCTCTCCCGGGTGCTGATGCTCCCACTCCTCCAGCCGCTTATGGGCGTTCTCAATCATCACGATGGCGGCATCGACCATCGCCCCCACCGCAATGGCGATCCCGCCCAGCGACATGATGTTGGCGTTGAGCCCCTGGAAATGCATCATGATAAAGGCGAAGCACAGGCCGAGCGGCAGGGAGATAATCGCCACCAGCGCCGAGCGCACGTGCCACAGGAACAGGGCGCAGACCAGGGCGACGACGATAAACTCTTCCAGCAGCTTGTAGCTGAGGTTATCGATGGCGCGGTCGATAAGCTGGCTGCGGTCGTAGGTGGTGACCACTTCCACCCCTTCCGGCAGGCTGCTTTGCAGCGACGCCAGCTTCTCTTTGACCGCCGAGATCACCTCGCGGGCGTTCTTGCCGGAGCGCAGGATCACCACGCCGCCGGCCACTTCGCCCTCGCCGTTAAGCTCGGCGATACCGCGGCGCATCTCCGGGCCAATCTGCACCCGCGCGACGTCGCCGAGATAGACCGGCACGCCGTTATCCCCGGTTTTCAGCACGATATTTTTGAAGTCGTCGAGCGTCTGCAGGTAGCCGCTGGCGCGCACCATATATTCGGCTTCCGCCAGTTCGACGGAAGAGCCGCCCGCCTCCTGGTTAGAGGCGTCCAGCGCCGATTTCACTTCGCCGAGACTGATGCCGTACTGGGTCAGCTTCATCGGGTCGACGACAATCTGATACTCCTTGACCACGCCGCCCACCGACGCCACTTCCGAGACGTTAGGAATGGTTTTCAGCTCATATTTTAAGAACCAGTCCTGCAACGAGCGCAGTTCGGCAAGGTCGTGTTTGCCGCTGCGGTCGACCAGCGCGTATTCGAAGACCCAGCCGACGCCGGTGGCGTCCGGGCCCATTTCGGCGCTGACCCCGGCGGGAAGTTTGCCCTGCACCTGGTTGAGATACTCCAGCACCCGCGAGCGCGCCCAGTAAGGATCGGTGCCGTCTTCAAAAATCACGTACACGTAGGAGTCGCCAAACTGCGAGAAGCCGCGCACCGTTTTGGCGCCGGGGACCGACAGCATGGTGGTGGTCAGCGGCCAGGTGACCTGGTTTTCGACGATCTGCGGCGCCTGTCCCGGATAGCGGGTTTTGACGATCACCTGTACATCAGAGAGATCCGGCAGGGCGTCTACCGGGGTGTGGATGATGGTCCAGGTTCCCCAGATGCTGAGAAACAGCGCCGCCATCATCACCAGGAAGCGGTTGGCCACCGAGCGGCGGATAATCCATTCAATCATGGTTCCGTTCCTTAGTGCGCGTGGGCGGCAGAGGCCGCGGCATCAGGGGCCTGCGCGCGCATGCGCTCCAGCGCGCCGGCGATATTGGCCTCCGAGTCGATCAGGAACAGGCCGCTGGCGACGACTTTCTCACCCTCCTGCAGCCCGCTGCGAATGGCCGTGACGCCGGCGGATTCATGGAATACCTGCACGATTTTCGGCACGAAGCGGCCCTCGTTATCGACGGTGATCACTCGCTGCTCGCTGCCGCTGTCGATCAGCGCTTTGGAGGGGATCAGCAGCATCGGGGCGCTTTCGCTGGTAAGCTGCAGATAGGCGTTCATCCCCGGCTTCAGCGCTTCATCCGGGTTGTTGACCTGCAGGCGCAGCTGCAGGGTGCGGGTGGCGCTATCGACGCTGGGGAGAAGGGTCCATTTGCTGATGCGGAAGGTTTTGCCCGGCCAGGCGGGAACCTGAATGGCGAACTGCGAGGCGTCTTTAATTAGCCAGGCGATGGACTCGGGGACCGCCACGCTGACCCACACCGGGTCCATGCCCTGAATTTTCGCCACCACATTATCTTTGGCGATATTCATTCCGGCGCGCAGATCGAAGGCGGTAATAACGCCATCGATCGGTGCTTTGAGAGTAAAGCGGGTCTGGATTTTACGCGTGGTTTTCAGGCGGCGGATATCGTCATCCGGCATTCCGGCGAGACGTAGACGCTCGAGGATCCCCTCGACCTGCGTAGCGGTGCCCCCGGTCTCCTGTAATAGCAGATATTCGCTCTGCGCTTCCACCCAGTCCGGGATGGTCAGCTCGAGTAACGGCGTGCCTTGTTTCACTTTGTCGCCGACGGTCAACGGATAGACTTTATTGATAAAGCCCGCCGCCCGCGCCTGCATAATCACATACTGGTACTCGTTAAAGCTGATGTTGGCCGGGAAGGTCTGGGCGTAGCGCAGCGGCCCGCGGGTGACGGCGGCGGTTTTTACGCCGAGATTTTGGGTCTGCGTCGGGTCGATACGCACCCCCGGCGCACCGGCGGCAGCACTCTCCTCATCAGCGTATTTCGGCACCAGATCCATATCCATAAACGGCGATTTACCCGGTTTATCAAAGCGAGTATTCGGGTACATCGGGTCGTACCAGAACAGCACTTTACGCTGCTGCTCGGCCGCCGGAGCGGCAGAGTGGGTCGGCGTCAGTCGGGTATACAGCGCCGCGGTAAGCGCGCCGCCAATCAGCATGCTGCCGAGGATCAGCGCCGTATTTTTCAGTGTCAGGGATGCCATGTGTCGTCCATTCAGTTGTTGAGGGGCCTACCGTCGCCGGGCCGTTATTGGGCGCGGATATCCTGCAGCAGCGACAGATTGCCCTGCTGAACGAAGGTGAAATCCACGCTGTCGCCATCCTTCACATTGTTGAGCTGCGTCTGCGGGGTGATGGTGAAGCGCATGGTCATCGGCGGCCAGTTCACCGCCGGGATGGCCTCGTGGGCGATAGTGATTTTTTTGTTATCCATATCAATAGCTTTAATGACGCCTTTGCCGCTGATGCTTTGCGCCTGCGCGGCGGCGTGCTGCTCGTGCATCGCCATACCTGCGTGCGGGGCGGCGGCCTGGGCGGCGAACACCGCGCCAGAGAGCAGGGTGAACAGGGCGATTTTAGATAGTGAATTCATGTTCGGGACTCCTTGGGTTATTCCATCCAGCCGCCGCCGAGAGCGGTGAACAGGGTGATTTCATTTGCCTGACGGGAATAGTTGAGTTCCAGCAGGGTTTGTCGGGTGGTGAAAATGTCGCGCTGGGCGCTCAGGACTTCGATGTAGCTGACCGCGCCGTGACGATAGAGCGCGGTGGCGCGCTGCAGGGTGATATTTAGTGAAGCGAGATAGCGCTGCTGGGCGGCAATCTGATCGGCCAGGCTCTGGCGCTGGGCCAGCGCGTCGGCCACCTCTTTAAAGGCGGACTGTATTTTTTGTTCATAGTTGACCACCTGCTGCTGCTGGCGGATTTCCGCCAGATCGAGGTTGGCCTGATTACGCCCGGCGTTGAAAATTGGCAGTTCAATTTTGGGGATAAAGTTCCACATCGCGCCGCCGGCGTTAAACAGGCTGGAGAGCTCGCTGCTGCTGCCGGAGAGCGAGCTGGTTAGGGTGATCGACGGGAAGAAGGCCGCCCGTGCGGCGCCGATGTTGGCGTTGGCCGCTTGCAGGCTGTGTTCGGCTTCCAGAATATCCGGCCGCTGCAGCAGGATCGCTGAGGAGAGCGATGGCGGCAGGGTTACGCCTTGCAGGTCTACCGCGCTGCTGGCGCTATCGTCCGGCAGATGTTGATAGCTGCCGAGCAGTAGCTGCAGGGCGTTATTGGCCTGCGCCAGCTGGCCCTGACGTTTGGCGATATCGGCGCGGGTGCTTTCGATCATGCCGCGCGCCTGTTCCAGCGCCAGCACGGTGGTGCTCCCGGTCAGCAGCTGTTTTTCAACGAAGGCGTAAGACTGCTGATAGTTCTGTAAGGTATCGTTGGCCACCTGCAGCTGCGCTGCCGCCAGTCGCTGGTTGAAGTAGCTTTGTGAAACGTTAGCAATCAACAGGATATGCACTGCGCGCCGCGCCTCTTCGCTGGCGAAGAAGTTCTGTCGGTCGGCCTCGCTAAGGTTTTTCAGCCGGCCAAAGAAGTCGAGGTCATAGCTGAGATTCAGGCCGGCGGCATAATCGCTGCTGGTGGTGGTGTCGCCTTTAAGCTTGCCGCCATAGGTGGTGCTGCCGTCACCGTTCAATTGCGGGTAGCGGTCGGCGTCGGTAACCCGGTACTGGGCGCGGGCTTCCTGCACTTTCAGCGTCGCCATCCGCAGATCGCGGTTGTTGGCCAGCGCGGTGCTAATCAGGCTTTTCACCTGCGGGTCGACGAAAAAGGTGCGCCAGCCGGTCTCCTGGTAGCCCGCTGTCGCAGTAACCAGCTTGTTCTGGCTGAGAGAGAACTGCTGCGGTACCGGCGCTGCGGGGCGCTGGTAGTCCGGAGCGAGCGACAGACAGCCGGTTAAGGCAAATATCACGCTGAGGGTAAGTAGCTGTATTGAACGCATGGCGGCAGACGGTTTCGACGATTTATCCATGGCGGCTACTTTACGTAGCGGGCTCTGTTCAGGGCGTGACGGGAAAATGACAAAGCTGTCATTTTCCTGATATTTCATTGCTATCCGGAGGCGCTCCTCTAAAATTGAATACCCGCACAAAGCGCACGTGAAGGAGCCTGCCGTGAAGATTTTGATTGTCGAAGATGAGAAGAAAACCGGAGAGTACCTGACCAAAGGGCTCACCGAGGCCGGCTTCGTCGTCGACCTGGCCGATAACGGCCTCAACGGCTATCACCTGGCGATGACCAGCGATTACGATCTGCTGATCCTCGACATCATGCTGCCGGATGTGAACGGTTGGGATATCGTGCGCATGCTGCGCGCCGCCGGGAAAGGCATGCCGATCCTGCTGCTTACCGCGTTGGGCACCATTGAGCATCGGGTGAAGGGGCTGGAGCTGGGCGCTGACGACTATCTGGTAAAACCGTTCGCCTTTGCGGAGCTGCTGGCGCGGGTGCGTACTCTGCTGCGCCGCGGGGCGGCGGTCATCGTCGAAAGCCAGTTTCAGGCGGCCGATCTCAGCGTCGATTTGGTCAGCCGCAAGGTGACGCGCGGCGCCACCCGCATCACCCTGACCAGTAAGGAATTCACGCTGCTGGAGTTCTTCCTGCGTCATCAGGGCGAGGTGCTGCCGCGGTCGTTAATTGCCTCGCAGGTCTGGGATATGAATTTTGACAGTGACACTAACGCCATCGACGTGGCGGTGAAGCGGCTGCGCGCTAAAATCGATAACGACTTCGAGCCGAAGCTGATCCAGACCGTGCGCGGCGTAGGCTATATGCTTGAGGTGCCGGATGGCCGCTAAGCGCCCCTTTTCCCTGGCCACCCGGCTGACCTTCTTTATTAGCCTCGCCACCATCATTGCCTTCTTCGCCTTCACCTGGATCATGATCCATTCGGTGAAGGCCCACTTTGAAGAGCGCGACGTTCACGATCTCAGACAGCTCAGCACCACCCTGGAGACGGTCCTCGACCACGCTGACTACCCACCGGCGCGGCGGCTGGAGATCGTGAAGAATATCATTGCGGGCTACGCCAACGTCTTCATCTGCCTGGACGATGGCCAGGGCAATATTCTGTTCCAGTCGCCCAACGGGCCGGATCTCAGCCATATGCTGAGTACGCCGGGGCTGGCGATGCAGCTCCGCGACGGGAATGTGATTTCATGGACCGATCCGCAGCCGCGGGCAATGGCGCACGATAATCATCCACTGGAGACCCGCGCCTGGCGGCTGATCATGCTGCCGCTGGGCAAGCAGGCGGACGGTAAACCGGCGTACCACCTGCTGATGGCCTTATCCATCGATTTTCACCTGCACTATATTAATGAGCTGAAAGCGAAGCTGATCTCCGCGGCGTCGATAATCAGCCTGCTGATCATCGCCATTGTGCTGTTTGTGGTCTACCAGGGGCATAAGCCGATCCGCCAGATCAGTCGCCAGATCCAGAATATTACCTCGCGGGATCTCGACGTGCGCCTTGACCCGCAGGCGGTGCCTGTCGAGCTGGAGCGGCTGGCGCTGTCGTTTAACCATATGCTGGAGCGCATAGAGGATGTCTTTACCCGCCAGTCCAACTTCTCCGCCGATATCGCCCATGAAATCCGCACGCCGATTACCAACCTGGTGACGCAAACCGAAATCGCCTTAAGCCAGAGCCGCAGCCCGCAGGAGCTGGAAGAGGTGTTGTATTCCAATCTCGAAGAGTTCTCGCGGATGTCGCGGATGGTCAGCGATATGCTGTTCCTCGCTCAGGCGGATAATAACCAGCTGATCCCTGAGCAACAGGCGCTGGATCTGGCCGAGGAAGTGCATAAGGTGTTTGAGTTTTTCGAAGCGTGGGCGGAAGAGAAGGCGGTGGCGCTGCGTTTTGTCGGTAGCCATTGCCGGGTGATTGGCGATCCGCTGATGCTGCGGCGGGCAATCAGCAACCTGCTGTCGAATGCGATCCGCTACACGCCTGCCGGGCAGGCGGTGACCATCCAGTTGAGCGAAAGCGCGGAGACGGTACGCCTGGTGGTGGAGAACCCCGGTACGCCGATTGCCGCCGAGCATCTGCCGCGCCTGTTTGACCGTTTCTATCGCGTCGACCCCTCGCGCCAGCGCAAAGGGGAGGGCAGCGGCATCGGCCTGGCGATTGTGAAATCGATTGTCGGAGCCCACCACGGCAGCGTGGCGGCGCAGTCCGATCTGCGCTCGACGCGGTTTATTGTGGTGTTGCCGAAATAGGCGCAATCCGCGAGTGATAGTTGAGTATGTGGCTTTCTGTCGCTATATTAAATGTACGGAAAATAACCGTACATGAAGTTTGCAACAGGCCGGAGATAACGTATGCCCGCACTTAAAAAGCAGCGTATAGATTTGAGATTAACCGATGATGATAAGAGCATCATCGAGGAAGCTGCGGCAATTTCGAATCAGACGATTACCCAGTTTGTGGTTGCCAGTGCCTCAGAACGTGCTGCGGAAGTGATTGAGCAGCACCGCAGAAGGGTCCTCAATGAGCAATCATGGAGCCTGGTGATGGAGGCGATTACCCAACCGCCAGCCCCGAATGATCGACTGAAACGTGCAGCGAAGCGTCTACAAACCAGGTAAGGTAGAGCTAATGGAGCAGCAACTGACGATTGAGATGATTGCCGATGCGTTCAGCTACGATATCACTGGATTTGATTGCGGCGAGGAAGCGCTGAATACGTTTTTAAAAGAGCACCTCAAGCGGCAGCACGATGGACAAATCTTAAGGGGTTATGCGCTGGTCTCCGGGGATACCGTTCCCAGGTTGCTGGGTTATTACACCTTATCGGGGAGTTGTTTCGAGCGAGGCATGTTGCCGTCTAAAACTCAGCAAAAGAAAATCCCGTATCAAAATGCGCCAAGCGTAACCCTCGGGCGGCTGGCCATTGATAAATCTGTTCAGGGGCTGGGCTGGGGAGAGATGTTGGTTGCCCATGCGATGCGAGTGGTGTGGGGAGCGTCTAAAGCCGTTGGCATCTACGGATTGTTTGTTGAAGCCCTTAATGAGAAGGCTAAAGCATTCTATCTTCGTCTGGGGTTTATACAGCTCGTGGATGAAAATAGTAACTTACTGTTTTATCCGACCAAATCGATTGAACAGCTCTTTACTGACGATGAGTCATAAAAGAAACCGGGCAGCGCCAGGCGGCTGCCCGCAGTATCGCGACTCTCTTACTCTTCGAAGTACCAGTAGCCCTGATTAATCAGCCGCGTCAGTTCGCTCACGAACGCCTGATTCTGCAGGCCGCTGCCGAGCTCTTCCTGGCCTAATGAGGTATAGCGACACAGCGCATCCAGCGCTTCGGCATCGGTGGTGTCGAGTTGTTCGCTATGCACGAAGAAGCTGTCGCCGATATGCAGAACGCGCAGGCCGCTCAGGCGGGAAAGCTTTTCACCACCCAGCAGCGCATCGACCACTTCCTCTTCTTCATACGGTGGTTCCGCCGGCGCAATATCCAGCTCGTGACGCGGGGTGGTGACGAAACTGCCGAACCACTGCTTGAAGTCTTCCGGCTGGCGAATCATATCGATCATCATGGTGCGCAGACGTTCGAGTTCATACTCTTCAACCCGGCCCGGATGCTCGCGGCAGGTGAGGTCCGGATCGCTGTAGTGCTCGCCGCCGAGATCGTTCTCCAGCACATAGTCGGCGAAGCTGCTGATCAGGTCGCGGCCGTTTGGCCCGCGGAAGCCGACGGAGTAGTTCAGGGCGGTTTCGTGGGTTATGCCGTCGTGCGGGAATCCCGGTGGAATATAGAGGATGTCGCCTGGCTGCAGATCTTCATCAATGATCGGTGGGAACGGATCGACGTGCAGCAGTGCCGGATGCGGACAGAACTGACGCATCGGCAGCTTGTCACCCACGCGCCAGCGGCGGCTGCCCATGCCCTGAATAATAAAGACGTCATACTGATCGATATGCGGGCCGACACCGCCGCCGGGGACGGAGAAGGAGATCATCAGGTCGTCCAGGCGCCAGTCCGGCAGTACGCGGAACGGACGCACCAGCTCGGCGGCAGGCATATGCCAGTGGTTTACCGCCTGGGCCAGCAGGGACCAACCGGTTTCGCCCAGCCCGTCGAAATGTTCAAAAGGACCATTGCTGGCCTGCCATTTGCCGTTTTTCAGGCTGACCAGCCGGCTGTCGACTTCCGGCTCCATGGCTAATCCGGCTAGCTCGTCCGGAGTAATCGGGTCGACGAAGTCCGGAAACGCGTTTTTTAATACCACCGGCTGTTTCTGCCAGTATTTTTCTAAAAACTCGGGCCAGTTAATGTTGAGTTGATAAGCCATCGATTATTACCAGTAAGAAGAAACGGGCCTGATTATAGAAATGAGGGCCGGGCGGGCGCATTGTCGTGGGTCAAGAGTGGTGCTTAATTCACCATCGACGCGATAATGGCGTTGGGTAAGAGAGAAAAATCACATTTTTTCCAAAAACCGATCTTAGCGTAAATTGCGCTGCAGGCCGCATGAACACTGGGATTGCGCCTTTAATGGTAAGAAGATGAATTAGCGAAAAGTTCAAATAATGAGCGGTCGATAAGATTTTTCTATTTTAACGCTTGCTACTTCCGGCGAACTCCCTATAATGCGCTCCCACTGACACGGCAGATGTGAATCACTTCACACAAACAGCCGGTTCGGTTGCAGAGAAAAATCCTGAAAAACGGGTTGACTCTGAAAGAGGAAAGCGTAATATACGCCACCTCGCGACAGAGCGCTAAAGCGCGTCGCAACTGCTCTTTAACAATTTATCAGACAATCTGTGTGGGCACTCAAAGTGACATGGATTCTTAACGTCCTCGGACGAAAAATGAATACCAAGTCTCAAGAGTGAACACGTAATTCATTACGAAGTTTAATTCTTTGAGCATCAAACTTAAATTGAAGAGTTTGATCATGGCTCAGATTGAACGCTGGCGGCAGGCCTAACACATGCAAGTCGAGCGGTAGCACAGAGAGCTTGCTCTCGGGTGACGAGCGGCGGACGGGTGAGTAATGTCTGGGAAACTGCCTGATGGAGGGGGATAACTACTGGAAACGGTAGCTAATACCGCATAACGTCGCAAGACCAAAGTGGGGGACCTTCGGGCCTCATGCCATCAGATGTGCCCAGATGGGATTAGCTAGTAGGTGGGGTAATGGCTCACCTAGGCGACGATCCCTAGCTGGTCTGAGAGGATGACCAGCCACACTGGAACTGAGACACGGTCCAGACTCCTACGGGAGGCAGCAGTGGGGAATATTGCACAATGGGCGCAAGCCTGATGCAGCCATGCCGCGTGTGTGAAGAAGGCCTTCGGGTTGTAAAGCACTTTCAGCGGGGAGGAAGGCGTTAAGGTTAATAACCTTGGCGATTGACGTTACCCGCAGAAGAAGCACCGGCTAACTCCGTGCCAGCAGCCGCGGTAATACGGAGGGTGCAAGCGTTAATCGGAATTACTGGGCGTAAAGCGCACGCAGGCGGTCTGTCAAGTCGGATGTGAAATCCCCGGGCTCAACCTGGGAACTGCATTCGAAACTGGCAGGCTAGAGTCTTGTAGAGGGGGGTAGAATTCCAGGTGTAGCGGTGAAATGCGTAGAGATCTGGAGGAATACCGGTGGCGAAGGCGGCCCCCTGGACAAAGACTGACGCTCAGGTGCGAAAGCGTGGGGAGCAAACAGGATTAGATACCCTGGTAGTCCACGCCGTAAACGATGTCGATTTGGAGGTTGTGCCCTTGAGGCGTGGCTTCCGGAGCTAACGCGTTAAATCGACCGCCTGGGGAGTACGGCCGCAAGGTTAAAACTCAAATGAATTGACGGGGGCCCGCACAAGCGGTGGAGCATGTGGTTTAATTCGATGCAACGCGAAGAACCTTACCTGGTCTTGACATCCACAGAACTTTCCAGAGATGGATTGGTGCCTTCGGGAACTGTGAGACAGGTGCTGCATGGCTGTCGTCAGCTCGTGTTGTGAAATGTTGGGTTAAGTCCCGCAACGAGCGCAACCCTTATCCTTTGTTGCCAGCGGTTAGGCCGGGAACTCAAAGGAGACTGCCAGTGATAAACTGGAGGAAGGTGGGGATGACGTCAAGTCATCATGGCCCTTACGACCAGGGCTACACACGTGCTACAATGGCATATACAAAGAGAAGCGACCTCGCGAGAGCAAGCGGACCTCATAAAGTATGTCGTAGTCCGGATTGGAGTCTGCAACTCGACTCCATGAAGTCGGAATCGCTAGTAATCGTAGATCAGAATGCTACGGTGAATACGTTCCCGGGCCTTGTACACACCGCCCGTCACACCATGGGAGTGGGTTGCAAAAGAAGTAGGTAGCTTAACCTTCGGGAGGGCGCTTACCACTTTGTGATTCATGACTGGGGTGAAGTCGTAACAAGGTAACCGTAGGGGAACCTGCGGTTGGATCACCTCCTTACCTTAAAGAACCTGCCTTTGTAGTGCTCACACAGATTGTCTGATGAAA
>NZ_MJDM01000003.1:0-112278 GCF_008452795.1 Klebsiella sp. AqSCr
GTTAGAATACCTGCCTGTCACGCAGGGGGTCGCGGGTTCGAGTCCCGTCCGTTCCGCCACTTATTAAGAGCCCTGAGCATTTGCTCAGGGCTTTTTTGTTTGATCTGTTCTCTATTATTGCTAATTCAGCAAAAATCCTCTGCATTAATCGCTCTTTTTCCCCTCCACACCATCAGCCATAATTTCATCCGTTAACCGAAATGAAGAAATAACGAGGAAAATCATGGCAATCCCTGCATTTGGTCTTGGCACCTTCCGTCTGAAAGATGATGTTGTTATCGCATCCGTAAAAACCGCGCTGGAGCTGGGCTATCGTGCTATCGACACCGCGCAAATCTATGACAACGAAGCCGCGGTGGGTCAGGCTATCGCCGAAAGCGGCGTGCCGCGTAATGAGCTGTTCATCACTACCAAAATCTGGATCGAGAACCTGAGCAAAGACAAACTCATCGCCAGCCTGCAAGAAAGTCTGCAGAAGCTGCGCACGGACTATGTTGACCTGACGCTCATCCACTGGCCATCACCGAACGATGCGGTTGCCGTTGAAGAGTTTATGGCAGCCCTGATGGAAGCGAAGAAGCTGGGTCTGACCCGTCAGATTGGTATCTCCAACTTCACTATTCCACTGATGGAGCGCGCGATTGCCGCCGTTGGCGCTGAAAACATTGCGACCAACCAGATTGAACTCTCGCCGTATCTGCAAAACCGTAAAGTCGTCGACTGGGCACGTGAGCACGGCATCCACATCACCTCTTACATGACGCTGGCTTATGGTAAGGCGCTGAAAGATGAAGTGATTGCCCGTATCGCGGCGAAACATAATGCGACTCCGGCGCAGGTTATCCTGGCATGGGCGATGGGCGAGGGGTACGCGGTGATCCCGTCCTCGACGAAGCGTGATAACCTGGCCAGCAACCTGAAGGCGCTGGATCTGCAGTTGGATGATGAAGATCGACAGGCGATCGCTGCGCTGGATTGCAACGATCGGCTGGTGAGCCCGGAAGGTCTGGCGCCGCAGTGGGATTAATCACTCGCTACCGGTATGCCGTTCGCCCTGCCGCCCGAGAAGGTATTACGACAGCTTCTTCGGGAGCTGTTTTACGTGGTCGCTCAGAAAATCAATAAATGCCCTGATGCGAGTGCTGACCGCCCGGTCGCTGTAATAGACGGCACTGAAAGGCATTTCCACCGGTAAGCGCTTATCGGCCAGTAGCTCGACAAACTCTCCGCTGGCAATCTCTTTATCCACCATGTAATCCGACAGGCAGGCAATACCGTTACCGGTAAGGCACAGCTGCTTGAGCGTTTCGCCGCTATTGGATGACACCGCCGCTTCGATCTCTAACAGCTGGCCATCGCAACAGGATACCGGCCAGGTATTCAGCGATACCGGCTCGGTGAAGCCGAGGCAGTGATGCTGTTTCAGATCGGATGGATGCTGCGGCATACCGTAGCGCGCGACATAGTCGGGCGAGGCGACGATCTTACGATAGCTGGTAAACAGCGGTCGGGCGCGCAGGCTGGAATCCGTTAAGGTCCCGGCCCGAATGGCCACATCCACTTTCCGTTCAATCAGATTGATAAACGTCTCAGACGAGACGAGCGACAGCGTCATTTCCGGGTAGCGCTCGCGAAATGGCTTCACCAGCGGCATGAGAAAATGCAGCATCACCGGCGTCGCGGCATCTACCCGCAGCAGGCCCCGCGGCGTCGTGCGCGTCTCCAGCAGATCGTTCTCTGCCGCCGCCATTTCCTGCAAGACCACCTGCATACGGCGAAAATAGCGCTCGCCTTCTTCTGTCAGGCTGAGCTGGCGGGTGGTCCGATTGAGCAGGCTTACGCCTAGCTTTGATTCCAGCTTTTTGACCGCCCGGCTGACGGCGGAGTTGGCCTGTCCGAGCTGCTCGGCCGCCCGGCTGAAACTCCCGCTTTCCACCACCGCCACAAAGATGGCGATCTCCTCTGATGTGGCTCTCATTATTGCACCTATAGCAAAATTCTATTGATACTTTGATAGTTTTTGTTATTTATACAACCCTTCATACTACGTGTCATCTTAATCCTGATGCTACGGAGTAAATTATGCCACTGGCGCTATTTGCCTTAACCATCGGTGCCTTCGCAATTGGCACCACTGAATTTGTGATTGTCGGCCTGGTCCCGACCATTGCTCAGCAACTCTCTATCTCCCTGCCTTCGGCGGGACTGCTGGTCTCTATCTACGCGCTGGGCGTGGCGATCGGCGCCCCGGTACTGACGGCGTTGACCGGGCGTATGCCGCGTAAACAGCTGCTGCTGGCGTTGATGGTGCTGTTTACGGCGGGTAATGTGCTGGCCTGGCAGGCCCCGGGCTATGAAACGCTGATCCTGGCGCGACTGCTGACCGGCCTGGCACACGGCGTGTTCTTCTCTATTGGCTCGACAATTGCTACCAGCCTGGTGGCAAAAGAGAAAGCGGCCTCGGCCATTGCCATTATGTTCGGCGGCCTGACGGTCGCGCTGGTAACCGGGGTACCGTTCGGGACTTTCATCGGCCAGCATTTTGGCTGGCGGGAAACCTTCCTCGCGGTATCGATTCTGGGCGTCATTGCCCTTATCAGCAGCCTGATTCTGGTACCGAATAATATTCCGGGCCGCGCCAGCGCCAGCCTGCGCGATCAGATTAAAGTATTAACCCATCCGCGCCTGCTGATGATCTACGCCATTACCGCGCTGGGCTACGGCGGCGTGTTTACCGCCTTTACCTTCCTTGCGCCGATGATGCAGGAGCTGGCCGGTTTCAGTCCGTCAGCGGTGAGCTGGATCCTGCTGGGCTATGGTGTCTCGGTGGCTATCGGTAATGTGTGGGGGGGCAAACTGGCCGATAAGCATGGCGCCGTCTCCGCGCTGAAGTTTATCTTCGCCGCGCTGGTGGTGCTGCTGCTGGTCTTCCAGTTGACCGCCAGCGTTCACTATGCCGCGCTGGCAACGGTACTGGTGATGGGCATCTTCGCCTTCGGCAACGTGCCGGGTTTGCAGGTGTATGTGGTGCAAAAAGCCGAACAGTACACGCCTGGCGCCGTCGACGTCGCTTCCGGCCTGAATATTGCCGCCTTTAACGTCGGCATTGCTCTGGGGTCGATCGTCGGCGGACAGACGGTCGAGCGGTACGGTCTGGCGCAGACGCCGTGGATTGGCGCGATGATTGTGCTGGTCGCTTTGCTGTTGGTGGTCCTGAGCGGACGTTTAGATAAATTGCCACGCCGTTCGGCAGCGCTTTCTCCCGAAGGCTAAGGGTTTCTCGCAATTTGCATTGAAAGTGTATGGGAAAATCCCTATAACAGAATAACCAGTCGTCGTCGGGCTGGTTTCTGTTATCGAGGATTAATGCCCAAATTGCGAAAGAACACCTACGCCATGCGCTATGTCGCCGGACAACCTGCGGAGAGAATATTGCCTCCGGGGGCGTTTGCGGGCGTAAGTCCGGTTTATCCCGCCGGCACGCCGTTAAGCAGCGATGAGAAGATCCGCGTGCTGGTATGGAATATCTTCAAGCAGCAGCGCGCAGAGTGGCAGTCGGTCCTCAAAAATTTCGGCAAAGATGCGCATTTGGTCCTGTTGCAGGAGGCGCAAACCACCCCAGAACTGGTCCGGTTCGCGACTTCAAACTATCTGGCCGCCGATCAGGTGCCGGCGCTGGTATTGCCGCAGCATCCTTCCGGCGTAATGACGCTGGCCTCCGCGCACCCCATCTATTGCTGTCCGCTGCGCGAGCGCGAGCCTATTTTGCGATTGCCGAAATCGGCGTTAGTGACCGTTTATCCGCTGCCGGATGCGCGGTTGTTGATGGTAGTCAATATCCATGCCGTCAACTTTAGCCTTGGCGTCGACGTCTACAGCAAACAGCTGCTGCCAATTGGCGATCAGATCGCCCATCACAGCGGGCCGGTGATCATGGCCGGCGACTTCAATGCCTGGAGCCGGCCGCGGATGAATGCGCTGTACCGCTTTGCGCGTGAGATGTCGTTACGCGAAGTTCGTTTCTCAGACGATCAGCGCCGCCGCGCGTTTGGTCGTCCCCTCGATTTTGTGTTCTACCGTGGGTTAAGCGTGCACGATGCTTCCGTGCTGGTGACCCGCGCCTCCGACCACAACCCGCTACTAGTCGAATTCAGTCCCGGCAAGCCTGATTAATTTAAGGTTGGTCAGGCCTGCCATGGGGCAGGCCTGCGCATGCATGGTGCTGCCTTTTATTACTCAAAAAAAACCGTAAGGACAAGACAACATGACAACACGCTCTCACCATGACAACGTCGAAAAGCAGTTCGGCTCCCAGGCCAGCGCCTATCTGACCAGCACCGTACACGCCTCTGGTCGCGATCTGCAGCGGCTGGCGGAACGGCTGGCTGATTTTCCTCAGGCGAAAGTGCTGGATATGGGCTGCGGGGCAGGGCACGCCAGCTTTACCGCGGCGGGACAGGTTGCCGAGGTGACCGCCTATGATTTATCGAGCCAGATGCTGGAGGTCGTTGCCGCCGCGGCAAAGGAGAAAGGTTTTAGCAATATCGTGACCCAGCAGGGGTACGCCGAAACGCTGCCGTTCGCTGATGCCAGCTTTGATGTGGTGATTAGCCGCTACTCCGCTCACCACTGGCATGACGTTGGCCAGGCGCTGCGTGAGGTGAAACGTGTTCTCAAGCCGGGCGGGGTGATTATCGTGATGGACGTGATGTCGCCGGGTCATCCGGTACGTGATGTCTGGCTGCAGACGGTGGAAGCCCTGCGCGACACCTCGCATGTGCGTAATTATTCCAGCGGCGAGTGGTTGACGCTGGCGACTGAAGCGGGGCTGGTGGTTAACCAGTTGTTGACCGATCGCCTGCCGCTGGAGTTCAGTTCATGGGTGGCGCGGATGCGTACTCCTGAGCCGCTGGTGGAGGCGATTCGCTTATATCAGCAGAGCGCTTCGGCGGAGGTCAAAGCGTACTTCGAGTTACAGGAGGACGGATCGTTTACCAGCGATACCATTCTGTTCGAAGCGCATAAAGCGGTTTAATTTAGGCAATAAAAAAGGCACCGGGGAAGTCGGTGCCTTTTTGTCGAACCAGAGGTATCAGGACTCTGGTCGATCGCTGTTTTTCACAAACAACGTTAGCTGATCGCCTGGGCGCAGGTTGTCGGTATCGCTGTTCCAGCGCATCACGTCGCGAATATTAACGCCGTGACGTTTGGCGATGCTCGACAGCGAATCGCCTTTACGAACGCGATAGGTGATGCTATCGCTGTTGTTCGCCAGACGCTGGGCGCTGCTGCCTGCGCCAATAACCAGATTCTGCCCAACCTTTAATCCAGAGCCGCGCAGGTTATTCCACTGCTGCAGATCGCGGGTCGTCACACCAAGACGGGAAGCTATCCCGGAAATGGTGTCGCCGGAACGCACCTTATAGCTACGGCTGGTCAGCGGCGTATTGTCCGCGAGCTGCGTCGGCTGCACGGCGGCAATGTCGCCAGAGGCCAGCGATTCACGCAGCTGTGCGGCGTGCTTCTGCGGCACCATGACGTACTTTGGCCCGCTCGCGCCCAGCGTTGACCCTTTTACGCCCGCATTGAACGTCTTCAGCTTGCTGACCGGCATACCGGCCATGTCCGCGAGCTGAGAAATATCAACCGGACTGTCGAGGCGAACGCGCGCCAGCGCACGGCTTTCATCAGCCGTAGGCAGCTTTACGCCGTAACGTTTGCTGTTTTTGAGAATGTCGCTCAATGCCAGCATTTTCGGGACGTAGATTTTCGTTTCATGCGGCAGAGACAGCGACCAGAAATCGGTGGGTTTGCCACGCGAACGGTTCGCTTTTACTGCCTTCATGACCCGGCCTTCGCCGCTGTTATAGGCTGCGACCGTTAACAACCAGTCGCCGTCGAACATTTTGTTCAGACGTTGCATCATGTCCAGCGCCGCGGTAGTAGACGCGACGACATCACGACGCGCATCGTAACTGCGGGTCTGTTTTAAACCATAATTGCGCCCTGTGCTCGGAATGATCTGCCAAATGCCTGCGGCATTGGCGCCAGACGTCGCGTGTGGGTCAAAAGCGCTCTCCACTATGGGTAGTAATACCAGTTCCATTGGCATGTTACGTTTCTTAACCTGCCCGGCTATCCAGTACATATACGGCTCTGCCCGTAAAGTTACATCGTGGAGATAGCTCTTATTTCTTAAGTACTTCTGTTTCTGTTCGCGAATCCGGGGATTATCCGGTATTCCCATCTTTAGCTCGTCGCCTATGGAAGTCCACAGATCCTGGTCTTGCGCGTAGAAGGTTCCATCATCTAACCAGCGCGCTTGACTTGTGAACTTGCCTGCTTCCCCTTGACCAGCCGCAGAAAGGCTCTGTGCTCGCTGTTCGACGGTGCCATCGTGCTTAGACGCCTGGCACCCCACCAGCAGGACAGAGGCGAGTAATATCGCTCGTGCCTTCATGTGTGTGTCAATAGTTGCTTAAAAGACGACCAAGGATAACGGCGAAGTTGGCCGATGACAAGAATTAAATATCAGAAGTCATCTTTCTTTGACCTTAACCATGCAAATCGCGCCACAGAGTGTTGCAAATTTGTTTCTTTGTTAATTTTGTCAATTAAATCAATATCATTTACGCGTAAAAATAAATTTATACGCCGCTCATTTTTCAGAGTTACGGGTAGTGTTTTTTGTTTTTTTGCACGTAACTCATTAACTTTATGATAGTAATCGTTTATGTCCCTATCATCTGGCAGGATACTCAATGCAAACTTCATATTCGCTAACGTATATTCATGTGCGCAACATATGAGGGTTTCTTCAGGAAGGGCGTTAATTTTCATAAATGATTGATACATCTGCTCTGCTGTACCTTCGAACAGCCTTCCGCAGCCGCCGGAAAACATCGTATCGCCACAGAACAGATAAGGTTCGCTGTAGTAACAGATATGTCCTAATGTGTGACCTGGCGTAGAGAAAATGGAAAAATCGTGCCCGAGAATTGACAGCCGATCGCCATCGCCTACCACCTGAGTGACGCCTTTATCCTGGGTTTCCGCCGGCCCGTAAACCACTATAGAAGGGAATTTTTCATGTAATTGTTTTACGCCGCCGACGTGATCCTGATGATGATGGGTCAATAAAATAGCCTCGGGCTGCCACTGGTTTTCCTCGATGGCCGCCAGAACCGGCGCGGCTTCGCCTGGATCTACGATGATGCAGCGGCCGTTATTCTCACTGAGAACCCAGATGTAGTTGTCCTGAAACGCGGGAATACTGATAAGATTCATAAATTACCTCTAAAGCGTAGCGGAAGGTGGCAATGAAGCCGGCAAGGATACCTCACACAGTGACAGCGCCTGAGCATTGGTCCAGTATGCCGTGGGGCGAATACTATCGCGAAACGCTGGAGCAGCAGATGAAACCGTGGCTGGCTAAATTATATGGCTTTCATCTGCTTAAGATTGGCAATCTGAGCGCGGAAATCAATACCGAAGCTTGCGCCATCTCGCACCAGGTGAATGTCTCGCTGGCGGGAAATCCAATGCAGGTCCGGGCTGACCCGCTGCATTTACCCTTTGCCGAAAAGTCCGTTGACGCCTGCCTGCTGGCGCACACCCTGCCGTGGTGTAGCGATCCGCATCGTCTGCTGCGGGAAGCCGATCGTGTACTGATCGATGATGGCTGGATGATCCTGACCGGGTTTAATCCGGTCAGCCTGATGGGGTTGCGTAAGCTGGTGCCGGTCCTGCGCAAAGGAACGCCTTATAATAGCCGTATGTTTACGCTGATGCGCCAGCTGGACTGGCTGGCGCTGCTCAACTTTGAAGTGCTGCACTATGGACGTTACCAGGTTTTGCCCTGGTCGCGCCATGGCGGCAAATTGTTGAGCACCCATCTGCCGGCGCTGGGCTGTTTGCAATTGATTGTCGCCCGCAAACGGACCATTCCGCTGACGCTCAATCCGATGAAATCCGGCAAAGCGAAAACTCAGCTGCGGCCGGCGGTGGGCGCCACCCGGCAGTGGCGCAAAGGGCAGAATTAACTCTCAGGCAGGTAGCCGACATCGTCCAGTGTGGGGTGGGAGGCCGCCGCGCGCGCCAGCTCGTCGCAGCGTTCATTTTCAGGATGGCCGGCGTGGCCCTTTACCCATTCCCATTTAATTTTATGCTGGCCAAGCGCGGCGTCCAGCCGCTGCCAGAGGTCGACATTTTTCACCGGCTTTTTCTCTGCCGTTTTCCAGCCGCGCTTTTTCCAGTTGTGGATCCACTGGGTGATCCCCTGACGAACATACTGGCTGTCAGTGCTGAGCACCACTTCGCAATGCTCTTTTAACGCTTCCAGGGCAACAATTGCCGCCATCAGTTCCATGCGGTTATTGGTGGTCAGACGGTAGCCAGCGCTGAAGGTTTTTTCGTGCTGGCGGTAGCGCATGATGGCGCCGTAGCCGCCAGGTCCTGGATTACCCAGGCAAGAGCCGTCGGTGAAAATTTCTACCTGTTTGAGCATCTCTGGTAGACTTCCTGTAATTGAAATCGATTTGTAAACGATAAGTCTGACATAAATGACCGCTATGAGCACTGCAATTACGCGCCAGATTGTTCTCGATACCGAAACCACCGGTATGAACCAGATCGGGGCACACTACGAAGGACACAAGATCATTGAGATCGGCGCCGTGGAGGTGATCAACCGCCGCCTGACCGGTAACAATTTTCACGTCTATCTGAAGCCCGATCGGCTGGTGGATCCTGAAGCATTCGGCGTACACGGGATCGCCGATGAGTTCCTGCTGGATAAACCTACCTTTGCCGACGTGGCTGATGAGTTTATGGATTACATCCGCGGCGCGGAGCTGGTGATCCATAACGCCTCGTTCGATATCGGCTTTATGGATTATGAATTCAGTAAGCTAAACCGCGGCATCGGAAAAACCGAGACCTTTTGTAAAATCACCGACAGTTTGGCGCTGGCGCGGAAAATGTTTCCTGGCAAGCGCAACAGCCTCGATGCGCTATGTTCGCGTTACGAAATAGACAACAGCAAGCGTACGCTGCACGGGGCGTTGCTCGATGCCCAGATCCTTGCCGATGTCTATTTGATGATGACCGGCGGCCAGACTTCAATGGCGTTCTCTATGGAAGGCGAAAGCCAGCAGCAGGCGGGAGAGATGGGAATTCAGCGCGTCGTCCGCGCCGGCAGTCAGTTACGCGTGGTTTATGCCTCAGATGAAGAACTGGCGAACCATGAATCCCGCCTCGACCTGGTACAAAAGAAAGGCGGAAGCTGCCTGTGGCGTGCCTGATAGCCACTAAAATGAATTAAAAGTAGGCGGTTGGGTGATTTTTGCAGCAAACGATTCAAAATGGTAGAAAAAGCGTTGACGGGGTAGAGGGGAATCCGTAATATTCGCCTCGTTCCCAACGGAACAACAACGCGGAGCGGTAGTTCAGTCGGTTAGAATACCTGCCTGTCACGCAGGGGGTCGCGGGTTCGAGTCCCGTCCGTTCCGCCACTATTCAGAAAGCCTGAATCAGCAATGATTCAGGCTTTCGTCGTTTTCGTCGCCGAATTTCAGCGCGCCTCTTGTTCCTCCTGCATGCACTGCATAAATACCCGCATCGCCGGACTGATAGCCTTCCCGGCATGGTGGGCGCAGAGCGCATGGATCGTCAACGGCGTCTCGCTGAATGGCAGCTCAACCAGCGTCCCGCGCTTGAGCTCGTCCTCCACCGCAAAGCGTGGCAGAAAACTCACTCCCAGATTTCCCGCCACGCACTGCTTGATACTCTCAATACTCCACAGCTCAATGGTGTTCTCCAGAGTAATTTCGCGCTGGCGCAGGGTGCTTTCAAAAATCTGCCGGAACACGCACTGGGGTTCGTTGATGATAAAGCTCAGCGGGATATGCTGGCGCGGGCGCATGAAGTCTACCGGCGCCTGCTCGACCGATGCGACCAGCGTCAGCGACTGCTGGCCAAGCTCCATTATCGTGAGCGCGTCATCGTTACCCACCCGGTAAAACACCCCCAAATCGACCTCGTCGGCAAGCAACGCATCGCGGATGCTGTAGCAGTTGAGCGACTGCAGCGACAGGCGCACTTTCGGAGCGCGTTGCTTAAAACGCTGCAGCACCCGCGGCATTTTATACGCCAGCAGCGTTTCGCCAGTGGCGACGCGAAGTTCGCCGCCGGGCTCATCGTCCTGGCGTGCCGCCTGACGTATCGAGGCCATCACTTTAGTCAGGTCGTAGACATGCGGCAGGACCTTCTTACCGGCGGCGGTGAGACACATCCGCCGGCCGATTTTCTCAAACAGCGGGATGGCAAGCTCCTGCTCCAGCTGCTGGATATGAAAAGTCACGGTGGACTGAGTGCAGCATAGTTTCTGCGCCGCGCGCAGAAAGGAACCTTCTTCGACAACAGTTTTGAAGGTGATGAAGCGTCGCAGATCCATATTTCCTCTTTGTATCGATATTATCGAAGCGAGAATGAAAAAATATTCATTTTTTTAAATTATCAGCTTCGGGTAGTGTCTGCCAGACAAGAGGAGAAAACCCGTGACACCTACCCTGATAAGCGCCTTTTTAACTTACACTTTGATCACCGCCCTGACACCCGGGCCCAACAATATCCTGGCGCTGAGCAGCGTCACCTCCCATGGTCTACGCCGCAGCCTGCGGGTGCTGGCCGGGATGAGCGTCGGGTTTATTATCACTATGTTGATTTGCGCGGCTTTAACCTTTTCGCTGGTTGAACTCGACTCACGCTTTACCCTGGTATTGGGATGGATTGGCGCGGCGTACATCCTGTGGCTGGCCTGGCAGATTGCCAAAAGCAAACCGGCGACAGGGACGCCGAGTGTAGAACCGGTAGGCTTTTGGGCGAGTCTGGGGCTACAGTTCGTCAACGTTAAAATTATTCTGTATGGCATCACCGCGCTTTCTACCTTTGTTCTGCCCGTTACTCGCGAGCCTGTTTGGCTTATCAGCGTGAGTCTGCTGCTGGCGGCGATTGGCGCACTGGGAAATCTGTGCTGGGCGCTGGCGGGGCATCTGTTTCAGCGCCTGTTTTTGCTGTACGGGCGGCAACTGAACTGGATGCTGGCAGCGTTATTGGTCTACTGTGCTGTGCGGATCGTGGTGGAATAAAAAGGGAGCGCAGCGGCTCCCGAAGGGTGATTAGCCGATAGTGAAAGGATCGGCATCGCGCCAGGCGGGGAATTTTTCACGATATTCCTGAAGGGTGCTCAGCGACAGCTCGGCATCAAGACAAGTGGCCTGATGCGGATCGGCGGTGGCGATAATCTCCCCCTGGGGATTGATAATCCGACTATCGCCGCGGTAATGATGGCCGTTGCCGTCAGTGCCAACCCGGTTACAGCCGGCGACATAGGCCTGGTTTTCAATCGCGCGGGCGATCAGCAGCGACTGCCAGTGCAGCGAGCGCGGCGCCGGCCAGTTGGCGACATACAGCGCCAAATCATAGTCGTTCTGATTACGCGACCATACCGGAAAGCGCAGGTCGTAACAGACCAGCGGCAGGATCCGCCATCCACGCCATTCAAAGACCACGCGCTGGTTTCCGGCCTCATAGTGATGATGTTCATCGGCCATACGGAACAGGTGCCGTTTATCATAATGGTGCACCGTACCGTCAGGCTCGACCAGCAGGAAGCGGTTAACAGCGCCGTGTTCAGTTTGCAGCGCAGCGCTGCCGGCAATCAGCGCCTGGGATTGCGCAGCCCGGGCATGCATCCACTCCACCACGTCGGCCTCGGGTAAAGACTGTTTTGCCGCTTCCATGGCAAAGCCGGTGGTAAACATCTCTGGTAAAACAATCACATCGCGCCCGGTGATTCCTTCCAGTTGGCGATCAAAATGGCGCAGGTTGGCAGGGCCGTCCATCCAGACCAGCGGTTGTTGCAACAGCGAAATTTTCAGGCCAGGCACAATGGTCAACTCCATTCTCATGAGGGGGTTAGGTTAACTGTAACACCATATCAGCCGCGCGGCGGTCCGCGGAATATTTTGTTAAAAAAATGCTACTGATGGAAACGAAAGGGGAGGAGAGGGCGAAAAAAAGGCGGGGAAAGTTCCCCGCCCGGCGTGTGATGTGGTAGTGGTTTTATTATGCAGCTTCAACTTTACGAACTTTTTCCGGCAGCTTTACCGGCTTTGTCGCCAGCTCCTCTGGCGCAAAGTCGTCGACGTTAATGCTGCGCAGACGGCTATGCTCTGCACGGGTAAGAATGGCGGCCTCATCCTGACTGATTAATCCTTTGGCCAGCGCGTTGTGGGCCAGCTCATCCAGACGGGTGAACGGCAGATTTTTACCCAACTCTTTGCAGATCCGCTGGTGGATAGGATCGGCCGCCATCACTTCCAGCAGGGCCTCTTCCAGCAGGCCTACCGGGTTATGCTCGCTCGGCGTCAGATACTGACCGCGACCGATGCGGGAGCGCGTGGCGCTGGGCACCTGCAGAATTTTGGCGACCTGGTGGTCCAGCCTATCCGACGGCGCATGATGATGACGGCCGGTCGGGAAGATGACCAGGCGCATTACGCCTGCCACCAGACGGTTCGGGAAATTGTCCAACAGATCGTCAATGGCTTGCTCGGCCTGGTGCAGCGCGTCCTGTACCCCCCAGTGAACCAGCGGCAGATCGGCTTCATTGCGTCCTTCATCGTCATAGCGTTTCAGCACCGCCGAGGCCAGGTACAGCTGGCTTAACACATCTCCCAGACGGGCGGAGATACGTTCGCGTCGCTTGAGGCTGCCGCCGAGCACCGCCATTGAGACGTCTGACAGCAGTGCCAGGTTGGCGCTCAGACGATTCATTTGCTGATAGTAGCGACGGGTGGCGTCACGAGTCGGCGCGCTGCTGGTGCGCCCGCCGGTCAGGCCCAGCCAGAAACTCCGCACTTTATTACTGCCGACATGGCCGATGTGTTTGAACAGCAGCTTGTCATAGGCGTTCAGGTCATTATTCTGCGCGGCGGCCATCTCCTCCAGTACGTACGGATGGCAGCGAATCGCCCCCTGACCGAAGATCATCATGCTGCGGGTCAGAATGTTTGCGCCTTCCACGGTGATGGCGATAGGCGCGCCCTGATAGGCCCGGGCGAGGAAGTTGCCTTCGCCCAGCATAATGCCTTTCCCGCCGGTAATATCCATCGCGTCGATAATGGAGCGCTGGCCGCGGTGGGTGCAGTGATATTTCACGATAGCGGACAGCACTGCAGGTTTCTCGCCGAGCATGATGCCGTAGGTGATCAGCGACGCCGCAGCGTCCATCACATAGGCGTTACCGGCGATACGCGCCAGCGCCTCTTCAATCCCTTCCATTTTGCCGATGGAGATTTTGAACTGGCGGCGAATATGGGCGTAAGCGCCAGTCGCCATGGCAACGGATTTCAGACCACCGGTGGCGTTGGACGGCAGAGTAATACCGCGGCCGACCGATAGACATTCAACCAACATGCGCCAGCCCTGACCGGCCATGCTTGGGCCGCCGATGATGTAATCGATAGGCACGAAGATATCTTTGCCGCGGGTTGGACCGTTCTGGAACGGCACGTTCAGCGGGAAGTGGCGACGGCCGATTTCCACGCCCGGGGTGGAGGTGGGGATCAGCGCGCAGGTGATACCCAGCTCTTCTTCTCCGCCCAGCAAACGATCCGGGTCAGAGAGTTTGAAAGCCAGCCCCAGCACGGTGGCGATAGGCGCCAGCGTGATATAACGTTTGTTCCAGGTCAGGCGCATCCCCAGCACCTGTTGACCCTGCCAGTCGCCCATGCACACCACGCCGGTATCCGGGATGGCGCCGGCGTCAGAGCCCGCTTCCGGGCTGGTGAGAGCGAAGCAAGGGATTTCCAGGCCGCGTGCCAGACGCGGCAGATAATGATTCTTCTGTTCTTCGGTACCGTAATGCTGCAGCAGTTCGCCCGGGCCCAGCGAGTTCGGGACGCCGACGGTGATCGCCAGGATGCCGGAGACGCCAGAGAGTTTCTGCAGTACTCGTGCCTGAGCGTAAGCGGAGAACTCAAGTCCGCCATACTCTTTCTTAATAATCATCGCGAAGAAGCGGTGCTCTTTCAGATAGGCCCACAGCTCCGGCGGCAGATCGGCCATTTCGTGGGTGATGGCGAAGTCGTTAGCCATCCGGCAGGCTTCTTCAACTGGGCCGTCGAGGAAAGCTTGCTCTTCGGCAGTCAGCCGCGGCTGCGGATAGTTATGTAACTTTTGCCAGTCAGGATTGCCGCGAAACAGATCGCCTTCCCACCAGGTGGTGCCGGCGTCGATGGCTTCTTTTTCCGTGCGCGACATCGGCGGCATCACCTTGCGGAATGTGCGAAACGCCGGTGCGGAAATCATGGATTTACGCATAGGCGCAAAGTTAAACGGCAACAGTATGATCGCCAGCGGCAGTAGCAGCCAGATATTCCACACTCCGGCCGCGCCGAGCGCCGCGGTCCAGGCGAGCAAAATCACGCTGCTGAGCAGCAGGCTGACCCGGTGATAGAAGAGCGCGCCGAGTAAAACGACGGTTGCAACAATACTCAAAATCATCATAGAGAAATGCTCCCTGAGCTTGTAGGAGGTCTGACCACTTGTGATGTATTGGTTGTAGTGCATGCGTTTTTATTTAGCAATGTGTTTACAAAATAATTACAACCTTGCTCACATTGTTGTATGCAAAAGCGGCACATAAAATCAAAAGAGCGAGGGATAACGCTGCCTGCTGCTTCTCGCTTCGACGGCTATCCGGTACACTGCCGGGGTTATTCCACTCATACTGAAGGATTATCCTCATGTACCAGGATCTTATTCGTAACGAACTGAACGAAGCCGCGGAAACGCTGGCTAACTTTCTGCAGGACGAAGCCAATATCCATGCTATCCAGCGTGCCGCTGTCCTGCTGGCGGATAGCTTTAAGGCGGGTGGGAAAGTGCTGTCCTGCGGTAACGGCGGTTCCCATTGCGATGCGATGCATTTTGCGGAAGAGCTGACCGGACGTTATCGCGAAAACCGCCCGGGTTACCCGGCCATCGCGATCTCCGACGTCAGCCACCTCTCCTGCGTGAGCAATGATTTTGGCTATGAGTATGTGTTCTCCCGCTACGTTGAATCCGTTGGCCGCGCAGGCGATGTGCTGCTCGGTATCTCCACGTCTGGCAACTCCGGCAACGTGATTAAGGCCATTGAGGCCGCGCGGGCGCAGGGGATGAAAGTGATCACCCTGACCGGTAAAGACGGCGGTAAAATGGCCGGTAGCGCTGATGTGGAAATTCGCGTGCCGCACTTTGGCTACGCCGACCGCATCCAGGAGATCCATATCAAAGTGATCCACATTCTGATTATGCTGATCGAAAAAGAGATGGCGAAAGGCTAACAGGCAGGTGAGTGTGTACTGTTGACGGTGGCCTCGCTCCGGCGCCGTCGTGATTTGTGAGGGTGAGGTGATCTATGTGCGAACTGCTCGGGATGAGCGCCAATGTGCCAACCGATATCTGTTTTAGCTTTACCGGGCTGGTGCAGCGCGGCGGCGGGACGGGGCCGCATAAAGACGGCTGGGGCATCACCTTCTATGAAGGTAAAGGCTGTCGCACATTCAAGGATCCCCAGCCGAGCTTTCAGTCGCCGATCGCGAAACTGGTTCAGGATTACCCCATTAAGTCCTGTTCCGTCGTCGCCCATATTCGTCAGGCCAACCGCGGGAGGGTGGCCCTGGAGAACACCCATCCCTTCACCCGCGAACTGTGGGGGCGCAACTGGACCTATGCGCACAATGGGCAGCTAAAAGGCTATAAGTCGCTGAAAACCGGTAATTTTCATCCGGTAGGTGAAACCGACAGTGAAAAGGCGTTTTGCTGGCTGCTGCACCGTTTAACCGAGCGCTATCCGCGCACGCCGGGCAATATGCTGGGCGTTTTCAAGTATATCGCCACCCTCGCGGGTGAACTACGTGAGAAAGGGGTGTTCAACATGCTGCTGTCGGACGGGCGCTACGTAATGGCGTTCTGCTCGACCAATCTGCACTGGATAACCCGGCGAGCGCCGTTCGGCGTGGCAAAACTGCTGGACCAGGATGTGGAGATCGACTTTCAACGCGAGACCACACCCAACGATGTGGTCACGGTTATCGCCACGCAGCCGCTGACGGCCAATGAAACCTGGCATAAGATCATGCCAGGCGAGTGGGCGTTATTTTGTCTCGGGGAGCGTGTAGTTTGAGGCCAGCTGCGGCTGGACAACCTCGTGGCTGAGCGGCTTGCTCACCACATAGCGGCCGTCGGTCACTGATACGACCGGCGGTTTGTGGGTCTGCTGGAAATAGTCATAGCCTGGCTTGAGCTGTTTCCAGAAATCCGCGTAGTAGGAGTATTTGTGGCGTTCCATGTTGGCGTTGGTCATGCGGAACGGATAGATACTCACCTGCACGCTTGGCTGGCCGAAGACTAAGGCGCCGGTCACGAACTGGAAGATCTCATCGATACCGCTGTCGGTCATGGCGTAGCAGCCGACTGAGACGCAGTCGCCGTGGATCATCAGGTATTTCCCTTCATAACCATGGGCGCGATCGTAGGCGTTCGGGAAGCCGATGTTAATCGCTTTATAGAAGCGGCTGTCGGGTTTGAGCTGGCTGCGGGTGACGTTATAGAACCCTTCCGGACTCTTGAAATCGCCCTGGCGCTGTTTCGGACCGAGGCCACCGGAGTAGTTGCAGATCCGGTAGCTGTCGAGGAGCTGGTAGGTCTCACCCATTTTGACGTAAAGGTCGAGCATGCGCTCTTCTTTAAAGATCTCAATGTAAACCGGTGAACCCATTAATTGCTGCTTATATTCTTTGCTAACCGGCGTCGTCGGGCTGTTGCTGCTGAGCAGCCCGGCAAATGACACGCACGGCAACAGAAGCATCGCAATAAATAATGCGATTTTGCGCATACTGCTTGTTCCTTGATAAAACAAAATAGCCACATTGCCAGGACGGCAAGAGAGACCCGAAATCAGAGTTTTCTGGATTTAGAGCGCTCACATTAGCATCACGGCATTTTTTCGCAAGGGCGACGTGGCGGCGTTTACAAATCAGCCTCACTTTATACCCTGCCAGCGACGAAAACACAGTGAGAACTTTGCGCAATAGCTCGCATTTTAGAAGCACTTATCGCCCCTTGCGCTACAGCCGCCGCTCACGAAATGTTACACTTGCGCCGGTTCATCATCAGAGTAAGAAAGGATGCTTCTCTTCCGTCCTGAGCGCTACTGGCGCCGTTTCGCCCTTTCTTCTCTGCCATTCTGTCAATAAGCTGGCCCTGACCTGCGTCGGGGTTGAGGTTACGGATACCTGCTAACGATATGATTAAAATCACGAAAGGGCTGGATTTGCCCATAGCTGGCATGCCATTACAGCAGATTTCTCCCGCGCCAGCGGTGAAGCGCGTCGCGCTACTCGGCGAAGAGTACGTTGGCATGCGCCCCGCGATGGCGGTTAAAGAAGGCGATCGGGTCAAAAAAGGTCAGATCCTGTTCGAAGATAAAAAGATCCCTGGCGTCTGCTTTACCGCCCCGGCGAGCGGGATCGTCAGCGCGATCCACCGCGGCGAACGGCGCGTGTTGCAGTCGGTGGTGATTGATATCGAGGGCAATGACGCGGTGGCGTTTACCCGTTACGCCGCGGACGCGCTGGCCGAACTGCCGCGCGACACCGTACAGCAGCAGCTGCTGGCGTCGGGCCAATGGACGGCGCTGCGTACCCGACCGTTCAGCAAAACGCCGCTCCCGGGGAGCACGCCCGCCGCTATCTTTGTTAACGCCATGGACACCAATCCGCTGGCGGCGGAGCCGCAGCCGATTATTCTGGCCGAACGTGCCGCCTTCGACGCCGGTCTTACCGTGCTCACGCGCTTGACCGACGGGAAAGTGCACGTCTGCCAGCCCAGCGGCGGCAAGCTGGGCGGTCATCCTCTCGGCCAGGTCTGTTTCAATCAGTTCAGCGGGCCGCACCCGGCGGGGCTGCCGGGAACGCATATTCACTTTCTGGAGCCGGTGAGCCTGAATAAGCAGGTCTGGCACCTCAATTATCAGGACGCGATCGCCATTGGTAAGCTTTTCCTCGACGGGGAGCTCTACTGCGAACGGATAATTGCGCTCGGCGGCCCGCAGGTAACATCTCCGCGGCTGGTCAAAACGACGCTCGGCGCCAGCCTGGAGGATCTGCTGGCAGGTGAGTTGCAGGAGGGGGAAAACAGGGTCATTTCCGGCTCGGTGCTTAGCGGCGCCCGCGCCCATGGCCCTCACGCCTTCCTGGGGCGCTTCCATCTGCAGGTGAGCGTGGTCAAAGAAGGGCGGGAAAAAGAGCTCTTCGGCTGGGTGATGCCGGGCAAAGAGAAATTCTCGATTACCCGCACCACGCTGGGCCATTTCTTCAAGCGCAAGCGCTTTCATTTTTCCACCGATACCAACGGCGGCGAGCGGGCGATGGTGCCGATCGGCAACTACGAGCGGGTGATGCCTCTGGATATCCTGCCGACCATACTGCTGCGCGATCTGCTGGCCGGAGACACCGACAGCGCTCAGGCGCTGGGCTGTCTGGAGCTGGATGAAGAAGATCTGGCGCTGTGCACCTATGTTTGCCCTGGAAAGTATGAATATGGCCCGGCGCTGCGCAGCGTGTTAACCCGGATTGAGCAGGAAGGATAAGAGATGGGCTTAAAGCACCTGATTGAGAAACTTGAGCCGCATTTCACGCATGGCGGCAAGCTGGAAAAATATTACCCGCTGTATGAGGCGGCGGCGACCATCTTCTACACGCCGGGCCAGGTAACCCGCGGCGCGGCGCACGTGCGCGACGCCATCGACCTGAAGCGGATGATGATCCTCGTGTGGTTTGCCGTATTCCCGGCGATGTTCTGGGGCATGTACAACGTTGGGCTGCAGACCATTCCGGCGCTGCACAAGCTATACGGCGCCGAACAGCTGCAGCAGGCGATCGCCAACAACTGGCACTACAGCGTCGCCCAGTGGTTAGGGGTGAGCTTCAGTGCCGACGCCGGCTGGCTGAGCATGATGACCCTGGGCGCGGTCTTCTTCCTGCCGATCTATATCACCGTTTTTATCGTCGGTGGCTTCTGGGAAGTGCTGTTCGCGATTGTGCGCAAGCATGAGATTAACGAAGGTTTTTTCGTTACCTCTATTCTCTTCGCGTTGATTGTGCCGCCCACGCTGCCGCTGTGGCAGGCGGCGCTGGGGATCTCCTTCGGCGTGGTGATCGCCAAAGAGATTTTCGGCGGCACCGGGCGCAACTTCCTCAACCCGGCGCTGGCGGGGCGCGCGTTCCTGTTCTTCGCCTATCCGGCGCAGATTTCCGGCGATCTCGTATGGACCGCGGCGGACGGTTTCTCCGGCGCCACGCCGCTCTCCCAGTGGGCCAGCGGCGGCGGTGAAGCGCTGGTGAACGTGGCGACTGGCGTGCCGGTGAGCTGGATGGACGCCTTCCTCGGCAATATTCCCGGCTCAATAGGCGAAGTGTCAACGCTGATGATCTTCATCGGCGGGGCGATCATCCTCTTTGGCCGCGTCGCGTCCTGGCGCATCGTCGCCGGGGTAATGATCGGCATGATCGCCACCGCCACCCTGTTTAACGTTATCGGCTCCGACACCAACCCGATGTTCGCTATGCCATGGTACTGGCATCTGGTGCTCGGCGGTTTCGCCTTCGGGATGATGTTTATGGCGACGGACCCGGTATCCGCCTCGTTTACCGATAAAGGGAAATGGAGTTACGGCGTGCTGATCGGCGTGATGTGCGTGCTGATCCGCGTGGTGAACCCGGCTTATCCGGAAGGGATGATGCTGGCGATCCTCTTCGCCAACCTCTTCGCACCGCTGTTCGATTATCTGGTGGTGCAGGCCAATATTAAGCGGAGGAAGTCGCGTGGCTGAGAAGAAAAGTAACGATAGCATCGGCAAAACGCTGCTGGTGGTGCTGGTGCTTTGTCTGGTCTGCTCCATCGTGGTGGCGGGCTCGGCCGTGGGGCTGAAATCCCGCCAGCAGGCGCAGCGGGCGTTGGATAAGCAGCGCAATATCCTGGCAGTGTCAGGGCTGATGCACCCCGGTATGGATGCGGATGCGGTAGCGGACACCTTCGCGGCGCGCATTACCCCGCGACTGGTGAATCTGGCCACCGGCGAACTGCTGGAGAAAGACCCGGGTAAATTTAATCAGGCTCAGGCGCTGAAGGATCCGCAGCAGAGTATGGCCCTGGATGCCAGTCAGGATCCGGCTGGTATAAAGCGACGCAGTAATCTGGCGGAAATTTACCTGGTGCGCGACGCGCAGCAGAAGATTGAGCAGGTGGTGCTGCCCATTTATGGCAACGGCCTGTGGTCGATGATGTATGCCTTTGTGGCGCTGGACGTCGATGGCCGCACGGTAAAAGGCATTACTTACTACGATCAGGGCGAAACGCCGGGGCTGGGCGGCGAGGTGGAAAACCCGAACTGGCGCCAGCAGTTTGTCGGCAAGCAGGTGCTGGATGACAACGGCATGCCGGCGCTGAAGGTGGTGAAAGGCGGCGCGCGCGCAGGCGATCTCCACGCGGTTGACGGTTTATCCGGCGCCACGCTGACGTCCAATGGCGTGCAGCATAGCTTTGATTTCTGGATGGGCGAACTGGGCTTTGGTCCGTTCCTGAAAAAGGTTCGTGAGGGAGAGCTGAATAATGGCTGAACAGAGCGATATGAAAGAGGTGAAGCGCGTGCTGGTGGGGCCGCTCATCGCCAATAACCCCATCGCCCTGCAGGTGCTGGGCGTCTGCTCCGCACTGGCGGTAACCACCAAACTGGAAACCGCCTTCGTGATGACCATTGCGGTGACCCTGGTGACGGCGTTCTCCAGCATGTTTATCTCGATGATTCGCCACCATATTCCCAATAGCGTGCGCATCATCGTGCAGATGGCGATCATCGCCTCGCTGGTGATCGTGGTGGATCAGCTGCTGCGGGCTTTCGCCTATGAGACCTCCAAACAGCTGTCGGTATTCGTCGGGCTTATCATCACCAACTGCATCGTGATGGGCCGCGCCGAAGCCTACGCCATGAAGTCGCCGCCGCTGGCGAGCTTTATGGATGGTATTGGCAACGGTCTCGGCTATGGCGCGATCCTGATTATCGTCGGCTTCCTGCGCGAGCTTATCGGTAGCGGCAAGCTGTTCGGTATCACGGTGCTGGAAACGGTGCAGAACGGCGGCTGGTATCAGCCGAACGGCCTGTTCCTGCTGGCGCCGAGCGCGTTCTTCATTATCGGTTTGCTGATCTGGGCCCTGCGTAGCTGGAAGCCTGAGCAGCAGGAAAAGGAGTAATCGGTGATGGCTCATTACATCAGCCTGTTTGTCCGCGCGGTGTTCGTTGAGAACATGGCGCTGGCCTTCTTCCTCGGGATGTGCACCTTTCTTGCGGTGTCGAAAAAGGTCTCCACCGCCTTCGGCCTCGGCGTCGCGGTGACGGTAGTGCTGGGGCTTGCCGTGCCAATCAATAACCTGGTCTATAACCTGGTGCTGCGCGACGGCGCGCTGGTTGAGGGGGTGGATCTCAGCTTTCTTAACTTCATCACCTTTATCGGAGTGATCGCCGCGCTGGTGCAGATCCTCGAGATGATCCTCGATAAGTATTTTCCGGCACTGTACAACGCGCTGGGCATCTTCCTGCCGCTGATTGCGGTTAACTGTGCGATTTTCGGCGGCGTGTCGTTCATGGTGCAGCGCGATTACAACTTCCCGGAGTCCATCGTCTACGGCTTCGGCTCCGGCATTGGCTGGATGCTGGCGATCGTGGCGATGGCGGGGATCCGCGAAAAAATGAAGTACGCCAACGTGCCCGCCGGTTTGCGCGGGTTAGGGATCACCTTTATCACCACCGGACTAATGGCGCTGGGCTTTATGTCCTTCTCCGGCGTGCAGCTATAAGGGCGAATAAGTATGGAAATTATTCTTGGCGTCGTGATGTTCACGCTGATTGTGCTGGTGCTGTCGGGGCTTATCCTGGCTGCGCGCTCAAAGCTGGTGAACGCGGGCGACGTGGTTATTGAGATCAATAACGAAGCGGATAAACAGATCCGCACCCCGGCGGGTGACAAACTGCTGAACACGCTGTCCAGCAACGGGATCTTCGTCTCCTCCGCCTGCGGCGGCGGCGGCTCCTGCGGCCAGTGTCGGGTAACTGTTAAAGAGGGCGGCGGGGATATCCTGCCGACCGAGCTTTCGCATATTACCAAGCGGGATGCCAAAGCCGGTTGCCGTCTGGCCTGTCAGGTGGCGGTGAAGCAGAACATGAAGATTGAACTGCCGGAAGAGATTTTCGGCGTCAAAAAATGGGAGTGTGAAGTTATCTCTAACGATAACAAAGCCACTTTCATTAAAGAGCTCAAGCTGCGGATCCCGGAGGGGGAGGTGGTGCCGTTTCGCGCCGGGGGCTATATTCAGATTGAATGCCCGCCGCATAAAGTGGCCTATGCAGATTTTGATGTTCCCGATGAATACCGTTCAGACTGGGATAAGTTCAACCTGTTTCGCTATGTCTCTGAGGTGAAAGAGCCGACCCTGCGCGCCTACTCAATGGCTAACTATCCGGAAGAGAAGGGCATCATTATGCTCAACGTGCGCATCGCGACGCCGCCGCCGAAGGTCCCGGATGCGCCGCCGGGGATCATGTCATCCTATATCTGGTCGCTGAAGCCGGGCGATAAGGTGACGATTTCCGGGCCGTTTGGCGAGTTCTTTGCTAAAGAAACCGACGCCGAGATGGTGTTTATCGGCGGCGGCGCCGGGATGGCGCCGATGCGTTCGCATATTTTCGACCAGCTCAAGCGCCTGCACAGCACGCGCAAAATCAGCTTCTGGTACGGCGCCCGTTCGCTGCGCGAAATGTTCTACGATGAGGAGTTTGAACAGCTGGCGCGCGACAATCCAAACTTTACCTTCCACGTCGCGCTCTCCGATCCGCTGCCGGAAGATAACTGGACCGGGCATACCGGCTTTATCCATAACGTTCTGTACGAGAACTATCTACGCGATCACCCGGCGCCGGAAGACTGCGAGTTCTACATGTGTGGGCCGCCGGTAATGAACGCCGCGGTAATTAAGATGCTCAAAGATCTGGGCGTCGAGGACGAGAATATTCTCCTCGACGACTTTGGAGGCTGACGATGCTGACGGTATTTATCGCGACCTTTGTGATTTTTGCGCTGGTGATCCTCGGCATGTCGCTGGGCTACCTGGTGAAGCGCAAGAGCATCCAGGGCAGCTGCGGTGGGATCTCCGCGCTGGGGCTGGAGAAAGTCTGCGATTGTCCGGAACCGTGCGACGCGCGTAAAAAGCGCCTCGCCCGCGAGGCGCAGCGTCAGCAGCGGCGTATTTTGTAATGCCCGGCGGCGCTGCGCATGCCGGACCTGCTGCTTCAGTTTTGTAGGCCGGGTAAGGCGCCAGCCGCCACCCGGCATAAAGCGGCTCCGTGCCCGGCGGCGCTGCGCATGCCGGGGCTGCTGCTTCGGTTTTGTAGGCCGGGTAAGGCGCCAGCCGCCACCCGGCAACAACATGCCAGCAATGTGAGGCCGCTTTCGCGGCCTTTTTAGCCGTTGACTCCCTTACTGCCAGCTTTTCGCCTGCGCCGGAGAATCCACCATCACCCCGTCGGCGCCCAGTTCTATCGCCGTGCGGTAGTCTTCCGCACTGTTGATGCCGAAGAAGATAATGTGCGCTTTATCCTGCGAGCGGAAGCAATCCATTGCCTCTTTATCCCAGGTGAGCGTCGCCGGGGAGATCCCTTCGCCAAGGGTGAATTTCTCCACCACCTCGACTTTGCGCTTCAGCTCCAGTCCATACCACTGCTCACCATCGCGTTGACTCGCTGGCTGGCACTGATGGCTGAGCGAAATATTGGCAAGCCTGGTGCGGGTTTCACTGCGAGTGACAAAGCGAGGGATGGCTGGCGGCAGGGCGGCGATATAGCGGTCTTCGGTGGAATAGACCCGCACGCGATCGAGGCTATCGGTGGTTTTTAACACTTCAAGCAGGCGCTGGCCCATCACGGTCGGATCGGCATCCGGAGATTTGATATCGATATAGAAAAAAGTGTGCGGCCATTGCTGTAAAACGCTTTGCAAGGTCGGAATGGTGGCCTGCTTACCGCGCCATGGGTGGCTGTCATCCCCCCATTTCCAGCCGGCGTCGACTTTCGCCAGCTCGGCGGCGGTCAAACTGGAAACTTTGCCCTCGCTATTGGTCAATGCGGAAAGATCGCTTGACCGGTAGAGCACCGGTACGCCGTCGCGGCTTAACTGCACCGTGACCCAGATGGCTTCGGCGTTATTCTCCAGCGCCAGCTTAATGGCCGGCAGGGTATTTTCCGGCGCATCGCCGGTGCCGCCGCGGTGGGCTATCAGCTGTGGAGCGGCCCAGGCGCCGGCGGTGGCCAGCAGGCAAAGCGCGGTAAGTATTTTCTTCATGATTATATCTTCCTGATTTATCTTTTAAATCAATGAAAATAAACATAATTTATTGCAGTTTTATGTTTTAACCGCTTTTTTAGCCGATGAAATAAAAAAAGCATAAAATTCGCATCTGTTTTTGCTATGCTGTATGGGTATACAGTGTTGAGTCTGACGATGCGTAAAATTATCCATGTCGATATGGACTGTTTCTTTGCGGCGGTGGAGATGCGCGACAACCCAGCGTTGCGCGATATTCCCCTCGCGATAGGCGGCAGTCGGGTACAACGTGGCGTGATTAGTACCGCGAACTATCCTGCGCGTAAGTTTGGCGTGCGCAGCGCCATGCCGACGGCGACGGCGCTCAAGCTGTGCCCGCATCTCACGCTGCTTCCCGGCCGCTTCGATGCCTACAAAGAAGCCTCGAACCATATCCGCGAAATTTTCTCCCGCTATACCTCGCGCATTGAGCCGCTCTCGCTGGATGAAGCCTATCTTGACGTCAGCGACAGCGAGCATTGTCACGGGTCAGCCACCCTGATAGCCCAGGAGATCCGCCAGACCATCGAACGGGAGCTGCGCCTCACCGCCTCGGCGGGGGTGGCGCCGGTGAAGTTTCTCGCTAAAATCGCTTCAGATATGAATAAACCCAACGGCCAGTTCGTTATCGCCCCCCATCAGGTGGCAGAGTTTGTGCGGGCGCTGCCGCTGGCGAAAATACCCGGCGTCGGGAAGGTATCGGCAGCGAAGCTGGAAAATATGGGCCTGCGAACCTGTGGCGATGTGCAGAACAGCGATCTGGCCATGCTGCTTAAGCGCTTCGGTAAATTCGGGCGTATTCTGTGGGAGCGCAGCCACGGGATTGATGAGCGGGAAATTCATAACGATCGGCAGCGTAAATCGGTGGGCGTGGAGCGCACCTTAGCGGAAGATATCCATGAATGGCCGGAGTGCGAAGCGATTATCGAAAACCTCTATCCCGAGCTGGAGAGGCGATTGGCGAAGGTCAAACCTGACCTGCTGATCGCCCGTCAGGGCATTAAACTGAAATTCAATGATTTCCAGCTGACCACCCAGGAGCACGTCTGGCCGCGGCTGAACAAAGAGGATCTGATCGCCACCGCGCACAAAGCCTGGGATGAGCGCCGCGGCGGACGGGGCGTGCGCCTGGTTGGGCTCCACGTGACGTTGCTCGATCCGCAGCTGGAAAGGCAGCTTTTATTAGGGATTTAGCCATGCATATTCGTGCTTACCGCGACAGCGATTTGCCACTGCTCTGCCAGATCTTTCTGCGCGCGGTGCGGGAAACCGCCAGTCGGGACTATACCCCGGGGCAGATCGCGGCCTGGGCGCAGGTGGATGAGACGCGCTGGCGACAAAAGCTGGCCGACTCAATCGGCCTGGTGGCCGTGGTCAACAGCCAGCCGGTTGGCTTTATCACCGCCATCGGGACGCATATCGATTTGCTGTTCGTCTCGCCGGATCGTGCCCGCCAGGGTATCGGCGGCGCGCTTATCGAGGCGCTCTGCGTTCAGTATCCAGCGCAAATCCTGACGGTGGACGCCAGCATTACCGCAAAGCCCTGTTTTACGGCTCATGGTTTTAAGGTGGTGGCTGAGCAGCGGGTGGCGGCGCGCGGGGAGTGGTTTATTAATTACCGGATGGAAAAACGCGTGGCGCTAAGGTGATGCGGGGTAAAACCGGCGGCGGGCCGCCGCCGGTTGTGGGGCTTATTTAGCCGGAATGGCTTTCAGCAGCTCGGTCAGCAGCGTCCAGTACTGACCGACGCTCTCGATATGGACCTGCTCATCAGGGGAGTGCGGACCGGTAATGGTTGGCCCGATGGAGACCATGTCCATCTCCGGATACGGTTTTTTGAACAGACCGCATTCCAGACCGGCGTGAATGATCTGGATGTTCGGCGTCTTGTTGAACAGACGCTGGTAAGTCTCGCGCACCAGGTGCATCACCGGCGAATTGGCGTCCGGTTGCCAGCCAGGGTAAGCGCCTTTGGCTTCGGTTTTCGCCCCCGCCAGCTTACCCAGAGAATCCAGCATGCTGACCACGTAGTCTTTGCCGCTGTCGATCAGCGAGCGGATCAGGCAGTGGATCTGTACGTTGTCATCGGTCATGGTGACGACGCCGACGTTCAGCGAAGTTTCCACTACGCCTTTCGCCACGTCAGAGTTGCGGATAACCCCGTTCGGCGTGGCGTTCAGCAGACGGATGAAAGTGTCGCGGGAAGCCTGAGTCAGCGCCGCTTTGTCGTTATCGACCGCTTCCACGAGCACCACCAGGTTCTTCTCTTTGGCCTCCAGCTCGTTTTTCAGCAGCGCCTGGTAAGTATTCACCAGCGCTTTCAGCGCATCGGCTTTATCCGCGGCGACGGCGACAGTAGCGTAAGCTTCACGCGGGATGGCGTTGCGCAACGTGCCGCCGTTGAAATCGACCAGACGCAGATCCAGCTCATCGGCGTGGCCGGCGAGGAAGCGCGACAGCAGCTTGTTGGCGTTACCCAGACCAAGGTGGATATCACCGCCGGAGTGGCCGCCTTTCAGCCCTTTTAAGGTGACTTTAAAGCTCTGGAACCCGGCGGGAATCGCTTCGCGGGTCAGCGCCAGGTTAGAGGTGAAATCGATCCCGCCGGCGCAACCCATGTAGATTTCGCCTTCTTCTTCGGAGTCGGTGTTGATCAGGATATCGGCCTGTAGCCAGTTGGCCTGCAGACCGAACGCGCCGTCCATACCGGCTTCTTCGGTCATGGTCAGCAGCACTTCCAGCGGGCCGTGAGCGACGCTATCATCGGCCAGTACCGCCAGTGCGGACGCCATTCCGATACCGTTGTCCGCGCCCAGCGTGGTGCCGCGCGCTTTCACCCATTCGCCGTCAATGTACGGCTGGATCGGATCTTTAACGAAGTCGTGGACGGTGTCGTTATTTTTCTGCGGCACCATATCGAGGTGCGCCTGCAGCGCTACCGGCTTACGGTTTTCCATACCGGCAGTCGCGCCTTTACGAATCAGAATGTTGCCAACCTGGTCGCGTTCCGCATGTAAGCCTTTTTCTTTTGCCCAACCCATAATGTGCTCGGCGAGCTGTTCTTCGTGATAGGACGGGTGCGGGATGGAGCAAATCTTGGCAAAAATATCCCAAAGCGGCTGCGGGGATAGTTGAGACAGTTCAGACACGGTAAGTCTCCTTACAGACTCCTGCATACAGCGGTTGCAGGACGAGGGTTAGCGTTAAAATACACAACAAGCCCGGGCTTGCGCGATGGGGTTGAGAATACCACTTTCCACCGCCGCAGGTAGTGTAAACAACGCAAAAAGCGTTGCGCAAACCGCTTAACACTGGTTTTTAGTGCGTCAGATCTCTATAATCTCGCGCAACCATTTTCCCCCTCGAACATTATTTAAGCCGTATTACACAGGCTGGGACACTTCACATGAGCGAAAAATACGTCGTCACCTGGGACATGTTGCAGATTCACGCCCGCAAACTGGCCAGCCGTCTGCTGCCGGTTGAGCAATGGAAAGGCATTATTGCCGTTAGCCGCGGCGGACTGGTACCGGGAGCCTTACTGGCGCGTGAACTGGGCATTCGTCATGTTGATACCGTATGCATCTCCAGCTACGACCATGATAACCAGCGCGAGCTGAAAGTGCTGAAACGTGCGGAAGGCGATGGCGAAGGCTTTATCGTCATCGACGATCTGGTGGATACCGGCGGTACCGCCGTGGCGATCCGCGAAATGTATCCCAAAGCGCACTTTGTCACCATTTTCGCCAAGCCGGCAGGCCGCCCGCTGGTGGACGATTACGTTGTGGATATTCCGCAGGATACCTGGATTGAACAGCCGTGGGATATGGGCGTGGTGTTTGTACCGCCTATCGCAGGTCGTTAATTCTTCAGGACAGTGCTATTTACCACGCCCGGCTTGCCGGGCGTGGTTTTTTTTATCCTTTAGCAGGTTACAATATCCGGAGTGGCACTACGACGGAGACTGCACATGTCACAGGCTAACCTCAGCGAAACGCTGTTTAAACCTCGCTTCAAACATCCCGAAACTTCTACGCTGGTGCGTCGGTTTTCTGCCGGAAAACCCCAGGCGATGCAGTCGGCGCTGAGCGGCAATCACGTCGATCACTGGTACCGTCTGATCAACCGTTTGATGTGGATCTGGCGCGGCGTAACTCCGCAGGAGATCCTCGATGTGCAAGCGCGCATTGTGATGAGCGAGGCCGAACGAACCGATCCTGAGCTGTTCGATACCGTCATCGGCTATCGCGGCGGCAACTGGATCTTCGAGTGGGCGAAAGAAGCCATGCAGTGGCAGCAAAAGGCCGGGCAGGAAGCCGATCCTTTGCTGAGCGGCCGCCACTGGCTGCATGCCTCGAACCTGTATAGCATTGCCGCTTATCCGCATATTAAAGGCGATGAGCTGGCGGAACAGGCGCAGGCTTTAGCCAACCGGGCGTATGAAGAAGCCGCCCAGCGGCTGCCGGGCTCGCTGCGCGAGCTGGAGTTCACCATCCCTGGCGGCTCGCCGATAACCGGCTTTTTGCATATGCCGAAAGGCGAGGGGCCGTTTCCGACGGTGCTGATGTGCGGGGGGCTGGACTCGCTGCAGACCGATTATTACAACCTGTATGAGAACTACTTCTCACCGCTCGGCATTGCCATGCTGACCATTGATATGCCCTCCATCGGCTTCTCGTCAAAATGGACGCTAAATCAGGACACCAGCCTGCTGCATCAGCACGCGCTGCGCCATCTGGAAAATGTGCCGTGGATTGACCATACGCGGGTCGCCGCTTTCGGCTTCCGCTTTGGCGCCAATATCGCGGTCCGTCTGGGTTACCTGGAGCCGCAGCGGCTGAAGGCTGTGGCGTGTCTGGGCCCGGTCGTTCATGGTCTGCTGGTGGATCCCCTGCATCAGGGGCGCGTGCCGGAGATGTATCTTGACGTGCTGGCCTCGCGGCTGGGCATGCATGACGCGTCCGATGAAGCGCTGCGCGTGGAGCTCAACCGCTACTCGTTAAAAACCCAGGGACTGCTGGGGCGCCGTTGCCCGACGCCGATGCTTTCCGGCTTCTGGAAGGACGATCCGTTCAGCCCCGAAGAGGAGTCGCGGTTAATCACTTCGTCATCTGCCGATGGCAAACTGCTGGAGATCCCGTTTAACCCGGTGTATCGCAATTTTGATCACGCATTGCGACAGATCGCCCGCTGGATCAATCATAGATTTGGTTAATTTATTGCTAAATTCTATTGGTTTGGTAAAACAGTTGCATCACTAAAGGAGATCGCAATGACGTTACCGAGTGGACACCTGAAAAGTAAGTTGATCAAGAAATTCACGGCGCTGGGGCCTTACATTCGCGAAGAGCAGTGCCATGACAACCGTTTCTTTTTCGATTGCCTGGCAGTTTGCGTCAATGTTAAGCCCGCACCGGAGAAGCGTGAATTCTGGGGCTGGTGGATGGAAATGGAAGCACAAGAGTCACGTTTCACCTATAGCTACCAGTTTGGCCTGTTCAATAAGGAAGGATCATGGCAGGCGGTCGACATTGACGACCCGGAAGTGAGCGACAGGCTGGAAAAAACGCTGCGCGAGTTTCACGAGCGCGCAGCAGCGCTGCTGACCACCTTTAATCTGAAGCTGGAACCGGCCGACGATTTCAGCGAGCCGGTTCGCCTGCGAGCCTGATTGATCTACGGATACGATTTCTCCACGCCCGTGCGGCGTGGAGATGCGTGCCGCCATACCCGTAATTTCCACCCCTCCATCTGACTCACCCTGCCTGCGGCGACAGCTTGCCAGCCATCGCCTGTTGAATAATCGGTATCGGAGTCAGTAAGTGCTCACGCATCAGCGCGCTGGCCTGTTCGGCGTCGCGCGCCAGAATAGCGTCCACCAGGGTCTGATGCTGGACATGCTTATCTTCCAGCATCTCCACCGACAGCACGGTGGTGCGCAGCCAGATGAAGCGGTAGCGCGCCGCCAGATCGAACAGCCGTTCGCGCATCTGCAGCAGATACTGCGAACCGCAGCCGGCGACGATGGCGGTGTGAAACGCCTGATGGCGCTGGTCCCATTCATCGAGTAGGTGCTCACTCGCTTCGCACGATTCCAGCTTGTTGAGCAGATGGGCGCGGGCCAGCAGCTCGGCTTCCCACTCGTCGCCGCCGCGTTCAATGGCGAGACGCACCAGCATGGCTTCCATGTTGGCGCGCGCGTCGAAGATATCGAGAAGCTCCTGCTCCGACATGGGCGCTACCCGATAGCCTTTCTGATTGACCACCGTCACCAGCCGCTCGGCCACCAGCTGCGAAAGCGCCTCGCGCAGCGGACCGACCCCCAGGGCATAGCGCGAGGTCAACAGGCTCATCCGCAGCTTCTCATCGGGTTGGTAGACCCCGCGGATGATGTCGTTTTTTAACCAACGGTACCCGTCAATGGCCGTCGCCTGGGGAATGGCGGTCATGTTCTTACTCCTGAATACTCTTCCCGGCGGGCGCCGGGAACAGGGTTAACGCGTATTTTGCAGCGGCAGTTTTTGCCACAATACCAGCTTTTTCCAGCGTGACATAATCGGTACCGTACAAATAATTCCCAGAGCTAACAGGCCGGTAGAGATCACCTCCAGCTGCTGCGCCGGACGAAACAGCATCACCACCAGCACGAAGGTGATAAAGGCGATCACCAGCCAGGTCAGGTACGGATAGAGCCACATTCTGAGACGGATCTCGCCGCCTTGCGCCTGAAGGATTTTGCGCATCCGCAGTTGTGAAACGGCGATCACCAGATAGACCAGCAGGGCGATGGCGCCAGAGCTGTCGATGAGAAATTTAAACACCTTGGCGGGGGCATAGTAGTTCACCACTACGGTGAGGAACGCCGCGCCGGTGGAGAGCAGCACCGCCACGTATGGCGTTTTGCTGCGGTTGGTCCGGCCCATAATGGCCGGCGCATCGCCGCGACGGCTCAGGGAGTAGAGCATCCGCGAGGCGGTATACAGCGCCGAGTTCAGACAGCTGGTGACCGACAGGAGGATCACGCCGTCCATAATCAGCTTGGCATAGGGAATATGCAGCAGCTCGAGCACCGAGCGGTAGGAGCCGATGCTCTTCAGCCCCGGCATATTCCATGGGATGAGGGCGACGACGATAAAGATCGAGCACAGATAAAAAATAGAGATACGCCAGATCACCGAGTTGGTGGCGCGCACGATATGTTTATCCGGGGTATCCGATTCGGCGGCGGCGATGGTGACGATCTCCGCGCCCATAAACGAGAACATGGTGATCAGCATCGCGCTCAGCACCGCGCCGAAGCCATTCGGCATAAAGCCGCCGTGGTCCCACAGCCGCGAAATGCCACTCACTTCGGCATAGGGATAAAAGCCGGTAATGGCGACCGCGCCCAGTACGATAAACGCCAGAATAGCGATCACTTTGCACAGCGCCAGCCAGAACTCGAATTCGCCGTAGTTCTTGACGCTCAGCAGGTTACTGCCGGTGAGGGCGAGAGTGATGACCAGGGAGAACAACCACACCGGGACGCCCGGCACCCACGAATGCAGAATAATCGCCGCGATATTGGCTTCCAGCGGAATAACCAGGACCCAGAACCACCAGTACAGCCAGCCGATGGTATACCCCGCCCAGCGGCCGATGGCTTTATCGGCGTAGGTGGAAAAGGAGCCAGTATCCGGCGTGGCGACCGCCATTTCGGCCAGCATACGCATAATCATCACCACCAGCAGCCCGGCAAACAGATAGGCCAGCAGCACCGCCGGGCCTGCCTCGGCAATGGCGACGCTGGATCCGACAAATAAACTCGCGCCGATCACCCCGGCGATAGATAACATCGTGACGTGGCGCGACTTCAGCCCCGCCCCTAAATCCTGTGATTGCGACAGTTGCCCCATCATTTACCCTCTCGAAGTGTGTCACCTGGGAGAGCGCCCCGACGTTCCCGCGCCGGGGCACGCGTATTATTGTTGTTTTGCAGGTCTCGTCTTCATTCCCTTACGAACGTACTTCGCTTCCGCATGTGTTCTGTTCTATGCCTGTTTCTCTATGCCTGTTTCGCCTCGCTAAAGCAGTCGGCGATGATCTTGAGCCCCTGCTCGATCTGCGCCTCTTCGATGGTCAGCGGCACCAGGATGCGCAGCACGTTGTAGTACGGCCCGCAGGAGAGCAGGATCAGGCCTTTGTCGCGGGCGCGGGCGACGATATCCGCCGTCAGCCTGGCGTTCGGCCTGCTGCGGTCGCCCTCTTCAAACAGCTCAATGGCGATCATCGCCCCCAGACCGCGCACGTCGCCGATCTCCGGATGATCTTCAGCGATCGCCAGCAGGCCCTGGCGCAGGGTGTCGCCGAGCTGGTTGGCTTTTTCCAGCAGATTCTCCTGCTCGAAAATCTGTAATACCGCCAGGGCGGCGGCGCAGGCGATGGGGTTGCCGGCGTAGGTGCCGCCCAGTCCGCCGGGGGCGATGGCGTCCATCACCTCCGCGCGGCCGGTGACGCCCGCCAGCGGGAAACCGCCGGCAATGGATTTGGCGAAGGTGGTGATATCCGCCGCGACGCCCATCTGCTCCATGGCGAACAGGGTACCGGTGCGGCCCGCGCCGCTCTGGACCTCATCGGCGATGAGCATAATGCCGTGCTCGTCGCACAGGGCGCGCAGGCGCTGCATAAAGGCCGGGGAGGCGGCATAGAACCCGCCTTCACCCTGCACCGGCTCAATAATGATGGCGGCGATATCTTCCGGCGCGGCATCGTTTTTGAAGATGCGATGGATGCTGGCGATCGCCTCGTCATCACTGACGCCGTGCAGCGCGCATGGGTAGAGGGCGCGATAGACATGGCCCGGCATTAAGCCCATACCGGCGGAGTAAGGATTCACTTTGCCGGTCAGCGACAGGGTGTAATGGGTGCGGCCGTGATAGGCGCCGGTGAAGGCGATAGCGCCGCTGCGCCCGGTTGCCGCGCGGGCGATCTTCACCGCGTTCTCCACCGCTTCCGACCCGGTGGTGACCAGCAGGGTTTTCTTGGCGAAATCACCGGGCACCTTTTGATTCATCTTTTCGCACAGCGCCAGATAAGGCTCATAGGCCAGCACCTGGAAGCAGGTATGCGACAGCTTTTTCAGCTGGTCTTCGACGGCGGCGACAATCTGCGGATGCAGGTGGCCGGTATTGAGCACCGCGATACCGCCGGCAAAATCGAGATATTCCCGGCCTTCCACGTCCCACACCCGGCAGTTCTCCGCGCGTTCGGCGAAGATAGGGTGGATCTGGCCGACGCCGCGCGGGACCGCGTCGCTGCGACGCGCCATCATTGCTTTATTGCTGTTCATCCGTCGCTCCTGTTAAAGGCCAATGCACATATATTTGATTTCTAAGTAATCTTCGATGCCGTACTTCGAACCTTCGCGGCCGAGGCCGGAGGCCTTGACGCCGCCGAACGGAGCGACTTCGGTGGAGATAATGCCGGTATTGATGCCGATTATGCCGTACTCCAGCGCTTCGCCGACGCGGAAGACGCGGCTCAGATCGCGGGCGTAGAAATAGGCGGCGAGACCGAACTCGGTATCGTTGGCCTGGGCAATGACGTCGGCTTCATCTTTAAAGCGGAACAGCGGGGCCAGCGGGCCGAAGGTCTCCTCTTTCGCCACTTTGGCGCTGTCGGGAACGTTGACCAGGATGGTCGGCTGGAAGAAGTTGCCGCCCAGGGCGTGCGGTTTGCCGCCGGTGACCACCTTCGCGCCTTTGGCGATGGCATCGGCAATGTGTTCTTCAACTTTGGCCACGGCTTTCTCGTCGATCAGCGGGCCGGTGGTGACGCCGTCCTGCAGGCCGTCGCCAATGCGCAGTTTTTCCACCGCCTGCTGCAGCTTCTCGGCGAAACGGTCATACACCCCGTCCTGGACGTACAGGCGGTTGGCGCAGACGCAGGTCTGCCCGGCGTTGCGGAACTTCGACGCCAGCGCCCCCTCGACGGCTTTATCGAGGTCGGCATCGTCAAAGACGATAAACGGCGCGTTGCCGCCCAGCTCCAGGGAGACTTTTTTGATGTCTTTCGCGCACTGCTCCATCAGCTGGCGGCCAATCTCGGTAGAGCCGGTAAAGGAGAGCTTGCGCACCAGCGGGTTGCTGGTCAGTTCGCCGCCGACCGCGCCGGCGGAGCCGGTGACCACGTTGAATACTCCGGCGGGGATCCCGGCGCGATTCGCCAGTTCGGCCAGCGCCAGCGCGGAAAACGGCGTCTGGCTGGCCGGTTTCAGGACCATGGTGCAGCCGGCGGCCAGCGCCGGGCCCGCTTTGCGGGTGATCATCGCCGCCGGGAAGTTCCACGGCGTGATGGCGGCGGTAACGCCGATGGGCTGCTTAATCACCAGCAGGCGCTTGTCGGCCTGGTGGCCGGGAATGGTGTCGCCGTAGATGCGCTTACCTTCTTCGGCGAACCACTCAATAAAGGAGGCGGCGTAGCTGATTTCGCCTTTGGCTTCCGCCAACGGTTTTCCCTGCTCGAGGGTCATCAGGCGAGCGAGATCGTCCTGATTCTCCATCATAAGATCGAACCAGCGGCGCAGAATGTTCGCCCGCTCTTTGGCGGTCAGGGCGCGCCAGGCGGGTAGGGCGCGATTGGCGGCTTCAATCGCTTCGCGGGTTTCATCGGCGCCCATTTTCGGCACGCTGCCGAGCTGCTCGCCGTTGGCCGGGTTGGTGACCGCCATCACGTCGCCGTTGGGCGCATCGCGCCACTGGCCATCGATCATCGCCTGCTGGCGAAACAGTGTCATATCGTTGAGTTGCATAAACGCTTCCTGTCTTCAGGGTGGTTAACGGGTAAAAGCGGCGTGTAGTGTCTCCACGCTACGTGCCGCACGCAGCGTGCGTCCGGGATTGCTCTGGCTGGCCAGCAGGGTCTGCACCTTGCTGACGATATGCGCGCCGATCGGGATAGCGGAGGTGGCCGCTGGCGATGGCGCATTGCAGGTATGTATCGAACGCGCGGTGGTAACGAAGAGAAAATCGTCGATCAGCTTGCCCTGCGGCGACACGGCCTGCGCCCGCACGCCGGCCGGCCACGGGCGTAAATCGCTTAGCGTCAGGCTCGGGCAGTATTTTTGCACCAGCCGCAGATAGCCGCTTCTGCACAGCGAATTCTTCATTTCGCCCAGTCCGGAGCGCAGGTTGTTTTGCAGTACCCGGCGGATGCCGGGCGAGGTGAGGAGCTCCAGGGTATCGGCCAGCGAGATATCGCGCTTGCGGTAGCCTTCGCGCTTCAGAGCCAGCACGGCGTTGGGGCCGACGGTGACGCTGCCGTCGATCATGCGGGTCAGGTGGACGCCGAGGAACGGCATCGCCGGATCGGGGATCGGATAGATCAAATGGTTGACGATCTGGTTGTGCTGCGGCGCCAGCTGGAAATACTCGCCGCGGAACGGACAAATGATAAACCCGGGGTCGACGCCGAGCATTTTTACCAGCCGATCGGCCATCAAGCCCGAACAGGCGATCAGCGTCGAGGCCTCATATTCTCCGCCCTGGCGGGTGCGGATCACCACGCCGCTGACATGTTCTTTCAGGGCGCTGACTTCGGCGTTGTAGACGATCGTTCCGCCTTTCGCTTCGAAGTTCTTCGCCATTGCCGCCGCCACTTCGCGGTAGCTGACGATGCCGCTGGAAGGGACAAAGATCCCGCCGAGCCCGGTAATGTTCGGTTCGCGCTCGCGTAGCTCCCCGGCGCTTAGCCACTCGCGCTGCAGGCCGTTGGCGGCGGTGCGATCCCACAGGGCGCGCATCCGCTCCATCTCCAGCGGTGAGGTGGCGACCAGCATTTTGCCGCAGACGTCATAGCGGATGCCGTTCTGCTCGCAAAAGGCCTTGGTGGCGCGGTTGCCGGCGAAGCAAAACTGCGCCTTGAGGCTGCCGGGCGTGTAATACACCCCGGCGTGGATCACGCCGCTGTTGTGGCCAGTCTGATGGCAGGCCGGGCCGGCCTCTTTTTCCAGCAGCGCAATGCGGGCGTCCGGGTAAATCTCAATTAACTGCATGGCGGTCGACATGCCGATGATGCCGCCGCCGATAATCACGAAATCATACATCCGCTCAATTCCTTCGCCTGAAAACCCTTATTGATGAGTCTGGTAATGATTTGTGGAATACGCAAAGTAGCCGCGCTGGCGCATCAGCTCGCGGCGCAGGTCCGGGTGCGGCGTAAAGCGGTCGCGGCCGTGCAGCCAGAACAGGTTGTTAATGAGCAGAAATTTGCCCACCGGCACCGGTATGGAAAGGATGTTTTTGCTGGTCTCCAGTGCGTCGGAGAGGCGGCTCAGCCAGGTGCCTTCTTCGAAATCTTTCGGCTGGACGAACTGGTCGATATAGCGCATTACCGGGCGGCCCAGCGAATCGACGTCGAACACCGGGTGGAAAACATCCTTGCTGACGTTTTTGCTCGGCGGCGCGGCCCAGCGCATTGGGCGGCGAGCCAGCGGGTCGCGGAAAAATTCGTCGAGATGCTCCCAGTCGTCGAGATGCAGCAGCAGGGAATTGCCGCCCTGCATGTTCTGCTCGTCGATCTTCATCATTAATACGTAGTCGGTTTGCTCTTCGACGTAGGTGCCGTCGTTGTGCAGCTCCATCACCCGGTGCGGTTGGCGCAGGTAGCTGTCTGAGTTATCGACATTTTTCACCACGAAGCGGGCGTAATACTGACCGCTCATGGCGTCGAAGTTGGAACGACCAATCAGGTGGGCGACGGCGGTGGCCAGCTTGACCATCTCCTCGGCCTGGCTGACGTGATCGATCCCTTCGCCGTTGATAAGCAGCGCGCCTTCCGCGCGATCGAGCAATGTTTTGATCAGCAACGGCTGCAGCTGATTGCCACACAGATCGTCGAGGATCTTGCCGACCTGGAAGCGTAAGAAAGATTTGTACTCCAGCGCCTGCACCGGCCACTGCGCGACCTGCTGCAGGAACTGCGTGGTCGTTTCGGCGGAAAAGGTGAGCTCCAGCAGGCGCGGCGACTGGGCGGAAGGGGTGAAAGAAAAGCCAGGGTATTGCTGGGCTACCGGCGCGGGTGTCGGTTTTACTGCGGTCAGGGCGTTCATCAGGATCGTTCCTCGCTGTAAGGTCAGGGTGATGTTCATTTCGTAGCCATAAATTAAAAATATCTACATTTTTATAAAATGCGTACGAAATGGCCTTTTTGTTTCCATTTTGTGATCTGACAACAATTATTTAACAATGCGGAAGGGGGATAAGGTGGTGGTGAAAGTTGCGGAACAGAGCGGGTGGCGGATAGCGCAAAATGGGGATAGGGCCGAGGGAAATCGTAATACCGGTCACAGTTTTTAATCTGCACAATACCCTTACCAGATGAAGGTGTTAATATTCAGCTGGTAAATACCTTTCAATGCTCACTGAGGCTTCGATGCTGGAGAATGTCATTATCAGATAATCAGTTTCCCGACCTGCCCAGGCCGGACTGATTATCGCTGCGCTTAAACCTTACGCACACACCTGCGAGTGTAGGCATGTTTTCGCACATGATAATGAACAGGTTTCAGTATGAATTTATCCCGTCAGGAACAACGGACCTTACACGTTCTCGCCAAAGGTGGCCGTATTGCGCACGTCCGCGATACCTCCGGCCGCATTACCGCCGTTGAATGCTACACCCGCGAAGGGCTGTTGCTGAGCGACTGCACCCTTGCGGTCTTCAAAAAGCTCAAAACCAAAAAGCTGATTAAGTCGGTGAACGGCCAGCCGTACCGGATCAACACGACCGGTTTGAATAACGTTCGCGCGCAAGCGGACAACCGCTGAAATAGCGACCCGGGCAGGGTCGCTGCCCGGGCGTATGGCTCTCAAGGAGAAAACCTCATGATCGATATCCCTCGCATTTTTACCATCAGTGAAAGCGAGCACCGTATCCATAACCCTTTTACCCCGGAAAAGTACGCCACGCTGGGACGGGCGCTGCGAATGGCGCCGGGCACCACCATTCTCGACCTCGGCAGCGGCTCCGGCGAGATGCTCTGTAGCTGGGCGCGCGATCATCAGATCGTCGGCACCGGCGTAGACATGAGCCTGCTGTTCAGTCAGCAGGCGGCCGCCCGGGCAGAGGAGCTCGGGGTAAGCGACCGGGTAACCTTTGTGCACCAGGATGCCAGCGGATATGTCGCCAGCCAGCCGTGCGATATTGCCGCCTGCGTGGGGGCCACGTGGATCGGCGGCGGAGTGGCAGGCACAATCGAGCTGCTGAAGCAGAGCCTTACCCCAGGCGGCATGTTGCTTATCGGCGAGCCATGGTGGCGCAAACGTCCGGCCACGGCAGAAGAGGCGGTTGCCTGCGGCGCGCAGTCACCCGATGACTTCCTGACGCTACCGGCGCTGGTCGCCCACTTTGGCGAACTGGGCTATGACGTGGTGGAGATGGTGCTGGCCGACCAGGAGGGCTGGGATCGTTATGAAGCGGCGAAATGGCTGACAATGCGCCGCTGGCTGGAGGCCAATCCGCACGATGACTTCGCACCGGAGGTTCGCCAGCAGTTGACCACCGCGCCGCTGCACCATGTCACCTGGACCCGGGAATATCTCGGCTGGGGCGTGTTTGTCCTGATGGCGCGTTAACCGGTATGTCGGTAGCGTCAGGAGGCGCTACCGACCACCTTCAGACCTTCAGTTCGTCGTAGCTGACCATGACGTGCTGGCGAAAGGCGGGCCGTGAGGTTAGCCGTGCATAATACGCCGCAAGGTGGGGGAGGGGACGACGGGGGATATCGATTGCAAAGTAGCGGTACAGCACATGACCAAACTGGATATCGGCCAGGGTGAACGTATCGCCCACCAGATAGCGACTCCCGGCGAGACGTGCCTCGGCAATCGCCAGCTTTTGCTCCAGGGCCGTCACCGCCGCGGCGATGGCCTGCGGATCCCGCTCGGCGGCAGGCGTGCGCACCACGCGCCAGAACACCGGCGTCGTAAAGCCGAGGGCGATATTCTGCTTTGACCACTCGGCCCAGCGATCAACCTCAGTACGAGCCAGCAGTTCGCCCGGCCAGAAGGCGTCGTCGGCGTAGCGACTGGCTAAATAGCGAAGGATCGCGCCGGTTTCCCACAGCGGCGGATTTTCGTCATCCTGCAGCACTGGTACCGTACGATTGGGATTGAGCTGATAAAACGCCTCGCTGTCGGTACCGCCATAGCGATGCCCCACGTCGAACCGGAGATAGTCCAACCCAAGCTCGCCAACACACCACATCAGCGCCTGCACGTTAGAGGAGGTTTTTCGGCCCCAGATGGTCAGCATCGGGATCTCCAGAGAACAGGGAAAGAAGGAGCATAGCAGGTTGGGTTGAAAACGGGAGGGGGTACAAAAGAAATGAGCCACCTCGCCGCGCAGGGGGCGGACGCGCTGGTCAGATGTTCAAACCAGGGGCGTAGCTGAGCCAGCTATTCAGTGCACAGTATAAGAGGAAGAAACAGAGGGCAACAGTTTGCCCTCTGTTTACTTGAGTGGCCTTGTACTAAGGTGTGGCGCTAAAAAACTCGCCAAATTTGACGGCCAGCCAGCCGACAGGCGTCGTGGCGCCGCCGACGATATTGGTGATCTCGGCCATCCCTTCCGGCACCGGAATATGCGAGTTCACCGCCGCCTGAGTGTATTCTTGCGAAATGTCCGTCCCGACATACAGGATGCAGGTCACGATCAGGGTTCCGGTTATGAACATGCGGAACATATTTCGTTTACAGAACGGCGTGACCATTGCCAGCAGGAACATTAAGGAAGCCAGATCGACAAAGGGCAGTACGCGGTTGCCGGGCAGAATGATAGACAGCACCACAGCCATAGGGATTAACAGCAGACCGGTCGCCAGTACCGAAGGTTCACCGATCAGTAACGCCGTATCCATCCCGATGTAAAAATCGCGCCCCGGGAATTTAGCCTTCAGTTTTGCTTCAGCGGCATCACGGACAATCAACAATCCCTGCACCAGAATTTCAATCATTTTAGGCAGCAGCAGCATGGCGGCTGAAACCTTAATGGCCAGTGAAACGGCCGCGGAAACGTCATATCCAGCCAGGAAGGCCAACAGCAGTCCCAGCACAAACCCCAGGGTAACAGGCTCGCCAAAAACGCCGAATTTTTTATTAATACTTTCCGGGTCGAAATTGATTTTATTGATAAGCGGGATCTTATCAATGATGTAATTACAGGCAATGCCAAACGGCACGTAAGCTATACAGGTAAGATGGGGGAATGATATCCCTTTAAGATTATAGTTTTTTTGTAAATACGGCGCCGTTAAATCTGCCGCCAATAGCGTCAACACAAAAATAGCGAATGTAATACCGACCGAAAGCCAGTAATTTCCCGTTCCGGCATAGACCACAGACCCCATGATCAGGAAAATCCAGTAGTTAAAAATATCGATATTCACCGTTTTGGTTAATTTCAACAGAAGCATGGCCAGGTTGATGACGATAAAGCCCACCACGACGGGCAGCATCAGCGGCGAACCCCAGCCAATGGTCGATGCGGTAGGCCAACCGGTATCAACGACCGTTAACTGCAGGCCGATACGCTCAACCATCGCCTGCGATGCCGGGCCCAGGTTTGTCAGCAGCAGGCCAATCACCAGCCCCACCCCTTCAAAACCAATGCCTACCAGCATCCCTGCTTTAAATGCCGTACCGATTTTAACGCCAAAGCAAAGCGCGATAATAAAGAATATTACTGGCATCATTACTGATGCCCCCAGACTAATAATGCTGTTGATAATATCCATAATGATTCCTTAAAAGGCGGGCGAATTGGGCACGAGTAAACCCGTGCCCATTGGGCCTGTTAATACCTTTAATGGTTCTTTTAATATTTAACTGAGTTTCTTTAAAAGGATCTCAGCGAAGAGTTTGGGCGAATTACTGAATGCGTCAATGGTACTCCCGGCAATATGCGGCGTAATGGTCACGTTATTCAGAGTATAGAATGCACTGTCGTCTGGAAGCGGCTCGTCATCAAAGGTATCAAGCGCGGCGCCCATGATTTGCCCGGATCTGAGCGCATCAATCATCTCTTTTTCATTGATTAACCCGGAGCGTGCCGTGTTAACAATGATGGCACTGCGCTTCATCAGCGCGAAATGGTGTGCGTTAATCAGATTTTCGGTTTCCGGCGTCAGGCGAGCATGTAACGAGATAACGTCGGCGCGTTGTACCAGTTCGTCCAGAGAATCGACTTTCTCATAACGTTCATGGCCTGCAACGTACTTATCGTAAAAGATAATCTCCGTGCCAAAGCCGCTGAGAAATCCCGCGACCAGTTGGGCAATATGACCGAGGCCAACCAGCCCCACGACTTTTCCGCCAAGCTCCGGGATCGCCTGATGGTTCGGACTGTCTTTACGCCAGTATTTGTCACGCAGGGCATCGTGTGAACGGGCGATATTGCGCATTTCCGCCAGGATCATGCCGACCGTGAATTCGGCGACGCTGCGAGCGTTACGCCCCGGGGTGTTCATCACCTCAACGCCCCGGGCGTTCGCCACCTGAAGATTCACGTTTTCCACGCCACCGCGGAGCACGCCTACATATTTCAGCTTTGGTAGTTTATCGAACACCGCAGTATTGACGGGGGCAAACTGAGTGATCAGGATGTCAATATCATCCGTTCCCTGAAGCAGCGCTTCCGGTAAGGCCACGGCTTCTGCTCCTTCCTGTTCAACCCGCAGATTATCTTCCTGAAGTTTCTCAACGGAGCCATGTGACCACTCGCGTACTTCTACTTCAATCCCGTTATCCCTGAGCGCTTTCAGTCCTGATTCCATCATCGCTGCATTGATAAACAGATCGGCAATTGCCAGACATTTCATAATGATTCTCCCTAGATTAACGCATCAACATACCGCCGGTAACGTCCAGAGTTGCTCCCGTCATATAGCTGGTCTTAGGAGAAACCATGAAGACTCCGATGTCGGCAATTTCTTGCGGCTGGGCCACGCGGCCCACCGGAATACGACTGACGTAATAGTCAGGGTTTTGCTCAATGTTCTTACGGATCATCGCAGTATCCATGATCCCGACGGCGATATTGTTCACATTGATTTTTTGTTTGGCGACTTCCCGCGCCAGAGAGATAGCAAAGGCGACCAGGCCGGCCTTACTTGCCGCGTAGTGCGCATGTCCCGTCGTGGAGCCGTGGAACGCGGCCTGCGAGGTAATATTCAAAATGCTGCCCATCTGGTCATGCTGCAGGCAGTGATTTACAAACAGCTGGCTGAGATGGAAGATGGCTTTCAGATTGACATTCATCACCAGATCCCAGTCCTGCGGGCTGATCTCGGTGACGTAGCCGCTCAGCCAGATCCCGGCGTTATTCACCAGAATGTCGGCTTTACCCAGTCTGTCGATACAGGTGGCAAACAGATTTTCCCGGCTCTGTTCGTCAGAGAGATCGGTTTTGACCGCGATGATCTCTACGTTCGCGCTGGCCTTCACCGTTTCGATCAGCCGTTCGGGATGCTCTTCCTCACGCATATAGGTAAAGCAGATATTGACGCCTTCTTTGGCGAGAGAAAGAACAAACTCTCTCCCCAGGCCGGTTGCGCCGCCTGTCACGATGGCCGTACGATTCGTTAAATTCAGATCCATTTTTTCCTCACTTAGTGCGCGATGTAGTTGCTGCAGCTTTTCCACGGCGACTGCATTTCTGATAACAGGTTTTTGTAAAGCTGGTATTTGGTCTGGTAGACCCGGTGGTTTTCCGGATTAGGGGAGACGGTGCGTGAGACATGGACCATGTCGTTTGAGGCAGAAAATACCTCCGCAAACCAGCCCACCATAACGGCGGCGGTCATCGCGGTACCCAGGGTCCCGTGCTCTTTGACGTCAACGATTTCCAGCGTGGCCTGGAAGATATCGGCGAATATCTGCAGCCAGACCGGGGAGTTCGTGACGCCGCCAGCAATACGAATAGTGCGGCTTAGCTTCGGGTTAATATTGCGTAAGCGCTCGGTGTGGTAGAGATGGCTGAAGGCCACGCCCTCATAAATCGCCCGCAGAAAATGGGCTTTTTTATGGAAGCTGTTGACACCGATAAAGCCGGCCGAGGCGTCGGGAATGGTGTTAGAGCCAAACACGAACGGAAAGAACAACAGGTGGCTTTCATCCGGCGTCGTTGACGAAACCAGCTTATTACACAGGTCATAGACCGACGATCCTTGTTCGGCGGAGGTTTTCCGATCGCTCTCCATAAAGTTGTTAATAAACCACTCCAGGTTGCTCGCGGAGGTGGGGCTGGCCTCGGTGATGAGCCATTTACCTTCAATGGGATAAATGGAGGTCATAAACAGATCTTTATCAATAACCGGGTGGTCGGTAACGTATTCGTTTATGCTCCAGGTGCCGGTGACGATCGCCATCTTATCGAGACTGTTAATCCCCGAGGCAATGGAAGAGGCCGAGATATCAAACACCCCGCCAGAAACCGGCGTACCTGCGCATAAACCGGTCAGACGGGCCACGTCGTCAGTGATTTTTCCGCAGCATTCTGTTGAGCGTTTGATGGGGGGCAATTTGTCCCGCAGTTCATCAAGTCCCCACCATGCCAGTAGTTCATCGTCATACTTGCAGTCACGTACGTTGATCAGGTTGGTCCCTGAGATATCGGTCAGCTCAAGAAAAGCCTCTCCGGTCAGGTAAAAACGGATCAGGTCCTTGACCATAAAAATATAACGCGCTTTTTGCAGCGTCTCGGGCTCGAAATCCTTCAGCCATGCCAGCAGGGCGACAGGTTGTCCGGCCCAGATGGACTGCATCGTTTTTGGCAAAATGTCGGTAAGGAATTCTGGTGAGCGTTGCCATCTCTCAACGTACTCTTTTGCCCGGCTATCGGTGGATATAATGCCGTTACGCACCGGGTGACCTTCTTCGTCGACCAGATACAGACCGTTACCATGACCGGTGACGGCCACTCCTTTTATCTGGCTGGCGTCGATACCTGATTGCTCAATCGCTTTTTTAATCACTTCGACATTCGCGGCCCACAGCTCATCGATACTGCGCTCTGTGTGGAATTCCCGGGGTGTCAGCATCTGCGTGGATTTTGAGGCGATGGCGAGCACCTGTCCTTTACGGTCATAGATGGCTGCCTTGGTGACGGTTCCACCATTGTCGATGCCCATGACGTATTCATCTTTCATTCGCGTGGACTCCTTATTGGTTACCATAAGCCGGGCTCGCTGGTGGTTATCCCTTTAAATCCGGCATGGAATATTTTATCTACAAGGTATTTGCGCTTAACAAAGCCTCCGGCGATGAATACCACATCAAAGCCTTTCAAATTTCGGCTAATCAACTCCAGACACTGGCAGGCATATTCAGCAGGTAAGATTTCAATTGCGTCCGGTGGACTGTGTTTAACAATATCGAGCGACTGATCAAGCGATCGCGAATCGATAAGTAAAACCCGATATACGGTCAGCAATCCCTCTTTTTTGGCGTAGCGTAGCGCGGAGAGATTGGAAGAAATAACACCATCAACCTTGTAATAATTTTTCAGCAGATTGATCCCCGCCTGATCCGGTTTAAAGCCGCCCAGTAATTCAAGGTGAACGAGGACCTTCTTACCGCTTTGATGGCATTTGCCAATCAGCGACTGCAGATTGCCGATATTCGCTTCGGATAGCAGCACATATTCTGACTGGCAGGATAATGCTTTCTCAAAGTATTTATACTTCCTGATGGAAGGGATGATGGTGTTATTTGAAATCATATTAATTTCCGATGTTATTTAGCCATGTAGAGGCTGTATGCATCTTCCGCTGTTGCGTTTTCATGGATGATGGCATTCAGACCTGCTACCACTTTCGCCGGCTGCGGATCCTGGGTAATGTTTCGTCCCACAGCCACGCCTTTCGCACCCATCTGCATACAGTGCTGAACAAATTTGAAGTAACCGTCGATGCCGGTTTTTGGCCCTCCTAAGGCAAGCACCGGCACGCCAGCAGCTTCAACGATCAGTCGGTCCTCTGGTGAACCGGTAAAACGCGTTTTGATGACGTCCGCGCCCAGCTCCACCGCTGCGCGGGCCGATGCAGCGATGATGGCCGGATTGTTAGAGTCATCGCTGGTGACGGGATAACCATACGGGAGCGATTCGACAATCAGCGGTACATTCCAGCGATCCGCTGCCTGTGCGAGTTGCATCGCCATAATGTGGGTTTTTTCTTCATTGAAGGCGCCGGGGAAGGTCATGCAGACCACGCCCTCGGCAGCGACTTTAAGCGCATCTTCGACGGAAAAAACGGGGGTAGTATCGGGAACGGTATTGTCAAAGATACTGACCGTGCTGTCGACGCGTAACACAACGGGAACGCTGTTCAATGCTTCCCGATAATTCTTCAACATGCCGTACGTGACGAGCGCGCAATCCAGGCCGTGTTCCACCAGAGCAGGGAGCTGATTTATCGTATTATCAATACCATTTGTTTTCGTGGAAAAATAGTAGCCATCCAGCGCTAAGGTCACGGATTTACCGTCTTTTGCGAATATTCTTGAGAGACGACGTTCTTTAGACATTTATTTACTCCTGAGATAAAAAAAACAAAAAAAAAGCCCTCAGAGACTCGCGTCTCTGAGGGCTTTCTGTTCACATACCCTTTTGATAATGGTTCAGGGATCCAAAGCATTATCAATACAATTTTTTAGCAAAGTGAGAAAGGTTTAACTTTTGTTTAAATTAAATCTGTTCTCTTGCGTGATTAAATAACTAACACACGCGATAACTTATTGTCCAGTTGGTATCGTTGAAATGAGAGATTCATCACATCAATATGTTGTATTACCTGAGAAGTTCTGGGTTAAATACAGAAACCGACCCCTTAAAAACCAGGCAATAACGCATCCGGACAAGGGGAGAACGCCAGGCGTTTATTTCATCCGCATGAAGAACGCATCCATGCATGCTCCAGCCTGCAGGTCGTCATCCCCAAACGCGTATTTATTCCTGTCCGGATGGCGTACAAAAACGCTATAGCAATGTTGTCGGCATGGCGGTCTGTCCCCGGGATGATTTCCTCCTGCCGCCCGGGCAAATTACTCGTCCGCTTTGTGCGCCCAGGCAGGCATCGCCGTCAGGTAACGTTTTGCCCGTTTCCGTGATTCCGCTACGCCCACCTTTTGCCAGGCGTCGAGAAAAGCCGCCAGACCGGATACGGCCTCTTCCCAGGATTTCAGATTACCGTCGCTGTCGCTGCAATACGCGCAATATTTATCGCTGGCCCCTTGCGCATCGGGTGCGGACATCGGCATTCCGCAGGCCTGGCAAAACCTTTCGTGCTGTGTCATAGAGCGCTCCTCCTGTCGGTTGGTTGTCTACTAAACATACAGAATTTACGCATGGCGCTTAGCGTTTCAGATCAATAGATCCTGTCGTAACCGTTGTTGGGGATCTTCTGCCGGGGAGTGCGGGAGGGATAACGGGAACTTACTCCGTATCGCACAGCTATCGCCTCCCTTATTTTTTATTGATGCAACGGTTGGTCGCAGGCCGCGAGGATTGATTCATGCATCGCTTCGGAAAGTGTCGGATGCGCAAAGATCATCGACAGGAGACTTTCGTCTGTGGCCTCCAGGTGACGGGCGATGCCAAAGCCCTGGATCTGTTCCGTGACCTGTGCGCCAACCATATGCGCGCCCAGCAACTCGCCGGTTTCAGCATCGAAAATCGTCTTCACAAAACCCTCTGTCTCGCCGCTGGCCAGCGCCTTACCATTGCTCTGATAAGAGAACTTACCGATCCTGACGGGCCGTCCCCTGGCCAGGGCCGTCGATTCCGTCAGGCCCAGACTGGCAACCTGGGGCCGGGCATAAGTGCAACCAGGCACATAGTCGCGATCGAGAGGGTGGGCGCCTTCGACACCGGCCAGTGTCTCAACGCAGATCACGCCTTCGTGGCTGGCCTTGTGCGCCAGGCACGGCGGGCCGGCTACATCGCCGATGGCATAAAGCCCGAATACGTTAGTGCGACAAGCCGCGTCCGTCTTGATAAAACCGCGGTCTAACTCGACGCCCAGTGCTTCCAGCCCCAGATCTTCAATATTCGGCTGTACGCCAACCGCCAGCAGCACACGTTCGACATCCTGAGAATATTCGCCGCCGGTGTTGTTTAGTGTGCAGCGCACCCCGGTATCGGTGAGCTGTACTTGCGTCACCAGGGTCTGGGTATGGATCTGAATACCGCGTTTTTCGAATGACTTACGCACTGCTGCAGACACCTCGGCATCTTCCACTGGCAAAATCTGCGACGCTAGCTCGACCAGCGTCACTTTACAGCCCAGATCGTTATAAAGGCTGGCGAACTCGACGCCAATCGCCCCTGAACCGATGATTAAGAGCGACTTGGGTAAAAGCTTAGGCCGCAGCGCCTCGAAATAGGTCCAGATATGTTCGCCATCTGGCGCTATGCCTGGCAATGCGCGTGGTCGGGCGCCGGTTGCCAGGATCACGTGATCGGCCCGGTAATCGCGCGCCTCCCCTCGGGCATCCTCGACCGTGATTTGCCCCTTGCCGCGCAGCCGCGCGGTGCCATCAATCACCCTCACGCCATTTTTCTTCAACAGGTACGCAACCCCAGCGGTGAGCTGTTGCGATACGGTACGGCTAAACTGCACCAGTTTCTGCAGATCGACGTTCACCTCGCCCACGCTGATGCCCAGCTGACTGGCATGGGTGATAGTGTGCGCAACCTCAGCGCCATGCAGCAGCGCCTTGGTTGGAATGCATCCCCAGTTCAGGCAGATGCCGCCCAGATGTTGTTTTTCCACTAATACGGTACGAAGCCCTAGCTGGCCGGCACGGATGGCGGCAACGTATCCCCCAGGACCCCCGCCGATGATCAGCACATCGTATTTATCGTGCATAGCTCGTCTCCTGGATAAACATCAAGGTCGGGGTTTCAATCAGTCGCTTGAGTTCCCGGAGAAAAGCCGCACCTGCCGCGCCATCGATGACCCGGTGATCGCAGGATAGCGATACCGTCATTTGCTGGTGCGCGACGATTTGCCCGTCGCGTACTACCGCCCGGACCTCGCCGGCGCCAATGGCGAGGATTGCGCTTTGCGGTGGATTGATGATGGCGTCAAACTGCCGGACGCCGAGCATCCCCAGATTTGACAGGCTAAAGGTCCCGCCCTGGAACTCTTCCGGCTTCAGCGTGCCCGCTTTGGCTCTGGTCACCAGCGAGTGAATTTCGTTCGATATGTCGCTGATCGATTTCCGGTTCGCCGAGCGAACAATAGGGGTAATTAGCCCGGCAGGCAGCGCAACGGCCACCGAAATGTCGGCATCCGTAAAGCGGCGGATACTTTGTGCCGCTTCATCAAACTGGATATTGACGTCAGGCACGGCCACCAGCGCCAGGGCGCAGGCCTTCACCAGCAGGTCATTCACCGAAATCTTGACGCCGGGTACTTCGCGGTTAATGTCCTGACGTAACGCTAACAGTCGCTCCAGATCGAGATCGACGCTCAAACGGAAATGGGGAGACTGTTGCTTGGACGTTTGCAGGCGAGAAGCGATAGCCCGCCGCATACCGGACATCGGGATGCTCTCAAAGGGGGCCGGGGCACTCTCCTGCACAGGACTGGTCTGCGGGTGCTCGTCGAGTAACAACGCCGCGGCCAGCACATCATCGCGACTTACCCGACCGCGTGAACCGCTGCTTCGGCAGTCATGCAAGTTGATACCCAGTTTGCCGGCCAGGCGGCGCGCCAGCGGGGTGGCCGATACCTGGCTGTCATCGGCATGCGAGCGGGGCGCTTTGCTACGACGAACGGGGGGCGTCGGAGAGGCCAGGCGACCGCCGGCGGCAACGATCGCGCTTTCCAGATCAGAAACAGAGATACGATCCCCGCGCCCGCTGCCGCGGACTTTTTTCAGGTCGACACCCCAGCGGGCAGACAGTCGTAACGCATGGGGCGTGGCATTAACCTGAGTCACATCGGTCACACCTTGCAGACTGACGGGGATGACGGTCTGCCCAACAGGGGGCTCGGGGCTGTTGGATGGCGGCGAAACAACGGAAGCTGGCTTAGCGCCTGCCTGTGCCGCTACGTCCGGCGCGGCAGCCTCCGGGCCTGGGGCTGCGGGTTTCGCCGTCGCCAGGCGGGCAACAAATTCGTCCAGTTCAGCATCGCTGACCGACGCGTCAGCCGCCAGGGCCAGCACGGCGCCTACCTGAAGCGTCTCACCCTCGCGGGCGAGCATCCGACGTAACGTACCGGCAAAGGGGGCCTCCAGCACATTGACGATTTTACTGGTTTCAATCTCACAGATTTCCTGCCCTCTGGTGAAATCGTCACCCTCCTGGATTGCCCATCGAGCGAGCAAGCCTTCCTCCATGGAAAGCCCCCACTTTGGCATTTCAAGCGTCTTGATTTCGCTCATAGGTTAATCCTCCAGCACTTGACGGACGGCGGCTTCGATACGTTCAACGCCAGGGATCCAGAGTTTTTCGAGAGCAGGGGAGAACGGGACCGGCGTGTGTGGCGGCGTCACCAGCAGAACGGGCGCTTTGAGGAAATGGAATGCCTGGGACGCAATCAGCGCCGCGACATCATGAGCAAAACCGAAGCGTGCAGCGGATTCGTCGACAATCACGACCCGCCCCGTGGACGCCACCGATTCCAGAATACCTTCCTCATCCAGCGGCGAAATGGTTCGCGGGTCGACCACCTCGACCGAGATCCCCTCTCTGGCCAGTTTGTCCGCCACCTGGTTTGCTTTATGTACCATTGCCGACAACGCAATGATGGTGACGTCCTCCCCTTCGCGAGTGTAGTTGGCTACACCTAGCGGGATGGTATAGATCTCGTCCGGTACCTCGCCCTTGAGGTCGTACAGCATTTTATGCTCGCAGAATACCACCGGGTCGTCGTCGCGAATGGACTGGATTAACAGACCCTTGACGTCATAAGGCGTCGAGGGCACCACCACCTTCAGTCCAGGCGTGGTGGCAAAGATATTATAGGGTGACTGTGAATGCTGGGCTGCGGCAGAAAACCCCGCGCCGATCATCCCTCGCATCACCAGCGGAGCTCTGGCTTTGCCACCAAACATGTAGCGGAACTTAGCCGCCTGGTTGTACAGTGCATCGTGGCTCACGCCAAAAAAATCCATGAACATCAATTCCGCGACCGGCCGCAAACCCGTCGCTGCGGCGCCGGCCGCCATACCGATGATGGCCGACTCGGTAATGGGCGTGTCGATCACCCGATCGGAGCCGAACTGCGTCCACAGCCCTTTAGTGACACCCAGCACACCGCCAAAGGCTTCTATTTTAGCCTCTTCGGGCGCATTTCCGCCATGACCGCCACGCAAGTCTTCACCGATGAGCACCACGCGTTCATCGCGTTCCATTTCCTGAGCCAGGGCTTCCTTGACCGCTTCACGATAGGTTTTTATTGTCATGGTTATCACCCTCAGTATGAGACGTACACGTCTGTCAGCAGGTCTTCCGGAGCCGGGTAGGCAGCGGCGCGGGCCTTCAATACGGCATCGTTGACCAGGCCTTCTACTTCCTCGTCAATCGCCGCCAGTTCTTCCTGGGTGATATGTTGCTTGACCTTAGCGGTGAAAATCTTCAGCGGATCATGTTGTTCACGCAGGCGTTGCACTTCACCTTCCGCACGATATAGCGCGGGATCGCCCTCAAAATGACCATGCCAGCGGAAGGCTTTGGCCTCAATGACGCTTGGGCCACCGCCTTCTCGCGCACGCTTGACCGCCTCTGAGGTTGCCTCATAAACGGCAAAGAAATCGGTGCCATCGACGGTCACTGCCGGCAGGCCGAAGCCAGCGGCGCGCCGGGCGATATCACGCCCACCCACGGCGTAGTCATGGCCGGTCCCTTCGCCGTAACCGTTATTCTCGAAAATAAAGACGGCTGGAAGCTGGAGCACGACGGCCATATTGATGGCTTCAAAGACCAGGCCCTGATTAGAACCACCATCGCCCGTAAAAGAGACACCGACGTTGCCGGTTTTTAGCGTCTTTGCCGTTAGCGCGGCGCCGATGGCCAGGGGAGGGGCTCCCCCAACGATAGCGTTCGCCCCCAGCATTCCTTTCGACAGATCGGCAATGTGCATCGACCCGCCCTTACCGCGACATAACCCGCTGTCCTTACCGAATATTTCGGCCATCATGCCGTGAATGTCGCAACCTTTAGCAATACAGTGGCCATGTCCACGGTGTGTTGAACCAATAAAATCTGCGCTCGTTAAATTTTCGCAGACCCCCACCGCGATGGCCTCCTCACCGGTGTAAAGGTGAATGAAGCCCGGAATATCACCGCTGGTATTTTCCTGATGCAACCGCTCTTCAAATGTTCTGATCTCCCGCATCTTGCGGTAAGCCTGCAATAACGCCTGTTTGCTGAGCATCGTTTAATTCTCCTCAATAAAGGTCACCCAGGCGGGGCCAACAGACAGGGCGGATAACCCTGGCCACACCCATGCAATGAATCTACGAGCGGTTAAAGGGAGTGCGAAGCCACCTTCATGGGGGGGGTAGGTGGGGGTTTTCATGCTTGAGGTCAAACTTTCTAAATTTTGTGTAGCAATAAAGTTTGGCTGCCCCATGTCATCCCGGGGGCTGGCGTACAATTGAAAAAAACAAAGCGAGTAGACACCACGGATGAAGCCATTGGATTTAGAAGGTCGCCAATCACCCTCACTGGTCTCCGGGCCATTGCGGCTGACGCGAGGCTTGCCGCTAATCCTGACCAAATTCGTCCCGCCTCGCTCCTCAATACAATTGCTGGAGCGCCCCCGGCTGCTTCAGCTTCTCAGTCCCGTTCAGCAGTGCCGGCTGGGCGTCGTCTGCGCCGGCGCTGGATTTGGCAAAACCACGCTGTTGGCGCAATGGCATCAGCAGATGGTCGCCCAGGGCGAACGTATCGCCTGGCTGAGCCTCGATGAGGATGATGATGACGTATGGCAGTTTATTCCTTATCTGCTGCAAGCATTGCGTCCACTCTATGCTGACTGGGACGCCGATTTCTGGCGTGACATGGAAGAGCAGAAGCTCTCCAGCTCCGAGCAACTGCTGGCCGGGCTCATTAACCAGCTACACTACTGCCCGCATGACGTGTACCTGATTATCGACGACTTCCACGTGATTAACGATCGTGGGGTCTATGAAGCGCTGGGGTATTTAATCAAGCATGCGCCTGCCGCCTTGCATCTGATCATTGGCAGCCGTTTCCACCCGAATCTTGCGCTGAGCCAGCTGCAGGCCCAGGACCAACTGGTGGAGATCTATGATCGAGACCTGCAATTCACGCTCGAAGAAACAAAACACTATTTTAGCCGCACGGTTGCGCTACCCCTCAGCAACCATCATGCACAGCGGCTACAGTCCGTGACAGAGGGCTGGATCGCGGGCATGAAGATCGCTTCATTGTCGGCAGAATTACAGAATGATCCTGAGCATCTGTTGCGTAATATGCATGGAGGAACACGATCCATTGCCCGCTATCTGAAAGAGGTGGTACTGGATCCGCTGCCGGAAGAGGTTCTCGATTTCCTGGTGAAAACGTCCTTCCTCAGTCGGTTAAATGCCGAACTATGCAATGCAGTGACTGGACGTGATGATAGTAAAGCGATGCTGGCATGGATTGAGCGACACAACCTTTTTTTGTCAGCCCTTGACGAACAAGGCTACTGGTTTCGCTACCATCCTCTGTTGCAGGAAAATCTTAGGACCATGCTGCAGCAGAACAACGATATTGACCGCAAACAGCTGCATGAATTAGCCAGTCATTGGTTCGTCGAACAGAAGCTGTGGTCTGAGGCGGTACGCCATGCGCTCAGCGCAGGCAAGCCGGTGCATAGCCCCGTGCAGGACGGCGCAAGCGCTCAGTCACTGGCGGAAGAAGGGGATATCGATACCCTGATTTCATGGATGCATCATTTACCGCCCAGCACCGATCCTTCGCGCATTGACCTGCAAATTAACCTGGCCTGGGCACTGGCGCATTATTTCCACTTTGATGAGTCGAGGCAGCTGCTTGATAACCTCGATCAGATGGTACTTCATCATCGTGAGGATTTAACCCGCAGCACCTGGTGTAAATTGCGCGTTGTGCGGGCAATTTGCGAAGCCTTTGCTGAAAACATCCCGGAGAGTCTGGCTATTGTTCAGCCGTTGCTGGCCGAAGTGCCCTGCGGCGACACCTGGGTTGATGGTCTGATATGCAATATTCTCAGCTATTGCCATGTTGTTAACCAGCGCTATCACGACGCGCTGGAGGTTCAACAGCATATGCCCTCTCCGGAAAGTCCTTTAGATAATCTGTTTGTCTCGGTTTATCGCGCTTTTATCATTGCTCAGTGCCATCTTTGTCAGGGCGATCTGGGGAAAGCCGGGTGGTACGCAGAGAAAACGTTGCGCCAGGCTGAATGTTATACCGGTACCCAGTCGACCAGTGGCGCGACGCTGGCGCCGCTGCTGGCGGAGATAGCCTATGAATGTCAGAGGGGTGACTCGCCCGAGCATCTGTTAGCCGACCGGCTCGAATTCATCGACCGATTCAGTCCACCCGACGCGCTGAGTCGTTGCTATACCTATCTCGCGCGTCAGGCCTTAGATAACGATATGCCCTATGAGGCCGAGCGATTGCTGGAGCATGCGCAGCGTCTTGCGGTGTCTCGCGGCTGGCAACGGCTCCAGGCCATGTTGTTAGCCGAGCAGGTGAGGGTGCGACTGCAGCGCGGCAATTTCACCGGCGCAGAGCAACTGCAGCGACAGCTTGAACAAATGGCCGCCAGCTTCAGAATGGATGCCGAACATCCCTGCCAACGCGCCATCGTTATGTCTGCATCCCTTAGCCGCAGCCGGCTTCTTCTCGCCAGAGGCCAGGCACCGCAAGCCTGCGTTTTACTGGCTGAGATGGTCTCCGATCAGGAAAGCCGGGGGGACAGGTTAACCGCAGCGCGTCTACGTACGCTCTGGTCATTGGCCTTGTGGAACAGTGGCAAAACTGCCGCTGCGCGCACGACATTTCAGCCAGTCGTGCAGCTGGCTGAACAACAGCATCTCACGGGCCTCTTTCTTGACGCTGGCGATACCTTGCAACCTTTGCTTGCCGGTATGAATGAAACCTCTTCGGCTTGCAAAGAGAAAGGGGGAGTGCATAAACCCTGGGCCGACAAGCGCGCGCCTGCAGACGGAACACCGTTTAATAGTGGAAGCCCCGATATTCCTGGCGAGCTCAGCGAGCGTGAGTTTCAGATATTACAGCTAATTGCTGAAGGTCAGATGAACAAAGAAATCGCTCGCTCCCTCGCTATTTCTGCCGAGACGGTCAAATGGCATATCAAAAACATCTACGCGAAGCTTAAAGTGAATAGTCGCACTCAAGCGATGAGCAGGGCGCTGGAGATGAAATTACTGGATTAACGGTTTGAAGAGGGAGGGCTGGATATAAAATATTATTAAGATGGCATTGCTCATTGCCGCTTACGTTACGGTGCTATGAGCCATGGATAATCGAGATACTTCTGAGCCCGCGGGAGCTTTTATCACTGACCGTGATGGTAGTTTTGATGCCTTGGCTCAGCGATAAGAGCATGGAATTTAAGTGCATCGGTCTCCGGGGAAAGCAACCCTGGTGTAAACCCAGAGAGGCTTTTAAAGAAGCGTTTTCTGTAACGTTTTGATTGAGGTGGTGCGATAATAGGAACATAACAAACTACTAATATCCTTTGATAAATATACATATTTTTTTGTTTCATCTTTATAAATGCCCCCTTTTGTGCCCCCACCTTGTTTTTCATACGACTCGATGAGCCTTTCATCGAGTCGTTAATCTCATCAAATTCTTCACGTATCGTGGAAACCTTCTCAGATCTCCATCCACTCATATCCGTGATCGGCTAAGAACAATATTACTTACCTCCCTGTAAGAATACCGGCTCATCAGCCCGCACGCTTTCCTGGCATGAAGAATGTCTGTCGCAGTCAAATATGGTGCTTGTACCTGTGAGGAAAATCCACAGCGATCGATACGGACTAACTCATACTTCTCCACCAGAAAGTTAACAGCATTAGCCAGAGTGATACCGGCATCAATATGTTCCTGTATAACGGCTTCATCACTAAAAGGTGTGTCGCTTAGCATTAGGCCATAGTGCTGCTCAAGCAGATGAGTAAGTAACATTTGCCAGACTGCAACGGGCGACAGACAGGGCTTCGCCGCCTGCGAAATTGTAGCAGGTAGATTTTTCATGTTTGCTCTCGTGAAATTTGTTAGCGTTGAGTGAGATAAATGGCGATGTATACGTAGCCGCAACTACCAAGGGTATCGGCTTCGCAGGTGAAACCGTTGTGGTACAGGGTGACACAGTGGGCATGGCGGGGATTCATTTCACCAATGGTCAGCATCGATTCCATCTGACTGATAAAATGTGGAAATACGACATCCAACTTCAGGATTTCGGCATCACTAAACTTACCGGTGATACTTGCTCGGTCAACCAGATAGTACAGCCGGTTGCCCTCCTGCACCAGACGTGCTCCTAGGCACGGCGTGATATCCCGCAGCAGGCCCCATGTGGGGTTGCTCATTTATAACCTCTTTATTGTCAGTTCAGGGTGATACTCATCAGACAGGTATAAGGTCCGTTGCGATCCTGACGGCGTTCGGCGTATACCGCCAGCACGCCGGGAATGTCAGGAACGGCCAGACCGGTGTAATGACAGACACTGCCATGCCACTGGTATCTGCCGGTGCAGTATCGAAAAATGCGGGAGGCCGGATGCTGACGGTAAATCGTCATCGCCCGGCGTTTACTGATAATTCTCATGTCATACCTCACAGCAGACCGTGTTCAGCGAACGACAATATCTGCGTACCACCTACAATAAGGTGGTCAGGCACACGGATATCAACAAGCTGAAGCGCCTGCACCAGACGCTGCGTGATGGTCTTATCTGCCTTGCTGGGCGAGGTGTCGCCGGAGGGATGGTTATGCGCCAGTATCACTGCTGCCGCATTGAAGTACAGGGCGCGTTTGACCACCTCACGGGGATGTACCTCGGTACTGCTAATAGAACCGGCAAACAGGGTTTCATGGGCAATCAACTGGTTCTGCTGGTTCAGATACAGCACCATAAACTCTTCGCGCTCCAGTCCCGCCATTTTCAGTTTCAGCCAGTCACGGGCAGCCTGAGTGGAAGTGAATGCCACTCCTGTTTCGCGCAGGTGTCGGTCAAGCAGCGTTAAGGCGCGTTTTACCGTGCGTTGTGCGGTTAGTGGTAGTGCCGGAGTCTGTGGGATAAGTGACTGTTCCATCATAAGTATCCTTAATCAATAATGCGCAGAATGGTGCTGGATTCAGGGTGCTGCAGGGCGTAATCCCGCAGGCGGTAATAGTGCTCAGTCATGGCATCGCATTCGGTACGACAGGCGTGATGGCTGTATTCAATCAGGCAGACCGCGATACCTGCGGCTTCCACGCTCATTTCCACACCATTACCGTTCATCCTGTTGAACAGATGCCATTTATCACCACCGTCAGCATCAGGGGCCATAAACGCGCCGCCATTACTGAGCGTGTAAAAGGACCAGATACCACCGCTGTACTCATTACAGAAGCGCTCCATCCAGGCGAAAATACGGGGTTCCAGCGATATCCACTGCGGGATATCGCCAAAGTACAGCTGCCAGAAATCGAGACGCTGCTCGTCAGGTATTGGTGTTGCAGTAAGGTCAAATTGAGGTTCATTAGCAGACATCAATTCGCATTGCGTTTGTGTCGTCATGGATATTCTCCGTCAATAAAAACGCCAGCAACGATGTCTGGCGTATGGGGAAATAAAGGACATACAGGGATGATGAATGGGTGTGGTCAGGAGGAGGATGCTCTGAGGATGCCTGACTTGCGGATATAACGGTTAAGCCCTTCACCGCCATCCGGTTCAAAGCACCACGCCCGCCAGATCATTCGACCTTCAGAGTCGCGAACTACCAGGCGGAAGTGACTGCGCTGGTCATCTTCAATAGCGATGTTTTGATACCGGCGGGTAACCGCTTCGGCCTGCTGTCGGGTAAAAGGTCTCGGTGGCAGCATGTGAGATTCAGGCATTCGGTGCACCTTAAAAGCAAAAGCCCCTGACGCAGACGCGTCAGGGGCTATGGGAGTATTCAGGTATGGGGTGATTATCAGTAACCGGTTTGTACTTTATACAACCGCAGGGTTTTACTGCCCCGGACAATTTTCACATACAGGGCATTATCTTTCGTGCCTCGCACAAAACCGGCCTGCACATCACCCTTACAGTCACCACCGTCGTAAGGAATGTTGACGCCGGTCTGACGCACCAGATCAATAACCCCGAAGCTTAAGTCTTCACAGGCCGGGCCCGGCAGGTCCTGAATCAGGGCAAATTTATGGTCGTCGCTGACACTGGTTAGTGAGCACATGGAGGTGTTGATGTCGTTTCCCTGGCACCAGTACTCTTGGCCGGGATTGTCTTTATCCATCAGGCTTGCCGGAAGCTGAGCGGCACCGTCACTGAAGGCGGCAAGTGACAGAATGAGGGCGGGTACAGCAGAGGTCAGTATTTTCAGCATGGTTTTCTTCCTGAATTAATCCAGCCCGCTGTCGGGCAAAATGAGGGAGGTTGGTATCGAGTGTTATCAGAAGCGCCGGTAGCGAAACAGCTCTTTGCCCTGGTAAAGTGCCACCAGGTCGTCATATTCCGGCTTCTTCTGGTTGGGCTTAAAGGTCACTACCGTGCCCGGACGGCACAGATCTTTTACGGTGAGCCCGAATTTCTTATCCGGAGTAATGGTGAATCCCTTCGACACATCGTTGCGCATGATAGTTATCCAGCCCCACAGGCCGCCTTCGCAGTCTTTAAAAGGTGCTGAACGCACCGTGACCATCCCGCCCTGACGGTCAACAGACATGGCTTCGCATTTTCCGGTAACCTGACGATGCGCATCACACCAGAAAATATTCCCGTTGTTGTCATTGACGACTGCAGGTAGCGTCCGGTTATAGGGCTGGGCCTGAGCCCCTGCACAAAGCAGAAGGCTGCCGGTAATGCCCAGTATTTTAATCAGTGTTTTCATTACGTTGGTCCTTAACAGAGAAAGTATCAGGTAGCGGTGATTCAGGCCCAGACGGTCAGGGCCAGCATCACAAGCCATACCCAGAAGTAAGCCGGTTTCTGACCGAGGTTTTTCGCCCGCCGCCACAGATAGAACGGCACCAGCCAGGCCAGTTTGCCGAACGTGGTGGTGTCCACTCCGGCCTTACGCAGGCGTCGTTCATCGAGATACCCCAGAGCAATATTGAGTAGCAGCGTGATAAACCAGTACTGCCCACCCGAGACGGCATCATATGCCTCGTCAAATGACATCCCGCTCAATCCTGCAGTCCACAACTCCAGCGCGTAGCCAATGAAGGGAGCAAATGCCAGCGTCCACAGAACGCCACCCGGAATGCGGTTCCCCGGCAGCGCTGGCGGTGTGGTGCTCCGGAGCAGCGCCGAAGCCAGCAGGGTAGCGGAGACCGGTTGCCACTCCGTCATGCCCTGTCGCCATACCAGAGTGGATGCAGTCAGTTCACCGCGCATAATCAGGCCGGTGATGTCGTCTTCAGTCACATTGTCGTGACGTATGCCATTTTTCTCGTAATGCCAGGTCATTGTTTTTCCTTCTTAACAGAGGTAATTAAATCAGTGTGTTGCCCCGCTCCTCCTCAGAGGGCCCAGGAGACAGGATTTCGCGAATACAGCTGAAGTGCGGTAGAGCCCGGATAAAGCCCGCCTGTGTGGTTAACTGGCTGAGACGTTTTCGCGGGGTAAAAGTGGTGTTCAGAACTGTCACCGCATGGATGGTCGCCAGAGGGTGCACGGTGATATGCCCGTTAAGTTCACCGGTGAGGTACCAGCAGCCGTCGAGTGATATCAGGCGGTACGGAGCCAGCCCGTCACAGCGCTCTCCCTCGGCCAGCAGCAGTACCCGCTGGCAGGCGGTAATGGCACTGACGAGACGGTAGAACACCAGTGAGATGGCCGGTGACACAGACTGTGGCGGCTGCCATACCAGACACGGCATCCCTCCCGCAGTGAGCAGCATGCCCGCCAGACGCCGATCCAGTCCCGGAAAGATATCGGCCAGTCCGGCCCGGTGCGCGAAGGTCAGCGCATCCAGCTCCCCCTGTACGCCCCCACCGGTGCTGCGCAGGCGGCATTGCCCCCGTCGATACTCAAGGTCGAGGTACATCAGCCGTTCGCGAAAATCCCGTCGCAGGGTACGGACTGACACACCAAACTCTGCAGCCAGCCGCGCCATGTTCAGCGTTTCACCTGCAACCAGGCGGCTGATTATCAGTGACAGCCTGACAGCCAGCCGATCATGACGGCGCTCTGTCTGTGCCATCTTAAATCTCCGTAATAGTTAACTGACTGAATATGAAATGATTCTAAAGAGGGGGGCGGACAGGGTATGGACATGGAATGAACTATTTTTTATCTGCCTCCGGAAGCAGGCCCGACGCGGTACACCGTGAAATGCGGTGATAAAACACTCAATCCAATGGAGGTAAAACGGACAGGGAGTGTCCCTTCCCAACATGTTGATAACAAGCTCAGGACTGAAACCCACTCAGCATCGCTTCCGCCATCACCCAGAGAGCCCGGTTGAGCTTCACATCACCGTCAATACCGCGCACCGCACGGGTATGCGTTCGTCTGCCTTTCGCACTGCGTCCACTGAGCCCGCCCTTAATCAGGTTCTCCTGAATACGCTGGTATGTGGTCCACAGATCATTGCTCTCATTCTGCCAGCGGCGTGGGGAGAGTATCTGAGGTGCTGTCACCGGCTGGTGATCCTCACCGAAACGGTACGTCTGTGCAGCCTGTGCCAGAGCCTGTTGTGCAGGTGGCGGCAGCACCAGCGACTGCATGGCATCCCGCTTCTCTTCCACACGGTCAAAAATACCCAGCACTTCATACGCCCCCTCAATCACCTGACTCACGACATCTCCTTTGTGCGGCACCCGCACCTCGCCAAACGACTCACCGCAGACGAGTCCGTTCTGGCACACCGCACGGAATAATCCCGGCAGCATCTGATACGAGCTGGTGCCGTCATGAGAGTTGAGCAGAATGATTTCGGGGACTTGCTTGCCGGTAATTTGCCCCTCCCGACGCAAGCGCAGCATGTGCTTTGTGTGCTCGCGGCGACCTGGATCACGCACTCTGGTCTGACAGGCAAAGAAGGGCTGAAAGCCTTCGCGCTGCAGACTGTCCAGCAGGGATATGGTGGGTATATACGTGTACCGCTCACTGCGGGATGCGTGTTTGTCCTCGCTGAATACGCTGGGTACCACAAGAAATAGTTCTTCGCGGGTTAACGGACGGTCACTACGGATAAGATTTACTGCGCCAAAGCGCGAAGCCAGACGGGTCATAAGCAGACTCCTCATGATGGAAAATAAATACAAAAAGCCCTGCCGCAAAGTCGCGGCAGGGCTCAGGAAACTACGGGTTAGAAGGGTTAATTTTCAGAAGAAGAAGTTCCAGACTGCACGAGCGACTGATACCACGATGTCGCGTACAGCCTGGATGACTGTCCGAACCGGGGCCGGTATCAGGGGCATGGAACTTATGGTATCCAGTACCGAGCCGACCGTTTCACCAAAATCGTCACGGGCTTTTTTATTAACGGCATCGGTACGAAGTGGAGCACTAAGCTGTACCGCCACCGGACTACTGGCCTCCCGTGGCAGGCAACGAATCATCCGTTCAGCCATCACCCGCAGCCCCCACTGCAAACGTACCGACACCGCACAGACAGGGTTTACAGGTTGGAACAGCTCATGCAGCAGACAGATTTTTCGGCTGATATTTTGTTTCTGCTCTGTAGACAACTTTTCACCACCGCAGGTGGGTTCAACCTTGTCGGACTGACTGATAACAAACAACACCTTATGCCGGTATGCCTCACCAATCACCTCCCGGTAAAAATGTTCATCCACCGCCAGCGCTCGATCATCGGCCTTGATCAACCACAGCACCAGGTCGAGCCGGGGAAGTTGTTCACGGTAGAGAGCGGCATATTCAGCATCCCGTAGTTCGGACTCTCCAACACCGGGTAGGTCCATAATTGTCATAAAGCGTTTGCCGACCTGCAGGCGAAACTGCAGTGGTTTTCGGGTACATGCCGCCACATCACTGACCGGTGATATATCCCCAGCAAACAGGGTATTGCACAGGCTGCTCTTTCCTGTCCCGGTTTTACCCATAATGCCTACCACCGGCTCATAGTGAGTAAGCTGATTTATCTGCTGCAGAATGCGTTCAGAGACCCACTGGGGCAGGCCGGAAAGCGGTTGCTGCAGTGAGTGCAGACCGTCAAATTGTTTCATTACTGCTCCTCTGAAAAAGAATACAAAAACGGCAGAACCACGAGGTTCTGCCGTTAATGGGGTGTGTTCAGAGTGATGATATATATCTGTAATCTTTTTTAATTTTCCCAACTTTTTAGTTTGGCTTTTGTATATGCATCATTGATCAGCATCTCAATCAATTCATTGATTTTCATTTCATTTTGACTGACCAAATAATCAAGTTGTCTCTTACTGCCTTTGCTAATATAGGTATTGAGAACCTTTTTGTTTGCAACACTATCTCTGAATTTTTTCTGACCCCATGCCTTTTTTATTCTTATAATAAACAATTCACCTTCAGCATCGGATTTATTCTCAACCCATTGATCAAAGATTGAATGAATTTTCAGGTTCATATTTTTTTCAAACCAAAAATCCACATTACCATTAATCATTTTGTTCTTGTCGAAGTAGGACATCACCCACTGATAATCTGTCAAGTATTTAGCATCATATCTGGTGGATGAGAACCAGAACGGATTGCCAAATTTTTTCTGGATACGGAGCCAAGAATTTCTCAAACGTTCTAAGTTTGAGCGAATATGGTTAAAGCTTGATACACGACATTGGTAGTCGATCATAAGAATTAACCCGTCATAATTTACGCCACCCTGATTAGTGTCAAGGCTCCATTCAGGTAAAGTAACATCAAGAAGAGAGGGGGTGTTATTATTTGCATATAGCTTATATTCGGCATGAATATAATTAGCAACAAATGACAACGAACGCTCACAATCAATCCATTCAAGTTCACTAAAAGGTATTAATTGACCCTCAACCTCTCGCTTACTCTTTTCAAAGAAATCCTCCGCACTCCAATATTTAACCATTTCTTTTTTGTTCATATAGTTAATGCAAGACTCTTTGAAAAGAGTGGCATCGTCTATTCTTTCCACTAATTCACGAGACTCATCAACATGCATTAATTCTGAGCGAAAGATATCCCAGTAAAGCCATAAGTTTACTCTTTTTGTCCAGAGACTGGTCACTCGCTTTCCTGCACTCATCATAACCTCAAACGTAATAACAATCTTAGAAAAAATCGTAGCACTCTACGTAGTAGAATGCGTTATTTTTTTGTTATCACAAGCCTTCCCTAGTGCACTCAAGGACTAGATTTTAATGATACCTGAGAAATCTTGACCTACATCATGTAGAACGTTTACTTGGAACACTAAAAATTGGCTATGTGACACCCACGACGACTGTTACGAATAGCAGATAATATAAATGTAAAAGAAATAGGGAAACTGTGGAGTGCTATCAGGTTAAAAAATAATTAAGGTTAATTGGTATTATAGATAGTAGTTCTCCATTTATAGTCATCTAACATCCCCACCACGGGATGATATATATCTATCAAAAGTGATTGGACCCTGCTTTACAAGCATCCTTTAAGAGACAAAAAAACAGATATGCCAATTCCTTTGAACTCATCCAAAGGAACAGAGCAATGCAAAAATATTACCCACATCTAAAGAAAATCACCCCGAATGACTTCCTGCTAAATATGATTAACCACCATCTTAATCAGATCCTGGCATGTCACTCCAAAATACTGGCGTTTCGAATGGATTTTGATTACCAGCGAGGCACTAAAAGATTTATTCGTAATTCCTCATTTGAGATACAGGATGATCTCAGAGACCTCACTCAGGCGATGACTAACATTCCTGGTGTCACTGGTATTTTCTGGGTACTGGAATGGACATCAGAAGGAGTAGTTCATGCCCATGCGATTTTCTATCTTAATGCTCAAGAACATCAGAAGTCATTCCCATTCATTTTACAGGCGGAGCAAATGTGGCTAGAGATTACCCATGGTGAAGGCAAGTCTCAGCGATGCAAGCCAAATGAATATCATCGGGACAACATTAACAACGTTGTTGAATATCACAATAATGAAGCCTTAAACAGCTTAAGACGTATAGCCAGTTATCTGACAAAAGAAGACCAGAAATATGATTACCCAGTCTGGGGATGTAATGAGGTTCCACCACCTGCACGACAGGGTAGACCCAGAAAATATATACCAGGCTAATACTATTTTTTACGGCACCACCGGTACCTATGCCGGAGCGGGATAGTAACAATAATAAGACCTTCTCCGGTTTCCATTCAGATACCGGAGAATAAAATCATGACTATTCAAATTTCCCTGCTCGAAGACCAGTTCATCGATATGGCATTCATTACGCAACTCACCCAGTTGACCGATAAATGGTTTTACAAGCTTATTAAAGACGGTAAGTTTCCAAAACCAACCAAATTTGGTCGCAGCTCCCGCTGGCGGAAAAGTGAAGTGGAAGCCTGGCTACAGGCGAGAATCGAAGAATCACGCAGCTAGATACCTCTCCTTACATATCACTTTCCTGACAGGCAGTCTCTTTATCCGCTCATTGCGGAGGTTTGCGGCTGCCTGTCATTCAGTATTCAGGGATAATTCACCATGAAAGAGACAAAGACGCGATATGACAGTTTGCTGGATAGCTATCAACGTTGGCTAAACGGGTTTACAAAACTGGCCATCATAAATGGCATGTGTCACCCCAATATCCAGGCCAGCCACCATCTGATGGTGGGCAGTCTGTACTTTCCCGGCGCGGGACAGATGACTGCAGTGGTACCACAATGCCTTTACCGACTGATTTACGGAAGTCAGCATACAGAACCTGTGTCGGTAGTGACTGATATGCAAATCAGTCTTGAGACAAACCAAAAAACTTTACTGCACCACCCAATGCTGGAAGGGATATTGCTGAGTGAATGTATCCGCCTGAAACAACGCCCACTGGCAAATAGGCTGATTAGCCTGTTACAACAATTCAGCTCACCGGAGCATCGCCACAAACTGGTCTGGCTATGTTGGTACGATTTGATGATAGGTGCAACGCTGGAAGACTGGCTGGATAACCTGAAACGTAAGGCACCTGAAGATCTAGGCTTGTGGCTGATTGGACGGCAGGAGGAAAACATATCCCTCATGCAAATAATGGATGAATATCTGCTATTTACCGGCCACTGATATCAGTTCCGAACTGTGCTGAACCGCTTTACTCCTAGGAAAAAAGCAGAGCTCCTCCACCTAACAGTCCAATGGAACGCTTCTTCAAGAGTCTGAAGAACGAATGGGTACCGGTGACGGGTGACACAAGCTTCAGCAATGCAGCCTAGGCAATAACGGACTATATCGTCAGGTATTACAGCGCTCTCAGGCCGCATGAATATAACCGTGGATTACCCCCAAATGAATCGGAAAACCGATATTCGAAAAACTCTAGCGGTGGCCAGTTTTAGTTGACCACTTCACCATTCAGATACAGCGCGGATTCCCACCTTGGAGGCGATGCACCATGAGTAATCCCAGTCATAGCGACATCATGCGCAAGTTAAAAGAGATCAAGGGGATTAAGGAGCTGCTGGAGAAGGCCGTGCTCTTGTATGTCCTGCTCACGGATGGCGATCTGCTGGTCTGGTGCTATGCGCTCATCATCGGTGCGCTGGCTTATCTGGTAAGCCCGTTCGACGTGGTACCCGATCCCATTTCATTTGCCGGTTATCTGGATGATTTATCGATCATCACCTCGGCATTAGCCGCACTGCCGGTTAAGTCACACCACCGCCAATCCGCGAAAGACCGAATGAGATCACCGTGACAGTGATTGAGTCGGTCCTGTCACCCAATCGGGTTTTCTATGACCCTTTATCTATGACCCATCTACCGATGATTTGGAGATCGCAATTTCCGGTTAGTCCATCCCTCGTCTGTTCCAGGTGTCCCTCTCTCCCCCCAAAAAAAACAAGTATCCCCCAGCCTGTGGCTGGGAGGCTTGTTTTTTTATCCTCGGCGAGGAGGGAGAAACACAGGTATGTGTGTATCCCCATGGACGTATTACACCCCACCTGAATTAAGTGAAATATCAGTATGTTATACTCAAAGAGTCTGGCACAACGAGTGCGTTTTGTGCAAAGCAAATCAAGTTTCGTCGAGTAATCGCTCATTCTGTGATGATTGAAAATGTTAAATGTCGCAATATGCTGGTATGGTAAGGTTTTTATGCATAATCAAGCGACTAACCACTAGCATCCTGTTTAAGCAATCTGGTAGCGACAGCCAGGGGCGGTAGCATTTCTGTTTCGAGTAGAGCTCTGTGCTGGATAGGGTGGAAAGAACTGTGTTCGCCCGATTGAAGTCTGGTGTTGCTAGTTTTATCGACGACACAACAAAAGTTTAAACACTGGTCTGGCTATACGCAGCCGCTCTTTATTCAACACCGATTGCAACCAGCCGGTTAAACAGACTTGGATATCCGCGAACAGTACGAAAAACAGCTCAAAGAGCTCCAGAAGGCCTATGACGAAGCCATGCTGGAGCTCCGTGCCAGAAAAAAGTTGGCTTCTCTGCCGGGCGAGGGCGACAGATAGTCGCCGATGTTCAGCAGGGATTGCGCGCTGGCCGAGGGTACCGAGGTCTCCGTCAGTAAAATATGCCGTTGGTTTGCCTCGGCGCACTTGGTATTACCGCAGCGTCAAGGCAGTTCCCAAGGTTCAGCAGCATCTGGTCTCGTCGATCAAGGTCATGATCGACGAGAATCCATCGTTAAGCTATCGAACCGTGGCGGCACTGCTGGGTTTTAACAAGAACACGGTCCAGCGCATCTTCCAGCTCAAGGGGTGGCAAGTGCGTAAACGTCCGGTTGGGTTTCGCCCGAGACTCCGGGCCTTGTCCTCGGTGGCATCGGCCCCTAACCAGCGTTGGGCGACCGACCTATGTCGGATCTGGGCTGGACAGAATGGCTGGTATTCGTTGGCCTTGGTGATTGATTGCCATACCCGAGAGTTGCTGGGGGGCATCTATCGCGCAGTGGTAAATCAAAGACGGCTGAGGCGGCGCAGGAGCAAGCGCTGATAACCCGGTTCGGATGCGTGGGACGGGTAACCACGCCGTCCTTGTTACGTAGCGACAATGGCTTGGTGTTTACCAGACGCAACTACAACCGCGCGGGTCAAAAGCTATGGGTTACAACAGGAGTTCATCACACCGTATACGCCAAAGCAAAACGGCATGGTTGAGCGAGTGATCCGAACCCTGAAAGAGCAATGCGTACACCGGTAGCGGTTCGAGACGTTACAACATGCCAGCCGAGTGATTGGCGACTGGCTCCAGTTTTACAACCAGAAGCACCCGCATCAGGCGCTAAAGATGAAAACCCCGGCGCAGGCCTATGCTCAAGCCGCTTAGTTGTGCAGGAACAGCTGGGTCATAACAAGTACCGATGAGTGGCTTGATGCTGGATTTGATGCTGAAAAAGCGAACCACATCATCAAGAGCTTCAGACAATTTATGGAAGAAAACAAAGATGAGCCCACAGCTATCGAACTCATTTACAGAAAACAGTATCATCAACGCCATCTAAGTTATGAGCAAATCGAGGAATTTGCTGAAAGCATCAAAGCGCCGCCGTATAATCCCGCCCCTATACAAGTATGGTAAGCCTATGAGCAGCTTGTAGCCGCAAAGGTAAAAGGTGTTCCACCCGCTGCTTTACTGACAAATATCGTTAGTTTGGTGAGCTACGCAACAGGGATAAAGGATATACTTGACCTTTTCCCTAAAGTCGTTGAGCTGCGTTTCAGTGCTTGGTTAGTTCAGCAACGACAAGCGGGTGTTGAGTTTGATGAAAGTCAGCTTGAGTGGCTGAAAATGATTAAAAAGCAAATTGCTGAAAATGCAGAAATGATGATTGAAGTCTTTGAATATGCGCCTTTTAATCAGCAAGGTGGTGTTTTTTGAGCCAAGCAATTATTTGGTGATAGGCTAGATAATGTTGTAAATGAATTGAATGGCTACCTAATCGCATGACAAGTAAAAATGGTAAAAAAGAAGGCTGGATTGAAGTTCTTTTGGAAGACTGTGTCGCAATTTTGGACTCCAAGAGAATACCTGTTAATGCAGGAGAGAGAGCTAAAAGAATTAAAGGTAAAAGTAGAAGCGAGCTCTATCCTTATTATGGAGCAACTGGAGAAGTAGGGCTTATTGATGACTTCATTTTTGAAGGTGAACACCTTTTAATTGGAGAGGATGGAGCCCCATTTTTTGATAAAACTAAAAATGTGGCATTTGTTGTTAAAGAAAAATTTTGGATTAATAATCATGCCCATATTTTAAAGGCATTTGATTCTGTTACATCCAATAGATATTTAAGTCATTACTTGAATCAATTTGATTATAAAGGGTTTGTTGGTGGGTCTACTCGCTTGAAGCTTAATCAAGCGAGTATGAAGAAAATCCCTGTATCTTTACCGTCGTTAAGCACTCAGCACGCAATAGTCGATAAAATAGAAGAACTTTATTCCCATATTGATGCTGGTGTTGAAGGGTTAAAGCAAGCAAAGGCTAAGCTTCAACAATATCGTCAGTCAGTACTTAAAGATGCCGTCACCGGTAAGCTAACAGAGCAATGGCGTGAGCAAAATGTAGACAAGTTAGAGCCAGCGAGTTCGTTGCTAAATCGTATTCTCGATGAGCGCCGAGCTAACTGGGAAGCTGAGCAGCTAAAGTCCTTTGAAGAGAAAGGGATTACGCCGAAGAACGATAGGTGGAAGGAGAATTATAAAGAGCCCCCTCAGGCTGATGTGTCTTCCTTACCTGAAATACCCGATAGTTGGACTTGGGCTACTATAACTCAGCTTGGTGAGTTAAATAGAGGAAAATCAAAGCATAGACCACGTAATGACCCGAGTTTATATGGTGGAGATTATCCGTTTGTTCAAACTGGTGACGTACGAGCAGCTGATGGCCTTTTAACAAATTATAAGCAGACATATTCAAAAAAAGGGCTTGCTCAAAGTCGTTTATGGCCAAAAGGTACATTGTGTATCACTATTGCCGCAAATATTGCTGAAACAGCAATACTTGGTATTGATGCATGTTTCCCTGACAGTGTAGTAGGCTTTATCCCTCAAAATGAAAATATTTCAGTTGAATATATAGAGTTCTTCTTTAGGACAGTCAGAGAAGACCTTGATCGCTATGCTCCAGCCACAGCCCAAAAAAATATCAACTTAGCAATATTAGAAACAGTTTCTGTTCCATTAATGTCAGTTGAAGAACAACGAGAGTTAGTGCTACAAGTGACCGAAAAGTTGGCAAGCGCAAGTAGAGCAGAAACCACTATAGATGGAAAGATAAAACATTCAGTTTCCCTAAAGTCTTCAATATTAGCGAAAGCATTTTCTGGTGAGTTGGTACAACATAACAGCAAAGAAAATACCAAAGATCTTCTAGATCAAATTAAGACAGAAAAAGAAGCTTTAGCAGAAACAAAGCCAAAACGTTCAATTAAGAGGGGGAAAAAAGTGACTTCAGGGCGTAAACCATTACTGACAGTGTTGAACGAACAAAGCGAACCTATAAAACCTGATGAGCTTATGCAGTTAGCTGGTTTTTCATCTAATGAAGTTGAAGAATTTTATATTGAGTTGGCCGAAATCTCAGAGAAAGTAGCACAGCTCTCACCTGACGAAAAACTGATTAAAAACTGGCCTTATGAAAAAGAGTCAGAGATTAAATTGAAGCTAAAGGATTAGTTGTGAAAATTGATTGGTTACGATTAGAAAACTTCAAAAACCTCACAAGTTTTGAGGTGGATTTTTCCTTAAAGTCTGAACGCCAAGTTATTATTGGTCGCAATGGTGTCGGCAAATCCAATATATTGGAGTCCATCGCATGGATTTTCAGAGACTTAGATCTTTGTGAAGAATCTGACTTTGAGTATGAGATTAAATATCGATGCCGTGATCACTATGTAAAAGTAATATCTAAAGGGAAATCGAGTAAAAAGCCTAGGCGCAAAGGTACTCGGCGAGAAAATATTCAGCGCTTCAAACGTTCTTATTGGGTAATTGAAAACGCTGCAGATATTGAAGATAAAAGTAGCGAAGAAATTGAAAAATTATTTGTAGAGTTAAAAGAGACTGAATTTAACCGCCGCAACCAAGCTATTAAAAACGAAAGCGGCGTTTATCAATTTAGAGATGAAAGACTGCTTCCTGATTATGTTTTTGGTTACTACTCGGGAATATCGGCACGCTTTAATGAAGCGTTCGAAACTCACGAGCGCGATTACTATTCTGACCAGAAGGATGGGGAGGAAATGTCGCTTAGAACTATGTTTTTAGCTAAGCCTCACCATAGTCAGTTTTCATTATTATCTTTTTTTGCTAAGCAGGATGAGGCTACTGCAAAGTTTTTGTTGGATGAGTTCGACATAGAAAGCTTGTCTTCAGTCTTGTTTACACTTCAAGAACCCTATTGGAGTAGTTCGACTAAAAAGAGCGAACTAGAAAAGCAGAATAAAGATAGGCGTTTTTGGGGGGCTGGCGGAAATGTTGAGCCATTCTTAAATAAATTATTTAGTCTTGCCTATGCACCAATGGCTGGGACCGAAAGAAAAGAAATATCAATAAATCGAACGACTAACTTAGAAACAAGATATTGTTTTCTAAACTCTCAGGACTCTATTAATAAATTAGCTGACGGGTTAGAGCCAAAAGAATTTTTCACTCGCTTAGAAAGTTCTATTTTCAGTGATATTTTGAGCCTAGACGGCAGCGGATTAAAGATCCGTGTGAGGCTTAAAGGTGTTAAGGATGCGATTACTTTCAAGGAAATGAGTGAAGGTGAGCAACAGCTGCTCACTATTATTGGGCTTATGCGTTTCACTCAGCGAGATGAAAGTCTCTTTTTGTTAGATGAGCCGGACACACACCTTAATCCAGCGTGGTGCTTGGATTTGTTAAAAAACCTCAGAACATATGGTGTCGACCCTAAAAACAGCCAAATTTTAATTACCACACACAGCCCACTTACTTTTGCAGGTTTAGACAAGCACGAAGTTGTGATTGTGGACAAAAACTCGGATGGTCAGATTTATAGCTATCACCCTACCACCGCTCCAAAGGGGATGGGTTTCCAGGCTATTCTAACCAGTGATTTCTTTAAGTTACGCTCGACCCTGGATAGGGATACTCTGAATTTGCTTGATGAAAAACGTGAGCTGGGTTTAAAAGAAGAAAAAACCGACGAAGACAGACAGCGACTTGATGAGCTCAACACAATTCTTGGAAAATTAGATTTTTCACATGCAGCACGTGATCCTCTATATCTAGAATATATCCGCGCAATTACCGAAGCACAAAAAGAGTTTCCAGAAATTGCAAACGCAACTCCTGATCATGTTTCTTGGCAGGTTAGGAAACGGATTTCTCTTGATATTGCTAAACGGTTATCGAGAAAAAAGGAGGACGTTTGAGATACATAGATAAACGCCAGCTGCGTAGATTGGTCGATTTAACAGACATTGATTTGGCAAAAGCACAAATTGCTGCATTACCAGCAGATCAACGTAGTGATTTTATTGATGCCAACGGTGATCGTTGGTCAAAGTTAAAGCCAGCTCTGTGGCAGTTGGGCAACTTAAAATGTTGGTATTCTGAGTCGGAACTACAAGTTCAACAAGGGCACGTTGAACACTTCAGACCAAAGAAGAAGCCTCACGGTCTTAATGGAGTTGCACACTCTGGTTACTGGTGGCGAGCTTTTGATTGGACTAATTTCCGACTATCACACCCTACATGTAACGTTCGAATTACTGATTATCTGACAGGTCAAATTGTTGGAAAAGGCGCGTATTTTCCTCTTAAAGATGGTGATGCTAGAGCTATCGACGAGGCAGGTGAGCGGAATGAGAATCCTGTTCTTCTCGATCCAACAGTGATTGGTGATTGTAAATTAATTTGTTTCGATACTAATGATGGTAGGCCACTTGCTACTTTTTCTGTACAGCAAGATCCGTGGAAGAACAAAAGAGCTATTCAATCAATAGCGTTTTATCATCTGGATGAAGGAACATGGAATTATCAACGGAAAGACTTGATGGATGAGGTTGGTATTCTTTGTGACAGGTTAATTGAAGCCGAAAGCTCACCCAATAGAGATCAAGCACAATGTGATCAGTTAGCTGATGAATTGGTTGGTTATATTAATGAGCATCAACCGTTCACCTCAGCATGTACTCAAGTAATTAAAGAAAAAGGGTTGCTTGAGGCAGTAAATTAGAGTTCTAAAATGAATAATATTAGTGCAGAAGAAATTTTAAACCGTGTTTGGAACTATGCCCATGTATTACGTGATGAAGGCGTTGGCTACGGTGATTATGTTGAGCAGCTAACCTATCTGATTTTTCTGAAAATGTCATCTGAGCGCGCTGAAAGTGGACAGGGCGGAGAAAGTCTTGCGGCGGATTGTTGGGCCAAGCTGATAGAGTTAGATGGTTCAGATTTGGAGGTGGAATATCGCTATACATTGGAGAGTCTGGGTAGCCAAAAAGGCACTCTGGGTATGATTTTCCGTAAGGCGCAGAACAAAATTCAAGATCCAGAAAAGCTTGAGCGCCTGATATCCATGATTAATAAAGAATCATGGTCATCATTGAGTATTGATGTCAAAGGCGAGATTTACGAAGGCCTACTCCAAAAAGGGGCTGAAAGTGAGAAGAAGGGTGCGGGCCAGTACTTTACGCCAAGACCAATCATTGAGGCTATTGTAGATGTAATGCAGCCTCAACCAATGCAGACAATTGCTGATCCTGCTTGCGGTACAGGAGGCTTTTTGACGGCAGCGCACGACTATGTGCTTTTCGACATAGATCGAGTGACCGGAAAAAGAATGCCTAAGTCGTTGTCGAAAAAAGAAAAACGTTTCTTAAAAAATGAAGCAATAAGTGGGAACGATATATCAGACTCAGTCGCACGTCTATGTGCTATGAACCTTTACCTTCATGGTATTGGAACTGAAGAGTGCCCGATATCTACATCTGATGCGCTCGCAAAAGAGGTCGGTTTAAACAAAGTAGATATGGTTCTCGCGAATCCCCCTTTTGGTAAAAAAAGCTCAATCACTATCATTAACGACTCTACCGGAAAATTAGAGAAAGAAAAGCTGACCTACACCCGTGCGGACTTTTGGGCAGAAACTTCGAATAAACAGCTTAACTTCGTTCAGCATATCGGTAACATGCTGAAAGTTGATGGTAGCAACTCAGGCAAAGCTGCGGTTGTTTTACCTGATAACGTGTTGTTTGAGGGGGGGGCCGGTGAAACAATTCGCAAAGCACTGCTGGCTCGCTTTAAACTGCACACTATCTTGCGCCTACCGACGGGCATTTTTTACGCACAAGGAGTTAAAGCAAACGTGATATTTTTTGATGCGAAACCTGCCGCCAAAAAACCTTTGACTGAAAGCGTATGGGTTTATGACTATCGAACTAATGTACACAAAACGTTAAGGACGAATAAACTTGTTCGTAGTGACTTTGACGAATTTGTTGAGCTCTATAAACCTGGTAACCTCAAAGCGCGTGTCGCGACATGGGCTGAAGTACAAAACGAAGAGACTGGAGCGGGACCAAATGGTCGTTGGCGTGAGTACCGCTATGACGAGATCATCGCAAGAGATAAGACAAATCTCGATATCACCTGGTTGAAAGACCAATCATTGGAAGATATAGAAAATCTTCAGCCACCAGCAGTCATCGCAAGTGAGATTGTTGAATTGCTCACAGCAGCACTAGAAGAGTTCAAAAGCGTAGAAGAAGCACTTGTAGAAGAAGATGAAGATTAATTACAAAAGGGGTCTAAGCTGTATTCTTAAAGTGATGAAGATATAATATCACATCTTCTCAGCAGCTTAAAATCTTTGTAGCGGCGTTTTTCAAGATAGTTGTTACGTAAACCTGTTTTAAACTGCCCGTTTGTACAGTTCTAGTAATCACCTGACATCGGCCTAGTTGATCCATTCAATCCGATTTATGCCCTCGGGTCACATTGACCGGCAATCGGTCGTCTAAATCGACTCTGGTGCTTCTTCTGGTGCGCTTACATTCGCGCAAGGTGGTTCTCTTTTGTCAAGCAATCATTAAAACGAAGCGGAAAGCAATATATAGCATCTTTAAACACTGAAAACTTTAATGCTATGGAAACAACTTTATCTGAAATCGAAATGTTAGAGCTGAAATCAAAAATAGTTCTTACTCTTCGTGGTGATAAAGCAGAGAATAAACTTCTCAGTATTCAGTTTGGAAGTAAAAAGTAATCCTCCGGCAGGCACTGCCTGCCGCGTATCAATTTCTTGCTTGTTATCGGTAGCACTACCAACCAAACCCGAGACTCAAAATTCGCTCTCATCTTTTTTCTGTAATGCTACCCCAAGACTATCAAATAATTTTTCTCCAAGAATTTGAGCGTGATCCAGCAACATATCTAAATCTTGTTCAGTAATCACTACCGGATTGCCTTCTTTATCTTTCCCGCCACGATGAACTAAATGATTACGCTTTTGTGTTGCTATTTCGATCTCGTCTATTGGCCACTCTTTTTGTACATTAATGTCAAATGTAGCTTTATAACGCCCTACAACTTTGTTTGTACTATGCCAACTTGCACTAATCAAATGTTCTTTGATTGCTTTGATCAATTCCGCCCTCATGTTTTCAATAGTTTCTCCTTTGAATGGCAAAGCCAAAATTTCTTTATTTACCTTAAATTCCGTCTTACCTTTTTCTATGAAATCTGTAAGGTATGAGTCATTTTTATCTATAGAGTTAATAAATAACTCAACATAAAGCGTTTCCAAGGCTGTAATGACGTTAATATATAAGATGCTAAGCAGATGTTCTTTTTGCTTATCTTTAAAATCACCTTTAGCCAGCGATTTTATTCCATCAATGCTTTCAACGAACTTAGAAAAAGGCTGTTCGGAAGATGTAACAGCATCGTACAAGTCTTCGTCGTACCAATCATTAATATTATTTGAATTGCCAGACCACTCGTAGCACTGTTCTTGTAAATCACTAACTAATTCTTGGATATAATCAAATTTCACGTACCCTTCAAACATCGCTTGTAACTCTTCACTTGCTTCATATGGGCCACCATAAATGTAAGCATATCCGCCTTCACGGGATTCATACGGGCAAGAGTTTGCGGGGTCTTCGAAATTTTCAAAAAACCAATTCCTCATTACTTCAAGTTGATTTGCTTTACTTATATATTGCAGAGATTTGAGCGGAACTTTTTTACCATTAACATTAAAGACAACTTTCACGATATAACGCCTCTTTGAAAAAGTTATAGCATTTTGACTCACTCTTCAGAGACAAACATAGCATGATTTTCATCTCTAACCTCCGTAGATCTTCACATCCTGCGGTACAGAAAAAATCTGAGTAAAGCGCTAACTCCGAAGGCAAAAAATAAGCTCACGTTGGTCCAGCCTCTTCGGAGAGAAGAGGCTCTACTTGCCCCTTATCACTCTATCCAAGCAATTAAGCTAATAGCTGCATAAACTAGAGGTGAGCTGGAATTTACCTACTTGACCGATGAAATCTGCATACCACTGCATCATCTCCCTCCGCCCTTCCAGATACAACGCATGGTTGTACGTCCCACGAATCGCATTCTTATCGACATGCGCAAGCTGAGTTTCAATCCACGCCGTATTGAACCCTTCTTCATGCAAAATCGTACTCATCGTGTGCCTAAAACCATGTCCTGTAACCTTTCCCGTATACCCAATTCGTTTGAATACCTGATTAATACTCGCTTCACTCATCGTTTTGCGGGGATCATTTCGCCCTGGGAATACCAGTGGATATTGCCTAGTAATCACTTTGAGCTGCTGTACGATCTCCAGCGCTTGGGTAGAGAGGGGGACAAGGTGAGGCCGTTTCATCTTCATTCGGTCGGCAGGAATTTCCCACACCGCTTTCTCAAGATCAAATTCACTCCAGAAAGCACCTCGGAGCTCGCCAGTACGAACTCCCGTAAGGATCAGCAAACGAGCGGCAAGAACAACTAACGGGCTGCCTGTATAGCCAGAGAGAGCTTTAAAGAAGTCTGGTAACTCCTCAACGGTAAGGAAGGGATAATGCTTCGATTCATGTCCTGACATCGCGCTGGTTAGATCCGCCGCAGGATTGTATTCCGCACGACCGGTAACGATGGCGTAACGAAAGACCTCGCTGCAGCGCTGGCGAACCTTCTTAGCCTTCTCTGTCGCGCCACGGCTTTCCATTCGACGCAGCACATTCAGCAGAACCAGTGGTTTGATTTCATTTACCGGAAGTTGGCCGATATAGGGGAAAATATCTTTATTGAAAGCTTCGATAATGTCGGAGGCATAGCCTTCTGACCACCGGCTCACCTTCGTTCCGTGCCATTCAAGCGCCACCGCCTGAAACGTGTTGTTGAGCTGCACATCACGAACTAGCTTTTCTTCTTTCTTGGCAAATGATGGATCGATACCTTCGGCCAGCTTTTTCTTGGCTTCATCACGTAGTGCCCTGGCTTGTGCAAGGGAGACTGCCGGATAGACACCAAAAGCCATACGTTTCTCTTTTCCATTGAAGCGATACTTCATCCGCCAGTATCTGGAACCAGAGGGAACAACCTCAAGATACAAACCAGCACCATCTGCCAGCTTATAGGCTTTCTCTCTGGGTTTAGCAGCGTCTACCTGTCTCGCATTAAGTTTCATTGGGGGCATCTCCCTGGACCGAACACAGAATGCCCCCACTTATGCCCCCAACTGTGACTTGATTTCGGTTTAGTCCAGTTGATAACAGGAGATAAGATACGGGCCAGAAACCGCAGTATACGGGCTTTAAGTTGATTTCGGTAGACTTGGGAAGAGTTTGAAATGGTGCCGATAATAGGAGTCGAACCTACGACCTTCGCATTACGAATGCGCTGCTCTACCAACTGAGCTATATCGGCCCTGCAAGAGGTGTTCACGAGGGTGAATCACGAGGCAAAAGGTTAGAACTTAGCGGGCGATGCGTCAATAGCCAGTGGAATCAACTGCCTATTTTTGCATCGCCCGTTCTCATTTACGCACGAATGGTATCGTCGCCGAAACCAATCCACTTATAGGTGGTTAACGCTTCCAGCCCCATCGGGCCGCGGGCGTGCAGCTTCTGGGTGCTGACCGCCACTTCCGCGCCGAGGCCGAACTGGCCGCCGTCGGTGAAGCGCGTGGAGGCGTTCACATATACCGCGGAAGAGTCCACTTCATTGATAAAGCGGTTGGCGTTACGCAGGGTGCGGGTCAGGATGGCGTCGGAGTGCTGGGTGCCATGTTCGCGGATATGGGCGATAGCCTCATCCATATCAGCCACCACTTTGACGTTCAGATCCAGCGACAGATACTCGTCGTCATACTGCTCCGCTTTCACCGGCTCGACCTTCGCAGGGCCGTTTTGCAGCGCGGGGAGGGCGGAAGGGGCGGCGTGCAGGGTGACGCCGCTCTCGGCCATCTGCTTGCTTAACGCCGGCAGGAAGGTGTCGGCGATGTTGCGGTGCACCAGCAGCGTTTCCACGGTATTGCAGGTGCTCGGCCGCTGGGTCTTGGCGTTGACGATGATCTTCAGCGCGGGGGCGAGCTCGGCGGTTTCATCAACGAAAATATGGCACACGCCAATCCCGCCGGTGATCACCGGGATCGTTGACTGCTCACGGCATAGCTTGTGCAGGCCCGCGCCGCCGCGAGGGATCAGCATATCGATGTATTTATCCATCTTCAGCATTTCGCCCACCAGCGCGCGATCCGGGCTCTCGATAGCCTGTACTGCGGCGGCCGGCAGACCGCACTCCTGCAGCGCCTGCTGGATCACCTTCACCGTGGCGGCGTTGGTGCGCCAGGTCTCTTTCCCGCCGCGCAGGATCGCCGCGTTGCCGGTTTTCAGACACAGGGAGGCGACGTCGACCGTCACGTTAGGACGCGCTTCATAAATCACGCCAATCACCCCCAGCGGGACGCGGCGACGTTCAATACGCAGACCGCTGTCCAGCAGCCCGCCGTCGATCACCTGGCCGACCGGATCGGCCAGATTGCACACCTGGCGCACATCGCTGGCGATGCCGCTCAGACGCGCCGGGGTCAGCGCGAGGCGATCGAGCATCGCTTCACTCAGGCCATTGGCGCGAGCTTCGGCTAAATCTTCCGCGTTGGCACGCAGAATATCGTCGGTCTGCGCTTCCAGATAATCGGCGATCTTTTCCAGTACCTGATTCTTTTCCCGGCTGGAGAGTAACGCCAGCTGCCAGGAGGCCGCTTTGGCGGCAATGCCCATTTGTTCCAGCATTTTCAGCTCCTTAACGGATGATCATATCATCGCGGTGGACGGCCACCGGGCCGTATTCATAGCCCAGAATGGCATCGATTTGCTGCGAGTGCTGGCCGGCGATAAGGCGCAGCGCATCGCTGTTGTAGCGGCTGACGCCGTGAGCGATGTCGCGTCCTTCGCTATTGCGGATGCGGATCACTTCGCCGCGGGAGAAATTGCCGCTGACGATTTTGATCCCTTTTGGCAACAGCGAGCTGCCTCTTTCGAGGATCGCCTGGGTCGCGCCCGCATCGACGGTGATTTCCCCCGCCGGCGGCGCGCCGAAGATCCAGCGCTTACGGTTCTCCAGCGGAGACTCCTGGGCGTGGAAGCAGGTACCTACCGGCAGGCCTGCCATCGCATGGCCGATGACGTCCGGACGGTTGCCTGCGGCGATGATGGTATCAATCCCCGCCCGGCAGGCGACGTCCGCGGCCTGCAGCTTGGTGCCCATGCCGCCGGTGCCAAGTCCGGAGACGCTATCGCCGGCGATGGCGCGCAGCGCGTCGTCGATGCCGTAAACGTCTTTAATCAGCTCCGCCTGCGGGTTGCTGCGCGGGTCGGCGGTGAACAGGCCTGGCTGGTCGGTTAACAGCAGCAGCTTATCCGCCCCGGCGAGGATCGCGGCCAGCGCGGAGAGATTGTCGTTATCGCCCACTTTGATTTCCGCGGTTGCGACGGCGTCGTTTTCGTTAATGACCGGGACGATGCTGTTATCCAGCAGCGCGCGCAGAGTGTCGCGGGCGTTGAGGAACCGTTCTCTGTCTTCCATGTCGGCGCGGGTCAGCAGCATCTGGCCAACGTGAATGCCATAGATAGAAAACAGCTGTTCCCACAGCTGGATCAGACGGCTTTGTCCCACCGCCGCCAGCAGTTGCTTGGAGGCGATGGTGGCGGGCAGTTCCGGGTAACCAAGGTGCTCGCGCCCGGCGGCAATGGCCCCGGAGGTCACGATGACAATACGGTGTCCCATGGCGTGCAACTGTGCGCACTGGCGCACAAGCTCGACGATATGGGCGCGGTTCAGGCGACGGGACCCGCCTGTTAAAACACTGGTGCCCAGTTTTACCACCAGCGTCTGGCTTTCACTCATGATTCTCTGCCGTTCAAAAGGAATATCGATATCGAGCTGATGTTGTAGCAGGAGTCGGCCCGCTTGCCAACACCCGGGGCGGCGGGCGCGCCATTTTATTGCGCGGGATCGGGCATTCTGGAGAGGGAATGTGACAAAAATATGTCAGATACATTTAAATACCCTTTTTTATAAAAAGTTCCATCTTGTCATAAATATTTAATATCCCGGCGTTAAAAAACCTCCAGTTTTTGATGGGCGAGCGCCCGCAATTGAATAGCGCGTATAAATAAATCACCAGGACTGAATAATGAAAAAGAGTACTCTGGCATTAATGATGATGGGCTTTGTGGCTTCAACAGCGACGCAGGCAGCGGAAGTTTATAATAAGAACGCGAACAAGCTGGATGTGTACGGCAAGATCAAAGCCATGCACTATTTCAGCGACTATGACAGCAAGGATGGCGATCAGACCTACGTGCGTTTCGGTATTAAAGGCGAAACGCAGATTAACGACGACCTGACCGGCTATGGCCGTTGGGAATCTGAATTCTCCGGTAACAAAACCGAGAGCGACTCCAGTCAGAAAACCCGTCTGGCGTTCGCCGGCGTGAAGCTGAAGAACTACGGCTCCTTCGATTACGGTCGTAACCTTGGCGCCCTGTACGACGTGGAAGCCTGGACCGATATGTTCCCGGAATTCGGCGGCGATTCCTCTGCCCAGACCGATAACTTTATGACCAAGCGCGCCAGCGGCCTGGCGACCTACCGCAACACCGACTTCTTCGGTCTGGTGGATGGCCTGGATCTGACCCTGCAGTACCAGGGTAAAAACGAAGGCCGTGAAGCGAAGAAACAGAACGGCGACGGCGTCGGCACCTCGTTAAGCTATGATTTCGGCGGCAGCGACTTCGCCGTCAGCGCAGCCTACACCAGCTCCGACCGTACCAACGATCAGAACCTGCTGGCCCGCGGCCAGGGTTCGAAAGCGGAAGCCTGGGCGACCGGCCTGAAATATGACGCCAACAATATCTACCTGGCGACCATGTACTCTGAAACCCGCAAGATGACCCCGATCAGCGGCGGCTTTGCCAACAAAGCGCAGAACTTTGAAGCGGTGGCGCAGTATCAGTTCGACTTCGGTCTGCGTCCGTCCCTCGGCTATGTGCTGTCGAAAGGGAAGGATATCGAAGGGGTGGGAAGTGAGGATCTGGTTAACTACATTGACGTGGGCCTGACCTACTACTTCAACAAAAACATGAACGCCTTCGTGGATTACAAAATCAACCAGCTGAAAAGCGATAACAAACTCGGCATCAACGATGACGACATCGTCGCGCTGGGTATGACCTACCAGTTCTGATTAACCGCAGAACCACCCGCCGCAGCCCTGGCTGCGGCTTTTTTTTAGCGGCGATTCTTCGCCAGATGCAGGGTGTCGCTGTTCATGGTGATCTGCGCGTTATACTCCTTCGGCAGACGACGCGCCTGATAGAACGCCGATTCCCAGTAAGGGTTGTCCAGCGAAGAGCGCATCACGCCCTGGCTGCTCGAGGCGTGAAGGAAATTATGATCGGTATCGTAAAAGCCAACGTGCATCCCGGCCCGGGTGCGGAAGAACACCAGATCGCCGGGACGTAAATCCCGCTTATTGACCCGCACGCCCATGTGCAGCAGCTCGCGGGTGGTGATCCGCTCCATCGGCAGATTAAAGCGATCCTTCAGCGTGCGCCAGACGAAACCCGAGCAGTCGACGCCGCTTTGTTCAGTACCGCCCCATTCATAGGGGGTTCCCTGCCAGGTGTGCATCTGATCATGCAGGGCCGCCACCACCGGGATCAGATCGTCCGATCCGCTATCAATGGTCATATCCGCATGAGATTTTGTGTTCTTTGCCTGTTTCGGTGAGGAGGAGCATCCTGCCAACAACAAAAAAGGAATTAAAAAGAGAGCATGCGTCAGTTTTGGCTTCATATCGTTATTTTCGAAGTAGCAAGCAGACTGCTTTGTTTTATAGCCGATTAAAAACCACGGCTGAATAAGCCGAGGCCGCCTTTACGTTTATTTACGATTAAAAATAAACAACCTCCGGATGGATCAGCCATAAAGGGCAGTTGTCACTCCGCAACGGTCTGTGCCAGGATGCTGACAGGAACATTTCACGAGGCATTCCATGACGCATTACGCCATCTCTAGCGAGACTTTGCCCGGCGCCGCTTTCGACGCGGGGTGGATGACGTCTGCGCCTCATCATCGCTTCGCCACGCTCTGCCCACCGCCTCCCCCTCCAGACCGGGTAGTTTTCGGCGCTTAACGCCGTCTTTAGCAGGCGCTTACCTGCCGGTATGACGCTTGATACCTTGTGTTTGACGTTCTGGAGCATGCTATGCACGTTCGCTATTCTCTGCTCGCCTCGCAGGCGACAACGGCCCTTTTTGTGCTGCTGTGGGGCAGCGCGGCCATCTTCACCCGCTGGGGACTGGATAACGCCTCGCCGATGGCGCTGCTGGTCTTTCGTTTTCTGGTTGCCCTGGTCGCGCTGGCGCCGCTGGCTATCGTCCGTCGGCGCTGGCTGCCCGCGCCGGGCACCCGCCTGCAGACAGCTGTCACCGGTCTGATGCTGATTGGCGGCTATTCGGTCTGTTACTTCGAGGCGATGGCCAACGGCGTGACGCCGGGACTTATCGCCACCATCATGGGGATTCAGCCCATCCTTACGCTTTGCGTGGTGGAGCGCCGCCTGCAGGGGCGGCGGCTGTCAGGACTGCTGCTTGCCCTGGCGGGGCTGGTGCTATTGGTGTGGCGCAGCCTGGCGGCCTCACCGATGGCGACGGTGGGGATCCTGTTTGCGCTGGCGGCGCTGCTGCTGATGACCTTTGGCGCGCTGTGGCAAAAGCGCAGCCGTCAGGCGCCGGCGGATGTCCTGCCGCTGCAGTATGCCGTTAGTCTGGGGCTGTGCCTGCTGATTGCCCCGGTCAGCGGCTTCCGGTTTACCGTTAACGCCGGGTTGATTATTCCGGTGCTGTTTCTCGGACTGCTGATTTCGGTGGTCGCCCAGCTACTGCTGTACCGTCTGCTGAGCGCGGGAAATATCGTCAATGTCACCAGCCTCTTTTATCTGGTGCCAGCGATCACGGCGCTGCTGGATTATCTGCTGCTGGGCAACCGGCTGCCGGCGGCGGCGATGATCGGTATGATGGCGATCGTCGGCGGGATCGTGCTGGTGTTCCGCACCGCGAAGGTCCGCGCCGGCTGATGGCGAGCCGGGCGCTGCGGCGTCCGGTTCATTTTCCTGTCATCTTTTTTACGCATGCTCCCGGCAGCTTATTTTGACCAGTAAGGGAAAGTATCATGGGCAACACGCTGACGATTTTTGATCTCGATAACACCCTGATACAGGGCGATAGCAGTACGGTCTGGAGCCAGTTTATGGTTCGCGAAGGGCTGGCGACGCAGAAGGGGTATCTTGCCCGCGAGGCGCGGCTAATGGCGGATTATGACCGGGGAGAGATGAATATCGCCGATTATGTGGCCCTGATCCAGGCGCCGCTGGCCGGAATACCGAAGTCGGACGTTGACGCGCTGGTGGCCCGCTGCGTGCGCGAGGCGATCCTGCCCCGGGTCTATCCGCAGGCGTGGGAGCTCATTCGTCGTCTGCGGGCCGAGGGAGAGCAGATGCTGATTATCTCCGCCTCGGTTAGCCTGCTGGTGCAGGCGGTGGCCGCCGCGCTGGAGATCGATCAGGCGCTGGGTATTGACGTGGCGATGGTCGACGGCGGCTACAGCGGTGAAATCACCGGGATCCCCAGCTATCAGCAGGGGAAGGTGGCGCGTCTGGCGCAGTGGCGCGAGGCGCATCCGCAGTATGACGGCGAGGTGACGTTCTATACCGATTCCATTAACGATCTGCCGCTGTGCCTGCATGCGGATCGCGTGCGGCTGGTCAATCCCTGTCCGCAGCTGCAGGCGGCCGGTGCCGGATACGGCTGGCCGGTGCTGAGCTGGCGGCTGGAATAGCGGAGCGGATAAATTTTTCTACAGGCCTGTGGGTTCAGTCGTCCCAGTCCGGATAAACCCTGTAGGGCGGGTAAGGCGCCAGCCGCCACCCGGCATAAACGCAGCTCCGTGCCTGATGCTATCGCCCGGTGGCGCTGCGCTTACCGGGCCTACAGACAGTCGGAGCCGGACGAGTAGGCCGGGTAAGGCGCAGCCGCCACCCGGCAATAAAGCGGCTCCGTGCCTGATGGCATCGCCCGGTGGCGCTGCGCTTACCGGGCCTACGAGGTGTGAGCCTGTAAGTGCCCCGGCAATAAAGCGGCTCTGTGCCTGATAGCATCGCCCGGTGGCGCTGCGTTTACCGGGCCTGCGAGGTGTGAGCCTGTGAGAGGCCCCGGTAGGCCGGGTAAGGCGCAGCCGCCACCCGGCGAAATGACGGGTGCGGTGCCTGAAAGCGTGCCCGGCGGCGCCCTACTATTCCTGATGGCGGGTGACGTTGAGGATCTTCGCGCTGGCGCCGACCGGAAAATTGCTGAGGGCGCCGAAATCGCTGCCCTGATAGCCCATGATCTTGCCGTCAGTGCGCATCAGCTGCAGATCGATGAGGATCACCCCCAGCGTGGGAATGATTTTCTCCCGCCAGACGAACAAATAGAGATCCTCAGCCACCTGCACGTAATGGCAGCGATCGACATCCGCCAGCCCCTTTTCCACGCCGTCCAGACACTGCCAGGCGTAAAAATTATCGTTGAGATAGATGTGCTCATAGCGCTCGGTCGGGCTATAGGTGTACTGATTGCGCATGCCGACCAGCGCGGTGGTAAAGTCCGGCAGCGGCCCCGGCTGGGTATCCAGGCGGGCGAAGACAAATCGCGCCTCGACGGCGGTCAGCGGCAACCCTTGTTCTACCCGGCTGAAGGCGTCCAGCCGCGCGGCGGCTTCGTCCGGCAGCTGGCCGTATACCAGCGTGGCATTGCGCTGCGTCAGGTTGCATACCGCGCTGATACTGGCGTTATCCCGCTCCGGGTCAAGGAAGTCGATAAACAGAATATCGGGGCGCAGGGCGGTTGCCCGCCAGGGCGCGCGTTTGCCGTTCCAAAGCAGTGTCTGGTCATTTTCGATAACCAACTGCTGCGGCTCGCTCCCGTCAGCATAAAAGGTAAAGCGTTCGCCTGCGGGCAGACTGGCGGTGGCCAGCAGGTTGCCGTGCGGGGCGAAACCATCGGCCAGCGCGCCGACCTGGATAAATACGGCTTCTGAAGTCATGTGAGCTCCTGAGTAGAGTAGGGCGTTAAGTAAACGCCAGCGTTGGAACATCGACGATGCTGGCCCCGCCATCGGCGACCAGCGTCGCGCCGCTGATGATGGCGGCCTGCGGAGAGCAGAGAAACTGACAGGCCTGGGCTATCTCCTCGGGGCTGGCGGGGCGGCGTAGCGGAACGTCGCGGCACACCCGTTGATAGGCTTCGGTAAGCGACAGCCCGTGTTCCTGCATCAGTGGGATCATCTCTTCATCCGCCATCGGAGTGGTGACCCAGCCGGGACAAATCGCATTGGCGCGGACGCCCTGTGGGCCGTAATCGCGGGCGATGGAGCGCATCAGGCCAATTAACGCGTGTTTGGCGGTGACATAGCCACAGGCCTGCGGCCCGGCGGCCAGAGAGGCGATGGAGGCGACAAACAGCACATTGCCGCGGCAGGCAATCAGCGAAGCCAGGCAGGCGCGCACGCTGACGAAAGCGCTGTTTAAATTCGCGTCCAGCGCCTCGCGCCATTGGCGGTCGCTGGTCTCGGCGGCGGGGCTGTTGCCCATCCCGCCGGCGCTGCAGATGAGGACATCAATCCCGCCGGTCTGGTCGAGGATGGCCGGTAGCAGTCGCTGGCGCCACACCTCGCCGTCGGCGGCATCGCCCACCAGCGCCGTGGCGCCGGTCTCATTGGCGACAGCCTGCAGCGGCGCTTCGCGCCGGCCGGTAATAAACACCCGGTCGCCCGCGGCGCGCATCAGCCGCGCGCAGGCGGCGCCAATTCCGGTTCCGCCACCGGTTATCACCACGACTCTCGCCATCCGCACTCTCCTGTAATGGGGTTTCCGATTACCTTAAAAAGCGCGTCAGGTCCCGGCTATCGCCCGGAAGAACGATAGCCGTGGTGGTTAATGGATCTCGCTCACAGGGATCGCCTGCGGCGCAGGCACCGGCTTCATGGTGGCGGGGTCGACCGCCAGATAGCGCCCGGTTTTGCTATCGATACCGACGTAGTCGATCATTTTGCCCTGCGCTTTGGTAACCATGGTGCGCTTAGCAAATGCCTCGTAGGCCTCGCTCATGGCTTTGACCCGATCGGGATGTTCGGCCGCGACATCATGCGTCTCCAGCGGGTCGTCGTGCAGATTAAACAGCTGCCACGGCGCGTCGCCGGCGGTGAGGCCGTGCGGCACCAGCCGTCGCAGCTTCCATTCGCCATCGACCCAGGCCGCCTGATGATGCAGTTCAACCCCGTAGTTGCCGCGCGGCGGCTCCTGTACTTCGCCGGTGAGATAGCGCTTAAAGCTGACGCCGATCATCGGCAACACCGGCTTTTTCGCCAGCGACTTGTTCGGATCGATGCCGGCGAATTCATATAGCGTCGGCGCCACGTCATACACCGCCATCGTCGAGGCGTCGATTTTACCGTGGCGGGTGATCCCGGGACCGGAGATCATAAAGTCGGTATTGATGCCGCCCTGGGCGCTGGTGGTTTTGTGATAATTGGCGTAGGGGGCGTTGCTGACGTTGGCCCAGTGGGGGCCGTAGGAGACAAATGATCCTTTGCGGCCGACGTTGTCATAGCTGTTATCGAACTGCTTCCAGAATTCCGGGGTAGATTCGTAGTAGAAACCCTGCGCCGGGTTGGCGCCGTTATCGGTTAAAAAGACCAGCAGGGTATTTTTATCGCGCCCGGTTTGTTTCAGCGTCTCCATCAGGGTGCCGATTTGCGCGTCCATATTGGCGATCATCGCCGCATACACCTGCATCACTTTCGCCGTATATTTCTGCTGTTCTGGCGTTAGCGCCTCCCACTCTTTATCCAGCTCCAGATGCGGCAGCGGGGTATCGTCATGGATAATTCCCAGCGCTTTCAGGCGGGCGATGCGCTGGCGATAGACCTCGGCGTAACCCTGCTCATACTGGCCTTTGAAGCGCTTAATCCACTCGTCCGGCGCCTGCAGGGGATCATGAGGGGCGGTGAAGGCCAGCCAGGCGAAGACCGGCTGTTCCTTCGGCGTCGCTTTAATCCAGCTGTTCATCTGGCGGGCGTAGGCTTCGCTGGAGTAAAAATCATCCGGTAGGGAGACGCGCTCGCCGTCGCGGGTGTAGTAGGTGTGGAAGGCTTCAACGGTCCCCAGCGGTATCGCGTCGTTAAAGTGGCTGGTGCCGCCGCCCATAAAGGCGAAGGCGTGGTTAAAGCCGCGATCTTTCGGCGTGGCGCCGGGAACAAAACCGAGGTGCCATTTACCGGCCATCAGGGTGTTATACCCCGCGTCTTTAAAGCGCTCGGCCATGGTGGTGACGCGGTCGGTCAGCCGCAGCTCGTAGCCCTCCTTGCCAATGGTGCTGTCGTACCACCACATGCCGCCCATCCCAGCCTGCTGGTTACTGTTGCCGGTGAGCAGCATTGAGCGCGCCGGGGCCGACATCGGCGAGGTGTAATACTGGCTCATACGCATTCCCTGCTCGGCCATCGCCTGCAGGTTGGGGGTGGGGATCTCGCCGCCAAAGGGGCTGATGTCCGAGTAGCCCATATCATCGGCGATAATCACGATGACGTTTGGACGCTCCTGCTGCGCGGCGTGCGCGCCACCGGCGAGGATCATGCTGACCGCCGCGGCCATGGCTTTTTTGTTCACGACTGACTCTCCTGTTCAGAGGGGGATATCATCAGGGTAAGGCGCTACGCAGTATGCGCAGTCCCAACAAACGCGGCCCGCCAGGCCTTCAGGCCATTAAGGTCGCGGGAAAAGGGGCGTACTGGCGCGAGGATGTCGCTAAAGAAGCGGTAGTAGCCGCCGCAGAGGCGGTTGTTGCCTGCGGCGTTGAGATGCGCCGGGCAGCCGCCCTGGCAGACCATTTTTACCGAGCAAGTCTGGCATTCGCGGCGCAGACTTTTCTGCTGACCGAACGGCAGTTGCACCGAGGCGTCGACCGCGGCGGCGAGCGTCTGCTCATCGAGGCGGCCCAGCCGATGTTCGGCGTTGATCAGGTGGTCGCAGGCGTAGAGCTGTCCGTCGGGCTCCATCACCAGGTTGCTGCCGCAGCGGGGGCTGTGCACGCAGCTGCCGCTGGTATGAGTGAAATACTGCGCCCACGCCTGTTCGATATTGATAACGAACACCCGCCCCCTATCGCAGCGCTTCCGCCACTGCCGCCAGATGCCGACCATAAAACGTCCCCAGTTATCGGCGCTGAGCTGGTATCCTTCGCGCAGGGCCGCGCCTTCGCTCATCAGCGGCTGAAACTGCAGATAGCGCGCGCCGAGGCTGACCAGCCGGTCATAAATCGCCGCCGCGTGGGCCGCCATCTCGTTATGCACCACCACCAGCAGATTAAAGTCCACCTGATGCTGATGGAGCAGGTCAATGCCGCGCAGCGCCGCCGACCAGGTCGACCGGCCGCGTTTATCCGGACGATGGTAGTCCTGCAGCGCTTCGTTGCCTTCGAGGCTCAACCCGATAATAAAGCCATGTTCGCGGAACAGTCGGCACCATGCGTCGTTGATCAGCGTCCCGTTGGTCTGCAGGCTGTTGCTGATAGTCACGCCGTCGGGGGCATAGCGCTCCTGCAGGGCGAGCGCTTTTTTGTAGAAGCTCAGGCCGGCCAGCAGCGGCTCGCCCCCCTGCCAGACAAAGTTGATTTCCCGCGCGCCGGCGGGCTGGGCGGCAATATAGCGGCGGATAAACTGCTCCAGCCGCGCGTCATCCATCTTGTTGACCGGCGTTTCGTCCTGCGGGTAATAGCAATAGCGGCAGGCGAGATTGCAGGCGGGGCCAATCGGCTTCATCAGAATATGAAACGGCACCGGCGAGCGCGGCTCAGCGGCCAGCGGAATTTGCTGCTGGCGCAGGGCGGCGATATTCAGCATCGGCTTATCCTCGGTTAATGACCGGTGCTGTTGATATTATTTTGGCAACAGCGGGTCTGGCGTAATCACATGATTAAGCCGCGGCGAAAATTAATTGCATCCTGTTAAGGGTATAAGTGAAAAAAAACAAAAATCCATCGTTCTTTAGGATGAGAATCACGCGTCGGGAATAGGGTTTTTTTATCACCAGGGGCAGGTACGCCGGGTGTTAATCTTATTTGTTTATGTTTTAACGCCGCTATCGTAAAGCATGGCCGGGGTGTTTTTTAAATGCTTTATATAACAATGTATTGCTGAAAATTTTGTAACGGCTATCACATTGTTAATATGTTAATGATTGTGTTACTTAAATGTGAAATGTATGCTTCAATTATCAGTAGTCATCCATGTGTCATGTACCATCATCTCGACGGGGAGGCCCTATCATGTCTGCTTTGTTAAAAGCCAGCCGTAATGATGCGATAATAGCCCGTTGTTTACAGACTATTTCCCAGTTAATTCCACTAACTTCAGCGGTGTTTTATCGAGTAAATAATCGTTTAAAACCCGAAAACTATATATTGCATAATATTTCCGATAATACGCACCAACAATATCTGGAAAACTTCCAGCCGCTGGATCCGCTTCTGCCGTCGCACTTTAGCCACCAGAACACCACCGTGGCGGCGATGACGCCGCGGCTCTGCGACCGCAACCGGCATTACTATCATGAATTTATGTTGCCGAATAACGTGCGCGACATGACCGAGATCTTTATCCGCCGCGAGCGGCGGATCGTCGCCGGTATCTCGCTGATGCGCGACGTGCCTTTCTCCAGCGAAGAGCGCCAGCGGGCCCAGGCGGTGCTGCCGCTGGTAGAGCTGGCCATTCGCGACTGCCTGCAGGAAGAAGATGATTTGCCCGCCATCCTGACGGCGAAAGAGCGGGAAATCGTCGGCATGGTGCGCGAAGGCGCCAGCAATAAGCTGATTGCCCGCCAGCTGGATATCTCGCTCTCGACGGTAAAAACGCACCTGCGCAATATTTTCGCCAAGACCGAAGTGGTCAATCGTACCGAACTGGTTTCCCGAACCTGGATGCCGGCCGCTCAGCGTACGCTGCATCTGTAATCTGACTTTCGCATCCCGCGCGCGCCGTGGCAGCACGGCGTTTTCCTGATGCCTGTGGGTATCACTCCCTGGAGGATCCTCCGGGGGGAGGCTTTTTTGACCGGAGCACGCCCTACGATGTCGAGTACACCTCTCACTGATAATGCGCTTTCCCGGCCCGCCGGGCTGGTGGTGTCCCTGCGTTTGCTGGCGGCGATCGTTATTTTTGCCGCTATTGCGCCGGGTATTCTGATGACCGCGCCGGCGGTGGCGGCGCAGCTGGCCAGCGAATGGCAGCTAAAACCCGGGCAGATCGGCTGGCTGTTCTCAGCGGAGCTGGGGGCGATGAGTCTGGCGACGCTCCCGGCGTGGTGGTGGATGAGCCGCCTCGACTGGCGGCGGGTCGCTCTGATGGCCGGGGTGGTGTTTCTGACCGCCAACCTCGCCTCGGCGGTGGTCACCCAGTACGAGACGCTGCTGGCGGCGCGCTTTATCGCCTCGCTGGCGGGCGGCACGTTGATGATTTTGTGCATCAGCTGCGCGGCCGGAACGCCGAACCCGTCGCGGGTCTACGCCTTCTGGGTGCTCGGGCAACTGCTGTTAGGGATGCTTGGCCTGCTGGCGCTGCCCGGCCTGTTCGCGACCTTTGGCCTGAAGGTGGTGTATCTGATCCTCGCCGCCATCATGCTCTGCTGTTTGCCGCTGGTATCCGCTTTCCCTCCGCGCTTTCAACCGCTTTCAGTCTCCCGCCAGCAGCCGTCGACGGCGCTGTGGCGTCAGGCGCTGGCGGTGCTGGCGGTGCTCACTTTCTATATCAGCCTCAGCGCCGTGTGGACCTTTATCGGCACCATCGGCAGCGCGGCGGGGCTGAGCCCGACGCAGGTCGGTCTGGTGCTGGCGGCGGCGACGGTTTGCGGCATTATCGGCGCCGGCGGCGCGGCCCTGCGCGGCACCCGGCGGGCCGATCGTTTACCGGTGTGGCTGGGCTACGGCCTGTTGATCGTCAGCGTTGGGCTGCTGATCGGCCAGCCGCTGCTGGTGCGTTACGCCATCGCGGCGCTGCTGTTTAAGTTCACCTGGACCTTCGTGCTGCCCTTTATTCTCGCCCGCGTGGCCGGGCTCGATAACAGCGGTCGGCTAATGAACAGCATCAATCTGGTGATCGGCGGCGGCATGGCGGCTGGCCCGGCGCTTGCGGGGGCCTTACTGCAACACTTCGCCAGCGCCGACCCGCTGCTGGCGGCGGCAGGCGTCTGCGCGCTGCTGTCACTGATTTTAATTGTGGCGGCGTCCGCCGCCGGGAAGGCTTAGCCCACGGGAGGATAGAGTGAAAAGAAAAACCGGTTTCTTTTTTGATGAACGTTGTTTCTGGCACAGTACCGGTCTGCACGCGGTGACGCTGCCGGTGGGCGGGTGGGTACAGCCGCCCGCCGGCGGCGGTCATGCTGAATCGCCAGAGACCAAACGGCGGATGAAAAACCTGATGGATGTCTCCGGGCTGACGCCGCAGCTGGCGCTGCGCAGCGCGGAGCCAGCGAGCCTTGAGGACCTGCGGCGGATCCACCCCGACAGCTATCTGGAGCGCTTCAAGGCGATAAGCGATAACGGCGGCGGCATGCTCGGCAAAGAGGCGCCGCTGGGGCCGGGCAGTTATGAAATCGCCTGTCTTTCCGCCGGGCTGGCCTGTGCGGCGGTGGAAGCGGTGCTGAAGGGGGAGCTGGATAACGCCTATTCGCTGTCGCGCCCGCCCGGACACCACTGCCTGCCGGACCAGTCGATGGGATTTTGTTTCCTCGCCAATATTCCCATTGCCGTCGAGCGAGCGAAAGCGCAGCTGGGGCTGGGCAAGGTGGCGATCATTGACTGGGATGTTCACCACGGTAACGGCACCCAGCATATCTACCTGCAGCGCGACGATGTGCTGACTATCTCCTTGCATCAGGACGGCTGCTTCCCGCCGGGCTACGCCGGCGAGGACGATCGCGGCGTGGGCGCGGGCGAAGGTTACAACATCAATATTCCGCTGTTGGCCGGGGCGGGGGATGACAGCTGGCGCTATGCGCTGGAAACTATCGTTATTCCGGCGCTGGCGCGTTTTGAGCCGGAGCTGATCATCATCGCCTGCGGCTATGACGCCAACGCCATGGATCCATTAGCGCGGATGCAGCTGCACAGCGATAGCTTCCGGGCGATGACCGAACAGGTCCAGCAGGCGGCGGATCGCCTGTGCGGCGGGAAACTGGTGATGGTGCACGAGGGCGGCTACGCCGAATCCTACGTGCCGTTCTGCGGCCTGGCAGTGATGGAAGCCCTGAGCGGCATCCGCACCGAGGTCCAGGATCCGCTGCTGGAATTTATTCAACAGCAGCAGCCGCGCGCCACGTTCGCGCAGTTTCAGCGCCAGGCCATCGATCGGCTGGCGCAGCAGTTTGGCCTGCTATAAACCACCTCAGCTTCCCCGCGGTGATGGCGGGGAAGTCAATGCTTTCTCTTCTGCGATTTCACCGCGCATCCACTGACTTACCGCCTGATTAACCATCGCCAGCACGCTGAGCAGCAGCATCCGCTGCTGCGCTTCCAGCCGCAGATAACGGCGCAGCGGCGGCATTTTACAGACCACTTCGCTGGCGGCCCAGGGTTCAATGCTGCAGCGCCAGCCGCTACTATCAAAGGTCAGCGAAAAGCGGCGGTAATCCAGCTCGCTTAAGGTCTGCTGGAGATTAGGAAAACCGTTGAGATAGCCGGCGAGTTCCTCGCTGCCTTTGCCGCCGATAAAGCGGATCGGCTGGCGTTTCCACCAGCCGGATTGATGGGCGCGAATGTTACCGCTCACGGGCCGGGTCACCGGCCCCTCGACGATAAACTCGCAGCTGTGAATGCTGGCCATAAACAGCCGCTTCTGACGCACGCTGAAGGTGACGGCGGTGGCGTCGTTCAAGCGCAGCAGCGCGCTGCGTTCGCTCAGCTTTTCGCTGGGCCAGCCCGCCAGATCGCGCTGCACCGCGTTCATTAACGGCGTTTCAAACCAGGGGACGGAGGACATCTGGCGTCATCTCCCCGCGGGTCTGTTTTTCATAATTGTTGATGGCGCGCTCCACCACCTCTTCCACTACCAGCGGCTTGAACGGATTGACGCGCTGCACGCACACCGTCCAGAACAGGGCGTAAGCGGCGGTCAGGCCGAGCATTATGCCGAAAGGCACCAGCACCTGGCGGCTGTCCATCCCGGGCGGCGTGATATTGACGATAGCGATGATGATCCCGACGCTGGAGATAATCTGCGGCAGCGGGAACCACGGCGAGCGGTAGGCGCGCGGCAGGTCCGGGCGGCGAATGCGCAGCATCACCACCGACAGAGTAACCAGCAGATAGGCGACGCCCCAGGCGCAGACCGCGGCGAGGATCAGCGGCACGATGCGGTCCAGATCGCCGTTCAGATACCAGGCGTGCAGGCAAGGGATCTCCACCCCGATGGCAATGGCGATCACCGGTGTCTTAAAGCGCGGATGCAGCCAGGTCAGGAAACGGGGCAGCGCGCCGTCCAGCGCCATGCCGTAGATAATACGCGGCACGGCGGCCATCAGCGTATTGATGGTGGCGCAGCCGGCCAACAGCAGCCCGACCCCCAGCCAGTACTGGCCGGCGTGGCCCATCACCCGTTCGGCGAAGGCCGGGATCGCCATCGGTGTATCCAGCAGATGGACGTTGTTGGCCGCGTCGAGCACGGTATTCTCCACCTGGCGGTTGATCGCCGCGCCGTAGATAAACATGCAGCTGGCGACCCCCAGCAGGCCCAGCGCCATCGCCCGCGGTATGGTGCGGTGGGCCTGTTTGATCTCCGGCGCCATCGGCGTCACCAGTTCGCAACCGACGAACATAAACATCGCCATGCCGATATAGCCGAACAGGCCGTTGATATCGCTAACGTTCAGCGGCGTGCCGAACCAGCCGGAAAGATGAGTCACCGGCGCCATAAAAATGCCGCACAGGCCGAAAATGGTCAGCGTGGTCCACATGCCGAAGGTCAGCACCACTTCGACCTTGCCGAAGATTTCCACGCCGATGGCGTTGAGCAAGCCGAAAATCACCACCATGCCGACGCCCACCATCCAGGTGTTCTGGTGAGCGGCCATCTGGGCGTTAATCGACTCGAAGTTCACCAGCGCCATAATGCCCGCCAGGATCGTCTCCGCCGTCCCGGCGAAGATATGGACGATCAGATAGGCGCACAGCGCGCCGGTGATAGCGAAGAAGCGGCCCATGCCGCAGGAGATATAGTCGTACACCGAACCGGTGGTGGGAATGAGCGTCGCCGCCTCGGCAAAGGTGGTGACCTGCGCCTGCATCATAATAAAGGCCAGCAGCACCGCCAGCGCGAAGGTATCGCCGCCCATGCCGAAGCCGCTGGTGACCGTGAGGATCACCGGGCTGGCCATGATCAGCCCGACGGAGCTGGCGAGGGTGGTCGGGAAGCCGACGACGCCGCGCTCAAGATGGCTGGCGAGTCTGTTACTAAACATAGTCAACCTCTGCACAATAATGGGGTAGGGCAGGGAATAGCCAGCGCCACTCCCGGATAGTCATAATTTAGGCGGGCATCCTGCTCAACGAATATCGTCCGGAAGGTGGAGGGCGGCGCATGATTCTGTGACGCAGTCGATGAATGTCGCGGCGGATAAACAATATGACCCCGAAAACCGGGGCCATCCGTCTTGCCACGTTGCGCCTGTTTCTGCCGGATGGCGGCTGCGCCTTATCCGGCCTACGGTCCGTGCGGCCTGCCTTTAATTTATTCACCATGCTGACTGAAACTGCCGGTGTTGGCGGCCTCAAAACCCCCGGTGGCGCCGCTTACCGGGGCTACAGCGCTGCGCGATTTGGTAGCCCGGAGAAGGCGTAATGCGCCGCCGGGCATTATCAGTTTGTTAGCGGGTCTCGACGTTCGCCAGGTAGTGCTTCACAAAGCGCGGCGTCAGAATTTTCCACTCCACTTCGGTGCCCTGTTTAACAAACCAGCTGTCACCCGGCGCAAAGCGCTGCGGCTCGCCGCCGGCTACGGTCAGCTCCACTTCGCCCTCCAGCACGGTGGCGTGCTCGGTAAACGGATAGGTCATGGTAAAGCTCCCCTCAGTGGACGAAAACAGTCCGCAGGTAAAGGCGTCCTGCGGCTCGCCGTAGATCATCGCGCCCGCTACCTGCGGGTCGCCGGCGGTCGGCGTCGCGCCGAGCAGGCTGACGCTGCCGATCGGCTGCAGATCAGGTACCGGGTGTTTAAGTTTAAAAGCGTGCATAGCGTTCTCCTGGTTAACTCCGGCCTTTCCAGAAACCGGCGGTTTGATGCATCAGTTTTCCGGCCGTGACTAATAACAGACGCAGGCTGTCACGGCCGTGGATGGTCGCGTGAGGAATGCTGCTTAGCAGACGATAGCGGTCGGAACCGCCGTTGATCCCTTCGGCGAGGATTTTGCACACGATGTGCGACGGGGTGACGCCGAAGCCGGAGTACCCCTGGACGTAAAAGACGTTGTTATGGTCGCGTAAGGTGCCGATCTGCGGGAACAGGTTGGCGCTACAGGCCATCGGCCCGCCCCACGCAAAATCGATCTTCACATCCCTGAGATAGGGGAAGACCTCCGCCAGCAAGGTGCGGTTCCAGGCGGCGAAATCGTTCGGCGTATACTCCACAAAGCGGGTGGCGCTGCCGAACAGCAGGCGGTTTTCCCGGGTGACGCGGTAGTAGTTAATTACCGGGCGAATATCGCTGAAGGCGCCGCGCAGTGGGCTGATGCGTTCGATCAGTTCATCGGAGAGCGGCTCGGTCGACACCTGGTAGGAGTAAGTGACCAGCGTCTTGTTGTAGATCTCCGGCTCCATATTGTTGAGGAAGCTGTCGCAGGCCCACAGCAGTTTGGCGGCTTTGACGCTGCCCATCGCGGTGCGTACCCGCACCTGTTTGCCGTAATTCACTTCCACCACCGGCGAGGATTCGAAAATCTTCACCCCCAGCGAATGGGCGGCCTGCGCCGAACCGAGCAGCATATTGAGTGAATGGATCTGGCCGCCGCCCATATGTTTCAGCGCGCCGCAGTAGACCTCGGAGCCCACCACCTGCTGCACCTCTTTTCCGGTATACAGTTCGATCTCTTCATCCGGGGTAGCGGCTTTAAACTCCTTCTCCCACTGGCGCAGCGTTTTAAGCTGTCGCTGGTTATAGGCGAGATAGCCGTAGCCGGGCACGAAATCGGCGTCGATGTTGTATTTGCGGATGCGTTCGCGAATGATGCCCGCGCCGAGGTTGGCGATTTTAAACAGCGTCTCCAGCCCCTCTTTGCCGACGTGCTTTTTTACCGCTTCGATATCGTGGCCGATACCGGCCATCACCTGGCCGCCGTTGCGCCCGGTGCCGCCGTAGCCGAGATGGCGCGCCTCCAGCACCACCACGTTGGTGATCCCCTGTTCCGCCAGCTCAAGGGCGGTGTTAATGCCAGAGAAGCCGCCGCCGATAATTACCACATCGGCTTCAATATCTTCCCGTAGCGCCGGGAAATGGAGGTGATATTTCTTCGTCGCGCCGTAGTAGTTCAGCGCATCGATCTTGATGTTCATCGCGTTACCCTGTGGTCTTGCCTGGCTCAAGACCCTCATCACAGCACGCCGCGCGGGCGTTGAATATCGTCCGGAAGAATGACGTTCTTTAGAACGATAGGCTGCGGCGGGAAGCCGTGCTGTGATGGGTTAACTTTGCTGAAAAACGGGTGCTGACGATGAGCGAGATAACCTTACTGGCGGAAGTGACCGCCTTCTTACGCCAGCCGCACGGGCAGTTTATTGCCGGTCAACGTGAGGCGGGCCGCGGCGCGCCGTTCGCGGTGATCAACCCGGCGACCGGGCGGGCGATTGCCGAGGTCACCGCGGCGGATAGTGACCAGGCGGATCGCGCTATGGAGAGCGCCCGCCAGGCGTTTAGTCAGTGGCGCGAGATGCCGACGCTGGCGCGCGGCGCGCTGCTGCTGAAGCTGGCGGACACGCTGGCAGAGCATCGCGAAGCGCTGGCGCAGCTGGAAAGTCTCTGTTCCGGCAAAACTATCACGCTGGCGCGGATGCTCGAGCTGGACCAGTCGGTGGCGTTCCTGCGCTACTTCGCCGGCTGGGCGGGGAAAGTCACCGGTGAAACGCTGGATGTCTCGCTGCCATCGATGGCCGGGGAGAAATATACCGCCTTTACCCGCCGCCAGCCGCTGGGGGTGGTGGTTGGCATCGTGCCGTGGAACTTCTCCATCATGATTGCCATCTGGAAGCTGGCGGCGGCCCTGGTCTGCGGCTGCACCATCGTCCTCAAGCCGAGCGAATATACGCCGCTGACGCTGCTGCGCGTGGCGGAGCTGGCAAAAGCGGTGGGTATCCCGGATGGGGTGATTAACGTGGTCAACGGCGCCGGCGGCGAGATTGCCCAGCGGCTGATTACGCATCCGGCCTGCGCCAAGGTGAGCTTCACCGGCTCGGTGGCCACCGGTGAAAAAGTCCAGCAGTCGGCCAGTGCGTCAGGTAAACGGGTGACCCTTGAGCTGGGGGGCAAAAACGCCGCGCTGTTCCTCGATGACCTGACGCCGGAGGCGATGGTCAACGGCATTATTGAAGCTGGCTACCTGAACCAGGGGCAGATTTGCGCCGCTGCGGAACGTTTTTATCTGCCGCAGGGAAAACTGGATGCGGTACTGGCGCTGCTGAAAGACAAGCTCAGTGCTTTTGCGCCGGGGTCGCCGCTGGATGAACGGACGCTGATGGGGCCGCTGGCCAACCGCCAGCAGTATGACAAAGTTTTGCGGCTCATTCAGACCGCCCGCGACGAGGGCGATACCATCGTCTGCGGCGGCGAAGCGCTGCCGGGGGAGGGCTATTTCCTGCAGCCGACCGCGGTCAAAGTGCGCAGCGAAGAGAGCACCCTGATGCGCGAGGAGACCTTCGGTCCGGTGTGCAGTTTTATCGGCTATCGCAGTGAAGAAGAGGCGCTGGCGCGGATGAATGCCTCACCGTATGGCCTGGCGGCCAGCGTCTGGTCGGATAATATTCGTCAGGCGCTACGCTACTCGGAGGCGATTGAGGCCGGCATCGTATGGGTCAATATGCATACCTTCCTCGACCCGGCGGTACCGTTCGGCGGCATGAAGGGCTCGGGCATCGGGCGCGAATTCGGCAGCGCGTTTATCGATGATTATACGGAGCTGAAGTCGGTGATGGTGCGCTATTAATCGCCGTTCAGCGACATAGCGCTGTCATGTGTCGCTTTGCGCCAGATAGGCAACACATTGTGTGCCTTCTGGCCTGCAACCCGGGCGGTGCACGGCATCGCTTCCGGGACGCTTTTCCCGTCACGGATCCTTTCTTCCCCTCCTAATCCGCCATTGCCGTAAAAAAAATCAGCAGATTATCTTTTTTGCCCGCCAGGACTTGTTTGATATTAGATAATGAGTATAGTTCTCATTCTCTTTTTCATTCGTAATTTTGGCAAGGTTCGAGCTGCGCCAGTGAGTCGTTCACTAAGAGTCGCGAAGGCGTAGGGTGACGTAAAGACAGCAGGCTGGAAACACACAATATCGGCCGCTGCGCGTCCATCGGGTCATTGATTTTTTATAGGGTTGATCCAATGAAATACACACTTCCGGCGTTGACGCTGGCCATCAGCGCGGCGTTAAGCGGCTGCGCGACGCCTCATTCCTCTGCCGTTTCCCAACCGGTTGTCGACTCGCCAGTCCCTAACGTGGCGCAACCGCTGCAGCGCCAGCTAGCGGAAGGGCTGTACGAGATGGCGTTAAGCCCGCAGGGTGATGCGCTGTACGTCGCCAGCGCTGAAGGCTTTAAAAATGTACAGGGCGGGGCGGTTTACACACTGGATCCGCACACCCTCAATACCATCGGCCTGACGCATACCGATCTGAAAAACTTCGCTTTACAGCTCTCTGCGGAGGGTAAAACGCTGTATGTCAGCAATTCGCTGGACGGCGGCATCAGCGCTATCGACACCGCCACCGGCAAGGTAAAAAACCGCCTGCTGTTCAGCGAGCGCAATGAAAAAGGTCGCCCTTATGGGGCCCGTCAGCTGCTGTTGCTGAATAATACTCTCTACGTTGGCGCGGTCGCCGACCCGGCGCAAATCTGGGTGGTTGACGCCACTACCCTGAAGCTGAAAACGCGGATTAAAAATACCGGTAAATGGATGACCGGCCTGCACTACTCCGCGCAAACCGGTCGCGTGTACGCCGCTAACGGCAGCGGTGAAATTCTGGTGATCAACCCGCGTAACCAACGCATTGAACAGCGCTGGAAGCCGCTGGGCGACAAGCCGGCGCTGCTGCTTAATATGGCCGAAGATAGCGACACCGGCCGTCTGTTCGTGACCGACAACTCGAAAGCGAAAACCACTCTGGTGCTGGATATCCACAGCGGCAAGCTGCTTAAACAGCTCGACGTCGGCGATTCGCTGGCGGTGCAATTCAATAAGAAACGCCACGAAATTTATATTTCACAGCGTGAATCCGGCAAGGTCATCAGCCTTGACGCCAGCCGCTACACGCTGAAGAAAAGCTGGGCGCTGCCGGCCAATCCCAACAGCCTGCTGCTTTCCGCCGATGGTCAGACGCTGTTTGTCACCGTCAAACAGCCCTTCAATAAAGACCACTCCACTAAAGGCCCGGACAGCGTCGTACGTATCGACCTGAACGCGCAATAAAAATAACGGGTCCGGCGACGGGCCCTTTGATTCATTTATCCTCATCCATGGGGCAAATTATGCACACCACGCACTATTCATCCTTCCCGCTGCGTAAAACGCTGCTGGCCTTAGCCATCGGCGCCGCCAGTCAAACGGCGATGGCCGCGGACGCTGCCGCCGCGAAGCAGCCTGGCGAAGAGACCCTCATCGTCGAGGCTAATGAAACCAGCGATTTTAAATCCGGCGGCGACCTGGTGGTTCCGGCATTCCTCGATGGCCAGATCGCCCACGGCGGCCGTCTGGGGATGCTTGGCGAACAAAAAGCGATGGACGTCCCGTTTAACGTCATCGGCTATACCTCGAAGCTGATTCAGGATCAGCAGGCGAAAACTATCGCCGATGTCGTCAGTAACGACGCTGGCGTGCAGGCCGTACAGGGCTACGGCAACTTCGCCGAGACCTATCGAATCCGCGGGTTTAAGCTCGATGGCGATGACATGACGATGGGCGGCCTGGCGGGCGTGGTGCCGCGTCAGGTGATGGACACCCAGATGCTGGAGCGCGTTGAAATTTTCAAAGGGGCTAACAGCCTGCTTAACGGCGCGGCCAGCAGCGGCGTCGGCGGGATGATTAACCTCGAGCCGAAGCGGGCGGAAGATCTGCCGACCGCGCGCGTTGGCGTCGACTATACCTCTGATTCTCAGGTGGGCGGCACCCTCGACCTGGGGCGGCGTTTCGGCGACAACAACCAGTTCGGCGCCCGGGTCAACCTGGTGCACCGCGAGGGTGAAGGCGCTATTGATAATGATAAACGCCGTACCACGCTGGCTTCGCTGGGGCTTGATTACCGCGGCGACCGTTTCCGCTCCTCGCTCGATTTCGGCTATCAGAAGAAAACGTTCCACGGCGGTACGATGGGCGTCAATATCAGCGGCGTGGATTTCGTTCCGGCGCTGCCGGACAACAGCAAAAACTACAGCCAGAAGTGGGGCTATAGCGATATCGAAAGCGAGTTCGGCATGGCGAAGGCAGAATATGACCTGACCGATAGCTGGACGGTATACAGCGCCCTCGGCGGCCAGCATTCGCATGAAATTGGTACCTACAGCGCGCCGAAGCTTCTGAATAAAAACGGCGATGCGACGGTGGGCCGCCTGGATACTAACCGCATTATCGACGCGATCAGCGGCATGGGCGGGGTACGCGGCGATTTCAATACCGGCGCGATTTCGCATAAGGTGAACCTCGGCTATGCGGCGCAGGTGCATACCGATGCGACCGCCTGGCGGATGTCGGCCAGGAACCCGACCACTAATATCTATGACAACCATGATGTGGCGATGCCGGATAACGCCTATTTTGGCGGCAACTACCACGATCCGCTGGTCACCTCGCGCAGCCGTACGCAGGGCTGGCTGCTGAGTGATACCCTCGGCTTCTTTAACGATAAAGTGCTGTTTACCGCCGCCGCTCGTCATCAGAAAGTGGTCGTGCGCAACTACAGCAACGCCACCGGGCTGGAAGATACCTCTTCGCGTTATACCCAAAGCCGCTGGATGCCGACGTTTGGCCTGGTGTACAAGCCGTGGGAGCAGCTGTCGCTGTATGCTAACCATACCGAAGCGCTGCAGCCGGGCTCTGTGGCGCCGACGACGGCGGCCAATGCCGGGCAGAGTACCGGGATCGCGTACTCGAAGCAGGACGAAGTGGGCGTCAAGATCGACTACGGTACGATCGGAGGATCGCTGGCGCTGTTTGAAATTAAAAAACCGAACGCCATTTCCGATACCGCTGGCAATTACGGCCTCGACGGCGAGCAGCGTAACCGCGGCGTAGAGATGAACGTCTTTGGCGAGCCGATGCTGGGACTGCGTCTTAACGCCAGTACCGTCTGGCTGGATGCCAAACAGACTAAAACCGCTGAAGGCGCAACCGACGGTAAAGATGCCATCGGGGTGGCTAACTTCTACGCGGTGCTCGGCGCCGAATATGACATCAAGCCGGTGGAAGGCCTGACCGCTACCGCGCGCGTCAATCATAGCGGGTCGCAGTATGCCGATGCGGCCAACACCAAAAAGCTGGATAGCTACACCACCCTGGATTTAGGTCTGCGCTATCGTATGCGTCTGAACGCCGATCAGAACGAAATGATCTGGCGCGTCGGGGTGACCAACGTGACCAACGAGAAGTACTGGTCTGGCATTGACGATACCGGTACTTATCTGTTCGAAGGCGATCCGCGTACCGTCCGCGTCTCAATGAGCTACGACTTCTGACGCTAAAAAAAGCGGGGCGGGCGGCTGACGCTCGCCCCATGCAACTTGCGACAATCCCCCCTAAGTGATAAAAGGTGCCCCTTCACAAAAACACACAGGGGAACGACGTGAAAGACGCGTCAACGTCGTCGGAGACCGTCACGGAAAGTGGCCCGACGCTTCATCGCGGTTTACAGAACCGACACATTCAACTTATCGCCCTTGGCGGCGCCATTGGCACCGGCCTGTTTCTCGGCATTGGTCCCGCTATCCAGATGGCCGGTCCGGCGGTCTTACTGGGCTACGCCGTGGCCGGGATTGTCGCTTTTCTGATCATGCGCCAGCTGGGCGAAATGGTGGTGGAAGAGCCGGTATCCGGCTCCTTTGCCCATTTTGCCTACAAATACTGGGGCCCGTTCGCCGGCTTCCTGTCCGGCTGGAACTACTGGGTGATGTTCGTGCTGGTGGGGATGGCGGAGCTGACCGCCGCCGGGATCTACATGCAGTACTGGCTGCCCGACGTCCCCACCTGGGTCTGGGCGGCGGCCTTCTTCCTCATTATTAACGCCGTCAACCTGGTCAACGTGCGACTGTATGGTGAAGCCGAGTTCTGGTTCGCGCTGATAAAAGTGCTGGCGATTATCGGCATGATTGCCTTTGGCCTGTGGATGCTGTTTGGCGGCCACGGCGGTAGCAACGCCGGGTTCGACAACCTGTGGAAACACGGCGGCTTCCTCGCCACCGGCTGGCACGGACTTATTCTGTCGCTGGCGGTGATCATGTTCTCCTTCGGCGGGCTGGAGCTTATCGGCATCACCGCCGCCGAAGCGCAAAATCCGGAAAAGAGCATTCCCAAAGCAGTCAATCAGGTGGTCTATCGTATCCTGCTGTTCTATATCGGTTCGCTGGTGGTGCTGCTGGCGCTCTACCCGTGGGTGGAGATCAAATCCGACAGCAGCCCGTTTGTGATGATTTTCCATAATCTGGACAGCAACCTGGTGGCCTCCGCGCTGAACTTCGTCATTCTGGTGGCCTCGCTGTCGGTGTATAACAGCGGCGTGTACTCCAACAGCCGGATGCTGTTCGGCCTGTCGGTGCAGGGTAATGCACCGAAATTTCTCGCCCGCGTCAGCAAGCGCGGCGTGCCGGTGAACTCCCTGCTGCTCTCCGGGATTATCACTTCGCTGGTGGTGGTGCTGAACTACCTGCTGCCGCATGAAGCGCTGGGGCTGCTGATGGCCCTGGTGGTGGCGACGTTGTTGCTGAACTGGATCATGATCTGTATGGCGCACCTGAAGTTCCGCGCCGCCCAGCGCCGCAAAGGGCGCGAATCGAAGTTCAAAGCGCTGCTGGCGCCCGCCAGCAACTACTTCTGTATTGCTTTCCTTGGGCTGATCCTGGCGCTGATGTGCACTATCGACGGCATGCGTCTGTCGGCGATCCTGCTGCCGGTGTGGATCCTGTTCCTGTTTATCGCCTTCAAACTGTTGCGCCGCCCGGCGTAAGCGAGATGCCCCGCCGTCCGGCGGGGCTGCCTGCCTTTTTATTGTGATCCTCTTCGCAGGCGGCGCATTTGCCTGGCGATCTTCTTTTTGTAATCGATTACTTTTGTTTTGAGTGGTTTTGTAATCGATTACTTTTCTGAGGGCGAGCAACATGGTCACAACAACAGAAGGTCGGGAAAGTGTCCGCGTGAGCCACCGTTTTCTGGTGCCGCGGCTGTCGTTAATGATGTTTATGCAGTTTTTTATCTGGGGCAGCTGGTCGGTGACCCTGGGGCTGGTGATGACCCGCTATGAGATGTCATTGCTGATCGGCGATGCGTTCTCCGCCGGGCCGATCGCCTCCATCTTGTCTCCCTTTGTGCTGGGGATGCTGGTGGATCGCTTTTTCGCCTCGCAGAAGGTGATGGCGGTGATGCACCTGGCCGGGGCGGCGATCCTGTGGTTTGTCCCGCAGGCGCTGGTGGCGCAGAACGGCGCCCTGCTGATTGGCCTGCTGTTCGGCTATACGCTGTGCTATATGCCGACCCTGGCGCTGACCAACAATATCGCCTTCCACAGCCTGGCCAATGTCGATAAAACCTTCCCGGTGGTCCGCGTGTTCGGCACCATCGGCTGGATTATCGCCGGGATCTGCATCGGGGTGACCGGTATCTCTGATACCACCGGCATCTTCACGCTGGCGGCGCTCTGTTCGGTCGCGCTGGCGCTCTACAGCCTGACGCTGCCGCACACCCCGGCGCCGGCCAAAGGCATGCCGGTTCAGTTTCGCGACCTGCTGTGCGCGGACGCCTTCGCGCTGCTGAAAACCCGCCATTTCCTGATTTTCTCCCTCTGCGCCACCTTAATTTCCGTGCCGTTAGGCACCTATTACGCCTATACCGCGTCGTATCTGGCGGATGCCGGCGTCAAAGATGTCAGCACCGCGATGTCGTTCGGTCAGATGTCAGAGATCGTCTTTATGCTGGTGATCCCGTTGCTGTTCCGTCGCCTCGGGGTGAAATACATGCTGCTCATCGGCATGGCGGCGTGGTTCGTCCGCTACGCCTTTTTCGCTCTCGGAGTCAGCGAGGAGGGGCGCTTCCTGCTCTATCTGGGCATTTTGCTGCACGGCGTGTGCTATGACTTTTTCTTTGTCGTTGGCTTTATCTACACCGACCGCGTGGCGGGCGAGAAGGTAAAAGGCCAGGCGCAGAGCATGATTGTGATGTTCACCTACGGGATCGGCATGCTGCTGGGCTCGCAGATCTCCGGCGCGCTGTATAACCATCTGGTGGCCGGCCAGAGCGTGCCTCAGGCCTGGGTGACCTTCTGGTGGATCCCGGCGGTGGCCGCCGCGGTTATCGCGCTGATTTTCCTTTTCTCTTTCCAGTACAACGAGAAAGAGCCGCACTAATTTTTCAGGAGGGGGTATGAAAACGATTAAGGGACCGGGCATTTTTCTGGCGCAGTTTATCGGGCCCCAGGCGCCGTTCAACACCCTGGCGGGGATAGCGCAGTGGGCCGCCGGCCTGGGGTACAAGGCATTGCAGATCCCCTGCAACCACCCGGCGATTTTTGATGTCGAGCGGGCGGCGGCGAGCCAGACCTACTGCGACGAGGTCAGCGGCATCCTGGCGGAGCATGGGCTGGTGATCAGCGAGCTGTCCACTCACCTTGAAGGACAGCTGGTGGCGGTGCATCCAGCGTATGACGCGGCGTTAGACGCCTTTGCCCCGGCGGCGCTGCATGGCGATCCGCAGGCGCGCCAGCGCTGGGCGGTGGAGAAAGTGCACCAGGCGGCGGTAGCCTCCGGCCGCCTGGGGCTGCAGGCGCACGCGACCTTTTCCGGGGCGCTGGCATGGCCCTTTTTTTATCCGTGGCCGCCGCACAATCAGCCGCTTCTGGATGAGGCCTTTGCCGAGCTGGCCCGGCGCTGGCGGCCGCTGCTGGACCTATTCGACGAGCAGGGAGTCGATGTCTGCTATGAGATCCATCCCGGCGAAGACCTGCACGATGGCGTGACCTTTGAGCGTTTTCTTACGCTGGTGGATAACCATCCGCGCTGCAATATGCTCTATGACCCGAGCCACCTGCATCTGCAGCAGATGGACTACCTGACCTATATCGATATCTATCATGCGCGTATTAAAGCGTTTCACGTCAAGGACGCCGAATTTCGCCGCAACGGGCGCAATGGCGTCTACGGTGGATACCAGCCCTGGCAGCAGCGGGCCGGGCGTTTCCGCTCTCCCGGCGACGGACAGATCGACTTCAAAGGGGTGTTCAGTAAGCTGACCGAATATGATTTTGCCGGCTGGGCGGTGCTGGAGTGGGAGTGCTGCCTGAAGGATAGTGAGACCGGCGCGCGCGAGGGCAGCGAGTTTATCCGCCGCCATATCATTCCCGTTGCCGGACGGGCCTTCGATGACTTTGCCGCCGGCGGGAGGGAATAACATGATTCAGGTCGCGATTATCGGGGCAGGGTTTATCGGCCCGGCGCATCTGGAGGCGCTGCGGCGGCTGGGAGATGTCGAGGTGGTGGCGCTGTGCGACAGCCGCCTTGAGGCGGCGCAGCGCAAGGCGCGAGCGCTGAACATTGCCCATGCCTACGACAGCGTGGAGGCGCTGCTGGCCCATCCGGGGCTGCAGGTGGTGCATAACTGCACGCCCAACCATCTACATGCCCAGATTAACCGGCAGATCCTCGCCGCCGGGCTGCACGTCTTCTCCGAAAAACCGCTGTGTATGACGGCGGAGGAGGCGCGGAAGCTGGTGGCGCTTGCCGCCCGGGCCGGCGTGGTGCATGGCGTCAGCTTCGTCTACCGCCAGTTCGCTATGGTCCAGCAGGCGGCGGCGATGATCCGCCATGGCGAGGTCGGCAGAATCTTCGCGGCCCACGGCAGCTATTTACAGGACTGGATGCTGCTGGAGACCGACTACAACTGGCGGGTCGATTCGGCGCAGGGCGGCGCGTCGCGGACGGTGGCCGACATCGGCTCCCACTGGTGCGATACCGTGCAGTTTATGACCGGTCGGCGGATTGTCGAGGTGATGGCGGATCTGTCTATCGTCTGGCCAACGCGTAAAGCGCCGGTCAATGGCAAAGCGACCTTCAGCGCCGTTCACGAGGCGCAGGCATATGAAACGCGGCCTGTCGATACCGAGGACTTTGGCTCGGTGCTGTTGCGTTTTGACGATGGCAGCAAGGGCAGCTTTATGGTCTCTCAGGTGAGCGCCGGGCGGAAAAACCGTCTGGCGGTGGAGATTAACGGCAGCCTCTGTTCTCTGGCCTGGGATCAGGAAGTGCCCCAGCGGCTGTGGATCGGCCACCGCGAGCAGCCGGATCGCCTGCTCAGCGATGACCCGAGCCTGCTGCGGCCGGAAATCGCTGACAGCGCCCATTACCCCGGCGGCCACATTGAGGGCTGGCCGGACGCCTTTAAGAATATGATGGGGCATTTTTATCAGGCGGTGCGCGCCGGGAAGATGCCGGCGGCCGGGGCCCGGCGCTTCGCCGCTTTCGACGACGGCGCCGATGTGATGTACATCATCGAGGCGATCGTCAAAAGCCATCAGCAGCAGCGCTGGGTCAGCGTCGAACGCTGAGCGCAGGTGGGGCGCAGGATTATTTCACCCCAAGATAGCCGTCGAGATAGGCACCGGAGAGCTCGTTGCCGAACAGGACGGCATCTTTATTTTCCATCGCATTATCCCATTTGTCGCTGGCATTGCCGGTGAAGGCGTGCTCGGTGCGGGTGCCCTGCGCCGCCTGCTGTTTGATGGCTTCCGCGGTGCGGCGGGCATCGCTTTCGCTCATGCCAGCGGCTTTATCCTGCTGTCCGCGGGCATACATCGCCGTAAAGGTCGGCAGGTTTAAACGGTAATTTTCCTGGCGGTTGACGGTGAAATTGCCGCCGACAAAATCGGAGCGGTGGGCGACGAAGGCGTAGGCATGGCGTTCCGGTGACGATTTTGACGAGGTGCAGCCGGTGATCGTTGCCAGGGCACAGCTGAGGGCGAGAATCGCGGTGGAGAGCCTCATGGAGATATCATCCTTAATCATAAAAGAAAAAATGGGGCGCAGGCGGTCTGTTGCGCCTCCTGCGCTAATGAGAATATGAAACGGCAAAAGGATGCGCGTTAACGGGGCGGGAGAGAAGCCCTGATTATTAATAGTTTTCTCGCGCGTTCCCGCGCTTTCGCGCCAGGCTGGCAGGCCAATCAGAGGTCATTTATGATAGCCTGCAGGATCCACCTCTATCGCAGGAAGTGCAGGGTTTATGTCTATTCAGAAAATTGCTCGTCTGGCCGGCGTCTCGGTGGCCACGGTGTCGCGGGTGCTGAACAACAGCGATACGGTAAAAGCCAAAAACCGTGAGCGCGTACTGCAGGCGATCAAAGAGAGCAACTATCAGCCGAACCTGCTGGCGCGTCAGCTGCGAACCGCCCGCAGCAATATGATCCTGGTGATGGTCTCCAATATCGCTAACCCCTTTTGCGCCGAGGTGGTGAAGGGGATAGAAGAAGAGGCGGAGAAGAATGGCTATCGCATTCTGCTGTGTAACTCCGGGTCGGATCTGGCCCGCTCGACCTCGGGCCTGCAGCTGCTCTCCGGCAAAATGGTCGACGGCATTATTACCATGAACGCGCTCTCCAGCCTGCCGGAACTGACCACCATGATTGGCGACGCGCCCTGGGTGCAGTGCGCGGAGTATGCCGACACCGGCAGCATCTCCTGCGTCGGGATTAACGACGTTGAGGCGGCTCAGGGGGCGGTATCCCGGTTGGCCGATAGCGGCCGCCGCCGCATCGCGCTCATTAATCACGACCTCAGCTATCGCTATGCCCGTCTGCGCGAGCGCGGCTATAAAAGCGTGCTGCACGTGCACGGTCTGGCGTATCAGCAGGTGACCTACGCGCAGGATCTTAGCGCGGCGGCCGGTAAACGGGCGATGGAGCAACTGCTGTCGCAAGACGAGAAGCCCGATGCGGTGTTTGCCGTTTCGGACTCCCTCGCCGCCGGGGCGCTGCGGGCTATCGCCCAGGCCGGACTGCGGGTGCCGGAAGATATCGCGGTGATCGGCTTCGATGGCACCGAGCTGGCGGAAGTGGTCTCCCCGCAGCTGACCACCGTCGAACAGCCCTCCCGGGCGATCGGCCGTACGGCGGTGTCTCTACTGATGAAACGCATCGACGATCCCGACGCTGCCGTCGAGCGGGTGATGATGGACTGGCGCGTGATAGACCGCGCCAGCGTCTGAGGATCAGCGGGAGAAGGCGCCGGTCAGCGCGCGAATATCGTTGCCGGTGGGCGTTTGATGAATGCGTAAGCCAAACTCATCCACCACAGCGAAGACATGGTCGAAAATATCCGCCTGGATCCCCTCATATTCCGCCCATACCACGGTGTTGGTGAAGCAGTAGATCTCGATCGGCAAGCCGTTGGCATCCGGCGCCAGCTGGCGCACCATCAGGGTCATATCCTGGCGGATGCGCGGATGATGGCGTAAATACTCCTGCAGATAGGCGCGGAAGGTGCCGACATTGGTCATCCGCCGCTCGTTGAGGATCGATTGCTCCCCGGCGTACTGCTGGTTCCAGGCGCTAATCTCCTCGTGGCGTGAATCCATATAGGGTTTGAGTAATTTCGCCCGGATCAGGCGCTGCTGCTCCTGTTCATCAAGAAAATGAATGCTGGTGGTGTCGATGTTAAGGCTGCGTTTGATGCGGCGGCCGCCGGAGGCCGACATGCCGCTCCAGTTTTTAAACGAGTCAGAGACCAGCGACCAGGTCGGAATGGTGGTGATGGTATTGTCCCAGTTGCGCACCTTGACCGTGGTGAGGCCGATATCGATCACCGCGCCGTCGGCGCCGTACTTCGGCATCTCCAGCCAGTCGCCAAGCTTGAGCATATCGTTGGCAGAGAGCTGGATACCGGCCACCAGACCGAGGATCGGATCTTTAAACACCAGCATCAGCACCGCGGCCATGGCGCCGAGCCCGCTAATCAGGATCGCTGGCGACTGGCCTATCAGTAGCGAAATAATCAGAATGCCGATAATAATCGCCGTCACCAGCTTAATTCCCTGGAATATGCCCTTCAGCGGCAGCTGTGAGGCGGCGGGAAATTTCTGCGCCAGCTTTAAAATGACATCCAGCAGCGAGAAGAAGGACAGCATGGCATATATCATCACCCATAGCTGAGCCACGGTGATTAATATTTCCGCGGCCTCGCTGCCTTTTTGCAGCCACAGCACCGCCTGCACATTGACGATGATCCCCTGCAGGGTAAAGGCCAGTCGGTGAAAGAGTTTATTCTGCGTGATGATTTGCAGCCACAGATGGCTGCTGGCCAGCGCCCGTTTTTCAAATGCGCGCAGGACCACTTTGTGCAATATCAGATGCACGACCACGGCGGTGAACAAGATAATGCCGAAGATAATCATCAGCGAGCGGGTGGGGGTTATTTCGATTCCTAAGGCGGCAATTTGCGATATTAATTCCTGCATAACGTCTCCTGAATATCCAGCGGGTATGATGACCGCTGGATAGCTATTATGCAAATTACCGCCGCCGGTATTACGAGGCCACCGTCGCCGGCTGTCGGTTGAGATGATGGCGTAGCCACAGCGCGATGGCCCCCAGCAACAGCATCATGGCCACCTCGACCAGCAGAAAATCAATCAGCGCCTGCGGATAGTTGCCGCCGCCGCGACGGGCCAGCGCCAGGAACAGCGAACCAAGGATAGCCGGTCCGAGACCGAGGGTCGCCTGCTGCAGGGTGCTGAGGATTGCGCTCCCGGCCCCGGCGTCGCTGGCGCTGATATCGCGCATACCAATCCGATAAAAGCTGTTGACGATCAGCGCCTGGCCATAGCCGATCAGCGCCGTGGCGGGAACCAGCGTCAGGGTGTTGGTGGCGACGCCGAAGCGGGAGAAGGTGGCGCACAGCAGCAGGAGTCCGGCGATCTGCACCGCCAGACCGGTCAGCAGGATCCGCCCCATGCTGTAGCGGGCGATAAGCCGCGGGGCATACAGCGCCGAAATAAAATAGGCCACGCCGAGGGCGATAAAGCTATTGCCGGACTGCCACGGCGCCATCCCCAGTCCCTCCTGCATGGTCAGCGCCATGCAGAACATAAAGCCGGACCAGGCGCTGAAAAACAGCAGGGCGATGGCCATCCCGAAGCGGATGCTGGTCAACTGCAGCAGACGCGGCGGCAGCAGAGGATGGTCGCCACGCTGCTGCTGGCGCAGGGCGCTCTGACGCATGGCGAACAGCAGCGGCAGGACCGCCACCAGCATCAGCTGCAGCCACAGCGGCCAGTGCAGCTCCGGACCGAGGGCCATCGGGAACAGCAGGCAGCAGAGGATCAGCGCGAGGTACAGCGTACCCTGCCAGTCAATCCGCGACGGCGTCTCGCGACGGGTTTCCGGCACATAGCGGCGGCTCAGAGCCAGCACCAGCAGGCAGATCGGCACATTGATAAAAAAGGCGTTGCGCCAGCCCAGCCCGGCGATGTCCGCCGACACCAGCCAGCCGCCGCCCATCTGACCGACGATAAAGGCGATCCCGCCGATCCCGCCATACAGGCTGATGGCCCGGGCGTGGGCGGGGCCTTTGAGGGTGACGTGCAGGGTCGCGAGGATCTGCGGCACAATCAGCGCCGCCCCGGCGCCCTGCAGGGTGCGGGCCGCCAGCAGGGCGCCGATGCTGTTCGCCATCCCGCACAGCAGGGAAGCGATGCCAAAGAGGGCGACGCCCCACATAAACAGGCGCCGGCGGCCATAGTTATCGCCAAGCTTACTGCCCATCGCCAGGCAGACGGCAAAGGCGACGCCGTACAGCGCGACGATAAGCTCCAGCTGCGTGGCGCTGGCCGCCAGGGTGTGGGTGATGGCGTCCAGCGCCACATTGGTGATCGAGGTATCAATAAGCGGCAGCATCTGGCCGCTCAGCAGCAGCAACAGACCGGCGCGGCCGGGTGAAACAGCAGACGTATTCATGGGATTCTCCATTGCGTCATTCAGCAGACCGACGTAGCATTACCGATAAATTAAACGGGTACCAGTTCCTGTCTATACTGGTATTGGCACTACTATGCTGGAGGGGTGATGACCACGATGCCGCAACGGGAGTCGACGATCGCCGTGCCGGACGATCGACGCAAACAGCTGGGGGCCTTTCTGCGCGCCCGCCGTGAAAGCCTCGATCCGCAGCGCCTGGGGTTGCCCCGGGTGGGCCGCCGGCGCACGCCGGGTCTGCGCCGGGAAGAGGTGGCGATGCTCGCCGACGTCGGCGTTACCTGGTACACCTGGCTGGAGCAGGGGCGGGAGGTGAATCCGTCGGAGGCGGTGCTGGTGGGGGTGGCGAATGCCCTGCAGTGCAGTCCGCTGGAGACCCGGCATCTGTTCGTGCTCGCCGGGCTGACCCCGCCGGAAGCCACCCAGGTGACGGTGTGCGAAGGCATCAGCCCAGGGACCCGCCGGATGCTGGACAGCCTGATGCCGCAGCCGGCCAGCATTCAGAAACCGAACTTTGATATTGTGGCGTGGAACGACAGCTTCTGCCGCCTGATGGGCATCGATTTCGCCACCCTCCCGGAAGAAGATCGCAACTGCATTTATCTCTATCTGACCCATGAGACCTGGCGCAGCCGGATCGAAAATCGCGATGTGCTGCCGACCTTCGTCTCCTATTTCCGCGCCGCGATGGCCGAGCACCGCGGCGATCCGGCGTGGGAAAACAAACTGGCGCGCTTTTTCGCCGCCTCGTCGGAGTTTGAAGCGCTGTGGCATCAGCGCTACGAGGTGCGCGGCGTGGAAAACCAGATTAAACATTTTAACCACCCGCAGCTCGGGCGATTCAGCCTGCAGCAGATGTACTGGTATTCGGCGCCGCGCAACGGCTCGCGCCTGTTGGTCTACCTGCCGATGGACGAGGCGGGCGAGCAGGCGTTGGCGTGGCTGGACCAACATTAATCACAGGGAATCAGATGGCTGGCAATGTGCCATCTTCGGGTATTGCCCGGCCGGCGCTGCTGGACGGTTCCCTTTCCCTCCGGGAGTAGGGGAGGGAAAGCACTGTCGGGAAGTCCTGTATGTGATCTACGACTTCAGCACACATTGCGCTCCCGATACGCCTTCTGCGTTATGTCACTCATGGCGCAGGGAGCGCACAGGGGGCGGCCAGTCGCCGCCGCCCCCTGTACCCCCGGGCTCCGGCCAGCAACATCGCCGCTGCGCGGTGCCTTCGACTTATCCCTGCAGGCTTCGGGTCGGGCCGAGGCAGCGTCCTTGCAAAACACGGCCCTCAGCCCGCATCCATGCGGGCTGCCCCGGCCTGCCGGGAACGTCTCAGCGAT
>NZ_MJDM01000004.1:0-173495 GCF_008452795.1 Klebsiella sp. AqSCr
ACACGGCCCTCAGCCCGCATCCATGCGGGCTGCCCCGGCCTTCCGGGAACGTCTCAGCGATGTTGAGGCCGCCAGCACCGGCAGTTTCAGCAGCCCCTGCGCCAGCGGTGATTTGGGGTTGTAGGCCGGGTAAGGCGTAGCCGCCACCCGGCATAAACGCAGCTCCGTGCCTGATGCCATCGCCCGGCGGCGCCGTTGCTTGCCGGGCCTGGAGACAGTCAGAGCCGGACGAGTAGGCCGGACAAGACGAAGCCGCCATCCGGCGCAAAGGCGCGCTAGCGTCCGCCCTGATACAGCGGCACCACGGCGCCGCCGATATAGCGACGGCGCAGCCAGGCGGAAAGGGTGTCCATGATCATTACCACCGCCACCAGCAGCAGGGTGATAAACATCACCACATCCCAGTTCCACAGACGCATATTCTCGGCATAGATAAGCCCGATACCGCCGGCGCCGACGAAGCCCAGCACCGCCGCGGAGCGGGTGTTGGATTCAATCTGATACAGGCTCAGCGCGAGGAAGGTCGGGAACGACTGGGTAAAAATGCCAAAGCGATGCTTTTGCAGGCCATTCGCGCCCACGGCGGTCAGCCCGCGCCCGGGAGATCGGTCCACGGCTTCGTGTCCTTCCGCGTACAGCCGTCCCAGCAGGCCGGTGTCCTGCATGATGATCGCCAGCACCCCTGCCAGCGGCCCGAGGCCGACCGCACGCACGAAAATCAGCCCCCAGATAGCCATGTCGATCCCGCGCAGCACATCAAACAGGCGGCGCATCAGCAGGGCGAGGGTCCCCAGCACCACGCCGCGCATGATGTTGCGGGCGGCGAAGAAGGAGAGCAGCAGCGCCAACACCGTGGCGGTCAGCGTCCCGGCGAAGACGATGGCCAGGGTGACGCCGATTTGCGTAAAGTAATAGCCGAACGGCCAGTTCCAGAAGTCGTGCCAGACGAACATCCGCGCCAGGTAGCGGCCAATCTGCTGCAGGCCGGTGGTCAGCTGTTCGCCGCTGACGCCGAACTGCAGAAAAAACCAGACGTAATAGAGCAGGCAGGCCAGCGCCACCAGCCCGACGTAGCGCAGGTAGCGCCCCTGGACCTGATAGAGCTGCTTATGTTGCCGCCGGCTGGCGGCGATATCCGGTTGCATGTGCCAGACGCTCATTTTTTCCCCTCCAGTACCCACAGGCGCAGACGACCGGACAGCATGTCCAGCGCCGACACCACCAGAATGATCAGCAGCAGGGTGATGCTCACCTGATCGTAGCGGTCGAGCTTGATGTTGGTCATCAGCTCCTGGCCGATGCCGCCCGCGCCCACCAGCCCGAGAATGGTCGACGAGCGGAAGTTGATTTCAAGCCGCATAAAGCCGTAGGAGAGAAACAGCGGTTTCACCTGCGGCCACAGGGCGAAGCGAATTTTCTGCAGCGGGGACGCGCCGCAGGCCGCCAGGCCGCGTACCGGTTTGTTTTGCGCGCTTTCCACCGCCTCGTAGAACAGTTTGGTCAGGCTGCCGACGGTATGCAGCATCAGCGCCAGAAAGCCCGGGATCGCGCCGATGCCGAACGCCATCACAAAGATCACCGCCCACGCCAGCTCGGGCATGGTGCGTAAAAACGCCACCAGCACGCGAATGGCAAAGCGCACCGGCGCCGGGGACCAGGCGTTATTGGCGGCAAGAAACGCGAAAACCGTGGCGATGGCGACCGCCACCAGGGTCGAGGCCAGCGCCAGCTGCAGGGTTTCCCAGATCAGCGGCAGCTGGATCGGCAGGCGATAGCCCCACCAGGCCAGCGACCCTTTGGTCTGCACATCGGCGAACAGGTTGCCGGCGCTCAGGGGCGGAATGGTCTCTGCCATATAGTCAAAGAAGTGGGGCAGCGAGTGCCAGATAGTCAGCAGATTAAATTCCGCGGCGCTGCCGGCGGCAAAATAGAGCGCCAGCAGCAGCAGCGACCAGCAGACGGCATCGCGCTTTTGCCGCGAGCGTACCTGCTGGTAATAGCGTTCAAATTCGGTGTGGGTCGTCTTCATGCGTCGGGGATCTTCAACGTAGCGCCGCCGCTTACCCTGGGGCAAGCAGGCGGCGTTGAGGCAGGATTAACGAGCGCTCACCAGCTCGCGTTTCATATCAATAATCTGCTGGAAGTCAGCCACGCTGCCCGGGCCGATGTGCTGAGTACCGCCCATCGCTTTGATAAAGCAGGCGTGATCCTCGGTGTCCAGCTTTTTCACTGCCGCCACGACCTTCGCCTTAAAGTCCGCCGGCAGCGCATTGCTCACCAGGATCGGACCGTTCGGGATCAGCGGCGATTGCCAGATAATGCGGATCTGCTTCATCAGATCCGGATGATCCATGCGAATCAGGCGGTTGAACGCGCCGGTAGTGTAGCCGGTGTTGTAATCGCCAACCATCGAGGCCCACGTGACCGCGCCCGCGAACTGGCCATTCAGCACGCCGAGGATGTCCTGCTCATGGCCGCCGGAGAAGGTGACGCTGGAGAAGGTGTTGTTGTATTTGTTGTCGGCGTTACCGCCAAATTTTTCTTTAAACGCATGGTTAGGGATCAGATACCCGGAAGTGGAATCCGGATCGGCGAAGCCGAAGGCTTTGCCTTTTAAATCGTCCAGCGTTTTGTAGGGGGAGTCGGCTTTGACGATCACCACTGAGTGATAGCCGCGAGACTGATCTTTGTCGTCCACGGCGATGCCGACGATATCCACCGCTTTCGGATTATTGAGATAAACCGAGGCGTAGGAGGAGGGGGACATGCTCAGCACCACGTCGACTTTGCCCCCCAGCAGGCCCTGGATCACCCCGGAATAGTCGGAAGAGTTGCGCAGTTTGGTATCCACGTTCAGCTCTTTATCGAGGAAGGCCTTCACGCACTGGTTATCGCCGATTTGCTGGGTGGCGTTCTGGCCGCCAAGAATGCCCAGATTGAGCTCTTTCGGCTGCGCCGCCGCTGCCTGCCATGCCATCATCATGCCCGCGACCATTGCGGATAAACGAACTGCGCCAGTCATATATTTTTTCATTATGTTGCCCGTGTGAGTGAAATTAATGCAATTGGCTAACTTCATCGCCGTACAGCCGCTGCAGCACATCCTGCGTCAGCCGGGAGGGGTGATCGTCAAAAATAAGCTGGCCGCTGGCGACGCCGATAACCCGGGTGCAGTAGGCCCTGACCAGCTCTACCGAATGCAGGTTTACCATCACGCTGATACCCTGCTCGCTAATCTCGCGCAGCACATCCATGATGCGCTGAGTGTTTTTCGGATCCAGCGAGGCGACAGGCTCGTCGGCCAGCAGGATCCCGGGGTTTTGCATCAGCGCCCGGCAGATCGCCACCCGCTGCATCTGCCCGCCGGAGAGGTTCTCCGCCCGCTGCAGCGCGTGCGGCAGCATGTTCATCCACTCAAGCAGCGCAATGGCGCGCGCCCGGTCGGCTGCGGGAAAGATTTTAAACAGCGATTTCAGGGTTGAAGTCTGGCTGAGGCGGCCCAGCAGGACGTTGGTGAGCACGTCGAGGCGCGGCACCAGGCAGAAGTCCTGAAAAATCATTCCGCAGTGGCTACGCCAGGCATTGAGCGCGCGGCCTTTCAGCTGTGAGACATCGTGCGGGGTACCGACTTCCGGGTAGCTAAGAATTTCTCCGCCGCTGGCGCTGTGGGTGCCGTTGAGGACATGCAGGAGCGTCGATTTACCGGCGCCGGAGCGGCCAATGACCCCGACCATTTCCCCGGCGTGCAGATCAAAGCTGATGCCGTCCAGCACTTTGTGCTGGGCTTGATAAGCTTTACTCAGATTACGCACGCTTAAGACCTTCCGCTGCCGGCCGGCAGCGAGATCGGTGAACGGCTGGAAATCAGTTTCGGCCACCGCGGCAAGAGAGCTGTTCATAAGAGTGTCCAGGTTCGTCATTAACTGGCCACTATTAATAGGTCTTTATATGAAATTTCGATGACGGTATTGCGAACAAAGCGTGAACTGGCGTGAAAGAGCGACGGCCAGCGGCTCAACGCGTGCGGCATGCTGGCGGCTGGCGAAGCGCCGAAAAGCCGCTATGCTTTGGAGGGCGCGGAGACAGACCGGTTCGTAGGCGTAGGCAGCCTTCGGCAATCTTCGCTTAATCTTGATGAAGAAGACCGTTTAATCGAATAGATAATGCGTCTGCCTTTGTTTAGCATTCAACATCCCGCATGTATTAACATATACATAACTATTTTGTGCGGCAGGTTAATCTATTCATGAGTCTTATGTGTTGGTGAATCATCCTGGTTTTTGTTTATTTGTAGATTTATATCCTTTCTTTTGTGCTAAATCCGGTTTATTTGATAAGCCATTCAAGAGTTCCATTAAGAATATTCCTAACATAATAGGGCGAAGATCCTGGATAATATAAAGCGCAGATAAGAATTGACGGTTATATTACCAATAACCTTATGAAAATAAATGTCTTTTTCTGGCGCTCAAAAATTTGATATTTTCAGTTTTTGTAAATATTGACCTGGGCGCGAAATTCATTGCCTTTCCGCATGTTGACACTCCATAGGAAAAAACTTAAATTCAACGCCAAGCAGAAAATAATTATAGTTTAATCCCCCGCTTATCCAATATTGATAAGTAATGCGTGTCTTATTTAATGGCGATTTATTAAAGGAAACGAATACGCCAGTAAACTTTATAGGCCTGGCAAGCAGTGACGTTGTAAAAATGATTACTTCAAGGACTATGAGGTTAAAAACTATATGGAATATAAAAGCTGTTCCGATAAGTATATTTGGTCTGCCGATGACTCCTATTTCTATAAAGGACTGTCCGAACTGATTGTAGACATCGACGAATTAATTTATCTCTCACTGGAGAAAATCAGAAAAGATTTTGTGTTTATCAATCTCAATACGGCTTCATTAAACGAATTTATCAGGCGCGACAGCGAATGGCTATCCGCGGTAAAGGGGAAACAGGTCGTATTGATTGCGGCCAGGAAATCAGAGGCCTTAGCGAACTACTGGTATTACAATAGCGATATTCGCGGGGTGGTATATGTTGGTCTGAGTCGCGATATTCGAAAAGAACTGGCCTATGTAATTAATGGCAGGTTTCTCCGCAAAGATATTAAGAAAGATAAAATTACAGATCGGGAAATGAAAATTATCCGCATGACCGCCCAGGGCATGCAGCCGAAATCGATCGCCAGAATTGAAAATTGTAGCGTGAAGACAGTGTATACCCATCGGCGTAATGCTGAGGCCAAACTGTATTCCAAAATATATAAGTTAGTTCAGTAACACCCAGGCAATTCTGTTTTTTAAATGGTTCACCGGGACATCATGTCCTTAATTCAACTCAGGATGAAAAAGCGATGAAAAAAAAGGTTCTGGCAATAGCTCTGGTAACGGCGTTTACCGGTATGGGCGTGGCGCAGGCTGCTGACGTAACGGCTCAGGCTGTAGCGACCTGGTCTGCGACCGCTAAAAAAGACACCACCAGCAAGCTGGTTGTGACCCCGCTCGGCAGCCTGGCGTTCCAGTACGCCGAAGGCATTAAAGGCTTTAACTCGCAGAAAGGTCTGTTTGACGTGGCGATTGAGGGGGACACAACGGCGACCGCCTTTAAGCTGACCTCGCGTCTTATCACCAACACCTTAACCCAACTGGATACCTCCGGCTCCACGCTGAGCGTGGGCGTGGATTATAACGGCGCCGCGGTGGAAAAAACTGGCGATACCGTGATGATCGATACCGCCAACAATATTATGGGCGGCAACCTCAGCGCGCTGGCTAATGGCTACAACGCCAGCGGCCGTACCACAGCGCAGGATGGTTTCACTTTCTCCATCATCAGCGGCACCACCAACGGCACCACCGCCGTGACCGATTACAGCACTCTGCCGGAAGGGATCTGGAGCGGCGACGTCAGCGTACAGTTCGACGCCACCTGGACCAGCTGATCCTTCTGATGCACCAGCAGGGGGATCCCCCCTGCTTTTTTCACGGACGGAATTGTTATGAAAAAGCACCTTCTGGCCCTCGGGCTGCTGCTTGCCGGGGTGTCGCCGGCGCAGGCGCTGGATGTCGGCGATATTTCATCCTTTATGAACAGCGGCAGCAGCACGCTGAGCAAAACGATCAAGAACAGCACAGACAGCGGTCGACTGATCAATATCCATCTCGAACGGCTCTCTTCCCCGCTGGACGGCGGGCAGGTTATCCCGATGGACAAACCGGATGAGGTATTGCTCACTCCCGCCAGCCTGCTGCTACCCGCCCAGGCCAGCGATGTGATCCGCTTCTTCTACAAAGGCCCGGCGGATGACAAAGAGCGCTACTATCGCATTGTCTGGTTCGATCAGGCGCTCAGCGATGCCCAACGCGATAACGCCAACCGCAGCGCGGTGGCCACTGCTTCCGCCCGCATCGGCACCATCCTGGTGGTGGCGCCCCGGCAGGTGAACTATCGCTTTCAGTACGCCAACGGCTCTCTGACTAACACCGGGAATGCGACGCTGCGGATCCTCGCCTACGGCCCCTGTCTGAAGGCCGCCGATGGTAAGGAGTGTAAAGAAAATTACTACCTGATGCCGGGTAAATCGCGCCGTTTTACGCGCGTGGACACGGCGGATAAAAAAGGACGGGTGGCGCTTTGGCAGGGTGAGCAGTTTGTTCCCGTGAAATAGACAGCTGTGCAGATGGATAACGACGATGCCTCAACGATGGATTACCCCAGGACTGAAAACGCGACTTGCCTTCGGCATGATCTTTTTGTTCGTTCAGCCCGACGTCAGCGCTGCTGCCGCAGGCGCGCAGCAGATTGGCGGGGTGATTATTCCGCAGGCCTTCAGCCAGGCGCTGCAGGACGGCATGAGCGTCCCGCTCTATATTCATCTCGCCGGCAGCCAGAGCACCCGGGACGATCAGCGGATCGGCAGCGCCTTTATCTGGCTGGACGGCGGCCAGCTGCGCGTTCGGCAGATCCAGCTGGAGGAGAGCGAAGGTAACGCCAGCGTCAGCGAACAGACCCGCCAGCAGCTGATTGGCCTGGCCAACGCCCCGTTCAGCGAGGCGCTCACCATTCCCCTGACCGACAGCGCACAGCTGGATCTCAGCCTGCGCCAGCTGCTGCTGCAGCTGGTGGTCAAGCGCGAGGCGCTGGGCACCGTCCTGCGCTCGCGCAGCGAAGATATCGGTCAGTCCAGCGTCAACGCTCTCAGCAGCAACCTGAGCTATAACCTCGGCGTCTATAACAACCAGATGCGTAACGGCGGGAGCAACACCTCCAGCTACCTGTCGCTGAACAACGTCACGGCGCTGCGGGAGCATCACGTGGTGCTCGACGGCTCGCTATACGGCATCGGCAGCGGTCAGCAGGACAGTGAATTATATAAGGCCATGTATGAGCGCGATTTCGCCGGCCACCGCTTTGCCGGCGGGATGCTTGACACCTGGAACCTGCAGTCCCTGGGACCGATGACCGCTATTTCGGCCGGTAAGATTTACGGCCTTTCCTGGGGGAACCAGGCCAGCTCCACCGTCTTCGACAACAGCCAGTCCGCCACGCCGGTGATCGCCTTTCTGCCGGCGGCGGGCGAGGTGCATCTCACCCGTGACGGTCGGTTGCTGAGCGTCCAGAACTTCGCTATGGGCAACCATGAAGTGGATACCCGCGGCCTGCCGTACGGTATTTACGACGTGGAAGTGGAGGTGATCGTCAATGGTCGGGAGGTCAGCAAACGCACCCAGCGGGTCAATAAGCTGTTCAGCCGGGGACGCGGCGCCGGCGCGCCGCTGGCGTGGCAGGTATGGGGCGGCAGTTTCCATATGGATCGCTGGTCGGAAAGCGGAAAAAAGACCCGGCCGGCAAAAGAGAGCTGGCTGGCAGGCCTTTCGACCTCCGGGTCGCTCAGCACCCTGAGCTGGGCGGCAACGGGCTATGGCTACGACAACCAGGCGGTGGGGGAAACCCGCCTGACGCTACCGCTGGGCGAGTCTATCAACGTTAACCTGCAGAATATGCTGGCCAGCGATAGCTCCTGGAGCAGCGTCGGCAGCATTAGCGCCACGCTGCCGGGGGGCTTCAGTTCAGTGTGGGTCAACCAGGAGAGAACCCGCATTGGCGATCAATTGCGGCGCAGCGATGCCGACAACCGGGCGATCGGCGGCACCCTCAACCTGAACGCGCTGTGGTCGAAGCTGGGGACGTTCAGCGTCAGCTACAACGATGACCGCCGCTACAACAGCCATTACTACACCGCGGATTACTATCAGACGGTCTACAGCGGCGCCTTTGGATCGCTCGGCCTGCGGGCGGGGATCCAGCGCTATAACAATGGCGACAGCAGCGCCAACACCGGGAAATATATCGCCCTCGATCTGTCGCTGCCGCTGGGTAACTGGTTCAGCGCCGGGATGACCCATCAGAACGGCTACACCATGGCGAACCTCTCAGCGCGCAAGCAGTTTGATGAAGGCACCATTCGCACCATCGGCGCCAATCTGTCGCGGGCCATCTCCGGCGATACCGGGGATGACAAAACCCTCAGCGGCGGCGCGTATGCTCAGTTCGACGCCCGCTACGCCAGCGGCACGCTGAACGTCAACAGCGCGGCGGACGGCTACGTCAACACTAACCTCACCGCCAGCGGCAGCGTCGGCTGGCAGGGCAAAAACATCGCCGCCAGCGGACGAACCGACGGTAACGCCGGAGTGATCTTCAACACCGGGCTGGAGGACGATGGTCAGATTAGCGCCAGGGTTAACGGGCGGATTTTCCCGCTCAGCGGCAAGCGTAACTACCTGCCGCTCTCTCCCTATGGCCGCTATGAGGTGGAGCTGCAGAACAGCAAAAACTCCCTCGATAGCTACGACATCGTCAGCGGGCGTAAGAGTCATCTGACCCTTTATCCGGGCAACGTCGCAGTGATTGAGCCAGAGGTGAAGCAGATGGTCACCGTCTCCGGTCGTATTCGTGCAGAAGACGGCACGCTGCTGGCGAATGCGCGGATTAACAACCATATCGGCCGTACCCGCACCGATGAAAACGGCGAGTTTGTCATGGACGTGGATAAGAAATACCCCACTATCGATTTTAGCTACGGCGGCAATAAAACCTGCGAAGTGGCGCTGGAGCTCAGCCAGGCGCGCGGCGCCGTCTGGGTCGGGGATGTGGTCTGCAGCGGCCTCTCGTCGTGGGCGGCGGTGCAGCAGACAGGAGAAGAGAATGAGAGTTAATGCACTGATGGCGCTGGCGATCCTCGCGCTGCTCTGGCCGGTAGCCGCGCTCCGGGCGGCGGTGACCAAGACCACCTGGTCGGATGCGCCGGCGCGCGAGTTTGTGTTTGTTGAAAACAATTCCGACGACAACTTTTTCGTCACCCCTGGCGGGGTGCTGGATCCGCGTATGACCGGCGCTAACCGCTGGACCGGCTTAAAATACACCGGCTCCGGGACCATCTATCAGCAGAGCCTTGGCTATATCGATAACGGCTATAACACCGTGCTCAATGCCAACTGGAAGTTTGATATGTGGCTGGAAAACTCGCCGGTTTCGCACCCCTTAACCGGCCTGCGCTGCATCAACTGGTACGCCGGGTGCGATATGGCCACCAGCCTGATCCTGCCGCAAACCACCGACGCCAGCGGGTTCTATGGCGCGACGGTGACCAGCGGCGGCGCGAAGTGGATGCACGGCATGATGTCGGACGCGTTTTATCAATATTTGCAGCAGATGCCAGTCGGCGGCAGCTTTACGATGACCATCAATGCCTGTCAGACCTCGGTGAACTATGATGCCAGCAGCGGCGCGCGCTGTAAGGATCAGGCCTCCGGCAACTGGTATGTGCGCAACGTCACCCACACCAAAGCTGCGAACCTGCGGTTGATTAACACCCACTCGCTGGCAGAGGTGTTTATCAACAGCGACGGCGTGCCGACCCTGGGCGAAGGGAATGCCGACTGTCGGACGCAGACCATTGACAGCCGCTCAGGATTAAGCTGTAAGATGGTCAACTATACCTTGCAGACCAACGGGTTAAGTAATACCTCGATCCATATTTTCCCCGCAATCGCCAACTCGTCGCTGGCCTCGGCCGTCGGGGCGTATGATATGCAGTTCAGCCTCAATGGCAGCTCATGGAAGCCGGTGAGCAATACCGCTTATTACTACACCTTCAACGAGATGAAGAGCTCAGACTCGATCTATGTTTTCTTCTCCAGCAACTTCTTTAAGCAGATGGTGAACCTCGGGATCAGCGATATCAACACCAAGGATCTGTTCAACTTTCGCTTTCAGAACACCACCTCACCGGAGTCGGGCTGGTATGAGTTTTCCACCTCCAACACGCTGATTATCAAGCCCCGTGATTTCAGCATCAGCATTATCTCCGACGAATATACCTCGGCGCCGTCGCGCGAGGGGTATGTCGGCAGCGGCGAACCGGCGCTCGATTTCGGCTACATCGTCACCACCAGCGGTAAAACGGCCGCCGATGAAGTGCTGATCAAGGTGAGCGGACCGGCGCAGGTGATTGGCGGGCGTTCCTACTGTCTCTTCAGCTCTGATGACGGTACGGCGAAAGTGCCGTTCCCGGCGACGCTCTCTTTTATCACCCGCAGCGGCACGACGCAGACCTACGATGCCGGGTGCGATGACAGCTGGCGGGATATGACCGATGCGCTGTGGCTGACCACGCCATGGACCGATATCTCCGGCGAAGTGGGGCAGATGGATAAGACCACGGTGAAATTTTCGATTCCGATGGATAACGCCATTTCGCTGCGGACGGTAGACGATAACGGCTGGTTTGGCGAAGTCAGCGCTTCAGGAGAGATTCATGTCCAGGCGACGTGGCGCAACATTAACTAAGGCCCTGCTGACGGTGGGCTGCCTGCTGGCAGCGCCGCTGGCGCAGGCGATCTCGGTCGGCAACCTGACCTTTTCCCTGCCGGCTGAAGCGGATTTCGCCAGCAAACGGGTGGTCAACAACAATAAAAGCGCGCGGCTGTACCGCATCGCCGTCAGCGCCATCGATCGCCCGGGCGGCAGCGAAGTCCGCTCCCGGCCGGTGGATGGCGAACTGCTGTTCGCCCCCCGCCAGCTGGTGCTGCAGGCAGGTGAGAGCGAGTATTTTAAATTTTACTATCATGGGCCGCGGGATAACCGCGAGCGCTACTATCGGGTCTCGTTTCGCGAAATCCCCACCCGCAACCTGACGAGGCGCAGCCCGACCGGCGGCGAGGTCAGCATGGAGCCGGTGGTGGTGATGGATACCATTCTGGTGGTGCGCCCGCGCGAGGTACAGTTTAAATGGTCTTTCGATAAGGTGGCCGGGACGGTGAGCAACACCGGCAATACCTGGTTTAAGCTGCTGATTAAGCCCGGATGCGATTCGACCGAAGAGGAGGGGGACGCCTGGTATCTGCGTCCCGGGGACGTGGTTCGCCAGCCGGCGCTGCGCCAGCCGGGGAACCACTATCTGGTCTATAACGACAAATTTATTAAGATCAGCGATACCTGTCCGCTGAAGCCCCGTCCCGCGGAGTGAGCCTTATCTGGTGGCCGCGCGGCGGGTAAAGCGCCGGCTGGCCAGCAGGCTCAGACCGCAGCACAGCAGGTAGTACACCGCGCCGGTGAAGACGAAGATCGCCAGGGGATAGATCTGCACCCGGTTGTTGACCTGGCCGGCCACGGTGGTCAGCTCCGGGACGTTGACGATAAACGCCAGCGAAGTGTCCTTCAGCAGGCCGATAAAGATCCCCACCAGCGACGGCTGAACGTTGCGCAGCGCCTGCGGGAGCAGCACCAGGCGCAGCGTTTGCCCGGGAGCGAACCCCTGGGTCAGCGCCGCCTCATACTGTCCTTTCGGCAGCGACTGCAGCCCGGCCAGCACCGAGTGCATCACCGAGGCGGCGGTAAACCACGCCAGCGCCAGGGTCACGGTCACCGCGCCGGGCAGATCGCCGCCGGTCAGCATCGGCAGCAGATACCACAGCCAGAAGATGACAAATATCAGCGGGATGCCGCGGATAATTTCCGCCCACAGAAACAGCAGACGCCGCACCAGCCCGCCGTAGCGCCAGGCCAGGCCCGCCAGCGCAATGCCTCCCGGCAGCGCCAGCAGGGTGGCGCCGATGGCCATCAGTAGGGTCAGCGCCACGCCGCCGGGCTGGCCCTCCGCCAGCCGGCCCCACAGCAGGTAATCGAGGTTATCGGCGATCACCGCCAGATTAGCGTTCATGTCGGGCGCTCCGTTGCAGTTTTCTTCCCGGGCCGAGACGCGTGAGCGCCACGCCCATCGCCACCCCCAGCGCCAGGTACAGCGCGGTGCCGACAGCAAACGCCTCCAGGGCGTGCGCGTTATAGCTCTCAATCTGCCGCACCTGATAGGTCAGTTCCGCAAAGCCGATGCCGCTGGCCAGCGATGAGAGTTTCATCAGGTTAAGATACTGGCCGACAATCGGCTGCCAGGCGTTGGCCAGCCCCTGCGGCAGGAGGATAAAGCGCAGCTCCTGCCACGGCGTAAAGCCCTGCGACAGCGCGGCTTCCCGCTGCCCGTGGCTGACGGCGCGCAGTCCGGAGGCGATCTCTTCCACCAGAAAGGCGGAGGTAAAGACCCCCAGCCCCCACATCGAGCAGAGGAACTCCGGCGTCAGCCACCAGACGTTGCCCGGCAGAATGGACCAGGCGTGTTCGTCGTTCACCACCTCCTTCACCGCCAGCGGCAGCAGGTTCCAGGCGGCAAAGTACCAGAACAGCAGCTGGACCAGCAGCGGGGTATTGCGAAACAACGAGACCCACGCGGCCACCAGTCCGCGCCCCGCGCGTCCGCCGCCGAGGCGCAGGGCCAGCAGCAGGACCGCCAGCAGGGTGGCGAGCAGGATCCCGGCGACGCTGACCCAGACGGTGGTGAGAAAACCAGAGATAATCCATTGCAACGGCTGCCCGCTCAGGACGCCGTGCCAGTCAAGCATCGGCGTCACTCGAGGCTCTCCTGGTGCAGCGGATCCAGCACCTTCTGCAGAAAACGCCGTGCGCGGGCATGCTGCGGATGGGCGAAAAACTCAGCCGGCGGGGCGACTTCGAGGATGTCGCCGCCGTCGATAAACACCACCCGGTCGGCAATTTCGCGGGCAAACTGCATCTCGTGGGTCACCACCAGCATGGTGATCCCGCTGTGGGCCAGGGTTTTCATCACCTGCAGCACTTCGCCGATCATCTCCGGGTCGAGCGCCGAGGTGGGCTCATCGAACAGGATAATCTGCGGCGAGGAGGCCAGGGCGCGGGCGATGGCCACCCGCTGCTGCTGGCCGCCGGAGAGCTGCGCCGGCATCTGCTGCGCTTTTTCTTCCAGTCCGACCTGACGCAGCAGCGCCAGCGCCCGCGCCTGAGCCGCGCTTTTTTCCCAGCCATGAACGCGCTCCAGCGCCAGAGTGATGTTCTCCTGCGCCGTCAGGTGGGCATAAAGGTTGAACTGCTGGAAGACAAAGCCGACGCGGCTGCGCAGCTGGCGCAAGGCGCTGCCGCTCAGCCGGCTGGTCGGTTTGCCGTCGATCAGGATCTCGCCGCCGCTTAAGGATTCGAGCTGGTTGATCAAGCGGATCAGCGTCGATTTTCCCGATCCGGAAGGGCCGAGGATCGCCACTACTTCGCCGGGCTCGACTTGTAGGTTGATGGCGTTAAGTACCTGATGATCGCCGTAGCGCTTGGCCACATCACGGAACGTAATGCTGGCGCGCTGCAGACGTGAAAAATCCGCGGCCGGAGCCGCGGAGTGGGAGAGTAAACCCGAGAACATATTATTTCGCTTCTATGGTAAAGGCGCGCGGCTGCGGCGTTTTGGTGGCAGGGCCAAACCAGACATCGTAAATTTTCGCGGCTTCGCCGGTTTTCTCCAGCTTCACCAGCTCATCGTTGACGGCCTTCAGCAGGGCCGGTTCGCCTTTCTTCACGCCCACGCCAATCTCTTCTTTGCTGAGCAGGTCGGGCAGAATTTTAAACTTGGCTTTATCCGGCGCTTCCGCCAGCAGACCGGCGAGGATGGTGCTGTCCTGGGTGATGGCCTGGACGTTGCCGTTGCGCAGGGCGGTCAGGGCCAGCGGAATATCGTCATAGGAGAGGACGCGAGCCTGCGGGAAACGCTGGTGCAGGGCCTGTTCGCCGGTGGTGCCTTTCACCGCGCCGATGCGCGCTTTGCTGTACTCATCGAGCTTATCCGGAGAGCCGGCCGGCACGAGGAACTGCTGGCCGGTGACGAAATACGGCGTTGAGAAATCAATAACCTGGGCCCGCTCCGGGGTGATGGTAATGTCGGCGACGATCAGGTCGGCTTTGCCGGACTGCAGCAGCGGAATACGGTTGGCCGGGTTGGTGGCCACCAGCTCGAGTTTGACGCCGAGCGCTTTCGCCAGCGCCTGGGCAAAGTCGACGTCGTAGCCGACGATATGGTGGGTTTTGGCGTCCACGGAGCCGAACGGCGGGTTGGCGTCGAAGGTGGCTACTTTTACGACGCCAGCGGCTTTGATATCAGCCAACTGGTCCGCCTGTGCCTGCGAGGCGAGCAGCAGCATACCCAGCGCCAGTGCGATTTTTGTGGTTTTATTGCGCATAGTTTTTCCCCTGAATCCCTGTTTTGTTTTGTGGACATCACGCTCCCACAAATTGCCCGTCGGCGGCAAAGAAGAAAAAATTCTTATCTATAACCAAAAAGAACTTAACAAACCTATGGGTATTCTTTATGCGCCGCTGGCGTTTTACCAGGACGGCAACGACTGCCGGGCGATCCCCTCTCCCTCAGGGAGAGGGCCAGGGAGAGGGGGATAGGACCGGGGGTAATATGCGCCAGCCAGGATTGCAAATTCGGAATTAATATTTCCCGCGCCCGGCCAACTGTGGTTGAAATAGACCCAGGCGATTCGCTTCCCGACAGAGGAGAAAACGAAAGTGGCATTGTGGCAACGGTTAACGGGCTGGCTGGCTTTTTTGTCCAACGGTGAAGCCGGACAGCAGGATACCCAGCGCGTCATGGAGGCGATCCTGCCGGTAGCCAGCCTCTACGGCGTGGACATTGGCAACGTGGAAACCCGGTGGTTCCGTCATGATAAGACATACTGAGCGACGCAGGACGCGAGAAGCCTACTGGAACGAGGTGTGCTTTGTGTAGCAAGAGACTGCCTGAGGTTGCGGCCTCGCAGGAGGCGCCGCCGCAGCCCAGGCAGTTTTGACCATGCCTATCCCCCCAGATACATCCGCTTAATTTCCGGATTAGTCAGCATCTCCCGCGCCGCGCCTGACAAGGTGATCCGGCCATTCTCCAGGACATACGCCCGATCGGCGATCGCCAGCGCGGCCGTCGCATTCTGCTCCACCAGCAGCACCGTCATATTCTCTTCGCGCAGTTGCTTAATGATGCCGAACAGCTCGCCGACAATTTTCGGCGCCAGCCCGAGGCTCGGTTCATCCAGCATCAATAACACCGGCTCGCTCATCAGCGCCCGGGCGATGGCCAGCATCTGCTGCTCGCCGCCGCTCATGGTGCCCGCCATCTGATGGCGCCGCTCCTTGAGCCGCGGAAAGAGGGCGTACATGCGATCGCGCAGGCGGGCGTAGCCGGCGAGATTATTGTAAGCGCCCATGCGCAGGTTCTCTTCGATGGTCAGGTTGGTAAAGACGCGCCGTCCCTCCGGCACCAGCGCCAGCCCGCGACGCACGATCTGGTGGGTCTGGCTGCGTGAGATATCGTCGTTGAGGAAGCTGACGCGCCCACTGGAGCGCACCAGGTTGACGATCCCGTTCAGGGTGGAGGTTTTACCGGCGCCATTGCTGCCGATCAGGGTGACGATTTCCCGGTCATAGACATCGATATCGACGCCCTTCAGACCCTGGATCACGCCGTAAAAGACCTTCAGTTCCCGGGCGTTAAGCATAATTGGCTTCTCCCAGATAAGCGGAAATGACGTCCGGATGCTGGATCGCCTCGGCCATCAGGCCGCTGAACAGCGGCTTACCGTACTCCAGAACCATCACCCGCTCGCACAGGCGGTTGACGAAGGGCATATCGTGCTCGATTAACAGGACGCTTAGCTGATAGTCATGGCGCATGCGGAAGATCAGCTCCGCCAGATCCTCGGTCTCCTTCGGGTTCATCCCGGCGGCCGGCTCATCGAGCAGGAGCAGCTTCGGCGCGGTGGCCAGCGCGCGGGCGATCTCCACTTTGCGCTGGTTGCCATAGCTTAGGTTTGTGGCCTGCATATGGGCGAAGTGGGCGATGCCGATATCCTCCAGGATGGCCATCGCTTTGGCTTTCGCCGCCCGCTCGGCCGGAAAGTAGCGACCAATATGCAGGGCCGCCTCCAGCAGCGAATAGCGGCTGGCGCGGTCGAGTCCGACCATCACGTTCTCCAGCACCGTCATGGAGTTAAACAGGCGGATATTCTGGAAGGTGCGGGCGATCCCGGCGTTCACCACCTGGTTGGGCTTCAGCCCCTTCAGCGACGTGCCCGCCAGGGTGACGCTGCCGCTGGTGGGTTTATAGTTGGCGGTAATGACGTTAAACAGGGTCGTTTTGCCCGCGCCGTTAGGGCCGATAAGGCCAAAGATCTCCGCCTCGTCAACATGGAAGCTGACGTTGTCGATGGCCCGCAGGCCGCCGAACTGCATGGTGACATCCTGCACCTGCAGGATAACGTTATTTTCCGCCATAGCCGCCGCTCCTTCTTCCGGTCTGCCAAATCTCTTTTTTCCCCAGCAGCCCCTCGCGGGCGAAGAGCATGATGATCAGCAACAGCAGGGAGAAGACCACCATTCGCAGGCCCGGGTACGCGCCGAGATCGTGACCGAAGAACTGCAGCGGCTGATCGAGGAAGCGCAGCCACTCGCCGCTGCCGACCACCAGCACGGTGCCGAGCAGGGCGCCGGTGGTGCTGCCGAGCCCGCCGAGGACGATAATAATCAGCAGCTGGAAGGTGAGCATAAAGTCGAACAGCCCCGGGGAAATGGTGGTCAGCAGGGAAGCCAGCAGACCGCCGCCGATCCCTTCGAAGAAGGCGCTGGTGGCGAAGGCGCAGGTTTTAATGCGGAAGGTGTTGACCCCCATGGCGATCGCCGCATCTTCATCGTCGCGAATAGCTTTCATCATCCGGCCATACTTCGACCACACCAGCTGGAGGATCATGCCGGTGGCCAGCAGGGCGAACAGCCCGCACCAGAACAGGAGATGCGGCTGCTGCGGAATATCGTTCAGCCCGATGGCGCCGTTGGTGATTTGCGGGTTGTTAATGGCGAGGATCTTGATGATAAACCCAAAGCCGAGGGTGACAATGGCCAGGTAGTCGCCACGTACCCGGAAGACCGGCACGGCGAGGCACACCGCCAGCGCCGCCGCGCACAGGCCGCTTATCAGCAGGGCAGGGAGGAAGCCCGCGTGCAGGCTGAGGATCCACGGGCTGGGGGCGGCCATTTCAAACATGTCTACCTTGCTATCGCTGGAGAGGATCAGCAGGGCGGTGACGTAGGCGCCCACCGCCACGAAGCCGTTCGGCTCCAGCGACAGCTGGCCGGTCACGCCGTTGATCAGGTTGTAGCTGACCGCGAGGATCATAAAGATAAAAATGGTGCTGATGACACGAACAATGTAGTCATTGAAAACCACGTTGATTCCGGCCAGCAGCGCGATACAGATGACAATAATGACCAGGTTGCGCAGCTGCGCCCCGGCGGTCGTCGTCGCGTTGAGCATCAGAAACGGCTCCTTTCCAGACGTTCGTCGCCCATAATGCCGACCGGGCGGAACAAGAGGACCAGAATCAAGAACAGGAAGGCGAAAGCGTCTTTATAGCCGCCCAGTTCGGGGAAGATCGCCACGGCGACCACTTCGGTAAAACCGAGGATAAAGCCGCCCAGCACCGCGCCGGTGACGCTGCCGATCCCGCCCAGCACGGCGGCGGCGAAGGCCTTCAGGCCGATAAGCACGCCCATCAGGGGATCGATCGTCGGGTAGCTGATGGAGTAGAACACGCCGCCGAGCGCCGCGAGACTACTGCCGAGGGCGAAGACCAGGGAGATGATCCGGTTGGCGTCAATGCCCATCAGGCGCACGGTGTTGACGTCAAAGGCCACCGCGCGGATCGCCATCCCATAGCGGGTGCGGTACAGCAGCCAGAGGATCGCCAGCAGCAGCAGGACGGTGATCAGCGGCACAATCCACGCCACGTTGGTAATGATGACGCTGCCGAAGGCCCGGGTCTGGTTGAAAAAGTCAGGGGCGGAGAAGAAGCGCGAGCTGCCGCCAAACAGTACGTTAAACAGGTTTTCGAGAAAGAAGCTGACGCCGATGGCGGTGATCAGCATGGAGATTTTCGAGGCCTGACGCAGCGGACGATAGGCGACCCGGTCAATCAGCATACCAAACAGGCCGCACAGCCCGAGGGTCAGGAAAACGGCTACCCCGAAGGGTAGCCCAACCGAAGAAAATAAAAACAGCGTACTAAACGCGCCGACCATCATCACGTCCGCATGGGCGAAGTTGATCAGCCGCAGCACGCCATAAACCATCGTATAACCGATGGCAATCAGGGCGTACATGCCCCCAAGACTCATTCCATTGACCACTTGCTGGAGAAAAATGGCGCCGTCCATTTTGTAGCCTCGTCACAACTTAAGGGTTAACCACGGTACGAAACGCCAGCTTGCCATCTTTCACTTCGTTGATGACCGCGCTGCGAATGGCATCGCCGTTCTGTAACGTCAGCGTGCCGGTCACCCCCTGGAAATCTTTGGTGGCGCGGATTTTTTCATTCACGCAGACCCGATCGTGGGGATCGCTGCACTGGTTCATGGCGTTGACGATGACGTTATAGGCGTCCGCCGCCATTGCGCCCCAGGTATGGGTCGGCTGCTGGTATTTGGCTTCCCAGGCTTTGATGAAGGTTTCCCCCGCCGGGGTCTGCTCTTTGGCGTTCGGCGAGTAATAATCGGTGGTCATATAGCCGTTGACCGCGTCTTTACCGACATCGAAGAAGACCTGATCCGCGGCCAGACCGTCGCCGCCCACCACCGGTTTGTTGAGCCCCAGTTGTTTAGACTGCACGGCAATCAGCGCCCCTTCGGTGTAGTAGATCGGCATGTAAATCATGTCGACATTCTTCGCCTTGACGCTCGCCAGCTGGGCTTTAAAGTCCTTGCTGCCGCCCGGGGCCTGGACCTCGATGGGAATGGTGCCGCCGTTTTTCAGGAACTGGGTGCGGAACGCTTTCGCCAGGCCGACGGAGTAGTCGTTGCTGCTGTCAAACACGATGGCGGCGGTTTTGGCTTTCAGATCGCGGGAGGCCAGATTGGCCCCGACCACCCCCTGGAAGCTGTCCGAGAAGCAGACCCGGCTGACGTAGGGATGGTTGCGGGTGACGCGGTCGTTGGTGGCGGTGGAGGAGACCAGCGGCGTTTTGCTGTCGTCGGCGATTTTGGTCATCGCCAGGGTGTTGGAGGAGGTGACTTCCCCGATCACGGCATCCACTTTATCGCTGGAGACCAGGCGCTGCATGGCGTTGGCTGCTTCGACTTTGTCGCTTTTATCATCGATAACGATAAGCTTGATGGTATCGCCATTTTTTAACGTCGGGGTGATGGCCTGAATAATGTCCAGCCCTTTCTGCGACGGCTGGCCATAGCCGCTGAGGGCGCCGCTCAGGGGTAATACCACCCCGATTTTAATTTCCGCTGCCTGCGCGCTGCTGGCGCCGACCAGCGCGGCAACCAGCGTGGCCATTAAAGACGCTTTCCCGGAAAACGATTTCATTGGTATTTCTCCGTCGGTCGATTATTTATCTTTAACCATCAATGACTGCATAACATTGAGGAATAATGCGCCAGCGTATCCGGCGAATTATTGGCTGTTATGTTGAATAGATAACGAGATATATACCCTAAATAATTCGAGTCGCATGAAGGCGGCAAGTAAGCGAGTCCCCAGGCGCTTACAGAAGTAAGTGACTGGGGGAGAGAACGCAGCCAACGCACATGCAACTTGAAGTATGACGGGTATTTTTAATGCGCTGATTTACCTTACAACGTCCGTTTCGTTTTTACTCATGCAATATTCTTATTACCTGCAGGGAAGGGCATAAGGCTGGCGACAACACGGTTTTTGGTACGGTGAAAGCATTTTGCCGGGGGGCGACTGGCGCCTTACCCGGCCTGAAAAATACGCCATATAAACCGCTGGCACGGCTTCCGTAGACCCGTACCAGCGAAGCGCCGCCGGGCAATTTCAGCACGCGGCGGAATATAAAGTCAGGTGCACAAGATAATATTAAAAATCTATTCTGCTGCTCGCGTGACTTATTATTTTAAAGGGGGCAACGGTTTTATTTTACCATGCAGCGCCGGATTATCGCTTTCATCTTTCAGACCCACCCCGGTAAGCCGACGCCAAAAAGCCTGCTCCAGCAGCCAGGCCAGTTTAAAGGCGGCGGCGTCATGGCTTAATCCCTCCGGCCGAATATTGGAGATACAGTTGCGCTCAGACTCCAGGCGCTGACGATGAGGCTGCCAGGTGAGGTAGACGCCGAGGCTGTCCGGCGAGGAGAGACCCGGTCGTTCGCCAATCAGGATCGCCACCGCGCGGGCTTTCAGGGTTTCGCCAATATCATCCCCCAGCGCCACCCGCGACTGATGCGCCAGCACCACCGGCGCCAGGCCGATACCCAGCGTCCGCAGATAGGGCAGCAGGGCGCGGATCAACGGCACCGCCTGGCGCTCTACCGCCCAGGAAGAGAGGCCGTCGCCGATCACCAGCAGCAGGTCGGCGGGGCGGACGCCGCTGGCGGCGAGGTCGGCGCGACACTCATCGGCGAGCTGCCGCCCGAGATCCGGGCGCCGCAGATAGGTATGACGGTCCGGCGCGGCGCTGTGCACCGTCAGGGCCTCGAGGCCGAGCGCCGCCAGCGGCGCCACCAATTGTTGGCTGGCGAACGGCTGATGAATGGCATCCCGCGCTCTGGCATGGGCCAGACCAAAGTTGAGGACTTCGCGGGTCGGCAGACTGGCGCCGCTGCGCCCCAGGGCGATCCGCGCATCGGTAAATTCACGCAGCGGGTTCCAGGCATCGGGACGGTTCATACGGAGGCTCCTTGCGGCAGGACGGACAGCAGCGGATGGCGGGCGTCGGTGAGCCGCAGCGCGCCATGCGGATCGATAATTTGCATTTTCGCCAGCCAGTCGGCGAACTCCGGGGCATGCTTTAAGCCCAGCAGGCGACGGGCGTACAGCGCGTCATGGAACGAGGTGCTCTGGTAATTGAGCATGATATCGTCCGCTCCGGGCACACCGATCAGGAAGGTGAGCCCGGCGGCGCACAGCAAGGTCAGCAGGGTGTCCATATCATCCTGATCCGCTTCCGCGTGGTTGGTATAGCAGACGTCGCAGCCGATCGGCAGGCCCATCAGCTTGCCGCAAAAATGATCCTCCAGCCCGGCGCGAATAATCTGCTTGCCGTCGTAGAGATACTCCGGACCAATAAAGCCGACCACCGTATTGACCAGCAGCGGTTCAAAGTGGCGGGCGACGGCGTAAGCCCGCGCCTCGCAGGTCTGCTGGTCGACGCCGTGGTGGGCGTTGGCCGACAGGCAGCTCCCCTGGCCGGTCTCAAAATACATCACATTGTTGCCGAGGGTACCGCGCCTGAGGCTCAGGGCCGCCTCGCGGGCCTCCTGCAGCATGGCAAGATTGATGCCGAAGCCGCTGTTGGCCGCTTCGGTACCGGCCACCGACTGGAACACCAGATCCACCGGCGCGCCGCGCTCAATCAGCTGCAGCGTATTGGTCACATGGGTCAGAATGCAGGACTGGGTAGGGATGGCGAAGCGCTGAATAATATCGTCCAGCATGACGTTCAGCTGCGCCAGCACCGGTAAGCTGTCGCTGGCCGGGTTGATGCCGATCACCGCGTCCCCGGCGCCGTACAGCAGCCCGTCGAGCATACTGGCGGCGATGCCTTTCAGGTCGTCGGTGGGATGGTTGGGCTGCAGGCGTACGCTGAGGTGGCCGGGCAGGCCGATGGTGTTGCGAAAGCGCGTCACCACCTGGCATTTGCTGGCGGCAAGGATCAGATCCTGATTGCGCATCAGCTTACTGACCGCCGCCGCCATCTCCGGGGTGATGGCGCGGGCGACCCGCTGCAGCGTGGCGGTATCGGTAGCATCATCCAGCAGCCAGTCGCGAAAATCGCCGACCGTCAGGTGACGCAGGGCGGCAAAGCCCTGCGCATCATGGGTGTCGAGGATCAGGCGAGTCACTTCGTCCTGCTCGTAAGGGATAAGCGGGTTGTCGAGAATGTCGGTCAGCGGCACCTCGGCGAGGGCCATTTTCGCCGCCATCCGCTCTTCGGCTGAGGTGGCGATAATCCCTGCGAGGGCGTCGCCGGAGCGGGCCGGCGACGCTTTCGCCATCAGCGTTTTCAGACTATCAAAGCGCCATACCTGGCCCGATAGCGTGGTTTTATACATGCCGCCTCCTCAGGAGACCGTGCGCAGTTGAGGATCCACTGGCGCCCGTTCACGGGCCGCTGCGGTTTTGCGGAACCACAGGTAGCCGCCGAGCATCATCGCCGCGAAAATCAGCGCCAACAGCAGGTTATACCAGACCATCGCCACCAGGCAGAGCACCGCCATGCCGAGGGCAAAGGCCGGCGCCAGCGGGTAGAGCGGGGCGCGGAACGGACGGATCAGCTTCGGCTCGCTACGGCGCAGTTTGAACAGCGCCGCCATGGAAGTGATATACATAACAATAGCCCCAAATACCGACATGGTGACGATGCAGGCGGTCAGCGGCATGCCGCTGATGGTGATCAGCGAGTCGGAGAAGATCGCGGCGATCCCCACCACGCCCCCGGCGAGGATTGCCAGATGCGGGGTGCGGGTGCGGCGGTTGAGGGAGGCCAGCCCGGCGGGCAGATAGCCGGCGCGGGCGAGGGAGTAGATCTGCCGCGAGTAGCCCATAATGATGCCGTGGAAGGAGGCGACGAGGCCAAACAGCCCCAGCCACACCAGCATATGCAGCCAGCCGCTGCCGTTGCCCACCACCGTCTTCATCGCCTGGGGCAGCGGATCGTTAATATTGGACAGCGCGCGCCAGTCGCCGACGCCGCCGGCGAAGACCATCACGCCGATCGCCAGCACCGTCAGCGTCAGAATGCCGCCGCCCAGGGCGCGGGGAATGGTGCGCTGCGGATCTTTGGCCTCTTCGGCCGCCATGGAGGCCCCCTCAATGGCGAGGAAGAACCAGATGGCGAACGGAATGGCGGCGAACATCCCCGGCAGCGCCAGGCCGCTGAAGCTGTCCGCGCCCGCCCAGCCGTTAGTGGTGAAGTGGCTCCAGGAGAAGCCGGGGGCGACCACGCCCATAAACACCAGCAGCTCGAAGATGGCCAGCAGGGTGACGATCAGCTCGAAGGTGGCGGCGATGCCGACGCCGAGAATATTGAGCGTCATAAAGATCACGTAGGCGCCGCAGGCGACCCATTTCGGATCCAGCGCCGGAAACTGCACGTTGAGGTAGGCCCCGATGGCCATGGCGATGGCCGGCGGGGCGAAGACGAATTCAATCAGGGTGGCAAAACCAGCGATAAAGCCGCCGGTGGGCCCGAAGGCGCGGTAGGCATAGGCGAAAGGGCCGCCAGCGTGCGGGATGGCGGTGGTCAGCTCGGTAAAGCTGAAAATAAAGGCGCAGTACATGGCGGCGACCGCCAGGGCGACGACCATAAACCCCATCGTGCCCGCCTGCGACCAGCCGTAGCTCCAGCCGAAGTACTCCCCGGATATCACCAGTCCGACGGCGATCCCCCATAAACGAAAACTACCGAGCGTTCTTTTTAAGGTGGTGGTGTGCTCTGTCATACGTATTGCCTCGCCAGATAGAAAGGTGCTGAACGACAGGCTGCAAAGAGAGTGCCAGAACGTTGCCTGCCGCGATAAGGCGTCAGTCCGTGGCGCGCCCGCTGGCGCTGCGCAAAAATGGGGCAGGCTGCACGCTATCGGCGCGCGCCCTGGTGCAGCGGCTTTGCTTTTTCAGCGGCGGCACGGTATAACACTTCTTCTTTTGGATGTTTAGATGTCTATACGTTTATACGCAGCATGACCCGGGCAAGCGGGCTGGCGTGAGAAAATAAAATGCAAAGCACAACACAACAACAAGGTGGGCAGCTGAAGCGCACCATGAAAACGCGCCATCTGATCATGCTGTCGCTCGGCGGCGTGATTGGCACCGGCTTATTCTTCAATACCGGCTATATCATCTCCACCACCGGCGCGGCCGGGACGCTGCTGGCGTATCTGATTGGCGCCCTGGTGGTCTGGCTGGTGATGCAGTGCCTTGGCGAACTGTCGGTGGCGATGCCAGAGACCGGCGCCTTCCACGTTTACGCGGCGCGCTATCTTGGCCCGGCGACGGGCTATACCGTGGCGTGGCTCTACTGGCTAACGTGGACGGTGGCGCTGGGGTCGAGCTTCACCGCGGCGGGATTCTGCATGCAGTACTGGTTCCCGCAGGTGCCGGTCTGGATCTGGTGCGTGGTGTTCTGCGCAGTGATCTTCGGCCTTAACATCATTTCGACGCGCTTCTTCGCCGAAGGCGAGTTCTGGTTCTCGCTGGTGAAAGTGATCACCATCGTTGCGTTTATTATTCTCGGCGGCGCGGCCATTTTCGGCATCATTCCGATGCAGGATGGCTCCCCGGCGCCGGGCCTGCGCAATATCACCGCCGAAGGCTGGTTCCCGCACGGCGGCCTGCCGATCCTGATGACCATGGTGGCGGTGAACTTCGCCTTCTCCGGGACGGAGCTTATCGGCATTGCCGCCGGAGAGACGGAAAACCCGCATAAGGTTATTCCGGTTGCCATCCGCACCACCATCGCCCGGCTGATTATTTTCTTTATCGGCACCGTGTTTGTGCTGGCGGCGCTGATCCCGATGCAGCAGGCGGGAGTGGAGAAAAGCCCCTTCGTGCTGGTGTTTGAGAAGGTGGGCATCCCTTATGCGGCGGACATGTTCAACTTCGTGATCCTGACGGCGATCCTGTCGGCGGCTAACTCCGGCCTGTACGCTTCCGGGCGGATGCTGTGGTCGCTGTCGAACGAGAAGACGCTGCCGGCCTGCTTTGCCAAAGTCAATAAACGGGGCGTGCCGGTGACCGCCCTGTCGGTGAGTATGCTGGGCGGCGTGCTGGCGCTGTTCTCCAGCGTGGTGGCGCCAGATACGGTGTTTGTCGCGCTGTCGGCGATCTCCGGTTTTGCGGTGGTGGCGGTGTGGTTGAGCATCTGCGCCTCGCACTTTATGTTCCGCCGCCGCCATCTGCAGCAGGGTAAGGCGCTGAACGATCTGCAGTATCGCGCTCCCTGGTATCCGGTAGTGCCTGTTCTGGGCTTTGTGCTGTGCCTGGTGGCCTGCGTGGGCCTCGCTTTTGACCCGAGCCAGAGAATTGCGCTGTGGTGCGGGATCCCCTTTGTGGCCCTGTGCTATGGTGCCTGGTATCTTACTCGTTCACGGAATATGACTCAGGAGCCCCAACATGTCGCAGACTAATCCGTTTACCGCCCTGCTTGCCGCCCAGCCTTTCGTGCTGCTGGACGGCGCCATGGCCACCGAGCTGGAGGCCCGCGGCTGCGATCTGGCCGACAGCCTGTGGTCGGCGAAAGTGCTGCTGGAGAACCCGCAGCTGATCCGCGATGTGCATCTCGACTACTTTCGCGCCGGGGCGCAGGTGGCGATCACCGCCAGCTATCAGGCCACTCCGGCGGGCTTTGCCGCGCGCGGGCTGGATGAGGCGCAGTCCCGGGCGCTAATCGGCAAAAGCGTCGAGCTGGCGCGCAAAGCGCGCGAGGCGTACCTCGCCGAGAACCCGCAGGCCGGTACGCTGCTGGTGGCCGGTTCGGTGGGGCCGTATGGCGCGTTTCTCGCCGACGGCTCGGAGTATCGCGGCGATTATCAGCGCAGCGCGGCAGAGTTCCAGGCCTTCCACCGCCCGCGCGTCGAAGCGCTGCTGGATGCCGGCGCCGACCTGCTGGCCTGTGAAACCCTGCCGTCATTCGCTGAGATCCAGGCCCTGGCGGCCCTGCTGCAGGAGTATCCCCGCGCCCGTGCCTGGTACTCCTTCACGCTGCGTGACGCCGAACATCTCAGCGACGGCACGCCGCTGCGCGAGGTGATGGCCGCCCTGGCGGATAACCCGCAGGTGGTGGCGGTGGGGATCAACTGTATCGCCCTGGAAAATACGCCCGCGGCGCTGGCGCATTTGCACAGCCTGACGGCCCTGCCGCTGGTGGTCTATCCTAACTCCGGCGAACATTATGATGCGGTGAGCAAGACCTGGCACCATCATGGCGAAGCCTGCGCCAGCCTGGCGGATTATCTGCCGCAGTGGCTGGCGGCCGGGGCGAAGCTGATCGGCGGCTGCTGCCGCACCACGCCGAAGGACATCGCCGCGCTTAACGCGAAGCGCTAAATTTTTGCCGGGTGGCGCTGCGCTTACCCGGCCTACATATTGCGCGAACCGGATGCTGGGTAAGGCGTAGCCGCCGCCCGGCGCCAACCATCTGCAACTAACTCACCGCACAAAACCAACTATCCTTTCCCGCTTTTGTTCTAAAAACGATTCGCTATTAGCCAGAATTTTTAATTACTTCATCTCCATCCTGATGCCGGAAATACTGCACCTATAACAACTCAGGGGAAGCAGACATTATGGCATTCACATCGCGAATTACTCTTCTGGCGGCGCTGGCTGTCGCCGCCTTCCAGGCGCAGGCGGTCAACGTTACCGTGGCGTATCAAACCTCCGCTGAGCCGGCGAAAGTCGCCCAGGCGGACAACACCTTCGCCAAAACCAGCGGGGCGACCGTCGACTGGCGGAAATTTGACAGCGGCGCCAGCGTGGTACGCGCCCTGGCCTCCGGCGATGTGCAGATCGGTAATATTGGCTCCAGCCCGCTGGCGGTGGCCGCCAGCCAGCAGGTGCCGATTGAAGTGTTCCTGCTTGCCTCAAAGCTCGGCAACTCCGAAGCGCTGGTGGTGAAGAAAAGCATTACCAAACCGGAAGATCTGATCGGCAAGCGCATCGCCGTGCCGTTTATCTCCACCACCCACTACAGCCTGCTGTCGGCGCTCAAACACTGGGGCATCAAGCCGGGCCAGGTACAGATTATTAACCTGCAGCCGCCGGCGATTATCGCCGCCTGGCAGCGCGGGGATATCGATGGCGCTTACGTCTGGGCGCCAGCGGTTAACGAACTGGAAAAAGAGGGCAAGGTGCTGACCGATTCTTCTCAGGTTGGGGAGTGGGGCGCGCCGACCCTTGACGTCTGGGTGGTCCGTAAGGACTTCGCCGAGCAGCATCCGGAGATCGTCAAAGCGTTTGCTAAAAGCGCCATCGACGCCCAGCAGCCCTACATCGCCAACCCGGAGGCATGGCTAAAACAGCCGGACAACATCAGCAAGCTGGCGCGCCTGAGCGGCGTGCCGGAAGCCGATGTCCCCGGGCTGGTGAAGGGCAATACCTATCTCACCGCCGCTGAGCAGGCGCAGGCGCTGAACGGGCCGGTCAATCAGGCCATCGTCGATACCGCGCGCTTCCTGAAAGAGCAGGGCAAAGTGCCTGCGGCGGGAACCGATTATCGTCAGTACGTTACTGACCGCTTTGTGAAGTAAAGGAGGCGGCGATGCTGCAAATCTCGCATCTTTCCGCCGACTACGGCGGTAAACCGGCGCTGGCGGATATCAACCTGACGCTGGAGAGTGGGGAGCTGTTGGTGGTGCTGGGGCCTTCGGGCTGCGGTAAAACTACCCTGCTGAACCTGATTGCCGGATTCGTGCCCTATCAGCACGGCAGCATCACCCTCGAAGGTCAGCGGGTGGCCGGGCCGGGCGCAGAGCGCGGGGTGGTCTTCCAGAATGAAGGTCTGCTGCCGTGGCGCAATGTGCAGGATAACGTGGCGCTGGGCCTCCAGCTGGCGGGCGTGGATAAAGCGCAGCGCCGGCAAGCGGCGGCGCAGATGCTGAAGAAGGTGGGGCTCGAAGGGGCGGAAAAGCGCTTTATCTGGCAACTGTCCGGCGGTCAACGCCAGCGGGTGGGCATCGCCCGGGCGCTGGCGGCGAATCCGCAGCTGTTGCTGCTGGACGAGCCCTTCGGCGCGCTTGACGCCTTTACCCGCGAGCAGATGCAGACGCTGCTGCTGAAACTGTGGCATGAGACCGGCAAACAGGTGCTGCTGATCACCCATGATATTGAAGAGGCCATTTTTATGGCGACCGAGCTGGTGCTGCTGTCGCCGGGGCCGGGACGAGTGGTGGAGAGGCTGCCGCTTGATTTCAGCCGTCGCTTTGTCGCGGGCGAATCCTGCCGCAGCATCAAATCCGACCCGCGCTTTATTGAACAGCGGGAATACATTCTGAGCCGGGTGTTTGATCAACGGGAGGCTTTCTCATGAGCGTGGTACTGAACGACAAACCGCGTCAGTCGACGCTGAAGTGGCGCTGGCCGCTCTCCCGCCAGCTCACCCTCAGCGTGGCGACCCTGGCGGTATTGCTGGCCGTCTGGTGGGCGGTCGCGGCGCTGCAGCTGATTAGCCCGCTGTTTCTGCCGCCGCCGGGCCAGGTGCTGCAGAAGCTTATCACCATCGCCGGGCCACAGGGCTTTATGGATGCGACGCTCTGGCAGCACCTGGCGGCGAGCCTGACGCGGATCGTTATCGCCCTGCTGGCGGCAGTGCTTATTGGCGTACCGGTGGGGATCGCCATGGGGCTCAACTCGACGGTGCGCGGGATCCTCGACCCGCTGATCGAACTCTATCGTCCGGTACCGCCGCTGGCCTACTTACCGCTGATGGTGATCTGGTTTGGCATCGGTGAAACCTCGAAGATCCTGCTGATCTACCTGGCGATTTTCGCGCCGGTAGCCATGTCGGCGCTGGCAGGGGTAAAAAGCGCGCAGCAGGTGCGGATTCGCGCCGCCCGTTCGCTGGGCGCCAGCCGGGCGCAGGTGCTGTGGCTGGTGATCCTGCCCGGCGCACTGCCGGAGATCCTCACCGGGCTGCGCATTGGTCTCGGGGTGGGCTGGTCAACGCTGGTGGCCGCAGAGCTGATCGCCGCCACCCGCGGATTAGGATTTATGGTGCAGTCTGCCGGCGAGTTTCTCGCCACCGATGTGGTGCTGGCGGGGATCGCGGTGATTGCCATTATCGCCTTTTTACTGGAACTGGGTCTGCGCGCGCTGCAGCGGCGCCTGACGCCCTGGCATGGAGAAGTACAATGAGTGAACGTCTGAGCATTACCCCGCTGGGGCCGTATATTGGCGCGCAGGTGAACGGGGCAGATTTAACCCGTCCGCTGAGCGACAACCAGTTTGAACAGCTGTATCACGCGGTGCTGCGTCATCAGGTGGTATTCCTGCGCGAGCAGAATATCACCCCGGCGCAACAGCGCGATCTGGCGCTGCGTTTTGGCGACCTGCATATCCATCCGGTCTACCCTCACGCCCCAGGGGTGGAGGAGATTATCGTCCTCGATACCCACAACGATAATCCGCCGGATAATGACAACTGGCATACCGATGTCACCTTTATCGACACGCCGCCCGCCGGCGCCATTCTGGCGGCGAAAGAGCTGCCGACGACCGGCGGGGACACCCTGTGGACCAGCGGCATCGCCGCCTGGGAAGCGCTGTCAGAACCCTTCCGGCAGCTGCTGAGCGGCCTGCATGCCGAACACGATTTCCGCAAATCGTTCCAGGAGTATAAGTACAACAAGACCGAAGCCGAGCATCGGCGCTGGCAGGAAGCGGTGGCGAAGCATCCGCCGCTACTGCATCCGGTGGTACGTACCCACCCGGTGACCGGCAAGCAGGCGCTGTTCGTTAATGAAGGGTTTACCACGCGAATTGTCGAGGTGAGTGAGAAAGAGAGCGCAGCGCTGCTGAACTTCCTGTTTGCTCATGTCACTAAACCGGAGTTTCAGGTGCGCTGGCGCTGGCAGCCGAACGATGTCGCTATCTGGGATAACCGGGTGACGCAGCATTACGCCAACGCCGACTATCTGCCGCAACGGCGGATCATGCACCGGGCGACGATCCTCGGCGATAAGCCGTATTACCGGGCGGGGTAAGGCTTGTAGCCGGTTAAGGCATCAGCCGCGAGCCGCGGAGAAAGGCGGATGCTGCATTGCCCGCTGCTTCCCGGAGGCGTCGCCTGACTCGCCTTTTCCGGACTACCGAACCGTCGGAAACGGTGAACCATAGCCCGGCTAAGGCGCAACGCGCCGCAAGCCGGGAAAAAGCGTTTATGCCGATTTTTGCGCACCCAGATGCGCGCCAATATAGCGCTGGTAGCGATTGGCCTTCAGGTAGGTGAGATCCACCAGCACCAGACCATCCACGCAGTTGTTGAAATCCGGGTCGCTGCCGAAATCGATAAACTGCACGCCGCCCGGCTCGCACACTTCCGAGTACTGCTTATACAGCGGGGGGATCGCGCAGCCGAGATTGCCGAGCAGAGACTTCAGCCGGGCCAGGTCGTCGTTGTAATCCTCCCCGCCAAACTGCGCCAGCACGTCGGGCAGCGACGCCGGATAAGGGCGACGCGACTCCGCCAGCGGATGCGTCGCCGGGAACCACATCCGGTAGAACGCCACCAGCAGATCGCGGGCGGCGGGCGGCAATCCGCCAGAAATCGACACCGGACCAAACAGATAGCGATAGTGCGGATAGCGCGCCAGATAAGCGCCGATGCCGGACCACAGGTAGTCCAGCCCGCGACGCCCCCAGTAGCGCGGCTGGATAAAGCTGCGCCCCAGCTCAATGCCGTGCTGCAGGACATCGTCCATCCGCCCGTCGTAATGGAACAGACTGTAACTGTAGATCCCCTCCAGGCCGCGCTTTGCCAACTGGATGGCCGTCGGCATAAAGCGGTAAGCGCCGACGATCTCGAGGTCTTCTTCATCCCACAGGATCAGATGCAGATAGTCGTCGTCATACCCGTCGATATCCCGCCGTTTGCCGCTGCCTTCCCCGACCGCGCGGAAGGCGATTTCCCGCAGACGTCCCAGCTCGCGCAGCAGCGGCGCGTCCTCCTGGCCGTTGCGCTGCCAGAGGTAAATCACTTTGCCATCGGCGGTGCGGCCCAGGCATTCGGCCTTGTGCAGTTCGCGTTTGAGCAGCGCCCGGTCTTCCGGACGGGCGATGGCGCTTTCGGTTTTAAACCGCCCCGGCAGCCCTTTGCGCAGCTGTTCAAGGTGCTGATAGCAGCGGCCGGTAAGCTCGCGAGCGCTGGACTGGGCATCGAACCAGCTCGACCAGGGGATCTGCTGGCCGATGCGCACCGGCAGGCTGCTGTTGCGCCGGCGAAACATCTGCTGCATCAGCAGGAGCAGCGGCAGGTTGTCGGAGACCAGCGTACTGGCGTAAAACAGGGCGCTGTTGCGGGCGTCAATCCACGCCGGCAGCAGCGGGGCGCGATATTTTGCCGCCAGCTTAATAAAGCCGGAGTGCCATTTTTTATCGCGGATGCCGCGACGGGTGAGGCGGGAGACTTCCCCCGCCGGGAAGAAGATCAGCACCCCGCCGGCCTGCAGCTGCTGGTCCATCTGCTGCAGCGCCGCTTTAGCGGTGCGGCCATGAATATTATCTACCGGGATAAACAGCGAGCTCAGGGGCTCAAGGTGGGTGAGCATGCGGTTGGTGACCACTTTGACATCGCGGCGCACGCGGGATACCGCATACAGGAGCGCCAGGCCGTCGAGGGTGCCGGTGGGGTGGTTGGCGATAATGACCAGCGGGCCATATTCGGGGATTTGTTCGAGATCGTGCGCCGGGATGGCGCAGCGGATATTGAGGTATTCCAGCACCTGTTCGACCGTATCAAGCCCCTTCAGGTGGCGGTGACGGTCGGCAAATTGTTGAAACTCTTCCTCATAAAATAGCTTTTTTAACAGTTTCTTTTGCCAGGGGGCGGGCCTCGCCTGAGGCCACAGGTCATCGAGTACGTTGTCGAGACTAAACATAGTGGCTCCTCCTCCGTCCTGCCCAGACAGTAGAAGGTGGAGATGTCGTTCAGATTACAGTTGGGTGAAGTTTCGGTCGCAGCAAGCGAGGTTCCCCGGATAGCGGCGCAAGCGCCTTATCCGGGCTACGGTTGGCGCCGATTTGTAGCCCCGGTAAGCGTCAGCGCCACCGGGGAGAGGCTATCGGCGTTCACCGCAGCTAAGATCAAAGCTATCGCCAGCCCAATTTGGGGGATATAGCCCGCGCTGGACATCGCGATGAAAGGTTGAAAATGGCCAATCGATCACCCGGGTGACCCAGCCATGCTTAAGTGGATTGATATGGATGTAATCAACGTGTCGGCGGTAATCATCTTCATCGCGTATGGCATGCTCCCAGAAGCGCGGTTGCCAGAGGGGTTGTCGTTTTAACGTTCTGCTAAAACAGCCTTTGATATCTCTCCAGCGTGAAGAAAAATCGTCATCATTATGAGGTAGTGTCCAGATGCAATGCAGATGTTCAGGCAACACCACCCAGGCATCAATAATAAAGGGGCGATGTTGTTTAACAACGGCGACAGAGTAGCGCAATAATTCTATGTTTTCAGTTAGGTGCATGCTTCTACGGTCTTTAAGGTTAACAGTGAAGAACCAGGTTCCCCCCTTAATGTAATAACGTCGATAAGCCACCACAGGATCTCCTGGAATTCGGTATTTATGATGTGGTTTAACACGTTAGAAGGCGAAATCCGGTACGCCAAGGAGAAGGCGCAGAAGGTGGAAAGCGGCGCGCAAAGTTTTAGCTACAGATATTGGTTAGCGCCTGTCCCCGGATAGCGGCGCAAGCGCCTTATCCGGGCTACGGTGTGGTGGTCGCGATAAATACAGCGCACCGGAGATGAGGTTTGGTAGCCCCGGTAAGCGCAGCGCCACCGGGGAAGGGCGGGTTTAACGGAGGATCTTTTTCTCGGCCAGATCGAGGGCGAAATAGCTGAAGATCAGGTCGGCGCCTGCGCGTTTGATAGCGCCGAGGCTTTCCAGAACCACTTTCTCTTCATCGATAGCGCCCGCCTGGGCAGCAAATTTGATCATCGCGTACTCACCGCTGACCTGATAGGCGCCGAGCGGCAGATCGCTGCGTTCGCGGATATCGCGCAGAATATCCAGGTAGGCGCCAGCCGGTTTCACCATCAGGCAGTCGGCGCCCTGGGCTTCATCGAGCAGCGACTCGCGAATGGCCTCCCGGCGGTTCATCGGGCTCATCTGATAGGTTTTCCGATCGCCCTTCAGCGCGGTACCGGCCGCTTCGCGGAACGGACCGTAGAAGGAAGAAGCGAACTTGGTCGAGTAGGACATGATCGCCGTATTGGTGAAGCCGGCGGCGTCCAGCGAGCGGCGAATCGCCTGCACCTGTCCGTCCATCGCGGCGGAAGGAGCGATGAAATCCGCCCCCGCGGCGGCGGCGACAACGGCCTGTTTGCCGAGGTTTTCGAGGGTCGCGTCGTTATCCACCCCGTGGTCGCACAGCACGCCGCAGTGGCCGTGGGAGGTATATTCGCAGAAGCAGGTATCGGACATGACGATCATCTCCGGCACCGTGGACTTACAAATCCGCGACATACGCGCCACCAGACCATTTTCATTCCAGGTATCGCTGCCGGTGGCATCGGTGTGATGAGAAATACCAAAGGTCATCACCGAGCGGATCCCGGCGTTGGCGATGCGTTCGATCTCGCGCGCCAGATATTTTTCCGGAATGCGCATCACGCCGGGCATGGCCTCGATCGCTTTGTAATCATCAATTTCTTCTTCAACAAAGATCGGCAACACCAGGTCGTTCAAACTCAGTGTTGTCTCTTCAAACAGGGCGCGCAGCGCAGCGGATTGACGCAGGCGGCGGGGGCGAGTGATTAAATCTGTCATGGTTTGCCTGATTTTGTGAAATGAAAGACGATAGTGTAACTGAAATGGCAGCGGGATGTTTCGCCAAAACGATCGTTATGGCGCATCGGCGAAACCTTCCCCGGGCTTACTGGCTGGCCGTCTGCATGTTGGGCTGTGCGCCGCTCAGCTCGCTGACCAGGTCGTTGATGCCATCGCTCATATTGTTGAAGCGGGTTAACGGCGAGCGGGTTACCACCACAAAGGCGCCAACGTTAGCCTGCGGATTCATCGCCATATAGGTGATAAACCCGCCGCCGCCGCCGGTTTTCTGAATAATCCCCGGATGGCCGTTCTTCGGCTTCATATACACCCAGCCGAGGCCCAGCGCGTCGGCGCGGCCCGGCACGTCCATACCAATCACCCGGGTCAGCTGGTTACGCTGATAAATCAGCGTCTGCATCCGGTCGGCCTGCTGGCTGCGGGTATAGAAATCGGATGACAGGAACTGCTGCATCCAGCGCATCATATCCCCCGGCGTCGAGTAGACTCCGCCGCTGCCGATCGCCGCCAGGGTGTTGTTGCATGGGCTGGCGCCTTTTTCCGGGATCATCAGCCGCTGGCACTGATCCGGTGACGGGGTAAAGGTGGTGTCCTTCATCCCCAGCGGCCGGGTGATCTGCTCTTCAAACAGCTGCGGATACGGTTTGCCGGCGGCGGTGGCGAGCGCGTCCGCCAGTAAATCGAAGGCCAGGTTGGAGTAGGCCGCCTGTGACCCCGGCGCGGTCTTCAGGGTCGCGGTAGAGAGCCAGTTCCAGCGCTGCTGGCGGGTCGGCCAGACAAACACCGGACGATGAGCGGCGCCGCCAGGCTGCTCGCGCGGCAGGGCGCTGGTATGGGTCGCGAGGTTAACCAGGGTGATTGGTTTTCCCTGCCAGTCAGGCACCCGGGCGCCCGGCGGGGCGTATTTACTCAGCGGATCGTTGAGTTTCACCACCCCCTGGTCGAGCAGCTTCACCAGCATCTCGCTGGTCATCAGTTTGCTGAGGGAGGCGATACGGATCACCGAGTCGAGCTGCGGGTGCTGATTATTCCCCGGGCGGGTTTCGCCAAAGCTGCGAAAAACACGCTGATTGCCATCGATAACCACCAGCGCCATGCCGGTGGCGCCGCTGCCGTAGTAGATATGATTGGCGTAACGATCGACCACATCCGAGGCGAAAACCGGGTCAACGGTAGGCTGTGCGGCCTGCACCGAGGTCCACGACGCCGCGCACAGCGCAGCAAAAATGAGCAAACTACGTTTCAACGGAGATCATCCATTAAATAAATAAAAAGAAGAGGGTATTTATACTACGAAGTGGCGCAGAACAAAGCGGGATTCACGACATTCCTGCAGGAAAAAGGTAACGGTGCGTAAAAAAGACTTTTTTACGCTTTCGGATACCGGCTTTTTTCGCCGGCGCGTATGATGACCGTTTGGCTGAAGGTTCGTGGGAGAGAACAATGACGGCTCAACGGGTAGTGATGGTCGTGGATATGCAAAACGGTGTGTTCGCCACGCCGCGTCTGGCGCGCGAGCGCTGCGTCGCGCAAATTAATCGTCTGGTGCGCGCGGCGGACAGGGTTATTTTCATTCAGCATGATGAAGCCGGCGGCCTCGAAGCCGGCAGCGAAGGCTTCGCCCTGCTTCCTGAGCTGGAGCAGCCGGCTGGCGCGCTGTATGTCACCAAAACCGCCTGCGATGCCTTCTATCACACCTCGCTGGCGCAGGTGCTGGACGAACACGACATTCAGCAGTTCGTCATCTGCGGCTGCGCCACCGACTACTGCCTCGATACCACCATTAAAAATGGCGCCAGCCGCGGGTACGGTATTGTTATCGCGGAAGATGCCCACACCACCGCCGACCGCCCCGCCGCGCAGGCCGCGACGCTTATCGCCCACTACAATGAGGTGTGGCGTACGCTGACCATTCCTGGCAATCCTTTACAGGTGAAACCCACAGAAACAATTCTGCACGCATGGCAGCAGAACTAAGCTGTTGATATCCGGTCTTATCATTCGTCTGTCCCGCGAGGGCTCATCCACGCGGCGGCCGACGTATGCGTCGTACACAGCAATAGCAGAACGATAAGAAGTTAGCAGGAGACAATGATGTTTAAATCTTTTTTCCCCAAACCGGGGCCGTTTTTTATTTCTGCCTTTATCTGGTCGATGCTGGCCGTGATCTTTTGGCAGGCGGGCGGCGGCGACTGGCTGCTGCGGGTCACCGGGGCATCGCAAAATGTGGCGATCAGCGCGGCGCGCTTCTGGTCGCTCAACTATCTGGTGTTCTACGCTTACTATCTGTTTTGCGTCGGCGTGTTCGCGCTGTTCTGGTTTGTCTACTGCCCGCACCGCTGGCAGTACTGGTCGATTCTCGGCACCTCGCTCATCATCTTCGTCACCTGGTTTCTGGTGGAAGTCGGGGTGGCGATCAACGCCTGGTATGCGCCGTTCTACGACCTGATCCAGAGCGCGCTGGCCACCCCGCATAAGGTCAGCATCAACCAGTTTTATCAGGAAATCGGCGTCTTTCTCGGCATCGCGATCATCGCGGTGATTATTGGCGTGATGAACAACTTCTTCGTCAGCCACTACGTCTTCCGCTGGCGCACGGCGATGAACGAGCACTATATGGCCCACTGGCAGCATCTGCGCCATATCGAAGGCGCCGCGCAGCGTGTGCAGGAAGATACCATGCGTTTTGCTTCCACCCTCGAAGATATGGGCGTGAGCTTTATCAACGCGGTGATGACCCTGATCGCCTTCCTGCCGGTGCTGGTGACGCTCTCCGAACATGTTCCCGACCTGCCTATCGTCGGCCATCTGCCGTATGGCCTGGTGATTGCCGCTATCGTCTGGTCGCTGATGGGTACCGGCCTGCTGGCGGTGGTGGGGATTAAGCTGCCGGGCCTGGAGTTTAAAAACCAGCGCGTGGAAGCGGCCTATCGTAAAGAGCTGGTTTACGGCGAGGACGATGAAACTCGCGCCACGCCGCCGACGGTGCGCGAGCTATTCCGCGCGGTGCGTCGCAACTATTTCCGTCTCTATTTCCACTATATGTATTTCAATATCGCCCGCATCCTCTATCTGCAGGTGGATAACGTTTTCGGCCTTTTCCTGCTGTTTCCGTCGATCGTTGCCGGTACGATTACCCTCGGGCTGATGACGCAAATTACCAACGTCTTCGGCCAGGTGCGCGGCTCGTTCCAGTACCTGATCAGCTCGTGGACAACGCTGGTGGAACTGATGTCCATCTACAAACGTCTGCGCAGTTTTGAACGCGAGCTGGACGGCAAACCGCTGCAGGAAGCGATCCCGACATTACGTTAATCAAGACAAGGAAGCATAATGGCCGCACGTTTATCGCGCATTATTCCCGTTTCATTGACGCTGCTGGCGGCCATGGCGCTGAGCGCCTGTACCAGCCAGCAGGCCCCGGCGCTGAAAGAGGGCGAGAAGCCTGTTGACGTGGCATCGGTGGTGCGGCAGAAAATGCCGGCCAGCGTCAAGGATCGGGAGGCCTGGGCGCAAGCCATCGCTACCGCGTTTGACAGCCAGAAGCTGGCGCCGACGGAAGAAAACGTCTGCTCGGTGCTGGCGGTCGCGCAGCAAGAGTCTAACTATCAGTCCGATCCGGTGGTGCCGGGGCTGAATAAAATCGCCTGGCAGGAAATTGACCGCCGGGCGGAAAAAATGCACATTCCGCCGTTTCTGGTCCATACCGCGCTGAAGATCACCTCGCCAAACGGTAAAAGCTATAGCGACCGTCTGGACAATGTGAAGACGGAAAAGCAGTTGAGCGCCATTTTTGATGACTTTATCGGGATGGTGCCGATGGGGCAGAAGCTGTTCGGTTCCCTTAACCCGGTGCACACCGGGGGGCCGATGCAGGTCAGCATTGCTTTTGCCGAGCAGCACACCTCCGGCTACCCGTGGAAAATGAACGGCACGGTGCGCCAGGAGGTCTTCAGTCTGCGCGGTGGCCTGTGGTTTGGCACCTATCATCTGCTGAACTATCCGGCCAGTTATAGTGCGCCATTGTACCGCTTTGCCGACTTCAACGCCGGCTGGTATGCCAGCCGTAACGCCGCCTTCCAGAACGCGGTGGTGAAAGCCAGCGGGGTAAAACTGGCGCTCGACGGCGACCTTATCCGCTACGACAGCGAGGAGCCGGGCAGCACCGAGCTGGCGGTGCGTCGCCTGGCGAGCCAGCTGGGGATGAGCGACAGCGAGATCCATCGTCAGTTGAAAAAGGGCGACAGCCTGGCGTTTGAGAAGACCGATCTCTATCAGCAGGTTTTCCGTCTCGCCGAGAAAAAGACGGGCAAAACCCTGCCGCGGGAGATGTTGCCAGGGATCCAGCTGGAGAGTCCAAAAATCACCCGAAATCTGACGACGGCGTGGTTTGCGAAACGGGTTGATGAGCGGCGGGCAAACTGTATGGCGCGGCGTTAACGGCGCTGACGCCAGCGCACGATAAGCGCCAGTACCCCGATGAACGTGCAGCCGATCAGGAAAGGGATCAGACCAAAGAGGGTACCCACGGCGAGGCTGATGTCGACTTGCGGACGGCTGGCGTCCTGGGCTTGCATCAGGCGTTCAAATACCCCCGGGGCGTGGATCAGCATGCTGAGCATCTGCGCGCCGGCCCAGCAGCAGATCAACACGAACAGCCCGTAGGCGACATGGCTGCCGGTCAGCGCGCCCCTTTTTTTATTTCCCAAAAGCGATTTTGAAAAACTGAATTCAGCCATAGGCCCTCCCACATCTGCGCTGCTGGTTTTTTCTCCAGCTCTATGTCAGGTATTCTGGCAGTCAGGGGCCATCATCAGTATCAGATTGCTGGTAATTGCCGTCCAGGAATAATCCTGTTTTCGCCGTTGTGTTAACCGCGCCACAGGAGCACAAAAGGGAGAGCGGCGTCGCAATCCAGCAACATTCTCCATATCGCTACAGACCGCCGCGGGCGGCTATGCGAAGATGCGTTTTTTGCTGTTGGAGGCCGCATGAAGCTCACTGATAAAATTCGCCGCGATTGGCACTACTACGCCGTGGCGCTGGGGTTGATTTTTATTCTTAATGGCGTGGTGGGGCTGCTGGGGTTTGAAACACAGGGGTGGCAATCCTACGCCGTCGGTCTGATCACCTGGGTCATTAGCTTCTGGATTGCGGGCTTTGTGATCCGCCGCCGCCCGGCAGAAGAGGCCTGAGGCCGCCGCTGCCAGGCGGGGTAAAACGCGTTTTAGTTCATGGAGGTTTTCAGCGCCCGGTCCGCGGCATGGCGCTCCAGCGCCAGCTCAATCAGGCGGGTGATCAGGCTGGTGTAGTCGAGACCGCTGGCCTGCCACAGCTTCGGATACATGCTGATGTTGGTAAAGCCCGGCAGGGTGTTGATCTCGTTGATCACCACCTCGTTGTCGGCGGTGAGGAACACGTCGACACGAGCCATGCCGCTGCAGCCCAGGGTCTGGTAGGCCTGCACCGCGATAGCGCGAATTTTGTCGTTGATCTCAGGGGCGATAGCGGCCGGGACTACCACCTGCGCGCCCTGATCGTCGATATACTTGGTGTCGTAGGCGTAAAACTCGCTGTTGAGGACGATTTCACCGCAGGTGCTGGCCTGCGGGTGGTCGTTACCCAGCACCGCACACTCAATTTCCCGCCCTTTAATGCCTTGCTCCACCACCACTTTATGGTCAAATTCGAAGGCCAGGGCCACCGCCTGATGGTACTGCTCTTCGTTTTTAACTTTGCTGACGCCAACCGACGATCCCTGGTTAGCCGGCTTAACGAACAGCGGCAGGCCCAGCTTCGCTTCGACATCGGCAAAGCTGAACTGCGCGCGGTTGGCGCGGGTGAGTGTGATAAACGGGGCGACGGCGAGCCCGGCGTCGCGCAGCAGACGTTTGGTCACGTCTTTGTCCATACAGGCTGCAGAGCCCAGCACATCGGAGCCGACGAACGGCAGATTCGCCATGCGCAGCATCCCCTGCAGGGAGCCATCTTCACCCAGCGTGCCGTGGACGATCGGGAAAATCACATCGATGGCCGCCAGCGGTTGGCCGCTTTCGGCGTTAATCAGCTGCTGCGCTTCGCGGCCCGGGATCTGCGCCAGAGTCACCGTGGAAGGGCGCAGGGCAATGCGGGCAGGATCCTGTGCGTTGAGCAGGTAGTTGCCGGCGTCGTTGATATGCCACAGCCCCTGTTTATCAATACCCAACAGAACCACATCGAAGCGCGATTTATCAATCGCTTCCACGATATTCTTCGCTGACTGCAGCGACACTTCATGCTCCGCCGACTTGCCGCCAAAAACGATCCCAACCCTCATCTTTGCCATTTCAACTTCCATCCAGATAACATCAAAGGGCATAACATACCATGTGAAACCGCTGCCTGGCTGCCATAATATTTACCTGATCAATTGACGGGAGTGGGCGTGAGAGGAAAGACGCTGCTGGTGCTGGCCGGGCTGCTCGGCGCGGGCCTGTTGGGATACCGCAATCTGCCGCCGCACCTGAATCCGCTGGCGCCGCTGGCGCTGGACGATCCCCCGGGCTGGCTGACGTCGTTTAAGCTGCGCAGGCTGACGGCAGACCAGTGCGCCTCCCTGCTGGCGGAAGCCAATCGCCGGCGGCTTATCGCCAGCCGGCCGGTGGCCGACAGCGAGGGAAGCTGCCCTCTGCGTAACGTGGTGCGGGTGGCGAATTTTGGCTCGGTGCAGCTGAGCAGTAGTTTTCTCGCCAGCTGCCCGCTGGCGCTGAGCAGTGCGCTGTACATCGAGCAGCAGGCGAAGCCGCTGACCCGGCAGCTGATGGCGAGCGATCTGCGTCAGATCGATCATCTCGGCAGCTTTGCCTGCCGCAATATTTACCATCGTCAACAGGCGCGGCGCAGTGAACACGCCACGGCGGACGCGCTGGACGTCAGCGGTTTCCGTCTGGCGGACGGTAGACGCGTTAGCGTCCTGCAGGGCTGGCGGAGCGAGACTTCGCGCCCCTGGCTGGCGGCGCTGTTGAGCAGCAGTTGCCATTACTTCGGTAACGCGCTGGGGCCAGAGTACAACGCGGCTCACGCCAACCATTTTCATTTCGGCATGCGCGGGCAGGGCTTCTGCTTTTGAGCATAAAGCGCTATGAGCAGCCTAAATGACCAGAAAATGCTTCGTCAGGCTCTCATCCGCAGCCATAAAACACCAAACTCACCGCCAGCGCATCTATGGTAGTACACCAGTGGGATGAAATTGCTAAGCTAGATAATAATTGGCAAATCATTAATGAATACGCGTAGTTATGGAATCCTGGAAGGTTAATCTCATCTCCGTCTGGTTTGGTTGCTTTTTTACCGGCCTGGCGATTAGTCAAATTCTCCCCTTTTTACCCCTCTACGTCTCCCAGCTCGGCGTCACCTCGCATAAAGCGCTATCGATGTGGTCGGGGCTGACCTTCAGCGTCACTTTTCTTGTCTCGGCGATCGTCTCGCCAATGTGGGGAAGCCTGGCGGACCGTAAAGGCCGCAAGCTCATGCTGCTGCGCGCCTCGTTGGGGATGGCGATTGCCATTTTACTGCAGGCTTTCGCCACCAACGTCTGGCAGCTGTTTATCCTGCGGGCGATCATGGGCTTAACCTCCGGTTATATTCCCAACGCCATGGCGCTGGTGGCCTCCCAGGTGCCGCGCGAGCGCAGCGGCTGGGCGCTAAGCACGCTGTCGACGGCGCAAATTAGCGGGGTGATCGGCGGTCCGCTGCTGGGCGGTTTCCTGGCGGACCACGTCGGGCTGCGGATGGTCTTTTTTATTACGGCGATCCTGCTGACCATCAGTTTTCTGGTGACCCTGTTTCTGATTAAAGAGGGCGTTCGCCCGCAGGTCAGCAAAAGCGAGCGTCTCACCGGGAAACAAGTCTTTGCCTCTTTGCCCTATCCGGGGCTAGTGATCAGCCTGTTCTTCACCACCCTGGTGATCCAATTGTGCAACGGCTCAATCGGCCCGATTCTGGCGCTGTTTATTAAGTCGATGGCGCCGGACAGCAACAATATCGCTTTTCTGGCCGGGATGATCGCCGCGGTGCCCGGCGTGTCGGCACTGATTTCTGCGCCACGGTTGGGTAAGCTTGGCGACCGCATCGGCACCTCGCGGATCCTGCTGGCGACGCTCTGCTGCGCGGTGGTGATGTTCTTCGCCATGTCCTTTGTCACCACCCCGCTGCAATTGGGTACGCTGCGTTTTCTGCTCGGCTTTGCCGATGGCGCGATGCTCCCGGCGGTGCAGACCTTATTGCTGAAGTACAGCAGCGACAGCGTCACCGGGCGTATCTTTGGCTATAACCAGTCGTTTATGTATCTGGGCAACGTCGCCGGGCCGCTAATTGGCGCCTCTGTGTCAGCCATGGCCGGCTTCCGCTGGGTGTTTATTGCCACCGCCATTATCGTTTTCATTAACCTCTGGCAACTGGCGTGGATGCTGCGCCAAACCCGCTGGGCTAACGCCTGAACCTCTGCTGACGGTATTTATTGCGATACCGTCAGCATTATTCGCCGTCAGCGGATTTACTATTACTTTTTGTTATCGTCATGGCGTGAACGCTATTCCATTTTATTATTTTCCAGGCAATCTGGTTATAAGTAACCCCGGTCATGATTAAACAATACTATTTATAGTGGTATTTTATTGTGGTAAAACGTTTCGCTGTATATTGGGTGTTGCGATGATTCTTAATTTAAGTAATTCTGAGGTCCGTCATCGCGTATGACATCCCAATCAAAACAGGCCTCGCATAAGGAACTGGTGCTATGAAGAATCTCATTGCTGAGTTACTGGTTAAACTGGCGCAAAAGGAAGAAGAAGCAAAGGAACTGACGGTGCAGGTTGAAGCGCTGGAGATCGTGGTCACCGCATTATTGCGCCATATGGAGCATGATGCCCAGCAGGCATTGATTCAGGATATTGAACAGGCGATTGACCAGGTGACGCCCTGTCCGCCGGTCAACGACCATGATGCGATGCTGCTGCAGCAATATCTAAAGAAGCTGTTGCGGCATCCTCGTAGCTAGTCTTTGTGACACGACAAGGATGCCGTCATTTTTCTGTCATCTCCCTTTTATAAAGTCTCCCTCGTTTTGTTTTTTTAAGTATTTTTTACATGGAGATGACAAAAGTGAAATTAAGCGCCCTGTTTATTGCCCTGATTCCTCTACTGGGCTCGCCGGTTATTCATGCAGAAACTACTGCTGCGCCGGTTCTGGAAAATCGCGCTGCGCAGGGAGATATCACCACTCCTGGCGGCGCGCGTCGTTTAACAGGCGATCAAACCGAAGCGCTGCGCGCCTCGTTAATCAATAAGCCAGCTAAAAACGTTATTCTGCTGATTGGCGATGGCATGGGTGATTCGGAAATTACCGCTGCGCGAAACTATGCCGAGGGGGCGGGCGGTTTCTTTAAAGGAATTGATGCTCTGCCGTTAACCGGGCAGTACACGCATTATTCGCTAGATAAAAAAACCGGGAAACCGGACTACGTGACCGACTCGGCGGCCTCCGCCACCGCCTGGACCACCGGCGTGAAGACTTATAACGGCGCGCTGGGCGTCGATATTCATGAGAATTCGCATCAGACCATCCTCGAGCTGGCGAAAGCGGCGGGGCTGACCACCGGCAACGTTTCCACCGCCGAGCTGCAGGACGCCACCCCCGCGGCGTTGGTGGCGCATGTGACATCGCGTAAATGCTACGGCCCGACGGTTACCAGCGAAAAATGCCCCAGCAATGCGCTGGAAAAAGGGGGCAAAGGCTCCATTACCGAACAGCTGCTGAACGCCCGACCGGATGTCACCCTGGGCGGCGGCGCGAAGACCTTTGCCGAAACGGCGACGGCGGGCGAGTGGCAGGGCAAAACCCTGCGCGAGCAGGCGCAAGCGCGCGGCTACCAGATTGTGACCGACGCGGCTTCTCTTGCCGCCGCGACGGAAGCCAGTCAGGATAAACCGCTGCTGGGACTCTTTGCCGATGGCAATATGCCGGTACGCTGGGAAGGGCCGAAGGCGTCTTATCACGGTAATATCGATAAGCCGCCGGTGACCTGTACGCCAAACCCGAAGCGTGACGCCTCGGTGCCGACGCTGGCGCAGATGACCGAGAAAGCGATTGACCTGCTGAGTCGCAACGAGAAAGGTTTCTTCCTGCAAGTCGAAGGCGCGTCCATCGATAAGCAGGACCATGCGGCCAATCCGTGCGGCCAGATCGGCGAAACGGTTGATCTTGACGAAGCGGTGCAGAAGGCGCTGGAATTCGCGCGAAAAGACGGTAATACCCTGGTGATCGTCACCGCCGACCATGCGCATGCCAGCCAGATCATCCCGGCGGATAGCAAAGCCCCGGGGCTGACCCAGGCTCTGAACACGCACGATGGCGCGGTGATGGTGATGAGCTACGGCAACTCTGAGGAAGAGTCGATGGAGCACACCGGCACCCAACTGCGCATTGCGGCCTACGGTCCGCATGCGGCTAACGTCGTAGGCCTGACCGATCAGACCGACCTGTTCACGACCATGAAAGCTGCCCTGAGTCTCAAATAAGTCGCTGCCGGTGGCGAAATTGCGTCACCGGCTGGTTTTTTTTCTATCTGCGTCCAGACTTACAACGTTCCACTCACAGAAGGATGGTGCGATGAAAATAACTTTATTGATGACCCTACTGTTTGGCTTGATCTTTATCAGCGCGGTTGGCGCGGCAGAAAAAACGCCCACTCCTCAGCAGCAAAGGATGACGGACTGCAATCAGCAAGCGTCAGCCAAAATGCTGAAAGGTGAGGAGCGCAAAACCTTTATGAGCCAGTGTCTGAAAAAAGAGACCACGACCTCGCAGGGAAAGGCGCTCACCCCTCAGCAGCAGAAAATGAGCGACTGCAGCAAAGCGGCCACGGCGAAATCACTGAAGGGCGATGAACGCAGTACCTTCATGAGTAGCTGCCTGAAGAAAGCCTGAAAAAAAGGGAGCGCTCGCGCTCCCTTGTTCTTTAACCTCTCAGGGCTTGAAGCCCGCCGGCTCAGCTTCAGGAGCGGCTCAGTTTCTCTGATTTTTCCATACACTGGGTGATGGCTTCGATTACCGCCGAGCGGAACCCTTTCTCTTCCAGCACGCGCACGGCTTCGATGGTGGTCCCGCCAGGGGAACAGACCATATCTTTCAGCGCCCCTGGGTGTTCTCCGCTCTCCAGCACCATTTTGGCGGAGCCCATCACCGCCTGGGCGGCGAATTTATAGGCCTGAGCGCGCGGCATTCCGCCGAGGACGGCGGCATCGGCCATCGCTTCGATAAACATAAAGACATAGGCCGGCGCCGAACCGCTTACCCCCACCACCGGATGGATCATCGGCTCGGCAATTTGCTCCGCCTGGCCAAAGCAACGGAAAATAGTCAGCACTTCGGCAACATCTTCGCTGCTCACCAGGGCGTTAGGCGTGACGGAGGTCATACCGGCGTTAACCAGCGACGGCGTATTCGGCATCGCGCGAATGATTTTGCGATCGTGGCCAAGGGCGCGCGCCAGCTGCTCAAGCGTAACGCCGGCGGCGATAGAGACCACCAGCGACTCTTTATTCAGGCTGGAGGCGATATCGCCCAGCACTTTGGTCATGATCCCCGGTTTAACCGCGCCGAAGACGATATCGGCAATCTGCGCCACTTCCTGGGCGCTGTCGGCGGCGTTGATGCCATACTGGTCGCGCAGAGCTGCAACCTTGTCCGGCGACGGGGTGTAGACCCAGATTTGTCCCGGCTGTACCTGACCGCTGGCGATCAGCCCGCCCAGAATGGCCTTACCCATATTGCCGCAGCCGATAAAGCCAATTTTCTTATCCATCACCATTCCCCTCTGCTTTTTTCGTTACGATCTGATTAGCTTACCATCCTGGCGCTTTCCTGGGGGAGAAAAGCAGGTAACATTGGCGTCACTTATTGCAGGTAACAGGAGCTGGCATGGCCATTTGGGTGGATGCGGACGCGTGTCCGAACGTGATTAAAGAGATTTTGTTCCGCGCGGCAGAGCGGACCCAGACTCCGCTGACGCTGGTGGCGAACCAGCCGCTGCGCGTGCCGCCGTCGCGTTTCATCCGCACCCTGCGGGTTGAGCATGGTTTTGACGTGGCGGATAACGAAATCGTTCGTCAGTGCGCGGCGGGAGATTTAGTGATCACCGCCGACATCCCGCTGGCGGCGGAGGTGCTGGCGAAGGGCGGGGCGGCGCTGAACCCGCGCGGGGAACGTTACAGCGAGGCGACGATCCGCGAGCGGCTGACGATGCGGGATTTTATGGAGACATTACGGGCCAGCGGCGTTCAGACCGGCGGCCCGGATAGTTTATCGCAGCGCGATCGGCAACAGTTTGCCGCCGAGCTGGAGAAGTGGTTGCTGGCGGTTAAGCGTCGCCAGGGTTAAACCCAGCTATCGTCATCGCTGCCAAAATCATCGTCGCCAAAGCCGGCGTCGAAGTCGTCGTTCCAGGTATTGTCGGCAAGGAACTGATCGTCTCCCTGGCGGAACGGATCGTCACCTGCGGTGGTGTCCTGCGCGATGCTGTCCTGCGCGGAGGCGGCATCAGGCTGCGGCTTCTCTTCGATGATATTGACTATCTCCTGCGGGTGCGAGCCGCTGAACATATTGGTCAGCATATTGCCCAGCACCACGCCGCCTGCCACGCCAGCGGCCGTTTGCAGCGCGCCCGCCATAAAGCCGCCGCCGCGTGCGGCAGCCTGCGGGGCATAGTTCTGCTGCGGTGGTGGCGTATACTGCGGCTGAGCGCTGGCCTGCGGGCGACCATATTGCTCCGCGCCCGGGATAGGGTCAGAACCGCGTGACGAGCCGCCACCGCCAAACAGGCCGGAGAGGAAGCCGCCGCTGCTGGGCTTTGCCGCCTGCAGTTGGCTGACCTGACTCTCCAGCGCCTGGATGCGATCGTTAAGCTGTTTAATCGCGGCTTCCTGGATAAGAATGGTTTGCGCCATATAGTAGGGGGCCGCCGGCTGCGCGCTCACGTGTTGGGCAATCCGCTCCTCGGCGCTGGCATCGCGCGATGCGCTGTGCGCCTCAGCCTCTTTCAGCCGGGAAAACAGTCCATCAATAAGGCGTTGTTCTTCAGATTGCATGTTACATTCCTCTGTCACACTGTCGAATAGGCATCAGGGTGCTTCTGAAACATGATGTTGTAAATATGTTGCTTCGTAAAGCTATGCATAAATGTGTTACCGTTTACGCCAGCGGTGGATAAAAAATAACGCCAAGCGGAAAGTAAAGCTGGTTAAACACTAAATGCAATGATAAGTTTACATTAATAGCCCCTCTTCTCACCATGGTAATGGGGTGTAAAGAAGTTGTGTAATTTTTTCTTTACGTATGCATTGCGGGACATACAGCGATAATACGTGCTTTCGTTTTCATTTTTTTGCGACAGACGGAACCAGGGGGTCTTCGGTTATGACACAGCCTATCTTTCTTATTGGGCCACGCGGCTGCGGTAAAACCACCGTCGGCCATGCGCTGGCGCGAGCGCGGCATTTTCAGTTCTCCGATACCGATCATCGGCTACAGGCCCATGAGCAGCGGACGGTAGCTGAGATCGTGCAGGCGGAAGGGTGGGCGCGTTTTCGCGAACTGGAGACCCTGTCGCTGAAGGCCGTGACCCTGCCGAATACGGTAATCGCCACCGGCGGCGGCATTGTGCTGGCGGAAGGTAACCGTCAGTTTATGCGGGAGAATGGCGTGGTGATTTATCTGCAGGCCTCGGTGTCGGCGCTGATTGACCGTCTGGAAGCCTACCCGAAAGCCGAACAGCGGCCGACGCTGACCGGAAAACCGGTGCGCGAGGAAGTGGGCGAGGTGCTGGCGCAGCGCGAAGCGTTATACCGGGACGCTGCCCACCATATTGTGGATGCCACGGCCTCGCCGGATCGGGTGGTGGAGCAGATTATGTCCATGCTATGCAGCGCGACGGCAACCACGGTAAGTTAAGAATTTACTTACATTAAGGCGGCGAGGGGCGCCTATACTTAATAGTTCTGCTACCAGAAGAAGGAAGAACTATGCCAAACAGGCCCCCCTATCCGAGAGAAGCGCGCGTGGTTGCGGTAGAGAAAGGTCCTCAGGGTCAGACGGTGACCTGGTATCAGCTCCGTGCGGATTATCCTGAGCCTGATTCGCTTATCAGCGAACATCCTACCGAGCAGGAAGCCGTGGATGCCAAACGGCGTTATGAAGATCCTGACAAGTCGTAACCCCCTGAGCCCGAATTGCCCGCCATGCTGGCAATATCGGGCGTATCTCACATTTTTTATTTATCAGTCGTACTAATGAATATCTAACACACGGATTTTTCAGGCACGGCGCCGCCGCCCGGCAATCTTTACATTCAACCGCGGCGTGGAGCTGCTACGCTTCTCGACGGTTGATTTTTACTCACCAGGGGGGCGGATGCTGTGTGTGGAAAGCCTGTGTTGAAGCAGTGGTTGTGAAAAGGTACATGATATGAGTAGTGCAACGATGGCAATTTTGACCATCGGCGTTGTGCCGCTGGCGGGAGTATTGCCGCTCCTGACCGAACATATCAGGGAAGAACAGATCGCCCACATCAGCCTGCTGGGCGAGATGACGCCTGACGAGGTAATGGCCGAGTACGCCGTAGGTGACGGCGAGAAAGGACTCCTGACCTTGCTCAGTAATAACCAGTTGGTGATGGTGTCGCGACAGAAAATTGAACGCGATGTCCGCAGCGCGATCGCGATGCTGGATCGACAACATTATGATGTGATCCTGCTGCTCAGCTCCGAACAGCTGACCGGTTTTACCACCCACCACGCGATCCTCCTCGAGCCGCAGCGGATCATCCCGCCGCTGGTGGCATCGATCGTCGATGGGCACCAGGTAGGGGTGATCGTGCCGGTGGAAGAGATCATGCCCATGCAGCGGCAAAAGTGGCTCTCGCTGGAAAAGCCGCCATACTACGCGCTGGCCAATCCGTTTACCGGCAGCGACAGCGAGCTATTAACCGCCGGCAAAACGCTGCTGGAGCAGGGCGCCGACGTGCTGGTCCTCGACTGTCTCGGTTACTATCAGCATCATCGCGATGTGTTACAAAAAGCCCTCGATGTTCCGGTTTTGCTGTCGAATGTGCTGGTTTCCCGACTGGCGGCAGAACTATTGGTCTAATGTGTTAATTTCGCGTGACAGGGGCAAGGAGCGCCCCCTATATTGAGCCTTTAACCGACGATCAGAAGGGCTTGTTTATGCTTCAAAGCAATGAATACTTTGACGGAAAAGTGAAATCCATTGGCTTCACCAGCAGCAGTACCGGTCGCGCCAGCGTTGGCGTGATGGCGGAAGGGGAATACACCTTTGGTACGGCGCAGCCGGAAGAGATGACGGTAGTCAGCGGGGCGCTGAATGTCCTGCTGCCGGGTGAGACTGAGTGGAAAGTTTACGCTGCCGGCGAAGTTTTCAATGTGCCAGGCAACAGCGAATTTCATCTGCAGGTGGCTGAGCCAACCTCTTATCTGTGCCGCTATCTGTAAGCCAGCGTGACGCCCGGCGTCTGCCGCCGGGTTGTTTTTTCCTTCCTGCCCGGCAGGAAGGAAAGCGGCGCTTAGCGCTGCGCTTCGCCGCCGAGCCCTTCCACCAGGCTTTGGATCAGGGCAGCCAGCTCGCCGGTCATTAAGATAAAGTCGGCGTCAAAGCGCTGGGCGAAATCTTCCCGATCGATATCTTCGTTTTGGTCGCGCAGTTCATCGCAGAACTTGAGGCGCTTAATTGACGCGTCGTCGCAGATCACAAACTGAATACGCTGCTGCCAGTCCAGCGCCAGCTTGGTGACGACCTTCCCGGCCTCAATGTGTACAGCGATTTCGTCGCTAACCAGATCCTGCTTCTTGGCGCGGATCACGCCGCCATCTTCCAGCATCGCTTTCAGCTCGGCTTCGTCCAGCAGCTGGAAGCCCTGCGCCACGGTGCCGGAGCGGACCCACTCGGTCAGCGTTAGCTCAATCGGATTCTCCAGGGTCAGCGGCACCACCGGCAGCGAGCCGAGGGTTTTACGCAGCAGGGCCAGAGTATCTTCCGCTTTCTTCGCGCTGGCGCAGTCGACCATGATCAGGCCGTTGACGGTGTCGATCCACATCATTGTCTGGCTGAAGCGGCTGAAGGCGCGCGGCAGTAGCGAGTGCAGCACTTCATCTTTCAGGGAATCTTTCTCGGTCTTCTTCAGCTTGCGGCCCTGATCGGCTTCCAGCTTCTGGATCTTTGCCTCCAGCGCCTGCTTAATCACCGGCGACGGCAGGATCTTCTCTTCTTTACGCGCGCAGATAATGATCTGGCCGTTTGCCGTATGCGTCAGCGCGTCGCTGTGCGATCCCATCGGCGACACCCAACCGGTTTTCGCCATATCCTGGCTGCCACAAGGGGTAAATGTCAGCTCGGCCAGCTGTTTTTCCATCTCATCGGCGCGCAATTCGATATCGCGGCTGAGACGGTAAACCATTAAATTTTTGAACCACAGCATGATAATTTCCACGGCTTTGTCGTTAAATCAGGCGGGCATGATAGCGAATTGTCGCTATGCTTGCATTGTTAATCGGGGTGAGGAGCTGAGCGTGCGTATTGGTATTGATTTAGGTGGAACAAAAACCGAAGTGATAGCCCTGAGCGATCAGGGAGAGCAGCTGTTTCGCCACCGGTTACCCACGCCGCGGGAGGACTACCGGCAAACCATCGAGACCATCGCCACTCTGGTGGCGATGGCCGAGCAGGCGACCGGACAGCAGGGTACCGTGGGGATGGGCATTCCTGGCTCAATTTCGCCTTATACCGGGGTGGTGAAAAACGCCAACTCGACCTGGCTCAACGGCCAGCCCTTTGATAAGGACCTCAGCCTGCGCCTTGAGCGGGAAGTCCGGCTGGCTAACGATGCCAACTGTCTGGCGGTGTCGGAAGCGGTGGACGGCGCGGCGGCGGGGGCGCAAACGGTATTCGCGGTGATTATCGGCACCGGCTGCGGCGCCGGGGTGGCGCTCAACGGGCGGGCGCATATCGGCGGCAATGGTAACGCTGGCGAATGGGGACATAACCCATTGCCGTGGATGAACGACGATGAGCTACGCTACCGTGCGGAAGTCCCTTGCTACTGCGGCAAACAGGGGTGTATCGAAACCTTTATCTCCGGCACCGGTTTCGCCACCGACTATCAGCGGCTGAGCGGCAAAGGGTTAACCGGCAGCGAGATTATGCGCCTGGTGGGAGAAGGTGACGAAAAGGCTGAACTGGCGCTGAGCCGCTATGAACAGCGGCTGGCGAAATCGCTGGCCCACGTGGTGAATATCCTCGACCCGGACGTTATCGTGCTGGGCGGCGGGATGAGCAACGTCGAACGGCTGTATCAGACGGTGCCGGACCTGGTGAAGCAGTGGGTCTTCGGCGGCGAGTGTGGAACGCCGATCCGCAAAGCGATGCACGGCGACTCCAGCGGGGTACGCGGCGCGGCCTGGCTGTGGCCGCTCCAGGGGACCTGAACCACTTCCCCGCACCCGGGCCCTCTCCCTCGGGAGAGGGTTAGGGTGAGGGGACATCGCCATAATTCAGACCTCACTCCACCGCAAACGCTTTGTCCAGCCGGCTATAGCCCAGGCCGTTAATCTTCTTCACTTTGATCTGCACCGGAATGCGGTCTTTCATCGCCTCCACGTGGCTGATCACCCCGATAATCTTACCGCTGGCGTTAAGGGCATCCAGGGCGTCCAGCGCCGTGTCCAGCGTTTCGCTGTCGAGGGTGCCGAAGCCTTCATCAAGAAACAGGGAGTCAATCCGCGTCTTATGGCTCACCAGGTCTGACAGCGCCAGGGCCAGCGCCAGGCTGACGAGGAAACTTTCGCCGCCGGAGAGGGTGCGGGTGTCGCGCACGGCGTCGGCCTGCCAGGTATCGACAACCTCCAGCTCCAGCGCCTCGCTGGCCTTGCGCTGTAGCAGATAGCGGCCATGCAGGCGGTTGAGCTGCTGGTTTGCCAGCCAGACCAGATTATCCAGCGTCAGCCCCTGGGCGAATTTGCGGAACCGGTCGCCGGTGCTGGAGCCGATCAGCGAATTGAGATAGCCCCAGTCGTCCGCCAGCTGCGCCGCCTCTGCAATCTGCTGCCCCAGCGCCTGCTGCTGTTGACGGCTCTCTGCGTCCTGCCTGAGCTGCTGGCGGATCTCACCCTGGCGGGTAGTGTTATCCCGCAGCCGCTGGGCCAGGGCGTGCAGCTGGGTTTGCAGGGTGGGGACGTCAGCGTCCACCCCTTGCGGACGCAGCGCCAGGTGCGCCTCATATTGCCGGGTCGCCTGCTCGCAGAGCGCGGCCGCCTGCTGAAGCTGCTGCTCCAGCGTCTGTTTTAACTGCGTCAGCCGCTGGGCGGTCTCGTCATCCAGCAGCGCGGCGAGGAACGCCTCCCGATCGCTAAAGCGGCTGGCGGCCAGGGCGGAGGTAAATTGCGCCTGCGACTGGTCCAGACGCGCCTTTTCCTGGGTTTCCTGCTGCTGCTGGGCGACAAGCTGGCTGTGCAGCGACAGGCATTCCTCATGGATTTCGCGCCAATTGTCCGGGATGGCCGACTCAGCTTCAACCTCTGTCTCGTCGCTGGTCGGCAGCGTCTCCAGCAGTGGCCGCAGAGCAGCGATTTGCTGCTGAATGGCATCATGTTGGGTCTGTTGCGCCTGCCACTGGGCAAATTCGCTTTCGCGAGCGTGCAGCCAGGCGGCTTCTGTCCCTTCTGCCGGCAGGCTCAGGGCCAGGGCCTGCAGGGCGCTCTCCAGTCCCTGGCGCGTGGCCGCCAGCTGCTGCTCGGCCTGGCGCTCCAGCGCCTGCTGATCGTTAAGCTGACTCTGCAACATCAGGCGCTGGCTGAGCTGATAGAGCTGCTGCTCGTAGCGCTCCTGCTCCTGCATCCAGTCGTTTATCTCTTGCGCAATATCCCGCGTGATGTGCAGAGAGGCGCAGGTCTCCTGCCACGCTTTAGTAAGCGCTTGCTCTTCCTCTGCGAGCCGCCCGGCCGCTTCGGTGTCACGCTGGAGCTGTTGCGTCAGGGCCTTGACCTGCCCGAGGATCAGCAGGCCTTCTTCTTTCAGCGCGGCGACCTCCTTTTCCAGCGCATCGCGGCGGCGCTGATTATCCGTGAGCGTCAACGAGGCGTATTGTTCAATCGCCGGGTGTTCACAGGCGCCGCACAGCGGACAGGGCTTACCCGCCTCGAGCCGGTCGCGGTAGCTTTCCAGGTCTTTAATCGTTTCTTCCCGCTGGCAGAGCGCCTTCAGGTCGAGATAGTGCTGGTTTTTGTCTTTATATTGTTCCCGGCGCAGCGTCAGGGTAGCGTTAAGTTTTACCTGCTCCGCCTGAGCCTGCTGGACGCTCTCGGCGTTCTGGCGCAGACGCTTGCGCAGCAGCTGATGCTGCTCATGCAGGGAGATCAGGCGCTGGCGCAGCGACCGCGATTGGGTTTGCTGTTCTATCGCTGCGGCAACGTCATCCGCGCTCAGGGTGAGAGGGCTGGCTGGCAGCGTGGCCAGCTTCTGGCGTAGCGCGGCCAGGCGGGTGCTCTGAGCCGTTAGCTGTTGTTTATCCCGCGTCAGTTGCGAGAATTGCGCTCGCCAGCCGGCGATCTCCTGACCCCATAAGCGGAAACGCTCATGGGCGGCCAGCCACTGCGCCAGATCGGCCAGTTCAGCCTGACGCTGCTGCTGAGCGCGCAAGGCGCCCTGGCGGATGCGCGTGCGCAGCGCCGTGCTGGCAAGTAAGCGAGCATTTACTTCACTGATCCGCTGCCGGGTTTGCGCCAGGCCTGCCGTCTGCTCCTGCTGGCGCTCCCACAGGGGACGCAGTTGGGCGGCGGGCTGGGCCAGCTCAAGCTTCGCCAGCGCCGGGGCGGCGTCCGCCAGCGCCTGGCGGGCCTGCTGCTGCCGGGTGGCGGCCTGCTGCTGTTGCTGCGCCAGCTCGTCGCGGCGGGTCAGCCACTGTAGCTGCTGCTGCTGGCTCTGCTGCTGGGCCAGCAGGGCTTTTTCTTCGTCAGTAAGTACCTGCAAACTTTCCTGCAGCGCCTGCTGCTGGGCCTCCGTCAACAGGACGATGCCCGCCGCCTGGGCTTCGAACTTCTCCAGCGCATGGCGAGCGGCTTTGTGCTGTTCGTAGACCATGGCTGAAATCTGGCCGTAGATTTCCGTGCCGGTCAGCTCCTCCAGCAGCTCCGCGCGATCGCTCGGCTTCGCGTTCAGGAAGGCGGCAAATTGCCCCTGGGAAAGCAGCATCGAGCGGGTGAAGCGGCCATAGTCGAGGCCGGTAAGCGTCGCGGTTTGCTCCAGCTTGTCCGAGACTTTATCGGCGAGGATTTTGCCGTCAGCGCAGCGCGCCAGCTCGACGCGGGGCGCCTGCAGATTGCCATCCGGCTGGTTACGGGCCCGGTTCTGGCTCCAGAAAGCGCGGTAGGCGATGCCTTTTACTTCAAATTCGACTTCCGCCAGACACTCGGCGGTATCGCGGGTCATCAGGTCGTTTTGCGACTGGGAGACCTTGTTCAGGCGCGGCGTCTCATGATAGAGCGCCAGGCAAATGGCATCGAGCAGCGTGGTTTTCCCGGCCCCGGTGGCGCCGGTAATGGCGAACAGGCCATTGCTGGCGAACGGCTCGGCGGTAAAGTCTATCTTCCATTCCCCTTTCAGGGAGTTGAGGTTTTTCAGGCGCAGACTGAGGATTTTCATGCGTTTTCGTCCTCCGCGGTGAGCGTATGCACCGTATGGGCGAACAGCTCATGCAGCCGGGCGCGCTTCATCTCGTCAATTTCGGTCAGCGCCAGCCGGCGCTCGAATACCTCCTCCACCTTCAGTTCACTGAGCGTCTCCCGCTGGGCGTTGAGCAGTATTTTCTCGCGCTGCTCGCGGCTGCGGCGCACCAGCAGCACTTCCACCGGCAGATCCTCCGTTAGCGCCTGAATATGCCGTTGAATATCGTGCAGATAGTCCTCGGTGGTGATTTCGATATCCAGCCACACCGGCGGGTCCTGCTCGACGCCGCGCCACTGCTCCAGCTGGGCGGTGATGGCGGCCAGATCGCCTTTGATTACCGCCAGAGGCTGGGTCACGGGCACCTCCAGGGTTTCCACGGCGCTAAGTCGCCCCTCGCTAAAGCTCACCAGATGCACCGATTTCGCTTTGCCGGTTTCATCGAAGCTCAGCGGCAGCGGCGAGCCGCTGTAGCGGATATGCTCGCAGCCGCCGACCATCTGCGCCCGGTGAATATGGCCCAGCGCAATGTAGTCGGCAGGGGGGAAGTGTTGCGCCGGAAAGGCATCCAGTGTGCCGATGTAAATGTCGCGGACGGCATCGCTTTTGCTGGCGCCGACGGTGGTCAGATGGCCGCTGGCAATGATGGGCAGCGGCCGATCGCCGCGCAGCGCGCAGGCCTGCTGATACTGCTCCTGATAATAGTCGCTGATGGCGTGCAGCAGCAGCTGCTGTTTTTCCCGACCGGAGTGACCGGCCTGGCTGGTCACCAGCTCGCGCGGGCGTAAAAACGGCACCGGACAGAAGATGGCGCCCGGCGTGCCGTCGCGCAGCGGCAGCTCAATCGGCGCGTAGCCGGCGTTCGCCACCACGGTGGTGTGTAAGAAGGCGAGGATATCGCGGGATTCATTGAGCATCGCCACCGAGTCGTGGTTGCCCGCCAGCACCACCAGGCGACAGCCGGTCTGCTGCAACTGGACGACGAAACGGTTATACAGTTCGCGGGCGTAGCTCGGCGGCGAGCCGGTATCAAAAATATCGCCAGCCACGATAATGGCGTCGACTTCATGCTCCTGCGCGCGGTCCAGTAGCCAGGTAAGAAAAGCGTCGTGTTCGGCCGCGCGGCTTTTACTGTAAAAATTCTGGCCCAGGTGCCAGTCGGAGGTGTGAAGGAGGCGCATAAATCTTCCCTAGCGAAAAAAGCATGGGCGGCAGTATATCATTTGTCGGCGCGGGGTAAGTCCGCGTCATGCTTCAAATTACCCGATCATCAGACCGTCATTTTTTTCATAAATCTGTCACAAAAGTGACGCATAATGACGCCGCACTTCTATACTGATGGCTAAAAAACACAGGGTAAATAATGGCGAGAAGAATTCTGGTCGTTGAAGATGAAGCTCCAATCCGCGAAATGGTCTGCTTTGTTCTGGAGCAAAATGGCTTTCAGCCTGTCGAGGCGGAAGATTATGACAGCGCGGTGAATCAACTCAATGAACCCTGGCCTGATTTGATTCTCCTGGACTGGATGCTGCCGGGTGGTTCGGGGCTGCAGTTTATTAAGTTGCTCAAGCGCGAGGCGATGACGCGGGATATCCCGGTTGTGATGCTGACCGCGCGTGGAGAAGAAGAGGATCGTGTTCGCGGCCTGGAGACCGGCGCGGACGACTACATTACCAAGCCTTTCTCACCGAAAGAGCTGGTGGCGCGAATCAAAGCGGTGATGCGCCGTATTTCGCCGATGGCGGTGGAAGAGGTGATCGAAATGCAGGGTCTGAGCCTCGACCCTTCGTCGCATCGGGTGATGACCGGCGACAGTCCGCTGGACATGGGGCCGACGGAATTTAAATTATTGCACTTCTTTATGACCCATCCTGAGCGAGTGTACAGCCGCGAGCAGCTGCTGAACCACGTCTGGGGAACCAACGTCTATGTGGAAGACCGCACGGTGGACGTCCATATTCGCCGCCTGCGCAAAGCGCTGGAACACAGTGGCCATGATCGCATGGTGCAAACGGTTCGCGGCACGGGGTATCGTTTCTCCGCCCGTTTCTGAATTTTGACAGGAGTGTGACCCGTGCTGGAACGGCTGTCATGGAAAAGGCTGGCGCTGGAGCTCTTTTTAGCGTGTATTCCGGCCCTGATTCTGGGGGCGTTTGTGGGTCATCTGCCGTGGTTTTTACTGGCGGCAGTGACCGGTTTGCTGATCTGGCATTTCTGGAATTTGATGCGCCTGTCGTGGTGGTTGTGGGTGGATCGGAGCATGACTCCTCCGCCTGGACGCGGCAGCTGGGAGCCGCTGCTGTATGGTCTGCATCAGATGCAGATGCGTAATAAAAAGCGTCGGCGCGAGCTGGGAAGCCTGATTAAACGCTTTCGCAGCGGGGCGGAATCGCTGCCGGATGCGGTCGTCCTGACCACGGAAGAGGGGGCTATTTTCTGGTGTAATGGCCTGGCGCAGCAGATTCTAAACCTGCGCTGGCCGGACGACAGTGGCCAAAACATTCTTAACCTTCTGCGCTATCCTGAGTTCGCCAACTATCTGAAACAGCGCGATTTTTCAAAGCCGCTCAATCTGGTGCTGAATAACGCCCGTCATCTGGAAATTCGCGTGATGCCCTACAGCGACAAGCAGTGGCTGATGGTGGCGCGCGACGTGACGCAGATGCATCAGCTGGAAGGGGCGCGGCGGAACTTTTTCGCCAACGTCAGCCATGAGTTGCGCACCCCACTGACGGTGCTGCAGGGCTATCTGGAGATGATGCAGGAGCAGGTGCTGGAGGGGGCGACCCGAGAAAAAGCCCTGCACACCATGCGGGAGCAAACTCAACGTATGGAAGGCCTGGTGAAGCAGCTGCTGACGCTGTCGCGTATTGAAGCCGCGCCGGCGCTGGCGATGAATGATCGCATCGACGTGCCGATGATGCTGCGGGTGGTGGAGCGCGAGGCGCAAACTCTCAGCCAGGAGAAACAGACGCTGATCTTCACCGTCGATGAGCAGCTCAAGGTGCTGGGTAATGAGGAGCAGCTGCGCAGCGCCATCTCCAACCTGGTCTATAACGCGGTGAACCACACCCCGCCGGGGACCGAAATTCGCGTCAGCTGGCAGCGAACCCCGCAGGGAGCGCTGTTCAGCGTCGAGGATAACGGGCCAGGCATTGCGCCGGAGCATATTCCCCGTCTGACCGAGCGTTTTTATCGGGTGGATAAAGCCCGTTCCCGGCAAACGGGGGGCAGTGGCCTGGGACTGGCGATCGTCAAACACGCGGTTAACCATCATGACAGCCGGCTGGAAATCGACAGCACGGTGGGCAAGGGAACCCGCTTTAGCTTCCTGCTCCCGGAACGATTAATTGCCAAAAATGACGCCTGATCGACGCGCTGTCAGTTTATCTTGCCAATGACCAGCTTCAGCTGGTCATTTTCATTGGCAGTCGTTTTTTCTCGCCTATTTAATGAGCGTGCGCTGCTTTTTTGTTCGCATGATAAGCCACGGGTTTTCTATCAATATGGTAAATGATTCTGGTGTTAAAGACATAACCAGCATAATCATCTGCTTTTGCGATCGTGCCTTGCTTTAAAACGTTATAAGCGTTTAAATTGCGCCTGCGCAGTCGATGACAGACTGCTTTTGCGTGGTAATACCAAAAACAATTCTTTCCCACGCCGCTTCGGGAGCATATCTCGCTGAGTTTACCGGCAATGGCCGCTGTATCGTCCCTGAGAGGGGAGCGCGGTATTTTTCCATTTTTTTACAACACCACATCCACAGGCAGTAATGAATTTATGACCCATCAGTTAAAATCTCGCGACATCATAGCGTTGGGCTTTATGACCTTCGCGTTGTTCGTTGGCGCAGGCAACATTATTTTCCCTCCGATGGTTGGCTTACAGGCGGGCGAGCACGTCTGGACGGCGGCGATCGGCTTCCTGATCACTGCGGTGGGTCTGCCGGTGCTGACGGTGGTGGCGCTGGCGAAAGTCGGCGGCGGCGTTGAAAGCCTGAGCACCCCGATTGGTAAAGTGGCCGGTATCCTGCTGGCGGTGGTGTGCTATCTCGCGGTAGGACCGCTGTTCGCGACGCCGCGTACCGCGACCGTCTCCTTTGAAGTCGGTATTGCCCCGCTGACCGGCGACGGCCCGCTGCCGCTGCTGATCTACAGCGTTATTTACTTCGCGCTGGTGATTCTGGTCTCCCTCTATCCGGGCAAACTGCTGGACACCGTGGGCAATTTCCTTGCGCCGCTGAAAATTATCGCCCTGATTGTGCTGGCGGTCGCCGCCATCATCTGGCCAGCGGGCCCGATCAGCGACGCGCTGGAAGCGTATCGTACGGCACCATTCTCCAATGGCTTCGTCAACGGCTACCTGACCATGGATACCCTCGGCGCGATGGTATTTGGCATCGTGATTGTTAATGCCGCTCGCTCACGCGGCGTCAGCGAAGCGCGTCTGTTGACCCGTTATACCGTCTGGGCTGGCCTGATGGCGGGCGTCGGCCTGACCCTGCTGTATCTGGCGCTGTTCCGTCTGGGCTCTGACAGCGCTACTCTCGTGGATCAGTCCGCCAACGGCGCGGCGATCCTCCATGCCTACGTGCAGCACACCTTCGGCGGGGCGGGCAGTTTCCTGCTGGCGGCGCTGATCTTCATCGCTTGCCTGGTGACGGCGGTGGGCCTGACCTGCGCCTGCGCTGAGTTCTTTGCCCAGTATCTGCCGTTCTCCTATCGCACGCTGGTCTTTGTTCTCGGCCTGTTCTCCATGGCGGTCTCCAATTTGGGCCTTAGCCATCTGATCCAGGTATCGATTCCGGTGCTGACCGCTATCTATCCGCCGTGTATCGCACTGGTTGTATTAAGCTTTACCCGCAGTTGGTGGCATAATTCGTCCCGCGTTATCGCGCCGGCCATGTTTATCAGCCTGATGTTTGGTATCATTGACGGGATTAAGTCATCGGCATTTGCCGCGATTCTGCCGGACTGGACCGCGCGTCTGCCGCTGGCGGAGCAGGGCCTGGCCTGGCTGATGCCCACCGCCGTGATGACCATTCTCGCGGTGATCTGGGATCGCGCAGCCGGACGTCAGGTGACTTCCAGCGCGCATTAACCGGCGGTGAGGACAAGCGTTTAACCACGGGACTTCGGGTTCCGTGGTTTTTTATTTTTTGTGTTAAACGGCATTGAAAAACCACGATGGAAAGTAGTAACAAGCTTAAGCGCGGGCTAAGCACCCGGCACATTCGCTTTATGGCCCTGGGTTCCGCCATCGGCACCGGGCTTTTTTACGGCTCGGCCGACGCCATTAAAATGGCCGGACCCAGCGTACTGTTGGCCTACATTATCGGCGGCGTCGCGGCATATATCATTATGCGGGCGCTCGGTGAGATGTCGGTGCATAACCCTGCCGCCAGCTCATTCTCCCGCTATGCCCAGGAAAACCTCGGCGGACTGGCGGGCTATATCACCGGCTGGACCTACTGCTTTGAAATCCTGATCGTCGCCATCGCCGACGTTACCGCCTTCGGCATCTACATGGGCGTCTGGTTCCCGACGGTGCCGCACTGGATCTGGGTGCTCAGCGTGGTGCTGATCATCTGCGCCGTCAACCTGATGAGCGTCAAGGTGTTTGGCGAGCTGGAGTTCTGGTTCTCGTTCTTCAAAGTGGCCACCATTATCATCATGATCCTCGCCGGGTTCGGCATCATTATCTGGGGGATCGGCAACGGCGGCCAGCCGACGGGGATTCATAACCTGTGGAGCAACGGCGGCTTCTTCAGCAACGGCTGGCTGGGAATGGTTATGTCGCTGCAGATGGTGATGTTCGCTTACGGCGGCATCGAAATCATCGGCATTACCGCCGGTGAGGCGAAGGACCCGGAGAAATCCATTCCGCGCGCCATCAACTCGGTGCCGATGCGCATTCTGGTGTTCTACGTCGGCACGCTGTTCGTCATTATGTCCATCTACCCGTGGAATCAGGTGGGAACCGACGGCAGCCCCTTCGTCCTGACCTTCCAGCATCTGGGCATTACCTTCGCGGCCAGTATTCTTAACTTCGTGGTCCTGACGGCTTCGCTGTCGGCGATTAACTCCGACGTGTTCGGCGTGGGCCGTATGCTGCACGGCATGGCTGAGCAGGGCAGCGCGCCGAAGGTGTTCGCTAAAACGTCGCGTCGCGGTATTCCGTGGGTGACGGTGATGGTGATGACCATTGCGCTGCTGTTTGCGGTATACCTAAATTACATCATGCCGGAGAACGTTTTCCTGGTGATCGCCTCCCTGGCCACCTTCGCCACGGTGTGGGTGTGGATTATGATCCTGCTGTCACAGATAGCCTTCCGCCGCCGTCTGTCGCCCGAAGAGGTTAAGGCGCTGAAATTCAAAGTCCCTGGCGGGGTGTTGACCACGGTGATCGGCCTGCTGTTCCTGGCCTTTATTATCGCCCTTATCGGCTATCATCCGGACACCCGCATCTCGCTGTACGTCGGTATGGCGTGGATTGCGCTGTTGCTGCTCGGCTGGGTCTTTAAGACCCGCCGTGAGCGCCGCCTGGCGCAGGCTCAGTAATCGACATCGCCCCGGTCAGCATCGCGCGGCCGGGGCGGCTTGCGGTCCCGCGTCCTCCCCCGTTATCCTCCCCCAAAAAGTTCTGAGATGATGAGTTCTGCGCCCGGCGGCTATGGCAAGGTGTGCCCATTCTGCACAATGAGGATTCACGATGTTGAAGGCATGGCACCTTCCGGTTGCACCCTTTATCAAGGTGCAACAGGACCGACTGTTTATTACTCTGTGGTTAAGCGGTGAGTCGCTGCCGCAGCGGATCACGCTGCGCGCGGAAGAGGATAACGAAGAGCTGTCGCTGCCGATGCAGCGGCTCCGCCAGGCGCCGCAGCCAGGCGTGGTGGCATGGCGCGGCGAAATCTCTCTCGCCAGCGGCCAGCCGCGCCGCCGCTACAGCTTTAAGCTGCTGTGGGCCGACCATCAGCGCTGGTTTACGCCACAAGGCTTCACCCGATTCCCGCCGGCCCGACTGGAGCAGTTCGCCATTGACCTGCCGGACGCCGGCCCGCAGTGGGTGGCCGATCAGGTGTTCTATCAAATTTTCCCCGATCGCTTTGCCCGCAGCGCCGCGCGTGACGCCGACCAGGATGCGGTCTATTACCATCACGCGGCGGGACGGGAGATTGTGCGCAAGGCGTGGGACGACCCGCTTACCGGCGAGGCGGGCGGGTCGACGTTCTACGGCGGGGATCTCGACGGCATCAGCGAAAAACTTCCCTACCTGAAGCAGCTCGGCGTAACCGCTCTGTATCTGAACCCGGTTTTCGCCGCCCCCAGCGTGCATAAATACGATACCGAGGATTATCGGCGCGTCGATCCGCAGTTTGGCGGCGACGCGGCGCTGCTCCGGCTGCGCCACAACACCCAGCGGGCGGGAATGCGCATGATCCTCGACGGCGTGTTCAACCATACCGGCGATTCCCATCCCTGGTTCGACCGTCACCAGCAGGGCAGCGGCGGCGCCGGCCACGATCCGGACTCCCCGTGGCGCGACTGGTTTACCTTCTCAGAGGAGGGGCAGGCGCACAACTGGCTGGGCTATGCCAGTCTGCCGAAGCTCGACTATCGGTCGACCAGCCTGGTCAACGAGATCTATGCCGGTGAAGACAGTATCGTACGCCACTGGCTGAAGGCGCCATGGAGCATGGACGGCTGGCGTCTTGACGTGGTGCATATGCTGGGCGAAGGCGGCGGGGCGCGGAATAACCTGCAGCATATCGCCGGCATTACCCAGGCAGCGAAGCAAGCGCAGCCGGAAGCTTTTGTCTTTGGCGAACATTTTGGCGACGCGCGCCAGTGGCTGCAGGCGGATGCCGAAGACGCGGCGATGAACTATCGTGGCTTCACCTTCCCGATCTGGGGATTCCTCGCCAATACCGATATCTCTTACGATCCGCAGAAAATAGACGCCCAGACCTGTATGGTGTGGATGGATAATTATCGCGCCGGGCTGTCGCATCAGCAGCAGCTGCGGATGTTCAACCAGCTCGACAGCCATGATACGGCGCGTTTTAAATCTCTTCTTGGCAAAGACGTAGCGCGCCTGCCGCTGGCGGTGGTGTGGCTGTTCAGCTGGCCGGGGGTACCGTGCATCTACTATGGCGACGAGGTGGGCGTGGATGGCAATAACGATCCGTTCTGCCGCAAACCGTTCCCGTGGGATCCGGCGCTGCAGGATACCCAGCTGCTGGCGCTGTATCAGCGGATGGCGAAACTGCGTAAGGCCCACCAGGCGCTGCGCTATGGCGGCTGTCAGGTGATTTACGCCGAGGATAACGTGGTGGTGTTTGTCCGCGTCTACAAACAGCAGCGGGTGCTGGTGGCGATTAACCGCGGGGAAGCCTGCGAGGTGGTTATTGAAGATTCCCCGCTGCTGAACGTGGCCGGGTGGACGCTGCAGGAGGGCGCCGGCGCCTTCCAGGACGGGGTGCTGACCCTCCCGGCCATCTCCGCCAACGTCTGGTCCGGCCGTTAATGGTAGAGCTGGCTCAGCAGGTCGCCGCGGAGGAGCGCCTCCCGCCACCAGCGCTGAGCCAGCCCATCATTCCCGCTGCGCCAGGCCATATAGGTAATATCCTTTTCCCGCCAGCAGGCGACGCTTTTCTCCACCAGACTGCCTTTTACCAACCACGGGCGAGCGATATGGCGCGGCAGAAAGCCGCAGCCCAGCCCGGCGCACAATAGTTCGACTTTACTGGCGAAATCATCGACGCCGATTTGCGGCTGCTCGTCGAGGAGATTGCTGTTGAGCGGATGGCAATAGCGGGCGCTGTCGCGGATCACGATGGCCCGATGCTGGCTGAGCTGTTTATTGGCCAGTGGCTCCTTCGCCTGAGCCAGCGGGTGATGGGGGGCGACGACGAAGATGTTATCCAACGCGCCGAGGGTTTGCCATGACCACTCCGCGGAGGTGGGCGGCTCATTGATGGCGCCGAGGATAATATCCGCCCCATGATGGGTCAGCTCTTCCCACGAACCGGCGAGGGTGTGATGGCTGAAGTTCAGTCGCGTCTGTGGGTTTTGCGCGTAAAACTCGGCGATCAGCGGCAGCAGGGCCGAAAAGGGAAATGAGGCGTCAAGGGCGATGGCTAGCTCTCGCTCCCAGCCCGCGCTCAGCTGCTGGGCCTGCTTTTCCAGATCTCTGGCGGCACTTAAAAGCTGTCGCCCCTTCTCCAGCATCAGCCGGCCGGTATCGGTAAATTTTGCCCGATGGCCGGAACGATCCAACAGCACGATGTTCAGATCGCTCTCCAGCTTCTGGATCATATAGCTCAGAGCGGCGGGGGTTTTATACAGCGACTCCGCGGCGGTGGCGAAGGATCCGTGGCGGTCAAGGGCATCAAGGATCATCAAAACATCAAAGTTTACGCGCATATGAAGCTATCCATTAATTTGTTTTCTCTGTTGTACCTAAGCGCAATAATCAAAGCCAGTGAATAAATCAGAACAGTTTGGCGTAAAAATTTGATTAAAACAGGCGTGAATAAATCCTGGTCGCGGCAAAAAATATAAACCATAAAAAATCCTTAATAACTTGTTAGAAATAACTGGCTATACTCACCATGCTTTATCAGTCAGGATCCACACGACGCATTAATCATCATGTCATCTTTTTAACTAATTGATTAAGAAGGTATTTAATGTCTATTCGTGAACTGCTCGATCCCACTAATTCCGCGCTTATCTTTATTGACCATCAGCCGCAAATGTCCTTTGGCGTGGCGAATATCGATCGCCAGACCCTGAAAAATAACACCGTGGCGCTGGCAAAAGCGGGCAAAATTTTTAATGTACCGGTGATTTATACCTCCGTAGAGACCAAAAGCTTTAGCGGCTATATCTGGCCGGAATTATTGGCCGTGCATCCTGACGTCAAGCCGATTGAACGTACCTCCATGAACTCCTGGGAAGACGATGCGTTTGTGGCAGCGGTGAAAGCGACCGGCCGTAAAAAGCTGGTGATCTCCGCTCTGTGGACCGAAGTCTGCCTGACCTTCCCGGCGTTGATGGCGCTGGAGGCGGGCTACGAGGTCTATGTAGTGACGGATACCTCCGGCGGCACCTCTGTCGACGCCCATGAGCGGTCTATTGACCGGATGGTGCAGGCGGGGGCGGTGCCGGTGACCTGGCAGCAGGTGCTGCTGGAGTACCAGCGCGACTGGTCGCGCAAAGCGACCTACGATGCGGTAATGGACCTGGTGCGCGAACACAGCGGCGCCTACGGGATGGGCGTCGATTACGCTTATACCATGGTGCATGGCGCGCCGGAGCGTAAAGCGTAAATCACTCCATCCTTCAGGCTGCTGCGTTGTTGGCTGCGTTTGTCCGTCCCCAGCTACTGAATTTATTCAAGTTCACGGGGACGTGCCCGCCTGCCGCTTCAACGCAGCATGAAGGATGTTGTGTCAGATCATTTATGGAGAGTGGCAGGAGAAAACCAGCCATTTCCCTGAAGCAAGGAACTCGTCATGGCGCAGCAAAAATCGGTGACCCTGGTTATCAGCCATCTGCTCGATCCGCAACACAGCCAGCGCTACGAAGAGTGGCTCGGTAAAATTATGCCCATTGCGGCAGAATTTCCCGGCCATCTTGGGGCGAATGTGATCCGGCCCGCCGCAGGGCAGAATCTGTGGAGCGTCATAATCCGCTTCGATACCCTGGAGCACCTCTACGCCTGGACGCAGTCGGAAACCCGTCGGCAACTGGTGGCTGAGATTGCCCCACTGCTGACGGAAGGCGATCGGACTGAGGTGCGGACTGAACCGGCCTTCTGGTTTACCCCGCCGACGGTGAACGTACGCCAGCCGCGGCGCTGGAAACAGTTTCTGATCACCCTGCTGGTGATTTTCCCCAGCACCAACCTGGTGCCTGCGGTGACCGGCATGCTGCTGCCGTCGCTTAAGGGGAGCCTGCTGCTGCACCTCATCAATGATGCCTGCGTGGTTGCGCTGGTGGTCTGGTTCTGGATGCCCATCGTGACCCGCCTGTTTGCTGGCTGGTTGAAGAAAAACTGAGTCAGCCTCCTCAAGGAGTGCGTTATGTCGCAAACTGCCACACTGATTCTGACCCACGGTCAGATTCATACCCTCGATCGTGCGAATCCCCTGGCGGAAGCCGTGGCCATCGCCGACGGAAAAATTGTTGCCACCGGAAGTCACGATCGGATCATGAGCTTTGCCGCCGAGGGGACGCAAATCGTCGATCTCAAAGGGCATACGGTGATCCCGGGCCTCAACGATTCTCACCTGCACCTGATCCGCGGTGGGTTGAACTACAACCTTGAGCTCCGCTGGGAGGGCGTCCCCTCGCTGGCGGATGCCCTGCGAATGCTGAAGGATCAGGCGGATCGCACGCCGTCCCCGCAGTGGGTGCGGGTGGTCGGCGGCTGGAGCGAATTTCAGTTCGCCGAGCGGCGGATGCCGACCCTGGAAGAGCTGAACGAGGCGGCGCCTGATACGCCGGTGTTTGTGCTCCATCTCTACGATCGCGCGCTGTTGAACCGTGCGGCGCTGAAAGCCGTGGGATATACCAAAGAGACGCCGGATCCGGCGGGCGGCGAGATCGTCCGCGATAGCCACGGCAACCCGACCGGGATGCTGATCGCCAAACCGAACGCCATGATCCTTTACGCTACGCTGGCCAAGGGGCCGAAGCTGCCGCTGGATCTGCAGGTGAACTCCACCCGTCAATTTATGCGCGAGCTGAACCGACTGGGGCTGACCAGCGCCATCGACGCCGGCGGCGGCTTCCAGAACTATCCGGAAGATTACGAAATTATCGAACAGCTGCACGCGAAAGATCAGATGACCGTGCGCATCGCCTACAACCTGTTTACTCAGCGGCCGAAGCAGGAGCTGGAGGATTTCGAACGCTGGACCGACATGCTGAAGCCGGGGCAGGGGACTGACTTCTATCGCGCCAACGGCGCCGGCGAGATGCTGGTATTTTCGGCGGCGGATTTTGAAGATTTCCTGCAGCCGCGGCCGGATCTGCCGCAAGGCATGGAGGATGAGCTGGAGCGGGTGGTACGCCATCTGGTGGAGCATCGCTGGCCGTTCCGCCTGCATGCCACCTACGATGAGTCCATCAGCCGGATGCTGGACGTGTTTGAGAAGGTGAACCGCGATATCCCGTTTAATGGCCTGCACTGGTTCTTCGATCATGCCGAGACCATTACCGAGCGTAACATTGAGCGGGTGAAGGCGCTGGGGGGCGGTATTGCGGTGCAGCATCGGATGGCCTTCCAGGGCGAATATTTTGTCGATCGCTACGGCAAAGAGGCGGTGAAACATACCCCGCCGGTAGCAAAGATGCTGGCGCTGGACGTGCCGGTGGGGCTGGGCACCGATGCGACCCGCGTCGCCAGCTATAACCCGTGGACCGCGCTGTACTGGCTGGTCTCCGGGCGCACCGTTGGCGGGATGGCGATGTATGACGACGCCAACCGCCTGCCGCGCGATGTCGCGCTGGAGCTGTGGACGGCGGGCAGCGCCTGGTTCTCCAGCGAGCAGGGCAAGAAAGGCCGTCTGGCCGCCGGTCAGCTTGCCGATCTGGTGGTGCTGTCGAAAGACTACTTCAGCGTCGCGGAAGAGGAGATCAAAGGCATTGAGTCGGTGCTGACGGTGGTTGACGGCAAAGTGGTGTACGCCGCCGGTCACTTCTCGCCGCTGGCGCCGCCGCCGATCCCGGTGCTGCCGGAGTGGTCGCCGGTGGTGAAGGTCCCGGGCCATTACCGTTCCGCTCCGCCGGCGACGGCTAAAATCGGCGCCATGGTGCAGATGCACCAGTGCTGCGGTAGCTGTGGCGTCCACGGCCATCAGCATGATATTGCGCGTAAGTCGTCGATTCCGGTCTCTGACGAGCAGGCCTTCTGGGGCGTGCTGGGCTGTTCCTGCTTTGCTTTTTGATACCTGAAACCACCGCCCCGGCAGCGTCGGGGCGGTGGTTTCAGCCGCAGGCCCGGCGTCAATAGCGCTGCTCTGAGCCAAAGAGCGCCATGCGGCGGGCAATCATCTCGCGTACCGGCTGCAGTCCCTGGGCGATGACTTTCCGCGGATCGTTCACATCGTGCCCGGTGTCGGCGGCGAAAATTGCTTTCACCTGTTGGCACCAGGCGTACATATTTTCGGTATTAACGTTAATCTTGGCGGTGCCGCAGGCAATCGCCCGGCGCATATCCTCATCGGCAATTCCGGTGCCGCCATGCAGCACCAGCGGAACCTTCACCTGCTCGGCAATGGCTTTCATCTCGGTAAATCCCAGTCGGGCTTTACCTTTATACAGACCATGGGTGGAGCCCAGCGCGGCGGCGAGGCAATCCACCTGGGTTTCTGTCACCAGGGTGTAGCACTCCTGGGGATCGGCGTAGATGACTTCGGAATTGACAATGCCGTCTTCACTGCCGGCGATGGTCCCCAGTTCGGCCTCCACAGAGATACCTTTGCTGTGCGCCAGCGTCACCAGGTGGCGGGTAATGGCCAGGTTTTCCCTGAACGGCAGATGCGAGCCATCAAACATAATGGAACTGAAGCCGGCGGCGATCGCCGCTTCGCAGGCCTCCTGGGTAGTGCCGTGATCCAGATGCAGCGCCACCGGAACATCAATATGCAAATACTCCATGGCGTTAACCACGATGTCATGAATACATTTTAACCCGAGCATATGCTTAACCGTGCCGCCGGACACCCCCAAAATAACCGGTGAGCGGCACTGCTGGGCGGTGCTTAATACGGCGCCGACCCATTCCAGATTATTAATGTTGAACTGACCGACGGCGTAGCCGTCCCGCAGGGCATGCTGAAGCATGTCCTTCATCGACACTAACATATTCACCTCTTGATATTTATTAAATGCAGTTATTCTTCAAAATATTGCGTTAAGTTTCTCTCGTAGCTATTTAACGAGTGGTGGACGACCGCCAGGTCCGGCATCGATTCCCGAACCCCTTTTTTCTCAATAGAAATGGCGGCGGTCAGGCTGGCAAATAAAATAATGTTATCGATATGCCATGAGTAATGGACGCCATAGGTGAAGGCGCCGTGAAATACATCCCCGGCGCCGGTGGTATCAACGGCATTGCACAGCCAGGACGGGACGATCTGCAGCATACCGCTTTTTAAAAAAGCGCAGCCTTTTTCGCCAAGGGTAATAAATGCTTCACCGCGGCAAATTTTATTCAACTCAATCAGGGCCGCTTTAATTTCTGCTTCGGTGCTCAGCGAGCGATAGCTCATATAATCGCGGGCGAAATGTTCGCTCACTACAAAATAGTCAGTCCAGGCCGCCAGTTTAATATTGCTGGCGCGCAGTGACCCGCCGTCCATCACGACCCTGGCGTTGGGCAGTTTCTTAATTAAATATTCACTGATTTCCGCCTCATGGCCGTCAATTAAAATGGTGACCGGCTCCTCGCTGGCAATCAGTCGCTCGGCGAGGTCGTCCAGTTTGAGCTTTTGCTCGTAGGTCAGGGAAGGCGGCGTTTGCATCTTGCGGGTAATAATCGTCCGCGAACCCGTTAAGCGATTGACCAGCACCGAGGCCAGCGGGGTGATCATGTCATCAGAGAAAACCACCTGGCTGGTATCCACCCCCGCCTCGGCAAACTCATCGATAATGCGCTGACCGTAAAGGTCCTGCTGCAGATGACCAATGTAATAAACCTCCTCGCCCCATAATCCCAGCAGCCAGGCCGCATTGGCCGCCGGACCGCCGCCGCTTTCAATAAAATCATGACAAAAGTTTTTGGTATTCTCCTGGGGCCATTCATTGAGAAAGAAAAACTGATCGAAACAAGCAAATCCAATGGACAAAATAGCCATAACCGCTCCTGATTATTTGTCAGCGGCGGAAAGCGTGGCCCTCCCGCCGGGAAAAATGACCTCGCTTATTCATTTTTCTGCTTCGCCGTCAGCTCCTCATAGCTGAGCGTGTTGCCCACCACCTGGACGTGACGGAAGCAGAAAGGCGCCAGCAGCGCGACGAGCAGCGCCAGACAAATCAGATAGATAGTGATCTGACCAAACTGGGTGAACGCATTCCCGATAATGATGCCCCATACCGCGAAGTCGAAATCGGCGAAGGTGCTGTTTTCAAACCCGAGGTTGCCGAGCGCCGGCAGCAGCATCGCCGGCAGGAAGGCGAGGAAGATCCCGCCGATAAAGGAGGCGATGATACATCCGCGCTTACCGCCCAGTTTGTCGGCGAAGACGCCGGACGTGCCGCCGCAGAAGAAGTGCGGCACCATGCCGGGAATAATCAGCGCCATGCCCAGCCCGCCGAGCAAGAGCATCCCGACCAGCCCGCCCACAAAGGAGCTGATGAATCCCACTACCACCGCGGTGGGGCTAAAGGTGAAGAACACCGCGCAATCAACGGCCGGGATGGAGTCCGGGATCAGCTTCTGGCTGATGCCCTGGAACGCCGGCACCAGATCGCCGAGGATCAGCCGCACGCCGTTATAGACAATGGCTACGCCAACGGCGAACTGCAGACCGGTCAGCACCGAGAAGATCAGCATGTTTTGGTCGGTGATGGTGCTCAGGTACGCCGACCCGGCGACAGCGCTGCAGACAAAGTAGATAACAAACATCACGATACCGGTGGTGACCGTGGTATCGCGCAGAAAGCCCCACTTTTCTGAAATTTCGGTATCGGCGAAGGAATTTGCCGGATTGCCGGTCCGGCTGGCGATCCATGCCGAGAGGTAGTAGCCGAGAGAGCCGAAATGGCCCATGGCGATCCCGCCGTCTTCGGTTACCTGCCTGGTGTAACGCTGACCGATGGCCGGGGAGATGGCCGACCATGAGCCCAACAGGAATCCACCGATCAGGATCAACATCCAGCCCTGGAACTCCGCCGCCTGCAGAACGGCGGAGAACAGGCAGGCGAGAAAGAACGAATGATGGCCGGTCAGAAAGATATATTTATACTTGGTACAGCGGGCGATAATCAGATTGAAAATAAAGCCTAACAGTAAAATACTCATGGTTTCCACGCCCAGCATTTTCTGGGCGACGGAGACAATGGCTTCATTGTTCGGAATAACGCCGCGGATATTAAATCCGGCCTCGATAATACCGCCCAGCGGATTGAGATTGGCAACGATAACGCCTGCCCCAGCGCTCAACATCAAATAGCCTAAAATCGGCTTTAATGTGCCGGTAAGCAGTTTGTTACCGGGGGAGCGCAGCGCCACTAAACCAACAAAGGCGATAAGCCCCATTAAAAAGGCGGGTTGACTGAATATTTCCGTTAAGAAACTAAGAATAGCCTGCATGGTCGTTCCCTCTATGCTGATTAAGAGTGAGTCGCAGCAATTTTCATCAGCGCATCGGTAATATCCTCGGCGATCTTCGCTTTATGGACGTAGCTGCGAATGATGGCGACATGACAGTGGGCCGGAAATTGATTTGCTAGTTCTTTGATCGTGACGTAAAGGTCGGCTTTTTCCCCGACGGCGTTAGCAAAATCGACCGAGGCGACGTCCGCTTTGATGCCTAATTCGTCACAGATCTTTTTCACATTATTCGCAGCCATCAATGAGCTGCCAATACCGTTACCACAAACCGTTCTGATAACTAACATAATGACTACTCCATTTGTTTTTGAATGAAATGTAAGACTGAATTAACGTCATTTTCCTGCTGAAGAAAGGTCACAATATCTGACTCGATCAGCGAGGCTATCAGTTGGATCATTTTGATATGACTGTCAGCATCGGCGCCGGCGATCGCGATGACCACGGAAACCGGATCGAACTCATCGTGGCCGAAGGAGATTGGCGTGGCGGTGGTGACAAGTGAGAACCCGGTCTGTAATGCCCCTTTTTCCGGCCGGGCATGCGGCATGGCAATCCCGTCATCTATCACGATGGCGGCGCCAAAATCTTCATATACCGTCAGCATCTCGTTGACATATTCGGCGCTGCAAATCTGGCGCCTGGCAAGTAATGAACCCGCCAGTTCGATGGCCTCTTCCGCACGGGAAATATTCTGCTTAAGGGCGATTAACGACGGGTCAAAAATAATTTCCATCCTCAGCTCCTGAACGTATTCCTGTTCCTGAGTTAAATCATGACCAAATACATTGATGAAAATGATGGATGAGATCACATCCGCGGTTTTAAATATTGATGGGGATCGCATCGACGGCAAAGTACCGGCAGAAAACGATATAAATAATTTATATGTTTTTCAGGCTGTTATGAAGGCTTTGTATTTTGACGCTGAAATTTGCCAGAGAAAAAGTGAGAGGTAGGGCGAATTTTTTCGGCAGAAGTGTATCGCTGGTCACAAATATCGGCGGGTCATTTTCTTAAATTTTGACGCCGCTAACAAAAAAGGCCCGCCTGAGCGAGCCTTTTATTAAAACGCGTGCCGATTACAGGCTGGAGACGTTTTCGGTCAGGTATTTTGCAACGCCTTCCGGAGAGGCGGCCATACCTTCTTTTCCTTTTTCCCACTGCGCCGGGCAGACTTCGCCGTGCTCTTCGTGGAACTGCAGGGCGTCTACCATACGCAGCATTTCGTCGATGTTACGGCCCAGCGGCAGGTCGTTAACCACCTGATGACGAACGATGCCGTTGGCGTCGATCAGGAAGGAGCCGCGCAGCGCTACGCCTTCGTCCGGATGCTCAATACCGTAAGCTTTCTGGATTTCACGTTTGATGTCAGCAACCATCGCGTATTTAACCGGGCCGATACCGCCCTGGTCTACCGGGGTGTTACGCCATGCGTTGTGCACGAACTCGGAGTCGAAGGAAACGCCAACCACTTCCACGCCGCGTTTCTGGAATTCTTCGTAACGTTTGTCGAACGCGATCAGCTCAGACGGGCACACGAAGGTGAAGTCCATCGGCCAGAAGAACAGAACGGTAGGTTTACCGTTGGTGTGCTGTTTGAAATTGAATTTCTCAACGATCTCACCATTACCCAGCACAGCGGCTGCAGTAAAATCCGGCGCTTGACGAGTGACCAGAACCATTTGATTCTCCTGTAATTACTAAGGTTATTTGGAACGCAACGCGGGCAAGTATAGAGCCTGCCCGGCAATAACACAAAGAGGCGCTAACAATCGTTCAGCCAGCTTTTACCTATCAATGACGTGGCTATTACAGCTGTTTGTTTTCTGCCAGGCGCATCATCTGCGGATAAAAGCGCCAGAACTGCGTCTCCAGACGGTCGTAATGGGTATCCAGATCCTGCCAGGAGTCGCGTAGCGCCTCGAGACGTGGACGGCGGCTGGCCATGCCGTTCAGCACGCGCTGAATAAAATCCATTTCCCGATAGCGCTCCAGCCAGCGCTCCGACCACAGATATTGATTGAGATTGACGAAGCGGGGCGGCGAGTCGGGCAGGATGGGGACGATCTGCCGCTCGGCGTAGCGTACGAACTCGTCCAGCGGCAGGTCAGGGGAGAGCTGCGCCCAGTGCTGGGACAGGAAATGATCCCACATGACGTCGAGGGTGATGGGGGCGACGCGGCGGGTCTGCGGGCGAAACCACTCCCGCGCCTCTTTGACTTCCGCCAGGTTGTCAGTCATCACGTCAATCCGCCGATGCATAAAGATGCCGTCGATGATTTCCGCCGGATAGTCGCCCTGCGGGTTGCCGCGCACGAAGTCGGCCATCAGGTTGCCGGGCAACGAACTGTCGGCGAGATGGGCCAGGTGCAGGTGGGCGAGAAAATTCATAAAACGACATCCTTTAAATACGAGCGGGCAGGTGGAAACACCGATGTTGCGCTGAACGCCGCCTCGGTGGCCGAATGGCATGCTGTCTGGCCGCGCGCGGCACCTTTGCCACCGGTAAGGCATTCGGTTGCCGCATGGCGGCATTCGGAATGATTTGGAATATAGATTATGTCATTCATCCGGAGGGGTAAAGGTTGCAGCCAGACCGCCCCGGCACTAGACTACCCGCCTCTTTATTCAGTCTGAGTTACCGTCATGCGCGTTACCGATTTTGCTTTTGAACTACCCGAATCTCTGATCGCCCACTATCCGATGCCTGAGCGCAGTAGCTGTCGCTTGCTCTCCCTGGACGGGCCGACGGGCGCGCTGACGCATGGCACCTTCACCGACATCCTCGATAAGCTCAATCCCGGCGATCTGCTGGTGTTTAACAACACCCGGGTGATCCCGGCGCGTCTGTTCGGTCGTAAGGCCAGTGGCGGCAAGATTGAAGTGCTGGTGGAGAGGATGCTGGATGATAAGCGCATTCTGGCCCATATTCGCGCCTCGAAAGCGCCGAAACCGGGCGCCGAACTGCTGCTGGGCGATGACGAAAGTATTAAGGCCACGATGCTGGCGCGCCACGGCGCGCTGTTTGAAGTGGAGTTTAACGACGAGCGCCCGGTGCTGGAGATCCTTAACGGGATCGGCCATATGCCGCTGCCGCCCTATATTGACCGCCCGGACGAAGACGCCGACCGCGAGCTCTATCAAACCGTCTATGGCACCAGGCCGGGCGCGGTAGCCGCCCCGACCGCCGGTTTGCATTTCGACGAACCGCTGCTGGACAAACTGCGCGCCAAAGGCGTTGAGATGGCGTTTGTCACCCTGCATGTGGGCGCGGGCACCTTCCAGCCTGTGCGCGTCGACAGCATTGAAGAGCACACCATGCACTCCGAATATGCCGAAGTGCCGCAGGAGGTGGTCGATGCGGTGCTGGCGGCGAAAGCGCGCGGCAACCGCGTGATCGCGGTGGGCACCACCTCGGTACGTTCGCTGGAGAGCGCGGCGCAGGCGGCGAAAGACGCGCTGATCGCGCCGTTCTTCGACGATACGCAGATTTTCATCTACCCGGGTTATCAGTACCAGGTGATCGATGCGCTGGTGACTAACTTCCATCTCCCTGAATCCACCCTGATTATGCTGGTGTCGGCGTTTGCGGGTTATCAGCACACCATGAACGCCTATAAGGTGGCGGTTGAGCAGAAATATCGCTTTTTTAGCTACGGGGATGCGATGTTTATCACGTACAATCCGCAGGCTATTTCTGAGCGTCCCTGAAAAGGCCGGTACGCCGGCTTGTAGACGCCATAACGCATTTTTTAGCTACGGAATCATTCCGTGGCGAGTATGAAAACGTCGGACTGTTTTTCTGACGCAGGAGCAAGCATGAAATTTGAACTGGATACCACCGACGGTCGCGCCCGCCGCGGTCGCCTGGTGTTTGAGCGCGGCGTGGTGGAAACACCGGCCTTTATGCCCGTTGGCACCTACGGCACCGTCAAAGGGATGACGCCGGAAGAGGTGGAAGCCACCGGCGCGCAGATTATTCTCGGCAACACCTTCCACCTGTGGCTGCGCCCGGGTCAGGAGATCATGAAGCTGCACGGCGATCTGCACGATTTTATGCAGTGGAAAGGACCGATCCTGACCGACTCCGGCGGTTTCCAGGTGTTCAGCCTTGGCGATATCCGTAAGATCACCGAGCAGGGCGTCCACTTCCGCAATCCGATCAACGGCGATCCGATTTTCCTCGATCCGGAAAAATCGATGGAGATTCAGTACGATCTCGGCTCTGACATCGTGATGATCTTCGACGAATGTACGCCGTACCCGGCGGACTGGGATTACGCCAAGCGCTCAATGGAGATGTCTCTGCGCTGGGCGAAGCGCAGCCGCGACCGTTTCGATAGCCTTGGCAATAAAAATGCGCTGTTCGGCATTATTCAGGGTAGCGTTTACGAAGATTTACGCGATATCTCGGTGAAAGGTCTGGTAGAGATTGGCTTTGATGGCTACGCTGTCGGCGGTTTGGCGGTTGGTGAGCCGAAGGAAGACATGCACCGTATTCTGGAGCACGTCTGCCCGCAGATCCCGGCCGATAAACCACGATACCTGATGGGCGTCGGGAAGCCGGAAGATCTGGTGGAAGGGGTACGTCGCGGTATCGATATGTTCGACTGCGTCATGCCGACGCGCAACGCGCGTAACGGCCACCTGTTCGTCACCGACGGCGTGGTGAAAATCCGCAACGCGAAGCACAAAAGCGATACCGCGCCGCTGGACGCCGAGTGTGATTGCTATACATGTCGCAATTATTCACGCGCTTACTTGCATCACCTCGACCGTTGCAACGAAATATTGGGCGCGCGTCTCAATACCATTCATAACCTGCGCTACTATCAGCGTTTAATGGCTGGTTTACGCAAGGCTATCGAAGAGGGTAAATTAGAGAGCTTCGTGACCGATTTTTACCAACGTCAGGGGCGCACCGTGCCTCCTTTGAACGTTGATTAATTTTAATAATGAGGGAATTTCAATGAGCTTTTTTATTTCTGATGCGGTAGCGGCAACGGGTGCACCGGCGCAGGGCAGCCCGATGTCTCTGATTCTGATGCTGGTGGTGTTCGGTCTGATTTTTTACTTCATGATCCTGCGTCCACAGCAGAAGCGCACCAAGGAACATAAGAACCTGATGAACTCCATCGCCAAAGGTGATGAAGTGCTGACCAACGGCGGTCTGGTCGGTCGCGTGACCAAAGTAGCGGAAACTGGCTACATTGCTATCGCGCTGAACGATACCACTGAAGTGGTTATCAAACGTGACTTCGTTGCTGCCGTTCTGCCGAAAGGCACCATGAAGGCGCTGTAATCCAACTTTTCCCAAAGGGAACTGCCGTGTTAAACCGTTATCCTTTGTGGAAGTACGTCATGCTGGTCGTCGTCATTGTCGTCGGCCTGATCTATGCGCTTCCCAACCTGTATGGTGAGGATCCGGCTGTTCAAATCACTGGCGCGCGCGGCGTCGCCGCCAGTGAGCAAACGCTGATCCAGGTCCAGAAAACTTTACAAGAAGAAAAAATAACCGCGAAGTCTGTGGCACTGGAAGAGGGCGCTATTCTTGCGCGCTTCGACACCACTGATACCCAGCTGCGCGCGCGCGAAGCGCTGCTTAACGTGCTGGGTGACAAATACGTCGTGGCGCTGAACCTTGCTCCGGCAACCCCACGCTGGCTGGCGGCGCTCTATGCCGAGCCGATGAAGCTGGGTCTTGATCTGCGCGGCGGCGTGCACTTCCTGATGGAAGTCGACATGGACACCGCGTTAGGCAAACTGCAGGAACAGAACATCGATAGCCTGCGCAGCGAGCTGCGCGACAAAGGCATTCCTTACGCGACCGTGCGTAAAGAAGACAACTACGGTCTGAGCATCGTCTTCCGCGACAGCGCGGCGCGCGACCAGGCTATCTCTTATCTCAGCCCTCGCCATCGCGATCTGGTTATTTCCTCTCAGGGTGACAACAGCCTGAAAGCGGTGATGACCGATGAGCGCCTGAAAGAAGCCCGTGAGTACGCGGTTCAGCAGAACATTAATATCCTGCGTAACCGTGTGAACCAGCTGGGCGTCGCCGAGCCGCTGGTTCAGCGTCAGGGCGCTGACCGCATCGTGGTTGAGCTGCCGGGTATCCAGGATACCGCGCGTGCGAAGGAAATCCTTGGCGCGACCGCGACCCTCGAGTTCCGTCTGGTCAATACTAACGTGGACCAGTCCGCCGCCGCCTCTGGCCGCGTGCCGGGCGACTCGGAAGTGAAGCAGACGCGTGAAGGCCAGCCGGTAGTGCTGTACAAGCGGGTGATCCTGACCGGGGACCATATCACCGACTCGACCTCCAGCATGGATGAGTACAACCAGCCGCAGGTTAACATCTCGCTGGACAGCGCGGGCGGTAACATCATGTCTAACTTCACTAAGGACAACATCGGCAAGCCGATGGCGACCCTGTTCGTGGAGTATAAAGACAGCGGTAAGAAAGACGCTAACGGTCGCGCTATCCTGGCGAAAGAGGAAGAGGTGATTAACATCGCCAACATCCAGTCGCGTCTGGGTAACAGCTTCCGTATCACCGGTATCAGCAATCCGAACGAAGCGCGTCAGCTGTCGCTGCTGCTGCGTGCCGGCGCGCTGATTGCGCCGATTCAGATCGTCGAAGAGCGGACTATCGGCCCAACCCTGGGAATGCAGAACATCAAGCAGGGTCTGGAAGCCTGTCTGGCCGGTCTGGTGGTCTCTATCCTGTTCATGATCCTCTTCTATAAGAAGTTCGGCCTGATTGCGACCTCGGCGCTGATTGCCAACCTGATACTGATTGTCGGCATTATGTCCCTGATCCCGGGGGCGACGCTGACCATGCCGGGCATCGCGGGTATCGTGTTAACCCTGGCGGTGGCGGTCGATGCTAACGTTCTGATCAACGAGCGTATCAAAGAAGAGCTGAGCAACGGGCGTACCGTTCAGCAGGCGATTGACGAAGGTTATCGCGGCGCGTTCAGCTCGATCTTCGACGCCAACGTGACGACGCTTATCAAAGTGATCATCCTGTACGCGGTCGGTACCGGTGCCATTAAAGGGTTTGCGATTACCACCGGTATCGGTATCGCGACCTCAATGTTTACCGCTATCGTCGGCACCCGTGCCATCGTGAACCTGCTGTACGGCGGCAAGCGCGTTAAAAAGCTGTCTATCTGAGGAGTGCGTTGTGGCACAGGAATATACTGTTGAACAATTGAACCACGGCCGTAAAGTCTGGGACTTTATGCGCTGGGACTACTGGGCCTTCGGCATTTCAGGTTTTCTGCTGATTGTGTCGATCGCCATCATCGGCGTTCGCGGGTTTAACTGGGGGCTCGATTTCACCGGCGGTACGGTGATTGAAATTACCCTTGAGAAACCGGTCGATCTGGACCAGATGCGCGATTCCCTGCAGAAAGCGGGCTTTGAAGAGCCGCAGGTGCAGAACTTTGGCAGCAGCCGCGACATCATGGTACGTATGCCGCCGGTGCATGACGCCAACGGCAGCCAGGAGCTGGGCAGCAAGGTCGTGACGGTGATTAACGAATCGACCAGCCAGAATGCGGCAGTGAAGCGTATTGAGTTTGTCGGCCCGAGCGTCGGCGCGGACCTCGCGCAAACCGGCGCCCTGGCGCTGATTGCGGCGCTGGTCTGTATCCTGATCTACGTCGGCTTCCGCTTCGAATGGCGTCTGGCCGCCGGGGTGGTTATCGCCCTGGCGCACGACGTGGTGATCACCATGGGCGTGCTGTCGCTGTTCCATATCGAGATCGACCTGACCATCGTGGCCTCGTTGATGTCGGTTATCGGCTACTCGCTGAACGACAGTATCGTGGTATCGGACCGTATCCGTGAAAACTTCCGTAAGATCCGCCGCGGTACGCCGTATGAGATCTTTAACGTGTCGTTGACCCAGACGCTGCACCGTACCTTGATCACCTCTGGTACCACTTTGATGGTGATCCTGATGCTGTTCCTGTTCGGCGGCCCGATTCTGGAAGGCTTCTCGCTGACCATGCTGATCGGTGTTTCCATCGGTACGGCTTCTTCTATCTACGTCGCCTCCGCGCTGGCGTTGAAGCTGGGCATGAAGCGCGAGCATCTGATCCAGCAGAAGGTCGAAAAAGAAGGGGCGGATCAGCCGTCCATTCTGCCGTAATAGAGTTCAGTTGAGATAAAGCAATCCCGGCCCTTGCGGCCGGGATTTTTTTGCCCGCGACAAAACCTGCTGACAGTATGCTGTCAGGAGCCCTCCCATACACTGCCCCTGAACTCACTAACGAGCAGGAGGAAGTATGAACAACGTGATTAACTGGTTTGAAATTCCGGTCGCCGATATGGATCGCGCCGTCGCGTTTTATGAGCCGGTGATGCAAGTGTCGCTGCGTCGCGAAACCATGGATTGCGCCGAGCTGGCGGTGTTCCCGCATCAGGATCCGGCCCCCGGCGGCGCGCTGGCCAAATTTGAAGGTATCGCGCCCTCGGCGCAGGGCGCTATTATTTATCTGCATACTGATCATCTTGCCGCCACGCTGGAGCGCGTTGCCTCGGCGGGTGGGGCCTGTGTCTTCGGCCCGCTGACGCTGCCGAATGATATTGGCACCATCGCCCTGTTTACCGACAGCGAGGGCAACTGCGTCGGCCTGCACCAGCCGGCTTAACCTTAACTTTTGTGAAGTGAGACATGACCCGACGCGCCGACCGTTTATTTCAGATTGTGCAGATCCTGCGCGGCAGGCGGCTCACTACCGCCGCGCTGCTGGCGGAGCGGCTGGGCGTGTCGGAGCGTACCGTCTATCGCGATATTCGCGATCTCTCCCTCTCCGGCGTACCGGTGGAGGGCGAAGCGGGCAGCGGCTACCGGCTGCTGGCGGGCTACGATCTGCCGCCGCTGATGCTGACCACCAAAGAATCCGAGGCGCTGATCGCTGCGATTCGGCTGCTAAAAACCTGGGGCGGTGAGGCGCTGTCGCAGTCGCTGGAATCCGCCCAGGAGAAGATGCTGGCGATCCTGCCGGAGGCGCGTCGGCGCCAGGCGGAGCAGACTCGCCTGTTTGCCCCCGATTTCGGCGCCCATCGCTATGCTAAAACCCATTTTGACGTCATTCATCAGGCGGTCTCCGGCCAGCAGGTGCTGCAGCTGCGCTATCAGGATGAGACAGGCCGGGTGACCGAGCGCGACGTGCTGCCCCTGGGGCTGTTTTTCTGGGGCGAACGCTGGCTGCTGGTGGCCTGGTGCGAGCTGCGCAATGATTACCGCAATTTTCGCCTCGACCGTTGTCTGGAGGTCAGAAGGACCGAACGTCGATTCAGCGAGTGCGCCGACCGCTCGTTAAGCGATTTTCTGCGCAAGGTCCGGTGCGAGGTGCGGGAGAAATAAAAAAGCCCGGGCAGCAGGAGCTGCGGCCCGGGCGCTGTCTTGCTGTATCAGCAATCAGAAGTTGTAGCCGACCACGAAGTAACCACCCCAGCCGGTCGAGCGAACGCTGAACGGACCATCGCCGAAGTTCAGCTTCGCATCATCAGCCCACTGGCCGCCGTTATGGAAGTAACGGGCGACGATAGAGTAGTGCCAGTGCGCGTAGTTCAGCGCCAGGATGTGGCTGGAGGCGATAGAGTTGCTGGTGCGCGCGTGCTTCCCGTTCAGATCGTAGAAGTTGTCATCGCCGAGGTCAGAACCCCAGTCGAAGTTGGTGAAGCCGATGTAGCTCAGCGAACCGCCCCACAGGTCGGTCAGCGGCACAAAGTATTTCACTTTGAAGCGATAGCCGTCCCATTCGTTTTCGTTGGACGCGCCGTAGTTCTGCCACTGGTACTTGGCGTAGACGTTCAGCGACAGGCTCATTGGCAGGCCGGTATCGATATCGGTACCCAGACCCATATACCAGGTGCTCTGCTCCTGGGAGTCGTTGCGGCCCATATCGTAGATATAGTTGTTGGCGAAATACCATTCTTTGAACGGCCCGAAGCTCAGGTCGGTATTGGTCAGCTTATCGATAGAGAAACGCGGTTCGATCTCCATAAACAGCGGGGAACCTTTGTTCCAGATACCTTTTGCCGTGCTGTTGCCGCCGAAGAATACCGGGGCATCAATATAGCCGTAGAAATCAAACCAGTCTTTTTTGGCGAACGCTTCGTATTCCAGGTAGGTATCGTTACGGATCTGCGGTCCAAAACGGGTGTGGTAGCTGCCCACCACGTTAACACTCTGGTGCCACCAGTCAGACAGATACTGCGGTTTGTCGTTTTCTGCCGCGCCCGCGGCAAAAGTAGTGGAGAGCGCCACAACCGCACCCGCTGCCAGTAATGTTTTTTTCATAGTAATGCCACTGTTTAAATTGAGCCTGAAGGCGTTAAAAGAAGTGCCGAAGCGTTTCTAAATATTTCGTCTTTCTGTGGGGGTCTATTATAGGAATCATTGCTCACAAAAATACGTGTTGTTTCACATAACCAGAACATGCGTAATCGATTGCGTTCACGATTCTATGCATTTCTTGACAAAATGCTACTGAAAATCGCGCTGCAGAACGATTTCTAATGAACTCTTGCGAAAAGTTGTAAGTGGATAAGAAAGACGGGGCAGGACGTAGCCGGGCGGGGCAGGCCCGGCTGAAGGCTTACTGGGCGGCGGCGGGCTGGATATCGTGTACGCGAATAAAACCGACTTTATCTGGCGTTACATTGAGGCGCAACGGGATATCGACATCGCTGGGGGCGAGGGTGCTGGCCGGCGCGCTAATCAGCTGATCCTGAACATTGACTTCCTGATAGCTGTGGGTGGTGCCGGTGATCTGTCCGGAAGCGACGGTGGCGGTAAAGGCCGGCAGCGGATCGTTGGATTCGCCCTGAATGCGTAAGGTCAGGCGTGACCCATCGCCATCCGGGGTAATACTGCCCACCGACATGCGCAGGGTGCCGATCTGGCTCTCCAGCCGCGCCGGGGTCTTGGCCTCCGGCAGCAGATAGACGCCGCGGGTGGATTTGGCGTTCAGCGCGTTTTGCTGGGTGATTTTGATCGTTTGCTGGTTGAGCTGGGTCATCTCCTGGCTTAGCGTACTCGCGCTCTGGTGCATCTGGCGGATTTCGCTTTGCTGGGCGCAGGCGGTCAGGGTGAACAGGCAGCCCGCGATGGCGAGCTTCAGGTAACGTCTTGTCATGGTCAGGATTCCGTTTACAGAGGATGCTTAATGGTAGCCAAACCGGCCTCATCTCCCATAGATCCTTTGTCTCAAAAGCTCTTTCTTTGTAGTCCGGTCACTTCGCGGTAAACTACTCTTCAGTTTAACTACCTGTCAGGACGCGCTATGCATTGCCCTTTCTGTTTCGCCGTGGATACCAAAGTGATCGACTCTCGTCTGGTGGGGGAAGGCTCTTCCGTGCGTCGCCGTCGGCAGTGCCTGGTCTGTAATGAACGCTTTACCACCTTCGAAGTGGCGGAGCTGGTGATGCCGCGGGTGGTGAAGAGTAACGATGTGCGCGAACCCTTCAACGAAGACAAGCTGCGCAGCGGGATGCTGAAAGCGCTGGAGAAACGTCCGGTTAGCGCCGACGACGTGGAAATGGCGGTCAACCATATCAAGACTCATCTGCGCGGCACCGGCGAGCGCGAAGTGGCCAGCAAAATGATCGGCAACCTGGTGATGGAGCAGCTGAAAAAGCTGGATAAAGTCGCCTATATTCGCTTCGCGTCGGTCTATCGCAGCTTCGAAGATATTAAAGAATTCGGCGAAGAGATCGCCCGCTTACAGGACTAAGCCATGCAGGACGAAATGTACATGGCGCGTGCGCTGAAGCTTGCCGCGCGCGGTCGCTTTACTACCCATCCTAACCCTAACGTCGGCTGCGTCATTGTGAAAGACGGCGAGATCGTCGGCGAGGGGTTTCACTATCGCGCCGGCGAGCCGCATGCTGAAGTGCACGCCCTGCGCATGGCTGGCGAAAAGGCGCGCGGAGCCACCGCCTACGTCACTCTTGAGCCCTGCAGCCACCATGGCCGTACGCCGCCATGCTGCGATGCGCTGATTGCCGCCGGCGTCAGCCGCGTGGTCGCCGCGATGCAGGATCCGAACCCGCAGGTGGCGGGGCGCGGTTTGTATCGCCTGCAGCAGGCCGGCATTGAGGTCAGCCATGGGCTGATGATGAACGAAGCGGAAGCGCTGAATAAGGGCTTTCTGAAGCGGATGCGCACCGGTTTTCCCTGGGTGCAGCTGAAGCTGGGCGCCTCGCTGGACGGCCGCACGGCGATGGCCAGCGGCGAAAGCCAGTGGATCACCTCCCCGCAGGCGCGACGCGACGTGCAGCGTCTGCGCGCCCAGAGCCATGCCATCCTGACCAGCAGCGCCACCGTGCTGGCGGACGATCCGGCGCTGACCGTGCGCTGGCAGGAGCTGAGCGCCGATACCCAGGCGCTTTATCCCGAAGAGAATTTGCGCCAGCCGCTGCGCGTCGTTATCGACAGCCAGAACCGCGTCACGCCTGAGCATCGTATTGTGCAGCAGGCGGGGGAAACGCTGTTTGCCCGCCTGCGCGCCGATGAACGGCAGTGGCCGGAAAGTGCCCGCACGCTGCTGGTTCCGGAGCATAACGGCCATCTCGATCTGGTGCTGCTGATGATGCTGCTCGGCAAACAGCAGATCAACAGCGTCTGGGTTGAGGCAGGGGCCACGCTTGCCGGGGCGCTGCTGCAGGCGGGCCTGGTCGACGAGCTTATCGTCTATATTGCGCCTAAACTGTTAGGCAATGCGGCGCGTGGATTATGCGCGCTGCCGGGGCTTGAAGAGCTGAGCCAGGCCCCCCATTTTAAATTCAATGAGATACGTCAGGTTGGCCCGGATGTCTGCCTGCATTTAACCACTGCGTGAGGCTTTCCTGATTATTAGGAAGCAGCGCTCAGAATAATATGATAAAATCCGCCCCCCTTGCGGGGCACATGAACCCGAAGGAAGAGTATGAACATTATTGAAGCTAACGTTGCTACCCCGGACGCTCGCGTCGCCATCACCATTGCGCGTTTCAACAACTTTATCAATGACAGCCTGCTGGAAGGCGCGATTGACGCCCTGAAACGCATTGGTCAGGTAAAAGATGAAAACATCACCGTCGTTTGGGTTCCAGGCGCGTATGAGCTGCCGCTGGCGGCTGGCGCACTGGCGAAAACCGGTAAATATGACGCGGTGATCGCGCTGGGGACGGTGATTCGCGGCGGTACCGCCCACTTTGAATATGTGGCAGGCGGTGCCAGCAATGGCCTGGCGCATGTCGCTCAGGACAGCGAAATCCCGGTAGCCTTTGGTGTTCTGACCACTGAAAGTATTGAACAAGCCATTGAGCGCGCTGGCACCAAAGCCGGTAACAAAGGTGCAGAAGCTGCGCTGACCGCGCTGGAAATGATTAACGTATTGAAAGCCATCAAGGCCTGATTTTTGTAAGGGGAATTCCGTGAAACCTGCTGCTCGTCGCCGCGCCCGTGAGTGTGCCGTTCAGGCGCTCTACTCCTGGCAGTTGTCCCACAACGACATCGCTGATGTCGAATACCAGTTCCTGGCGGAACAGGACGTAAAAGATGTTGATGTTCTGTATTTCCGCGAACTGCTGTCCGGAGTGGCGACTAACAGCGCGTACCTCGACGGCCTGATGAAGCCCTACCTGTCCCGCCAGCTGGAAGAGCTGGGCCAGGTTGAAAAAGCGGTGCTGCGTATCGCGCTGTTTGAGCTGTCCAAACGTGATGACGTACCGTATAAAGTGGCCATCAATGAAGCTATCGAACTGGCGAAAACCTTCGGCGCTGAAGATAGCCACAAGTTCGTTAACGGCGTGCTGGACAAAGCGGCTCCGGTAATTCGTCCCCACAAGAAGTAAACTGCAGGCCGGGTTTTGCGAGGGTCGCCTCGCAGCCCGGCCTTATTTATTATTTTGCTGAGGCATAACGTATGGCATGCGGCGAATTCTCCCTGATTGCCCGTTATTTTGATCGCGTTAAAAGCGCCCGCCTTGATGTTGAAACCGGCATCGGCGATGACTGCGCGCTCCTGCATATTCCCGAGAAAAAAACGCTGGCAATCAGCACCGACACCCTGGTGGCGGGCAATCACTTCTTACCCGATATCGACCCTGCCGACCTCGCTTATAAAGCGCTGGCGGTGAACCTGAGCGACCTCGCGGCGATGGGCGCGGAGCCGGCGTGGCTCACGCTGGCGCTGACCTTGCCGGAGGTGGATGAAGTCTGGCTGGAAGCCTTCAGCGACAGCCTGTTTGTCCAGCTGGACTATTACGATATGCAACTGATTGGCGGCGACACTACCCGTGGCCCGCTCTCCATGACGCTGGGTATCCACGGCTTTGTGCCGCCGGGACGCGCCATGAAACGCGCTGGCGCGAAGCCGGGGGACTGGATCTATGTTACCGGCACTCCGGGAGATAGCGCCGCCGGTCTGGCTGTACTGCAGAATCGTCTAACGGTGGATGAACCGTCTGACGCCGACTACCTGCTGGCCCGTCATCTGCGGCCGATGCCGCGCGTGCTGCAGGGCCAGGCGCTGCGTGACCTGGCGACATCGGCTATCGATCTCTCCGACGGACTGATCTCCGATCTGGGCCATATTCTTAAAGCCAGCGGCTGCGGCGCACGTATCGATCTCGATGCCATGCCGTACTCCGATGCGATGCTGCGCCAGGTTGATTCTGAGCAGGCGCTGCGCTGGGCGCTCGCCGGCGGGGAAGATTACGAGCTGTGCTTTACCGTACCGGAGCTGAACCGCGGGGCGCTGGACGTGGCTCTTGGCCATCTTGGCGCGCGTTTTACCTGTATCGGACAGATTGCGCCGGAGAGCGAAGGGCTGCAGTTTATCCGCGACGGTAAGCCGGTCGCGCTTGATTTAAAGGGATACGATCACTTTGCGTAGTCGAGACGAGGCGCTTAGCCGCCTGAGCATGCGTAATCCGTGGCATCTGCTGGCGACCGGTTTTGGCAGCGGCTTAAGCCCGGTGGTGCCGGGGACGATGGGCTCGCTGGCGGCGATCCCGTTCTGGTATCTGATGACCTTTCTCCCCTGGCAGCTTTACTCGCTGGTGGTGATGATGAGCATCTGTATCGGCGTCTATCTGTGCCATCGCACGGCCAAAGATATGGGCACCCATGACCACGGCAGCATCGTCTGGGACGAGTTCGTCGGGATGTGGATCACCCTGATGGCGCTGCCGACCCTGGACTGGCAGTGGGTGGCCGCCGGCTTCGTGATTTTCCGTATCTTCGATATGTGGAAGCCGTGGCCGATTCGCTGGTTTGATCGCAATATCCACGGCGGAATGGGGATTATGGTCGACGACATCGTCGCCGGCGTGATCTCCGCTGGCGTGCTGTACGTCATTGGCCATCACTGGCCCATCGGTCTGCTTTAACCGCCTCTCCCCGGCAACGCTACGCTGCCGGGGAAACCACGCCCTTCACTTAAATCCCACCACCGGATGCGGCTGATACGGCGCCTCCAGCTTGTCGATCTGTTCCGGGGAGAGCGTCAAATCCACCGCCTGCAGCAGATCATCGAGCTGTTCCTGACGCGACGGGCCGATAATCGGCGCGGCGACGCCGGGTTTGCTTAACAGCCAGGCGAGGGCGACCTGGGCGCGGCTGGCGTCGAGTTCTTCCGCCACGTCCGCGAGATTCCCGGCGATCTGCGCATCGTTTTCTTCACTGGCGCTGTACAGCGATTTGCCGAACTCATCTGAGACCAGCCGGGCGGTGGTCTCACCCCAGGGGCGGGTTAGTCTGCCGCGCGCCAGCGGACTCCATGGGATCACCGCTACGCCGTTACGTTGGCACAGGGGCAGCATCTCATTCTCTTCTTCCCGGTAAATCAGGTTGTAGTGATCCTGCATGGTGACGAAGCGCGCCCAGCCGTTCTGCTGCTGGAGCGCCAGCGCCTGGGCAAACTGTCGGGCATGCATGGACGAGGCGCCGATATAGCGCGCTTTGCCGGCTTTCACCACCTCGTCCAGCGCTTCGAGCGTCTCTTCAATCGGGGTGGTATAGTCCCAGCGGTGGATCTGCAGCAGGTCGACATAGTCCATCCCGAGACGGCGCAGGCTGTCGTCGATGGAGCGCAGGATCTGCGCCCGGGAAAGTCCTTCCGCCAGATCGCCGACCTGGTGATACACCTTGGTGGCGACAACCACCTCGTCACGGCGGGCAAAGTCGCGCAGGGCGCGGCCAACGATCTCTTCGCTGCTGCCGTCGGAGTAGCTATTTGCGGTATCGAAGAAGTTGATGCCGCCTTCAATGGCGTGCTGGATAAGCGGGCGGCTGCTCTCTTCCGGAAGCGTCCAGGCGTGTCTGCCGCGGTCCGGCTCGCCGAAGGTCATGCAGCCGAGGCAGATTCGGGAAACACGTAAGGCAGTATCACCGAGGGGGATATAGTGCATAGTGCGCTCCTGCTATTCATCAAGGGTATCCCTTAAGCATAGCAGGAGCGGAAGGGGCAATTATGCCAGCCAGTCGCGGATTTTGGCTTCAATACCGGCGGCATCAAGGCCGAGGTCGGCGCGGATCTCTTCCTGAGTGCCCTGAGGAATAAAATAATCCGGCAGGCCAATATTGAGCACCGGTACCGCCCGGCGGTGGGCCATCAGCACTTCGTTCACGCCGCTGCCGGCGCCGCCCATGATGGCGTTCTCTTCCAGCGTCACCAGCGAGTCGTGCTCGCCGGCCAGCTGGAGGATCAGCGCGGTATCCAGCGGCTTCACAAAGCGCATATCCACCAGGGTGGCGTTGAGTTTGTCCGCTACCGCCGCGGCTTCCGGCAGCAGGGTGCCAAAGTTGAGGATCGCTATTTTCTCGCCCTGACGTTTCACCACCCCTTTGCCGATCGGCAGCGATGCCAGCGGCTCGAGCGTCGCGCCGGTGCCGCTACCGCGCGGATAGCGCACCGCGCAGGGGCCGTCGCTGTAGTGGTAGCCGGTGTACAGCATCTGGCGACATTCATTTTCATCGCTCGGGGTCATTACCACCATATCCGGAATACAGCGCAGGAAGGAGAGATCGAACGCTCCCTGATGCGTCTGGCCGTCTGCGCCGACGATCCCGGCGCGGTCGATAGCAAACAGCACCGGCAGCTTCTGGATAGCCACATCATGGATCACCTGATCGTAGGCTCGCTGCAGGAAGGTGGAGTAGATCGCCACCACCGGCTTGTAGTCGCCAATCGCCAGCCCGGCGGCGAAGGTGACCGCATGCTGCTCGGCAATGGCGACGTCAAAGTACCGATCGGGGAATTTCTTCGAAAACTCCACCATCCCTGAACCTTCGCGCATCGCCGGCGTGATCGCCATCAGCTTGTTGTCTTTGGCCGCCGTTTCACACAGCCAGTCGCCGAAGATTTTCGAGTAGGAAGGGAGGCCGCCGCTGCTTTTGGGCAGTACGCCGCTGGTATGGTCGAATTTTGGCACCGCATGGAAGGTGATCGGGTCTTTCTCGGCGGGCTCATAGCCGCGGCCTTTTTTGGTCATAATATGCAGGAACTGCGGGCCTTTCAGGTCGCGCATGTTCTTCAGCGTGCTGACCAGACCGAGCACGTCATGGCCATCCACCGGGCCAATGTAGTTAAAGCCCAGCTCTTCAAACAGCGTGCCCGGCACCACCATCCCTTTGATATGCTCTTCGGTACGCTTAAGCAGCTCTTTAATCGGCGGCACCCCGGAGAAGACCTTTTTGCCCCCTTCGCGCAGGGTGGAGTAGAGCTTACCGGAGAGCAGCTGCGCCAGATGATTGTTCAGCGCGCCGACGTTCTCGGAAATCGACATTTCATTGTCATTCAGCACCACCAGCAGGTCGGGTTTGATATCCCCGGCGTGGTTCATCGCCTCAAACGCCATGCCGGCGGTGATCGCCCCGTCGCCAATGACGCACACCGCGCGCCGCTGCTTATCCTCTTTCGCGGCGGCGATAGCCACCCCGATACCCGCGGAAATGGAAGTGGAGGAGTGACCGACGCTCAGCACGTCATACTCGCTTTCACCGCGCCACGGGAAGGGATGCAGGCCGCCTTTCTGACGAATGGTGCCGATTTTGTCCCGGCGATCGGTCAGAATTTTATGCGGGTAGGCCTGATGGCCGACGTCCCAGATCAGGCGATCGAACGGCGTGTTATACACGTAGTGCAGCGCCACGGTCAGTTCCACTGTGCCGAGGCCAGAGGCAAAGTGACCGCTGGAACGGCTGACGCTGTCCAGTAGATAGCGCCGCAGCTCATCACATAGCTTCGGCAGGCTCTCTTTTGGCAACAGGCGCAACTCCTGGGTGGAATCTACCAGCGCCAGGGTCGGGTATTTGGCAATATCAAAACTCATCAGAGACTCATTTTTTGTTTATTTATCGCGCTGAATAATGTAATTCGCGAGCGCTTCCAGTGCCGAAGTATCCAGAGATTGTGCGGCCAGCTCATCTAACGACCGGCGGGCATCAGCGATCAGGTCGTGCGCTTTCTTCCGGGCTTGCTCAAGACCCAGGAGGGCGGGATAGGTGCTTTTACCCAATTGCTGGTCGGCACCCTGACGTTTGCCAAGGGTCGCAGTATCCCCTACCACGTCGAGAATGTCATCCTGGACCTGGAAGGCAAGACCGATATTTTCCGCATAGCGATCCAGCGCGGGCAGGGCAGCGCGGCCGCGTTCGCCGGCGCTCAGGGCTCCCATCCGGACGGCGGCGCGGATCAGGGCGCCCGTTTTATGGCGATGGATACGCTCCAGCGCCTGTAAATCAACCTGCTGTCCCTCGGCCTGCAGATCCAGCGCCTGGCCGCCGCACATGCCCGCCACGCCGCTGGCCTGCGCCAGTTCGGAAACCATCGCCAGCCGGTCCCGGTCAGGAACGTCGACCATCGGCGCATCACTCAGTATAGAGAACGCCAGCGTTTGCAGGGCATCTCCCGCAAGAATTGCGTTGGCTTCGCCAAATTTAATATGGCAGGTCGGCAGGCCGCGGCGCAGATCGTCATCATCCATCGCCGGCAAATCATCATGCATCAGGGAGTAGGCATGAATGCATTCGACCGCCGCGGCAGGAGCATCCAGCGTGGTACGGCACACGCCGAACATCTCGCCGGTGGCGTAGACAAGGAAGGGACGCAGGCGTTTACCGCCTAACAATGCGCCATAATGCATCGCTTCCACCAGCGGAGTGTTCTGAAAGGGCTGCGGGGCGATGAAACGGCGCAGCGCTTCGTTTGCCTGTTCCACACAGGCCTGCAATTGTTGCGGGAAATCCATTTATTCAGCGTCCGGCGTAAAAGGCGTGGTCGGGGAATCTTCACTATCCGCCAGCAGGATCTGCACGCGCTGTTCGGCCTTCTGCAGCTGACTTTGCCCCTGGCGCGCCAGCTGTACGCCGCGCTCAAATTCGCTTAGCGCTTCCTCTAACGGCAAATCGCCGCTTTCCAGACGGTTAACGATCTGCTCCAGTTCGCCCAGAGCAGTTTCAAAGCTGGCCGGGGCCTCATTTTTCTTTGGCATAGTGAATGTAGACTCTTGTTATGTCGCGACGGCAATACCGGGTATGGTAACGAAGTCACGCGTGTAAGCAAATAACGCGCAATGGTGATATACTCCGCGCCCAGGATGCAGGCACCGGTGTGCGCTGCTTTACAACTTTTGCTTATAGCCCCGTCGGGCTTGCCAACGAACTATTGTCGCTATGAAGTTTATCATTAAATTGTTCCCGGAAATCACCATCAAAAGCCAATCTGTGCGGTTGCGCTTCATTAAAATCTTAACCGGGAACATTCGTAACGTTCTCAAAAACTATGATGAGACGCTGGCCGTCGTCCGTCATTGGGATCATATCGAAGTTCGCGCGAAAGATGAAAATCAGCGCCCGGCTATTCGCGATGCGCTGACCCGTATCCCCGGCATCCACCATATTCTGGAAGTCGAAGACGTGCCGTTCACCTCGCTGCACGATATTTTCGAGCAGACGCTGCCGCTGTGGCGCGAGGCGCTGGAAGGCAAAACCTTCTGCGTGCGAGTGAAGCGTCGCGGCAAACATGAATTCACCTCAATTGAAGTGGAACGCTACGTCGGCGGCGGCCTGAATCAGCATATTGAAACGGCGCGCGTGAAGCTGACCGACCCGGACGTCACCGTCAATCTCGAGATTGAAAACGATCGCCTGCTGCTGGTGAAAGGCCGCTATGAAGGCATCGGCGGTTTCCCGATCGGCACCCAGGAAGATGTGCTGTCGCTGATCTCCGGCGGCTTTGACTCCGGCGTCTCCAGCTACATGCTGATGCGCCGCGGCTGCCGCGTTCATTACTGCTTCTTTAACCTTGGCGGCGCCGCCCATGAGATTGGCGTCCGTCAGGTCGCGCATTATCTGTGGAACCGCTTCGGCAGCTCACACCGCGTTCGCTTTGTGGCGATTAACTTTGAGCCAGTAGTCGGCGAAATCCTTGAAAAAGTGGACGACGGCCAGATGGGCGTCGTGCTCAAGCGCATGATGGTCCGCGCCGCGTCAAAAGTCGCGGAACGCTATGGCGTGCAGGCGCTGGTCACCGGCGAAGCGCTCGGCCAGGTCTCCAGTCAGACCCTCACTAACCTGCGCCTGATCGATAATGTCTCCGATACTCTGATCCTGCGCCCGCTGATTTCGCACGATAAAGAGCACATCATCGACCTGGCGCGTGAGATCGGCACGGAAGATTTCGCCCGCACCATGCCGGAATATTGCGGCGTGATCTCCAAGAGCCCGACCGTGAAGGCGGTGAAGGCGAAGATCGAAGCGGAAGAAGAACACTTCGATTTCAGCATCCTTGATAAAGTGGTGGAAGAGGCGAGCAATATCGATATCCGCGAGATCGCCCAGCAGACGGAAGAGACGGTGGTGGAAGTGGAAACCGTGACCGGCTTTGGCGCCAACGACGCGATCCTCGACATTCGCTCCATCGACGAGCAGGAAGACAAGCCGCTGAAGGTCGAGGGGGTTGAGGTTGTTTCCCTGCCGTTCTACAAGCTAAGCACCAAATTTGGCGATCTCGATCAGAGCAAAACCTGGCTGCTGTGGTGCGAGCGCGGGGTGATGAGCCGTCTGCAGGCGCTTTATTTGCGCGAGCAGGGCTTCAGCAACGTGAAAGTGTATCGCCCGTAACAGGTTGTTATGATGCAAAAGGCCTTCCCTGATGGAAGGCCTTTTTACTATTGGCAGGGGAGTATATTAGCGCAGGGTCAGCGCCAGGTCATTGAGCTGATCGATGACAATATTCCAGCCCTCGAAAAATCCCATCTGCTCATGCTGCTCGCGGGTTTCATCATCGGCATGCAGCACCGTAGCCGTATAGCGACACCCGCCCTGTTCATCGGCAAAGGTGATGATGGCCGTCATCGCGAAGGGGGAAACGGCGGGGCGATAATCCGCCGTCAGCATCGAGGTCATGACGATTTTTTGTTGCAGGATAACCTCAAGAAAACAGCCGGGGTTATCGCTGCGTTCACCGTCAGGCCCGTGCATCACGGTGTGAAAGGCCCCGCCGGCGCGAAAATCAAAGGCCAGAACCTCGGTTTGCCAGGGCTTAGGGCACCACCAGGTTCGGAGTAATGCCGGGTCGGCCCACGCGCGCCACAGGGCTGGGGCGGGCGCGCTGAGCAGGCGGCTGATTACAAGATCGCGAGAATCGGTTGCGCTCCGGGACATGCTGCGACTCCTCAGGAAAAGGGGAGCCAGCCCGCGGCGCGGACCGGCTATCAGGCTTCGTAGTAATTATAGATGCCAGCGGCCATCACCAGTTGTGAGGCGACCTCATACGCTTTCTCGCGCCCCACCAGCAGATCGATCATTTTCAGGGCGAAATCAATCGAAGTCCCCGGACCCTGGCTGGTTAACAGATTCACCCGCGGATCCCAGACCACTCTTTTATCCTGCCACTGCTCGGCGGGGATATGTTCCTTCAGCGCCGGAAAACCGGTCATGTTGCCGATCGGGAACAGATTATGGGGTACCAGCACGGTCGCCGGGGCGGCGCAGATGGCGGCCACAATGCGCCCAGAGAGATGAAACTGGCGGACGGTTTCCACCAGTAGCGTGCTGTCGCGGAAGCACTCTGCGCCCTTGATACCGCCCGGGAGGACGATGATATCGAAATCACCATCGGCCACCTCGACCAGCGGCGCATCCGCCAGCAGTTTGACGCCGCGCGAACAGACGATGGTCAGGCTGCCGTCGCTGGCGACGCTGGCGGTGGTCACCTTTACTCCGCCGCGGACCAGCAGGTCGATAGTGGTGACCGCTTCGGTCTCTTCGCTACCAGGGGCGAGGCAAATCAGTGCCGACGCGCTCATATTCATTCTCCTTACGCTTGATCAATTCAAATAAGCGGGCGTTTTCCGGTACGGCGACGCCGTGGGCGCGGGCGCGGTTGAGCAGAAAACCGGTGATGTAGTCGATCTCTGTATGCCGCTGGGCGCGAACGTCCTGCAGCATGGAAGAGATATTTTCTGCCGTACTTTCAATTACCTGTTCGACATAAAATAGCAGGTTTTCCGCCGAGGTATGAATACCTTCGCGCTCCATCACCGCCGCCACCTCGCGACAAATGGCCGCAACTTCCTGCGTATAGTCGCGCAGATCGCCGTTTTTACACCCTTTGAGCGCGGTCAGAGGGTTAATCACGCAGTTAACCGCCAGCTTGCGCCAGATGGCCGAGTGGATATTGTTATGCCAGGCGACATCCGGCAGCACGCTCTGCAGAACTTCTGCGAGATAGCTGTAGTCCCCCTCGTAGCTTTTTGCCGGTCCAATATGCGTGGTGCCCTGGGCAACGTGGATGATGACATTCCCATCGCGCCGCGCCGCCTGGGTCGTGGAGGCCAGCAGCAATGGCTGTTTCACGCCGCGCAGCTCCTCGACGGTGCCCATGCCGTTATGAATCAGCACAATTGGCGTGGTGTCCGACAGGATCCCGGCCAGGTGCTTTACCGCATTCGACACCTGCCAGGCCTTTAAGGTGACGATCAGCAGCTCGCTGCTGGCGAGAAAATCGGGGTCGTTGGCCGTCAGCGATTCGTTGAACACTGAGCCATCGGTTTCAATGACGTTGACGCTACAGAATGGCTGCGGTACGCGCAGCCAGCCCTGGACTTCATGTCCCTGTTTGTACAACGCGGTCAGCCATAGTTGTCCCAGCGCACCGCATCCCAGTACGGTTACTTTCATTGTTCCTCCTCATCTGCCGCTATCCCAGGCGCTGATGGCTAAAGTCTATCTCGTCGCTTTTCGCATCGTCGGACATCACGGGGAAAATAGCGCGAGCGTTGCGTAATCAGCTAAGCTTCCGGGATAACAAGTTGAGTTATGCCGCGTTGCAGGTATTATGCAACGCAAAAGAAACGGAAGGAGAGGAAAAGATGCCATCTTTCGATATTGTCTCTGAAGTTGATCTTCAGGAAGCCCGTAACGCGGTGGACAACGCGAGCCGCGAAGTCGAGTCGCGTTTTGATTTTCGTGGCGTTGAAGCCACTTTTGAATTAAACGACGCCAACAAGACCATTAAAGTGCTGAGCGAGTCTGACTTCCAGGTGAACCAGCTGCTGGATATCCTGCGCGCCAAGCTGCTCAAGCGCGGCATTGAAGGCACCTCCCTCGACGTACCGGAAGATATCGTGCACAGCGGTAAAACCTGGTTTGTTGAAGCGAAGCTGAAGCAAGGCATTGAAAGCGCGGTGCAGAAGAAGATCGTTAAACTGATCAAAGACAGCAAGCTGAAAGTGCAGGCCCAGATTCAGGGTGAAGAGATCCGCGTGACCGGTAAGTCCCGCGACGATCTGCAGTCGGTGATGGCGCTGGTGCGCGGTGGCGATCTGGGACAGCCGTTCCAGTTCAAAAACTTCCGCGACTAAGGCGGCGGGCAGACAGCAAAAAGCGGGGAATTCCCCCGCTTTTTTTATACCCCTTTGATGAGCTGCTCTATCTCGAAGCGGTTGGTGACCTTGCTGTCGATTTTGATATACACCGAACGCTCCTCGGGTACCACCAGCGCCTGATGAACCCCGCTGGCGCTCAGCAGACGCGCCTGCAGCGCGCTGTCGACCACCACGCCGTCCGGCACCTCCACCCGCAGGCTGCTGACGTACGGCGGCTCGCTCATGGTGCTGGCCACCAGCAGCCACAGCATCGCCAGCAGGGCGCCCAGCAGAAACACGGTTTGCGAATCAAAGAAACCATCGACCCAGCCGCCAAGCGCGCCGCCAATCGCCACGCCGAGAAACTGGCTGGTGGAGTAGACGCCCATCGCGGTGCCTTTGTAGCCCGCCGGAGACTCCTTGCTAATTAGCGACGGCAGCAGCGCTTCCAGCAGGTTAAACGCCAGGAAGAAGAGCTGAACGCCCGCCACCAGCTCCCAGAAGTAGCCTCCGGCGCCCCAGAGGACAATTTCCGCAATCAGCAGGATGGCGACGCAGAGCAGGAAGACGCGCTTCATCTTGCGCTTCACTTCGGCGTAGATGATAAACGGCACCACCGAGATGAACGAGATAACCATGGTGACCAGGTAAATCTTCCAGTGCTCGGCGGCCGGGAAGCCGGCGGCCTCCAGTTGTCCGGGCAGGGCGACAAAAGTGGACATCAGCATAATGTGCAGGCACATGATGCCAAAGTTAAGCTTCAGCAGGCGCGGCTCCGCCAGCACCTTGCTAAAGCAGCCCTTCACCATCCCGGATTCGCGGTTAAGGACATGGTTATGGCTGTTGGGCACCACCCACAGGGTGAGCAGGATGCCGACGGTCGCCAGGATGGCGATCATCCAGAACAGCGCGTGCAGACCCAGCTGGTGGGTGACAATCGGCCCCAGCACCATGGCGATGGCGAAGGTGACGCCGAAGCTGACGCCGATAAAGGCCATCGCTTTGGTGCGGTTCTGTTCGCGGGTGAGATCGGACAGCAGGGCCATAACCGCGGCGGCGATGGCGCCGGAGCCCTGCAGGGCGCGGCCAAGAATGATGCCCCAGATGGAGTCGGTGAGCGCGGCGATGACGCTGCCGAGCACGAAGATAAGCAGGCCGCCGACGATCAATGGCTTACGGCCAATACGGTCAGATAACAGTCCGAAGGGGATCTGGAACACCGCCTGCGCCAGGCCGTAGATACCGATCGCCAGGCCAATCAGCGCTTCACTGGCACCCTGCAACGCCATGCCATACGTGGTCAGAACCGGCAGGACCATAAACATGCCAAGCATGCGCAGGGAGAATACTGTCCCCAAACCCCAGGTCGCGCGCAGTTCCCCTGGCGTCATTTTGTTATCGTTCATTACCACCTCAAAATAAAAACTGCGCCTAGTGTAGCGGCGGGGGGTAAGAAGCGTAAATAAATGTTTGTTTAACAGATATTACGGGGCTGTTGCGCGATGCGGCAAGTTGGTAAAAATCAATAAACCAGTGGAGGGGGACTCCACTGGCGAGGGGGAAAATTAAGGTAAAGTAAAGTCAACCCACTGGCTGCCAGCGTCAGCCGATTTGACGCACTGCTCTACCCAATAGACGCCGTGCAGCCCGGCTTCGACGTCCGGATACCAGAAGTCTTGCAGGAAGGCGCGATCGTCGCGGTCCGTGGCGTCAATCGCCTGCGCATAGCGGCGATAGAGGTTGGCCCAGGCTTCGAACAGCCCTTCCGGATGGCCGCCGCCAATGCGGTCATCCGCCAGCGCGTTCGGCGACAGGTAGGGCATTCCACGTTCCAGAATGCGCGCCGGCTCGCCCTGCACCTCATAGCTGAGCTGGTTAGGATGCTCATCCCACCATTCGATGCTTGCTTTTTCGCCGACGATGCGCACTTTTTGCGAGTGCATGGCGCCGCTGTTGACCGCGCTGGTCCACATGGATCCAACCGCGCCGTTGTCATATTCCATCAGGACAAAGGCGTTATCTTCCAGCGGCGCGCGGGAGGGAACAAAGCTCTGACGGGAGCACATCAGCCGTTTGATATTGAGCTGCGGCGCCATGGTTTCGGCGACAAACAGCGGATGGGTGGCCAGATCCCCAAGCACATAGCTGGGCCCGGCAAACTTCGGCGTTACTCGCCAGCGGGTGGATTCTGCCTGCAGCTCGACGGCTTGGTTATGGAAGCCGTGGGCGAATTGCATGTTAACGATGCGGATCTCGCCGAGCAGTCCATCGGCAATCATCTGCCGCGCCTGCTGGATCATCTGATAGCCTGCATAGCCGTAGGTGACGCCGACGATTTTGTTCTGTTTTTTGCTCAGATCCACCAGCTCGCGCGCCTCTTCGGCGGTAAAGCAGAGGGGCTTTTCGCAGATAACGTGGAGTCCCGCCTCCAGCGCCGCTTTGGTGATGGCGAAATGGGTATTGTTCGGGGTGGTGACCGAGACGACCTCGATCCCGTCAGGGCGCTGCGCCTCTTCGCGAAACAGGGTCTGGTAGTCGGCGTAGCAGCGCTCCGGCGCGATGCCCAGTTGCTCACCGAACGCGCGCCCGCGCTCGGCATCGACGTCAAGCGCGCCGGCCAGCAGGGTATAAACATTGTCACGCAGCGCCGCACAGCGGTGGCTGTAGCCGATCTGACTGGTTCCCCCGCCGCCGACCATGCCCCAGCGCAGGGAACGGGATAAGGGTTTCAGGCCGTTTAACATGGTGCTCTCCTTTTTGAAATCATTTGCACTCTGAGGCGCTCAATGCCGACGCCTGCGGCAACGCGCATCCGGATAGACTGACTTCAACTTAAGGAAATGTTTGTTCTGTTTCAATTGTGTTGTGGAATTTATTTTCCATATATGCGAGGGGGATCGAATTAGCGATAGTTTCTTTTGCGCTTGGTTGAAAAGGTGAGGGCGGGATATCGCCTGCCGGAGTCGTCCAGATTGTTGCGGGCGTTTTTTCGTTTCAAAAAAATATGAAATAAATTTTCTTTATTAGCTGCTGAAGGCGGTGCAATCCGCCGATTGCACCGGGAACCAGATGCCGCTATGACGCTCCGCGCACAGACGCGGGGGAAGTTGAAGCGACGGGAGGATGACCGGCCGCAAAGATGCCCTTCGCCGCCAGGCCTGCGACGGTGAGGGCTGCCGGGATACCGAGGATCAAAAAGACGCTTTCAAAGGGCAGGTTGAGCGCCATCATCTCGGCGCCGGCAAAGGCGCTGAGAATGGCGCCGATGCGCCCGACGCCGTGCATCCAGCTGGATCCCGTCGCCCGCGCCTGTGTAGGGTAGTAGCGGGCGGAGAGGGCGTTCATGCCGGTATTCGCGCCGTTCAGGCAGGCGCCGCTGATAAACGCCAGCATACAGAGCAAGGCAAAGCTGCCCGCGGCGTAGCCCATCGCCATGGTGAACAGGCCGCCAACGGCGTAGATTATCCCCAGCGCGCGATGGGGGTTGATCCTGTCCATCAGCCAGCCGGCAAACAACGAGCCGAGGGTGCCGCCCGCCTGGTAGATCGCCGTCATGATGGCCGCCTGGCTAACGGTCATTCCTACCGCTTTAACCAGCGTTGGCAGCCAGCTGCCGAGGATATAGACCAGGAACAGCCCCATAAAGTAGACCAGCCATAGCATCAGCGAGCCGAAACCGTACTGGCGGGAGAGGACAATGCGCATCGCGTTGCCGGCCGCTGGCTGCGCCGGTAGGATAAACCTCACATTGTCGCTGATTTGTCCGGGATAGAGACGGTTAAGAATGGCGCGTATGCGCGCCGCGGGCGCTTGTTTGATCACCAGAAAACGAACCGATTCCGGCAGCAGCCAGATGAGCAGGGGGGCAAACAGCAGCGGCAGAATACCGCCGAGCGCCATCAGCGAGTGCCAGCCAAACTGGGGGATCAGCCACGATGCCGAAAATCCTCCCGCCGCCGCACCGAAGGTGAACCCGCAAAAGATGACGGTGATAATAAATGAACGCTGGCGTTCCGGGGCGTATTCCGACACCAGCGTCCCGATATTCGGCATCGCGGCGCCCAGCCCGAGGCCAGTCATAAAGCGAAAGAACATCATCTGTTCTACGTTGTGCGAGAAGGCGGTGGCGATGGTCCAGAAACCGAAGAAGAAAACGCTGTTGATGATGATTTTCTTACGTCCCAGCCAGTCGGCGAGCGGGCCGGAGAAAATCGCCCCCAGCGCGAGGCCGATCAGCGCGGCGCTGATCACCAGACCCAGCTGGTGGTTGCTTACCCCCCATTCCAGCTTTAGCGTCGGGGCGATAAAGCCCATGATCGCGATATCAAAACCATCGAGAGCGATGACGCAAAAGCCGAGAAATATAATCAGCTTCTGAAATCGGCTCAGCGGGTTACGATTTATTAACTCTCTGACATCCAGGCGTTGAGTCTGTGTCATAGCGTATTCCTTATGCGCAGGCGTGCAGGTAGGGCTGCGCGGCATCGAACAGTAACTGCGCCCGCTGAAGAGGCGGCAGGGCGCCTTGCTCGCCGTCAAGCGGCACTTCGAGAGAGACCGGCAGCGTCGCCGGCAGGGCCGACATCAGACCATGCAGATCCAGACCGCCTTCCCCCGGCACGTTGCGCGCCGAGCGGGCCTGGCGGATAAGTTCCTGCTCGCTCTCCGGCCTCTGCGCCGCGCCATCGCAGAGTTGCATATAGTTGAGATGATGCGCGGGCAGGCTGGAGAGGGCGGCGAGCGATTCTCCCGCGCGCCAGAAATGGAGAGCGTCCACCAGAATGCCGATGTCTTCCCGCCCGCTGGCGGCGATTAGTGCTTGCGCTGCGGCGATGTTGCGCAACTGGGTCCAGGGCATCGGCTCAAGATTCATGGTCAGCCCAAATGGACGACCGGCCGCGGCGAGGATGGCGAGGTTGTCAGCGCTGCGCTGAAGGTTGTCATCATTGCCGGCGACTAACACCTGTCCGGCGCCAAGACGCGCGGCGGTCTCCATAAAACGCTGCAGCCGATCGTCGAGGGTAAACCCGGGGGTCAGGCGGACGATCTCCACGTCCGACACGCGGATGCCAGTTTCCATCAACGCGGCGAGCGTCGCCCGGACGGCCGGGGTATCGCCCAGCATGTCGTAGTCCGGGTCGGTCGGTGTGGCGGGGAGCAGTCGCAGTCCAACGTGGGTAAAACCGGTTCTGGCCGCAATCCGCACCTGTTCGGGGGGAGGGACATCGAGCAGGGTCAGCGCGGCGAGCGATAGGGTACGCTTGTTCATAAAGGGCTCCGGTACAGTTGCAGGTGAAGAGAGTTAGGGTGCATCCATTCGTGGAAATCAAGCTATGTTATTGTTTGTATTTGTTTTTTTTGCCAGATTTTTACCCACCAGATAGCCGAAGGTCATGGCGGGCCCGAGGGTGATCCCTCCGCTGGGGTAATAGCCGCGCATCACGCTCGACATGTCGTTGCCGATGGCGTACAGACCCGGTATCGGCTGCTGCTGTTCATCCAGCACCCGGGCGTGTTCGTCGGTTTGCAATCCGCTGAAGGTGCCCAGCGAGCCGGGCAGAATGCGCACCGCGTAGAACGGCCCTTCGCGCAGCGGTCCGAGCGTCACCTGATGGTCACCCTGGGCGCGGTTATAGGCTGATGCCCCGCGGTGAAAATCGACGTCTTCGCCAGCGCTGGCGAAGTGGTTAAAGCGTTCAACGGTTTCCGCCAGCGCATTGGCGTCGATAGCGCACTGCTTCGCCAGCTCCGCCAGGGTGTTTCCTCGCTGCAGATAGCCGGTACGCAGCCAGGCGGTGGGGGTGAACGGGAACGGTCTGGCGTGGCCCAGGCCGTAGCGACGCAGCGCGCGACGATCGGCCAGCAGCCAGGCCTGCGGCGTGTCGCCCGCGGGTGTGGCCGCCAGCAGGGCGGCGATAAAGTCATGGTAAGAGTCGGCCTCGTTAACAAAACGTTTGCCGTTGGGCAGGACGGCGATCACCCCGGGTTTGGCGCGCTCCACCAGATGAGGAAACATTAGCTGCTGGCCGCTGGCCAGAGTGACGCGGGACACCGGCGCCCAGGCCAGCGGGTGGCGCAGGGAAGTGTCGAACTGGCCGCCGACGGATTCGCCAAGCCTGATCCCCTCGCCCTGATTGTCCGGCGGTGCGGCGGAGAAATGGCCGTAACCCTCCGCCGCGTGGGGCACCACCTGCGCCAGCCGCTGGCGATCGTGGGGAAAACCGCCGCAGGCCAGCACCACGGCGCCAGCTTCGACGTGAATCTCCCCGCCGTCGCTGCGCAGCACCGCGCCGGACACGCCCGGCGGACCCTGCAGCAGCCGGACCACCGGGGCATTGAGCTGAAAACGCACGCCGGCGTCGAGGGCGGATCGCAGCAGACGGGCGACCAGCGCATTGCCATTGACCAGATGCTGCCCCCGTCCGGCGCGTAGCCGCTGCCAGCCGTGGCGCAGCAGGCGGCGGGCAGCATACAGCGCGGAGCGCGGCGAGCGGGTGGCATTGAAAAAATGCGCCATATCCGCGCCGCCGGCGATGCCCATCCCGCCCAGACTAATGGTTTCCAGCGGCGGACGCAGGCGATGGAGCCAGTCGCCGAGCAGGCGGCCATCGTAGGGTTGCGCGGTGACCGACCGCCCACCGTTCGCCGCACCCGGCGACGGGTGAAAGTCCGGCATGGCGCTGCCCGAGAGAAACTGCACCGCCGTCCGCTGATGGAAAAATTCCACCATCTCCGGCCCGTAACGCAGGAAGGTTTGCAGACGAATATCGGCGGCTTCGCCCCCCATCTCATGCTGCAGATAGGTCAGCGGCGCGTCGGCTGCTTCGTCGATGCCCTCCGCCCGCGCCAGCGGGTTGCGGGGGATCCACAGCCAGCCGCCGGACCAGGCGCTGGTTCCGCCGAGCACTGACGCTTTCTCCGCCACCATGACGCTGGCGCCGTGCATCGCCGCAGTCACCGCGGCAGAGAGCCCCGCGGCGCCGGAGCCGACCACCAGCACATCCACCTTCACAGGCCCGCTCATGTTGGACTCCTTACTGCAGAGGTGAAAAAGCGGTGGGGCGCATCAGCACCGACTCGAGGCGTTCCACGGCGGCCAGTTCGCGATTTTTACGCGAGAAGGTCTGCCAGCGTTCGTCCTGGGCCATCCGCGCGCGGCGCACCAGACGATCGTCCAGGCTTTCATAAGCCCAGATGTGCACTACCTGATTGACCACGCCGATCTCGGTAAAAAAGAAGCCGATTAGCTGGCCGAGATGGTCGGTTTGCACCGCCAGGGCATCGCTTTGGTACAGCGCCAGCCAGTCGGCCATTTTCAGCGGATTGATGGTGTACGTGCGTTTTTCGTAGATCATGATGTTTTCCTGATTAGTGGGTGGAGTGTTGTGCCAGATGGCAGGCGGCGAGATAGCCAAACGTCAGCCCCGGGCCGAGGGTGATGCCGGGGCCCGGATAGGTGCCGGCCATCAGCGAATCCATGTCGTTTCCCACCGCGTACAGCCCCGGGATGGGGTGTCCTTCGGTATTGACGACCTGGGCATCGGCGGTGGTGACCAGGCCCCGTGAGGTCCCCAGATCGCCGGTATAAAGTTTGATGGCATAGAACGGCGCGCTGAGCAGGGGGGCATTACAGGCGTCAGGCTGATGGCCCGGATCGCCCATCGCCCGATTATAGCTGTTGCCGCCTTTAGCAAATTCCCGATCCACGCCCTGCGCGGCGTCGCGGTTGTAGCGGGCTACCGTCTCGCTCAGGGTTTGGGTATCCAGACCAAGCTGTTGCGCCAGCGCGGCCAGGGTATCGGCTTTGTGCAGATAGCCAGCAGCGACCAGGGCGTCATTATTGACCGGCGCCGGGCGCGCCAGTCCGAGGCCATAACGCTTCATCACCTGGGCGTCGCAGAGTAAAAAACAGGGGGCATTTTCCGCTGCATCCTGCATTGCGCTGGCGAAATGGTGATAGGAGCTGGACTCGTTGACGAAGCGTACCGCCCGCTGATTGACGGCAATCACGCCCGGTTTTGCGCGATCGGTTACCAGATGGGGGAAGCGCTCCTCGCTGCCGTCGGCCCGGGTCAGCACCGATACCGGCGCCCAGAAAAAGTTGGAGGCCCGATCGGCTCCCTCGCGAGCGTTAAGCGCCGCCGCGAGATGCAGCGCGGCGCCATCGTTGGCCGGCGGCGACATGGTGAAGTGTTCGCGGGTATGTGGCCGATAGCGCGCCGCCAGCGCGCCCGCGGCGAAGCCGCCTGCGGCCAGCACCACCCCGCGTCGGGCGTGCAGCGTCTCTCTTTGCCCCTGATACTCAATCTCCACCCCGCGGACCGCGCCTTGCGCTTCGCACAGCGTCAGAACATTGACATTCAGCCGCAGGTTCATGCCTTTACGCAGCGCCGTAGTCGCCATGCGGGCAATCAGCGCATTGCCCATCGCCAGGCGGGTACCGCGAGGGTACTTCACCCGGTCGCGGGCATAGCGCAGCAGCAGCCGGGTGCAATGGGCCAGGGAGCGCAGCGAGCGGCGCATGTCGAGAAAATGTTGAATATCGACGCGGTTGACCATCATCCCGCCAAACAGCAGCATCCCCGGCGGCGGTGAACGCAGGTCGCGAAACGCGTCCCCCAGTTCACGGCCGTCATACTCCACCACCTCCAGCGCACGACCGACGTCGACTGCGCCGGGTTCATCCGGATAGTAATCGGGCGAGAGCGGACGCAGGCTGTACTTTACTGCCCCCTCACGCTCGAGAAAGGCCAGCGCCTCCCGCCCGGCGCTGACAAACGCTTCGGCAAGATCTTCGCGGTACTGGCCCTCGCCGATAATGGTTCGCAGGTAGGTTTTCATCGCCTCGGCGCTACCGCTTTTGCCCTCGGCGCGCGCCTGGTCGGTATCGTGCAGCCACACGGCGCCGCCGGAGATGGCCGAGGTGCCGCCGAAATGGCCGGCTTTCTCCAGCATCAGCACCGACAGCCCTTTACAGCAGGCGGTGACCGCGGCGGCAAAACCGGCCGCGCCGCTGCCGATGACGATCACATCCCAGCTCTTCATGCCGCCGCTCCCTGCGCCTGCGGGATGGCGCCGATAAACTGGCCCATCAGCCTCATCTGCGCCAGCGCCATTTCCGGCCCGGTCTGTACTTTGCAACCACGTGCGGCGGCGAAAGTGAGCAACGGCGTCATCACCGGGGCGGTGACAACGTCGGCCACATGAGTGGTGCTGTCGAGCGTATCCAGCAGCGCCTGCGGTAGAGGCAGCTCATCAAATCCGGTCATGCCGGCCGGTGAGCCATTAACCAGTAGATCGAGGCCGTAAAGGGTGTCTGGCAGCGCGCTCAGTTGCACCGCCGGAAAGGCCTCGGCCAGAAGGTCATGCAGGCGCTGCCGGGTGGCCGGGGTTTGATCGTGCAGGGCCAGCCGACGGATCCCCGCCTCGCACAGTCCCCAGGCGATGGCGCTGCCGACGCCGCCGCAACCGGAGAGCAGCGCCTGCTTACCTGCCGGCTGAAAACCCTGCGCCTCGGCGGCGAGCTGAAAGCCGACGCCGTCCAGCATATCGCCCTGCAGGCGGCCATCCGCCAGCTTGCGGATCACATTGACGGCGTTGAGTCGGCGGGCGCGCGGCGTGAGGTCGTCGACCAGCGCGGCGGCGCGTTGTTTATGCGGTACCGTCACCAGCACGCCGGTCATGTTCTGCCAGCCGCGCAGGGCGTTGAGGTAGGCGGCCACCGCGTCCGGGACGATATCCACCGGGATCATGACGCTGTCCATGTGCTGTTCGGCAAAGTAGCGGTTGAAGTTATCCGGTGATTTCACCTGGGCGATCGGATGACCAATCACGGCGACAACCTGGGTAGTTCCACTGACCATTTCAAACCTCATTTGTTAAATGAATGTTGTGAAAGTATTTCAGTGGAAGCTGGGAGCGACAACGCAGAATTCGGACATGTCGGTTGTTAATCGCACGAACGCTGCGATAATCGCAGGAAATCGATAATGATGTTGCAAAAATGTGAGCGAATATGCAAAACACCATTCATCCACGCGATCTGATCGTCGGTTTACAAAAAGGGCTGGCGCTAATTCAGCTTTTTTCCAAAACCTGCCCAAAGCTCACCGTCGCCCAGACGGCGAAAATGAGCGGTCTGACGCAAAGCGCCGCGCGACGTTTTCTGCTGACGCTCCTGCATGAGCGCTATCTGCAAACCGACGGGCGCTATTACTGGCTTACCCCGAAGACGCTGCGGCTTGGCCAGGCCTATGTCGATTCGGCGCAGTTTCCTCGCATGGTACGGCCGATTGTCGAATACATCGCCAGCCGGACCGAAGAGCACGCCTCGGTGGGGGTGGTGGATGAAGATGAACTGGTCTATATCGCCCGCAGTCGGCATACGCCGTTCAACTCTACGTCGGTGCGGCTTGGGGAGCGGGTGCCCATTTTCTGTACCGCCGGGGGGCGACTGTGGCTGGCTTCGCTGCCGGAAGCAGAGTGTGAGACCGTCCTGCAGCGCATAACCCGGGAACAACGTACCCCCTATACGGTGACCGATATCGCGTCGCTGATGGAGAAAATCGCCCAGGTACGGCGCCAGGGATACGCCACCATTGAGCAGGAGTTTGAGATTGGCATGCTGGTGCTGGCGGTGCCGTTAACCGACAGGGAAGGGACCTGGTGGGGGGCGCTGAGTCTGACCAGTCATCAATCGCGCACTTCGCTGGAAGCGTTATGCCGCGATCACCTCGATCTGCTCTACAGCGCGCAGGCGATGCTGGTGGGTTAAACAGGGCAGCCAGTGGCGCTGCCCTAAGATAGACGTCGCTTAGGCCGACGCTTTGGTCAGAAAGGTGTTCCAGTCGCTGGCCGCGTTATTCACGAAAGTATTCCAGCTGTTGCCGGCGGTGTTAACAAAGCTTCCCCAGTTTTCCTTTCCGGCGGTCACAAAGGTTTCCCAGTTTGACTGTCCGGTCAGGAAGGAACCAAACGCCATCGCGCTGTCGCCGACGAAGGAGGCAAATGCGGTGCCGGAGGTCAGAACAAAAGAGGTGAAGCCGACGCCAGAGTTGGCGACAAAGCTGGCGAAGCCGCTGGCTGCGCCGAACAGATTAAAGCCACCGGAGATATACTCCATTTCGTTCAGTGTTAACTCTTTCATTGCAATTCCTTGTAGTGATTATTTCCCAAAGGGGCAAGAGCCCCGGCGAAAGGTAGCATCGCAGGACCGTGCGGCGCGAGTGATGCCCGATGCGTACTGGCTCAATTTTTCCTCATTTTTTGATATGAAAGATAGTGGGAAAGCGACGGGGGAGGGGAGGGAAGTATGAAATGCGAAAGAATCCGGTGAGGGAACAGAAAATAAAAGCCCCGTAAAAACGGGGCCTTAGAGCGTACTGGAGTGCGTAATTATCTCACGTAAGCCAGCAGACTATGTGAATCCGGCACCATAAAGTCAACGGACATCATCACGGACAGCGCGGTGATGGCGACGATAGAAAAGACGAACAGCTTACGCGCCCAGACTTTATCATCGGCCACTTTATAGCCACGCAGCGCCATGCCCAGCCACCAGACGCTGACCGCTGCCGCCACGACCAGGTATTTATACCCGGCGTAGCCGCCCAGCGAGAGCATCAGGGTTGCCACGGCAAAGGCGACGATGTACAGCGTAATATGGTTTTTGGCGACCGAAATGCCTTTCACCACCGGCAGCACCGGAATATTCGCCGCCTGATAATCCTTAAAGCGGAAAATCGCGATGGCGTAGGAGTGAGGCATCTGCCACAGGCTAAAGATAGCCAGCAGGATCGCCGCACCGCTGTCGAAATCACCGGTGACCGCGCAGTAGCCAATCACCGGCGGCGCAGCGCCGGAGAGTGAGCCAATCAGCGTGCCGTAGACGGAGTGGCGTTTCATGTACAGGCTGTAGACGCCGACATAAACCACGAACCCCATCACCCCCAGCCAGCAGGCCAGCGGGTTAGCGCCGAACCACAGCAGCATGAAGCCAGCAATACCCAGCAAGGTGGCGTACACCAGCGAAGCTTCTGGCGAGATCAGCCCTTTGACCAGCACCCGGTTTTTCGTCCGTTCCATCTTACGATCGATGTCCCGGTCGATGTAGTTGTTGAATACACAACCCGAGGCGACCACCAGGGATACTCCAAGGAGCGTCCAGACGAACAGCGGATAGTCGATGTGGCCTTTGGAGGCCAGCAGGAAACCGCCGATCACGGAGATCAGGTTGCCAAAAATAATGCCTGGTTTCGTTACTTGCAGGTATTGCTTAAACATACTCGCCGCTCTTAGTGCATCATCATGTTGTAGTTCAGGTTCCACATAATCCAGATGGAGCCGACAACCACGATCGCAATGATGATTACGGTGAAGATAAATGCGGTCAGGTTCCAACCTTCATCGGACTTGCTGTTCATATGCAGGAAGTACACGAGGTGTACCACGATCTGCACCACAGCGGTCACCAGAATGGTGCCAAGGATAACCGCATGCGAGGCGGAGCCACTCATCACCATGGCGAACGGAATGACCGTCAGGATGATGGACAGGATAAATCCTGTCATGTAGCTCTTCACGCTGCCGTGAGAAGCGCCGCTATGATCGGTAGAATGACTCATTACATCGCCCCCATCAGATAGACAACCGAGAACACGCAGATCCACACGACGTCCAGGAAGTGCCAGAACAGGCTCAGGCACAGGATACGCGTGCGGTTAGTGCTGGTCAGGCCACGACGTGAAACCTGGAACATCAGCACCGCCATCCAGATAAGACCGGAGGTCACGTGCAGACCGTGGGTGCCGACCAGCGCGAAGAACGCGGACAGGAAGCCACTACGATCCGGACCAAAGCCTTCCATGATCAGGTGATGGAATTCATAAATTTCCATCCCGATAAATCCGGCGCCAAACAACCAGGTCAACGCCAGCCAGGAAACCACCTGGCTTTTGTTGTTTTTGTACATGGCGATAGCCGCCATGCCGTAGGTGATGGAGCTGAACAGCAGCAGTGCGGTTTCAACCAGAACGAACGGCAGTTCAAAAATATCTTTGCCCGTCGGTCCGCCGGCCGTGCCGTTCACCAGAACGGCATAGGTAGCAAACAGCGTAGCGAAGATAATGCAGTCGCTCATCAGGTAGATCCAGAAACCGAATACCTTCATCGGTCCTGTATCATGGTGCCCGTGTTCATGCGCGTGGGCAGTATGCGCAAGAGTATCAGTTGCCATTTTTCAGCCCTGCTTTGTTAATCTCATCGAAATGCTGTTTTTCCAGTTTTTCGACTTCTGCAACCGGTACGTAGTAATCCACGTCCTCGTCAAAGCTCTTAATAATCCAGGTCGCTACGATGCCGATGAAGCTGGCGATCGCCATCCACCAGATATGCCAGATCATGGCGAAACCAAATACCGTAGCGAAGGCGGCAATCACGATGCCGGCGCCGCTGTTTTTCGGCATATGAATTTCTTCATAGTGAGCAGGCTGTTTGTACGCTTCACCTTTCTCTTTCATTTCCCAGAAGGCATCACGTTCGTGAACCTGAGGAACGATAGCGAAGTTGTAGAACGGCGGTGGAGAAGAGGTTGCCCACTCCAGCGTACGGCCACCCCACGGGTCACCGGTCAGGTCACGGTTCTGATCGCGGTCGCGAATAGACACGTAGAACTGAATCAGCTGGCACAGAATACCGCAGGCGATCAGCGCCGCACCGCAAGCTGCAATAACCAGCATCGGGTGGAACTGCGGATCGATCTGCTGGCTCAGACGACGGGTCATACCCATGAAGCCCAGCACGTACAGCGGCATAAACGCCACGAAGAAGCCGATGATCCAGAACCAGAAAGCGCGTTTGCCCCAGGTTTCGTTCAGGGTGAAGCCAAAGGCTTTCGGCCACCAGTAGGTCAGACCTGCGAAGCAACCGAACACTACGCCGCCGATGATAACGTTATGGAAGTGCGCAATCAGGAACAGACTGTTGTGGAGAACGAAGTCCGCGCCCGGTACCGCCAGCAGCACGCCGGTCATCCCACCTACGGAGAAGGTCACGATAAAGCCGATAGTCCACATCATCGCCGAGTTGAAGACGATGCGACCCTGATACATGGTGAACAGCCAGTTGAAGATCTTAACCCCGGTCGGGATCGCGATAATCATGGTAGTAATACCGAAGAAGGCGTTTACGTTCGCGCCAGCACCCATGGTGAAGAAGTGGTGCAGCCAAACGATGAACGACAGAACGGTAATACAGACGGTTGCCCATACCAGAGAGGTGTAACCGAACAGACGCTTACGCGAGAAGGTCGCGGCGATTTCGGAGAAGACCCCGAACACCGGCAGAACCAGGATGTACACTTCCGGGTGACCCCAGGCCCAAATCAGGTTGATGTACATCATCATGTTGCCACCCATATCGTTGGTAAAGAAATGGGTGCCCAGGTAACGATCCAGGGTCAGCAGCGCGATGGTGACGGTCAGAATTGGGAACGAGGCGATAATCAGGATGTTAGCGCACAGAGATGCCCAGGAGAATACTGGCATCTTGAACATGGTCATGCCCGGGGCGCGCATCTTGATAATGGTCACGAAGAAGTTAATACCGGTCAGGGTAGTACCGATACCGGAGAGCTGCAGCGCCCAAATCCAGTAATCAACCCCTACGCCAGGACTGTACTCAATTCCCGACAGCGGCGGATAGGCCAGCCAACCGGTCTGCGCGAACTCACCAACGCCCAGAGACAGGTTAACCAGAATCACGCCCACAACGGTGAACCAGAAGCTCAGGTTGTTGAGAAACGGGAAGGCTACGTCGCGCGCGCCGAGCTGAAGCGGAACCACCAGGTTCATCAGACCGATAACAAACGGCATCGCCACGAAGAAGATCATGATAACGCCGTGGGCGGTAAAGATCTGATCGTAGTGATGAGGCGGCAGGAAGCCGGCTTCCCCGGCCGAAGCCAGCACCTGCTGGCTACGCATCATGATGGCGTCAGCAAAGCCACGCAGCAGCATGACGATTGCCACGATAACGTACATGATACCGAGACGTTTGTGGTCGACAGAAGTCAGCCACTCGTTCCATAGGTAGGACCACTTACCGAAGTAAGTGATGGCTGCCAGAAGCGCCAGTCCCCCAATGATAATCGCAGCCACCGTTACCACGATAATAGGTTCGTGGTAGGGCACTGCATCCAGTGTAAGTTTTCCGAACATCGTTTTCTTCCTCGGCCCCTTAGTGAGCGGTTTCCGCGTGGCTCATGTCCATGCCTTCCATCCCGTCGTGAGCAGCGTGCTCGCCTTCAGGTTTAGACATGTTCATGCTCTCGTGAGACATGAATTTGTTCACAACATCTTTGAACAGATCCGGTTTCACGTTAGAGAAATATTCCACTTTGTTGTATTCGCTAGGCACAGCCACTTTCTCGAACGCGGCCATGGAGTCCATGGAGTTCGGAGACTGTTTGGCTTTTGCAACCCACTGATCGAAAGTCGCCCGATCCGGGGTGGCAATCGCTTTGAACTTCATACCTGAGAAGCCCGGGCCACTGTAGCTAGCGGAGATACCGTCATAAGTACCAGCTTCGTCAGCAATGAGGTGCAGCTGAGTCTGCATACCGGCCATTGCATAAATCTGGCTACCTAAGCGCGGAATAAAGAACGAGTTCATCACCGAGTTAGAGGTCACTTTGAAGTGTACCGGTACGTTCGCCGGGAAGGCGATTTCGTTAACGGTAGCAATACCCTGTTCCGGATAGATAAAGAACCATTTCCAGTCCATCGATACGACTTCGATGGTGATTGGCTTCTCGTCATGGACAAGCGGTTTGCTTGGCTCCAGTGCGTGAGTGGTTTTCCAGGTCAGAACGGCCAGGAACAGGATGATCAGAATAGGTACCGTCCAGACCACAGCTTCCACTTTGTTGGAGTGTGACCAGTTCGGGCTATACTTCGCATCTTTATTGCTCGCGCGATACTTCCAGGCAAATCCTACTGCCATCAAGACGGCGGGAATAACGACAATCATCATCAGGCCGAAGGCCGTCAGAATCAAAGAGCGTTGCTCCAGTCCAATCTGTCCTTTTGGGTCAAGGAGTGCAGAATCACAACCACTGAGTAATACAGTACCTGCGATTAATGACATCCATCCCAAACTTTTATTGTATTTCCTGAGTCTCATTGAACGACCTCAATTCCACGGGATCTGGTGGCGTTTAAAGTGTATGGGCATTTTACGGTAAGGTTGCATTACTGTAAACATGATTGGATCTCTGTCAGTTCTGTGTTAGCGGCTTCTGCTTGGTTTGTCACATATGTAACGTAGTGTTACTTAATCGCTTGCAAAGCCTGATTTTCGCGGGATTGATAACGAAAGGGATAAGAAAAGGAGTGCTTAGCGGCTAATGGGCATAACCACCCACAAATTAGAACAATTGTTTAACATTTAATTATCAAATAAAAGACATTGTGAAAACGGAAAATAAAATCCCCGGAGCTGAATCGGTTAAATTATTTAAAGAATCGAACGAAAACTGTCAATAATTTCCAGAAATCAAAAACGCACAAAACAACAAATAGCGCGGCGGACAATATAAAAGCGTTAATAAGCCGTTATAATTACGTTTCGTAATTACAACGGCTAATAATGATGCTGGATCCTTAAATCAGGCGGGTTTTACGCAGCGCCAGATAGTCAAGCAGGCCGCCGAACAAAATCCCGCCGACGGCGGTGAGCGCGGCAACCTCCAGCAGGCCGGACAGGAAGGAGAACGACGTATAATCCAGCGCGTTGAGGATCAGCAGCGCCAGCCACACCGCGAGCAGCAGGCAGCCCAGAGTCAGGATCCCCAGCGCCAGCGCATAGGCCTGCGGGAACTCGCTACGCGGCATAAAGCTTGCGGTGCGTTGGGTATGCTCAAGCGTTTGCCGGCACAGCAGCAATAGGGCAATCCCCGGCACCGCCGCAACGACAGAGAAGAGATAGAAGGTCGACCAGCCGTGAGCCTCGACAAACCAGCCGGCAATCGGCCCAACGTATACGCGACCGACCGCAGAGAGCGCCGAGAGCAGCGCGAACTGGGTGGCGGAGAACGACTTATTACATAGCGTCATCAGCAGCGCGACAAATGCCGCCGTCCCCATTCCCCCGCACAGGTTTTCAAAGAATACCGCGGTCGCCATGGAATAGAGGTGCTTATCGGTAATCGACAGCAGCCAGTAGCCGGCGTTAGAGACCCCCTGCAGCAAACCGAAAATGAGCAGTGCCCGAAACAGCGTCAGCCGCTGCATCAGGACGCCGCCGTACAGGGCGCCGAGAATGGTGGCGAACAGGCCTAAGGTTTTGTTCACCATTCCCACTTCGCCAGCGTCAAATCCCACGCCGCGGATCAGGAAGGTGGTGGTCAGGCTCATGGCAAACGCATCGCCAAGCTTATAAAGGACGATGAGCAGCAGAATCAGCCAGGCGTTGTTGCGGCCGAAAAAATCGCGCAGCGGTTCGGCTACCGCCTGCTCGAGCGATCTGGGGACCGGGATAACGTCGCTCGGTTCGGGCGCCAGCAGCGTGGCGATAATGCAGGGTACCAGCAGCGCCGCCATCAGCCAGTACATCCCCTGCCAGCCGAGATAGCGGTCGGCAAGCCACAGGGCCAGTCCACCGGAGACCAGCATCCCCAGGCGATAGCCCAGCACGCTGATCGCGGCGCCGGCGCCACGCTCTTCTGCTGGCAACACGTCGGTTTTCCAGGCGTCGAACACAATATCCTGCGACGCCGAGCAGAAGGCGATCACCACCGCCAGCGCCGCCATCCAGCGTAATTGGGTGACCGGCTCAAGAAAGCCCATCGCCGCGATCGCCAGCAGGAGTAATACCTGGGTGGTCAACAGCCAACCGCGACGACGCCCAAGAAACGGCGGCGTATAGCGGTCCATCAGCGGGGACCAGAGGAATTTAAAGACATAGGCCTGGCCGACGAGCGAGAAAAAACCGATCGTTTTCAGATCGATATTTTCCACCGTCATCCAGGCCTGCAGGGTACCGGAGGTGAGAGCCAGCGGCAGACCGGAGGCGAAACCAAGGATCAGCAAAATGGCTGATTTCGGCTGCTGAAAAATGCGTAAGTAATGACTGGACATAGCATAAAGCACGAACCCGGCGGAGGCCGGGTTCGCGATAGCATTAACGCGCGTTTTGCTTGATGAAATCGTGGATGCTGGTGTCCTGCGCCATATCGGCGATGGTATCGGTCAGGACGCTGTTGACGGCATCAGCGATGTTTTTGTTCGAGGCCTGGAAGGCGCCTTCAACGGAGTAGCTGGCGCGGTAGTTTTTGGTCATTTTCGTGCCGTTTGCCGCGGTGGCGATGATGGCGATATCGGCTTTGGTGGCGATGTTATAGCGCACGTTACCCTGAGAGACGTCAGCATAGAGTTTGTTGACGATGATCTGCAGATCGACCGCGCCGTTCGGGCCAATCATGTAGCCGCGAGACGTCATCTGTTTCTCCAGCACTTCCTGCAGCAGGAAGCGCAGATCGCGGGAGGCGGTGAGAGTGACCAGCTGATTGTCACGCGTCACTTTCGCCAGCGCCTGGTCCGGACGCTGATCGGCGCCGTTGATGCTGACGGTCACGCCCATCAGGCTTGGATCCTGCTGCGGCAGCGTGATTTTCGGCGATACTTCAATGGTGGTCGGCGGCGTGGCGCATCCTGCCAGCATAAACATGGCGACCAACGGGAAAAGAATCTTCTTAAGCATGTTCAGGTCTCAACGCATGGTGTTGTTATAAGGAAAATTACCGCCATCATAGCATTGCCAACGGCAAGGGGAAGTGGCAACGCGTGTAAATCCATCGTGCTGGCGGTTTTCTGAGCGTCCCGCCACGGTTAATGGCTCGTTCCCCGACGGATCTGGCGACCAGAGCCAGTAAACGTGATACTTTTGAATGAAAATATCAGAACAATGCTAATTTTTTGTTGTTTTCTCCTAATGGAAGCGGTAAAAGCGGCTAACATTTAAATGGAGTGGCGGCATCTCAGCGTTGTCGGAGGAGAAAATTCATGATGATACGTGAACAGATCGAAGCAAAACTTAGAGCAGCGTTCGACCCGATGTATCTCGAAGTCGTGGATGAAAGTTATCGTCACAACGTCCCTGCGGGCTCTGAAAGTCATTTTAAAGTGGTGTTAGTGAGCGATCGCTTCACTGGCGAGCGTTTCCTCAATCGCCACCGTATGATCTACGGCACGCTAACCGAGGAGCTGTCGAATACGGTGCATGCCCTGGCGCTGCACACCTACACGATTAAAGAATGGGAAGCATTACAGGATACGGTATTTGCTTCGCCGCCGTGCCGCGGCGCAGGGAGTATCGCTTAGAAATCCCATTTGCAACCGCTGGCGCTTTTCCAGTATGTTGCTTGCAGATTTAGCAAAAACGGCCTACGGGCCGTTTTGTTTTGCCTGGAAAATGCGCAAAGTCAGCGCTTTTGCGGGCAAATTTGAGCGGGAAATGTGAAAAATGCCGCAGCATCAGGCGACAACCGTTCTCGACTCACAAAAGTGATGCCGCTATAATGCCGCGTCTTATATATGAATGTCTTCGGGATGATTCTGACGACAGGGAATGTGTTTCTGATTTGAAGAGGGCATCCCGGTTCTGCGAAGCCACCTACACGCGCTTCCAGAGTTGACCGAGCACTGTGATTTTTTTGAGGTAACAAGATGCAAGTTTCAGTTGAAACCACTCAGGGCCTTGGGCGCCGTGTAACGATTACTATCGCCGCTGACAGCATCGAGAATGCTGTCAAAAGCGAGCTGGTCAACGTAGCGAAAAAAGTTCGCATTGACGGCTTCCGTAAAGGCAAAGTGCCGATGAATATTGTTGCTCAGCGCTATGGCGCTTCCGTTCGCCAGGACGTGCTGGGCGACCTGATGAGCCGTCATTTCGTTGACGCGATCATCAAAGAAAAAATCAATCCGGCCGGCGCGCCGAACTACGTTCCGGGCGAATACAAACTGGGCGAAGACTTCACCTACGCGGTAGAGTTCGAAGTGTATCCGGAAGTTGAACTGCAGGGTCTGGACGCGATCGAAGTTGAAAAACCGGTTGTTGAAGTCACCGACGCTGACGTTGATACCATGCTGGAAACTCTGCGCAAGCAGCAGGCGACCTGGAAAGAAAAAGAAGGCGCGGTTGACGCTGAAGATCGCGTAACCATCGACTTCACCGGTTCTGTTGACGGCGAAGAGTTCGAAGGCGGCAAAGCCTCTGACTTCGTACTGGCGATGGGCCAGGGTCGCATGATCCCGGGCTTCGAAGACGGTATCAAAGGCCACAAAGCGGGTGAAGAGTTCACCATCGACGTGACCTTCCCGGAAGAGTACCACGCAGAAAACCTGAAAGGTAAAGCGGCTAAGTTCGTTATCAACCTGAAGAAAGTCGAAGAGCGTGAACTGCCTGAGCTGACCGAAGAGTTCATCAAACGTTTCGGCGTGGAAGATGGTTCCGTCGCTGGCCTGCGCGCTGAAGTGCGTAAAAATATGGAACGCGAGCTGAAAGGCGCTGTGCGTAACCGCGTGAAGTCTCAGGCTATCGAAGGTCTGGTTAAAGCCAACGAGATCGACGTTCCGGCTGCCCTGATCGACAGCGAAATCGACGTGCTGCGTCGTCAGGCTGCTCAGCGTTTCGGCGGCAACGAGAAACAGGCTCTGGAACTGCCGCGCGAGCTGTTCGAAGAGCAGGCTAAACGTCGCGTCGTTGTTGGTCTGCTGCTGGGCGAAGTGATCCGCACCAACGAGCTGAAAGCTGACGAAGAGCGCGTAAAAGCCCTGATCGAAGAGATGGCTTCTGCGTACGAAGATCCGTCTGAAGTCGTTGAGTTCTACAGCAAGAACAAAGAGCTGATGGACAACATGCGCAACGTGGCGCTGGAAGAGCAGGCTGTTGAAGCCGTGCTGGCGAAAGCCAAAGTGTCTGAAAAAGCCACTTCCTTCAACGAACTGATGAACCAGCAGGCGTAATTTCGCCCCTATCGTTTAAGGTTCGAGCAAAAACCCGTTGCCGAAAGGCGGCGGGTTTTTTTTTAAGATAATGATAGCCACAGGCACGGTGCGAAAACGCATTAACCATGATAGCGTTACAGCAAAAGCTTGTTATGCTTGAAATATGGCAACACCATCCCCATTACCGGGGGAGGCAACTGCATCCGCAATCGCACGCGTATTGAAGAGGCGGTGACGCATTCAGCGGATAGAAACTGTGGCTGATAATCCGTCCGTAAGGTTACAATCAGTGCAGCAGGTATTTTAAAATTACTCCAGGAGACGGAAATGTCATACAGTGGCGAACGAGACAACTTTGCACCCCATATGGCCCTGGTGCCGATGGTCATTGAACAGACCTCACGCGGTGAACGTTCTTTTGATATCTACTCCCGTCTGCTTAAGGAACGCGTCATTTTTCTGACCGGCCAGGTCGAAGACCACATGGCAAACCTGATCGTGGCGCAGATGCTGTTTCTGGAAGCGGAAAACCCGGAAAAAGACATTTACCTGTACATTAACTCTCCGGGCGGGGTAATCACCGCCGGGATGTCGATTTATGACACCATGCAGTTCATCAAGCCGGATGTCAGCACCATCTGTATGGGGCAGGCCGCTTCTATGGGCGCGTTCCTGCTGACCGCCGGGGCGAAAGGCAAGCGCTTCTGCCTGCCGAACTCCCGCGTGATGATCCACCAGCCGCTGGGCGGCTATCAGGGACAGGCGACGGATATTGAGATCCACGCCCGTGAAATCCTGAAGGTGAAAGGACGCATGAATGAGCTGATGGCGCATCATACCGGCCAGTCTCTTGAGCAGATTGAGCGTGACACCGAGCGTGACCGCTTCCTGTCTGCTGCGGAAGCCGTGGAGTACGGGCTGGTCGACTCTATTTTGACCCATCGTAATTGATGCCCAAGGCGCAAGGGTGCCGCTTTACGCTTCATCCTTCTCGCCACGTCTGTGCGAGCGGTTGGCTTTTATTCGGCCGCTTGTCTGGCAGGCTTGCGGCCGGTGGCTTCGCTACCGGCTCGATGTAGCGCGAAGGATTTTGTGTATATACTAATGAAGGGCGGCACAACGCTATATGGCGGCTTGCGCCTGAGAATGGCATTTGCGTCGTCGTGTGCGGCACAAAGAACTTAAAAAGAGGTTTGGACTCATGACAGATAAACGCAAAGATGGATCGGGCAAATTGTTGTATTGCTCTTTTTGCGGCAAAAGCCAGCATGAAGTGCGTAAGCTGATCGCCGGGCCATCCGTGTATATCTGCGACGAATGCGTTGATTTATGTAACGACATCATTCGCGAAGAGATTAAAGAAGTGGCGCCGCACCGCGAGCGCAGCGCGCTGCCGACGCCGCACGAGATTCGCCACCACCTTGATGACTACGTCATCGGTCAGGAACAGGCGAAGAAGGTGTTGGCGGTCGCGGTATACAACCACTACAAGCGTCTGCGCAATGGCGATACCAGCAATGGCGTAGAGCTGGGTAAAAGCAACATCCTGCTGATCGGGCCGACCGGTTCCGGTAAAACGCTGCTGGCGGAAACGCTGGCGCGCCTGCTGGATGTGCCGTTTACCATGGCGGACGCCACTACCCTGACCGAAGCCGGTTATGTGGGTGAGGACGTCGAAAATATCATTCAGAAACTGCTGCAGAAGTGCGATTACGACGTGCAGAAAGCGCAGCGCGGCATCGTTTATATCGACGAAATCGACAAAATTTCGCGTAAATCCGATAACCCGTCGATTACGCGCGACGTCTCAGGCGAAGGCGTGCAGCAGGCGCTGCTGAAGCTTATCGAAGGGACCGTTGCCGCCGTTCCGCCGCAGGGCGGGCGTAAACATCCGCAGCAGGAGTTCCTGCAGGTTGATACCTCCAAGATCCTGTTTATCTGCGGCGGCGCGTTCGCTGGCCTGGACAAAGTGATTTCCCACCGTGTGGAAACCGGCTCCGGCATTGGTTTTGGCGCGACGGTAAAAGCGAAGTCCGACAAAGCGAGCGAAGGGGAACTGCTGGCTCAGGTCGAGCCGGAAGATCTGATCAAGTTTGGTCTGATCCCGGAGTTCATCGGCCGTCTGCCGGTAGTGGCGACCCTGAACGAGCTGAGCGAAGAAGCCCTGATCCAGATCCTGAAAGAGCCGAAAAACGCCCTGACCAAGCAGTATCAGGCGCTGTTTAGCCTTGAAGGCGCAGAGCTCGAATTCCGCGACGAAGCGCTGGACGCTATCGCCAAGAAAGCGATGGCGCGTAAAACCGGCGCCCGTGGCCTGCGCTCAATTGTGGAAGCGGCGCTGCTGGATACCATGTATGACCTGCCTTCGATGGAAGATGTCGAAAAAGTGGTCATTGATGAGTCGGTTATCGCCGGTCAGAGCAAACCGCTGCTGATCTACGGCAAACCGGAAGCTCAGCAGGCATCTGGTGAATAATTAACCATTTCACTCAAGCAGTTAACAAAAAGGGGGGATTTTATCTCCCCTTTTATTTTTCCTGCATTCCCGCCGTTGAATGTGTGGAATACATCCCCATATACTGGATTACATATTAACGACGATGCAGTGGAGTGTAGCGTCGTCGGCTACCTGGCGGACTTTAAACTAAGAGAGAGCTCTATGAATCCTGAGCGTTCTGAACGCATTGAAATCCCCGTATTGCCATTGCGCGATGTGGTGGTTTATCCGCACATGGTCATACCCCTGTTCGTAGGGCGGGAAAAATCTATCCGTTGCCTCGAAGCGGCCATGGACCATGATAAAAAAATCATGCTGGTTGCGCAGAAAGAAGCGTCGACGGATGAGCCGGGTGTAAACGATCTTTTCACCGTTGGAACCGTGGCGTCTATTTTGCAGATGCTGAAGCTGCCGGACGGCACCGTGAAGGTGCTGGTCGAAGGGCTGCAGCGTGCTCGCATTTCTGCGCTGTCTGATAATGGCGAGCATTTCTCGGCGAAAGCGGAGTATCTCGACTCGCCGGCGATTGACGAACGCGAGCAGGAAGTGCTGGTTCGCACCGCTATCAGCCAGTTTGAAGGCTATATCAAGCTGAACAAGAAGATCCCACCGGAAGTGCTGACGTCGCTGAACAGCATCGACGATCCGGCGCGCCTGGCGGATACCATCGCGGCGCACATGCCGCTGAAGCTGGCTGACAAGCAGTCTGTGCTTGAGATGTCCGACGTTAACGAACGTCTGGAATATCTGATGGCGATGATGGAATCGGAAATCGATCTGCTGCAGGTTGAGAAGCGCATTCGCAACCGCGTCAAAAAGCAGATGGAGAAATCCCAGCGCGAGTACTATCTGAACGAGCAAATGAAAGCGATTCAGAAAGAACTCGGCGAGATGGACGACGCCCCGGACGAAAACGAAGCGCTGAAGCGTAAGATCGACGCGGCGAAAATGCCGAAAGAGGCGAAAGAAAAAACCGAAGCGGAACTGCAGAAGCTGAAGATGATGTCGCCGATGTCTGCGGAAGCGACCGTCGTGCGTGGCTACATCGACTGGATGGTGCAGGTGCCGTGGAATGCGCGCAGTAAGGTCAAAAAAGACCTGCGTCAGGCCCAGGAGATCCTCGATACCGATCACTATGGCCTGGAGCGCGTGAAGGATCGCATCCTTGAATATCTCGCGGTGCAGAGCCGGGTGAACAAAATCAAGGGGCCAATCCTTTGTCTGGTGGGACCGCCGGGGGTAGGTAAAACCTCGCTGGGTCAATCCATCGCCAAAGCGACCGGACGGAAATACGTTCGTATGGCGCTTGGCGGCGTGCGCGATGAAGCGGAAATCCGCGGTCATCGTCGGACCTACATTGGCTCGATGCCGGGCAAACTGATCCAGAAAATGGCGAAAGTGGGGGTCAAAAACCCGCTGTTCCTGTTGGACGAGATCGACAAAATGTCTTCCGACATGCGCGGCGACCCGGCTTCCGCGTTGCTTGAGGTGCTGGATCCGGAACAGAACGTGGCCTTTAACGACCACTACCTGGAAGTGGATTACGATCTCAGCGACGTGATGTTCGTGGCGACTTCCAACTCCATGAACATTCCGGCGCCGCTGTTGGACCGTATGGAAGTGATTCGTCTCTCCGGCTATACCGAAGATGAAAAACTGAACATCGCCAAACGTCATCTGCTGCCGAAGCAGATCGAACGTAACGCGCTGAAGAAAGGCGAGCTGACCGTCGACGATAGCGCCATTATCGGCATTATTCGTTACTACACGCGGGAAGCGGGGGTACGTAGCCTGGAGCGTGAAATCTCCAAGCTGTGCCGCAAGGCCGTTAAGCAACTGCTGCTGGATAAATCGCTGAAACACATCGAAATTAACGGTGAGAATCTGCATGATTATCTCGGCGTACAGCGCTTCGACTATGGCCGCGCCGATAGTGAGAACCGCGTCGGTCAGGTGACCGGTCTGGCGTGGACGGAAGTGGGCGGCGATCTGCTGACCATCGAAACCGCCTGCGTGCCGGGCAAAGGCAAGCTGACCTACACCGGCTCGCTTGGCGAGGTGATGCAGGAGTCGATTCAGGCTGCGCTGACGGTGGTACGTTCGCGGGCTGACAAGCTGGGCATTAACGCCGACTTCTACGAGAAGCGTGACATTCACGTGCACGTGCCGGAAGGGGCGACGCCTAAGGATGGTCCGAGCGCGGGTATTGCCATGTGCACGGCGCTGGTCTCCTGCCTGACCGGTAACCCGGTACGCGCTGATGTGGCGATGACCGGTGAAATCACTCTGCGTGGTCAGGTGCTGCCGATCGGCGGTCTGAAGGAAAAACTGCTGGCGGCGCATCGCGGCGGCATTAAGACTGTTCTGATTCCTGATGAGAACAAACGCGACCTTGAAGAAATTCCGGATAACGTTATCGCCGATTTGGATATCCATCCGGTGAAACGAATCGAGGAAGTTCTGACACTTGCGCTGCAGAACGAACCGTTCGGCATGCAGGTTGTGACCGCGAAATAGTGATTCTGCGCAAATTGCGCTAATAAAAATAGGGCTGGTAAGTCATTTCGGACTTGCCAGCCTTTTTTTGTGTAGCTAACTTAGATCGCTGGCAGGGGGGTCATCGACAACTGCTGTTGTAAGGGCATGACAGTCCTGATATAACTGCTGCGCGGTCGCACTATGAAGGACTCAGGTGCGATATAAATTATAAAGAGAGGAAGAGAACAGTGAATAAATCTCAACTGATTGACAAAATTGCTGCGGGTGCGGACATTTCTAAAGCTGCAGCTGGACGTGCGTTAGATGCTTTAATCGCTTCTGTTACTGAATCTCTGCAGGCTGGGGATGACGTTGCGCTGGTAGGTTTTGGTACCTTTGCTGTTAAAGAACGTGCCGCCCGTACTGGTCGCAACCCGCAAACAGGTAAAGAAATTACTATCGCTGCCGCAAAAGTGCCGGGCTTCCGTGCTGGTAAAGCGCTGAAAGACGCGGTGAACTGATCGGCTTTCCCGTCAGGGAATGTGACGAAGTACAAGGGCGCATCGTGAGATGTGCCTTTTTTATTGCCTTTTCAGACCACTTTATGTGTGTTTATCGCCACTTGTGGGCTGACAATCACCCTGTTTTCTTGTCAAAATACGTCCTCACGCGCGGCGGCCATCACGTGCTATGCTGCGCGAGCTAAAGTCATCTACAGCGGAGCGTTGTTACACCATGATGGACAACCTACGCACGGCCGCCAACAGCGTCGTGCTCAAGATTATTTTCGGTATCATTATCGTCTCGTTCATTTTGACCGGGGTGAGTGGTTACCTGATTGGCGGTGGCAAAAACTATGCCGCAAAAGTGAATGGCCAGGAGATTGGCCGTGGGCAGTTTGAAAACGCCGTCGCCAGCGAACGTAACCGTATGCAGCAGCAGCTTGGCGATCAATTCTCCGAGCTGGCGGCGAACGAAAACTACATGAAAACCATGCGCCAGCAGGTGCTGAACCGCCTGATCGATGAGTCGCTTCTGGATCAGTATGCCCGCGAGCTGGGCCTCAGCATCAGCGATGAGCAGGTGAAGCAGGCGATCTTCCAGACCCAGGCGTTCCAGACGAACGGTAAGTTCGACAACCAGCGTTTCAGCGGTATTGTCGCCCAGATGGGGATGACCACCGATCAGTACGCCCAGGCGCTGCGTAACCAGCTGACCACGCAGCAGCTGATTAACGCCATTGCGGGTACCGACTTCATGCTGCCGGGCGAGTCCGATCAGCTGGCGGCGCTGGTATCTCAACAGCGGGTGGTCCGCGAAGCGACCATCAACGTAAATGCCCTGGCGGCAAAACAGACCGCCAGCGATGAGGAAATCAACGCCTTCTGGCAGCAGAATCAGGCCCGTTTTATGGCGCCGGAGCAGTTCCGCGTCAGCTACATCAAAATGGATGCCGCCAGCATGCAGGAGAGCGCCTCTGACGAAGAGATTCAGTCATGGTACGACCAGCACAAGGATCAGTTCACTCAGCCGCAGCGCAACCGCTACAGCGTGATTCAGACCAAAACTGAAGCCGATGCGAAAGCGGTACTGGCCGAGCTGCAAAATGGAGCGGACTTCGCCACGCTGGCGAAAGAAAAATCGACCGATATTATCTCTGCCCGCAACGGTGGCGATATGGGGTGGATGGAAGATGCCTCTACCGTGCCTGAGTTGAAAGATGCCGGGCTGAAAGAGAAAGGCCAGCTGTCTGGCGTGATCAAATCCTCGGTTGGCTTTTTGGTAGCTCGTCTGGACGACGTCCAGCCGGCGCAGGTGAAGCCGCTGGCTGACGTGCGTAATGACATTGCGGCGAAAGTGAAGCAGGAAAAAGCGTTGGATGCTTACTACGCGCTGCAGCAGAAGGTGAGCGATGCGGCCAGCAACGATAATGAATCGCTGGCGAGCGCAGCGCAGGTCGCCGGGATGAAGGTCGTAGAAACCGGCTGGTTTGGCCGCGATAACCTGCCGGAGGAGCTGAACTTTAAACCGGTCGCTGACGCTATTTTCAACGGCGGTCTGGTGGGTGAGAACGGCGCGCCGGGCAGCAACTCCGATATCATTACCGTTGACGGCGATCGCGCTTTTGTTCTGCGCATTAGCGAACACAAAGCCGAGGCGGTGAAGCCGCTGGCCGAAGTGAAGGCACAGGTTAGCGATATCGTTAAGCACAATAAAGCGGAACAGCAGGCGAAACTGGAGGCCGACAAGCTGCTGGCGGAGCTGAAAGACGGCAAAGGCGATGAAGCGATGAAGGCGGCTGGCCTGAGCTTTGGCGCGCCGCAGACGCTTTCTCGTACCGGCCAGGATCCGCTGAGCCAGCTGGCATTTACCCTGCCGCTGCCGCAGCAGGGTAAACCGGTCTACGGCGTGGGCAGCAATATGCAAGGCGATGTGGTGCTGGTAGCGCTGGATGAGGTGAAAGCCGGCAGCATGCCGGAAGAGCAGAAGAAGGCCATGGTTCAGGGGATCACCCAGAACAATGCCCAAATCGCTTTCGAAGCGCTGATGAGCAACCTGCGCAAGGCGGCGAAAATTAAGCTCGGCGACAGCATCGACCAGCAGCAGTAATTTCGCGTCGTCTCGCAAAAATGAGCAACACGATGTAATCCTCAAGGGCCGCTTTCGCGGCCCTTTCCATTTCTGTGATTTGCCTTTTGTCGACCATCCGCACTGACGCTATCGTGACCTTGCTGTCTACACACAAGGAGATATCAGCATGAAATATGGAATAAAAGCACTGATGGCCGCGGGCGTTCTGGTTTTTGCGGTAGGGGTACAGGGGGCGCTGGCGGCACCCGCCAGCGGCAAAGCGGCGGTGAATAAAGAAAATGTGCAGGCGTCCTCTTCGGCGAAGGCGGAAGCGGTGCCCGGCGAGTCTGACATCGGGGCGACAAAGGTCAGCATTAACCGCGCCAGCGCCGAACAGCTGGCGCAGGCGTTGAATGGCGTAGGATTGAAAAAAGCCCAGGCTATTGTCAGCTACCGCGAAGAGTACGGGCCGTTCAAAACCCTCGATGATCTGAAGCAGGTCCCGGGAATGGGGAGCGCGTTGGTGGAGCGCAATTTAGCCCATCTGACGCTGTAAATTTTATGCCAGACCTTGCACAGCGGTGATTTTTTGCCAGGATAAAGAGGTTGCATCAAGTGGTGTGACCTCTTACCTCATAAACAACAATAACAGAAAGGCATTAGTGCTATGCAGACACAAATTAAAGTTCGCGGCTATCATCTGGACGTCTACCAGCATGTGAACAACGCTCGCTACCTGGAGTTCCTTGAGGAAGCCCGCTGGGACGGCCTGGAAAACAGCCCCGCGTTTCAGTGGATGATGGAGAAAAACATCGCCTTCGTGGTGGTGAATATCAATATTAACTATCGTCGTCCGGCGGTACTGGGCGATGTGCTGACGGTGAGCAGCAAACTGGAGCAACTCAACGGCAAAAGCGGCACCCTAAGCCAGGTGGTCACCCTCAACCCCAATGGCGAAGTAGTGGCCGATGCGCTGATTACCTTCGTTTGTATCGATTTGAAAACCCAGAAGGCGCTGCCGCTGGAAGGGGAATTGCGTGCGAAACTTGACCAGATGAACCTGCGCTGACAACCGTCGTGCGAGTGGCGGGCCCACGGCAGGTGATGAACCCGTAGCCCCGGTAAGCATCGCGCCACCGGGGAATTTGAGTCAAAGCTCCGGTAAATCGATCCCCGGAGATTATGCCTGCGCCAGTCCGGTTTTTTGCTGCATAACCGCCATTACCCCGACCTTGTCCGCCAGATACTGGTTGAGTCCGTTTGCGCGCAGGTTACAGGCGGCGCACTGGCCGCAACCATCGCCCTTAATGCCGTTGTAGCAGGTGAGGGTTTCCCGGCGCACCAGATCCAGCTGACCCCAGTAGTCGGCGAGCGCCCAGGTCTCGGCTTTATTCAGCCACATCAGCGGCGTCTCAAAGCGAATGTCTTTCGCCATCCCCAGGCTGACGGCGTGGTGCAGCGCTTTGACAAACTCATCGCGGCAGTCCGGGTAGCCGGAGAAGTCGGTCTCGCACACGCCGGTGATGATGGCTTCGGCTTTTACCTGATAGGCGTAGATTGCCGTCAGGGTTAAAAACAGAATATTACGCCCGGGGACAAAGGTGTTGGGAATACCCTCGGCATCAGGCTGATAGTCCGGTACCGGAATGTTATCGCGGGTCAGGCTGCTGACTGCCAGTTCGTTGAGCAGAGTGACGTCCAGCACTTTATGCGCGACGGCGCCCAGTTTCAGGGCGAGTTCGCGCGCAACGTCGATTTCCGCGCGGTGGCGTTGGCCATAATCAAAAGTGACGCAATGCACTTCATCATACTGTTGCAGAGCCTGCACCAGACAGGTGGTTGAATCTTGTCCTCCGCTGAAGACAACTACGGCGCGTTTCATGGCAATTCCTGACTAAATGAATAAAGGCGATATGGTAGCGCCAGACGCCCTCCATCACCAGCTCTCTCACGTCGACGAGGCCGGCAGCCAGGCGCTGGCGAAGTCGAACCAGCCCCGGGCGTTGAGGCGCAGACCATTGACCCCCGGTGGCGCGCTGATCCGATAGTTATACTTGAACAGCGGCGTCATGATGGCGTCTTCCATCAGGCTGTTAAATACGTTGCGCAGCGCATCGTTGCGGCTGCGAGCGTCGGGCTGAGACTGCACCGCGTCTAATGTCGCCTGCAGATGAGCATATTGCGCCCCGGTCAGCAAATTAGGCCACAGCATATCGCAGCGCAGCCACTGTTCCAGGGCGTACTCCGGCGCTTCGCCGATCAGACGGTCGCCCATCATCAGGTCGGCCTGCCCCAGATGCTGGCAGCCTTCCCAGTTTTTAGCGTCGTGGAACAGGAGCGTCAGCTCGCAGCCCAGCAGAGCCAGACGTTGCCTCAGCTGTTCGGCCATCGCATGTAGCTCGACCGGCAGATGATAGAGCAGGGTGAGCCTGGCCGGCAGCGGTACCGCGTTGTTTGTCGGTCCCTGCGGGATGGACCATCCCGGCAGCACCTCATGGCTTGGCGTAATCAGATCCTCCTCCAGCGGCAGCGTATCCAGTAGCGACGAGTGATGGATTATCGACACCAGCCGCTGGGCCTGCGCTTTGCTAAGCCGAGGGCTGTGGCGCAGGGTCAAATAGCAGAAGCCAAGGCTGATACGGTTGCTGACCTGACGCAGATTATGCAGCTCTGCGCGATCGCCGATGGTGATCTGCACCGGATGGCGGCAGCTGGTGCCGAGATCGCGGTCAAAGAGCTGAGGAGTGATCCAGTACTCCACCGCCTGGATCAGCGGATGCTGCAGGTGGTAGCGGGGATGGTTTTCCAGGCGGACGAGTTCCGGACTAAACCGCTTCAGGCGGAACGGTCCGCAGCCAATGGCCGGATCGTCGGGATGCGCCAACACGCTGCAGTAGCTGGCGAGGCGGAACGGCAGCCAGTAGTCAGGGCGATGCAGGGTTATTGTTAAACACTGGGCATGGGTGACATCGATACGGCTGATGCTGGCGAAGAGGGTCCACAAGGCGGGCAGCTCAAGCAGCAGCAGTAACCGCTGTCGCAACTGCGCGGTTTCCACCGTATCGCCATTGTGCCAGCACAGCGTGGAGCGGATATAAAAATGCCAGCGCAGGCCGTCCGGGGAGACCTGCCAGTGGTGCGCCAGATCGCCGATCGGCATATTGTCGCCTTCGTCGAAGCGCGTCAGCCCGGCATAGATTTGTCCGGCCAGATGCTGCTCGGCGCGGCCGGGGAGAAAGCCGGGACGCAGCGGCTCCAGCGGGCGATAGTAAGGAATACGCAGCGTGGGGGTATTGTTTTGCCACTGACCGCCGAGGAAGGGATGGAGCAGGGCTTTCAGCTCCACCGGGGCAAGCTGCGCCAGCTCCAGCGCGATTTGCTGCTGACCGTTGTTCAGCGCCTGCTCCATCATCTCGTTGCGCAGACTTTCCGGGGTTTTGTGAAATGAGAGCTGTCCGCGTTTGCCGCGCCCGGAGCTGGCCTGCCAGCTTAGCCACCCGGCCTCCTGCGCCTGACGCAGCAGAGTACGGACGTGGCGCTCGCTGCAAAAACAGCGCTCCGCCAGTTCGCCGACGGTGACCTGCTGCGGCGCCCCGGCTGAGGGTTGCCACAATCGCTGGTACTGATTTAAACGGTGTAAGAGTCGCATGGGGGTCGTCGTCCACCGGGCCGCTGTAAACCCGGAACAATTAATAATATCTATTCACTATTACTTCCGTATATCCCAGGTGATACTGCAAGACAAGCGAAGCCCATCACACATCGGGGAATATACCATGGCAAAACTGGCGGCATTTGATATGGACGGCACCCTGCTGATGCCGGACCATCGTCTTGGAGAAAAGACGCTTTCCGCGCTGAAACGGCTGCGTGAGCGCGATATCACCTTGACCTTCGCCACCGGCCGCCATGTACTGGAGATGCACCATGTGATTGGCGAATTTTCCCTTGATGCATTTCTGATCACCGGCAACGGGACGCGCATCCATTCGCTGGAAGGGGAGGAGCTTTATCGCCAGGATCTCGCTCCCGAAGCGGCGGAAGCGGTGCTGCACGGCAAATGGGATACCCAGGCCAGCATGCACGTCTTTAACGATGGCGGCTGGTTCACCGGCCAGGCAAGGCCTGAATTGTTGCAAGCGCATGTATTCAGCGGCTTTCACTATCAACTGTGCGATCTGAAGCGCATGTCGGCGCAGCATGTCACCAAGATCTGTTTCTGCGGCGATCATGACGATTTGCGCCGTCTGCGGATCCAGCTGAATGAGACGCTGGGCGATCGCGCATTTCTCTGCTTCTCGGCAATGGACTGTCTGGAGGTGCTGCCGGTTGGCTGCAATAAAGGCGCGGCGCTGGCGGTGCTCAGCCAGCATTTAGGCTTCACCCTGCAGGAGTGCATGGCCTTCGGCGATGCGATGAACGACCGCGAGATGCTGGGCAGCGTTGGGCGGGGGTTCATCATGGGCAACGCGATGCCGCAGCTGAAAGCCGAGCTGCCGCATCTGCCGGTAATTGGCGACTGTCGGAATCAGGCAGTCTCCCATTTTTTAACTCATTGGCTGGATAATCCTGATCTTCCTTATTCCCCCGAATAGAGAGACCCTTCCAGCAAGCCAGATAGGCTTCTATCTGGCTTTTTTTATCGCCTTTCGACCAGACCGGCGATCTCCGCCTGCCAGGGCGCAATATCGCCGATATTGTCCGCCACCCACTGCGGGTTGTAATAGCTTTCCAGGTAACGCTCGCCGCTGTCGCACAGGAGTGTCACTATCGAGCCGGTGCGACCTTCCTCGCGCATCCGCGCGGCCAGCTGCAATACGCCCCACATATTAGTGCCGGTCGAGGCGCCGACCTTGCGCCCAAGCTGCGTTTCCAGCCACAGGGCGGTGGCTACGCTCGCCGCATCCGGCACGCGCAGCATCTCATCGACAACGTCGGGAATAAACGACGGCTCGACGCGCGGCCGTCCGATGCCTTCAATTTTGCTGCCGACCGGGCTGCGCAGGCTGGCGTCGCGGGTCTGCCAGTAATCGAGGAACACCGAATTCTGCGGATCAACGACCATCAGCTGCGTCTCGTAGCCCTGGCTGCGAATATAGCGGCCAATGGTCGCTGAGGTGCCGCCGGTGCCGGCGCTCATGACGATCCATGACGGCTGCGGGTGCGGCTCATGGCTCATCTGGCGGAAAATACTGTCGGCGATATTGTTGTTGCCGCGCCAGTCGGTGGCCCGCTCGGCGAAGGTAAACTGATCCATATAATGGCCGTTCAGCTCGCGGGCCAGCGTTTCGGAAGCCGCGTAGATTTCGCCGGCGCTCTGCACAAAATGGCAGCGTCCGCCGTAGAACTCGATCTGTTCGATTTTGCGTCTGGCGGTGCAGGAGGGCATCACAGCGATAAACGGCAGCCCCAGCAGGCGGGCGAAATAGGCCTCCGAAACGGCGGTTGACCCTGAGGAGGACTCTATAATTGGCGTGCCTTCTTTGATCCAGCCGTTGCACAAGCCATAGAGAAACAGCGACCGCGCCAGGCGATGCTTCAGGCTGCCGGTGGGGTGGGTGCTTTCATCTTTCAGATACAGGTGGATGCCCGGAAAAGCGGGCAGCGGCAGACGGATCAGGTGCGTGTCGGCGGAGCGCTGATAGTCAGCGTTGATTTCGCTAATGGCATGTTTAACCCAGGCGCTATTCATCGTGATTTCCTGTTTGTCATTTTGTGCCTAGCTTAGCGGAAAGCGCAGGAAAAATTGTTGCCATTTAACCTGTGGATTACCATTATGAGAGCAAAATTTTCTCTGAGGATGCCCAATGCTAGATAAAATTGACCGTAAGCTGCTGGCGCTACTGCAGGAAGATTGCACCCTCTCTTTGCAGGCGCTGGCCGATGCCGTTAATCTGACCACCACGCCCTGCTGGAAACGCCTGAAACGGCTCGAAGACGAGGGTATTCTCCGCGGGCGCGTCGCCCTATTGGACGCGGAAAAGGTGGGGCTGGGGTTGACGGCGTTCGTCCTGATCAAGACCCAGCATCATAGCAGCGACTGGTACTGTCAGTTCGTGAGCGAAGTGACGCAGATGGCGGAAGTGCTCGGCTTCTGGCGGATGGCGGGGGAGTATGACTACCTGCTACGGGTGCAGGTGGCTGATATGAAACGCTATGACGACTTTTATAAACGTTTAGTGAACAGTGTGCCCGGTCTGTCGGATGTCACTTCGAGTTTTGCCATGGAACAGATAAAATATACCACCGCCTTGCCTGTCGAATAACGGTATTGCGCCGTAACCCATTACAAAATCAGGATTTTATTGCTTGCGATTATTTGCTCAACTCAGCTGGTACTTCCGCCGGGAGTGGCGCCGCTATCTTGGCGCAATTGCCCTGCTGGTCATTATTGCCGTCCTGCAGCTTATTCCACCGAAGGTGGTGGGCATTGTGGTCGACGGCGTGACGCAACAGCATTACACCGCGGAGAAGGTGTGGATGTGGATCGGCGCGCTGGTGCTGATCGCGGTGATGGTCTACCTGCTGCGCTATGTCTGGCGCGTGCTGTTGTTCGGCGCTTCTTACCAGTTGGCGGTTGAGCTGCGGGAAGATTTTTACCGGCAACTGAGCCGCCAGCATCCGGCGTTCTATTTGCGCCATCGCACCGGGGATCTTATCGCCCGCGCCACCAATGACGTGGACCGGGTGGTGTTTGCCGCTGGCGAAGGAGTATTAACCCTGGTGGATTCCCTGGTGATGGGCTGTGCGGTATTGATTGTAATGTCGACGCAGATTAGCTGGCAGCTTACTCTGCTGGCGCTGCTGCCGATGCCGCTGATGGCCCTGGCGATCAAACGTAACGGCGATGCGCTTCACGAACGTTTTCGCGTTGCTCAGGCGGCCTTTTCCAGCCTCAACGATCGCACGCAGGAGAGCCTGACCAGCATCCGCATGATTAAGGCGTTTGGGCTGGAGGATCGCCAGTCGGCGCAGTTTGCTGCCGATGCTGCCGATACCGGCGCGAAAAACATGCGCGTGGCACGCATTGACGCCCGCTTCGACCCCACCATCTATATCGCCATCGGGGCCGCTAACCTGCTGGCCATCGGCGGCGGCAGCTGGATGGTGATCCACGGCAGCCTGACCCTGGGCCAGCTGACCAGCTTCGTGATGTATCTTGGCCTGATGATCTGGCCGATGCTGGCGCTGGCGTGGATGTTTAACATCGTGGAGCGCGGTAGCGCGGCCTATGGTCGTATCCGCACGATGCTTGAAGAGGCGCCGGCGGTGGATGACGGGACCGAGGCGGTGCCGGCAGGCCGCGGCGTCCTGCAGGTTGCTATCCGCGATTTCATCTATCCGCAGGCGAGCAAACCTTCGCTGGAGCAGGTAAATTTTACTCTCCAGCCGGGGCAAATGCTGGGCATCTGCGGGCCGACGGGCGCCGGCAAAAGCACCATTCTGGCGCTGCTGCAGCGCCATTTTGACGTCACTCACGGCGAGATCCGCTTTCACGATCTGCCGCTGCCGATTCTGCAGCTCGACAGCTGGCGCGCCCGGTTGGCGGTGGTCAATCAGACGCCATTTTTATTCTCCGATACCGTCGCCAATAATATCGCGCTGGGAAAACCGGACGCGACGCAGGCGCAGATTGAGCGGGTTGCTCAACTGGCCAGCGTGCATGACGACATTCTGCGTCTGCCTCAGGGCTACGAGACCGAAGTGGGCGAGCGCGGCGTGATGCTCTCCGGCGGCCAGAAACAGCGCATCTCTATTGCTCGCGCCCTGCTGCTGGAGGCCGAAATTTTGATCCTCGACGATGCCTTATCGGCGGTGGATGGCCGCACCGAGCACCAGATCCTGCATAACCTGCGCCAGTGGGGGGAGGGGCGGACGGTCATTATCAGCGCCCACCGCCTGTCGGCGCTCACCGAGGCCAGTGAAATTTTGGTACTGCAGCATGGGCATATTGCCCAGCGAGGCCGCCACGAGGCGCTGGCCGTGCAGCCCGGCTGGTACCGCGACATGTATCGATATCAGCAGCTGGAGGCCGCGCTCGACGAGGTTCCGCAGACGCAAGAGGAGGCCCTGGATGCGTAGCTTTACCGAACTCTGGCCGACGCTTAAACGCCTGCTGGCCTATGGTTCACCGTGGCGCAAGCCGTTGGCCATCGCGGTGGCGATGATGTGGATTGCGGCGGCGGCGGAAGTGAGCGGCCCGCTGCTTATCAGCTATTTCATCGACAACATGGTGGCGAAACATACGCTGCCGCTGAAGCTGGTGGCCGGCCTGGCGGTAGCCTATATCGGCCTGCAGTTGCTGGCGGCGCTCCTGCACTATAACCAGTCGCTGCTGTTTAACCGCGCCGCGGTCGGCGTCGTCCAGCAGTTGCGCAGCGACGTGATGGATGCCGCCCTGCATCAGCCGCTCAGCGAGTTTGATACCCAGCCGGTTGGGCAGCTTATCTCACGGGTAACCAACGATACGGAAGTCATTCGCGATCTGTACGTGACGGTGGTGGCTACGGTACTGCGCAGCGCCGCGCTGATCGGCGCGATGCTGGTGGCGATGTTTAGCCTCGACTGGCGGATGGCGCTGGTGGCGATCGCGATTTTCCCGGCGGTGCTGATCGTGATGATTATCTATCAGCGCTATAGCACGCCGATCGTGCGGCGGGTGCGCGCCTGGCTTGCCGACATCAACGATGGCTTCAACGAAGTGATCAACGGCATGGGCGTCATCCAGCAGTTCCGCCAGCAGGCGCGCTTTGGCGAACGGATGCGCGAGGCCAGCTATGCCCACTATCTGGCGCGGATGCAGACGCTGCGCCTGGACGGTTTTCTGCTGCGCCCGCTGCTGAGCCTTTTTTCCTCGCTGGTGCTGTGCGGGCTGCTGATGCTGTTCGGCTTTAGCGCGGTGGGCACGATCGAGGTTGGGGTCCTGTACGCGTTTATCAGCTATCTTGGACGCCTTAACGAGCCGCTTATCGAGCTGACCACCCAGCAGTCGATGCTGCAGCAGGCGGTGGTCGCCGGCGAGCGCGTTTTCGAGCTGATGGATCGCCCGCGCCAGGCGTGGGGTAGGGATGACGCGCCGCTGAGCAGCGGTCGGGTGGAAATTGACCATCTCTCCTTTGCTTACCGGGGGGACCGTCTGGTTCTCCAGGATATCACGCTGGATATTCCCTCCCGCAGCTTCGTGGCGTTGGTCGGACATACCGGCAGCGGAAAAAGTACCCTCGCCAGTCTGATGATGGGCTATTACCCGTTAACCCACGGCGAGATCCGCATCGATGGTCGACCGCTCGCATCCCTCAGCCACAGCGCGTTGCGTCGGGGCATCGCGATGGTGCAACAGGATCCCGTAGTGCTGGCGGATACCTTTTACGCCAACGTCGCGCTGGGCCGGGACATCAGTGAGGCGCAGGTTTGGGAAGCGCTGGAGGCGGTGCAGCTGGCGGCGGTGGCGCGCAGCATGAGCGATGGGCTGTACACCCAACTGGGCGAGCAGGGCAATAATCTCTCCGTCGGGCAGAAGCAGCTGCTGGCGCTGGCTCGCGTGCTGGTGGACACCCCGCAGGTACTGATTTTGGATGAGGCGACGGCAAACATCGACTCCGGTACCGAGCAGGCGATCCAGCAGGCGCTGGCGAAGGTCCGCCAGCATACCACCCTCGTGGTTATTGCCCATCGGCTGTCGACCATTGTGGAGGCCGATACCATCCTGGTTCTGCATCGAGGTCAGGCTGTCGAGCGGGGCACCCATCAGCAGCTGCTGGCGGCGAAAGGCCGCTACTGGCAGATGTATCAGCTGCAGCTGGCCGGCGAAGAGCTGGCGGCCAGCGCCAGAGAGGAGTCGCTCAGCGCCTGATGCACCACCAGCAGGCAGGGAACGCTGGGCGGCCTGCCATGGTGCAAAAACGTTACATCAAATGCACCGTTGTGGTGCATTTTTGCGCGCCAGGCGCCGTTGCGCAGGATATTGCCTGACCTGTCCCCTGTTTTTTGCCATCAAAGGGCCGCTTTGCGGCCTTTTTTCATTTCTGGCATAGCCCTTGCTTTATATCCATCGTGTTAGCTGCGGCCATTACCGAATACTGACTGGAGGGGACTTATGAAGCTGGTTACCGTGGTAATCAAACCATTCAAACTGGAAGACGTGCGTGAAGCTTTGTCTTCCATCGGCATTCAGGGCCTGACGGTCACTGAAGTCAAAGGATTTGGCCGTCAGAAAGGTCACGCGGAGCTCTACCGCGGCGCCGAGTATAGCGTCAACTTTCTGCCAAAAGTGAAGATTGATGTGGCGATTGCCGACGATCAGCTGGATGAAGTCATCGATGTCATCAGCAAAGCGGCTTACACCGGAAAAATTGGCGACGGCAAAATTTTCGTCGCTGAATTGCAGCGCGTCATTCGCATCCGTACCGGCGAAGCTGACGAAGCGGCACTGTAATTTCCAGACCACACAGTGATGGGGAACGAAACAATGAAAATGGCAACAATGAAATCGGGTCTGGGGGCATTAGCCCTTCTGCCGGGGCTGGCGATGGCCGCGCCTGCGGTGGCGGACAAAGCCGATAACGCGTTTATGATGATTTGCACCGCGCTGGTTCTGTTTATGACTATCCCGGGGATTGCGCTGTTTTACGGCGGCCTGATCCGCGGTAAGAACGTTCTGTCCATGCTGACTCAGGTGATTGTCACCTTTGGCCTGGTCTGCGTATTGTGGGTGATTTATGGCTATACCCTGGCCTTCGGCACCGGCGGCAGCTTCTTCGGCAGCTTTGACTGGGTGATGCTGAAAAATATTGAGCTGAAAGCGCTGATGGGCACCTTCTATCAGTATATCCACGTGGCCTTCCAGGGCTCGTTCGCCTGCATCACCGTCGGGCTGATTGTCGGGGCGCTGGCGGAACGTATTCGTTTCTCCGCGGTACTGATCTTCGTGGTGGTGTGGATGACACTCTCCTACGTGCCGATTGCGCATATGGTTTGGGGCGGCGGTCTGCTGGCGACCCATGGCGCGCTGGACTTCGCCGGCGGCACCGTTGTGCACATCAACGCCGCGGTCGCCGGGCTGGTCGGCGCCTATATGATGGGCAAACGCGTGGGCTTCGGCAAAGAAGCGTTCAAACCGCATAACCTGCCGATGGTGTTCACTGGCACCGCTATCCTCTACGTGGGCTGGTTCGGCTTCAACGCCGGCTCTGCCAGCGCAGCGAATGAAATTGCGGCCCTGGCGTTCGTTAACACCGTCGTGGCGACCGCTGCGGCTATCCTGGCGTGGACCTTTGGCGAATGGGCTCTGCGCGGCAAACCTTCACTGCTGGGCGCCTGCTCCGGGGCAATTGCCGGTCTGGTTGGCGTTACGCCGGCGTGTGGTTATATCGGTGTCGGCGGGGCGCTGATCGTCGGTATCGCCTCTGGCCTGGCGGGTATCTGGGGCGTGACTGCGCTGAAACGCTGGCTGCGTGTGGATGATCCTTGCGACGTCTTCGGCGTTCACGGCGTCTGCGGCATCGTCGGCTGTATCCTGACTGGTATCTTCGCGGCGACTTCTCTGGGCGGCGTCGGTTATGCGGAAGGCGTCACCATGGGCCATCAACTGCTGGTGCAACTGGAAAGTATCGCCATCACCGTGGTCTGGTCCGGCGTTGTGGCGTTCATCGGCTACAAAGTGGCGGATATGACCGTCGGGCTGCGCGTGCCGGAAGAGCAGGAGCGCGAAGGGCTGGACGTCAACAGCCATGGCGAAAATGCCTATAACGCCTGATAAAAAAGCCATTCTCTCCTGATAGCGAAAAGCCTCCCGTCCGGGAGGCTTTTTTTATGCGTTGCGGTTGCGCATCACCCCTTCCTGAACCGTTGAGGCAACCAGCGTGCCATCCTGGGTGTAGAATTCGCCGCGAACGAAGCCGCGGGCGCTGGAGGCCGAGGTGCTTTCGACGCTATAAAGCAGCCATTCATTAATATTAAACGGCCGGTGGAACCACATAGAGTGGTCTATGGTGGCGACCTGCATGCCGGGCTCAAGGAAACCAACGCCGTGCGGCTGCAGCGCCACCGGCAGGAAGTTAAAGTCTGAAGCATAGCCCAGCAGATACTGATGAATACGCAGATCGTCAGGGACGGCGCCGTTGGCGCGCAGCCAGACCTGGCGCACCGGTTCGGCGATATGGCCTTTCATTGGGTTATGAAACTCCACCGGACGGATCTCCAGCGGTTTATCGCAGAGGAATTTGTCTTTCACCTGCGGCGGCAGGAGATGCGCCAGCTTGCGAGCGATATCGGTTTCCGAAGGCAGGCCGTCAGGGGAGGGGGCGGCCGGCATTGCTTTCTGATGCTCATAGCCATTCTCTGGCGCCTGGAAGGAGGCGGTCATATAGAAAATCGGCTTCCCGTTCTGGATGGCGGCGACCCGACGGGCGCTGAAGCTGTTGCCGTCGCGCAGCACCTCCACATCGTAAACGATCGGCTTCTGGCTATCGCCGGGGCGAAGAAAGTAGCTGTGAAACGAATGAACCAGACGCTCAACGGGCACGGTCTCTTTTGCCGCATACAGCGCCTGACCCACTACCTGGCCGCCAAAAACCTGACGTAACCCCAGGTCTTCGCTCTGCCCGCGAAACAACCCTTCCTCAATTTTTTCCAGATCTAATAATGCCAGCAGGTTAGAGAGTGCCTGACTCATACTTATCCTCAATTAACAATAGCGGCGCAGCGCGCGTAATGTGGCCAAGTATAACCTGGAATCGCAAGTGGTCCGATGGGTGTAATAATCTGAATAACGACCTGTTAACAGGAACAAATCTGAGATCTGTGCCACACTTATTGACGACACGAAAGTTCCTGCCGGCGAAGCGGCGGAACATCCTCCTGGGTATTAAGGGATGATAAGGAGAACATCATGAAATTTGCCTATATGTTTAGTGCCTTAGCCGTCGCCGCGACGCTGACCGCCTGTGCTAATCACCACTCGAACAATTCTTCGACGCAGGCGGCCGCGCCCGACCCTTACGGTATCGCGACGCTGAGCGTGGCGCAGCAGCAGCCGAGCGTCACGGGGACGATTAATATCCGCCAGAGAATCGCTTTACCGCCGGATGCGGTACTGACGGTGACCCTGTCGGATGCTTCTCTGGCAGATGCGCCAGCCCGCGTATTGTCGCAAAAAGCGGTGCGTACCGAAGGCAAACAGGCGCCATTTAACTTTGCGCTGCCTTACAACCCGGCAGATATTCAACCGAACGCTCGCATTCTGCTAAGCGCGGCGATCACGGTTAACGGCCAGTTGATGTTTATTACCGATACCGTGCAGACGGTAATAAACCAGGGCGGCACTCATGCCGACCTGACGCTGGTTCCGGTCCAGCAGACCGCCGTTCCTGTCGCCCAGTAAGCTCGCTACGCCCCCGGATGGGGGCTTTTTTTTGCCTTCAATAAACCCAGCGATAATGCTGGAGATCGATATGGCCGCTGCCGGAGACCTGCACACCCTCGGCCAGCAGCGCCTGACGCTGCCGCTGTAGATCGGGGCCGGTGAGGGAGATATCGCCATGGCGATTGACTACCCGATGCCATGGCAGGGTGGACCCTTCCGGCAGACGCTTCAATACGCCGCCCACCTGGCGCGCCGCGCGCGGTGAACCTGCCAGCCGGGCGACCTCGCCGTAGGTCGTGACATACCCTTCCGGTATCGACGCCACGATGTGCCAGACGCGTTGGGGAAATGTGTCGTGCGGAGCCATTTTCTGTCCTGTTACCGGCAAAACGTCAGCATAAGCGCTAAGCCAGGAGCTGTACAGCCGGCCTGGGTCAGGCGGCCTGTTCGACGGTGAACGTCAGAGCGAGGCCGAGGATCTGCATGCCATGGACATTGTCGGAGGCTGAGCTGGCGATGAGACTCTCAAGAAATTTCAACCGCTGCGAAGTGGCGTTGATGATCAGCCTCGCGCGCAGGCCCGGCATGGTTAACGACGAGATAGGGTACACCACCCGACCGCTGATATAGACCGGCAGCTTGCGTAGCTCCACCTGGCGCAGCACGCCGACGGTGGAATAGAGCAGCGCCAGCGGCGTAACCGCCCGCACCGGCGCGGGACTGATGGTCGCGAAGTCGAGCATTTTTTCAGGGCGCAGGTAGTTTACGCCCTGAAAGGCGATGGTCATCCCTTCAATAGCAGGTAAAGGCAGAGTGATGGTCTGTGGTGATGAGTCAGTCATTCGATTACCGTCGAGACAATGTACTGGTGATAAAAGAGGACGAAGAGGATAAGTATGGTGGATAACCCGGATGTGTGCTGAGCGCGGGCTCGCAATCTCACAGGCTGACCGTGAGTGGCTGGTTTTATTCGCGTTATTGCGCAATAAACCAGCAGGCGGACGGTGTGAGCTTGCAATTCACCAGGTCAGCAGGGATAATGCGCCAGCGCGTTAGGCAACTAACGCTCTCAATGGGGGCTCTGTTGGTTCTCCCGCAACGCTACTCTGTTTACCAGGTCAGGTCCGGAAGGAAGCAGCCAGAGCAGACGACGTGTGTGCCGGGATGTAGCTGGCAGGGCCCCCACCCATTTCTCCCGCCTGGTGTTTCCCTTATATTTGTCCGGTTTTTACTCCTGCAATAATTAATTTCTGATAAAGATCGCATATTAGTTTTTGTTGTTAAAACCCCCTTCTTTTATTCCATAATATTTACTTGTCATAAATCTGAAATACTACTGAAATATTAATGTCATTTGCATGTCATAAATAAAGCGCATCTTACTGATGGGAATTTGTTGCCAGGCTCATGCTGTAAAATATATCTCTGGATCAGCATGTTAACTTCGTGTATTAATTATGATGATTTTATTGCACGGGAAGCGTAGCTATGACCACAGTGGTTTTGAATGTAAAAATTGACGCAGAGCTAAAAGAAAAGTTGCGTCATTTTGCGGAAGTTAATAACGAGAACCTGGGAACGGCAACGGAAAAGCTGCTGCAGCTGGCTTTTCAGCTGGAGGAGTCAGCAGGTGAGGCGGGGGTGACGGAAGAGGACATTGACAGCCAGCATACCGAAGAGGAAGCAACGCCACTTACCCCTAAAGAAATCAAAGCATTAAGAAAACTTCTGAAGAAGAAAAAATGAAACAACAATTCTCTACAGCCAGCAACTATAGCGAAGCTTGCGATATGTTGCGCTCAGGATACGTAAAACACGTCCGCCTGAACTGGAATATCGGTAGTGATGAGTTCTTTCGCATTGCTTCCGACTGGTGTGACACCGGCGCTAAAATCAAAAAAGATGAAGATGGCTTTATTATTTCCCTGAAAGGGTTTCCTATTCCGCGCCAGCATTAATGAAATTGCCTTCTTTCTGTCATTGGGTTGCCATAACCAGAGGGCAGGATAGCCAGGCAATTTTATAAAAACATCTCATATACCTCATGGATGAAGGCCATTTGACGGGCTGAAGTCAGCCCGTCGCTATTTTCTTATATTATTTTTCGCAAACGTGTATTTTCCTTCTGTTCAGCAAGGCTTTGCCACAGCGGTTGTAGCGTGGAGAAGGCCCGGCGCAATGCTTCATCCGGCAGCGTAAACGGCAGACGTAAATAGCGATCGAACGCCCCTTCCAGCCCAAACCGCGTACCGGTGCCGATATGGATCCCCTGGCTTTCCGCACGCGCAGAGAACAGGGTGGCCAGCATGTCAGGAAGTTCCACCCAAAAAGAGAGCCCACCTTCCGGTGGCGAAAACCGCCAGCGGGGAAAATATTCCGCCATCAGCGTTTCGCACATGTCCCGGCGCGCCTTGAGCATATCCCGCCGCGGCGGCAGCAGTGTGGCGGCATTTTCCAGTAGCCAGCAGCAAGCCAGTTGCTCCAGCAGCGGCGTACCCAAATCCAGCGAATCGCGGGCCTGAATAAGCGAGGCGATGGTCCGTGCGCTGGCGCGGATCCAGCCGATACGTAGTCCCCCCCAGAAGCTTTTCCCGGCCGAACCAATGGTGAGCACCGCGGCATCGGGATTGAAGCTGGCCAGCGGTGGGGGCGGCGGCGCGTTATACCAAAGGTCGGCCATGGTCTCGTCGATTACCAGCGTTGTTCGCGTCCTGGCGGCGATGTCCGCAACCCGCTGGCGGGTGGGGGCATCCATACAGCGTCCGGTGGGGTTGTGAAAATCCGGCATCAGCCACGCCAGCCGTGGCGCAGTCTGCGCAATAGTCGCCGCCAGTCCATCGCAGTCCCATCCCTGCTGCGGAAGCGCAACCCCGACGGGGCGGCAGGAGGCGCCCTGAATGGCGCTGATGGCCATCGGATAGGTGGGGGCGTCAATAACCACCCGATCGCCCGGCCCGGTGAACAGGCGCAGGATCAGCGCGAAGGCGCTGAGCGCGCCGTTGACCACCATCACCTCATCGGGCCGCGTCGGCAGACCGCGTTCGCTGTAGCGCCGGGCAATCGCCTCCCGCAGCACCGGCAGCCCCTGCTGGTCATAGCCAGTCTGTGCGAGATAGGGCGGCAGCAGGGTCATAGCGTGCTGGAAGGCCTGATGGACCTCCGGCCCGGCGCTGAGGGCGGCGGTAGATAGATTAAGCGTAGATGAGATGCCGGCAGGCAGAGGAAGATCGGCGGGGCGTTCCGGCAAAACAATGCGTGACCCGCTCCCCTGGCGGCTGTAGAGAAAGCCCTCCTCCCGCAACTGGCCGAGGGCGCTGGCGATGGTGGTCCGGCTGACGTTCAGGGCCGCCGCCAACTCGCGCTCGCCGGGCAGGCGCGTTTGCAGCGTCAGGCGACCATCAAGGATCAGCAGGCGGAGCGCTTCCGCCAGCTGGCGCCATAGCGGCGTGCGTGAGCTGGTCTCCTGCCAGTTGCCGAGCAGGCGTACCAGCGATTGGGTTCCAAAGCGTCGGGCTGACATAGCGATCCACTTTTCCAAAACTGACCATTAATTATCAGTCCATTTTTGCTGATGATGAGGGCATTCGCAATGATGTTGAGGAAAAAATATGCTTCGTCGCCTGCTGCAGTTATATATTGGTCTGGTGCTTTACGGCGTGTCCACGGCGCTCTTCGTGCATGCCAATCTCGGCGCCGATCCGTGGGATGTTTTCCATCTCGGGGTGGCTAAACAGCTGGGTATCAGTTTCGGTACGGTGATTATCCTGACCGGCGCGGCGGTACTGCTGCTGTGGATCCCGATCCGGCAAATGCCGGGGCTCGGCACGGTGAGCAATGTCATCGTGCTGGGACTAGCGGCGGACGCCACGCTGGCCGTCCTGCCGCCGCTGGAGTCGATGGTGGCGCGCAGTGCGCTGCTGGCAGGAGCGATTGTGCTGAACGCTATAGCTACCGGAATGTATATTGGCGCGGGCTTTGGCCCCGGGCCGCGCGATGGCCTGATGACCGGTCTGCATGCTCGCACTGGTTGGTCACTGCGCGGTATCCGGACGGCGATCGAGCTTTCCGTACTGCTGATTGGCTGGCTGCTGGGGGGCAAATTTGGCGTCGGAACCGTCATCTACGCGCTGTCGATTGGGCCGCTGATCCAGCTGTGCCTACCGTGGTTCAGCCAGCCCGTCAGCCGCAACGCGGTCAGCCCTCCCCGGGAAATAGTCTCCTGAATTAACCCATCGCCCTCTTCATCACGGAGAGGGCCTTTCATCGCTTACAGGCCGCTCAGGCCATGAAGCATCATGTAGATCCCCACCACAATAATCAGTAAGCCTGAGAACCAGGGCGCCTTGCGCGAGAGGTCGTTAAGCCACGGCCAGCGGCGGGTGGCATGTTTAAGGCTCAGGGCGGCGATGGCCCCGGAAGCCACCAGCGTCAGCGCCAGACCAACGCTAAAGCCCAGCACCAGCGTGGCGCCCAGGGAGAATTTCTTCAGCTGTAAACAGATAAGCAGCACGGTAATGGACGCCGGGCAGGGGATCAGCCCCCCGGTCAGGCCAAACAGCACGATCTGCCCGGTCGTCACCTGGCGGCCATCAAAGCGCCGGTTGATCTCCTGAGCATGAGCCCGCTGATGCGCGTCCTGCCACTCCTCCGCCACCAGCGGCGCGGCGGATGAGGACGCATGGTGATGGTCATGGCGGTGATCATGGTCATGGCGGTGATCATGGTCATGGTGGTGATCATGTTCATGGTGGTGCTCATGTTCATGGTGGTGCTCATGGTGCGTGTGAGGCTGCGATTCGCGCCAGGTGCGCCAGAGCATCCAGCAGGCAATCAGCACAATGACAATCCCTGAGACCAGCTGAAACCAGGGTTCAGAGGTTTGGGCGTTCCAGCCGCGGCCAAACCACAGGCCGGCCATGGCGATCAGCCAGACCACCGCCGTATGGGAAACCGTGGCCGCCAGCCCCAGCAGTACCGCCTGTTTTAACGTTCCCCGCACCGCCACGATAAAGGCGGCCATCATCGTTTTTGAATGGCCCGGTTCAAGGCCGTGCAGCGCGCCGAGCAGTATTGCGCTGGGTATAAACAGCCAGGCATTGCCCTGCTGCAGAAGGGAAGTGAAATCGTTCATATCGGGATCCTTGCCAAAAGTGCGTTTATCCTACTCCCCCCCAGTAGTAAAATACTACCCCCCAGTAGAAAAAGCGGCTGACAAAAGGGATCATGGTATGCTGGCAGGCGTTACTGATGATGAAGGTCGGTAATCACGGACAGAATGAAACGGTGGATCGTGCAATGTCACATACAGTTCGACACAAAAAGATGTTACTGACCCGGCTGAAGAAAATTCAGGGGCAGAGTACCGCGTTAGAGAAAATGCTTAATCGCGAGCATGAGTGCGCTGAGGTGCTACAGCAGCTGGCGGCGATTCGCGGCGCGGTCAACGGTATGATGCTGCAGGTTATTCAGGGGCATCTTACCGACCATGTGGTGAAAGAGCCTGACGAGAAGCAGCGCGAAGCGGATCTGGAGACGGTGATGCAGGTGATTAAATCCTATCTGAAGTAGCGCCCCCTGACGTTCCGCTCAAGCCACCCGCCGCTTAATGCGCATGGAGGTTATGCTCTGCCCACAGAATGAACTGCTCTTTTGGCAGCGCTTTGCTGTAAAGCCACCCCTGGGCGTACTGAACGCCGTGCTGGCGCAGCCAGTCGCGCTGGCTTTCGGTTTCCACCCCTTCGGCGACGGTGGCCAGATTGAGCGCTTTGGCCATTTCAATAATGTGCGGCGTCAGCGGCCGGTACTCGAGGGTATCGACAAAAGATTTATCGATTTTCAGCGTGTCGACGTCCAGTTTCTGCAGATAGCTCAGGCTGGAGTAGCCGGTGCCAAAGTCATCAATCGAGATCCGATGCCCGGCCTGACGGTAGTGAGCGATCACCGGCATGGTGGTCTCCGGGTCGACAAACCCGCGCTCGGTGATTTCAAGGATGATCTGTTCGGCAGCGATCCCCCAGTGCTGCAGCTGATCGTGTAACAACGTCGGTAGGGTGGGCGAGCGTAAATCATCTACCGACAGGTTGATGGATATGTGCACTTCCGGCCGCTGCCGCAGCCAGGGACCGAGATCGGTAAAAATTTTCCTGACGATATCTTCCGTCAGCTGCGTGATGAGCCCGGTCTGCTCGGCCAGGGGAATAAAGATATCCGGCGATAAAAAAGTGCCATCGGGCTGCTGCCAGCGGGCCAGGGCCTCGGCCCCGGCAATTTTCCCGTCCTGCAACGAAATAATCGGCTGATAGTGAACCTGAATCGCTTCGGAATTGAGGGCGTCCAGCATGCTGTTGCGCGGTGAGCGCAGGTGCCTTAGCAGACGCAGCAGCAGCCAGGTGGCGAGCAGGCTGGTGAAAATGCCGGCAGGGAGCCAGAAGAACAGCTGCTGTCGAATGCGCTGCTGCAGCGGCAAGGTTGAAGACCAGGTTACGATGCCAGAGCCCAGCTCGGGAATGCGCTGGATCCGGTAGACTGTGTTATCCAGAGTAAGCATATCCACATGCGGATCTTTAATGCGTTGCCAGACTTTCGCCGGCAGCGGCTGACTGCTGATCACCATTTTCTGGTGGTCCAGGCCAAACAGCATGGTATGGATCTTCTCTTCGCTGGCGGGAACGACATCAATAAAGGAGACGGGGTCGATCATCACCATGTGCTGCCGGCTGCCCATGGCCGTCATCTGATGATCGAGGCCAAGATCGTTAATTGAGGTCAGCCAGGTGCGATAGCCGTCGGGGGCAATATGGTCCGGCGGGGGGAAGGTGACCGCGACGCTATGGTCTTCCAGGGAGGAGCATTGCGGCACGGAATCACGCAGCCAGAGCACTTCCTGAATGTAGCGATGGGTATAGGCGATGCGGCGGAGCGTAAGCAGATGTTCAGGGCTACAGGAGGCGGCGGTGTGTGCGTCAGCCTCTCGTAACGCTTCCCGGGCCTGGTCGGCAACCTGCAGCGTCCGAACGACGATACGGTTGGAATAGTCATCCAGTTCACGATAGAACTGCATTTTGGCCTGCCGCGCCGCCTGCCAGATGCTGAGTGAAATGGGCAGGATGATGGCCAGTATCAGCACTCCTGTAAACAGCGCCATCAGATGCCGGGTCCTCATGCCTGTGTCCTTATCGTTCGCCGGGTGTCATCAGTATATGCGAAAGATAATTCGGGTGCAGCGGGAGAAAACGCGTCGTTTGGGGAAAAAGCCGGCATCACAACAGGCTGCGATGCCGGGAGAGAAGGATGATTCCGATGTAGCAGAATAAAAATGAGGGTGTGAATGCCGGGCAGGGTGTGTTCCGGCATTCAGTCGCAGCATACGCTGCGCAGATGACAGCAATATGTTAGCTAGTGTGCATCCGGCGCCGGGATATCAGCGCTGATGCGCAGGTCGTTCTCATCAAACACCATGCAGAAGCGCTCATCGAAAGCCAGCTTAATTTTCTGCCAGGGGCGGAAATGGACGTCGCCGGGCAGCAGAACCTTGACGTTGTCGTGGCCGTAGCACTGGCCGAACAGATAGGTATTGTTGCCCAGACGCTCCACCACTTCACATTGAAACTCCACCACGGTACCGGTGGCGACTTCCGGGGTGAGGTGCTCCGGCCGGATCCCCAGCGTCACCGCAGCGCCGGGCTTCAGCGGCTGGGTGGCGATATTCAGGGCCAGCTGATGGTCCTGCGCGAGGGTGACCGTTAAGCGTTCCGGCTGCCAGTCGCTGACGATAGCCGGCAGAAAGTTCATCTTCGGCGAGCCGATAAAGCCGGCGACGAATTTGTTGACAGGATTGTAGTACAGCGCCATCGGCGAACCCATTTGTTCGACTTTCCCGTAGTTCATGACCACGATTTTATCGGCCAGCGTCATCGCCTCCACCTGATCGTGCGTGACATACACCATAGTGGTCTTCAGCTCCTGGTGCAGACGGGCAATATGCAGGCGCATATCGACGCGCAGCTCCGCATCAAGGTTAGAGAGCGGCTCATCGAACATAAACACCCGGGGATTACGCACGATCGCCCGGCCAATGGCCACGCGCTGCCGCTGGCCGCCAGAGAGCTGCTTCGGTTTACGATCCAGCAGGTGCGAGAGCTGCAGCGTTTTAGCCACCATTTCCACCTGGCGACGGATCTCCGTTTTCGGCACTTTATTCACCTTCAGCCCGTAGCCCATGTTCTCTGCCACCGTCATGTGCGGATAGAGCGCATAGGACTGGAAGACCATCGCCACGCCGCGGCGGGCGGGCACGACATCATTCATCACCTCATCGCCGATCAGTACTTCTCCTTCGCTGACCTCTTCCAGCCCGGCAATCATGCGCAGTAGCGTCGATTTTCCACAACCGGAAGGGCCGACGAAGACGGCAAACTCGCCATCTTCAATGTCGAGATTGACCTGGTGCAGCGTCACCGTGCTGCCGAACCTTTTGGTGACATTCCTCAGTCGTATATTGGACATCCACATTCCCCGGAGTGAGTAGCTGTTATTTGCCGTTGGCTTATCGCTATGTTGAGTGTGATTTGTATTACGTGTAACAAATCGGTGTGACGATGTTCAACAGCAGTAAAATCATGCCCTGACTATAACTTCCGCGGATTTTGCGCCATACAGGGACGTTTCATTTCTGCAAGGATGATCACACAACTGGCAGCTTATGGTAGTTTTATCAACGATCAAAGCGTAGCGTATAACAAAAGCGCATCAGAACATGTTTTCCACGTAATACGGCAGTTCGAAAAGATTTATTTTTCTAACTGGCAGACGGAATTCAAATAAAAACCATTAAATTGTTATACCTTCACATGAGGTTGATAATGAAAAAGAACACGCTTGCTGCACTGATCCTTACCACCCTGGCGGCGGGGCAACTCGCCAGCCTGCAGGCGCATGCCGCCGGGCAGCTCAACGTCTGGGAGGACATTAAAAAATCCGCTGGCATCAAAACCGCGGTTAGCGATTTTGAAAAGCAGTACAACGTGAAGGTCAATCTCCAGGAGATGCCCTACGCCCAGCAACTGGAAAAACTGCGCCTCGACGGCCCGGCGGGCATTGGGCCGGACGTGCTGGTGATCCCGAATGACCAGCTCGGCGGCGCCGTGGTACAGGGACTACTCTCGCCGCTCAGCGTCGATCAGGCGAAACAGGATGCCTTTACGCCAGCCTCCATCAATGCCTTCCGCATGGACAACGCGCTGTATGGGATCCCGAAGGCGGTGGAAACCCTGGTGCTTATCTACAACAAGGACCTGATCGACAAGCCGCTGGACAGCCTGCAGGCCTGGCTGGACTACTCGAAAACCCAGCGCGAGCAGAACAAATACGGCCTGCTCGCCAAGTTTGACCAGATCTATTACAGCTGGGGGGCGATTGGCCCGATGGGCGGCTATATCTTTGCTAAAAACGACAGCGGCGGCTTTAACCCGCAGCAGGTGGGTCTCAATACCCCCGGCGCCGTGGAAGCCGTCACCTTCCTGAAAAAATTCTATGCCGAGAAGGTCTTTCCGGCGGGGATCCTCGGCGATAACGGGCTGAATGCCATCGATTCCCTGTTTACCGAGAAAAAAGCGGCGGCGGTGATCAACGGCCCCTGGGCCTTCCAGCCGTATGAAGCCGCTGGCATTAACTATGGCGTGGCGCCCCTGCCGACCCTGCCGGACGGCAAGCCGATGAGCTCCTTCCTCGGCGTCAAAGGCTATGTAGTATCGACCTGGAGTAAAGACAAAGCGCTGGCGCAACAGTTTATCGAGTTCATCAACCAGCCGCAGTATGTGAAAGCCCGCTATGTCGCCACTGGCGAAATTCCGCCGCTGAAGGCGATGATTGACGATCCGGTGATTAAAAACGACCAAAAGGCCAGCGCCGTCGCCATCCAGTCGGCGCGAGCGGTAGCGATGCCGGGCATTCCCGAGATGGGGGAAGTGTGGGGGCCGGCCAACGCCGCGCTTGAACTGAGCCTCACCGGTAAGCAGGCGCCGCAGGCCGCGCTTGATAACGCGGTGAAACAGATCACGATGCAGATCGAAGCGATGCAGGCCAGCAATCAGTAATTCACCGTCACGTGAAGTCACCGAGCGGGAGGGGGACCTCCCGTTTGTAGAAGGAGTCGAGTGTGAGCATCCATTCCAGCGAAAATTTTAGCGACGCACGCGGGCCCGGGCGCCATGCATGGTGCGGCCTGCTGCTGGCAATCGTGCCGGGTTTCGGTCAGTTTTATCATCGCCAGTGGCTGAAAGGGCTGGTCTTCCTGGTGCTGCTGAGCAGCTTTCTGGGGATTTTTTATGATTTCCTGCGTGAGGGGTTGTGGGGGTTATATACCCTGGGTGAAGAGGTACCGCGGGATAACTCTATCTTCCTGTTAGCCGAGGGGATTATCAGCGTGCTGATCGTCGCTTTCGGCGTGCTGATCTATTTTCTCTCGCTGCGGGATGCGTGGCTCAACGGCAAAAAACGCGATGAGGGGATCGCCCTCAACAGCGTGCGTAAGCAGTACCAGATGCTGCTGAGCGACGGCTTTCCGTACCTGATGATCACCCCGGGCTTTATTCTGCTGGTGTTTGTGGTGATCTTTCCGATTCTGTTCGGTTTCGCCATCGCCTTCACCAACTACAACCTGTACCACACCCCGCCGGCGAAGCTGGTGGACTGGGTGGGGCTGAAAAACTTTATTAATATTTTCACCCTCTCCATCTGGCGCTCCACTTTCCTGGATGTGCTGCAGTGGACCGTGGTGTGGACGCTGCTGGCGACCACCCTGCAGTGTACGGTGGGCGTGCTGCTGGCGATTCTGGTGAACCAAAAAGATCTGCGCTTTAAGCCGCTGATCCGCACCATCTTTATTTTACCGTGGGCGGTGCCGGGGTTTGTCACCATTCTCGTTTTTGCCGGCATGTTCAACGACTCCTTCGGGGTCATCAACAACGCGATCCTGTCCTTTTTTGGCATCAGTCCGAAGGCATGGCTCACCGATCCGTTCTGGACCAAAACGGCGCTGATCATGATGCAGACCTGGCTTGGCTTCCCGTTTGTCTTTGCCATGACCACCGGCGTGTTGCAGGCGATCCCGGACGATCTGTATGAAGCGGCGACGATGGACGGCGCCAGCGCCTTTACCCGTCTGCGCACCATCACCCTGCCGCTGGTGCTGTATGCGATCGCGCCGATCATCATCACCCAGTACACCTTCAACTTTAATAACTTCAATATCATTTACCTGTTCAACAACGGCGGCCCTGCGGTGGCAGGCTCTAACGCCGGCGGGACGGATATTCTGGTGTCGTGGATCTATAAGCTGACGATGTCTTCGTCGCAGTACGCCATCGCGGCGACCATCACGATCCTGCTGTCGATCTTTGTCGTCGGCCTGGCGCTGTGGCAGTTCCGCGCCACCAAATCCTTCAAAAATGACGACATGGCGTAAGGGAAGCAACATGGCTCAATCACCCAGTATTAAACGCGAAAAGTGGATCCGGCTCTCTCTCACCTGGCTGGTGGTTATTCTGGTCTCAGTGGTGATTATCTATCCGCTGGTCTGGACGGTCGGGGCGTCGCTGAACGCCGGCAATAGCCTGCTCAGTACCTCAATCATTCCGGAAAATGTGTCGTTCCAGCACTATGCCGATCTGTTCAATGGCAATGTGAATTACCTCACCTGGTACTGGAACTCGATGAAAATCAGCTTCCTGACCATGGTGCTGACCCTGATTAGCGTTAGCTTTACCGCTTACGCCTTCTCCCGCTTCCGCTTTAAAGGGCGGCAGAACGGGCTGATGCTGTTCCTGCTGCTGCAGATGATCCCGCAGTTTTCCGCGCTGATTGCCATCTTTGTCCTGTCGCAACTGCTTGGCCTGATTAATAGCCATCTGGCGCTGGTGCTGATCTACGTCGGGGGGATGATCCCGATGAATACCTGGCTGATGAAAGGGTATCTCGACGCGATCCCCAAAGATCTGGATGAGTCCGCCCGCATGGATGGCGCCAGCAGCTTTCGCATCTTTATCGAGATCATCATGCCGTTGTCGAGGCCCATCCTCGCGGTGGTGGCGCTGTTCTCGTTCACTGGGCCGCTGGGGGATTTCATCCTCTCCAGCACCATCCTGCGTACCCCGGATAAATACACGCTGCCTATCGGTCTGTATAACCTGGTGGCGCAAAAAATGGGTGCCAGCTACACCACCTACGCGGCGGGGGCGGTGCTGATCGCCGTACCGGTGGCGATCCTCTACCTGGCGCTACAAAAATACTTCGTCTCCGGCCTGACCTCGGGCAGTACTAAAGGATAAGCACATGAAAAGATTCACACCCGCATGGCTTGCGGTTTGTCTGGCATGCAGTTTCTCCACCTCTTCTCTGGCCGCGGACGCGCTTGCAACCCGCGCGTTTCAGGGCATGCCGGCGGACTTTATCAAAGGCGCGGATATCTCCACGCTGCTGGACGCCGAAAAGCACGGGGCGACGTTCTACGATCAGAATAATCAGCGCAAGGATCCGATCGCTATTCTGAAAGAGAACGGCGTCAACTATGTCCGCCTCCGTCTGTGGGTGGATCCGCAATCGGCGAGCGGCGAGGACTATGGCGGAGGGAATAACGATCTGGCCACCACCCTGGCGCTGGCGAAACGGGCGAAAGCCCAGGGGATGAAGCTGCTGCTTGATTTTCACTACAGCGATTTCTGGACCGATCCCGGCAAGCAGTTCAAGCCGAAAGCCTGGGAAAAGCTGGATTACCCGCAGCTGAAAACGGCGATTCATGACTATACCCGCGATACCATCGCCCGCTTTAAGCAGGCGGGCGTGCTGCCGGATATGGTGCAGATCGGCAACGAAATCAACGGCGGCATCCTGTGGCCGGAAGGGAAAAGCTGGGGGCAGGGCGGCGGAGAGTTCGACCGGCTGGCTGGCCTGCTGAACGCGGCTATCGCTGGCCTGAAGGAGAACCTGCGCCAGGGCGAGCAGGTGAAAATCATGCTGCATCTGGCCGAAGGGACCAAGAACGATACCTTCCGCTGGTGGTTTGATGAGATCGACAAGCGCCATGTACCGTATGACGTGATTGGTCTGTCGATGTACACCTACTGGAATGGCCCGATCAGCGCCCTGAAGGCCAATATGGATGACATCAGCAAACGCTATAACAAAGACGTCATCGTCGTCGAGGCGGCCTATGCCTATACCCTGGCCAACTGCGATAACGCGGAAAATAGTTTCCAGGCGAAAGAGGAAAAGGATGGGGGATATCCCGCCAGCGTACAGGGGCAATATAACTATATTCACGATTTAATGCAGGCGGTGGTTGATGTGCCAGACCAGCGTGGTAAAGGTATTTTCTATTGGGAGCCTACATGGATTGCCGTGCCGGGAAATACCTGGGCCACCCCGGCGGGGATGAAATATATCCACGACGAGTGGAAAGAGGGTAATGCACGTGAAAATCAGGCGCTATTTGATTGCCAGGGAAAAGTATTGCCGTCGGTAAAAGTTTTTAATTAATTTTTTTGTCGTCTTTTTCAGGAAGTTTATTATGAATAAATTTGCACCTTTACATCCGAAGGTTAGTACGCTGCTGCATGGCGCGGATTATAATCCGGAGCAATGGGAGAATGACCCCGATATTATTGATAAAGACATTGCCATGATGCAGCAGGCAAAATGCAATGTGATGTCGGTGGGAATATTTAGCTGGGCGAAACTGGAGCCACGCGAAGGGGTATTTAATTTCGCCTGGCTGGATATTATCCTCGATAAACTGTATGCCGCCGGCATTCATGTCTTTCTGGCCACGCCGAGCGGCGCGCGTCCGGCGTGGATGTCGCAGCGCTATCCGCAGGTTCTGCGGGTGGGGCGCGATCGGGTGCCGGCCCTGCACGGCGGCCGTCACAACCACTGTATGTCGTCACCGGTCTATCGCGAGAAAACCCTGCAAATCAATACCCTGCTGGCAGAACGTTATTCCTCACACCCGGCGGTGCTGGGCTGGCATATTTCCAACGAATATGGCGGTGAATGCCATTGCGATCTCTGCCAGAACCGTTTTCGCGACTGGCTGAAGGCGCGTTACCAGACCCTGGAGAACCTCAACCAGGCCTGGTGGAGCACCTTCTGGAGTCATACCTATACTGACTGGTCGCAGATTGAATCGCCTGCGCCGCAGGGCGAGATGTCGATCCACGGTCTTAATCTTGACTGGCATCGCTTTAACACCGCTCAGGTGACCGATTTCTGCCGCCATGAAATTGCTCCGCTGAAGGCGGCGAATGCTTCCCTGCCGGTGACTACCAACTTTATGGAGTATTTCTACGATTACGACTACTGGCAGCTGGCGGAGGCGCTGGATTTCATCTCCTGGGACAGCTATCCGATGTGGCACCGCGATAAAGACGAAACCGCGCTGGCCTGTTACACCGCGATGTATCACGACATGATGCGCAGCCTGAAGGGCGGCAAACCGTTTGTGCTGATGGAGTCCACCCCGGGCGCCACCAACTGGCAGCCGACCAGCAAACTGAAGAAGCCGGGAATGCATATTCTTTCCTCGCTACAGGCGGTGGCGCATGGCGCCGACTCGGTGCAGTATTTCCAGTGGCGGAAAAGCCGCGGTTCGGTTGAGAAATTTCACGGCGCAGTGGTCGACCACGTCGGACATATTGATACCCGCATTGGCCGCGAAGTCTGCCAGCTCGGCGAGATCCTCAGCAAGCTGCCGGAGGTGAGGGGCTGTCGCACCGAGGCGAAAGTAGCGATTATCTTCGACCAGCAGAACCGCTGGGCGCTGGATGACGCCCAGGGGCCGCGCAATCTTGGGATGGAATATGAGAAGACGGTCAACGAGCACTACCGCCCGTTCTGGGAGCAGGGCATCGCCGTCGATGTGATTGACGCCGATGTCGATTTAACGCCGTATCAGTTAGTGATTGCCCCGATGTTATATATGGTGCGCGACGGCTTTGCCGGTCGGGCGGAGGCGTTTGTCGCCAACGGCGGCCACCTGGTGACCACCTACTGGACCGGTATCGTCAATGAGTCCGATCTCTGCTATCTCGGCGGCTTCCCGGGCCCGCTGCGCAATCTGCTGGGGATCTGGGCGGAAGAGATCGACTGCCTGAATGACGGCGAGTTTAATCTGGTGCAGGGGCTTGCCGGGAATCAGTGCGGTCTGCAGGGCCCTTATCAGGTGCGCCATCTCTGTGAACTGATCCATATCGAGAGCGCCCAGGCGCTGGCCACCTACCGGGATGATTTTTATGCCGGACGGCCGGCTGTGACGGTGAACGCGTTCGGGAAAGGCAAAGCCTGGCATGTGGCCTCCCGCAACGATTTAGCCTTCCAGCGCGATTTCTTTACCGCCCTGAGCAAGGAGCTGGCCCTGCCGCGGGCGATAGCGACGGAGTTACCACCCGGCGTGGTGGCGACTGCGCGCACCGACGGTGACAACGCATTTATCTTCCTGCAGAACTACAGCGCGCAAAACCATACCCTTACCCTGCCGCAAGGGTATTGGGATTGCCTGACCGACGCGGCGGTATCGGCTCCACTGACCCTGTCGGCATGGGATTGCCGTATTCTCCGTCGTCACGCGTAATTTCTTCTTCTCCACGCCTGCTCTGACGAGCAGGCTTTTTTTTATCTTAAACCTGGAGTTTATTATGGTGAGTTTAAAATCCTTCCTGCACTATTTCTCCCCAGCGCGTCCGGCACAGCCATTAAGCGAGGCGGAAAAACAGCAAATCGAGGCGCTGATTCAGGCCTTTGGTGGCGAAGCGAATATTACGCAAGTGGACGCCTGTATTACCCGTCTGCGGGTTAGCGTTCGCCATCTTGCGGCCGTGGACTCCGAAGCATTACAGCAGCAGGGCGCGCTGGGGGTTATTATTCTTGGTCAGCAGGTGCATGCTATTTTCGGTAAACAGTCCGATGCGCTGCGTCAGCTTCTGGATGAACATTTTGCTGCCCGGAAATAAATAAAACGGGATAACCTGAAAACAGGTTATCCCGAAAGTAAGACAAAGACAGCAGTGGCAATAAAGTTTACCGGAAGATAATTAACAGTCTTACAGCAGGAGATAAAAATAACGTATGAGTCTTAGCCGTGCGCAATTACCACCAGGCCTCAACCTGCACGCCGAAATTCCAGGTATTATTCGCCGTCTGGTCTTCAAACGGTTTACCATCTTCGGAATCATTCAAATATGAAGCAAAAATGCGTAATTCCGGACGTGACATAAAGTCTGGCCCGTCCGCCAGGCCCAACGCAATGGTGTATTTCTCACCGGCCTGTTTGTAGCTGGTGCCATTGTTGTAGCTGTCTTTCTGATAGAAACCGCCGACTTCGCCAATCAGGCGCACGTAGTCGGTGAACTGGTACTGCCCGCGGGCGACCAGCGACAGCATCCGCGTTTTGTCGGTATAGTCGGTAATGTCATCCGCCGAGCCCCAGGTCAGAACGTGGTTGATAGAAAACTTCTCAGTAATCGGGATCAGGCCGGTGTTAATCACGCGATAACCGGTGGCGTCGTTCACGTAGTTCCACATATCGTACCAGCCGCCGCCCTGGGAGACCATGTTCTGCGCCAGGCCTTTGTTGGCGTACTGCAGCACGGTTTTGTTATAGCCGCCCAGCATATCCTGACTGATTTCACCGGTCAGCATGACGCCGTTGTCAGCATCGTACAGTCCGCCGTAGCTATCCTGTTTTTTGGTGGTGTTTGGCATCGCGTAGTCGATACCGAATTCGGTCCACGAGCCCGCCCATGGCTTCCAGCCCGCGTAGCGTAAATCGATATAGTTGATATTGACGTTGCTGTCGCCATCGACGCGATAGTCAACATCGTTGGCATCGCCGCGGATCCAGGCCAGCGAGACGGCGCCCGGGCCGAGGGTGTAGTTTTCCACCCCGGCTCCGGAGCCGGAAATGTTCCAGTATTTGGTATCGATGATATGCAGATCATGGCGCTGGTAGTAACGTTTACCGCCCCAGATCACCGCATTCGGATCGCCAGGGATCAGCCCCTTTATCTGCAGGTTCAACTGACGTAAGCCGAACTGTGCATCATCGTTCAGCGTGGTTTCATTATCGTTAGAGCCGTCGGAGACCATGCTGACCATACTGTCGAGATAGAAGCTGACGTCATCTTTCTTATAGACCTCAGAGCCCAGCTCCAGCTCGCCGTAGGTATCCGACTCGTTCCCCAAACGGCCCAGCTTATTTTTTTGCCATTCCGCTTCGCTACCGTCGCCGGAGACCCCAACCCCGGCGCGCATATAGCCATGGAAATCGATCGTTGGGATCGCGGCGGTGGCCGCAAACGCGGAAGGAGCGATTAGCGCAGCGGCTAACGCGACTGAAAGGGCGCGCAGTGTAGTGTTCATCTCTATCCTCTTATTGTTTTGTATTACGTTCACATAACTGGTGTCATAAAATGCCTAAATGTAACTTCAGGCAAATGAGATATGATTATTGTGTGATTAACTGCAAATAATCACGGTGGTTTTTGTTGCGATGGGTGAGATGATTCACAATTCGTTGTATTGTGAACGTAATACTTTTATCGCTATTGTTTTGCAGTGAGAGGTGGCGGTGAGCGTTTTTTCAAATGGCCCCTGTTACAATCATGGGATAACAACATAAGGAACCGGACCATGAAGTCTAAAAGCGCTACTCTGGAAGACGTCGCACGCCATGCGGGCGTCTCTTACCAGACCGTGTCCAGGGTACTCAACAAATCAGCTAATGTATCCGAAGCGACGCGTCGCAAGGTGGAGAAATCGATAGAGGCCTTACGCTATGTGCCAAACCGGCTGGCGCAGCAGCTGGTGGGGAAGGAGAGCCAGACGGTCGGGCTGGTGACTATTTCTCTGGCCTGGCATGCGCCTTCCCAGGTGGCGGCGGCGGTAAAACGCTATGCCAACCTGGAAGGTTACCAGGTTCTGATTTCGATGATCGATGAGAGCGTCAACCAAAGCATCCAGGATTCCATCAATGAGCTGAAATCTCAGCGGGTGGATAAAGTCATTATCAACGTGCCGCTGGAGACCGAACAGGCGCAGAAAATCGCTGCTGACAACGATGATATCGTCTGCCTGTTTCTCGACGTTGATCCCTACAGTTCCGTGTTTAACGTTTCGTTTAACCCGGCGGACGGCACCCGGGCCAGCGTCAAATATCTCTATGAGATGGGGCATCGGGAGATCGCCCTGCTGGCGGGGCCGGACAGCTCAGTCTCGGCCAAACTCCGGTTAAAAAGCTGGCTGGAGACCCTGGATGGTTACGGTCTGAAGCCGGTGACCGTCCTGCACGGCAACTGGGATGCGCAGAGCGGCTACGCCGGCGCGCTGCAGATGCTGCGCGAAACGCCTAATTTCAGCGCTGTGCTGGTGGGTAATGATCAGATGGCGCTGGGGGTGCTCAGCGCCTTCCATCAGCATCAGGTGGCGGTGCCGGGTGAGAAGTCGGTTATTGGCTATGACGATACCTACGAAAGCTCCTTTTTCTATCCGGCGCTGAGTACCGTGTCGCTCGACCTCGACCTGCAGGGGAAAGAGGCGGTGCGGCGGATCCTCGCCAGCACCAGCGGGGCGCCTCATACCTCATCCATTCTGCCGGCGCGCCTGGTGATACGCCATTCCAGCGGCGCCCGAATCGAGCAGGGAAAAGATCTGCAGGCCATTGCAGAACAGCTCCGCGCCATCGCCCACCGTCTGGCACCCTGACGCCAAAGGCGGGGAAACTCGCCTTATCACCTTACTCTTAAATTGAGCAGGGTTGATCTTTGTCACAGCACGGCGTACCCTTAATGTTATGTTATAACGTAATGAAGAGGTCAGCATGAAAGCCCATATCCATCCTCCCTATCGTACGGTGGTGTTTCACGACACCAGCGCGAATGAGTATTTTAAAGTCGGCTCAACTATCCGCACCGATCGCGTGATTGAACTCGATGGCGAAACTTTTCCGTATGTGACGATCGACGTCTCCTCGAAATCGCATCCGTACTACACGGGCAAACAAAAAACCTTCGCCAATGAAGGCAGTGCAGCCCGATTCCGCCAGCGCTTCGGCGGCTTTATTGATGCGAAAAGGAAAGCATGATGCAGGTCGTCAACTCATTACGTAGCGCTAAACAGCGCCACCCGGATTGCCAGCTGGTTAAACGCAAAGGGCGGCTGTACGTTATCTGTAAGAGCAACCCCCGCTTCAAAGCGGTGCAGGGGCGCAAAAAACGCCGTTAACGGAAACTCTCCAGCGAGCGGCGCTGTTGGCCGTCGGCGGTAAAATTGTCGGCGGCCAGCCATTGGCGCATGGCGTTATCCAGCTCCGGCCATTCGCCGTCTATCACCGAAAACCAGTCCGTGTCCCGGTTGTGTCCTTTACTCACCAGCGCCTGGCGAAAACGTCCTTCGTACTGAAACCCCAGCCGCCTTGCCGCCCGGGCTGATGGGATATTAAGACTGTTGCATTTCCATTCATAGCGACGGTAGCCGAGCGTATCAAAGACATACTGCATCAACAGCCAGTGCGCTTCGGTGGCCATGGCCGTTCGGCTCAGTAACGGTGAAAAATGCACATGCCCCACCTCTACCACACCGTGAGCGATATCGATACGCATTAACGCCAGCGAGCCGACCGCTTTCCCTCGCTGCTGGTCAACGACGGCAAAATGAATCGGGTCTGCCAGCGTGGCGACCTGCTCCACCCAGGCACTGAATTCTGCAAGGTTGCTCTCAGGTTCACGCAGCAGCCACGTCCAGCTGCGGGCGTCTGGCGCCAGCTGGTGAGCGGCGAACAGATCGCTGGCATGAGCAAGAGTCAGCGGTTCGAGTCGACAACGGCTGCCCTGTAATACCTGTCGTGTCGGCCAGGGGCGCGGCTGCCAGTCAGGCAGCGCGACGCCGAGCGCCTGGCCAAACTGATTATATTCGCACATTGCGGTTTCCTTATTGGGGATTTACAGGCAGCGTACGCGCTCGCTGGTTCCATAAAAAGTGCCATTAGAGTATGTTTTTATGGGGCCACGAGGAGGCAATATGAATATACCGGACGAGGGGTTTTTTACGCTGTTGACGCAGGGGATGCGGAACCGCACGGTCGAAACCTTACAGCGCGCCCTTTACCACACCTTACGTGACGCTATCCTGCAGGGAACCCTGACGGCCCGCTGCCGTTTACCCGGATCGCGGGTGATGGCCGAACGGCTACACCTGTCGCGGAATACGGTCAATGCCGCACTGGAACAGCTGGCGCTGGAGGGGTACCTGACACGGAGCCGTCAGGGATCGCAGGTGGCACCACTCGCCTCCTGCCGCCAGGAGGCGGGTCAGATGCCGCCCGTCGTGCTGCCTGAGCGGCTGCAAAGGCTGCCAGCCGCGATGCGCCGCGACTCACCGACGCTGGCATTTACGCCAGGCATGCCGGCGGTAAACTATTTCCCGCTGCCGCTGTGGCGGCGACTGATGGATAACGTGCTACGCGAAGATGGTAGCGCGCTGCTGGGTTATGGCGAAGCCGCGGGCGATCCTTTGCTGCGAGAGGCTATCGCTCGTCATCTGGCGCTCTCCCGGGGCATCCGGTGCGATATCCGGCAGATCGTCATCACCGAAGGCGCGCTGGAAGGCGTCAACTTATGCGCCTCGCTACTGACCAACCCGGGCGACAGCGTGTGGCTGGAAGAACCGGGGTACCTGGGGGCGAGGAGTGGCTTTCAGCGGGCGGGACTGCGGGACAGAGGAATGGCTGTCGACGATGAAGGGATGTGTATTGCCAACGGCGTCGCGGAGCCGCCCCGGCTCATTTTCACCTCTCCTTCACACCAGTATCCCTGTGGGAGCATCATGAGCGCCGGGCGCCGTCTGGCGCTCGTGGAATATGCCCGCCGGCACGGGGCGTGGATTGTGGAGGATGACTACGACAGCGAGTTTCGCCATAGCGGAGAACCGATCCCGGCGATGCTGGGAATGGTGCCTGATGCCCCGGTGGTCTATCTCGGCACCTTCAGCAAAACGCTGTTTCCGGCGTTGCGTATCGGTTTTATGGTTATGCCGCCCGCGCTGGCGGATGCTGCTCAGGACGCCATTGGCGCGCTGCTGCGCGGGGGACACCGTGCTGAACAGCGGGCGCTGGCCAGCTTTATCGAGAAGGGACACTATGCGCGCCATCTGGCAGCGATGCGCCGCCTGTACCGTAAACGTCAGCAACAGCTGCGCGAGGCGCTGGCGCAAGAGATAACCGTGCCGTGCGACGTTCTCGGCGGGGGAGGGGGGATGCACCTGACGGTGGCGATGGAGGGCGTTAATGACCGGACGCTTGCGCAGCAGGCGCGCCAGTTTCAGCTGGCGCCCGCCGCGTTAAGTCATTTCTATCTCGACCCGCAGCGAGCGCGGAGCGGACTGGTGCTTGGGTATGGCAATACCTCTGCTTCTCGCTATCTCCCGGCGCTGCGGACCCTAAATCGCCTTATTGCGCAGCACCGGCGCGCGTGAGGGTAAAGACATCGTAGAAGGAGAGCTCGCCTTTGGTGGCGACCATCTTTTTGAGCTGCGCCTTCTGCTCGCTATCGACGTCTGGCGACTGCAGGATACGGTCGATCAGCTGCCGGGGGACAAAGCGGGTGTTGTACCATTCCCCGTTGTAGCACACGCGAAAGTCGAGGACATCGATATCCTCGTAGCGATAGCGTGGATAGACGTCAAAGAAGAAAAAGGCGTTGAACAGAATGAACAGCACCACCAGCAACCAGACCGAGTCTACCAGCGTTTCAGAGCGCAGCATGACCACCAGCGTCGCCAGAAACGCGGCATACATGGCAACAAACAGTCCCGGATGGTTGCGGATAAAACTGATGCTAAAACGCGGGCGATTATCGCGTTTTTCCTGGACGTTGAGTTCGTCAATGGTGTGAATCAGCAGGCGTTGTATTTCTGTCATCTTGGTCCTCGAATTCTGCAATGAGCCTGCCGCGCCCGGCGGACCAGGCGCGGCAGGCTCAGCCTGAAGGCTATTTTATGTTGCAATATTCTGCGGAGAAAGTAACAGATCAGTTACAGAAAAGCATAACAGTTACGGATTTGTCGGCGGAAGGCGCTTAATGATCTGCGCCGGGTTACCGCCGACGACGGTACAGGCAGGGACGTCTTTGGTGACCACCGCGCCGGACGCAATGACCGCATTATCGCCAATGGTCACGCCGGGATTGATCACTGCCCGACCCCCAATCCACACATTGTGGCCAATAGTTACCGGCTTGCCGTATTCCTGGCCGCTATTACGCGCATCGGCGTCCAGCGGATGAGTGGCAGTATAAATATGGACGCCTGGCGCCAGCATACAGTTATCGCCAATATGGATAGGGCAGACGTCGAGCATCACGCAGTCAAAATTGGCGTAAAAACCGGCGCCGAGAAAAATATTATAACCATAGTCGCAGCGAAAGCTTGGCTCGATATACGCATCGCCGGCGCGAGCGAACAGCTCGGCCAGAATATGCTGACGTTGTTCCTGGTCATCCGGGGCGGAATGATTATAACGGTGCAACAACTGTCTGGCGCGCAGGCGATCGGCGCGAAGCGTTGGGTCGCCAGATAAATAGAGCTCACCGGCGATCATTTTGCGTTTTTCTTCACTCATGGGTCTTCCTTATACCTGACTGTTGATGGCCGTAGCAGTATAAAAAAGAAACCGGTTACAGGGTTGCTGTTGGCTGAATGATGTGATGTCTATCACAAAGATACCCTATGGCGGCTGACCCGTACCGTCCGGCCAGCAGACCACGTAGTACGCGTAAATTAGCGGATAAATTTCCAGACAGAAGTCGGGATTTTATCGTATAGCTTATTCATGGTCAGTTCCGCCAGACGATGGTCGGCAGCTGAGTAAAATACCGCCAGCTCATTATCAGACAGTTCATATTTATTTTTTTCAATGACGCGCTCCAGCGTGTCAATTGTCTGGCAACGACGTAAGCGCATCAAATAGTCTGTTTTAGTTAATGGCTTATCAGACATAATTCCACCTTTTGATTGTAATAATTCTAACACGATAGACTGGCCGGGTTTTCCCGGCTGGCGTTGACAAAGCAACGAAATAGTCGGTTACCGGATTTTTTCCACTTTTGCAAATCCGTAGAGTTAATGCCGTAGTTACTGAACAACGTAAAAGTGTCGTCCAGATATTCGTCAACCTGAGCGATCAGCTTATTATCCTCTGCATACTTAATTTTATAATTAAGAGCGAATGTGGCAATGTGCTCGATCAATTCATTTAACTGGAGATTGACAGCCGACGTCGGGTCGTTGACCCAGCCATGGTTGCTCTCTTCCAGGTTTGCAAGGCAGTCATGATACAGCGTTTCGCAGAGAAAGCGTAGCTGTGCAATATCATGTCTTTTTGGCGAGTATTCGTCCATAACGCATCCCCTTTTGAGTGGTTTAAACGACGACTAGCAAACACCGTTGTGGGATGAACACGACTAACTGACCTGACACTAACTGAGTAATCCTGCTGATTTAACTATAATCCACTCTCCAACAGATTTCATCGTGCTATTACGAAAAATTACAATTATCAGCGAGAAATTATCTTAAAAATAGACGAATTAATTTCGCAGGCGCTGGCCCACAGCCGGAGAAATAGAGAAATCTTATGAATCATTGGTTTAAGGCAGGCAGCTGTCGCGTTCAGAAACCGCCGACCCGTGGATAATGATAGTAAGATTATTCCTGGTAAATGAGTGTTTGCCGATCCCGAGTTGTTGAACAAGCTGCTAAAAATAGCCTGCGCCATATCAATATATATTAAATGCAGAACGAAAAATAAACAATGGCAATATGTGCCTTGCCAGCCAGTGATAAAAAAGGGCCGCGGTAGCGGCCCTTTGTTCAGGAGTGAAGATTAATGATGCTCAACCTGATGGCTGTGCTCTATATCTTCCGATTTTTTGCTAAAGCGGCGACGAACCACCACAAAGAACACCGGCACGAAGAAGATCGCCAGGATCGTCGCGGTCACCATCCCGCCCATTACGCCTGTACCGACGGCGTTCTGCGCACCGGAGCCGGCGCCGGAGCTGATAACTAGCGGCATTACCCCGAGGATGAACGCCAGAGATGTCATCAGGATTGGACGTAGACGCATACGTACTGCTTCAAGCGTCGCCTCAATCAGCCCTTTGCCCTCTTTCTCCATCAGGTCTTTGGCGAATTCAACGATCAATATTGCGTTCTTCGCCGACAGGCCGATGGTGGTCAGCAGACCCACCTGGAAGTAAACGTCGTTGGTTAGCCCGCGGAAGGTGGCGGCTAACAGCGCACCGACCACACCCAGGGGGACGACCAGCATAACCGAGAACGGAATCGACCAGCTCTCATACAGCGCCGCCAGACACAGGAAGACGACAATCAGCGAGATGGCATACAGGGCAGGGGCCTGGTTGCCGGACAGTCGCTCCTGATAAGACATCCCGGTCCAGTCGTAGCCGATACCGGAAGGCAGTTTACCCGCCAGCTCTTCCATCAGCGCCATCGCCTCACCGGTACTCTTGCCTGGCGCGGCCTGACCGAGGATTTCCAGTGACGGCAGACCGTTGTAGCGTTCCAGACGCGGCGAACCGTATTCCCAACGCGAGGTCGAGAAAGCAGAGAACGGCACCATCTGACCATCGCTGCCGCGAACATACCACTTGCCGATATCTTCCGGCAGCATACGGTATTTCGCTTCGGACATGATGTACACTTTCTTCACGCGGCCGCGGTCGATAAAGTCGTTGACATAGCTTCCGCCCCAGGCTGCGCCCAGCGTGGTGTTAATGTCGCTGATGGAGACGCCCAGCGCCTGAGCTTTCTCCTGATCGATATCGATTTTAAACTGCGGTGTATCTTCCAGACCGTTAGGGCGCACGCCGGTCAGCACGTCAGGATGCTGCGCCACCATGCCAAACAGTTGGTTACGCGCCTGGGTCAGTTTTTCGTGGCCGAGACCGCCCTGGTCAATCAGCTCGAAGTCAAAGCCGGTCGCGGTACCCAGTTCAACGATAGCCGGCAGGTTAAAGGCGAAGACCATCGCATCTTTAATCTGCGAGAAGTAGCCCATTGCTCTCGCGGTGATCGCTTCAACTTTGTTTTCCTCACCCGGACGCTGGCTCCAGTCTTTCAGCGAAACGAACGCGATACCGGTGTTCTGGCCGCGGCCGGCGAAACCGAAGCCGTTAACCGCAAACACGGATTCCACGTTGTCCTTCTCTTTGGTGAGATAGTAATTCGTCATCTCATCCAGCACTTTCTGCGTACGCTCCTGGGTGGCGCCCGCAGGCAGCTGCGCCATACTCAGGAATACCCCCTGGTCCTCGTCCGGCAGGAACGAGCTCGGCAGACGGACGAACAGCCATGCCATACCCACCACGATAATCAGATACAGCACCAGATAACGACCGGTGCTGCGCAGAATGTTGCCTACGCTGTCGGTGTAATGGTGCGTGCTCTTATCAAACATGCGGTTAAACCAGCCGAAGAAGCCGGTGGTCGCGCCATGGCTGCCTTTCTGAATGGGTTTCAGCATCGTGGCGCACAGCGCCGGCGTCAGGATTAACGCCACCAGTACCGACAGCGCCATCGCGGAAACGATAGTGATGGAGAACTGGCGATAGATGGCCCCGGTTGAGCCGCCGAAGAACGCCATCGGGATAAATACCGCCGACAGCACCATAGCGATACCTACCAGCGCGCCCTGAATCTGTCCCATCGATTTACGCGTCGCTTCTTTCGGCGGCAGACCCTCTTCCGCCATCACGCGCTCGACGTTCTCTACCACCACGATGGCGTCATCCACCAACAGGCCGATGGCGAGCACCATCCCGAACATCGTCAGGGTGTTTATCGAGAAGCCAAACGCCGCCAGCACCGCGAAGGTGCCTAACAGGACCACCGGTACCGCGATGGTGGGGATCAGGGTGGCGCGGAAGTTCTGCAGGAACAGATACATGACCAGGAACACCAGGATGATCGCTTCCACCAGCGTTTTAACCACTTCGTGAATAGAAATTTTCACGAACGGGGTGGTGTCATACGGGTAAACGATCTTCATCCCCGACGGGAAAAACGGCTCCATCTTCGCCAGTTCAGCGCGAATAGCGTTGGCGGTATCCAGCGCGTTCGCGCCGGTAGCCAGTTTAATACCCAGACCGGATGCCGGCTGGCCGTTAAACTTCGCCACTACGTCATAGCTTTCGCCGCCCAGCTCAATTTTGGCGACATCACGCAGACGAACCTGGGAACCGTCCTGGTTCACCTTCAGCAGGATGTTGCCAAACTCTTCCGTATTGGTCAGACGCGTCTGCGCGATGATCGAGGCGTTAAGCTGCTGGCCTTTCACCGGCGGCGTACCGCCTAACTGGCCCGCGGCCACCTGGGCGTTCTGCGCTTTCAGGGCGCTGATCACATCCACCGGCGTAAGCTGGAAGTTGTTCAGTTTGTTTGGATCCATCCAGATACGCATCGCATACTGGGAACCGAATAGCTGAACGTCGCCGACGCCGCTGGTACGGCTAATCGGATCCTTCATGTTGGCCGCCACGTAGTCCGAAATATCGTCCTGGTTCATGGTGCCGTTGGTGTTAATGACGCCGACAACCATCAGGAAGCTGCTGGACGCTTTCTCAACGCTAATCCCTTGCTGCTGTACTTCTTGCGGCAGCAGAGGCGTCGCCAGCGCCAGCTTGTTCTGAACCTGAACCTGGGCGATATCCGGATCGGTACCGGATTCGAAGGTCAGCGTAATGGTTGCCGTACCGGTGGAGTCGCCATTTGAGGACATGTACATCAGGTGATCGATACCGTTCATATTCTGTTCGATAACCTGAGTTACGGTGTTCTGCACCGTTTCGGCGTCAGCACCGGGGTACATGGCGGTAATGGAAATTGCTGGCGGCGCAATCGTCGGATATTGCGCCACCGGCAATTTGAGGATCGATAATCCCCCAGCCAGCATGATGATAATGGCGATCACCCATGCAAATATGGGGCGATCGATAAAGAAATTAGGCATGTCTTAACGGCTCCTGTTTAAGTTAAGACTTGGTTTGTTCTGATGGCGCGTTGCCTGCGGCTTGCTGTTTATCATCAGAAGCTACTTCCTGCGCTTTTACCTGCACACCTGGTTTGATTTTTTGCAGGCCGGTGACGATAACGCGATCGCCGGATTTCAGACCGTCAGTGACCAGCCATTTATCGCCGATCGCCTGAGAAGCAGTGACCTGGCGGACTTCAACTTTATCGCCTTCCCCCACTACCATGACGCTGGCGTCGCCGCGCGGCGTACGGGTAACACCCTGTTGCGGTACCAGCAGGGCGTCAGGGTTAATCCCTTCTTCCAGACGGGCACGGACGAACATCCCCGGAAGCAGGGTGTGATCCGGGTTCGGGAAAATAGCGCGTAGCGTGATTGAGCCGGTGGTCTGATCGACGGTGACATCCGAGAATTCCAGCGTGCCGGACTGCGGATACTTAAGACCGTCATTAGTCACCAGCTCCACTTTCGCTTTGCCGTTTTCCTGTTTCAGGCGGCCGTCGGCTAGCTCCTGCTTCAGGCGCAGGAAATCATTGCTCGACTGGGTGACGTCAACATAGATCGGATCCAGCTGCTGAACGGTTGCCAGGGCGGTCGTTTGACCATTCTGTACCAGCGCCCCTTCGGTCACGGCGGATTTACCAATCCGGCCGCTGATCGGCGAGGTGACTTTGGTGTAGGCCAGATTGATGCGCGCGGTTTCAACGGCCGCTTTCGCCGCGACCACGGCCGCATTGCTCTGCTGCGCCGTCGCAACGGCGGTATCGTAGTCTTGTTGACTAATATATTTGGTGCCCAACAGTTTCTGATAACGCTTGACCGTCAGTTGATCCATGTTTGCCGCCGCCTGGGCTTTTGCCAGGTCGCCTTTGGCGCTGTCATAGCTGGCCTGATAGGTGGCTGGATCGATCTGATACAGGGAGACGCCGGCCTGGATATCGCTACCTTCCACGAAGTTACGTTTTAAAATAATGCCACTGACCTGAGGACGGACTTCCGCAATGCGATAGGCGCTGGTGCGGCCTGGCAGTTCGGTGGTTATTTGTAGAGGTGCGGATTTGAGCGTCACAATACCGACTTCCGGCATGTGCTGGGCTCCCTGTTGAGCCGGTTTATCGTCACATCCTGTTAGCGCTAAGCTGCCTGAGAGCATCAGAACGACCGCCAGAGGCGTTAACCCTCTGTTTTTGTTCATATGTAAACCTCGAGTGTCCAATTTCAAAATGTTCAGTGGCTCAAACAACCACAAACCCACTACAGTCTTTCTATTATGGTCATGCTATGGTACATACATTCACAAATGTATGTAAACGTAACCTCTGTAAAGTCATTAACCTATGGCACGAAAAACCAAACAACAGGCACGTGAAACCCGGCAACTGATTCTGGATGTTGCTCTGCGTCTGTTTTCGCAGCAAGGCGTATCATCTACCTCGTTGGCAACAATTGCAAAAGCTGCGGGTGTAACGAGGGGGGCTATCTACTGGCATTTCAAGAATAAATCAGATTTATTCAACGAAATTTGGGAGCTGTCAGACGCCAGTATTAGCGATCTCGAAATTGAGTATCGGGCAAAATTCCCCAACGATCCACTCTCAGTTATCAGGGAGATTCTAGTCTATGTTCTTGAAGCGACAGTGACAGAAGAACGTCGACGATTAATGATGGAGATTATCTATCATAAGTGTGAGTTCGTCGGTGAAATGACCGTGGTGCAGCAGGCCCAGCGGCAGCTCTCCCTGGCGAGTTATGAGCGTATCGAGCAGACCTTGAAAGAGTGCATCGCGGCGAAGCTGCTGCCCGCCAATTTACTCACCCGGCGGGCGGCCGTGTTAATGCGCAGCTACCTTTCCGGGCTGATGGAAAACTGGCTGTTTGCCCCCGATTCGTTCGACCTGCATGCGGAAGCGCGGGACTACGTCGCTATTCTGCTGGAGATGTATCAATTCTGCCCGACGCTACGCGGCCCGGAGAGCTTGTCAGCTTAAAGGTAGCGCGCGGATGGGCGTGAATTTTTAGCGCCGTCCGCCGCTATTCGCCAGCGCTGAGAAGTGCTATTCTGCGCGCTTGCGACGACCCCCGGTATTCTCCGGTATTTGCATTCATTCATATTAACTATGCTGCACACGATCTCCAGGCAACGCGCCACGTTCATCTTTATTATCACGCTGCTCTGTTTTATTGGCCTTTTCAGCCCAGTCCAGGGCCGCGCCGCGGATCTCCCCGATCGGGCAGAGGTGCAGAGCCAGCTCAATACGTTAAACAAGCAAAAAGAACTGACTCCGCAGGACAAACTGGTCCAGCAGGATCTGACTCAGACGCTGGAAACGCTGGATAAAATCGAGCGTATCAAAAGCGAGACGGCACAGCTGCGACAGCAGGTCGAGCAGGCGCCGGCGAAGCTGCGCCAGGCGGTGGAGAGCCTCAATAACCTGAGCGATGTCCCGAACGACGAAGCGACGCGCAAAACGCTAAGTACGCTCTCCCTGCGTCAGCTGGAGTCGCGCGTCACCCAGACGCTGGACGATCTGCAGAATGCGCAAAACGATCTGGCGACCTATAACAGCCAACTGGTTTCCCTGCAAACGCAGCCGGAACGCGTGCAAAATGCGATGTTCAACGCCTCCCAGCAGCTGCAGCAGATCCGCAATCGTCTGAATGGTACCTCGGTGGGCGACGAGACCCTACGCCCGACCCAGCAGGTGCTGTTGCAGGCTCAACAGGCATTGCTCAACGCGCAGATCGAGCAACAGCGCAAGAGCCTCGAAGGCAACACTATCCTGCAGGATACCCTGCAGAAGCAGCGTGACTACGTCACCGCCTGGAGCAACCGGCTGGAGCATCAGCTACAGCTGCTGCAGGAGGCCGTGAACAGCAAACGGCTGACCCTGACCGAGAAAACCGCCCAGGAGGCGGTTACCCCCGACGAAACGGCGCGTATTCAGGCCAACCCGCTGGTCAAGCAGGAGCTGGATATTAACCATCAGCTCAGCGAGAAGCTGATCCAGGCAACAGAGAACGGTAACCAGCTGGTGCAGCGCAATATCCAGGTCAAAAACTGGCTCGACCGCGCGCTGCAGTCTGAACGGGATATTAAAGAGCAAATTTCAGTTCTGCGGGGGAGCCTGCTGCTGTCGCGTATTCTTTACCAACAGCAACAGACATTACCGTCGGCGGATGAGCTGCAGGATATGACCAACCGCATCGCCGACCTGCGGCTTGAACAGTTTGAGGTGAACCAGCAGCGCGACGCGCTGTTCCAGAGCGATGCCTTTGTCGCCAAACTGGAGGAGGGGCACAGCAGCGAAGTGAACGATGAAGTCCACGCCGCGCTACTGGAAGTGATCGACATGCGTCGCGAACTGCTTGATCAGTTCAACAAACAGTTGGGCAACCAGCTGATGATGGCCATCAACCTGCAGATCAACCAGCAGCAGCTGATGAGCGTCTCGAGCAGTCTGAAGGAAATTCTGACCCAGCAAATTTTCTGGGTGAACAGCAATAAACCGATGGACTGGGAGTGGATTAAGGCCTTCCCGGAGGCGCTGAAAGGTCAGTTTAAGGCGATGAAAATCACCGTGAACTGGGAAAAAGCGTGGCCTGCGGTGTTTGTCGCTTTCCTGGCCGGTTTACCGCTGCTGTTGATTGCCGGCCTCATCCGCTGGCGTCTGCAGTGGCTCAAGGATTATCAGGCAAAGCTTGCTTCCCAGGTGGGACAGCTGCGCAACGATACCCAACTGCATACGCCGAAGGCGATCCTGATCGATCTGATCCGCGCCTTACCGGTGGTACTGTTGATTCTGGCTATCGGTCTGATCTTACTCACCATGCAGTTAAATATTAGCGGACTGCTGTGGGCGTACAGTAAAAAGCTGGCTATGTTCTGGCTGGTATTTGGCCTGTGCTGGAAAGTGCTGGAAAAGAACGGCGTCGCGGTCAACCACTTTAATATGCCGGCGCAGTTGACCAGCCACTGGCGGCGGCAGATTGTTCGCGTCAGCCTGGCGCTGCTGCCGCTGAATTTCTGGTCGGTGATTTCCGAACTGTCGCCGCTGAACCTGATGGACGACGTGCTGGGGCAGTTGGTGATTTTCTTCAACTTACTGCTGATCGCGGTGCTGGTTTGGCCGATGTGCCGGGAAAGTTGGCGCGATAAAGAGTCGCACAGCCTGCGCCTGCTGACGATCACGGTGTTGTCTATCGTTCCGGTGGCCCTGATGGTGCTGACGGCAACCGGCTACTTCTACACGACGCTGCGTCTGGCGGGACGCTGGATCGAGACCGTGTATCTGGTGATGATCTGGAACCTGCTGTACCAGACCGTGCTGCGTGGCCTGAGCGTGGCGGCGCGGCGTATCGCCTGGCGCCGCGCGCTGGCGCGCCGTCAACATCTGGTGAAGGAAGGGGCGGAAGGCGCCGAGCCGCAGGAAGAGCCAACTATCGCTCTCGAGCAGGTCAACCAGCAGACGCTGCGCATCACCATGTTGGTGATGGTCGCGCTGTTCGCGGTGATGTTCTGGGCGATTTGGTCTGATTTGATCACCGTTTTCGCCTACCTCGACAGCATTACCCTCTGGCACTACAACGGCACCGAGGCGGGGGCCAGCGTGGTGCGCAGCGTGACGATGGGCAGTTTGTTGTTCGCCATTGTGGCGTCAATGGTCGCCTGGGCGCTGATCCGCAACCTGCCGGGTTTGCTGGAGGTGCTGGTGCTGTCGCGGCTCAACATGCGTCAGGGGACCTCCTACGCCATCACCACCATTCTCAACTATGCGATTATCGCTATCGGGGCGATGACGGTATTCGGGGCGCTGGGCGTCTCCTGGGATAAACTGCAATGGCTGGCGGCCGCGCTGTCGGTTGGTTTAGGTTTTGGTCTGCAGGAGATCTTTGGTAACTTTGTCTCCGGCCTTATCATTCTGTTCGAACGTCCGGTGCGCATTGGGGATACGGTCACTATCGGAACCTTCTCGGGGACGGTAAGCAAAATCCGTATTCGCGCCACCACCATCACCGACTTCGATCGCAAAGAGGTGATTATCCCGAACAAGGCGTTCGTTACCGAGCGCTTGATCAACTGGTCGCTCTCCGACACCGTGACCCGGGTGGTGATCCGCCTCGGCGTCGCCTATGGCTCAGACCTGGATAAGGTGAAAGAGGTGCTGCTGAAGGCCGCGCACGATCATCCGAAAGTGATGCAGGAGCCGGCGCCAGCGGTTTTCTTCACCACCTTCGGGGCCAGTACCCTGGATCATGAACTGCGTCTGTATGTTCGTGAACTGCGCGATCGCAGCTACACGGTGGATGAGCTCAACCGCGCCATCGACCGCCTGTGCCGGGAGAATGACATCAACATTGCCTTTAACCAGCTGGAAGTTCATCTGCGCAATGAAAAAGGCGATGAAGTTACCGAAGTGAAACGGGACGGGAAAGGCGACGATCTGGCGCCCACCACCGCGTCCTGATCGAAGAGGGGCGGCGCAAAGCCGCCCCTGCTGTATCAGGGCGCCAGCGCGGCGAGTTCTTCATCGCTCAGCCCGGTGAGCTCCTGCACGGTTTGACGTTCGAGGCCGCGCGCCAGCATTCTGGCGGCGATGCTGCGGGTAGCTTCCTGCTCACCCTCTTGCTGTCCCTGTTTACGGCCTTTCTCTTCCAGCCATTCGGCAATGGTCATCATCAGCTCCTTATGCCTGGGCGACTGCGCCGCCAGCGTGCGGATCAGGGCCCCCGGATGTTCCGTAGTTCCCGCCTGCAACATATAGCGCAGCAGCGTATTCAGCTGCGCTTCTGTCAGATAGCCTTGCGTCATCAGCGTAATCAGCGGCACCTGCAGCTCGGCCAGATCGCGATGGCGGATATGCTTTTGCAGCAGCTCCAGCATGGCCATCCGCCGATGACGGGCGATCTGATTATCTGGCATTACGGTGAGGTCCACCAGCGGAAAATCATTGCTATAGAGCGCCTTCGCCAGCGCCGGATCGGCGAATAGCTGTTGCCAGTTGCGGGCCCAGGGCCAGGGGCTCACTTTGCCGTGATAAAACAGAATCGGCACCACCAGCGGCAGAGTGTCGTGGCCGGCGTCCAGATGACGCTGCATGGCGGCCAGCGCATAGCGCAGCAGGCGAAACGCCATCAGCTTGTCCGGGGTACTCTGGTGCTCAATCAGCGCGTACACATAGCCCGGTCCATGACGCGTGCGCAGTGAGTAAAGGATATCGGAATAGCTGGCGCGCAGGTCCTCTTCAACAAAGCTACCGGAGACCAGCTGCAGCGAATCCAGTTCGCAGATCGCCAGAAACGGCGCGGGGAGGTACAACTGCAAAAAATCCTTCGCGACCGCCTGATGCATGAGCATCTGGCGAAACACCGCGTCGTGTGGGGTTTGACTGACTTTTTCCATCAATATTGTCTCCAGTGGCGTCATGCGCAGAGGACCAGACTGCCAGCACACTGCCGGAGACAACATCCTACTTCTCTGGGTTTTGCGACCCGCTTTCCGCGTTTTTTAACTTGTTTGCATAATCCCGCCGGACAATTTCCAGCGCGCTCAGCACGGTTTGCGCCGGGATCTGATGCGATTCCAGCAACATGATTAAATCGACGGCCAGTTTGACCTCATCGGATGCATTTTCCAGCGACATCGGGCTCTCCTGTTAGCGCGTCAGCCGCGCCAGTACGTTTTCAATCTTGTCCAGCGCCTGTCGGCAGCGCGCCAACCGGCCGCTGTAGGCTTCAACTTCTTTCCCCAGCCGCTGCTGCTCGTCAAGGCTGGTCGCCTGCGCCAGCTGACGCTGGCGTTGGTCGCGCATCGCCAGCAGGCGGCGCTCATACTCCTGATGCTGCAGGCGACGGCGCTGCCAGCGGCTCAACGTTGGCGACGCGTGGTCCCAACTGCGCAAGGACCAGGTGGCGGTTTCACGGCGCAGCGCGGCGATTTGTGCCGCCAGACGCTCGGCAATCCAGACCACTTGCGGCAGCTGCTGGCGCTCGACGGCCTGGCGGAGCTGGTTAAAGTTGTGTTGGGCTTCCGCCAGATAGGCCTGCATCAGCGTGCTGCGGGTGTGGAAGAGCTGGCGGTCAAAGCGCGGGCTGAGGGTCGCGTGCTCCGCCAGCGGCGCCACCAGCGCGGCCAGCTCACTCAGCTGGTCGTTCAGCGTTTGTAAAAGTTGAGCAGTTTTCACCAACCCCCTCCATTTTCCGTCAGCCAACTGTGCTACAGTAGCCTCATCTGTTTGATAACGATTCGCATTATGCCACCTGTTATTTTAACCATTATCGGCTGGCTGGCGGTAGCGTTGGGTACGCTGGGCGTCTTCTTACCGTTGCTGCCGACGACGCCGTTTATTCTGCTCGCCGCCTGGTGCTTTGCCCGCTCATCGCCGCGCTTTCACCAGTGGCTGCTGTATCGCTCCTGGTTTGGCGGCTATCTTCGCCACTGGCAACAGTACCGCGCCATGCCTCGCGGCGCTAAACCGCGCGCCATTGTGATGATCGTGGTGACTTTTGCTATTTCGCTATGGCTGGTTAAGCTTACGTGGGTGCGCATCATGCTGTTGGTCATTCTGGCCTGTCTGCTGATCTTTATGTGGCGCATTCCGGTGGTTGACGCAAAGCAACAAAAGCACTGATGCGCAATAATGCCTGTTGCAATTGTTGCCGACAGCCAGTAAATTCTGGCGTTTTCGAGCGCGGGCAAGCCTGGTCAAAGGTTAAACAAATGTTTCTTTGGCCCCTTTTGCACGCCCGTGGGTAATACCGTTTCAATCAGGCATACACTTATGACCGCAACTGCACAGCAGCTTGAATATCTGAAGAACAGCATCCAGAGTATCGAGGATTATCCAAAACCTGGCATTCTTTTCCGCGATGTCACCAGCTTACTGGAAGACCCGAAGGCCTACGCGCTTAGCATTGAACTGCTGACCGAGCGCTACAAAGACGCGGGTATTACCAAAGTGGTAGGGACTGAGGCGCGTGGCTTCCTGTTTGGCGCCCCGGTCGCGCTGGCGCTGGGCGTGGGCTTTGTTCCGGTACGCAAGCCGCGTAAGTTGCCGCGTGAAACCATCGCCGAGACCTATGAGCTGGAGTATGGCACCGATCAGCTGGAGATCCACGTTGACGCCATTAAACCGGGCGATAAAGTGCTGGTGGTTGACGATCTGCTGGCGACCGGCGGCACTATCGACGCCACGGTCAAACTGATCCGCCGCCTCGGTGGCGAAGTGCACGATGCCGCTTTCATTATCAATCTCTTCGATCTGGGCGGCGAACAGCGCCTGGAGAAGCTGGGGATCCACTGCTACAGTCTGGTGCCGTTCCCGGGCCACTAAGCAAATCCCTCCACATAGCCTCGCCGATCGGGCGGGGCTGTGATAGCATGACCCCTTCGTGATTTCACCTTCCAGCGTTTCAGAGCCAGCCCATGAGTTATCAGGTCTTAGCCCGTAAATGGCGCCCACAAACCTTTGCTGACGTCGTCGGCCAGGAACATGTGCTGACCGCACTGGCGAACGGCTTGTCGTTAGGGCGCATTCATCACGCTTATCTTTTTTCCGGTACCCGCGGGGTCGGGAAGACCTCCATCGCCCGTCTGCTGGCGAAAGGGTTAAACTGTGAAACCGGCATCACCGCCACCCCCTGCGGCGTGTGCGATAACTGCCGGGAAATTGAACAGGGGCGCTTTGTCGATCTGATTGAGATTGACGCCGCCTCGCGAACCAAAGTCGAAGATACCCGCGATCTGCTGGACAACGTCCAGTACGCGCCGGCCCGCGGCCGCTTTAAGGTCTATCTCATCGACGAAGTCCATATGCTGTCGCGTCACAGCTTCAACGCGTTGTTAAAAACGCTGGAGGAGCCGCCGGCGCACGTCAAATTCCTGCTGGCGACAACGGATCCGCAGAAGCTGCCGGTAACGATCTTATCCCGCTGCCTGCAGTTCCACCTGAAGGCGCTGGACGTTGAACAGATCCGCCATCAGCTGGAGCATATTCTTGGCGAAGAGCAGATTGCCTTTGAGCCCCGCGCGCTGCAGCTGTTGTCGCGGGCGGCCGATGGCAGCCTGCGCGATGCCTTAAGCCTGACCGATCAGGCGATTGCCAGTGGGGAAGGGCAGCTGACGGCCGCATCGGTGAGCACCATGCTCGGCACCCTTGATGACGATCAGGCGCTGTCGCTGATTGAAGCGCTGGTTGCTGCCGACGGCGAGCGGGTCATGGCGGGCGTCAATGACGCCGCCGCACGCGGCGTCGAGTGGGAGGCGCTGCTGGTCGAGATGCAGAGCCTGCTGCACCGCATCGCCATGGTTCAGCTGTCGCCTTCGGCGCTGGGCGCCGACATGGCCGCGGTCGAAGTGCGGATGCGCGAACTGGCGCGAACCGTACCGCCCGGCGACGTTCAGCTCTACTACCAAACGCTGCTGATTGGCCGCAAAGAGCTGCCTTACGCCCCGGACCGGCGGATGGGCGTCGAAATGACGCTGCTGCGTGCCCTGGCGTTTCATCCGCGTAAGCCGCTGCCGGAGCCGGAGGTGCAGCCGGCACAG